>NZ_JBFPER010000001.1:0-1998721 GCF_040838325.1 Leuconostoc aquikimchii
CAAGCTTTTATAAAAGCACTCAATGATGTGTCGCGTGCAATTTCATCACGGACAACAATTCCAATTTTGACAAATATTAAAATTGTTTTAACACAAGAAGAATTGATTTTAACTGGTTCTAATAGTGATATCTCAATTGAGACTCGTATTGCCCAATCAGACACGAGTGCGCAATTAGTCATTAAACAACCAGGTGGCATCACATTGTCTGCTACTTTCTTTTCAAATATTGTTAAAAATTTGCCTGCTGATGATCTATCTGTATCAGTCGATGGGGTACGTGCTAGTATTACATCTGGTGCATCCGATTTTACAATTAACGGTCAAGATGTGCGCAACTATCCACAGTTACCAGAATTAGATGATGTGCAAAGTTTGAGTGTTTCGGCAGCACAATTGGTTGATATTATTTCGCAAACTAAAATTTCTGCTTCAACCCAAGAAAGTCGCCCTATTTTAACTGGTATCCACTTAGCCTTGAACGGTAATGATGTGAAAGCGGTCACAACAGACTCACATCGCTTATCGCAACGTATTGTGACTTTGACTGGAACTGATGCCCAAGTTAAAGCTGATGTGATTATCCCGGCTAAGTCTTTCAATGAATTACAAAGTTTGTTAGAAGGACAAGATCGCGTTGAAATTAAGTTATCAGCAAATCAAGCGGTATTTGATTTGGGCAATACAACTTTTTATTCACGTTTATTAGAAGGGAACTACCCAGAAACTGATCGCTTGATTCCAACAGAAAGTACAACACAACTGACGATTGAAGCAAGTGCCTTACTTGGTGCGATTAGTCGTGCTAGTTTATTGAGTCATGAAAGCCGAAATAACGTCGTGCAACTGACACTTGAAGATGGCGTTGTGACACTAACTGGGACATCACAAGAAGTGGGTCGTGTACAAGAAGAATTAGTAACAAAATCAATTGAAGGCGAAAATTTGGAAATTTCATTTAATCCAGATTACGTTCGTGATGCCTTACGTGTGTTTAGTGGCAAAGCTGTTGATGTCAAGTTTACAAGTAACTTGCGACCATTTACATTGACACCAGCTGGGGAAACAGATAACAAACAGTTACAGCTGATTACACCTGTTCGCACGTTTTAATTCCTGACAGGCGTTCTAAATAAAGTTGATAACAAACAAACATTTATCCCTAAAACAGCCTAAAATCGCTTAAAAACGATTTTAGGCTGTTTTTTTAAGAATAAGCTGTAAAAAAATGGTATAATACAAAGGTAACTAATATGACGAAAAATATAAAAATCACAACTGAATACATAACACTCACACAATTACTCAAAGAAGAGAATATTATTTCTTCTGGGGGCCAGGCAAAGTACTATTTAATGGATTCGCCAGTCTTGTTAAATGGCGAGGCCGAAAATCGACGTGGTAAAAAACTATATAATCACGATGAGATTACTGTGGCCGGTGAAAAATATGTCATTTCATTAGCAGAAAATGCTGATGAAATGATTGCAGCAGCACAAGAAGAGAAAGCTGAACGTGCTGCTGCTGCCAAAAAGACTGTTCTCAATGACCGGATTAAAGCACAAAAAGCTGCCGTTGCTAAAGAACGTAAAGAAGCACGTTTTGCTGAATTACGTAAGAAAAATGGCACACGTGCAGGTGGGTTTGGTCGTCCTAATCAAGGTGGTCGTGGTGCGGGACCAAAAGGACCTGGTTCTTGGAACTCCAATCGCTAAGACTTGTTAATTACCGTAACTATACGGACCTGGCGCTAGATTTTAGTGATGGTGTGAATGTTTTTTTGGGTGAAAATGCACAAGGCAAGACGAATTTATTAGAAAGTATTTACGTTTTAGCTCTGGCACGCTCACATCGAACAAGTAGTGATAAAGATTTAATTCGTTGGCAGGAAAAAGAAGCAACAATTAGTGGCCGTGTTAAGAAAAATATTAGTGATACACCGTTATCTTTGCATTTTTCGAATAAAGGCAAAAAAGCGCGTGTGAATCATTTGGAACAGTCCAAATTATCACAATATATTGGCCAATTAAATGTTATTCTATTTGCACCTGAAGACTTAGAATTAGTTAAAGGTGCACCAAGTGTGCGACGGCGGTTCATTGATATGGAATTTGGGCAAATGAATCCCTTATATTTGTACAATACAACGCAATATCGCCGCATATTAAAAGATCGCAATGCGTACTTAAAGCGCTTGCAAATGAAACAAACAAAAGACACCATTTTTTTGGATGTTTTGACAGAACAATTAGTTGACGTTGGGGCGCAAGTTCTTTTGGCGCGCCAAGCCTTTTTAAAAAGATTGGAAGTTGCTGCGCAACCTATTCATGCTGAAATTTCAAATCAGCGAGAAACACTAACGTTGAAGTATCAAACAGGGATTGATTTTGAAAAAGACGCAGATTTAGCAACAGTTAAAGCCATTTTTGAACAAGCTTTAAAAAAGCAACAATCACGTGAAATTATGCAAGGATCAACAGTCGTTGGTCCGCATCGAGACGATATACAGTTCATTGTTAATGATAAAGATGTGGCTGTTTTTGGATCACAAGGGCAGCAAAGAACAACCGCGCTTGCGATTAAATTAGCTGAAATAGATCTCATGCAACAAGAAACGGGTGAATATCCTATTTTGCTACTCGATGATGTTTTAAGTGAGCTCGATGCTAACCGACAAACACACCTTTTGTTAGCGATTCAAGACAAGGTTCAAACGTTCATTACGGCACCAACATTAAGTGATGTTGCCCGGCAATTAATTCATGCACCTAAAGTGTTTCACGTGCAACAAGGTGAGATTATGTTAGAAGAACAAGCTGAGTAATTAGCAAGTACATAAAGGATTTAATATGTCTGAAGAAATAAATAATGAATTAGAAAATATAGATGGTATTGTAACTGATGACGCTGAAATTCGTCAGGCAAGTACGGTAAATGCAAGTGCGGGAGACTATAACGCAGATCAGATTCAAGTTTTGGAAGGCTTAGAAGCTGTGCGTAAGCGTCCTGGCATGTATATTGGCACAACGACTGCACAAGGTTTGCATCATTTAGTATGGGAAATTGTCGACAATGGAATTGATGAAGCCTTAGCTGGCTTTGCCTCACATATTACGGTGACAATTGAAAAAGATAATTCGATTACGGTGACTGATGATGGTCGTGGCATTCCAGTGGATATCCAAACTAAGACGGGAAAATCTGCGCTTGAAACAGTCTTTACTGTATTACATGCTGGTGGTAAATTTGGCGGCGGTGGTTATAAAGTTTCTGGTGGCTTACACGGTGTTGGCGCGTCAGTCGTTAATGCCTTATCAACGAATCTAGATGTTAGAGTTATACGTGATAATCAAGTTTATTACATGGACTTCAAATTAGGGCGTGTAAGCACAAGCATTGTTAAATTGGATGAAAAACCCACAATTGATCGTGGCACAATCGTCCATTTTAATCCTGATGGCGATATATTCCGTGAAACAACAACGTTTAATTACAATACCTTGTTGACACGTGTACGTGAATTGGCATTTTTGAATAAAGGCTTGCGTATTTCTATTACAGATAATCGGTTGGAGACACCTGTAGTAGAGAGTTTCCATTTTGAAGGTGGAATAAAAGAGTACGTTGAATACTTAAATTCTGAAAAATCAGTTATTTTTCCTGAGCCTGTTTATGTTGAAGGTGAAGAAAATGGTATTGTTGTGGAAGCGGCGTTGCAGTACACAACGGATATTAAAGACAGTTTGCGTACTTTTGCAAACAATATTAATACCTATGAAGGTGGCACGCACGAAACAGGCTTTAAGACAGCTTTGACGCGTGTTATTAATGATTATGCACGTAAAAATGGGCAAATGAAGGACGCTGCTGAGAGTTTAACCGGAGAAGATGTACGTGAAGGTGTGACAGCGATTGTATCAATCAAGCATCCAGATCCACAGTTCGAAGGTCAAACTAAAACAAAATTGGGTAACTCAGATGCCCGTCAAGCGACAGATCGCATGTTTTCAGAGACTTTTAGTCGCTTTATGATGGAAAACCCAATAGTTGCCAAGCAAATTGTCGACAAGGGTCTCTTGGCGCAAAAAGCGCGTTTAGCTGCTAAACGTGCGCGTGAAATGACACGTAAACAGTCTGGCTTAGAAATTGGTAATTTACCTGGTAAATTAGCAGATAACACGTCAAATGATCCAGCGCTGTCAGAATTGTTTATTGTTGAGGGAGATTCTGCCGGTGGTTCTGCTAAACAAGGACGTAATCGTGTGACACAAGCCATTTTACCAATTCGTGGTAAAATTTTGAACGTTGAAAAGGCGACCTTGGACCGTGTGTTAGGTAATGAAGAAATTCGGTCACTGTTCACTGCAATGGGAACAGGATTCGGGAATGATTTCAACGTTGAAAAGGCGAATTATCATAAAGTTATTATCATGACTGATGCCGATGTCGATGGGGCACATATTCGTACGTTATTGTTGACGCTCTTCTATCGTTATATGCGACCACTTGTTGATGCAGGGTATATTTATATTGCTCAGCCACCTTTGTATGGTGTGGCATTGGGAAACTCCAAAACGCGTGAATATTTGGATACTGATGAAGAACTTGAAACATACTTGGCGCAATTGCCATCAAATATCAAGCCAAAAGTGCAACGTTATAAGGGATTAGGTGAAATGGACTTTGATCAGCTTGCTGATACGACCATGGATCCAATAAACCGACGATTATTACGTGTTGATCCCTCAGATGCTGAGGCAGCTGATAGTGTTTTTGACATGCTAATGGGTGATGACGTCGCACCGCGTCGTGAATTTATCGAAGAAAACGCTGTGTTCGTAGAAAACTTAGATATTTAAAAGAGTGTGCGTCTGGCCTAATATGAGGCGTGGCGCAAAAAGCATGCGAAACTGCCAATTGGCAGTACATAACTTCAGAATAACGTTATAAGGAGTAAAAAATGTCTGAACAAAATGACTCGCGCATTCATAACGCGAATTTGTCAGAACAAATGAAAACATCATTTTTGTCATACGCTATGTCTGTTATTGTCGCGCGTGCATTGCCTGATGTTCGTGATGGCATGAAGCCGGTTCATCGTCGTATTTTATACTCAATGATTGAGCAAGGTAATACGCCAGATAAACCACATAAAAAATCAGCACGTATTGTTGGGGATGTCATGGGAAAGTACCATCCGCACGGTGATTCAGCTATTTATGAATCAATGGTCCGTATGGCTCAACCTTTTTCATATCGTCATATGCTAGTTGATGGTCATGGTAACTTTGGTTCTGTCGATGGTGATAGTGCTGCCGCTATGCGTTATACTGAGGCGCGTTTGTCAAAGGTTGCCATGGAAATGGTACGCGACTTAAACAAGGATACAGTTAATTTTATACCCAACTATGATGGTGAAGAACGTGAACCAGAAGTACTACCAGCACGTTTCCCTAACTTGTTAGTTAACGGTGCGACTGGGATTGCGGTTGGCATGGCAACAAATATTCCAACGCATAACTTGGCCGAAGTTATTTCGGCGCTTCATATTTTGATGAACAATCCTGAAGCGACAACCATGGACCTAATGGAAGCACTTCCTGGACCAGACTTCCCAACAGGTGGGATTGTGATGGGAAAATCAGGTATTCGACGTGCTTATGAAACTGGTCGTGGACGAGTTACTGTTCGCGCAAAAGTAGATATTGAACAAACAAAAACAGGTAAGGAACAAATCATTGTCACAGAATTGCCTTATGCTGTTAACAAGGCGCGTTTGATAGAGCGTATCTCAGAATTAGCTCGTGACAAGCGCATTGAAGGTATCACAGGCATTCGTGATGAGTCTGATCGTGATGGGTTACGTGTTTCAATAGATGTGAGACGTGATGCATCTGCTAGTGTTATTATAAACAATTTGTATAAAGAGACACTGCTACAAACAAACTTCAGTTTCAATATGTTGGCAATCAATGGTGGTAAACCACAAACAATGAGCCTCAAAGAAATCTTAGTCGCTTATTTGATTCATCAACGTGAAGTTATTCGCCGCCGTACAGCTTTTGATTTACAAAAAGCACAAGCACGCGCACATATCCTTGAAGGATTACGCATTGCCTTGGATCATATTGATGAAATTATCAGTATTATTCGTTCATCAGCAACGTCAGAAGAAGCTAAAACACGCTTGATTGATGGGTATTCACTGTCTGATAAGCAAGCACAAGCCATTCTAGATATGCGATTAGTGCGTCTGACTGGTTTAGAACGTGATAAAATTGAAGACGAGTATCAAAAATTAGTCACTTTAATTACGGATTTGAAAGATATTTTGGCGCATGAAGAACGTGTTGACCAAATAATTTATGATGAACTATTAGAAATTCAAACAAAGTTTGGGGATGCGCGTCGGACTGAATTACAAGTCGGCGATGTGACCAATTTGGAAGATGAAGATTTAATCGAAGAAGAAGATGTCATTATTACTTTGACGCGTAAAGGTTATATTAAGCGAGTACCACAAGCGGAATTTAAAGCACAAAATCGTGGTGGGCGTGGTGTGCAAGGTATCAACGTCAATGATGAGGACTTTGTTGATCAAATGGTTGCCACATCA
The DNA here is from genome assembly GCF_040838325.1 of Leuconostoc aquikimchii. Lineage (NCBI taxonomy): Bacteria > Bacillati > Bacillota > Bacilli > Lactobacillales > Lactobacillaceae > Leuconostoc > Leuconostoc aquikimchii. The sequence continues at coordinate 6,617 of NZ_JBFPER010000001.1, forward strand.
ACGCATGACACCTTGTTATTCTTCACAAACAAAGGTAAAGTTTACCGAATGAAGGGTTATGAAGTACCTGAATATGGTCGCCAGGCTAAGGGTATTCCAGTTGTTAACCTACTTAAATTTGAAGGTGACGAAAAAATACAAACAGTTATTAATGTACGTGGTGAAGCTGGTGAAAGCAAAGCCTATTTGTTCTTTGTTACACGTCTCGGTGTTGTCAAGCGAACAGCTGTGAGTGAATTTTCAAATATTCGTACGAATGGTTTGAAAGCACTAACATTACGTGACGATGATGAAGTATTATCTGTTCAAATTACCGATGGTACGCAAAGTATTCTGATTGCTACCAAAGATGGTTATTCTGTCAGATTTACTGAAGAAGATGTCCGTATCATGGGTCGTGCTGCAGCTGGTGTTCGTGGTATTCGATTACGTGAGGGTGATTTGGTTATTGGATCAGATGTTGTGAGCTTAAACGATAATGTTTTGGTCATCACAGAAAAAGGTTACGGTAAGCAGACACCGGTCACTGAATATCCAATCAAGGGCCGCGGTGGTAAAGGGATTAAAACAGCCAATATCACTGAAAAAAATGGTACCTTAGCCGGAATGACTATCATTCATGGTGATGAAGATATCATGGTTACCACAACACAAGGTGTGATGATTCGATTTACCGCAGCATCTGTCAGTCAAACTGGGCGTGCGACATTAGGTGTACGTTTAATTCGTCTTGAAGATGGTGCTAAAGTAGCAACATTAGCTAAAGTCGAGCACGAAGAAATACTTGCTGATGATGAAACAACAGAAGTTTCACGTGAAACACCTTTGGATAAGCAACAAATTGAACAAGTAACAGCGTTATTAGATCGTACAGAATCTGATGACAAACCAGAGGATTAATATGCATGAGCAAGTTGATAGTTAATTGCCGATATATAATAAAAACCCGATGACTAATATAGTCATCGGGTTTTTATTATGATCGGCCTTTTTTATTAGTAAAAAGGGATGCAAGGTAGTCCAGCATAGCACGTCTCCTTAATTTTCATGATATTATATGATACGAGAAGGTGTGCAATATTGCTTATAAATTAAGGGCGGTTGTCATTATCTGGGGTAACATCTTTACGTGAATCTGTTGAATAGTAGTGCGTTTTTTTTGGTGCATCAGGCATGATAATCCAAGCTAGAATATAAACTAAAATGCCGGGAAATGCTACGGAGAAAAATGAAACCAGCACGAATATAATACGTAACCAAGTTACATTCCAACCAAAATAATCAGCTATGCCCCCCATAACACCAGCAATCATGCGATTGTTACGTGAACGTGTAAATGCTTTCTTTTTTGTCATGATTAATACTCCTTACTTAATGATGTGTTGTAGTGTGTCGGCAATGTAGTAGCCAACTGAAATCTAGCTGAGAAGTGCATGCCAAAGTGTTGAAAACCAGTCATGCGATGTTGCAAATTCAATACCAGCAGCAAGCATGAGACCAACGCCATACGCCTGGATACCATGTGACGAGTGGCTATGATGATAGTATTCTTTCATGGACATATGAATTCCTTTCGGTTGTGTGTCATAAACTTAATCAATCTAATACACTTTAATTGTACCAGAATTGACGTTAGCATCAATTGTAAATTTAGGGTTAGTGCCGTAAAATCCACGTTTATAGCTTGTCGTATTTTTGTCAAAATGAATCGTTGCATCACGCTCAATCGTAACCATACCATTATTAGAAGATAGGTCAAAATTAAAATTCTGTGTTGTTGGTGCGGTAACACGAATTGAACTAGAATGGGCGTGTAATTTCAGATCATCAGTTAACTCAGTTATGCGTAAACGCAAGGGACCAGAATTTGCGCTGAATTGTCCGCCACCAACAAAATTGTCAACTTGAACGGATCCAGACGTCGCACTAATTTTTGCGTGAGAAATCGTGGTATTTTTAAGCTTGACGCTACCAGATTTAGAAAATATTTCTGCTTTTTCAAAAGTGAGTTTGTCGGCTTTTACGGCGCCTGTATGTATCTCCCAAGTGGCATTTTTAGCTTTAATTTGTTGTCCGTTAAAGCTACCAGAGTGAATAACTAGGTCAAACGTACCGAGTGTTAAATTTTTAGCAGTGACACGGCCACTATGGTTAATGCTTGTTATATAGCCAGTGTCAAAGTTTTTTGGGAAACCAATATTAATTAAAGTGCGCACATGAAACAACAGGGGATGATCACCTTGTGATATTAAGACACGCTCATCATTTTCTTCAATATGAGCAAAATAACGGGCATTGTCGCGATTAAAGTATTCGTCGACGGTTATGAGGTCTGTCTTATCATTGGTATAAAAATTAACAATGGCATCTCTATAATCAAACACGAATTGTTTATCACTGATAGGAATTTGGGCATTATGATGAGCAGCAGCCCAAGTTGGCGCAGAAGCATTTTTCTCGTCTTCATCAAAGTGTGCTTGATTCATAGTACTGTCATCATCGAACTTGTAATATTTTTTGCCAACCCGCGCGCCATCATGATCGACATGTAACCAATCACCAAATTGCACTTTGTCATGCTTACCATCAATCACAATGTCATCACCTAAACGAACGCCACGACCGTCAATATGTAAGTTACCAACATGGAAGCCATCATCTGAAATATCAATAAAGGGCGCTTTTTTTGATTCGTCATCAGGGTTTTTACCATCTGTTTTGGTTGTCTGGCTTAAATCACGCAGGACAATATCAATATCACCCAGTTGTGAAAATGCATCATCAAGTGCCTCATCGTGAGATTTGTCTTGTTTAGCAAAATCTTGGTAGGCTTCCATCAAATCGGTGACAAGTTCTTCTTTAAACTCAGTGAGTTGTGTGTTTGGCGTGTATTTTGAGAAAATAACGTCCAAACGTGTCCGTATTTCCATTTCGATTGATGTCATAATGATGCTCCTTCATTTAGATTGCCTGTAATTAAGTTGCTGATAACGTCCTTAGCAAATTCCCATTCCTGTAAAGCAGTCATCAGATGTTGCTGACCAGACGACGTGATTTTGTAATATTTTCGACGTGCGCCTTGTGTTTCGTCACCCCAATAACTTGCGATAGCGCCACCTTTTTCTAAACGACGAAAAGCAGTGTACAGCGTGGCTTCATTCAGTTCGTATTGTTGATGGCTTAAAAGACGAATAGATTTAGACACTTGATAGCCATAGGAATCACCTTGGTTAAGGATATTTAATATAATCGTGTCAGTATGCCCACGAATAAGATCTTTAGAAATAGCCATTTTATCACCTTTCTATGGATTCTAACTATATCATAAAACAAATTACTGTGGTTGTCAAAGTAATTTGTTTTGTGATATAAAAAAAGCCACCCAAAAAGATGACTTTGACGTTAGGATTTGATTAACCTATCATGGATTAATTGACACGTGGCCTTGTCACGTGTAAACAGGGAGACAGTTCTGGTAAAAGGTTCGGCCAGCTGTTTCATTGCTAAGCGTGTCGGATCTTGAGTTACTTTATTAACGGCGACTGATTTGGGTAGAATCGTCACATAATCAGAATTTGCAACCATAGCGATCGTAGATTCACTATAATCTATTTCAATCATATCAGGCAAATATTTATTGTTTATCTGGTATATTTGGCTTATTCTCTGATGAATAGGACAGTATTTTGGGTACATAAGTAATTTTAGGTGATTCAGGTCAGTCGCATCGAGTGTCGGCCTATTTAGGCTGGCTAGATCCTTATTTTTTTGTGAATAGACTAAATAATACGGTTCTTCAAATAACTGCCTTTCTTCGAATTTACCGATAAATTCTTTACTAAATTCGTGGTCAATTAAAATAGCATCTAATTGACCTGAATTAAATGGTGTAATGAGTTCATAAATTTTATTAGTCAAGATGACTTCTTTTAGGTCAGATAAATAGTGACTAAAAAAATTGGGATACATATTGGAAGCAATACTATCTAAAGAACCCAATTTTAAATCAGCTAGGAACACTTGAGATTCAGTCATCATGTCATGCATGTTTTCGAATTGTTGGATTAATTTTTTGGCTTCTAAATAGAGATTTTGTCCGGCCAAAGTTAAAGTCATACCTTGAGCACTTCGCAAAAAGAGTCGTTTGCCATAATAGGTTTCGAGTTGCTTAATTTTTTTACTAATAGCTGGTTGCGTCATCATTAAAGTGTCACTACTTTTATTGATACTGTGAGCATCAGTGACAGCCACTAAAACATACAACAATTCTATATTAAAAGAAGTATCAGTTACCATGAGTTCCCCTTTGATAAAACGCTACCAACATATGCAATAACGTTATAACCTCTTATTATAAATCATTAATTCCGCTTTGCAAGGGACAATGATAAACTTTTAACAAGGTTGTCGAGATGAAAGCAATCTTAATAATCAAACCTAGGAGGGTTTAAAATATGTCTAAGAAATATGTGTATGGCTTAATTTTGTGTTTAATAGCAGTATTGTCTTGGGGTGGTATGTTTCCAGTCATGGCACCAGCATTAAAAATTATGGATCCATTTTATTTTACATTATTACGTTATGGGAGTGTTGCTTTCATTTTTGCAATTATTCTGGTTATTGTGGAAGGTCCCAAAGCATTCAAAACAGAAGGGTATGCCATTAAACTTTGGGTGTTTGGGACAGCGGCCTTTGCAGGATTTAGTTTTCTTGTGTTCTTAGGACAACAGCTTGCGGGACAATCTGGTTCCATTATTGCCTCTGTCATGATGGCTATTCAACCACTGTTGGGTGTTTTAGTAGGGTGGGTATATCGTGGTGCAAAGCCAACTGTAGCATCACTTATTTCAATGGTTATCGCAGCAATTGGCGTGTTTATGGTTGTGACTAAAGGGCATATTAGTGTCTTAATATCGGGACATAATACGCTGTTAGCAGTCGTATTTATCTTACTTGGCGCTTTATGCTGGGTGATCTACACTGCTGGTGGTGCGGATTTCCCAGAGTGGTCGATTTTACGGTACTCGACCTTAACCGCAATTTTAGGTGTTTGTTCAGTGATTGTTGTATTGGTTGTGGCGACAGCAGCAGGTTGGCTAAAAGTACCAACAATGACACAAGTGAGCGGTGTTAAAAATGCGTTGGTCTATATGATTACGTTAGCCGGGGTTATAGCAGTATTTGCTTGGAATATGGGAAATCGTGTGATTGGTCCTATAAACGGTATTTTATTTATGAATTTAGTACCCATTGTGGCGTTTGTTATCACAATTATCAATGGCTATAAGGTCTCAGCTTTTGAAATTGTTGGATGTGTGATCACAATTAGTGCGCTGGTTGGGAATAATATTTATAATCGGTATGTTGCACATAAGAAGTTAAATATAGTCAAAAATTAAATAGAAAATGCCACAACTTCATTCATAAGTTGTGGCATTTTTTGAATAATGTCAGCAATAGCAGAGCCAGATAAGATGACACTAATTAATAATGAAAAAAATAGCATTATTAGCTAGTTCGCTTGGGGAAAAAATATATAACCGCCGGTTAATAATGTTAATAACCCGCTTATAGTTATAAGGAAAAGAAATGAGGTCATACGGTTACTTTCCAATCGCTGTTTTATCATAAAATAGTACTTATATTGTGAATTTTATATCAAATAGACAGAACTGTTCATGCCATTAAATCAGAATTATTTAAAATATACTTAAATTTTGCATATAAAATCACAATATCTCGTCTTTGGAGCCACTTTGGGTATAAATTTATAGCAAACATTGATATAATATTACTATTGGTTTTTTGACGAACGCATTACAAAGGAGAAAAGGAAATGAGTAAGAAGAACAAAGTTATGATTGCTATTGTAGCAACATTAGTGATTATGGGTATTGGGGTCATGACGACTCTTAGTATGACAGAAGTTAATGGGGTTAAAATCGACGGAAAAGCATCACAATTCATGATGATCTCAACAGTTGTGGCTGGTATTGTCAGTGTAATTGTTGGCGCATTGTTTAATAAATTATTTATTTGGTTGTCACAGCTTGGACAAGAAGAAAAGCAATCTGTTTCGTTCTTAACATCATGGTATGCGACAGCTGCTAGTCAGCTACCATTTGCTATTGTAAATATCTTTTTAGTGACTGTATTGAGCTTATACAAGGCAGGAAACACAGTTGCTGCAATTATTAGCGGTGTGATTAATGCAGTGCTTTACACATTAATTTTACGTCAAGAAAAGATTATCACAAAACGCACACAAATCATTTATATTGTAATTATGGTTATATTGACCGCTGTATTTAGTGCGTTACCTATGTTGATGAAATAATAACAAACTGAATTCACAAGTATTGAGGGGGGAGTAGTATGAAACGACGTACTAAAGTAGCATTAATTGTCACGATTAGCGTTGTAGCTGTTGGTTTATTAGCAGTTACTGGGGTGACAACGTATCATAAAATGACACACAAATCAGATGCAACCGTAAAAGCAGGTTATCAATCCTACACGGTAACCACCTCACCTGCCTTATCAATGTCAGGTAAAGTAGTTGCTAGTAAAACACAAACATTGAATATACCAACTGGCAAGTTACAACAAATTAATGTTAATAATGGTCAAACTGTTAAAAGTGGTGACATTTTATTAACGGTAACGAATACGGATATGCAAGAAGCAATCGATAATCAAAACGATATGATTGTTAAATCAAATCGTGCGGTTAACAGCGCTGCAAGTACATTAAAAAGTGCACAACAAAGTTACAATCAAGCAGATCCAGAAGCTAAATCTGCACTAAAAGATGGCGTGACGCAAGCACAACAAGCCGTTACTGATGCTAACGCAGACGCGCAAGATGCGCAAAATAAGCTAGTTGAGTTACAAAATAAGCTCAATGTGAATGTGACAGCACCTTTTGATGGTATTGTTTCAGTTGATAATAATACAAAAGATGGTTTGCCTGCTTTAACAATGAACACGACCGAAAAAATGTTACAGGCAACTGTGTCAGAGTACGATTATAATAAAGTTCACAGTGGTGATAAAGTTACTGTGAGTGGCATTGATGGGACACCGAACCAAACAACAGACATTGATAAAATTGAACAAATTCCTGCAGAACAAAGTAAAGGGACCACCTACTATCCATTTTCTGCGCATGTGAACGAAAACTTTTTATACGGACAAAGTGTGAAAGTGAAAGTGCCACAAAATGATCTCAAGGTGCCAAGTACTGCTGTTTATAAAGGTAGTCTCTATAAAGTAATTGATGGTAAAGCTAGTCGGATTAATGCTGATGTTACTAAGACAGGGGCAAGTTATATCGTCAAGTCAGGTGTCGCTACGGATGAGAAGGTTGTCCTGAATCCAGATAGTCATTTAAAAAATGGTGAGAAGATCAATGATTAATTTATCAGCGATTAGTAAAAGTTATCGTCAAGGTAATGATAATTATCAAGTATTACATGACATTAATTTGCGCATTCAAGCTGGTGAATTTGTCGCGATTATGGGGCCGTCTGGTTCGGGTAAGTCAACGTTAATTAATATTATTGGCTTTTTGGACCAACATTTTGAGGGTGGTTATACATTTAATGATGTGGTTGTGAGTGAACTGAATCGCAAGCAACATGCACAGTTGCGTAATCAATCGGTCGGGTTTATATTTCAAAATTTTAAGCTTATTACAAACCAAAGTGTTGGTGAAAACGTTGGTTTACCGTTATTGTATGCCGGTATGAAGCGACGAGATATTGTTGCGCGTGTCAATGAAGTCTTGTCACAAGTAGGGTTACCTGGTAGTTATCACAAACTACCAAAAAATCTTTCTGGTGGGCAACAGCAACGTGTCGCAATTGCTCGGTCGATTGTGACAAAGCCTAAATTTTTAGTAGCAGATGAACCAACCGGTGCGCTAGATTCAGTGACTTCTTCAGAAATCATTGCATTGTTTAAAGCTTTGAATGATAATGGCACAACGGTTATTATGGTCACCCATGATGAAAATGTTGCACGTGAAACAAATCGATTGATCAAAATACTAGATGGCCGAATACAAAGTGATGAGGAGGTGCAACATGCAAATACGTGAATTATTTGTGAGTGCTTTTCGATCACTATTGTCGAACAAACGGCGTAGTATATTGACTATGATTGGTATTATTATTGGTATTGCTTCTGTGATCACTATTTTGGCGCTAGGAGATGGTGCACGTGTGGCGATGATGAAAAATTTGCAAGCTAGTAGCAGTGGTCAACAGTCGACTGAAATTACTTTCGCACCAAAAGATGAGAGCAAAGTAACTGGTTTTAGCGATGATGATTTGAACCGCATACGTGAAAATAATAAAGTCAGTCATGCTAGTGTGCAATCAGATGATCATGGTATTTTATCAACTGAAGGGTTAGTCAACGGTAAAAAAATATCGCCAGTTGTTTATTTGAGTCAAAGTGCTAATCATGATCATTTAATTTCAGGGCATGGGATTAGCAAAAGAGATAGCCTGGTTAACAATCCAGTAGCATTAGTGAGTCAATCCATGGCTAAAAGAGGTTACCAAAGTGCAAAGAATGCTTTGAATGCTGGTATTGAATTAAATGGGACGACATACACAATTGTTGGTATCATTAGTAATGATGCCATGCGTGGTAGTTATAATAATTATGATGTCGTTGTACCACGCCAAGTGTTTGAGGCAAACAATGCTGACATTTCTGCAAACACATTGAAATTAACATTTGTTGCTGGTGCTAATGTATCAAAAGAAACGCAAAAAATTGCGGACCAATTGAACAGTAGTGGTTCGCAACATAACGCGGGAGCTTATCAGTTTTATGATATGGCTGCCATGTTGAAGGGCGTTAGTGCAGTACTTAAGGGTATCACATACTTTATTGTTGCCGTGGCTAGTATCTCACTATTTATTGCTGGTATTGGTGTGATGAACATGATGTATATTGCTGTGAGTGAACGTACGCAAGAAATTGGTATTCGTATGGCAGTAGGTGCGTCGCAACAGCAAATTTTATGGCAGTTCTTGATAGAAGCTGTCATGTTAACTTTGAGTGGCGGTATGGTTGGTTACCTTGCAGGGCTTGGTGTGGCAATGGGTGTCTCGGCATTTCTGCCATTTAAGGCTAGTGTCTCCCTATCGACATTCTTATTAGCATTTGGCACATCAACCATTGTTGGCTTAGTGTTTGGTATATTACCAGCTAAAACGGCCAGTAATAAGAATTTGATTGATATTTTGAGATAGTTTGTGTTTTTAAAATAGGATTATCAGTTAAAAAAGTCAATGATAAATATCACACAAAAACACTCACATTGACATAAATGTGAGTGTTTTGTGATATTGTGAATATATAGAGATAAAAGAAAAGATGCGTATCAAATTCAACTTGACCGAGAAGTGACAAAAAAATCGCGGTGGAAGTATTAGATACTGATAAGAATGATCTTATGAGTTTGTTTGTAGTCTATTGCATGGTTAGATGAGCAATTCAATCACTTGTTTGTCAGAAATAATTTTAGTTAAGATGTTGAGAAAGAATGGAGAGAACAACTATGGTCAAGTTCAACTTTGAATGCGCGAACATTGCTGATTTGAAAAAGTCATATGATTTTGTTGTGATTGGTTCTGGTTCAGCGGGGATGTGCGCCGCTATTCAGGCACAAGAGCTAGGGTTAGATGTTGTCATCTTTGAAAAACGCGACGTTTTAGGTGGCAATTCGATGCGTGCTTCAACTGGTATGAATGCTGTTGAAACTTTAACACAGTTGAATCATCAAGTCATTGATTCCCAAGAATTATTTTATGAGGAGATGCTTAAAGGTGGCAAAGGCAGTAATAACAAAGAGTTGCTGTCATATTTTGTGAGACATACTGAGTCCGGAATTGAATGGCTGTCTCATCATAATATTTTATTAAATGATCTCATATCAACTGGTGGCATGTCAAAAAAACGGGCACATCGACCGGCTGATGCGCCCGCAATTGGAAGTTACTTAGTAACAGGTTTGCAAAAACAGTTGATGACACACCACATACCTGTATTTAATGACACACAGGTATTATCTTTGATTAAAACGAATGATCATATATCTGCGGTAGAGATTGACCATCCTCAAATAGGTAAAAAAATTATTAACGCTAAAGCAGTCTTGATTGCTAGTGGTGGATTTGCGCGAAATCAGGCTATGTTATCGCAATATACACCTGAATTATTAAAATTACGTACAACAAATCATCCTGGAGCGACTGGCGATGGGATCAAATTAGCAACCAGTGCTGGTGGTGCATTAGTAGACATGAACAAAATTCAAGTTCATCCGACAGCGCAACAAGAAACGGACCATGTCTATTTGATAGGCGAAGGATTACGTGGTGCAGGCGCTATTTTAGTTAATCAGAATGGCAAACGTTTTGTTAATGAGATGGCTACACGTGATACAGTGACAAAAGCTATTAATGATTTGCATCAAAATGGTGCAACATTAATATTTGATGAAGGTGTTCGACAAGCCTTTAAAGCAGTTGATTTCTATATTGCCATGAATCTAGTTGTATCAGGGGATACATTATCTGAATTATCAGAAAAATTAGATCTGAATGGGGCTAATTTAGAACAAACAGTGGCTGATTGGAATACAATGCAAGAGCGTTCCAAGGACACGCAATTTAATCGTCAGACAGGCATGGATCGTGCTATTACTGTTCCAACGTATTACGCAATTCATATTAAACCGGCTATACACTACACAATGGGTGGGATAAAAATTAATAGCTTGACTGAAGTTTTAAACGCGTCAGGTGGCACAGTACGTGGGTTATATGCTGCTGGTGAAGTAACGGGTGGTCTACATGGCGATAACCGGATAGGTGGCAATTCCATTTCTGAAACAGTTGTATTCGGTCGTCAGGCTGGTAAGCAAGTAGCAAAATTTATCTTAGAACGATAAAAACGATTGTCTCAAGTAATGATGCAACAAACCATTGATTGCCATGTAATTTTTTATCGTACTGTTAAAGTAGGTAATATGGTAAGAGCAAAAAAATGGACAATAATTTTAATTGACTACAAATGTAGTAACGTGTTATACTACACTTGTAGTTATTATAAAAGGAGAATGATCATGAGCGTAACGACCGTAAGATTACAAGATGATACAATGGCTTGGGCTAAGGAATATGCCGATTTTAAAGGTATGAGTGTTACTGGCTTAATAGCTGATTTGATCGAAGAAGCACGTCAAGATGATGAAGACTATGCTGACGCAATGAAAGTGATTAATTCTGAAAATCGTGAATATGTTTCAGCAGAAGAAATCAAGGCAAAACTAGGTCTATGAAGTATAGCTGGAAATTTGATAGTAAAGCAGCCAAACAATTTAGTAAGTTAGATAAACCAGTACAAAAGCGTATATATAATTGGTTAGAGTTGAATATTAGTGATATAGAAAATCCCAGAATGTTTGGTAAAGCCTTAGAAGGTGAGTTAAGGACATTATGGCGTTATCGCGTTGGTAAATACCGAATTATCGCTGATATTGTAGATGACGAATTTGTTGTTATTGTCTTAAAGACTAGTAAACGTGATGATTTTTACCGAAATAAATAAGCTTAAGTAATTTTTGATGACGAAAAGAAATAGCTTGGTCTATGAACTGAGCCCAAAAAGTTGAACATAATAAAAACTACTTATTAAAGTTATCGGATTCACTTTAATAAGCATGGATTTTTTGTACAAACGATTATAGACTTTTTTGGGGGACTAAACATATGATATACTATACAGGCAAGCAAGTTAGGGCGTTGGTGAGTCTGATAGCTGGAGGTGGTGCTAATGAGCAATACTTTTAGCTATCTGGAAGGATAACACCCAACATGGTCTTCTGGACCACGGTAATTGTTTTAGTTACAGCATTAGTTGTTTTGGCTACGAAAGTAGTTGAACTACTCATAGCCGTGATTGACAAGGCTAAAAAATAGCCAAACAAAAACCCCTTAACTTTGGCCGGTTCTAGGGGTTTGCGTTAAATATTTTTATTTGAAGTAAACTACCACCAACGCCTCAGCGGGTTTGTGATTTAAAAGGCTCATGTACCTAGCATGGGTCTTTTTATTATATATTAATTATACAGCTTTTTGACGACTTTTAGCAAACTTATTTGGTAAGTTTGTAAGTTAAAGGCCTATGCTAAACGTTTCAGAAGACCCCTTCGTATTAGTTTTAGCACCACGGTATAATCACTATAGCTCGCTTAGTTTAGGCAGTAGTTGTTGGTTTGTTAAAATGACGACTCCTCGTTGCTGATCAGGCTCGGTATAGTAAACCCCATCAGAGTAAGTAATTTTGCGTTGTAAGACTTTATGCTATCACCGTACAGGTACTTTATACAGACTAATTGTAAACAGAACGACAAACCAAATGATTGATAGTATGGTTGTCATCATTGTAGCAGGTGAGAATAGCAATATCAGGAACACACCTGCCATAAATAAGATAGTCAGGTAATTTGAAAATGGTGCAAACGGCATGCGAGATGGTATGTTGTTTGGAGATTTGACAAAAGGTTTCGCGTCATTCGGACTAGGTGTTACTTTTATTAATAAAATTGAATCAGTAGCAGGAATCATGGATAAGTTAGTGCACAATACACATAATTAAATTTCTAAAATGGCGGTTCTTGAAAATGGGGCTTCTTTTTATTTATATCTGTTAAATATTAATCCAGTTGTTCTAAGAAATCGTCGTATTTCTCTTTAATTAATGGTATTGATTTTCGGTATGAAGTGATAATGTCGATATTCAGTTCTTGAGATAAGTCTTCTTGAAAACCTTTTCCGGCATACGAAAGTTTTTTGACAAGTGGCTGTAATTGTTCTACTAATTGTTCTTCGTCATTATTAGATAGGGCAGTACAGAGGGTAGAATTAAAAATCATGGTGATTCTCCTTTTCGTCAATGAATTGTTTGATTGCCAATAAACTAGTTTTTTTAATTTTATTAACTGCTGGAGGCGTTATATTTAGTTGTTTAGCAACTTCGTTTTGTTTGTAGCCCTCAATGTAAATTCTATTTAAAATAAGTAATTGACGAGAAGTTAAAATAGTGCGCCAAGGTAAACTACGAATTAGGTTACTATCAATACTTTCTGATAATACTGGTAATTGATAAAGAGCTGACGTGTCGTCTAATGATGTATTTTGTTTAATTGTGTTATTAGTTTGTTGCTTCATATGGATACTTTTGAAATAAAGCGTTTTGTTGAGATAACTGAGAAATAAAACATAGGAAAAATAGTCTTGGAAGTCTTTATTAAGTTGTTTATTGAAAGTTGTAGTATCTATCATTGCGTTTTGATATTTTTTAATGAGTTCTTTGGTATTGGATAATGCCATAAAATTTGATATGATATTATTTTTGTTTTTTGACCGTTCTAGTTTTTCAATTGTGATATGTTTTTTGCTCATAGATTACCTCATATATTAGTTGATTGAAATTCTACACTTCAAATATATTGAAGTCAAGTCTATTTCAAATTAATTGAAGTAGTGTGATATAATTTAATAGAAAATGGAGGATTCTGAATGATGATGACAGTTTTTTCTAAGAATTTAAAATATCTCAGGTTAAAACATCATATTGAACAATTTGAATTAGCCCAAAAACTTGGAAAAAAAGGCGGCAGTAGTGTAGCCAATTGGGAAAAAGGGATAGCAGTTCCTAATCTTGAAGTGCTGCTCCAATTAGCGCATATTTTTGATGTTAGTGTTGATGAACTTGTTCAATATGCTTTATATGAAAAGCCATTTCCAAGCATTAATGGCATCTATTTTGAGTTAACTCGCGAACGGAAACAATCTGTGTACTATCATGCTCGAAAAGAACTAAATGAACAAAATAAAATTACTCAGTTTTCTGATGTTGTGGAAATATATGGCGCGGTTTCAGCTGGAACTGGTGAATTTCTAAGTGATACAGAATATCATGAAGCCGTCCCTTTTTCTGGAGAAATACCACCACATGATTACGCGGTAACTGTTAATGGTAATTCAATGGCGCCGATGTTTACAGATAAACAAATTATATTTGTTAATCGTACAAAAGAAGCACGAAGTGGCCAAATTGTGATTGCTAAATATGATGGGTCTAATGTATATGTCAAAAAACTGGTGATTGATGAACAGGGGTATCGTCTTGTTTCTTTGAATAAAGACTATGATGATTTAATTATTGATAATGACCATAACCTTGAAGTATTAGGGATAGTTGTTTTGTAAAAAGGTTGTGCACTGTTTTTGAAATCAGTAAATTATGATATTGCTAAAAAGCAGTAAGATAACTTCTTACTGCTTTTTTAAGTGCGTCAATTTGTTTTGTTTGGCAAATGAATAGCTAATACAGTTAATTTTTAGATCAAAAACAGCTTTTACTTGAAGTAGGGTTGAAACAAACAACAGCCACTACAATAAGATTCAGAAGAAAGGAGGAGAAATTAACGTGCTGAAATTAAAAATTAGAATGATTGTGCTGATTGCAATGTTCTGTGTTCTATCCGGCATGACAATTGACAAAGTTAAGGCATCAGTAAATCACGATGGTAACATTGATCAAAGTCAGGTGATAACATGGTTTGAAAATCATGAAGGAAACCTAACGTACTCAATGTACGGATCTCGTAATGGTATTGATGGGACAGCCGATTGTTCTGGCAGTATGACACAGGCCATTTATGATGCTGGTGGAAAACAATATCAATGGCTTTATAGCACAGACTATCTTCACGATTATTTGTTAGATAATCATTATGCCCTGATAGCAGAAAATAAAGATTGGATAGCCCAAAAAGGAGATATTGTAATTTGGGGCAAGCAGGGTGAGTCAGGTGGTGCCTCAGGTCACGTTGGCATCATTTCGAGTAACGATCCGAATGCTAATTTTTTAAGTACATCCTATTACACTGGCGGTCAGCTTGGTACGGCTGTTCAAAATATTAGCTATAATGATTTTGCGCATCTGGATAGTTTTCCGTATACTTACGTTTATCGTTACGTCAAACCAGATGAGTCTAAAATGAAGGACATAGGCGTTCAAACTGTACATTTCAATCAAACATTTGAATTAAATTGGTATGATTACTGGCATGGTGAGTGGTATGCTATTAACAATTTGCTCAGTATTCCAGTAACAGATTACAACAATTATATGCCATTGTCCGGAATTGTTCTCACTAATAAATGGGGCCAACGTTTAACCAACCAATATGCGCAAATTGGGAAACGACAGCGAGAATACTTCCAGTTAGTTGGACACTACAAGATCCTTAGTAATAGTGGTGACACAATGGCAATTGAAGTGGCTGGGGAACCAGTCTGGATTAAGGCAAAGTACGCTGTTAAGGATTAACAAAGGAGGGTATATGACAACAACGTTAATTATTTTTTTAACTTGGGCTATTGTAAAAGCTTTAAAAGCTGCCAAATTATCTAATCGCTATTTACCACTAATTGCATTACTAATAGGGATCATACTTAGTTTTATTATTTCAGTTTTTATCCAAAATGATAATCTTATTGCCAATTTATTGGTTGGTGCTTGGTCGGGCGTTGCTTCAACTGGGGCAAATGAAACAGCAAACAAAAGTATGAATGCTATTGTATCGACTGTTGGCAATCTGATTACAAAGTCTAAGTAATATTAGAGTCTCTATCATGTGATAGAGACTTTTTGTATGTTTGGTTTAAAAAAATAAATTTTAAAAGCGCATGAGGTTAATTTTTTGCAGAAAGCTGCCTTTTATATGTTGTAAGGTTAAACATGACGTCATATCTTTACAAAAAAATTAAAGTAGGTAAAATACATTATGGATTCAATGGTATTGGCAACACAAAAGTGGTTAAATAAAACGTACGGTTCGGTACCCAAGTACAAGTCGGTTCCTGAAACAGGCAATACAGGTTGGCCCACAATTTACGGCCTAATTCGTGGGATGCAACACGAATTAGGCATTGCTTTACAAGATGAGGCACCAGCGTTTGGTGAGGCAACCTCAGCAGCATTTGATAAAAAAGTAGTCCCTAACTTAAAAAATGGCTATAAAAGTAATTTTGTGTACCTCATTCAAGGCGCCTTCTGGGCAAAAGGTGTTAATCCAGAAGAATTTACGGGTGTCTATTCGGCACATACAGACCTAGCTGTTAAAGCATTACAAAAAGATGCAGGAATTCCTGCAAATGGTATATTAGATTCCCAACTGGCGCAAGCTTTGTTCGATATGAGTGCTTTTGTACTCGTTAGTGGTGGTGATAATAACATTCGCCAAATGCAACAATATTTAAATACTAATTATCGTCAGTATACAGGAATTCTACCAGCGGATGGTATTTATCAACGTGCAACGAATACGGCCTTAATTTATGGTGTCCAAGTTGAACTGGGATTAGGGAATGTTGCTAATGGCTTTTGGGGGCCGACAACAATTGCAACCTATAATTCAGCTTTTGCCAATGGTTTAGGTGGTAAAATAACTCGCTTGGTGCAATATGCGTTATATGTTAACATGAAAGAATATTTGGCTACAAAGGGTACTACTGGCCCCGCAATTACGGGCGCTTTAGATGGCACGACGCAAAATATTTTAAGTCAATTCCAAAGTTTTATGATGTTAGATCCGGTTCAAAAAGGGCAACCAGATAGTACAACGATGTATTCATTGATGTTATCTAGTGGTAATCCAGCTCGAAATTTCTTTGGTATGGATACTTCTTATCAGCTAGATAGCAGCATGATTAAAGCACTTGTGGCTTATGAAGTGAATTACGTTGGTCGATATTTGACAGGTACGGTGGGCAGCGGCGCCACAAAAAGAAATAAAGACCTGACGTTGAACGAAGCACAAAATATCATTAAAGCTGGCTTGAAATTGGTACCAATTTATCAAGATAATAATCCTGATTTGAGTTACTTTAACTATGATCAAGGCTTTAAAGATGCACGCTTGGCAGTGGATGCTGCGCTCACTATCGGTATTCCTAATGGTCATACAATTTATTTTGCTGTTGATATGGATATGACCGACGAAGAAATTACTGCAACAGCGATTCCTTACTTCCAAGGAATTGCCGCAGGTATTAGTCATTATAACATTGGCGTCTATGGAACAAGAAACGCTAGTTCACGCGTCTCACAGGCAGTGCCTGCAGTACTTTATAGCTACGTTTCTAATATGTCAACAGGATTCTCAGGTAATCTGGGATTTTCACAACCAACCAATTGGGCCTTTGATCAATTCTTTGAAGATGGTGTCGGTGTAGGACCGCTACCAGCGTTGGATCGTGTAGCAGTTTCAAATATAGATAAAGGCGTTACGAGCTTAGGTAAAGCAACCGCTAGAGATTGGGTGGATGATACAAGTTGGGGTTTGATTAAAAACTTGATTGCTAGTGGCAAGTTAGTTTATAATGGGCCAACATACACGTTAACTGAGTCTAATCCATTTTTAAAAATTGATGTGTCCTATAAAGCCGCCCTATCTGTAGGGAGTATGCCTATTTTAACGCCAACTGTTGCGATTAAAAATGGGAAAATAGATTCGTCATTATTAAATTATTTAGTTAGTGTTGGTGGGCCTATTAATGGGTTTGTTTTGTCAGGCACGCTCGATAAATATACTGCAGGTATTAAATCAGGATATATCAAGGTTGGTATCGACGGCACATATAAATTAAGTCAAGGTACGCCAGGGGTGCATATGATGGTAGAAGTAACTGGAAAAGACCCAAAGGCTGCAAAACAACCTGGAGAAATTGACTCAGCAGTTGTGTTTGATATTTATATGAACAATTCACCATTGGCGTTTGCAGCTATGGCAAAATGGACTGCTGAGGATGAGGCAAAGTTTAAGGCGTCATTAGATAGTACACTCAAAGTAACAGCCATTGCAGGTGTTGTGGCTCTGTCAGTATTTGTAACTGTGGCATTAGCGCCGGTAGTAGCTACTTCAATATCAGCTGAAAGCATTGTTACAATTATGAGAGTAGCTTTTTCATCATTAGGTAGAATTCCAGCAACTTAACACTAAAAAATACTTAAATAACGTTATGAGCGAAATGTAATGTTATAATGGTATTTATTTACTAAGTAGAGGAACTATTTTATGTTGAGTGATTATAATTTAAAACGGAAACAATATTATTTAATGATAAAGTCTGTTGTTAAAACACCTATAGTAGGTAATCTTTTATTATTATCATTGGGGCTGCTTATCAGTATTTGGGGACTATCTACAGATATGCACTTATGGTTCTTGTTACTTCTTATTTTGTTAATTTTTTTGATTAGTACCTATATCGTATTAGTTATTGGTACTAGTAAAAGTTTTCGAATTTTTGAACAAGAAGTTTCTTCTAAAGATATTATAAGTGATTCTCCGAAATTAATTTTAGATTTTTTAGAAGATCGAAAGAGCAATGCGTATCACGTACAAGGAGTATATGAAAATAATGAAAATATTATCATTGAGTTTTCACCTTATTTTTTAAAAAAATCTAAAAAATATACCCCAGTAATTGCTATGATGAGTAAATTTGCCGAAGATTCTACTTGGGGAAGTATTTTAGAATCACCTGATGCTATGAAAAAATTAAAACAACTAAAACAAATTTCAGAAAAAAATGAATCAAATAAAATGAGATATTTAGGAAATCATGTTTACTATTTTAACCATGTGGTAGAAAATGTATAATTAATTTTGTCTTGTGAGCATAGTTAATTGGGATAAGTAGAAATAACTAAAACAAGTGCAAAGAGATGATGTGAACTCAAAAATTCATTAACTATTAGACTCAGTGAGGAGTTGTCGATATCTAAATCGGTGACAAATCGTTGAGTTTTTGTTTGATGTGATTAGCAACGAAGAGTCTGAAATCATGAAATGTTTTGCACTTTTTTGATGAAAATGGTTATTTTTAATATTCAAAACTAGCTTTCAATCGGTGCGGTAACTATTTGAATCAATGGCACATATAGATTAAGTCAAGGTACGCCAGGGGTGCATATGATGGTAGAAGTAGCTGGAAAAGACCCAAAGGCTGCAAAACAACCTGGAGAAATTGACTCAGCAGTTGTGTTTGATATTTATATGAACAATTCACCATTGGCGTTTGCAGCTATGGCAAAATGGACTGCTGAGGATGAGGCAAAGTTTAAGGCGTCATTAGATAGTACACTCAAAGTAACAGCCATTGCAGGTGTTGTGGCTCTTGTGGCTGTTGGCGCAGTCGCAATTTTACCGGTGACTGCAGCTATAGCTAGAAAAGGCGTTGTATCTATCTTAGAAAAATCTCTTGGTATGTTGTCAGCAGCATGAGTTTACCTCTTATTAAACAACAAAAATGATGACTTACTATGTATAATGGTTAATAGTATAAAGTTATGAGGAAAACATAAATGATAGAAGAATACCAGCTTGAACGGCATAAACATTATTTAAAAATGAAAAGCATGTCGGTGTTGGGAGTACTTATTGCTATTTTGATGATAACGCCAATGTTACTTGTGATATCCATAATTCTTATTTGGGACATTAGTAAGATCATGACAATAATAGTAACCATAATTTATCTCTTTTTGATATTTTTCTATGTAACAAACATTATGCATATGTATGATAATCTGAGAGTTTTAAAACAACCTATTTATGAAGATAATATTTTAAAATCCTCAGAAGCGGTAATTGTACATTTTTTATTTGAGCCAACGGATAAAAAATATATGGCACTTTCTGCTTTCGAGACTAATGACTCTGTTTTGATTGAATTTGCACCCTATGTGCTGTATCAAACAAATGATAAGTATAGGCCGATAATAGCTAAGATAGACAAATCAACTCCAGAGTGGAGGAAAATATCCGCTTCGGCGCACGCCATGAAAAGTTTTAATTCAATAAAGCTTGTAGCTAAAGGCAACATTGAGCGACCGCTAAGGTATATGACAAATCAAGTGTTTTATATCGATAAAACCACGATATAAGAAAAGTGATATCTTAAAAATTCTTTTGATCATTTTGTCGAAAAGAAAATAATTAGCAAAAACGAGTTAGTAGACCATGAATATTATCGTAAGTTCACTGAAGCTACGGTCTCCCTATTTGAATACAGTGAAAGTGGCTATAATCTTAGTCCCATACGTAATCAGTTTAAACCAAATTAGAGTATCTGTGCCAAAAAGCGTAGGTAAATCAGACCGTACGTAAACATATTCAGTGTTATGATTTGGAATATTTAATTATAAGGTGGTTAATTATATGTTTGATGAATATATAAATCAAAGAGATGCGGTCTATAAAATAATTGCTAGTAAAAAGAAAGACTTTATTAATGTAATGGTTGTTTGTTCTATATGTTGCTTGATTGCCATATTAATGAGTGTGATTGTATTTGGTAAAAATCCATTATTTATAACAACAATACTAGTAATTATGACAATATCTATTAATATTGTTAACATTGGCATTTTGATACTTCTCATTGGCTATCTTAAATTTCTGAGCACGCGTCAAACAAAAAAAATAACAAAAATTGATATCACTAATATGGCAGAATTAGACAATAAAGTTCAGGCCATAAAAAATAATTATAATTTATTTGGTGTTTATGAGAATAATGGACAATATTTGCTGGAATTTATTCCGATTGATTGGCGACGGGAATCAATACTGGCATTGATTTCTAAAGAAAGTCTACTCTCTAGCGAGAATAGTGCTATTTTCTCTAAGATGATAGCACATGTTAAACGACGTGGTCCACTTCTTAAGCAAGTAAACACGCAGTATATTATAGAGCGAGTAATGTATATTAATGGCAGAAGTAACTAAAATTCATGATTGACAGCGCAGGCAAAATATCTAACAGGTGGCAAGTAATTTAGAATACTTGCCACCTGTTTATTATTGCGTTGATGGCACATGATATTTTAACAGTCATAGACCATGAAAGTATATTCATGATCATATTAAAAAATCCTATTTTTAGGATAGTGACGTATCACTTTTAGACGTGGCATAACTGATCAATGTAGAAAAGAGGAAATATGTCGAACAAACAAACAGAGTCAGTTCCATTTTCAATTATGGAAAATAAATATTACGATTTGGATAAAAAACAGTTTTTATGATAAACAGTATGGCCCAATCCTCTTTTAGTTTGAAGGTAAGTATGTCCATGGATCTACGTCAATAAATCGGACACGCATTCTACTTTGAAGGGTCATTGTTGTTCAAAGGCCACTGGGGTTAAATACCTAATTGCCCCGTGAATACGTTTACGATTATACCAACCTTCAATGTATTGGAACAGTCGCATTTTGGCTTGTTTCGCCGTCTGATAACTGCTAACATAAACTTCTTCTTTCTTGAGCGTGGCATGAAACGATTCAATTTCGGCATTGTCGTAGGGTGTCCCTTTACGACTGTAACTTGTTTTCAAAAGCAAAACCAGTATATTGACTGCCTAAGTCGGTGCCCTTTAATTTGGCGATTCAATGTCGCGTTATTCAGCGCTTTGATCACCAAATTAGCGTCCATTTTAGTGGCATTAGACATAACCAATAATCCGCCGACTCCAAAGATCCATGACACTAGCCAAATAAGTCCAACTTTCTTTAATGGTATAAACATAAGTGATATCAGTTAACCATTTTTGATTCATGCTTGTTGTCCTAAAGTCTTGATTTAACAAATTTACGCGGTCAAAAATAGCCTCATGATTGTTTGCCGGACGATATTTTTTAACAGTGATTGATCGCCAACCATGTGCGGCCATAATCCGCTGCACCCGTTTAATACCGACAGCTAAATTGAGTAAAAATTGAATTTCAGGTGCACCATAGATACCGTTAGCATCATGATAAAGTTGATCAATCGCTTGCGTGATGGCTTGTGTTTCAATCATGCGTTGTGAAGGGGTATCATTGATTAAACTGTAGAAAGTCGACCGTGCAATACCTAACAAAGTTGTTGCTAATTTGACTTCAAAACCGCCATCTTGAATAAATTGGACTAAATCGGACGTTTTTATTTGTCGATTATTCCGAAGATGGCTAAGGCTTTTTTTAAGATATCAACCTCTGATTCAGCTTTCAAAGCACGCTTTTCAAGCCTTTTGATATCGTCATCTGTATAGGATTTTGAGGGAGCGGTGTGACTTTTATTTGTCCATTTGTAAATCGTTGTGACAGACACGCCATAATCTTTAGCTAATTGGCTAGCTGACGTGCCAGAATGATAAAGATCAATGATTGATTGTTGAAATTCAGGTGTAAATTTTTGCGTCATGGGTTATTCTCCTACGTCTATTATATCGTAGTAGAAACCGTGTCCATGTTTTTAGACTAACACCAATAATGAATCGTTTATTTTTTATCTAACTCTGATGATTAAGAATATTTAAATTGTTGACGTTTTCATTATGGTTTGGTAAAATAACGAAAAGTGAGAATGAAATGAAGAAGATTATTTTAGTAAGTACCATGGTTTTATCAATTGGATTTTTTTATTTGTCAGAAAATCAAGTTTCCGCCTCTAATACGACGAGTATTTTTCATAAGAATGTAAACACGATGGATAATGCTATGAGTGATTCAGTGACAGCTATTGAATTACCAGACGGTGGATTTTTATTTGGTCCAGGTGTATTTGAAGCTGAAAATAACGCTGGTGCGAAAGTTTTTATTGACCCAAAAACTACATCTTACAAAGTTACAACTGTTGGTCAAGCAAAGAAAGATGAAGGTATTACAAATAAAACTGGTGTATTAAAAAACTCGACATTAACCACGTCATTTATTGCTTTGCCGACTGGTGGTTCAGTGAGTCGAACTAGTGTTTCAAGTACAAACTATACACTTTACGCAAATCAAGGTTACTCGGAAGCCATGCAGGGTCCAGCATGGCGTTATGCAAAATATTTGTTTAAGCCATCCTCGGGAACTGGAGATTTACTACAATGGCGAACATACGAAGATTCAGGGTTAGTTGGAGCGGCACCAGAAGTTGCTTCGCATCAAGCATATGCTCTTTATCCAGGTCAGTCTGTGTGGGCAAAAGCCAAGACTGCTTCTGGCGCCTTGGCTGGAACCACGTTTGCCTCAATGTCACCAAGAGATGGATCTTATTATTATGTCTTGAATCAATAAAAAGAGTGAAAGAAGCTAATATCGTGACTACAAAGAGAAAAAATATAAAGATAGTTTCTGCATTATTGATATTAGCAGCTAGTATTGTGGTGATTGTTAGTGAATATCAGTTTAATAAAAATCAAAGTATTAGTCATGATGTAAGCAGAGAATCTACGACAATAATGACAACTAATCCAAAGACAGATGTCACAAAAACAACGAACGACAATGAAATGAACACAAATGATGTCCGTGAAAGCCTTCCTAAAGAAGAACAATCAGACATTGGCGACTCAAAAGTCACAGCAGATCCTCGTGGAAACGGGGCTTTCATTGGTTCAGGTGTTTTTACAAAAACCTACAAAGATGGTACAGTTGAAGACTTTGATTCAGATACAAAACAGTATACGATCACTCACAAAGGACCTAATTGGCAATCAGAAATTGAAGCGGATAAAAATAATCAGTAACTGACTTTGTGTTGTGATTATTAATAAAATCCCCCATTCACAATTTGTGAATGGGGGGACTTTTACGTTGTAAGACTTTATGCTATTACCGTACACGTACTTTATACAGACTAATTGTAAACAGAACGACAAACCAAATGATTGATAGTATGGTTGTCATCATTGTAGCAGGTGAGAATAGCAATATCAGGAACACACCTGCCATAAATAAGATAGTCAGGTAATTTGAAAATGGTGCAAACGGCATCAAGAATTTTTTTTGACCGTTGATAAAATGATCTGATTTGCGATATTGAATATGTGTGATCAACAGAGAGATGTAAATAACAATAAAAGTAGCTGAAGCAGTTGCGGTCACCATACTGAATGCATCCTCTGGAAAGATATAATTCAAACCAATGACAGTAGCGATCAAAGCAGTTGATAGGTTGATACCACGCATTGGAATATAATGGCTATTTAATTGACTGAAAAAACTATTTTTGGGTGATAATGAAAAAATCATGCGTCCAGTTGTGAACAGTGCACTGTTTAGTGATGAAGCCGCCGCCGTCAAAATAACAAAATTAATGATCCCTGCAGCTGCGGGAATACCAATACCAGAGAATACTTGAACAAAGGGTGACGTATTAGCGCTATAGTTTGTCCAAGGTTGGATCGTCATGATAGCTAATAAAGCACCAATATAAAAAATAAGAATACGAATAATAATCGAATTGATTGATTTCGGAATTGTTTTCAAAGGATCTTTTGTTTCGGCAGCTGTGATACCGACAAATTCAACGCCTAAAAATGCGAAGAAGGCCATTTGAAAAGCCGCTAACAAGTTGTGACCATGATTTGCAATCAAGCCGTGTTGCCATAAAGTTGATAATTGTGTCACACCAACTTCACTACGTATATGAAAAACAACCATGATCATGCCGATTAAAATCATCGCGACAATAGCAACAATTTTAATTAAAGCAAACCAAAATTCTGTTTCACCAAAGGCTTTAACGGCGATAATATTCATACTATAGAGCACACCAAGAAATAATAATTCCCATAACCAAGCAGGTGTTTGTGGCAACCAAAACTGCATGTACTTACCAATGGCTGTTAATTCGGCCATTGCAATAATAATCCAACCCAACCAGTAGGTCCAGCCCATAACAAAGCCAGCGCGGGCGCCTAAATACTTTTTGATAAAGCCAATAAAAACAGTTTGATTATGATCAGTTAATAAAAGTTCTCCTAAGGCGCGCATCATGGAAAAGACGAAAAATCCTGTGATGATGTAAATTAAAAGAATAGCTGGTCCAGCCTTTTGAATGGAATCACCAGCACCTAAAAAAAGCCCAGTGCCAATTGTACCGCCTAATGCAATCATATTAATATGACGTCCAGATAATGTACGAGATAGTTGTGGTTTTTTTGCCATGACGATTTTTCCTCCTAGTCACTATGTTCTATAGTAAATTATCTTGTATAATAAATAAAACTAATCTTTTTCATTTTTACATGAAAAAAAGTATTCTAAGGGGATATTAAATTGACATTTTCTTATCAGGTATTTGCAACAGTTGTCCGTTATCAGTCATTTTATCAAGCGTCTCAAGTGCTTAATGTAACAGCCAGTGCGGTGAGTCATTCGATTAATCAATTGGAAGCACAATTAGGATTTCCATTACTCATACGCAGTCGTGCTGGCATAAAATTGACGCATGACGGTGAGTTAGTTTTGCCAGTTATTCAACAAATATTGAATGATGAAGCCGATTTAATTCAGATGAGTCAGAATATTAACGGGCTACGGTCAGGTTCAATAAAAATAGGGGCGTTTAGTAGTGTCTGTGTCAATTGGCTGCCAAATATTTTAAGTACTTTTTCGAAACAACATCCTGATATTGAAGTGTCGATTGTTCAGGACAGTTTTGAAGAAATCAGTAAGCAAGTTAAAACAGGAGAGCTTGATGTTGGTTTTACGACTTTACCAGTGACAGACAATTTAACTGTATTTCCATTACTAGATGATCCAATATTTTGTGTGACACCTGCTGATTTTATACCTCAAAATAAACAAACAATTACGCAACACGATAT
The DNA here is from genome assembly GCF_040838325.1 of Leuconostoc aquikimchii. Classification (NCBI taxonomy): domain Bacteria; kingdom Bacillati; phylum Bacillota; class Bacilli; order Lactobacillales; family Lactobacillaceae; genus Leuconostoc; species Leuconostoc aquikimchii. Next base: position 32,362 of record NZ_JBFPER010000001.1, read on the forward strand.
TGTTAATCAGAAATTCATTTTGCAAAAAATAGATTATGATCGGGCAACAAAGACAGTTTTGGATAATTATGATGTGACGATCAATTCAATCAACTTTTCAATTGATGACCAGTCGATTATTGCGATGGTTGAAGCTGGCATTGGATTTGGTATTTTACCAGAATTAGCGTTGAAAAAAATTCAAGGGAATGTGGCGATTTATCCTTTTCATCAGTCGTTTACAAGACAAATTGTATTAGTGACCAATAAAAGTAAAGTCATGTCACCCTCGGTGGTTGAATTAATAACGGCTATTAAGTGTTTTGTGAAAGAGACGTATACGATAAGTTAGACAATTAAAAATAAGATAAAAGGTGCCAATAAAGTTAGTCTGTGTCTAACCTTATTGGCACCTTTTATCTATCAGAGTTTCTTTTGCATTTTGATGTCTGTTATGTTGAAGCCGCTTTTTTGATAAACATGAATAGCGCGACTGTTGCTACCAAAAACATGTAACCCTAATGACGTGTATCCCATATTTTTTGTTTCACGTGAAACAAGGTCGAGCGTTTTTGAACCGAAGCCCCTATTTTGATAAGCTTTATAAATTTCAAAATCAAAGATAAATGCCATGGATGAATTTTCGCTATCAGTAGCGAACCAGATATAACCGACTACTTCTGAATCGTTGAAAATTGAGTAGAAAAAATTGTCTGGCGTTTCAAGGCCGTTTGGTAATAAGCGGTCATAAGTTAATTGCGCATTTTTTTGCGCAGCTTCTGGTGTCCAAGTGCCGGCTGCAACTTTTTCTGCGGCGTATTCATTGACTGCAAAATTGATATATTGTTGAAAATGGTTAGGGTCCATTGGCATGAGTTTCAACATGAGGGTGCTCCTTTGAGAATAGTGAGTTAATTTAGTATAGCATATCGCGTCTATACTACTATCAGTAACACAAAAATAGAAGACCAACCTTGGGAGTAAGGTGGTCTTCTATTTTAAAGGAGAATATTTTATTATGAAAAATGGGAGAGAGAATAGTATAACCAATTAATTGATTATGTGTTTATAATAAACCCACTGGATTAAATGAACATCAAAGCAATCACATTAATGTACTAATATCGTGCTAATTAATGCTATAACAGCAAGAACTGCTGTGACAACGAGTGTTTTATTATTAGTCACTTTAATCATACTTGGTTCTTTATCCCCAAGTGAATCTGCTTTAGACAAAAAGTGAAACAAAACCCATATGTTTGCCAATGCGCCAATTAGCATCATTACAAGAATTGGGACGGTTAACTGTCCAAAAAAGGATTGGGTTGAAAACATGAGAAAAAACATGGAATTAGTGATGTACGATACCCACGTCATTTTTTTAGTCGCTTTTATTTCTTGAACACGTTTAATATGATTAATCATATTGTTGTCCTCCAATAGCAGTTGATCTAATGAAAGACGTAATACTTTAGCGATGTAAAGAACATTGTCTAAATCAGGCATGGTTTTTCCGGTTTCCCAGTTAGAAATTGTTTTGTTAGAAACAAACAGTTTTTCTGAAAGCTCGGATTGTGTCATATTCAAGTCTTGCCGTTTAGCCTTAATTATTTGAGCAAAGGTCATGTGATTATCTCCATTGTAGAATAAATTTTTATTATCTTATATCTAACATATTTCTTAGTACTAATTTTTGCAATAGAAAGGTGTTTCTAATTGCCTTGAAGGTGCATAATGGCGATCGTATATTGCTAACTAATTAGGCCATGAGGTCATGACAAAATCAAATATAAAGTGAAATAACCCGTGAACCATCTGGTTTGTAGCCTTTCTTTTTTTCTTCTTGTCTTTTTATATGGTGTGCTAATTGTTGTTTTAAATCGGACGCCTTTTTGTTGTAGCCTAATGAATGATATATATTTATTGCTGTGCGAGCGCGTTGTTCGCCTTTTTCAATGTGTCCGGCTTCAATGGCATACCAACCTTTATTAAACAACAACGTGATCTTTTCAGTCACGTCCACATGATCTGTTAAGTGCTTCTCTGCAATGTCTAATAATTGCTGAGCAGCCGAAAGCTCTTCATATACAAGGGTCGAAAAGGCTGTCCAAATGACATGCATTAATTGTGATTGAACGTTTAATAACGACTGATCATATGATCTGACACGTTTAATCGCTATTTTTGTTAACAAAAACAACACATCAGCAGGTAACATAAACGATATTAAAGTAAATAATTGTAATTCGTAAATCCCCCAAACTTCAACACCAAGCAAATAATTTTGTACGGGTTTAACTAGTACAGATAACTGATCACTTGGCCGTTGTTTAACCTCTTTGCGCAAGAGTAAAGTTAGTCCCTCAGCTAAAATCATTAAGAATTTTGGGGTGCTGTCATTTGGTTGATTGTTTTGATCTTGTTTAATGATGCTATGAAATTCTTGTACTAATTGACTAGTAATTGCTTGGTTGTCGATTAAGTGAATGCGACGAATTAAATAGGGCGCTTGATTTTCTTGTAATAGGAATTCGAATTCGGCTTGGCTAACATGCATTTTTTCAAGCAGTTTAAAAAAACGTGAAACTGACATATCAGTTTGACTCTTTTCAAATTTTCCAATAAATGACGCTGACGCATTTTGATCAGCCAATGCTGTCAAAGTTAATTTTTTAGATTTTCGTAATTCATAGAAGGTTTTTTCAAGTGTCATTGGCTGCTCTTTTCAATTTGTCATATATGCCGGTTTTTGAGTGTTTTCCAATTATATCACTTAAACTAGGTATACATAAGAAAACAAAGGAGACTAATGATGCTACTATTGCGGACTAACAAGTTACTACGCAACTTAACACTTTCTCAATTTATCGAATTACTTGGGGCAGCATTTTTTAATATCGCATTGCTTGTTTATGCGTCACAAATAAGTCATGCTAAACTGGCAACCACTGTTGTTGTCATCGCTAATACCTTACCGACTATTTTACAAATTGGGTTAGGATATATTGCTGATAAGGCACATGATAAGTTGCGGTTAATGATTTTAACTCGAATTGTTCAAACCATATTGTACGGTATTTTAACGATCTTATTTGGGTTAACAACCAATGACTGGTTACTGTTTTCGTTTATCATTTTTATCAATGTCACCAGCGATTTACTAAGTGGCCTGACGTCATTGGCGGCGCTGCCCATTATAAAACATATTGTACCGTCACAAGATTTACTCGCTGCGCGTTCGTTGCAAGTTTCCGTCATGTCTTTGGTTAATGTGATTGGTCAGGTCATTGGTGTCACCTTGTTAACTTTTTTAGGTAATAATTTTTTGTACTTTTCGTTATTTAATGCGTTATTATTTTTAATAAGTGGTATCATTTTAATTATTTCTCGCCGGCAGTTTAATCAAAAACTGAAGGTTACCAGCCACCAGAACGCGACTTCTACGTTGCCAGAAGCGCGCTTTTGGGTATCTATGCAAATCAATAGACGCATTATTCAAGCCAACAAAAAATTGTTGCACATTTTATTTTTATTTACCTTACTGAACTTATTAGTAGGCTCTATTGATGGGCTCATCAGCTTAACATTATTACAATATCCTGGCATTTATATCAAAAATTATGGTTTTTCATTATCAATTATTAACACGATGTTAGCAATTGGACTTGTTTCAGGATCTTTTTTCACTAATGATTTTTTAAAAAGAATCCACCTGAATATGCTAACCATCATTTTACTACTATTTTTAACGTTACTTAGCTTAAACCTTGTTTTATCTCCAAGTATTTATGTGATAATCATGAGTTTTTTTGGTATTGGTTATACACTTGGCAAAATTAGTCCACGTGTCAGCACATATGTCATGACCAGTGTTGCGGAAAAACAATTAGGACAAATTGCCGGATTTATGAATACATTGGTAACGCTTAGTGTGCCTATTGGGCAACTTATTTTCCTATCAATAGCCAATTCGGTGTCTCTCAATAGCGCATGGATAAGTATGGTTGTACTTTCAATGTTATTAATCCTTTATACACTGTCGTATAAAGTGGCATAAAATATGTTCACGATAGCATTGTTGTGCGTCGTAAATGACTAGCAGCCTAATGCCAACCGTGGCAAAAAAACGTCTGTATTGTTGACTTGGAAGCAGAGCTTGAATACTTTTTTGTTATCAGGTAAGTAATGTTTTTTTATGGTAATGAAAATTTTAGCGTATTTTTTATATACCAAACTAAACAAAAAGGCACACATGAAGTGTGCCTGCGTATAATCAATGACCATCACGGTTATCAAAGTAGCGCTTAATTACGAACATCACGACAGCGACACAACAGCGTTTGAAGTATATCATGTTTTGAAAGGGCAAACATAAAATGCTATAATGTAGATAGGAAGAAATACATGGGGACTAACCTCTCTAGTAAAAAGAGCTAGTGCGTAGGAACACCAGTTCTTTTTTTGTGTCCTAAATCATCAATGTATCTAAAATTGAAAAAACTAATGGTTTGATTTTAGCATGGTTGATTTTAGTCAATTACCGTTAAAGCGTCTGCAGCTTTTTTATGCAAGTGTTCAGTTTTATGTTACAATCTACCATGTTAAAAATATCAGCATGGTTGATCCTAAAAAAAAGTCTAAACTACTGATTGAAGGCTAATAAAATTTATTTGACAAACGTTAATGAAAAAGATATACTTGAAATTCATTGTTTGTTGAAATTATGCGAACAAAAATAGTGTAAATATGGTATTGGTAGTGAATCCTGCTGCATATTGGTATGCTTCACCAACACATTTTAGCGCTGATTGACAATAAATATTTAAAAAAATGTACGCTTTCAAGCGTGCTTTTTTAGTTAGTGATGAGGAAAATTATGTCAAAACGAGTTCTTTTTTATTTAATAACCATTTTTTTAGTTTTCTGTGGAATAGTTACTATAGAAACTATGCTAGTTATTTTTGAATCTAATACATTGCCACATAATGCTTTGAATACTTCTAATACATTTTATATGCTACAATTCGGCAATGTTTCTGAAATAGTTAGTACGCTGATGTTAATCGTGATACCAATTAGTGGGTCATTATTATTTATCTATATCAAGAACAATAATTATTTTTATAGTTTTATCCAAAGATATAGTTACAAAAAATTTGTAGCCAAAGCACTTATTGCGACTTTTTTAACAGCTTTTATTTTTTCACTAGTTATCTTATTGTATCAATTACTATTAATTAGTTTGATTATTCACCCACTGGATTGGAAGCATGTTGATGCTAAAAACACCATATCAGGGGTGACACTTTTTGATGATGGAAATCTGAGTTCTACAATTAAATTTATCCTATTATCGTCGTTTGGTTGGGGCATATATGCTGATTTTGTGTTTTCAATAGGACTTTTTATCAAAAAAAATGCAATCAATATTATTAGCGGCGGCATAATTGGGAGTAGTTTAATTATTGTGCCGGCTTTAATCAGCCATGCCTTTCAGGGCGTTTTATTAAAAATAGTGTACATTTTTTCTTTACCAACGCTAATTGCACCTGGACAAATGAATTTTCGAGATTTTGGGAACCAAAATCAAATATATCTCTATTTTTGTTTGTCAACTATTGTATATATGAGTTTGACTTTAGGAATTGTTTATTTTTGGATTAAGAAGAAACAAAAAGAGTGCTGATGTCATGAAAAAAATGTCGTTTTCTAAAATATCATGGCCATTATTTTTTACAGTAGTTATGATGTCATCTTTATCTGCAAGTAATGCCTTACTACATACTTCTAAGGGCAGTGATATGATACGCACACTATTATATCCAAATTTTTCGGTCATATTCACGCAGTCAATGTTGTTGCTACTGATGTCTTGGCAAGTATTAAACTTCAGATCCATTAATTCCTTAGTCGAGATTAGAGGACAGTCTGAAAAAATTCAAAAACAAATGATCAAGACAATTATTTTTGAGGTAATCATTTATTTTGGTTTCTATTATGGGTCGTTTACCTTGAGTGGCAATATGTGGTTTAAAGAAGGGCATGCATTAATAGGCAGTATGATATTGCTCATGCGTACGTTTATCATTTTATTTTTAGGGATTCTGATAACCAGTCTATATCGTAGTCGCCATATTGGTAGCATTATTGTCATTGTTCAACTTAGTAATTTTGTTTATCACTTCTTTTTGGAAACGAAGATACTATTGGTACAATATAGTCCGTTGTATGATCCGGTATATCGCGCACTACATCACATTTATAACATATGAGTTACAATTGGAGAAAATTCATGCTTAAAGTTAATCATCTTGCAAAATCATTTAAAAGTAAAACAGTGTTAAATAATGTTTCTTTCGAGGCCGATAAAGGACAATTGGTACATATATCTGGTGCCAATGGCTCTGGTAAATCGACGTTATTTAAAATTATTGCTAAAGTACTTTTGCCAGATTCAGGGGATGTAACCATGCTTGAATCGAAAACAATAGGTGCACTGATTGAAAATCCGGGATTTTTAGAATTTGAAACAGGGTTAGTTAATTTGCGTTTTTTGGCTAAACTGAATCATAATTATGATGAAAAAAAAGTGTTTGCGTTAATGGAAAAGTTTTCGTTGGATCCAAATGATAAGCAACCAGTTTCAAAGTATTCTGTGGGTATGCGACAAAAGTTGGGAATTATTCAAGCAGTTATGGAAGATCAAAGTATTATTTTACTTGATGAGCCTACAAGAGGGCTTGATACAGATAGTATTGACCAATTTATTGATTTATTAAAAAATTTGCAAGCTGAGAACAAACTCATTATTGTCGCTAGTCACGATTATATTGAAGGCATCAAGTATGATGTCTTGTTTACGCTAAAAAATGGTCTGTTATCTTAATGACTCGAAAATTGTATTTTTGGATTTATTTCTTGATAGTATGCATGGTGATTAGATTTGTACCAAATTATTTACCGCAAATAACAACGCAGCAACATGCAAGTTTGGTATTTTGTTTTACGATTAAGCCGTTTTACTTGTTAATGGTTAGCGTATTGAATTTGTTTTTTGATTATGTTGCCTTAATCATGCCAGTGATGGAATTGCTATCAATTCAAAATTTTTTATTAGTTAGAAAACCGAATTTACGTAACCAATTAAAAAACTATACGCCAATTATTTTACATTATTTTGTACCCTTTATTTTAATCAAAGTATTTGTTCTTTTCATTGAAAGTAGTCTGTCAGTTTTAGTATGGATAGGATTATCTTTTGTTACTTGGGTGCTACTACTGGTATTTTTGATTAATCGACGCTATAGTTACGCAAAAGTGGCCACTATAATTTTAATGACACTTATTTTCAGTCGTATTTTGGCGACTGTAATGTTTTGATCCGTTTGAAAACAATATTTTTAATTTTGATAGTGATCTATAGCATTATTATGGCTAATAATGCAACATAAAAAGGGGTACAGATTTATGATCTGTACCCCTTTTTTTAATTTAAGCTTTTAATACAGCAGTCATAAAGTCCATAAAATCACGGACAAAACGTTTAGCGTTAACGCCAACAGCAACATTTGTTGTTGTTGGTTCGAGTAATCGTTCTCGGTCACCAATTGTGCGGCCATAATCCTGTGTATCTTTATCATAAGTGACACGCATATTCAGGGGAATTGTCACGACATAACTTGAATCAATGGCTACAGCAACGGCCAACGGATCATGCAAAGCGGCACCACGATGATCGATGTCTAACCGATCATAGGCTTCAATGTAGAAGTCCATTAAATCAGCATAAGCAGTACCGGCTTTTGTGCCTAAATCACGCCATTGTTGTGTATCTTTTTTGGTTAATAAGGTACGTAGCGTGACGTCTAGGCCGACCATAGTTAAATTTTCTTGCGTTGTGAAAACTTTGTCTGCGGCTTCTGGATCTTGACTAATGTTTGCCTCGGTAAAGGGTGTCACATTACCAGGGACTGTGAGCGCACCGCCCATTAATGTTGTATTACCAATCAAGTGGGCAATTTCTGGATCGATTTCTAGTGCCTTGGCCATATTTGTTAGCGGACCAGTTGGGACATACACTAATTCATCTTGATATTGATGTGCCATATCAATTAAAAATTGCACACCACTAGTGGTTTCAATTTGACGTGTTGCAACGGCTAATGACAGATTGCCAACACCGTTATTACCGTGAATGGCTTGAGATATTGGCATCACATCAAAATGATCGGTTGTTGATGAATGTGCTTCTCCTAAATAGACAGGCACATCATTTTCACCCAGTAACTGTAGCAAGTTGAGTGTATTTTGAGCAGAAGTTTCGACAAGTGTGTTGCCATATGAGGCAATGACACCGATGAGGTCAACGCGAGGATCACATATTGCCAAAGCCAATGCCAGCGCGTCATCAACACCAGTATCTAAATCTAAAATCATTTTTGTGGATGCCATCTTAAACCGCTCCTTCACAATATTGGTTCATGGCTGGTATTTGTGCAATGAACCATTTTTCAAATGCTTGCGCATCAATGTCAACGGCAACTTTTGCATTGATTTTGCCATTAGACCATCGATTTTGTGTGTCTGCAATTGTTGCACCAGATGCTGGACCGTCAGTAATAACATCAACCCAATAATCTTTTGTTGTGTAAAATTCTGGGTTGAGTAAGTAACATATGGTATTGACATCGTGCATAGGTTTACCACCTGGTTCGCTATCACCATAAGCAGTCATTAATTTATGCAGCATATTACCTGCTTCACCGAGACCAGCAACGGCGTCAATAGTTTCTAGGGATAATAGTGCTTTTAGTGTGACATCAAGACCAATCATAACAATTGGCACACCACTTTTAAAGACAACAGCAGCAGCATCAGGATCTGTAAAAATGTTAAATTCAGCTACTGATGAGACATTACCACCAGATAATGAGCCACCCATCAAAACAAAATTTTTGATTTGGCTGATTACTTCTGGATGCTTTTGAATTAATAAGGCGATATTCGTATAAGAACCCGTAGCAACAATTGTCATTGGTTCAGGTGCTTCTGACAATACTTTGGCCATGGCACTGACTGCATCAGTGGTTAAAGCTTGCGTTGTAACAGTTGGAAACTCATAGCCTGGCATGCCTGACACGCCATGAATATATGAGGCATCAACGAATGCTTTTTTTAATGGGGCAGCGGCGCCACGTGCTACAGGGACTTGTGTTTGCTTAAAAAATGTTGTGAGTTTTAAAAGATTAGTTGTCGTCTTATCAACGGAAACATTACCAGCAACACTTGTGAGTAATTTAATATCAAGTTCTGGGTTAGTTAGTGCAATTGACAAGGCGACTGCATCATCAATGCCTGGATCCATATCTAAAATAATAGGTGTCATTTTCATACCTTTCTAAATTGCTTTATTGCTTACCACACGAACAATCCGGCAGTTGCTGCTGACAATAATGACACTAGAATACCTGATAATAACATGTATGGTACGCGTGAACTAATGTAATCGTTCTTTTCTTTATTAACCAATCCCTTGAAGGCACCAATAATCATACCAATGGTACCGAAGTTGGCAAAACTTGTTAAGAAGACAGTTAAGACAATACGTGCATGTTCGTTTGCAAAGAGGCCTTTACCAGCCATGATTGACTTTGATACTTCACCCATGACAACGAATTCGTTGGTCACTAATTTTGTGCCCATGAATTGTGCGAGTTGGAAAGCATCGTGCACGTTGAAACCAAGCAACCAAGCAAATGGGAACATAATAACACCAAAGATATTTTCAAGTGTTAGCCAATGCAAGCCAGTTAAGCTAAATAGTTGGTTGATGAGGGCTGCTAAAGAAACAAAGGCAATAACAGTTGCAGTGATGATCAAAATTAACTTACCAGCACCCAGAATTGAGTCACCTAAGAATGAGAAGAAAGGCTCTTTTTTGGCACCTTTTTCATTAATGTTAACAATGATATCATCTTCGGGGGCAACTTTGTTAGGATTTAAGATGGAAGTAACGATAATGGCACCCAAGATATTAAGTGGGATAGCTGTCAAAACATATTTTCCTGGCACCATTTGGGTATAGGCACCGATAATGGCTGAAGTGACACAGCTCATTGACATCATAGCCAATGTGAAGTTACGGCTTGCTGACATGTGATCTAGTTGTGATTTAGAAACAGCTAAAACTTCAGTGTTACCGAGAAACATCATCTCAATAGAGAAAAATGCTTCAAATTTTGGTTGACCGGTGACAAAGGTTAGTGCTTTACCAATCCACTTGATTAACCAAGGTAGGACACCAATATAAGTTAAAATATCAAATAATGGCACGACAAGTAAAATAGGTAGCAAGGCGGATGTCACGAAATTAGGGCCGCCGTTGTTTGATGTTAACCACTCAGGTAAAGCAAAAGCAATACCTTGTGATGCGACAGAAACTAACCAGTTAAAGCCATCAGCAGCACCTTGAACCGCAACTTGTCCGGCCTTGAACTGTGTGAAAAACCAGGCTAATGCCAATTCGATGGCTAGGACGATACCGACAGATCGCCATTGGATTTGCTTCCTATCTCGTGAAAACAAAACAGCGATGGCAATGAAGACAAATATGCCAAGCACGTTAGCAAATAAAAACATAATGTATTCCTCTCTTGAACAGAAAATATAGTGAGTAAAACGTTTAACCAAAAACAGTGTAACACATTTTATTTAAAAATGGAAGCGCTTCCAGATTACTTTTTAAGGTACAATAGATATATTAAAGTATACCATTACGACAAGGGATAGAGTTTATGCGCAAAACTTCAATTAAAGATGTTGCTAAAAAAGCAAATGTGTCTATTGCAGCAGTTTCTCAAATTTTAAACAATAAAGGGCAACGATTCTCAAAAAATACCATAGAAAAGGTATTACAGGCACGTGATGATTTGGGGTATGTACCAAACAGTGCTGCGCGAAACCTAAAGGGGACGCATAATCGTTTAATTGGTATTATTGTACCATCTTTTCGTATGCCATTTTTCGCAGATATTATACAAAGTATGCAAGATAATGCACCCACCAATGTGAATCTCGTTTTCCTGGGGTCAACAGATGATAACTTACAAAGCACGATTTATGCGTTAGTTGAACGTGGCGCACAGGCGCTTATTTTTGGTAAGCCGATACCAAATCGTGCAGAAGTGAATGAATTTTTGAAAAAAAGACACATTCCATACCTTGTACTTGATCAAAATGCTGATATTAATGCGCAAGACATGGTTCAAACAAACGAGTTTACTGGTGGTAGCTTGGTTGCTAGTCATCTGTTATCATTAGGTCATCGAAAAATTGCGTTAATTTTACCGAATAAATTAACTGATAATATGAGACAGCGCCGCGCCGGATTTTTGGATACGTTATCAACGGCTAATTTATCACCTACTACTATTATAACCGCAACACTATCTAAACATGGTGGATTAGCTGCAGTTCATCAATTAATTCAAAGTGGTGCAACGGCTGCTTTCGTCTTAAATGATGAAATGGCGATAGGTGTATTACGTGGGTTGGCTTATCAAAATATAAATGTGCCAGCAGATATATCAATTGTAGGCTATGATGATACGGACTATGCTGAATTTATGATACCAACGTTAACCACAGTGACACAACCAGTTTTAGAGATTGGCAAGGCGGCTTTGAACATGATATTAAGACGTTTAGACCACCCGAATCTACCTTTTCAAACTGCTTTTTTTGATGTTAAATTAGTTGTGCGAGAGTCCACTGGACCAATTAAACAATAAAAACAGCTTCATATTTGAAGCTGTTTTTTTCTTGACTTTTTTTCAATGGCGACGTAGAATAAATATTGACCCTTATTAGTAAAACGTTTAACCGGCATTTTATATAAGGAGTTTTTTGACATGAAAAATAAAGTTGTGATTATTGGCAGTCTCAATATAGATACAATTCAAATGATTGATCGCTTACCCAAACAAGGGGAGACGATTAGCATTAACAATCAGGCAAGTAACTTTGGTGGTAAAGGTGCAAATCAAGCGGTTGCTGCTGCCCGTCAAGGTGCGGATGTGACCTTCATTGGTGCGGTTGGTGATGATGATCGCGGTCGTGCATTTAAACAATTATTAACAGATGAAGGTATTACAACAGATTACATTTTTACTAAAAAGCAGCCAACTGGATCGGCTACCATTATGCTGGAAGCAGATGGACATAATACGATTATGGTTTTTGGTGGCGCCAATATGAGCTTAAATGCCTCAGATATTGTGCAGTCTCATGATGTGATTGCTGCGGCCGACGTCGTTGTCGCTCAACTAGAGGTGCCAATTGATGCAGTGACTAAAGGCTTTGAGATTGCTCGTGAATTTGGCGCACTTACAATTCTAAATCCAGCGCCTATCACTTCGCATTTGAGTACTAAAATTATGGTAAACACAGATTTAGTGATCCCAAACGAGACTGAGGCGGCGGCTTTAGCGCATGTGGCACCAACAACTGATATAGAAGCATTAGATGAGTTGACAGACAAATTGAAACAGTTGGGTATGTCGCATACCATTGTCACCCTTGGTGGTGATGGCGTTTATTACAACGTCAATGGTGAAACAGGCCAATTACCAATTTTTAAGGTTAAGGCGGTTGATACAACTGCGGCAGGTGATACATTTATCGGGACAATTGCCGCTAATATTTCGCAGCGCATGAACGATTTACCAGCGATTATTACCCGTAGTTGCTTTGCTAGTTCCTTAACAGTTAGTCGTTCGGGGGCCATTGTGTCAATCCCGAAAAAAGCAGAAGTTGATGCCGGCCTACAAAATGCCAGCATAGCGAAATGAGGCCCGATATGAACACAAAAGATTTGCAAAAAAAACAAGCAGCAAAAGCGGCCATTAAATATATTCAATCAGATATGGTTGTTGGGTTAGGAACGGGTTCAACTGTCGCTTATTTCCTGGATGCTTTAGCAAAATCTGATCGCCGTATTATTGGTGTGACAACTTCTAAAGTAACCAGTGAGCGTTGTGCGACACTTAAAATTCCCATAGTTGATATAGATGAAGTTGATCATATTGATGTGACAATCGATGGGGCAGATGAAGTTGATACTTATCTTAATGGTATTAAAGGTGGCGGTGCGGCATTATTAATGGAAAAAATTGTTGCTAAAAATTCAAGAGAAAATATCTGGATAGTTGACAATAGTAAAGTACATGACACATTAGGCGCATTTCCCTTACCTGTTGAGGTGATTCCGTACGGTAGTGGTCAATTACTACGACAATTTGCTGATAAGGGATTGTTTCCTAAGTTACGTCGTAGTCAAGTAGATAATCAACCTATTATCACTGACGCAGGTCATTATATTATTGATTGTCATATGACGACAATCAATAATCCATATGCATTAGCTGAGTATTTTGAAAGCCAAGTTGGTGTTGTTGAGCACGGTTTATTTTTAAATATTTGTGATCGGGTGATTGTAGGTGGTGAAACAATTCAAATACAAGAACGTCAACAAAATCAGATGGGAATAAAGTAATGTACCTGATATATATTGGTCTGGCGGTAGTTACGGGTTTAATACTCGCAGCTGAAACCGCGCTCAATGCGCAATTAAGTGCATTGCTCAAATCACCAATTATTGCTTGCTTTGTAGCTTATACTGTTGGTACCATCATTTTGTTTTGCATGACAATCATGATTGGCGATTTTCAGAAAATTCAACACCTTTTTTCAGTCCCAATTTGGCCGTTGACAGGTGGCTTGTTCGGCCTTGTTTTCGTGATGAGTTGCATAATGCTTTTTCCAAAGATTGGTGCCGTGGAAACTGTCATGTTGCCAACATTGGGACAGATTTTATCGGGGATGCTTTTTGAAACAGTTGGTTGGTTTAGTTTACCAATCATCAATCTATCACTGTCACGTGTTGGTGGTTTGTTTATTCTTTTAGTTGGGATTTATGTTGCCATAGTGATGCCTACTAAAGTTTCTAAACAAGCATTAATAGCACCTATACCAATTAAAAAATCAGCACAACCATTAAATCGCATTTGGGCGTTTGTCGCCGGTGTTTTGTGTACGGTACAATCTATTTTTAACGGTCAGCTGGCCAACGATGTTGGCAGTTCAACAGTGAGTGCATTTTGGGTATTTTTCATTGGTTTTGTGGTATTAGCTTGCCTGAAACAAAACAGTTTGCGTAACCTTTGGACAGGGATTAAGTTAGTGCCTGCTTGGTTAGCCGGTACTACTGGTGCATTGTTTGTCACGTTTATGTCAATGCTCATTCTACCACTCGGTCCAGGATTAACCGTTAGTATATCAACATTAGGCGTGATGGTTGGCGCTGTTTTGGTACAACAATTTGGCTTATTTCAGTCAGTTCGTGTTAATATTTCGCGTTATCAAATTATAGGTATCATAACCATGTTACTTGGTATTATGATGATTAAAATGTTATAACACAAAAAAGATTATCAAAGATAATCTTTTTTTGTGGCTTAAATTAATCATTTGACATTTTAAATTAATCGTTATATAATCATTTTATTATATAACATTGAAAAGATAAGTACTTATTAAATTGATTGTATAGAGAGCTAATGATTGGTGAAAATTAGTATCATGATAATTCGGAAAATGGTCTTGGAGTTAAAATGATGTGAGCATAGCGTTTGTTAATGTCATTCGGTTACACCCGTTAACGTGTCAGAGTATCGCGTTTTCATGCCGTACTTAGTAAGCGCATCATAGTGATTTGATGCGGAAACCGGGTGGTACCACGATCTAATTCGTCCCGCAACTTTGCTTTGTCGAAGTTGCGGTTTTTTGTTGTCATGATGTTTAATAATAGAAATGGGAGATAGAAATGGCTAATAAAGTGGCGATTATAACTGGTAGTGGGCGTGGCATTGGTCAAGCCATTGCAAAACGGTTGATTAAAGATAACTATGATGTGGCAATTGCGGACATTGACCCAGCAACAGCAAAATTTGTTGCGGATGATATTAACGCGACGTCACCTAATCGTGCAAAACATTATGTACGCGATGTTGCTGATAGGGCGGCTGTTTTTGATTTAGTGGATCAAGTTGTGCGGGATTTCGGTCGTTTAGACGTTTTTGTGAACAATGCAGGCATTGCTTTTATTGATAAAATAGTCGATAGTGAGCCTGAAAAAGTTGAACGATTGTTTGATGTCAATATTAAAGGGACATTTTGGGGGATACAAGCTGCCGCAACCCAGTTTCAAAAACAAGGGGATGGCGGTAGAATTGTGAACGCTGCTTCCTTGGCGGCAGTTGAAGGTTCAGCATTACAAGGTGCCTATTCTGCTTCGAAATTTGCCATTAGAGGACTTGGACAATCGGCAGCGAAAGAACTTGCTATAGATAACATTACTGTTAATGCTTATGATCCAGGTATTGTCTTGACACCACTGCGTGACGACATTGATCGCCAGACTGCCAAAATTAAAGGGATAACGCCTGAGATACAGAGACAAAATGTTATTGATGAGATTGCACTCGGGCGGGCTGCTTTACCAGAAGATGTAGCGGATGTGGTGGCATTTTTAGTATCACCAGACGCAAAATATATTACAGGACAATCAATTTTAATAGATGGTGGTACGCGTTTTCATTGAAAATGGTCATACGATATATAATTTAAGGGAATAATTATGCTTAGAAAAAAATTACTCATTGCCGCGATAGCCATTATAGTGGTGGCTGGGGTTGCCATATTTGCGTACCAACGTTCAGCAGGTACGAACACAAAATCAGAAATAATTGTTGGGGCTATTGGGTCTGACGCTCAAACTTGGCAATATATTGCTAAATTACCGGAAACAAAGAAGAAAAATATTAACATTGTCGTTAAAAATTTTACTGATGGGGTGTCTTTAAACACTGCCACGGCAGAAGGTAAGATAGATGTCAATGCTTTCCAATCATATGCCTACTATGATGCTTATAATAAAAGTAACAAAAACAATCAATTGGCAGTATTGGGGACGACATATCTTGAACCCATGGGTATTTACTCGAACAAATATAAAACCATCAAGGATATACCAGATGGCGCGACAATTGCAATTGCGAATAACGCTGCCAACACGGCACGAGGTTTGCGTTTATTGGAAAAATCTGGACTGATCACGTTACAGTCTAATTTTGGTAGTTTATCTGGTGTGAATGCGATTAAAAGTAACCCGCATCGTCTAAAATTTAGAGAAATAGATGATACGACAGGCCCACGCGTGTTTAAAGATGATGACATCGCTGCTGCTTTAATCGGCAACACGATTGCTTTGGAAGGCAAGCTTAATGTCTTAAAAGATACTATTTTTTATGAAAAAATTAATCAGTCAACAAAAGATAATATTAATATTTTAGCAACTGCCTCAAAGGAAAAAAATAATAAACAATTCAAGCAATTAGTCCAGTTGTATCATAGTCAAGCGGCACAAAAATATATTAGTCGCAAGTTTGACAACACAAAAATTGAAGTTAAAAAGCCAGTTAGCTATTTATCTAATTAATTAATGATGATGCGGTAGTCAGTAAAGATGTTATTGATAAAATAACCTATTAAAAAACAACGTGAATCCTATTTATTAGGATTCACGTTGTTTTTGGCTGCCAAGATTATAAAATATAACTGAACACTTTCAAAAAATCTGCCGATCCTTGATGGTTGTTTTAATCAACTACTATTAAAGTGTTTGCAGATTTTTTATTTTATCATCGCATGAATTAGGTATTTTAAGATGATGCTTCATGCATAATTTTAAACTGTGATGGTGACATGCCAACGTATTTTCGAAATGCTTTTGAGAAATGAACATAACTCGTATAACCACAGGACAATGCAATAAATTTGATTGACGTATCTGACTTGATTAGCATGTCTTTAGCAGCACGTAATCGTGTGGTTGTTAAATAGGATTTAGGGTTGACCTGTAGGTAAATTTTAAATATTCGAAATAAATAGGTGCGATCAATACCGAGATAATTAACAACATCCGTGATTGTTATTGGCGTGTCGTAATTATTTCGAATATATTGTGTTGCTCTTAAGATTAACATTTTTTGAGGATTCGAATGAGTAGACGTAGTTTTATTAAATGTCGTACGTAGTGCGTTGATTAGGTTGATTAACTGTGAGGCATAATCTAAATCTTGTGTATGATCTAGACGTGACATTTTTAAAATGTTTTTAATTTCATCTTTGACAATTGGTGCTTGATTCACTGTAAATACTGGATTTTCATCTGTTAATGCAACAGTGTCCATCAGTAATGTAACATATTCTCCCGTAAAGCGGACCCACATAGTTGTCCAAGGGTCGTCATGGTCAGCAATCATATTGACAAGAATGCCTGGTTGACAGTAAAACATGCTTCCAGCTTGTAGATGATGTACTTTGCCATTACTGATAAAAGTACCTTTTCCAGACAATATCAAATGAATCATATATCCCGAACGGGCACCAGGTCCATAATGATGGTCGGGTTTAGCTGGATCAATACCACCAGATGACAAGTAGAGATATGGATTACTGAGAGAATTGTTAAATACGTATAAATTGGTCATTTTAGTCACCTTATTCCGGATCATCTTTTTGATAACAAGATGCAACATTTTGACATTGTAAAAGCGCTTACATTAGAATAATATAAAGATGTAATTAGTTGTCATTATAGCATATACAATAAGGTTTGAAAGGAAAATAATCATGGTAGATAAAAAGCAACAATATGACGCCTTTTCTGATGACGTTTTAAAATCTATTGGTGGTAAAGAGAATGCTATTGAAGCATTTCACTGTGCGACACGTTTGCGAATCAACTTGAGGGACACAGATAAGGTTGATAAGGAAGCATTGGATAAACTGAATTTAGTTAAAGGCGTCAATATTAATAGAAACCAATTGCAGTTAATTATTGGGCCTGGGCTAGTAGATGAGGTGACTGATGAATTTATTTCATACACGGGTATTACAGATCTACAGGCACAAAAAAATGAGACAGCATCAGATACAAATAAAAAAGAAAATGTGAGTTGGTTATCACATTTCATCGATGATTTAACAGGTGTGTTTACTGAAATACTACCAGGCATTTTAGCGGCTGGTATATTAATTGGCTTAAATAACCTGATGACACAAAAGATTATAGGCAACCAGTCAATCGTTACTGCTATTCCAGGATTGAAAGGTATTAGTACAATAGTTAGTTATGGTTCTAGTGGTATTTTTGCGCTATTGCCATTATTGGTTGTTTATTCTGCGACAAAACGCTATGGTGGTCGCCCCGTTATGGGGCTTGCCATGGGAGCTGTTATGATGTCTGCCAGCCTACCGTCTTTGAGTGATGTGAGCACTGGCGCTTCAAAAGCTGTTATTGCTGACATTTTTGGATGGCAGTTATCATTGTATAGTTTTGGTGGTCAAATTATTGTGGCACTCATAATGGGTTGGATTATTGCTAAAATAGACAATTATTTTCAAAAACATTTACCAGGCGTTATTCAATTTGTCTTGGCCCCTATGCTAACGATTTTAGTTGCAAGTTTTATCTTGTTTATGGTCGTAGGGCCAATTGGTATGAGCTTATCTTCATTGGTAACGGAGTCACTTGTTTGGATGTCAACAACATTTGGCATTGTAGGTTACATGATTTTTGGTGGTATTCAGCAACTCATTGTTATAACAGGCTTGCATAATATGTTTGGCGCGGTGGAAGCACAATTAATTGCAACAAAAGGGACTGATTTTTTGAATCCATTATTTAGTGTGGCTTTGATGGGACAAGGTGGGGGTGTTCTAGCTTATATGTTTTTGAATAGGCATGATGCAAAGGCAAAAGAAATTGGTTTATCATCTTTCTTCTCAATTCTGTTTGGTATTTCTGAACCAGCATTATTCGGTATTAATATTAAATATCGTTATCCATTAATTGGTGGTTGTTTTGGTGGTGCTATTGGGGCGGCTTACGTGTACATGACTAAATTGACTGCTATTAGTTTTGGTACAACAGGATTACCTGGCATTGCCATTGCCTCGCCAAATAATAATGGTTACGTCAATTATCTTATCGCCAATTTAATTGGTATGGTATCAGGCTTGATAGTCACACTATTAGTAGCAAAATTTGTGAGAAAACATCATGCTGCTAAGTAATCAATAAAGGAGAATAACATTGCCTAAAATAGTGCAAAATAAAAAAATACAGTTTCAAAATATGGTAACTAATTTAATCGATGTCGATCCTAATATCATCAGACAAGAAGAGCTTTTAGCTTCTGAAAGCCCCTATCGAGAAAAATATCATATTGAACCACATTCTGGCGTATTGAACGATCCTAATGGCTTTACCTATTTTAATAATGAATATCATTTATTTTATCAATGGACACCGCTTGCTTTTACTAAAGATCCGCATATATGGCATCATGGTTGGTATCATATGACCTCAAAAGATTTAGTGCATTGGCGGGATTTAGGCCCAGGAATAGAAAGTGATACGCAATTGGATAGCCATGGCACCTATTCAGGCAGTGGGTTAGCAGTTGATGATGAGTTGTTTTTGATGTATACCGGTAATACTTGGAATGCCAAGTGGCAACGTATGCCGTATCAAATTGGTGCAAAAATGACATCAATGGGTGAAATCAAAAAAATCAACAAGCCGTTTATAAGTGGACAGCCAATGGGCTATACATCACATTTTCGTGATCCAAAAATTTGGCGATCAAACCAGGAGTATTATGCTATATTTGGTATTCAGCGAGATAATCTAACCGGTGCAGCAATTATATATCAGTCAAAAGATTTACAAAATTGGCAACTAAAAGGTGAAATCAAAACAAAATACAATGAATTTGGTTATATGTGGGAATGTCCAGACTATTTTGAAATTGATGATCAAGGGGTGTTAATTATTTCACCACAGGGCCTTAAAACAGAAAATGATAAGTATCAAAATATTTATCAGACAGGGTGTTTTATTGGGACGAAGTTAGATTTGGATACATTGACATTTGATCATGACGATTTTCAAGAATTAGATGCAGGATTTGATTTTTATGCCTCTCAAACCACTTTGGCGCCAGATGGTCGCCGAATTTTATCAGCTTGGATGGGCGTATCAGAATTACATTACCCTACAGAGGCGTATCATTATGCTGGCGCGTTAGTTTTTCCGCGAGAACTAACAATTCATCACGGCAGACTAATTCAAAATCCAGTTCGTGAAATAAGTGAATTGCGTCATGCAGAACAAAACATTAACCTTAATGTCGCTTCTGCTCAGGTGATCAGTCAGGGTGTGACACAGGAAATAAAAATTGATGTTGATATGGCAAATACTGGACGCGTAAATATCTATTTATGTGCCGATGGTGCAAAGAAAAAATATACATGTTTGACTTTAGATCGTGGTGCACAACAAATAATACTTGATCGTACACATTCAGGCGTGACGCTCAATGTTGAAAACGGAAATATCAGAAAACGGCATTTGGCAATAGAAAAATTAGTACAATTAGATATTTTAATTGATCGCTCTTCGGTTGAAATATTTGTTAATCAGGGAGAATTAGTGTTTACAGAAAGAATTTTTCCTGATGAATTACAAGATAATGTTTTTGTTGAGGCAATAGATGGTGTTACTAAAGTTGTTGGCAAAAAATGGTCACTATGATTATGAAACGCTATTTAAAACTATACTGAATCAATTTAGAAGGGGTAATGTTTATGTTTAGTTTTTTTAAAAAACAAGAAAACAGTCAAATTCAAGAAATCTTAACAGATAATAACTTATACAGTCCGATACAAGGTGATTTTTTGAGCCTAGAGAAAGTTAATGATCCAGTCTTTTCGGAGAAAGCTATGGGCGATGGTTTTGCGATTCAACCAACTGAGGATCAACTGATTGTTAGTCCAGTCGCAGGTGAGGTGACGATGGTGGCTGGTACAAAGCATGCGATAGGTATTCATATGGCTAATGGGCTTGATATATTATTACATTTAGGTTTAGACACTGTTAATATGGGTGGTAGTCCATTTAATATTAATATTAAAGTTGGGGATACTGTCAGCGCAGGGCAACATTTAGGGATAATGAATTTAGAGGAGATTAGTGGTGCTGGTTACGAAACAACCGTAATGGTTATTGTTACGAATATGGACGTATTAGAAACGTTAACCACTAATGATGGTAGTTATCAGGCTGGCGAAAAGGTTGGCACGGTAACAGTGAAACAATAATGATAAATTATTTATCCATTGGTAGATGTTGCAAGCATGGCTGCTGAAATTAAGTGTTAAAAAACAACGTGCAATACGAGCCCTTATTTATTTTCTTTTTTTAATAACGGTGGTATGATAGTGTTTATATTTTAGTTTGGGATGGCATACTACCATGGAAAATAAGCGTTTGGGTATCACTTCTGGATTTGCAGCATATTTTATGTGGGGATTACTGGGGGTGTTTTGGGAACTACTGAGTGTTGTGCCGGCGATGGATACATTAGCCTATCGGATTGTGTGGTCTCTTGTCACCATTAGCATTGTGCTGACAGTGCAAAAAAGTTGGGCTGAGGTCTGGCATGTCATTGTGACCTTAATTCATAATCGCAAAATAGGTTGGATTATATTGAGCGCCTTTCTGATTTCAATCAATTGGTTTTTATACATCACTATGGTAACCCATGAACAAGCAACAGAAGCAAGTCTCGCCTATTACATCATGCCGCTCATGAATGTTGTTGTAGCAGTGATGTTTTTGCATGAAAAACTCTCACGTTCTAAAATAATCGCGTTAACGCTTGTGGTCATTGGTGTCATTATCCTAACCATTCAAACTGGGTCATTGCCGTTGAATACTTTGTTAATGGCTGCTTCATTCTGTTTTTATGGCGTAATTAAAAAGCAGGTGCCTTTACCCGCAACGATTTCATTGGCATTAGAAACAGTTATTGTTGCACCTATAGCGTTAGTATACTTATTTTTATCGCCACATGTGATGACGCAAGATGGGCCAAGAATCACAATACTATTAATCATGAGTGGTATTCTAACGGTAATTCCTTTGCTACTTTTCGCTGTGGCGAATAAAAATACTGATTTCATTACATTGAGCTTTATTCAATATTTGAACCCCACGATTCAACTACTGATGGCAGTATTTGTTTTACATGAAGCATTTAATTGGCATAAGGTGATTGTTTTTGCATTCATTTGGTCTGGTATATTGGTATTTATTTTCGGCAGTTTTAGTAGCTATCAAAAATCAAAAAAAGCATTCAAGCCATAACTCGTGTGAGGCTTGAATGCTTTTTAACTGATCGTAAAGACGACTGATGCATGATTGGTTTAAAAACGCCAAGATAACATCGAATGATTGACCAAGTAAGTGATACGTTTTTGGAATTGAACTAATGGCTCAATTTCTGGTTGGCTTAGCCAAATCGAAATAAAGGTGGTTAATGTTTCGATTAAATAGGCGGCATCTAGATCGTTCTTTTTAATATCAGGGTTGTATTTTATGAGAAGTGACTGGTATTTTGTTTTAATAAATTGTGTCCAAATGCCTTTAATGTAAGGCCGTGTGTATAAAATATGTAAGGTTTCTTTTTTATAGTAAAGCAGCGGTGTCATATCATTTATAAATATTGATAGCACACCCTCATGGTCAGATAAACGTTTTTCTACTCTGATTTTAATGTCTTGATCCACTTTATTGATGAGTGTATAGACTAAGTCATCATATGACGGGAAGTAGTATTGTACACGTTCTGCTGATAGACCAGATAATTGCTGAATAGATTCTAAGTTAGGCGCTTCGTCTCGACTAGTTGCCATACATTTTAAAAAAGATGACAAAATGAGCGTTTCCTCTTGGTTTGTCGTTGTGTCAATGTCTTTGGCAATAAAATAATTTAATGGTAAATCAAACGTATCAATGATGAGTAACATGATTTCAGTGGACGGATAACTACGATTATTTTCCCAGTTGGATATAGATTGATAGGAAATATATATCTTTGCGGCAAATTCTTGTTGTGTTAGATTATGAGTTGTACGTAATTGCTTAATTTGATCGCCAATAGTCATTATGATTTCCCCCATAAAAATTAATGCAATAATTATATTATACATTAAATATAATAGGTTTCAATGTCAATTAGTGATATTATGCACAATAATTGAAATGTTGTATTTATGACAAGGAGAAACTATGTCATTATTAGACAAAAAAATGACTTCATTTTAAAATAGCTATTGGCCGGACCCAACCGGCAGAGGCCTTATAAATATTAATTGGTTGGCAAATAATTGTGAAACCATCATCAGGTAATAGATCTAAGTTACCCATTTTTTCCATTTGATAATACGGAATCGTTGTACCTGAATAATGTCCTTCCCAAATGATAGATGGATCTTTTGTCTTAGCAAATTTTTCTGCTGTGAAATTAAAAGGTGCATCCCAACTCCAAGCATCAGTACCAACTACTTTGACACCACGTTCAGTTAAGTATAATGTGGCTTCACGTCCCATACCAATACCTGAGGATAAGTAGTCATCTGAACCATAACGGGCACCTGCAGTAGTATTGACAACAACAATATCACCAGGTTTTAAAACATGATTAATGCGATAAAGTTCTTGCTCTACTTCATTAGCTGTAATCACATGACCATTTTCAAAATGACGAAAGTCAAATTTTACACCATTACCTATAAAGTTCTCTAGTGGGAGTTCATCAATCGTAGGCATGGCCGAGCCATTATCCTGTTTTGAATTAAAGTGATACGGGGCATCCATGTGAGTGCCAGAATGACTAGTAAGCTTCAGATTCTCTGATGCCCAGCCTTCTTCATTTTTCAAATCTTTTGTATTAAGGCCTGTAAATACGTTAGCCATTTGTTTGGCACCGGCTATATGGTCAGTATACTCAATTTCTGGTTTAGCTTCCTTGGGATCAGATGCGATGCCCGCTTTAAGACTCACTGATAAATCAATAATTTTCATAAGTGTATCCTCTTCAAATTTCATTTTACAAGTTATTTATAAACTGCATGTGATAATGATTGTATCATAATCTGGCGAGAGGTATGCTTAAATTTCACGTCACTATTTTTTTAACCAATACCACAATAAACAATAAAAGTCACTAATATATTTCAGGAAGATATTTGATAAATAAGTGAAAAATTAGGGGTTGCAATTTGATAAACTATAAATTACAGAAGGTTAATATCATATAGAAGGGAGATGCCATGAAAAAATTACGTCTATTTATTGCCTTAATTTTAATATTTGGTGGGGGGCAAGTTTTTTTAAAAAATAATTTCACGCACACTCAAATAGTTATTTTGGTGCTTGAGTTAATACTAGGTGCCGTATCACTTTGCTATGAAGTTACTCATTATAAGACGAATAATTGAAGTTGACAGAATATGGTTTAGCTAAGCATAAGTCAGAGAACGTTAGAATGTGGGTAAGAGACATTTCAAATTATTTTTTTCTTAATAATTAGAGTTAAAATAATGATCTACTGTAACCTAATTTAAAAGTTTCAAAAGTTATTTTTTGTGCCAAATTGGCATAAATTCATCATTTTTTGAGGTGTATAATTAGGTTATCAAAATGAATAAGAGGATTAGAATTATGAATAAGTTTGAATTTTCAAATAATTTCCAAGGCATGAACAATCAGCAATTATCTGAAGTATCAGGTGGGAAAATTATTCGTGTCACACAGTGGCAATTATATAATACAACAACACATAAATATTTTGCTGATAACTCAGCTATTATGAGTACAACAGGGCGCACCGTTGTTAGTGGTTGGTTTTCTAGTTTCCGGCCTTTTCAACACTAATTGATAAGTAAAGGATTTGGGTGATATTGTGAAAAAAAGTATTGATACATTGTCATTTTTAAATAGTGTTTCTTTGAGTGATAAACAAGAACGTGAATACTTAGATGTTGCAATTGAACAATTAAATAAACATCAAAATGAGCATAACGTTTTATCAGAATTGCAATTTAATCTGACACAATTGGCAATAAAGCAAAAAATTTCAAAAGACGGGCTTGCGTTTTTGATGCAATTAAATAAACCTAATATGGGTGTTGATTATGGCAGAGCATCCATGACATGGTTTTAATCGCGTTACGATTGATTCCATTAAGTAAAAAGCACTTCAGTCCTATTAATACAGGATTGAAGTGCTTTTTAGAAAGTATCATTTGACCATACCCAATGAAGCCATAAATGTGCGCGTAGGTGTCACATCAACACTAAAATTGATAATGCTTTGTTTCGTCTTTATTAATAAAAACAAAAGTGTAGGTTAGAAAAATAATTAGCAAGACGATTGGCCCTATTAGGGATGTGAGTGCAACCGAATGCGTTGCACTAAATGCTGAATCATCTAAAAATGACGGTAAATTGAATAAAAAATGGGTTGCAAATGGGATTAATAAGCTTCGTGATCGAATATACAGCATACTGACTAAACATCCAAATCCAAAAGTATAAATCATCTGTCCGAGTGTTTGTATCACATTTTGATTAAGTAAGTTCATCAAATGAGACAACGAGAACATAGAAGCAGATAATAAGATGCTAAGCTGTACACGCCATTTATGATTTTTAAAATAAACCAGTAATGCGCCAAAAACAAGGCCACGATCGATATACTCTTCGAAAAAAACACTGGTGACAACAACGAGTAAAATCATGAGATAGTGTGGGATGTGATTCACGATCAGACTTAATTTGCCAGGTTCATCAACAAAAAATAGTAATAAGCGTAAAGCGTACAGAAGGATTGGTATGATATAAACTGATTTATCTAACCAAGTATCATGTGCTGGTTTTATGAATACTTTGGTTAATTTGTATTTGTGATTAACTAAGTATAAGATACCTATACTTAATAAAGAATTCAGAACCACGATCGTATATTGTGATAACTGTGTCGAATAGGCCAGTAAGTTCTCAAAACCAATTGTGAATACGAGGCTACCAAGCCATACTAACAAAATTTGTATCAGTAAATTTTTTCTAGATGTCATAGTGTTAGTGTAGCATAAGTTAGCTGGTTTCAAAAAGTGCCATTTTGGCAATGTAAAATTGATGGTGCTGTTGTATGATGAAGAGTGTACTGACCATATGTTGATGTTATGAACTAGTAATATCTAGTTGAATAGGGTTAATCTATGAATTATTTGTAATATATTAAAAACAAAAAGGAGGCTTATATAATGTTATCAAACAAAGAACTAAAAAGGTTATCAGTTAAAGATTTATCTGAGATTAAAGGTGGCTCTCAAATGATCTCGCGTGGTGCTTTGTACATGCAAACACCATCTCAACGTAGATCATTTGGTCATGGATTTTTGAATGGATTCAAAAAAGCTTGGTCTTAAGAACAAAAATATATGGAGGTGAAGGAAATGACTGGTTTAGAAAAATTAAATCAATTAAATGATAACGAGTTGAGCACTGTTTTAGGTGGTAAAAAGAGCAGTAACTACTCAGCGGGACAAGCTTATGGATTTATGGCTGGCGCAGTAATTAGAGGCGCTTTGTTTTTCTATTGATACTGAATATGAAAAAAATAGTATTAGATCGCGATTTTTATAAAAAGCATGACATCTATTTTGGGGTTATAGCATTAATATTCTCTTTAGTGATACTTCAAAGAGCACTGAGTGTACCACTTTTAATATTTAATGCTATTTTCTTAATATTATCCCTTATAAAGATTACTTTTTCAGTTATTTCGATTAGACGAATAAATTAAAGTATAAAATGATATTTGTTAGCACCGTAGTCAGTACCGTTGCTAACAAATATTTTTTTGTGCCAATAGATATCGTATTAAGTTAAATATCTGAATGTTAATACCACAAAAAGCAATAAATGTCACTAATATATTTCAGCAAAAATTTCGATAAACATGTGTAAAATTAGGGGTTGTAATTTGCTAAACTGTAAATTAGAGGATGATAAATGTTTATCAAAAAGCTTAGTTACATCCCTCAAGTCGACGAACGTGATTGTGGTGTTGCAGCCTTGGCAATGATTGCCGCACATTATAAGACACGGTTATCCTTGGCACATTTACGAGAAATAGCCAAGACAGACATGGAGGGCACCACAGCATTAGGCATTGTTAGGGCAGCACAAGCACTTGATTTTGATACCACGCCTGTTCGGGCAGATCTTTCTATATTTGACCAGAAAGATTTGCCATATCCATTTATTGCACATGTTCAAAAAGATGGTAAATACCCACATTACTATGTTGTCTATGGTGTACGAGGGAATAATTTATTAATCGCTGATCCAGATATTACCGTTGGTAAAACAAAAATGTCAAAAGACTATTTTGCTAAGGAGTGGACGGGTGTTGCGATATTTATTGCCCCCAATCCAACTTATAAACCAACTAAAGATCAAAAGCGATCATTAAGTGCGTTTATACCCATTATCGGTAAGCAACGTGGGTTAGTGACTAACATCGTGATTGCAGCGTTGATGGTTACCTTAGTTAGCATTTTAGGTTCTTATTATTTACAGGGGATTATTGATACTTATATACCAGATAATATGAAAAACACCTTAGGTATTGTTTCGGTGGGACTCATTGCTGCTTATGCGATCCAACAAATGTTATCATATGCTCGAGATTATCTGTTAATTATTATGGGGCAAAGATTATCAATTGATATTATCTTGTCTTACATTAAACATATTTTTGAACTACCAATGTCTTTTTTTGCAACCAGAAGAACGGGTGAAATTATTAGTCGTTTCACGGATGCGAATGCCATTATTGAGGCGCTAGCTAGTACGATATTATCTTTGTTTCTAGATGTTGGCATACTAATGATAGTCGGGACAGTGCTGGTTATTCAAAACACGACATTGTTCTTAGTGTCATTAATTGCGGTGCCAGCTTATGCACTCGTAGTCTGGCTATTTATGAAACCCTTTGCCAAGATGAATAATGATCAGATGCAGGCTGGTTCGATGCTGAGTGCTTCAATCATTGAAGACATTAATGGTGTCGAAACGATTAAAGCATTGAACAGTGAACAGACTGCTTATAAAAAAGTTGATCATGAGTTTGTGACTTATTTGGATAAATCATTTATCTATGCAAAAACGGAAGCCATTCAAAATGCACTCAAGAGCTTATTACACTTAATTTTGAATGTTGTAGTCCTTTGGATTGGGGCACAACTGGTCATGTCAAACAAAATAAGCATGGGGCAGTTGATTACATATAATGCGTTACTTGGATTTTTTACTGATCCGTTACAAAATATCATCAACTTACAAACGAAGTTGCAGCAAGCTGCAGTTGCTAATAATCGTTTGAATGAAGTTTATTTAGTTGATTCAGAGTATCAAGAACATACAGCATTAAGTGAAGAAATAGCAGATAGCAGTGACATCAGCATGACACAGGTCACCTATAAATATGGATTTGGTGCACCGGCTATTGATGAGGTGTCGCTTCGCATTAGGGCAGGTGAAAAAGTAGCTTTGGTAGGGGTGAGCGGTTCGGGGAAATCGACATTAGTTAAGTTGTTAGTTAACTTTTTTCATCCAGAGTCTGGCACGATTATGTTAGGCAATAGTCGTTTAGAGAATATAGATAAACATGAGTTACGTGCTTATATCAATTATTTGCCACAAGAACCTTATATCTTCACGGGTTCAATTATTGATAATTTAGTACTCGGAGCTAAACAAGGCACCACACAAGCAGACATTATACGTGCGACTGAATTAGCTGAGATTATAACTGACATTGAAAATATGTCACAAGGATTTAATACAGAACTAGCAGAGAGTGGTAATATTTCAGGTGGTCAAAAGCAACGAATTGCTTTAGCACGAGCGTTACTTGTTGATTCACCAGTATTGATATTAGATGAATCTACTAGTAATTTGGATGTATTGACGGAAAAGAAAATCATTCATAATTTGATGTCATTAACTGATAAAACAATTATTTTTGTTGCTCATCGCCTGACAATATCCAAAAGTGTACAACGTATTATTGCCATGCAATCGGGGAAAATCATTGAAGATGGGTCTCATGATGAGCTACTGGCACAAGCAGGTTTTTATGCCTCGTTGTTCAATGATTAGGGGGTTAAAGCATGTTTGATTCAAAATATCTAGAAAGTGGCGAGTTTTATCAACGACGTTATAAAAATTTTTCGACATTAATTATTATCCCTTTATTTATATTATTAATTGCAGTTATCTTGTTTGGTATGTTTGCCACAAGAGAAATCACAACAAAGGCAACGGGTCAAATTGTACCAGCTCAAGTATTATCAATTATTCAATCGACAAGTAATAACGCTATTGATGAAAACAAATTATCAGAAAATAAAGTCATTAACAAAGGGGAACTATTGGTCTCCTTCAAACACGATGATGAGCAGTTATCTACGCAAGTATTAACGCAACAAATTAACAATGTCACTGAGCGACTACAAAGTCTAGCAACCTACAAAATGAGTATTGATTCAGGTAGTAGTCAGTTTTCTGGGCAAGATAAATTTGGTTATGATAGTTTATTCAATGATTATATTGCCCAATCTAGTGCATTAAATGATGATTTTGCACAACAAACAAGTGATAAAGTGACTGCAAATCAACAAGCAGATCATCAAATTGATGTTTTAAAGCAAAATCAAACAAAAAATAATGATAAATTACAACAATATCAGGATTTACGCAATGCTATTGATCATGATTCAAGTGTTAAACATAACACGTATCAATCTCTTTACGATAGCTACATTGCACAACAGAAAGCGGCGACGACACCAGCAGAAAAGGAACAAATCAAGCAAGCGGCTGCAGCGAATGTTCAACAACAGATTGATCAATTAAGTAACGGTAATGATACGTATGATACACAAATAGCTGGCATTGGTAAAAGTGGCCCGTTGTCAAAAAGTAGTACTTTAGACAAGGTGGCTGATTTAAAAAATCAACAATTAGCCAGTGTGCAGAAAGAAATTAATACCGACCAGGAAAATCTTGATGAATTAAAAGCGAAACAACAATCTGCCAATAACAGCTACCAAGATACAGTGATTAAGTCACCAGAAGCAGGCGTTGTGCATTTAGAAACTGATAAAAGTAACACTAAATATTATCCGAAAGGGACCACAGTTGCTCAAATTTATCCCAAGTTATCTGATAAAACAAAATTAGAAGTGATTTATTATGTCCCAGCAAGTAACATTGTCGGACTCAAGATCAATCAAAAAATACGGTTTACCGCGAATCAAAATGTCACACAACCAATGGTGTTAGATGGGACAGTCAAAGAAATAGGGACAGCCCCTATAGCCTCTAAGGAAGGGGCGTTTTATAAATGTGTTGCGGCATTAACAGTTTCTCGTAGTCAGCGTGACAACATGAAATATGGAATCAATGGTCGTGTCACTGTTATAAAAGGTAAGAAAACCTGGGCACAGTATTATAAAGATAAAGTAATGGGAGATCGAAATGATTGATAATTATGGTTTTTGTGAGTTAAATGAAGCGGACTTGGCGGCTATATCTGGTGGTAGTTCTGAAGATATTGCACAGAATTTGAGAACATTACGGGTTACTTCTCATTTGAGTAGAGAAGAATTAGCTGATAAGCTAAATATTGAATTGTCAACACTTGCACGATACGAAGTGGGAAACCGTATCCCAAGTATTGATACAATTATTACCATTGCAAAAATATTTAATACAGATGTTAGTAATATTATTCTGTGACGGTGTGGATCATAGTTTATAAGGGTTAATTTATTGATGATAAATACAATTAGGATGGACAATTTTATGGAATTAAAAAAGAGGGTTCAATATTTTTTTGATTTCTATGACAATATGTCACAATATTTTTTCAAACAAAGATGTATAGTTAGATGAAAGAAAGGGGGATAATTAATATGAAAGAAATAAATAATTTTCAACGCATTAACAACGATGATTTGAATAAGATTTCTGGTGGTGTTTTTTCAACAGATGGAGAAATTGTTGGATCAGGTTTGTACTTGCTTCTAAGTCAGTAGTTCGGACTATTTTTTATCTAGGTCTGTTTGGTTAAGCAACTTTCTTATTGTGATAAAGCAAGCCTTTTTTACGTCGATACGACTAACTTTGTGGTCATCTTAGCACTGATTTGATGGACCAAAATCTTGTGGATAGTTAAATCTGACAACGATGCAAGATAACCCCATTGTCAATCAGTTAATTTTAAATAAGTGACAGGCATGGGTAGGTTTTAGATGTTTATCAAATTTGGCTGCTTTTATCAAACGTCAATACGCTTGATGCCATGATGTAAATGTAAGCCAGTTAAGGCAATTTTCAAGCGTAGTATTTCATAAACACGATAGTTTTTCTGCCGAATTTCAAGCAGTAAATCTATCAAAATAATACCCTCACGTTGGCGAGTCGGTTCGTGATAATGTGCCCAATCAAAAAGCAAAGTACATACTTTGATTGAAATCACTAACATCTTCAGCACCGTGACTAACTTAAATCCTTTGTTTACAAGGGTTTGAATGATTCGCAGATGGGTCTTACGCGGTACTTGTGCTTTTTTGACCCAGTAACACAGTCTCAAATGCTTGTTAGGCAATGCATGGTAGAATTTTATTTTCTTCTTGTAGGCGGTCGTATGCTTTTTGAAGCGGTTGACCTTGATTATCCGTGCCAATGACTTCAGCTTTTTAACCCAACCAGTGATATTTTGGACATCTAAGTGGTATTCATTGGCTAACGAATTAGCTGAATGACTGTGGTTGTACAAGGTAACAATTGAAGATTTGAATTCTGGGGTATATGCTTTCGTAAAAGTTCCTATACGATATTGTCTTGGATGATAGCCTAGAAAGAAAATAGTCCAGAATTTCAGTATAGGAGCATCGGATTACAATTAAGGATGAATCATAATGAAGTTAAGATGTGTTGTTGTAAATTCAATGTCAATAAAAGTGAGCGTTCACTTTCTAAGGGATTTGTTGATGATTATGAGAAAAAGTGTAATTTGTAAAATTGCTGTAAAAGATGCTGGCATGGCACTAGCGGGTATACTTCAAATTATGATTTTTGTATCTTCTGTCCAAACGTTTCTGCTATTGGCTGGTCTTATTATTATCAGTGTTTTTATTTTTTATATGTTGGACATACTCTTTTTATCTTATACGCATAGTGGTAAAAAAAGGGTTGATAAATATACCAAAAAATTATAACAATAGGTTTTTTGTTTTTTAAACAATTCATAGAAGAAGCTTAATGGCTTGAATTAAACACAGTATTTTATAAGGAGATGTATTATGGAAAATTTTACAATTTTGGATGACACACAACTAGAAAAAGTTAATGGAGGGGGCCGATTAGGGACATTTATAGGCACTACAGCTTGGGCAGCAGGGACTGGTGCAATTGCTGGTGCTGCTGGTGGACCAGTTGGTATAGTTGGTGGTGCCGTTATTGGAGCACAGTTTGGTATGGTTGGTGGCGCAATGAAAGCATGGGGGCAGTAAATAAAATGGATAACGTTCTATGTGACTTCGAAGTATTAGATGACATGGCTCTTTCTGATATACAAGGAGGTAGAAATGCAGCAGCCTGCATGGCTGGATATACAATAGCAGGCGGGGCGACGTTAACTCCGTTTGGAGTAGCGGTTGGTTTAGGAATAGGTTCAATGGTATGCTTTCCTGGAAAAGCATCTTAGTTGTTTATTGCGTTTTGAGATCAGCATATCTTCGGTAGTGGCAACAATATTAAAAATAATTAATTATATTCATCGCTATCATGCTCCATATAGTGAATAGTTTTACATGTGGATAATACTTAATTGTAAATCAATTCTACCAGGAAGGTGTTATGAAGTTTAAAAAGTGGACCGCGATTTTAGGAATTCTCAGTGTTTTTTTTATATTTGGTATAACAAAAGTTGATGCTTCTGAAGCCATTGCTGAAAAAGGAGATCAAATTAGTTTTTCGGACTATAATCAAAATATTTCTCAAACAGAATCTATCAACCCGGCACAATTAGTCTCCATGGTGGAGAGTAACAAAACATTTGTCTTATTTGTTGGTTATGAAAACTGCCCTTACTGCAGAGGTTTTTCTCCAACGTTAAAGCAATTTATGGAGAGTTCTAATATCAGAATTAAGTATTTAGATATCAGTAAAATTACTTCAGACCAAATAAATAATGATTTTATAGACGTATATAGTAAAACTTTAGGTATTACGGTCGCACCAACTATTTTATTAATCAAACATGCAAAGGTAATTCATTCTTATGTGGGTAGTGACACTAACCTAAATCAATTGAATACATTAAAAAAATATAAGTATACTGATTAGTTTACTCTTTGAAGTACTTTGGCTGTATAAATTTGCAATTTGAATTTGATTATATTTAAGGGGCTCCCCCGTAAGTTGGATTTTACCTAACTTACGGGGGAGCCCTTTAGGGCTTTAGATTAGATGGTAATTATTTGAAGAGATGCTTTAATACCGACCAGCAAAATCTTGATGAATTAACAGAGAAACAACAATCTGCTAATAACAGTTACCAAGACAGTTATTAGGTCCCAGCAAGTAACATTATCGGACTCAAGATCAATCAAAAAATACGGTTTACCGCGAATCAAAATGTCACGCAGCCAATGGTGTTAGATGGGATAGTCAAAGAAATAGGGACAGCCCCTATAGCCTCTAAAGAAGGTTCGTTTTATAAGTGTGTCAGCATTAGCGGTTCCTCGTAGTCAGCGTGACAGCATGAAGTATGGGATCAATGGTCGTGTCACTGTTATAAAAGGTAAAAAGACGTGGGCACAGTATTATAAAGATAAAGTAATGGGAGATCGAAATGATTGATAATTATGGTTTTTGCGAGTTAAATGAAGCGGATTTGGCGGCTATATCTGGTGGTAGTTCTGAAGATATTGCACAGAATTTGAAGACAGTACGTTCAACTTTAGGTATGAGAAGAGCGCAATTAGCAGATAGATTACATTTGGACGTTACTACGATTGCGCGCTATGAAGAAGGCACAAGAGTGCCTGATATTGATACATTAATTCAAATATCGCGTGTTCTTGGTGTTGAAATAAATGATTTGATATTTTAAGTTAGGGTGTTTGATACTAAGGAGTTAATAACGATAATTAGATAGGTATTTCTTGTGCCATTTTGATAACTGAGAAAAATATATTTTTGAGGGGTGGATTTTTATGAAAGCCAAATTATTTGTGTTATTTTTTTC
Organism: Leuconostoc aquikimchii; assembly: GCF_040838325.1. Classification (NCBI taxonomy): domain Bacteria; kingdom Bacillati; phylum Bacillota; class Bacilli; order Lactobacillales; family Lactobacillaceae; genus Leuconostoc; species Leuconostoc aquikimchii. The sequence goes on from NZ_JBFPER010000001.1 coordinate 66,699, forward strand.
TATTATGGCTGGTCTTATTTTGGGGTGGAATAATTGGGGCTTATGTTTGGTTTTGACAGTATCAATATATGTATTAGTCAGTGGATTATTACATGATAATTCAAAAAAATGAGGGCATTTAACATGAACAACAAAAAAATAAAATTTTGGCAGATGGTTAATGAAGTTGCCACAGACTCGAACAGCGATATTTCTGGGCAAGAGCGCGAAATTTTAGCGCATACTAATCAAAGCATGAAAGATGGTATTGTTGATATCAAAGTCGCGGAGGATCTTAAATATAAACTTTCAGAACAGTTTTTAACGCAGGGAAGTCTATCCGCAAGATTAGTTCCCATTCAGTCTGAATTATTAAGATTATACTTAGGGTATGGTAGAAGAGATAACATTAGTTTGTGAGTGATTAAAATTAAATCATCAAGAATTTCTGCGGTCACATGACATGTAATTAATACAAACAATATAAAAAAACAATCAACGAGTTCACATCGATGATTGGTTCATTAAGCTTAATTTATTATTTGTTAGCTTTTTTTCTTGCTAGGTTATTGTAGTGTTTTTGGCCAATTTTAGTCTTTTTACCATACCAATACACATACAATCCCATGATTAAACTGGCAAATAATATAAAAATCGCCATAGGAATAATACGTGTATTTTTTACGGGATCAATCACGAAGTTTGATATGACTAATAATATGCCAAAAACAATACCTGAGAAAAGGCTATGCTTAATTACTGTATCCATGACCAATACCTTTCTATATCACAAAATTTTAAAAATTGCCGCCGCCAAAACTCATACCTAAGCCAGTACCAAAGCCCTGATATTTATTTTTAAATTCTTGACTTGTTATTTTTAAATAAAATGGTGATAGGCTTTTAGATAATTTTTGTTGCATCACTAAAGGTGTTAGCGATAGTTCTAAGCCGCTAATAATCCTTGGAAAATAAACGTGCTTTTCCAATTGTTGTTTAGCGAACTGTAATATGGACCGTTCATCTGTTGTCAAGTCTACCTGTATTAGTAAGTTAATGACGTCATTTAATATGTCAAGTTCTTTATCTTTTTTAGACATTTTTAAAACCCCCAATTATAGTTATTAATTGTATTATAGTCGTGATTTTTATAACAATCAAGTGCCATTATGGCACATTCATTTACAAACTGGCAAAGTATAATTAAAATACTGGATAAATTTTTCATGAAAGAATGTTTCTAGCAAGATGAGTATAAGAGTGATATAATTTATACAAATAGTAATATTAAAAAGGGGGATAAAAAATGAATAAGTTATTAAAAAGTAGTTGGGAAAGAATGCCTAGTAACCAAGCGCTATTTATAAAATCTTTCGTACAGGTCTTTACTGTCATTGGGGCAATTCAATTAGGAATGAACGTGATATCCCATGATTTTTTGATTGCTGAGTTTGATAAGGTAGCTATTTTTTCAGTTATTTTTAGCATGGTACTCGTTAGGGAGAAGCAGAAGCGTGTTAGAAATTAAAACAACTGATATCAACTAGCAATTATAATGTTAGTAAATGTCAGCTGCTGAAATGTTTTTGAACGATGATTTCTAATCGTGATAAATTAATAAAAGTAATTTTTTTGGGGGGATAGAAATGATTGATAAGGATAATTTTTACAAGTTAAATGAAGATGATTTGGCTGCTATATCTGGTGGTAGTTCAGAAGATATTGCACAGAATCTAAAATCATTAAGAAAAACACTAGGTTATAAAAGGAGCGAATTAGCAATTATGTTAAACATTAGTTCATCAACAATTGCTAAATATGAAAGTGGGTCAAGAATACCTGATATTGATACAATTATTCAATTAGCTGAGTTATTCAATACAAATGTTAACAATTTAATTTATAAGTAGGATTGCGATGTAGTTATTTTTAGGTACAAATTTTATAATCAAAGTAATGATAATTATACCTTGGACAATATGTCCTAATTTTTAAATAGAAGTTATTATATAATATAAATATCTTATATAGAAGGAGAATTATTCATTATGAAGCAATTATCAGAACAGGAACTAGCACAAGTATCTGGGGGATTTTGGCCTATAGCTGTGGGTGCATATCTTGGATATCAAGCGTTTGAGCATAGTGACCAAATCGGAGCTGGTTGGAAGCATGCTGGAAAAGGGCATCTGTAATAATAAATGACGCTTATAAAAACATTTTTGAAGTTATTTATTATTATTGGAATGGTTCAATTGTTAATAAATATTGTATCTAATGATTTTTGGATAGATAATGTTGAGAAAGTATTCGTTTTTTCCATTGTTATAACTATGGCAGAAGTGGGACATAAGAGAGGTAAATAGGATGACAGAAAAACATTTTGAATTTATTGCTGAAGAAGAGTTAGCAAATATTATTGGTGGTAGTAGTGATGGATTTTGGTATGCATTTGGGGAAACTGCTCATAAATTTATGAATAGTCCAATTAAAAGCCATCAATCAGGATTTACTGGAAATCATTGGAATTAAAAGTATCTTTAACTATTAAAAATACTTTTAATTCCAAATAGCATGCATAGTTATAAAGACATAACAGACAGTATGAAGTGACACAGACTATGTCGAAGTTACTTCAAATTGGCGGTTGTGTTTTTTTAAATTAGTACTGACAAATAATGTGTAATCGATAAGAAGGTGGGGTGTATGTTAGTTAAACGAATAATTCATAGCATATTCAGAAATTTAAAGTACTTTTTTGAGCTAATATTAACAACTTTACTCATCGTATTAATTATTTCAATACCTAATATCTTTTTGTCTATGGGAGATTTAAAGCAATATGCAGTTATTCTTATGCCTATATATGTTTCCTTGGAATGTTGTGTTGCTTTTTGTGGTTATCAATATTTGATTAAACGGTCGGATATTATTTTCGAACGTGTCAATATTCAGAAACTTATTTTCGTTATGATGATGATAATCAGTACCTTATTAATTATGAACTATGGCATACCAGCTATATTTAGCAATAATCAATCAAGCGGGATAAACGAAAAAAACATTGATATATTACTCAATGGATCAATAGGCTGGTTACCAGTACTTCTATTTAAATTTAGTCTCGTTGTTTTGGGACCAGTTATTGAAGAAATATATTTTCGAGGTATTATGTTTGAAGAGGCACAAACTTTGGGGAAATTTGTTCAGATTGTCTGGCCCACTGTCATCTTTTCAGCAATTCATTTTCCTCTAACATTAGAACAATGGGTTACTTACTCAGTAGCTGGTGGGATGTTAATGTTGGTAAGGGTATTGACAAAAAGGTTGCAATATTCAATCATTTTTCATATATTACACAATTTCATAGTCTTAGTATCTTAAAAATATGGATTTTATGCTAAAAATTGGATTGATTTTATATGATAAGTTGTTACTCGAACGCAGAGTTCAAAAGGAATTATGATCAAATGGATAACACTAAAAGGGGGGAGTAATAATGTCAGCTATAAAATGGTTTACAGGTGGTCAAGAGAGAGGGAAATCTGCGTTAGAGCTGCTCATACAATTACGTCAGCAACTAGATGATGTGAAGTATAGTGAGTTGCAACATGTTTTATCAGAGTATTTTAATGACATTAAAACAGAATCAGGATCGATACCATTGATACTCAGCAGAATGAATCTTGAACTATCACATATCATGCTAAAAAATCACACAGTGTTACCAGAAGGCGCGCAACAAACGATGAAGAAATTAACTGAACTGAGTCAAATAAGGTATGGGTATTAATGTTAATGCAATAACTGACAGCATGCACTTAACATATTTTCGTTAAAAGTCAATAATATATATTAACCTAAAAATCCAAAAACTTGTGTAAAATTGGCTATTTGCGTTTGCTATAATGTGTGTTAGAGGCTGATAAAAAATGAAACAGAGTTCTCACTAGGGGTACCTATACTTGAAGTCTGACGATGCCACTTAAAAGTTGCATTTAAGATCGAAAGATATAGGTTTTTTTAATTCATATTAAGAAGGGACAATCATGGACAAAACACAGCTATTAGCAGTATTAACGGCATTCAAAAACGGTAATATGAACGAACAACAAATAGTTGATCGGGCATGTGATCGTATCAGAGATAATGTTATGGCGTCAGCTTGCAAACCCTGATGTCAATATACCAAGTCGGTTCTTTTTTAGTCGGTGACGTGTCGCGTATTAAGTAAGAGAAGGGTCAATCATGGGTAATAAAAAGCAACAATTATGGGATAATATGTCCACGTTAATAAAAGATGACACACTTAGTCAAATGGAAACAGACATTTTGGTCATCGCTGATAAAGCCTTACGTGGTGGGATAGATGATCGTAGAATTGCTAGGAATTTAAAACACGAATTATCGTTCTTGTCATTTAATCAGCCACTGTCTAAAAACATGGTGCCTTTTTTTTCAGAACTATCCCGTTTATACTTGGACTATGGCCGTCGTGATAATATTAGTATATGATCTATTGTGCGTGTATAATCTAAGGACGTACTATCGATATAGGCAGTCATAACAAATAAAATAGTGAGAGGTGAATAGTGTGGTTAATCACAGTGCTTTAAATGATTTTGTGACAAAAAGCGGGACGAATGAACCTGTGTCTCTTGATCCAAATGATTTATTATCTCATCATTTAATGATTGTTGGTGCGACAGGTAATGGCAAGTCGACATCATTATTATCGTTAGTCGAATCGTTACAGCAGTTGCAACAAACGAGTATTATTTTTGATGCAACAGGTGAGTATCGTCACATACCAAATGCTATTACCTATACTTTAGGAGAAGATGCCAATTTAGATTTTTCAGAATTGATAGCCCATGATGCTGCCCACATATTAGGTATCAACAGCGATCATTTAATCCAAAAAATAGCGACGGCAATCGAATCACTTAGGATTCAGAAAAATGTCATCAAAAATGATGGCACCTATATCAAAATCAATAAAAAACTGACGACATTTAATCAAGAACAGCAAGAGCTGTCAGTCTTTGGCTATGATTATGATGCAACACTGTTGATGTCACAAGTCATTCAAGAATTTGCTGTACCATTTGGTGATGCAAAGGCAAATTATGATTTGTTAGGGCAAGAAATAGATCATGCAGCGGTAAGAGCACATTGGGGTGAACTATTAAGTGGTCAATCTCGTGTGGGACAAGCTACTTTAAATCGTGTATTTAATATGCATCATCATACTAATGTGCCGCGGGCAACGCAGACAGATATATTTTATATTTTAAAGTTGTTTTCTGAAAGTCGAAGCCAGAAACGCACACTTGTCATTGATGTAAGTCAGTTAAAAACAGGGAGCGCAGTTAGCCGATTAGTATTGTCACTATTACTTAAAAAGTTGTTGGCCATCAGAACGGCCAGTACGGCGCGTTTCCCAATCACAATTTTTCTTGATGAGGCACACCGTTACATGCCAGATAATCAAGCACAACTTAATGATACTGGTTTATTTAAAATACTGCGTGAGGGACGGAAATATGGTATTTATTCAGTGGTCTCAACGCAATCGCCATTAGACATACCTACACAGTTAAGCGGGCAATTTGGTAGCGTACTGATTCATCAATTAAATAATCCAGATGAATTGCAACAGATAGGCACTTTAAAAAATATGACGGCGTATCGTCATTTAGCTGTCGGGCAAGCCATACTAAAAATGTATCGTAATTCCCATACAATGCTAGTAAACGTCGTGAATCCAACGACTAAACATGACACAGCGTCGCCGAAGTTTAGGTAAACAGGCCAAATAGCTAAAAAATGTCTGAATGAGATATATTGATATGTCATTCAGGCATTTTTATTGTTGCTTCGTTTGTATTTATCATAGTTTGTGCTTTTCTAGCTATGATTGTGTTGAGAAACTTGCCGCAACCAACAGTTGCAACCTCAGCAATCAAAGGGTTACAGCAATATTGTATATAAGATTTTAAAAAATATTGTTTCATGTATAATCAAATTCATAAGTGTTGTCATCTAAACATGCTAGGAGAAAAGAGTATATGAAAAATGTTTTTAAATCGCAATTGAGCCTATTACGGCAAAAGAAGCGTTTATCACAAGAAGCTTTAGCTCAGAAATTATATGTGTCTCGGCAGTCCGTATCTAAATGGGAACATGGTGAGGCTGAACCAGACATTGATAAGTTAATTGCGTTAGCAGAGATCTTAGCAGTTGACTTAGATTTTCTACTATCAGGTCAACAAAGCAATGACGATTTAATTATGCAAGTACAGAAAATTAGCAAGAAATTTAAAAAAACAGTACTTAAAGATATTAATTTATCAGTATATGGCCGTGATCGCATTGCGCTGTTGGGTGCTAATGGATCAGGAAAGACAACGATTGTTAATACAATCGTTGGGCTGGTTAAGCCTGATAATGGCCAAGTAAAGCGCTTTTTTAATCCAAGTGCTGATCTAAGTGTTATGCCACAGAAAAATGTATTAATTGAGTCCTTAAAAGTGCGAGAACATGTGACGCTATCAACACAAATTCAAAGACAGTATTCACCGACATTTGTGACTGAAATGATTAAAAAGTTCAATCTAAATGAGCAGTCACAAGTTATTATTAGCCAATTGTCTGGTGGTCAAAGAAGAAGACTAGCCTTACTGATTAGTTTGTTGAAACCAGCAAAACTATTAATTTTGGATGAACCAACAGTGGGGATGGACTTGGAATCAATCGATTTTTTTTGGCACTATCTGGATCATGTTGGTGGCAGTGTGATAACGATTACACATGATTTTAACCAAATCGATCACTATTTTACGCGTGTTGTGTTGTTAAAAGATGGGGTGATTGCAAAAGATGAATCAGTGGCAGCAATACATGCCAACAACCAAACCATTGAACAGTGGTATCGGGTTAATAATCAGGCAGTGGGGTAGCATAGGATGATTATGTGGTTGGATATTAAAGAAACATCTCGTAATAAACGTTTTCTATTGTTTACGCTTATTTTTCCACTGGCTTGGTATGTGATGATGATTAGCATGGCCAAAGCATCGGGATTTTTCACGATGTCAAATGCCTATCTCTGGCTGAGTGCTGCGTGTGCAATTGGCATTGCTGGAAATGCTGTCGTAACTTTTTCGAAGAAAATTAGTCACACTAGAAAATTTTATCAGCTGCAGGCCCCCCATACATCCAACTACAGTATGCGGTGTTGGTTGATGGATCAAATAGCAGTGCAACTTATTTTAAATCTTGCCATTTGTGTTGTGATTATAGGGGCTGGTTTATTGATGCAGTCGTTAGTGTTTAATTTGAATATTGTTATCATGTTAGTCCTGTTTTCTTTGATGGGTATTTACTTAAGTGCTATCGGATTTTTATTAGGTATTTTTGTAGATAGTAGGACGCTTGATGCGCTCAGCATGCCATTGAGCATGGGGTTTTGTATGCTAATGATACGATTGGATACATGGTTGTCTGGTACTGTTATAACAGTGATAATGATGATTCAAAAATTTTTTCCAGGATATTATTTGTTTGATATCGTACAAAAAATGATTTTGAAGAAAAATCTTAACGACGCACTACTAAGATTTTTGCTTAGTTGTTTACTCATTGTGATACCATTTATGATTATAATTATTGTGCAACATCAAAAGCATGGCCCTAACTTGTCAGCAGATGAGGTGACACAATGATTAATCTGCATGAGTATGTTAAAAGTCAGTATGAATCTGGTGTGTATAGCAATTACGGAGAGCAAACAAAACAGCAAATAAACGATTATGATTTGGGTTGTCAACAAGCTAGGCAAGACTTCATCAACCATAAGCGCCGTCATTATCCTGACGTTTTGTTACGATTGTTGAATGTCGTAGTACATGGTAAACTAACTGAAGTTGCAGTATTTGTCCAAGGTTATTATGATCAAATGTATATATTGCGCCATAGATAAGTTGTTTTAGTATATCATGTCACAAAAAAAGCTGAGAATTTCAATTCTCAGCTTTTTATAATACGGTTGTTTTTTCAGGTTGTTTGCCACGTAACGCGATGTAAAATTCTGCTCGAATGGCAAGTGTATAAGGTAAAGTAAATAAATTAGCGAGACCAAAAGTGAAGAATCCTAAGAAATACCAGCCAATAAGACTCAAGTACATCATGAATAATTGGCCTTTATAGTCAGTCATTAATTGTTTGGATTGCGTGATATAGTATTTAGCTGATTGAATATCACGGCCAGCGCGCAGGTCATCACGATATAAATATAGCGCTTGCGAGTATGAAAAACTCTTGATAATACCGGGTATGATGAACAACAATGTCCACAATAACGTATAAACAGCGCGTAGATATGCAATTTGAAATGCAGTACTAGTTAACAAGTTAAAACTAGCTTTAATTGGTGACTCGGGTGTCTTATCAGTTTCGTGCCAATCAATAAAGCCACTAATTGTACTTTCAGTAAAGAAATCACTGATGGCTGTCATCAGTATGCCGATCATAATAATAATAATGAAAACGATGAGACTAACAATTGTAAGAGCTAGCCAATTGTCTTGGAAAAAGTGACCCATATTGCTTGCTGTATCAGTTACTTTTTGTGCTGTTGGATTGAAATCTGGTGAAAATGTTATGTCCCGATAATTATGATCCGACATGACACCGAATACAGTGAAAATCATTGGCACTAACGATAGTAAAAATGCGGCCTTAAAATGTGTTGTGACGCGTGACCACGCGATGTTTTTAATTTGTCTATTATTTGTCATATTGTTTAAATTACTCCCACTAATTGTAAAACAATGGTAACAAGAAAAAGGGATATTTGCAAGTTAAACCTGTTATATAGTAGGCGGAAATGAGGTGATTCGTGACATAAAAATAGTTGTTTATGTCACAGCAAAATGGCTAGCATTTAATATTCAAATTATGATATACTATTTTGGTTGCTGAAAAAAGGTAAACGCAAGTCAAAAGACTTGAAAAAATAAAAAGTGGGGGAATGGTTTATGAATAAAGCAGTACTGGGATCGTTATTAATTGGAGGAGCACTAGCGTTTGGTGCGGTGACTAAGGCTGATGCAAAATTGTATTATATACCTTTTAATTTTACAATTAAACCAAATAGTGCAGCCAGTTATACTGGAACACGCTATCGCAATACATCGAATTATCAAGATAATTTTAAAGTTGGTGTTGGTAGCTCTACTGAAGGATATAAAGTTAATTATTCTTTCAGATTACAGGCTAATAAATGGTTTGGTTGGGGGGATGCATCTCGAATTGTGTTAGCCGGACCATATTTAGATTACGCTTACTCGCCAAGTGATGGTTCAGCAGAAAAAAAGAATACACGTCTTAAAGCGGCTAATCCTGCCAGTGATCCATATTCATATCAAGTTTCAGGCTGGTGGGACGAAGCAACAGGGTACCTTGCAACAACGGATTCACGTCGAAAAAATTAGTTAGGAGAAAATAATGGCAAGTAATTTTTTTATTAGCCGTATTCTTGCTAGCCATGCTTATCAAATGGTGATGGCTGTTATTATCATGATTATGATTGGAATCTTTATTGGCATCCACCCGTTGAACTATGGATTATACGAAGGTCATGCGCTATGGCGTATGACTTTTGTTTTGGTAAGTAATGGGGATAGTTCATTTAGCTTTTTGAGTACAACTATGCATAGTATGTTACCATTATTCATTTTAGGTAGCGTAACATTGAACCAAATTAATGACCACAAATCTGGTTTTAATTTATCAGTCATCGCACGATTAGGACAGAAAAAACATTTGCAACAATTATATATTGGATCAGGTATAATGAGTGCTTTGTTATTTGTTATACCATTAATCATTAACCATTTAGTTGTGTTTGTTACTAAATTATTGGTTTCCAAAACTTATGTTGATCCACTGAATGCAGATGTTATGCTACCTTTAAAAACGGATGCAATTTGGCAATGGGGTGTGTGGAGCTGGCAGCATCTAATTGTCACAGACTTGGTATATAGCATTTTAAATACCTGGTTATTTATATTATTTGGTACATTGCTCGTATCATTAGCATTGCTAATCACAAAGACATACCAGTTAGTATTATTGACATTAGCCATGTATCTGCCATTTTGGGGAGGATCATATAGTGTTAATAAGCTAATGCAACCAATAGTGCCTGCATATATAGAAAAAATTATGTTTGCCTATATTGCCTTGACTGTTTGTATATTAGTAATTAATGTTACAGTTTACCGTTATTTTGCAAAGCAGGTAATTTGATGAATAAAATAAAGCCGCTACTTATCTGGATGCTTGTTACTGTTGTCATTTTCCTGATTTTTTTTCTTCATTGGTATAAATTTGGTATGGTTTATGATTTTAAAGATTGGACACGATATGAAGCAAGTTTATATTTGGGATTTCTTGTTTGGTGGACATTATTTGTGCCTTCCTTTTTGGCATTAGCCATGACAAACTTATCAATTAATCCGCAAAGTATCATTCGACAGAAGAGTCGTGTTAGTATATTTAGAAAAAATGTATCTCATGGTATACGAGATGCTTTTGTTTTTGTCATGATTACTGGTGTCATGGGACTGCTACGCTTACCATTTATCACGATGAACAGGTATGAATTGCGCACGTTCTTATTATTGTGGCTGATGCAATTAGTAACAGCTTTTATAGCGCTGACTATGATGCATGTATTCATGATGCTTGTTTATAATTATACGAACAGGCGCTGGCTGTCTTTGTTGGTTACGGCGTCAATTTCCATCATATTAATGGCATCAACAAGGTTGCCAGTCGAGTTACCTTGGCATTATTATGCAATTATTACAATGATTGGGGATTGGACGAATATTGTTGTGTTGATACCCTACTTTATGATTATTCTATGGATTTTGATGATTATAGGTATTTATTTAATTGGTGAATCGAAAGCAAAATGGTTGACATGGTACAGATAACAAAATTTCAAATCATTATATTTATCGTGTTGTCGGTATTATTGGTCGGCGGACAACAGTTATTGTATGATGAACCAATCTACTTGATTGATACAACAGTCCTAACTTATACACAAAAAGCCACTTTAGTAACGGCACAATTAGCACCAATGACCCTGATAATTGGTTGGGAAGAGCGTATGCAATCAGGGCATAGTCTGAACTATGTGGTGAGGCAAGTGAATCGCAGACGATTGATGATTAATAGCTATTTATTGTCTACAAGTGTGATTTTGTTAGGTGTTCTATGTGTAGGGTCACTGCAATTGATAATGACACAACAGTATCGTATTGATACTAGGTGGTTAGGAGTCATGTTGTTCTATATCATGTGGCATATGATACAACGGATCATAGAAGATAGAAGCAATAGTACTCTTGGTGTTTCTATCATAGCTAGTGTGTTTGGCTTTGGTCTATTTGTTAACATACCAATACTACAGTCACTACTATTTGTCTTTGGCAAGTTATCATCGTTGAATGCTTGGAACAGTGTCACTTTAGCTATCATCATTTTCGGATTGGGAATTGCGTTGAAATACTCGTATATAAAAAAGCAGGTAATCTAATGATTGAAGTAAATAATATAACAATAACCCTTAAAAAAGATACGGTATTAAAAGAAGTTTCATATGCCTTTGAATCTGGTAAGATTTATGGTTTGCGTGGTCGTAATGGGGCAGGTAAAACAATGCTTTTAAGGGCATTAGCAGGCTTAATACCTGTTAAAGAAGGTCAAATTAAGATTGATGATCAGGTGTTAGGAGATAAAATCGACTTTCCACCGAGTATGGGGCTGTTAATAGAGAATAATAACTTAGCACCTGAATTTACATTAACAAAAAATTTACAGTTACTGGGCAAAATTAAAAAGGTGGCGACTGATGACGATATTGCGACCACTATTACACGGGTTGGTCTAGATCCAAAAGACACACGCAAGGTGGCAAAGTTTTCTTTGGGTATGAAGCAACGTGGTGCGATTGCCCAAGCGTTGTTTGAAAAGCCAATGTTGATTCTATTAGACGAGCCAACGAATGCGATTGATCAACAAGGTGTGATAGAGATACGTGAGTTACTGGCTGCTGAAGCCAAACGTGGCGCAACAATCATCTTAGCAAGTCATAATCCAGAAGACTTGTCAGTATTAGCAGATGAAATTATTGATCTATCTCATGGGGAGATTGTAAAACATGCGTAAAAAATGGGTGATTATAGCAATTATTGTTTGTGGTTTTGGCATTTCTTTGTGGCGTGTGATACCGGTCATTCAAGAATATGTGATGCCAGAAGGACCTAAGACAATGCTTGGAACTACTAAAAATAACGCGACAACAAAAGTTGTTGAAAACATTGGTGGCGTTAAAGGTATGGATCAACTTGGCTTGGCAGCGGGTGTCTATGATATTACCATATTGTCTGATCATCTAACCAATTCACCTGACCTACCAGATGGTCAAAAAGGTGATCGTTATCTTGGCCTATCCCTAACAAAGTCAAGTAGTTTCAATGTAGGTCATCAAGAGGCGGTTAAGTTTGAGCCAGCTGCGTTTAAAAAATTAGTATTACAAGATGGCGCTTATACGATTTCAATACCAGGAAATTATGTGGTTAATCGACAAATTCCTGAAGGACAGTATAAAGTAGACATTCATGAAATTAAGCGTGATAATCTGAGACGAGAGAAATATAATCCAGCCACCATAGCCGTAGACAGCCGATTTTTGAATGGTAATGGTGGTGGTGACGGCAATGGCGGTGTCATATCATCCACTTTACAACGTTCAAGTCCGGTTGTCGTTCTTGAAAAGCATCGACTATTGAGTATTTCATTTTCTGGCGTGAATAAAGGGAGTTACGTTAAACTCACACCATTGACGGATTAAGTATTTGATCATGTGATATTAACGTATAAAAAATTTTGAATTTCACATATCACAGATGTTATCTGTTATAATGAAGACATCATTAGTTGCTAAAGAGGCAAATGGGTGTGTCAAAGAAAGTTAGTGGTTGCTGTAAACTAACCCGCCGTTGTCTCGAGTTACACAACGTAAAAAACATGACGTATGCCGCGATAAGGCATTTTAAGTGGTAGGTCCGATGACTTACAATTTAGGTGGTACCACGGTAAAAACCGTCCTATGTTTATAGGGCGGTTTTTATTATGTATAAATTAAGGAGAAAAAAATGAATTTTATTGAAGAATTAAAATGGCGCGGCGCGTTAAACCAAGTGACGGATGAAGCAGGTTTACTTGAAGCCATGGCAGATGGCAAAATGGGTGCCTATGTTGGGACCGATCCAACGGCTGATTCATTACATTTAGGCCATCTAATTCCATTTATGGTATTGAAGCGGTTTCAAAATGCCGGTGGTAAAGCAGTTATCATTATAGGTGGTGCGACGGGTGCCATTGGTGATCCACGACCAACCACAGAACGTAAACTACTCACGCAAGAACAATTGGCTGAAAACGAAAAAGGTATTACAGCACAAGTTACTAGACTTTTCGGTGATAATGACACACGCATTGTTAACAATAACGACTGGTTAGGAAAACTGACACTCACAGACTTTTTACGTGATTATGGTAAGTTATTCTCGATTAATGTGATGTTGAAAAAAGATGTTGTAGCGTCACGTTTAGAAACGGGAATTTCTTTTACGGAATTCACTTATCAAGTGCTACAGGGCATTGATTTTCATGAATTGTGGCGTCGAGAAGACGTGAAATTACAAATTGGTGGTTCTGACCAGTGGGGAAATATCACATCGGGGATTGATTTGATTCACTCACTTGAAGGTAATGCGGCCAAAGCCTTTGGTTTGACCATTCCTCTCATGACAGATTCAACGGGTAAAAAATTCGGAAAGTCTGAAGGCAACGCGATTTGGTTGGACCCTGAAAAGACATCACCCTACACATTCTACCAATTCTGGTTGAACCAAAATGATGCTGATGTCGTTAAATATTTGAAATATTTTACCTTTTTGACTATTGAAGAAATTGATACGTTGGCCAAAGAAATCGACATTAATCCCGGCGCGCGTGAAGCACAACGACGCTTAGCACAAGAAGTTACCAAGTTTGTTCATGGTCAGGCAGCTGTTGACGCTGCTGAACAATTATCAAAATCGCTGTTTAGTGGTGATGTTGCAACATTGTCATCAGCACAAATTGCTGATGCATTTGGTGGTGTCCCTAGTTTTGACATCACCGCTGAAAGCAAAAATATTATTGACTTTTTGGTTGATGGTGGTGTGGAGCAGTCTAAGCGACAAGCACGTGAAGATGTTAACAACGGCGCAATCACAATTAATGGTGAAAAAATAACCGATGTGGCTACTGAAATTGCACCAACAACGCACTATGATGGTAAATTTGTATTGGTACGTCGTGGTAAGAAAAAGTATTTCTTAGGCAAAGTACAATAATGAGAAGCAATCCTTTAATTTAAAGTGTATGATAGCGTTAGTATTAGGATAAATAAAGGGAGCATATGATGAAAATTTTAATGTACAATAGTGTGGATAAAGAGGTGTCTTACGTTAAGGCGTGGGCGGCTAAGACAGGACATGAGGTCGTAACGGTATTTGAACCATTATCGGTAGATAATGTTGATAAAGCACAGGGATTTGACGCTGTCACGACACAACAAACAACTGATGTGCCGGCACCTATCTATCAAAAGCTTGCTAGTTATGGCATTAAACAAATTGCCTTACGCCAAGTTGGGTATGACGTGTTTGATTTGCCAGCTGCTTTTAGTAATCATATTCGTCTGTCAAATGTCGCCGCCTACTCACCTCGCGCTATTGCCGAATATACGCTAACACAATTATTTAATATCCTACGTAACAATAAAAAATTTGATCGTGCCATGGCAACTGGTGATTATACATGGGCTGCGGGTGGACAAGTGCGCGAGATTTATCAACTAACAGTTGCAGTGATTGGTGTTGGTCGGATTGGCACAGCATTTGCACAAATGTTGCATGCATTAGGGGCCAAAGTGCTCGCTGTGGATCCTATCTATCATGCACAAAATGAAGCCTTTGTTGAATATACAACTTTGGATGATGCGTTATCACGTGCAAATGTGATTAGTTTTCACACGCCATTAAATGCCGAAACGCAAGGGTTGGCAGATCAGGACTTTTTTGCCAAGGTTCAACCAGAGACGATTATGCTTAATATGGCGCGTGGTGGCATTGTTGATATGGACGCCTTAGAGTCTGCTTTGTTATCTGGTCAACTTTACGGTGCTGCATTTGATGTGACGCCAAATGAAAATGAGTTTATGGACCAAAAACAAGCAGTAGCGGAATTACCGGAAAATATTCAACGACTCATTCAATTAGATAATTTTTACTTATCACCACATATTGCATTTTATACGAATACAGCTATCAAAAATATGGTTGAAATTGCACTAGATGATGCGGTTATCATGGCAAATGGTGGGCACACCGAAAACGAAATTTTGAGGTGAAAAAATGAAAATTGGCTTTATTGGGACTGGTGTCATGGGCACAGGCATCGTTAATAATTTCTTGCATGCTGGACACCAAGTGACGGTCTATAACCGCACACAATCCAAGGCCGACAACGTTATTGCCAATGGCGCTGTATGGGCTGATACACCGGCCGAAGTCGCGCGCGTGTCAGAAATCACCTTGACGATGGTTGGTTATCCAAAAGATGTTGAAGATGTTTGGATGCGAGAAGATGGGGTGTTTGCTGGTGCTAAAGTCGGTGATATTTTAATTGATATGACAACATCAACGCCAAAATTAGCTGAACAATTGGCTGAAAAGGGTGAGCAATTAGGCTTTCAAGTGCTAGATGCCCCCGTTTCTGGGGGTGATATTGGTGCTAAAAATGGCACCTTATCCATCATGGTTGGTGGGTCAGCGACAACTTTTGAACAAGTTTTGCCAATATTTCAAGATATTGGGCAACAAATTGTGTTGGTGGGTTCAGCAGGCAAAGGGCAACACATGAAAATGAGTAACAACATTGGCGTTGCTGCAACAGTTATTACAATGGCAGAATCGATGGTTTACGCAAAGGCAGCAGGTTTGAATATGACGGATGCTTACAATGTGTGGCGTAGCGGGGCAGCAGGATCTTGGTCTGTTACAAATTATATGCCACGTGTGATGAACGGTGATTTTGCTGCGGGATTTTACGCTAAGCATTTGTTAAAAGATCTTAGAATTGCACTTGATGCGGCAGCTGATATGCAAATTAATTTGCCAGGTGCACAGTTAGCAGAACAACTTTTTGCTAGATTGAGTCAAGAGCACGGTGATGAAGGTGTGCAGGCGATTGTTAAGTTGTGGTCAGAATTTCAGTAAGTCATGATACTGTTTCACGTGAAACGAGACCAATGACAACCAGTTTCTAAGTGTCAAGTGACAGCTAATTTGAATTAATCTTTGACTAACATATACCCTCAAGTGCTGAATAACATTTGGGGGTGTTTTTGTAGGTAATCAGAACAGGCGATGAGAAAAAATTCCAAAAAAAGCTAGTTGCCAATTTAATTTTGGCAACTAGCTTGTAAAATGTCATTCATTTACTATGCTACACTGTGACTTACTTGATTATTCTCTCGTGAAATTTTCTAACACACCAGCTGGGTAACGACTTCCTGCTGAACCGTTTGGCAATATAGCTAGAATATCATCTAGGTCCTGACGTGAAAGTTTTACTTGAGTAGAACCTATATTTTCTTGCAACCGCTTAATACTACGCGTTCCAGGAATTGGTACGACATTTAAATCTTGATTCATTAACCAAGCTAATGCTAATTGCGCAACAGAAATATGCTTATTTTCTGCAAATGCTTTTAATTGGTTGACGGCGTTAAGATTGTATTTGAAGTTTTCTTCGTTCCAACGCTCGTCATGGCGACGCATATCATCTTCCGGATATTCGCTTGCTGGTTTAACAGCATCAGTTAAGAAGCCTCTACCTAATGGTGCGTAGGGTACTAAACCAATGTTTAATTCTTGCAGTGTTTCTATAATATGTCTATCTTCAAGTTCGCGTTCAAAGATTGAATATTCACTTTGTAACACTGAAACAGGTGTTATCTTGTTTGCACGACGAATGCTATCGGAACCTGAATTACTTAGTCCAAAGTATTTAACTTTACCTTCTTTAATTAAATCACCAACAACACCAGCTACTTCTTCAATTGGCACGTCTGGATCTGGAATATGTTGATAAAATACGTCAATATAATCGGTACCAAGTTGAAGAAGACTATTTTCAGCAACTTTTCGAATGTTATCGGGCCGACTATTAAATTTTGAAGTGATGGGTTTAGCAGACATGTCGAATCCGAATTTTGTCGCTAAAACAATGTCATCACGAAATGGCTTAACAGCTTTTCCAACAATTTTTTCATTATCACCATATACTTCAGCGGTATCAAAAAAATTAACACCAAGGTGATAGGCTTCACGAATCACATCTACACCCTTTTGAGGATCAGATGCGCCATAAGCGACTGAAAATCCCATGCCGCCTAGTCCAATTTTTGAAACGCGTAGACCTTGAGTGCCTAAAGTAATTTTATCCATGTTATCAATTCCTTTCAAAACAAAATAATAGTGAGAAATAGTTCTTATACTAACTTCTTACTTATATATTAACACAATTAAATAAATAATGTATACAAAAAGTGTCTTTTTTGTATACACAGTATATTTTAATGTCTTTTTGCAACAAAAATAAGTATAATAAAAATAAAGGAAAGTTTAAATGGATGATACAAAAACGCAAGAAACACGAATTAAGTTACTATCAAAAGTATTGCCACAGATAAGAAAAAATGGTTTTCAGTCGTTAACAATGGATGAAATAGCTAAGTTAATGGGCGTTAGTAGAGCAACCTTATACAAGTATTTCTCTACCAAAGAAGCGATTATTAGTTTTATGATTAGTGAGTGTGTTGAATTTATACACAAAACCACAGAAATTACTGATATATCAGATTTTGCGAACTGCTTTCAACAAATATTCGAGCAATCTGTCTTATTAATTGAATATTGTACAGAAATTTTTATGACAGAAGTTAAGATGGCTTATCCGGAAAATTATGTCATTTTGGATGACGCATTAAAAGTACGGAATAGTGACATTTTAAATTTCTACAATGAGGGCATTAAGCATGGTATTTTTAATAACATTAATGGCATAATTGCGATTAAACAAGATGAAATATTACGTAGCATGTTAAATATTTCATTTTTGATGGCAAATAATTTAACGGTAAGAGATGTTATTTCAGAATACTATCTCATTAAAAAAATACAGCTGTTTAGACCAGATAAAATTAGTCTCGTTGATGACCATGTTATGGCGAAAAAAATTGATTATTTAGCTCATAAAATTACTCAAAACTTAATTTAGTAATCATGTTAAAATGAAATGATTATCCAAAAAAGTACGCATATGAAATCAATAAAGGGAAGTTTAAATGGCAGAAATAAAGCAACAGACAACGACTGGGCATAAAACCAGTCATTTTAAGGTACGGTTAGTTATTTACCTGAGTTACATTGTGCAAGGTTTTGCGTTAATTATCTTAGCACAGACGGTCCAGCAATTGAGCACATTGTGGCAAAGTTCTATTGCAAGTGCAACTGCTGTGGTTTCGGCAATTGGCATTGGAAAACTCATTGCTTATCCAATTTTAGGAGAATTATCGGATCATTTAGATCGAAAGAAACTGCTCAGTATAGCAGCAATGACGTATATTTTGTTTTTTACATTATTACCATTAACACACACCATTTTTTTAGCGATTATCGTTACAACTTTGGCTGGCTTAGCTAATGCGGCTTTAGATGCAGTTGCATATCCAACGTTACTAGAGATCAATCACGGTAAGTCGAGTGGTAACGTCTTAATTAAAGCAATGATTTCATTGGGCGAAGGGTTACTGCCCATCATATTAGTGACATTGATTAATCAAAAAATTTGGTTTGGCTGGTTATATTGGTTAGCAACTGCGATCTTAATTGTAAATCTTGGCATCATGCTGTCCATTAAATCTAAAACATTTTATACAAAAGCTCAGGTAACGTCAAAAATCATTAAAACTAAAGTTAAATGGCAGTGGGATATCACAAAAATACTTTTCTTAGTTTATGGGTTTAGTTCGATGTGGTTGATGCTTCATTTTACGCAGTGGGTTACACGGTACTTTCATGTTGTGCAGTCATTTACGACTGTTAATTCACATTTGCTCATGACTTTTTATAGTGTTGGGTCGTTAATTGGTGTGGGATTACTGTTTTTAATTACCAATCAAAGGTGGATACGCGAAGCCACATTACTTGTTTTAACGGCTATTGGGACAATATTAGGTTTGGCTGTGGTTGTTTCAAGCCAAGAGATGTGGCTTGCCAGTTTCGGTTGTCTTATTTTTGGTATTTCTGCTGCCGGTGGGTCATTGCAACTAGGATTAAGCCAATTAATTGCACATAATTCAAAATTTGCTGGTCGACTCACAGGTCTTTATTTTTTCTTTGGTAGTGTGGCATTTTTCTTAATGCCAATCATTACCGGATTGTTTGCTACAAAACATTTAGCAAACATTATGACTAGTTTATTCATTATTGCTGGTTTGAACTTGAGTATTGTCGTATTTAATTTTCTTCATGAACGTAGTAGATGATTTATTTTGATTGCTTCAACAACTAAAACCCGATAACTGACACATAATGTGCAGGTTATCGGGTTTTATTATGTTAGAAGTGTGAATAATAAATAGACCTTATTGGTTACTAAACACTTGCTTTGCTATGGAAATTGCGTTTAAAACTCTTGGAAAGCCGACGTAGGGTAAGCAATGAATAAAAATTTCAACAATCTCATCACGTGTTACGCCAACATTTAAAGCACCTTGAATATGAATGTTAAGTTGACTTGCTGTGTCGCCTTGGGTGAGCAATGTCGTCAGGGTAATCATCTCTCGTTGTTTCATATCTAAAGTTTTTCGTTGGTCAGCTTCATCAAATGCCAATAAAGTTTTTTGATTCAAAAGCGGTGCGATGTCTGCTAAACTATCTGAAACGAGTTGACTCGCTTCTTTGCCAATGACTGATTCACGTATTTTTAAACCATTTTCGTAATTATCCATAATATTTTCTCCTGTTTTCATATGATAAAATAAGTATAAACTATCAAGTAAACTTTATAGCAAGCGATAATGACATTTAAAAAGAGGCAATTATAAATGACCAAAACTTATAAAATATCAGAAGTCGCTGCTATGACAGGACTATCAATCCCAACTTTACGTTATTATGAAACATTAGGACTGTTGAAACCAGTTCGGCAAGAAAATAATTACCGTCTGTTTACTGACAAGGAGTTAAATTGGATTGAGTTTATTAAACGCGCTAAAGCAACTGGTATGCCACTTGCTAAAATTATGACATATGCTAAATTACGAGAGCAGGGACATGAAACAATTAAAGCAAGAATCGCCATTTTAGAACAACAAGAGCAGATACTTCATGAGGAACAAGAGAAAATACAAGGCCATATTGATTTTTTACAAAAGAAAAAGCAGTACTATGCACAAATCACTGCTAAAAACGAGGCGTAACACATAAATGATGGTTTTTGAGTCATTCAGTACGCTTTGTCAAATGATTTTGGCAGTGTGTATAACCTATAACAACTACTTTTGACTGAAAAATTAACGATTCTACGGTACATTAGATGAAACAGAAAGGAAACGCATTAATGAAATTAGGGAAACAAATAAAAGTTATCCTGATATTCACAATCTTTTGTTGCTTACTGTCATTTTTGACGTTTCTTTAGATGATTTAGTCAAAGGAGACTTAGTGTTCATGGAAAACGAATTACAAAACAACGACAGTCGTCATAAAATGAATCAATATGCGGCCATTATGATGACTTCATTTGTGTTAACTGCCTTGTCGTTAGGTGGCGTTTTTTGGTTAAGAGGGTTACAGTGAGTCTACTGGTACCACTTTTTTTATTGGTACTCGGTATATTTAGCACATTCAAAATAGAAAAGTTAAAAAAATCCGCAGACGTCAGCACGTTTGCGGAAATTATCGCTTTTTCAAAGGGTAAACCATTAGAGCAATTGAAAAGAAATCGCCAAGTTAGTACCAAATTTTTTCAAAAAATTGGTGTGGTGACTTTGTTTACAGTAGTATTTTTGATGATCTGTTTACTCGCTATAGGGATTGCTTACTTATTGAAATAATGGGCAATTTTTTTGAAATTAGTAAATGTATTCAAGCAGAATGACGAGTATGTAAAGTTAACAGCAATGGCGCGAACGTTTGTTCTTTTTCGCGGATTGGATTATAATAAGAATAGTATAGGAAGGTTTCATGGCTCTCAAAAGTTTGAATTATGAGAGCTATAGCAAACTAATAAATTTTTAACTGAAAGCGGTTTTTTATGAAACAAGCAGTTTTTTTAATGTTAGATGACTATGCTGATTGGGAAGGTGCACATCTTTCAAGTATGTTGAACGTAGAATCAGATTGGGACGTTAAAACTGCCTCCGTTAAAAAGGAAGTTGTTTCGATTGGCGGCTTAAAAACATTAGTTGATTATCAATTAGAACAGATACCTGTTAACAGTGACCTTTTGATATTAATTGGTGGTAATTCTTGGTCTCTCGAAAATAACAGCTTAAGGCAATTAATTGCTGAAAGATTAGCGAATAATAAACCGGTAGGTGCAATATGTGGAGCGGTCGATTACCTGGCTAAAAATGGTTTACTGACACATTTTAAACACACCGGTAATGCGCAATATCTATGGCAAAATTTTGACCAATATCAAAATAAAAATGATTTTATTGAAAAACAAGTAGTAAGAGATCAAAATTTAGTAACGGCGAACGGGACTGCATCATTAGAATTCACCCAAGCAGTATTAAAAATGATTTGTTTTAAGAATAGTGCACAAATAGATAAAAATATTGATTTATATAAAATAGGTTTTTATCAATATTGTGCTAAGTATGGGAATCCATTTAATTGAATTTTAGAATCAAGTATGCAGTTGGTTATCAGTGGGCCAGCGACTTAGAAATAGTTGTTTAAGCAATCAATTCAGATCAGCCAATGCTTTTTATTCAATGCTAGCCTGTTATGTCTGAAAAATCAAACACCTTGTTTAAGTCATCGGTTGTTAGATACTTTGACAAGTAATGTTTCTCGTTATTAATGAAATTCGAATTGTGTTCTGAGAGATATGAGATTAAGTTTGATTTTTTAATTAATATTAAGCCTAACTCTTTTTTATTTTGTAGATATAATGCCAACCCTTGTAGATTAAAAAGTCGTGCACGGTGATAATAATCTTTTTCTTGTTGATTAAAATAATTGGTTAGTTTTTGGATTAATAAGTCAGCAGTGTCAAGGTGGTTATAATCATTATGATTGCTGGTATCATTCGCACATGTGCAGGAATTATGGCTAAATTATCGCCTTTAGGGAAAGAAAATTAAAAGAATGGTGATTACCGACCATTCTTTTAATACGATTAATTATTCATTTCTGAAATTAACTATATCGTGGTTATCCGCGAGTAAATGGCCCCTTTGGTGCAATTAATTCAAGATTTGTACCATCCGGATCAGTGAAATAAGCGACGCCGGTACCAAAGCCACTTTTTAACCCATCTTGTGTTTCAAAAAATATGGGTTTACCGTCGGGATTGACACCAATAGTTTTTAAGCGAGCAACCGCAGCATCGATATCATCAACTTCAAAACACATATGCATGGCACTAATTTGGCCATTTGAATAATGCGCTTTACTTGGTTTTGGTTCAACATATTCTAGAATATCGATGTTGACGTTATCTAGATGAAGATTGGCGAATTTGATTAATGTGTCGTCCAATCCTTGTGTTTCTGCCATACGCTTGCCGCCGATTTCATCTTTATTTGCTATCTTTTTCCCTGTTAATGCCTCATAAAATATGATTGAATTTTCTAAATTACTTACAGTGATACCAATATGATTGATTACTGAAAAACCTGTGGTTGATTCTGTCATGTTGACTACTCCTTTTTTTGTATGGATTATTTGAAATCAAATATATCTGGATCTGGGCCAATGCTAGTACCCGCCTCATTACCATAAATTGCAGCGGTATCAATTGAACGATAGCCAGAAACAATCGCTTTTTCAACTATTTTAGCAGTATCTTCGTTTGGAATTTGAAAGACACCTAGACTGATACTCGGGATTTTTTGTCCATTGTTACGTAGCACAGTATCTGTTAATGAGTTAATCATGTAAGCCAAGCCTCCTATTACTTGTGTATATAGTTTATAATGTAAAAGTACTTATGTATAGTACATACTTTTTTGTACTATACATACTTAAATGTTATTTTTAGACATAGCAAGAGAAAGGTGACAAAAATTGGCAGATAAAATTTATAACATTGGTGTAGAGGCGACTATGGCGGTGATCGGTGGCAAATGGAAGCCGATTATACTTTGTAATTTACGTCATTCTGCGTTACGACCAAGTGACTTGCGTCGAAAAATCCCACGAATAAGTCAAAAAATGCTGACACAACAACTTCGTGAATTGGAAGAGGCTAATATTGTCTATCGGAAATCGTATAATCAAGTCCCTCCGAAAGTGGAATACTCATTAAGTGACTATGGCGAGACATTGGGTGAATTACTTGACAACTTGTGTGCCTGGGGAGAAATGCATGTGAACACCTTAAAAGCTAAAGGTGAGCATGTTATTCTGCTAAATGAAACGTTATAAAGGTGAAGTGATACAATAATCACAGGGGAGAAAACAATGATGACAAAATATAAGAAAATTTTAATACCAGTTGCACTCGTGTTGCTCATATTTCTAATAGGGTATGCTCATGCTAGCAAAGGGGTGACTAAATCAGCTGGGGATGCAACAAAAAGCACCATTACACCGACCCTCTTTTTTCACGGATATGGTAGCAGTTACAAAGCTGAGCAACAGATGACCCATTATTTGGTGGAAAAGGGTGATTCAAATACCATTATTAGAGCCAATGTCTCGAAAAATGGGACAGTAAAATTAAGTGGTGTGATTGACAAAAAGGCAAAAAATCCTTTAGTTGAAGTCAACTATGAAAACAACAGAAATACGAATTATCATCAAGATGGGCAATGGCTAAAAAATGTGCTTGTTGCGCTACAAAAACAATATAAGATTCAGGAATTTAATGCGGTTGGTCATTCCATGGGCAATATGTCGATTGTCTTTTATGTATTAGATCATTCAAGTAATGATAAATTACCTAAACTAGCAAAGCAAGTTAATATTGCCGGTCATTTCAATGGTATCTTAGGTAGAGATGATAAAGCCAATCAAATGGTGTTGGATAGCCAAGGCAAACCACAAAAAATGAATGCTACTTATCAGGAATTACTGAAACTAAGGACAAGTTATCCTAAAAACCAAGTCAGCGTTCTAAATATATTTGGTGATAAAAACGATGGTAGTCATTCTGATGGCTCAGTTAGTAATGCATCGTCACAATCATTGCGTTACTTGATTTCTGCTCGTACGAAGTCCTATAAAGAGTTAAAAATTACTGGGAAAGATGCGCAACATAGTAAGTTACATGAGAATAAGGCAGTTGATCAAGCACTGAATGCTTTTCTTTTCGACTAGTTAGTAACACAAAAACAGACTGAATTTTTCAGCCTGTTTTTTGTTTGCGTTATGAGTCTGGTCTGTTGCTTTGTGTGGAATTAGGCTGCGGCGCAATCTGTAATCGTTTAGATAATCCTCAAAAATATTTACATGTTTCATGTTAATCATTTACAAACGCTTGGTATAGTTGACGTGTTAACAAAATAAAGTGTCATCGATGCGGAACGGAAGAGGCTAGTAGGTATGTCAATCGAATTGCAACATTTGAAAAAGACGTATGAAAATGGAGAAGAGGTACTCACAGATATTAACACGACAATTGCAGATGGGCAATTTTATATACTGGTGGGCGCATCAGGATCAGGTAAAAGCACGATTTTAAATGCGATTGCAGGATTCATTCCGATAGATAAGGGCATAATCACGATTAATGGGAAAGATGTCACGAGACTCCCCCCAAAAGATAGAAACTTATCGATGGTTTTTCAAAATTATGCATTAATGCCTAATCTAACAGTATCTGAAAATATAGTATTTGGCTTAACAGCACGACATACAGCAAAAGCCTTGAGACAAAAAAAGTTGCAGGAAGTATTAGATTTAGTGCATTTAGAGGCATACAAGAATAAAAAACCGGGAAATTTGTCAGGTGGTCAAAGACAGCGCGTATCCTTAGCCCGAGCACTCGTATCTGATGCCAAAATCATACTGATGGATGAACCATTATCTAATTTAGATGCAAAATTACGTGCAGAAATGCGTAAAGAAATTCGCTTGTTACAACAACAACTTGGTATCACAGTGATTTATGTCACACACGATCAAACTGAAGCAATGACAATGGGTGACCAAGTCATGCTACTCAATAAAGGGAAAATCGAGCAAATAGGGTCACCGCTTGAGCTTTACAATGTACCCGCCAATACGTTTGTAGCTGATTTCTTTGGTTCGCCAGCAATTAACCTCATTGATGTTAATATTGAAAATGACATCCTGAAAATGAAAAATGGCGTAGCGATGCCGTTCAATTGGGAACATATTAATGGCACATTTAAACTAGGTGTCCGCCCAGAAAATATTGTGATGACACGATCTGGTAAAATGGCAGGCACTATCGCTCATATTGAACCTTTAGGTGACGGGACAAACTTAGAAATTAACCTTGGTCTAGATACGCCCTTTAGAGTTAAGGTGAATGAACAAATTCATTTGGGCGTTGGTGATGCGATTAATTTTGATATTTTATTGGATAAAGTATTACTATTCACACAAGATGGCCGATTAATCAAAGTAGGACAGTCTGAGCTAGCAGCAGCTGTTGGTGGGTAATTAGATTGAAAAATATGACAAAAACGCGCGTAACACAAGTATCTCATCAAAATATATTAGCACTATTGTTCTGTTACCGTCACTTATTATTTTAGGCATTTTTATTTTTTATCCAATGATAAAAACATTTTATCTGAGTACACAATTGACTAATCTCGTGGGGAATCCAATTAAATTTATTGGTTTAAAAAATTTTGTCAACCTCATTAAATCAGATAGTTTCATCACGTCATTTACCATCACTTTAATTTTTGTTTTGTTTTCTACGGTACTCACATTATTTATTTCTTATATTATGGCCATTGCGGCCAGCCAAAAAATGACAGGCATCGCAATTTTTAGGACCATGTTTTCGTCAACGATGGGCGTTTCGGTTACTGTGGCTTCCATTTTATGGTTATTCATGTTTAATCCGCAAATTGGCTTATTCAGTAAAATACTAACCGTACTGAATTTACCTCAGATTAATTGGTTATCTGATCCGACTTGGTCACTTATCGCAATCATTGGCACAACAGTCTGGATGAATCTTGGCTTTGCATTTTTAGTTCTGCTAGGCGCAATTCAAGCCATTCCGCAAGATTTATACCAGGTCGCTGATTTAGATGGGGCATCTTGGTGGTTGAGATTAAGAAAAATAACATTACCAGCGACGCGACCCACTATTTTTTTCGTCACCGTTGTGACGTTGATTAATGCTTTTCAAACTTTCGGTCAGGTTGATATACTGACTTCAGGTGGCCCAGATTATCACACTAATCTGTTAGTTTATGCCATTTACCAAGATGCGTTTGTCAATCATAATATCGGTCGTGCGAGTGCACAATCAGTTATTTTAACGTTAATAATCATGTTGTTCACGCTTATTCAATTTTATGTGAAAAACAAGAGAGAAGGTCGCAATGCAAAGTAGTCGTTTTCAAAAAAATAGCCGTTTTGTATTATTGCTGATTTTAGCACTACTATTGTTATTACCTTTGTTTTTAGGTATTTCGTTGAGCTTATCATCTAGTCAGTCAATTGCGCAAGGCAATCTATTACCACAGCATTTAGAATTTGAAAATTATGTTAAAGTGTTCACCAATACGCCAATGGCCCGATTCTTAATGCATAGTTTAATCGTGTCGGGATTAGTTATGATTGGTCAAGTTGTACTGTCTGTTATGGCTGCTTATGCGTTTGTATTTTTGAATTTTAGATTTAAGAAGACGTTATTTATTTTATTTTTAAGCACCATGATGTTGCCATTTGAAGCACAAATAATTCCAAATTTTGCGACTATGCGTGATCTGAATTTACTAAATACCTATGCCTCGATAGGCTTGCCGTTTTTAGCTTCAGCATTTGGTACTTTCATGATGAAAACAAGTTTCGAACAAGTGCCTATTGAACTTAAGCATTTAAGTGATATTGAAGGGTTGAATCACTGGCAATTTGCGACGCGTGTCGTTATGCCTTACACAAAGGTAAATATTATTACATTTGCCTTATACAGCTTTTTAACGAACTGGAATATGTATTTATGGCCACTCATTGCAACAACGAATGACAATGTTAGAACCGTACAAATTGGCCTCAGACAACTCCGTTCGCAAGATACTGCAAGTAACTGGGGACTCATTATGGCCGCTACGATAGTTTCAGTTATACCCACACTATTAATTATTTTCTTAGGCCAAAAGTACTTTAAAAATGGCTTAACAAATGGTGTTATTAAATAATGATGACATATTATATAAACGGGAGAATATCACATGTTTAGAAATACAACAAAGTACGTCGCACTTGCAACAATTGGTTTGGGTGCAGTGTTACCATTAACGCAGGTTCATGCTGCCGACAATAAACGTCAAAATATTGTGTTTTGGCATTCGATGACAGGTCAAAACGCACAAGCCATTGATCGTGTTGTGACTGATTATAATGCCTCACAAACGAAGTACAAAGTGATACCTGAGTTTCAAGGGCAGTATGTTGAAGCATTACCCAAATTTCTTTCTGTAGGTGGTACCAGTAAGGCGCCTGATTTGTTTCAATCAAACGAGATTTCGACCAAACAGTTATCAACATCAGGCATGATTCAACCCATGCAAACACTTATAAAAAAATACAAGTTCAACACCAAAAATTTGCGTAAAAACATTTTAAACTATTACACAATCGATGGCAAATTATACTCTATGCCATTCAACTCGAGTGCGCCCGTTCTATATTATAATAAAGACGCCTTTAAAGAGGCGGGCATTGCTGACTTGCCAACAAGTCCAACATACGAACAGGTCACTGATGCTGCCAAAAAATTAAAGGAAAAAAGTGGTCGTGCAAAATTGTCGATTCTGCCTTATGGTTGGACTTTTGAAGAGTTATTAGCCAATCAGAATCAGACTTTGGTGAATCATGGCAATGGTCGTAAAAAAACAGCAACTAAAGCGACGTTTGATAACAAAGCTGGTAAAAATATTTTAAATTGGATTAAAACAAATGCAGACGCTGGGACGTTGGTTGATTATGGGACGGGTGCTAATGCGGGAGACACAGAATTGTCTGCCTTTACGTCTAGTCAAATTGATATGTTTATGAACTCGTCGGCTTCATTAGGTAATATTAAAAAAGATGCTAAATTTGATGTTGGGGTGACGTACTTGCCTCGTCCTAAAAATGTCAAAGCCAACGGTGTTGTCATTGGCGGCGCAAGTATTTGGCTTTCTAAAGGTAAATCTACTAAAGCACAAAAGGGATCATTTGATTTTCTAAAATTTGCGACATCGGCTAAGGAACAAGCACAGTGGTCAATTGACACAGGTTACTTTGCGGTTAATAACAAATCTTATGATACTAAAATTTTGAAAGATGCTTTCAAAAACACGCCTATTCTGGCAGCACCAGTTGAGCAACTAAAGGCTACGACAATTAATGCTGCTAGTGCTGGTGCCTTGATTACGTCTATGCCTAAGGAACGTGTGAACACGCAAAATGCAATGGAAAATGTTATCAACGGTAAAGATGTCGATTCTGAACTAAGCAAAGCAGTTAAGCAAACAACGGCTGATATTAAAGATGCTAATGAACAATCTGGGGAATAACATAAAATGAAGACAACCATTTTTGGACACCGAGGTATTCCTGTAAAATTTATCGAAAATTCAAGGACTGGATTTGAATATCTAGCGCAAAAGGGCGAAGCTGTTGAGTTTGATGTCCATTTAACTAAGGACAATGTACCTGTGATCATGCACGATGAACAATTAGATCGCACAACTAACAGCACAGGTTACATTAAAAATTTTAATGCCATAGAGTTAAAAAATGTCCATCTGATAAATGATAGTAACAGACATCAGCAACTTGTCAGTAAGCATGAGAGTATCCCAACGTTAGAAGAAGTTTTTGAAATATTTAACCATACTAATATTTTTTTAAATGTTGAGTTAAAAACAGATTATTTGTCATATCCTGGCATAGAAAAAATCGTATTAAATTTGCTTAAAAAATACGATTTAAGTCGGCGAGTTGTATTGTCATCGTTTAATATATTCACATTACAACGTTTATATCAACTAGATCACACCCAAAACTTGGCATTTTTGAGCGGTAATAAAATTAATAAACCACAGCAATTTATGGCTACTAATCACTTAAACGCATTGCATTTAGATCGCAAGGTTGTATCAGATGCGCCTGTTTTACAACGTATTTGGACAGTTAATTCTGAAGTAGAAATGACCATGGCATTTGAACAGCAATTAGGTGGTTTGTTTACAGATGATTTTGAGAAAGCCGATCAGTTGCGAGATAGCGTACAGTAACCAAAATGAAAAAAATTAACTTATATTTTGTTCGGCATGGTGAAACTTATTTTAATACTACTCACAAGATACAAGGTTGGTCAGATTCTTTATTGACAGAGAAGGGTGTGTTAGAAGCTACGCATGTTGGTCAGTGGATTAATAATAATTTACAATTGTCTAGCATATATTCTAGCGACTTGGGTCGCGCAAAATGCACAACTAAGCTCATATTATCAGAAAATGATGATAGCAAATCAATACCATTAGCCTATTTAAGTTATTTTCGTGAAGAATTTTTCGGTTCTTTTGAAGGGGATAGGTTAAATCAATTGGCCGGTTTGTTGGATATGACACAGCCCGTCGCAAACGATAGTGAGCTTGCTGCATATGTTGATGAAGATGAGATTATGAATCAAGTCAAACAATCCGATCCAACACATGATGCTGAAGATGCCACGACATTTTGGACACGTGTACAGCAAGGATTAGAACAGATTTGGTCAGACTCTGATGATGGGGATAACATTTTAGTCGTCACACATGGTGCCGTGATTCGCAAACTAGCAGCGCGAACAGAAAATCACTATTATGAAAATCCTGCTAACGCTTCTATATCACTATTTGAAATGACCGATGTTTTGAATTTGACATTACAAAAATATAATCAATGCCACTGATAAAGTGTGTTTATCAGCATCGATTATTAATGTGGGAACTATCATGTGCTGGGTAACATATACCTAGCACAATTGAGACAAGTAGAAAACTCAGTGGTGAATTGCAGGTAATGAATCTGTGATAAACTGCTGCGTTTTTTGTTACTATTTGGCAGGCCCTTGTGCCCCGTTTAAAGCTGTTGACGTGCTGCAATCAGTTGCGTAGCTAACTGCACCATAGTTTCAATGTCGCTATCGCTATAATGACTTAAAATGCGTTCTTCTTGTGCTTGAATAGTTTGATGTAATGCGAGATGTAACGTCCCTAATTCATAGCCGAGTTTAGTGGGACGCAAGAAAACTTCTTTTTTGTTATCAATTGGGTGGTATTTTTCAATTAATGTTTGTGCCGCTAAACGATTCACATAGCGTGACAACATACCTTGTGATAAAGGCGATGCAGCTTGTAATTGTTTAAACGGTGTAGCGGCCTCAATGCGCGTTAAGTCACTTAAAATTTGTAATTCTGAGTGTGTCACATGTTTTTGGTTTTGAATAAATTGCCGTGTTGTTTGCGAAGGCGCATGTTTAATAAACCATTCACGCTCAAAATCACTATTTTCATGTGTTTCTCTCAGTTTATGTTTCAGTTGTTCAATTTGTTTGTATTTTTCCATTTTTATTTACCTGTAATAAATATTGACTTTTTAATTTCAAAGTTCTATACTTATTTTACATTACAAGTAAACAAAAAACAATTAAAGGAGCAGCATAATGAGAGCAGCAGTTGTAAAAAACTTTAGTTTAGCACCGCAATATGAAGATAACTATGCCAACCCACTACCAAAAAAAGACGAGGTATTAATTCATGTCACAGCATCGGCATTATCTAATCGTGCACGAAGTGATGCTAATGGCTCACATTATGCAGCAGAAGATAGATTGCCTATGATACCAGGTGTCGATGGCGTGGGCCGATTACCGAATGGCAACAAAGTATTTTTTGTCAGCAATGGGAGCTTTGCGGAACAAGTAGCGGTCGCAAGTGGGCATTGGGTAATAGTGCCAAATGACTTAAAAGATGAAAAAATTGCTGGCATGATGAATCCAGCGTTGTCATCTTGGCTGGCATTAAAATACCGCGTTAATTTTGAAAAAGGGCAAAAAGTGTTGATATTAGGCGCGACAGGCAATGCCGGATCTATGGCAGTACAAATTGCTAAGCGATTGGGTGCTTCAAGTATTGTTGCAGTTGGGCGAAATACAAGGCAATTAGCTGAATTGCAACGTTTAGGTGCGACCCAGACGATTGCCTTGGGCGCTGATGTTAAGGCTTACCAAAAAGAATTAGCGCAAGCAGGACAAGATGTTGATATTATTTTAGATTATTTATGGGGGGATGTCACAGTAAATGCGATGCAGGCGATTATCCCAAATCGTTTGCATGATGAACAAGAGCTCAAATGGGTTGAAATTGGCAGTTCAGCAGGACAAACAGCACCTATTCCTGGCGCTGCTTTTCGCGCTGTCAAACTACAATTGATAGGTTCCGGACAAGGATCGGTTGGCGTGCAGGCGATTCTTAAGTCTTTTGAAGAAATTTTACAGGCAGAGCAGAAAAGCCCGTTTGAATTTAATGTGCGTGCGGTTATGCTGTCTCAAATTGAAAGCGTATGGGACAAGCAAAGTGGTGAGCGTTTAGTATTTTTACCGCATGCGTAAAAAATAAGTTTCAATGGGACGGTGTGGCTGATCTAGTTCTACTTCAACAAATTCCAAAAAATTACAACCAGTCAAGGGGATTATCATAGATTATTTATTTTTTAAGAAAATCTGATAATATAACGTGATAATTTTAACTTATAATAAACTTGTTACAAAATCTCCCTTGATTTTGTGGTCCGTACTTACAGTTGAAAAGCACAACCTTTTCCCTGAGGCTGTGCTTTTTTTCATATCAAAAAACTAAAATCTAGCCATAAAGTTATCGATTTTTACTGCGTTTAACTTGGATGGCTATAAAATATTTGATTCTTATTTAGAATTGTTCTAAAATAGTAATAGAAGATGAATAGCTACTATCATATAAAAAGATAATAACTATCCACCTGTTGCTAATTGCGAATGAACAAGGAGAAATAGCAGTGTCGAAAACAAAAATTATTATTGTTGGTGCTTCACATGGTGGGCACCAGTCTATTTTGGAGTTAACGCGTCAGTATCAAAACATTGATATTAAATTATTTGAAGCTGGCGACTTTATCTCATTCATGTCATGTGGCATGGAACTTTATCTCGAAAACAGTGTTACGGATGTGAAAGATGTACGTAATTTTCGACCTGAAGATGTTGAAAAACTTGGGGCAGAAATTTATAATAACCACGAAGTCACGGCAATTAATTCAGGCAACAAAACCGTTACGGTTAAAGATGTGACGACAGGTAACGCCAAAAATTACGACTATGACAAGCTAATTCTTAGTTCAGGTGTCACGCCTAATCATTTACCGGTCCCTGGAAATGAGTTAGAGAATGTATATCTCATGCGTGGTAAAGATTGGGCAACAAAGATAAAAGCTAAATTAGAAGATCCCACAGTTAAAAATATAACGGTTGTAGGTGCAGGATATATCGGTGTTGAGGCTGTTGAAGCCAGTGTCAAGGCTGGTAAACATGTGACCTTAATTGATATGATTGACCGCCCTTTAGGTAATTATTTGGATTCAGATATGACGCATCTTATCAATCAAAAATTACTTGATAAAGGTGTCACGGTAGTCACTGATGTTCAGATTGAACGTTACGAAGGTGATACAGATAATCAAGTGGTTGCAGTTCAGACGAATGAAGGCAAATATCCAAGTGATTTGGTGATTCAAGCGGCGGGCATCAAACCAAATACTGACTGGTTAAAAGGCACAATTGATTTAGATGAGCGAGGTTGGATTAAGACAGATGAGTACCTTAGAACTAATGTACCAGATGTTTATGCCGTTGGGGATGCTGTTCTAGTTTACTCGATTCCAGCGCAAACTAAAATGCCCATTGCTTTGGCTTCAGTTGTTCGTCGTGAGGCGCGCTACATAGCTGCTCATTTATTTGAAAAGACACCTGCAGTTGCATTTAGTGGTGTTGTTGGTTCCTCAGCGTTGAGCGTCTTTGATTATCATTTTGCGACTGCTGGCTTAAATACGACAACCGCTAAAAAAGTTGGCGTGGCAATTAAAACGTCCTTTTATCAGGATACATTGCGCCCTGACTATGTTCCTAATCAGATGGGTAATCCCAATGTTTATGTTAGCCTAGCTTATGATCCACAAACGCATCGTCTGTTGGGTGGGGCAGTTCTTTCAACGCACGATATCACATCCCAAGGGAATGTTTTATCTCTAGCCATTCAACAAAGACTTTCTTTGGAAGATTTGGCGCAAGCTGATTTCTTTTTCCAACCAGGTTTTGATAGACAGTGGAGTTTGTTGAATTTAGCCGCACAGCATGCACTTGGCGAACCACGTTTTTAATTGTTGATGCATAAATGCTAAAAACGACTCTTTCTGAAATATATTTCAGAAAGAGTCGTTTTTTAGTGCAATATTAATTGAAAATTACTGGGGGGCAACATTTGATTAAAAAGCAGTAGCAATTAATTGCGAGCCGCTACCCAATGTGTAGGCGCGCCGATAAGTTGTTGGCATATCAATGATTGTTGCAATGACCTCGGCGACGTCTTGACGGGAGATCGCTAATTGCCCTAAGTCTGTTTGCTTATCCGTTACGCGTGCGATATGGCCTGTAGCAGGTTGGTTCAGCAAAGCACCTGGGCGTAAAATTGTATAATCTAATGGTGATTGTGTGAGTATTTTGTCGGCATAGTATTTAGCGATCATGTAGGGTTTGATACCTGTTTTATCCCATGCGCTACGGTCATTACTGGCTGCTGAACTCACTAATATAAATCGTTTGATACCCGCTAATTGTGCGGCTTCCATTGCTTTGACTGCGCTGTCCAAGTCAATGATCAGCGTGGCATCATCACCAGTATTACCGCCAGAACCAGCTGAAAAAATGATTGAATCAACTTTGGCGGCCTTAAATTGTTCAGCCATTGTTTCGGGTAATACCGTTAAATCAAACAATTCAGGTAGCAATAAACTGCTCTCAGAAAAATCTGTTACTTGGTTCAGATCTCTTAAACCTGCATGAACTGTGATGCCTTTGTTGATTAACTTTGGTACTAATTGTTGGCCGATTTGACCATGTGCACCGATTAAAAAAGTTGCTGTCATATTGAACCTCTTCCTATGATTTTGACTCAATGCTAACACGTTATCATACGTATGTATAGCAAAATGATACGAGATAGCAGCATTAGTAAAAAATAACGTGATATTTGACGGCTTTTTTTGGCGTATAATTAAAATATTAAGTGGTTAGGTGTCGTGTGCAATGTGTATGTTTATTTAGGAGATAATTAACATGGTAATTAAGCGAATTGTATTTTTTGACTTAGATGGTACGCTGTGTCCGAATCAGGATATGCAGGTTGCACCAGAATTAATCCCTTTATTTCGTGAATTTAAAAATGACGGGACGTTACCGGTTATTGCGAGTGGTCGCAGTTTCTATGAAGTTGCACCATTGTTAGATCAGTTACAGGTTGACTCTTTTATTTTATCTAATGGCTGCTATATTGTGTCTCAAGGGCAGGTTGTACAAAATTATCAAATGCCTAATGAATTGATTCAAGCAGTTATACAAGTTGCTGAGGCGCACCAGCACAATGTGGGCTTTTTTAATCAATCTGAGTACGCAGTGACTGGTATGAACACTGTGACACAAAACCACATGACTAGCATGCATTTAGAACATACACGTATCGCGCCACTTTTTTACCAAAGCCACCTGACTAATTTTCTAAATGTTTATTTAAATGATACACAAGAACAAATATATCATGAGTTGTTTAACAAACAACTCAATATTATTCGTTATGCGCCGCTGGCAATAGATATTTTGCCATTAGGCATCTCCAAAGCACAAGCCATTGCAAAAATGATCGCAAAGAATGATCTATCGCATGTACCAACCTACGCTTTTGGTGATCAAAACAATGACTTATCAATGTTTGAAATAGTTGATTATGGCATTGCTATGAAAGATGCGATACCTGAACTAAAAAAAGTTGCTGCGTATACAGCAACCACAGATCAGGGTGTTTTTGAGGGCTTAAAGCATTTTAATATTATTTAATATATAAAGGAGCGGTACTAATGGTAAAAGTAGTTTTAATTACTGGTGCATCAAATGGGATGGGGTTTGAAGCGGCAAAGATATTTGCGGCAAACAATTGGATTGTCTATGCGGGGGCGCGTCGTCTAGAAAAAATGGCACCTTTAGAAAACAGTGGTGTCAAAACAGCAAGATTAGACGTTACCGATCATCAATCTAACGTCAAATTTGTCGAACGTGCGTTAAGCGAACAGGGGCACATTGATGTATTGATTAATAATGCTGGATATGGTGAATATGGCCCGCTTGAAGAAGTTTCGTTAGATACTGCGCGAAAACAACTCGAAACAAATTTATTTGGGGCAGCTGATTTAGCGCAACTTGTACTACCTAGTATGCGTCAACAATCATCAGGACGCATTGTTAACATTTCTAGTATAGCCGGAAATCTATACACCCCCTTGGGTGGCTGGTACCATGTGACTAAGTTTGGATTGAATGTGTGGAGTGATGTGCTAGATGCTGAAATTAAACCATTTGGCGTGCGGTCAATCGTGGTTCAACCAGGACTGACTAAGTCATCGTGGCTTGATATTGCGTTTACTAATGCCAGAAATAATCTGAAACCAAATTCGCCTTACGAAAAATTAATTGGCAAAGTCAGTCAATTCTTTCAACGTGCTAGTTCTGGTGCAACATCGGCTGATCTAGCAAAAGTCTTTTATCGTGCAGCAACAGACGTGAAGCCTAAACAACGTTATTTCAATTCAATAACGGATCGCTTAACGGTTTATCTTGCACGTAATCATCCCAAAATTTGGCGTGCAATCGTCGATCGTATGGTTAAATAACAGACAAAATTAAAAGGCTACGCATCGGTATATTAACGATGCGTAGCCTTTTGATGAATAAAGTGATTGTGCTACAATTTTTGTGCGCAGATCATAATATTTTTTAATTTTCTTTTCTAATTTCGAAACGTTCTTGACCACTAAACCAGCTAGCATGCTTGAGTGTACACGCTTCGGCTTCTTCTAAAGTTAAATTAGTAATCACTACCTTATTGTCTTCTAATACGCTGTAACTCATTATGTTATCCTCTTTCTTTATTCTGACGGGTGTGTATTTGATGGTTGTCTATCTGACGACGTCTTCATCAAAAAATGGCGCATGTGATGCTGATGTGGATGTCCAGTTACCAACTTTAAGATGGGCGTGCCCACGGTCAACTGGTGACACGATGGCATATTCACGAGTATCAGGCGTACCACTCAAATCATTGACATCTTTAGCGGTACCTTTTCTTAGTGGTGTGTTGAGATAGAATTCTGTTTCTGATTTATCGTTGACATGCGTTGTATTTAATGTGAATGGCTCAGATGCTTGACCATATTTATTGGCTATTTTAATGGCTTCTTCTTCGGTAATGTCTTGCGTAGCTTTGGTGTCCGCGTCTACTATTGACGCAGGAATGTCGAATAGATATGGTGTGGCGGCTTGTCCGTCAGATTCAACGGTAATCATACCGTACTTTGGGGTGGCTCTAATAATCGTTAAATTATAAGTCTTGTCATTGTGTTTTAAGCTGATTTTCCAGCTATTATCGTTAGGCACAATGCTAATTAAAGTTGAATTGTTCAAGTTGGGGACTGATGCGGCAACGTCTAAAATACTATTTTCATCAAGTAATTGCGTTATTGGTGTGATGTGACCGAATGCACCACCCACACCACCAGTTTGTAGAACGATATGGTAATCAGTGCCGCTAGCTACCAAAACACGTTCTTTTGGCGCACTACTGCTACTACTTACTTGTTCTGTGACCGCACTACTTGTTGTTGCTTTTGCTTTTTTTGAAGTCACGTTGGCGACTTTTTTAGTGGTTGCAGCGCTGCTTGCCTGCTGGCTTTTATTGTCTTGGTATCCAGAGTAAAGCGTAACACCTGCGATGACTACAACACCAATTGCGCCAGCAGATAGTGTTGTATACAATGTTTTAGTTTTCATATGTCATTCCTTTTTTGTTCAAGTTATTACTGAAATGGTTCAAAAAGCTTATATTATATAATATAAGAGGCTTTTAGTAAAGCTATTACAAGAATCATAGCTTTACTAAAAGCCTCTTATAAAACCTAGCCACCAGTTTGAATTTTAAGAAGAGAAAAGGGGAAAAGAAGTATGGGCAACAAAAAAACAGCAGTTTCAATGGCAGTCATTTCAGGAGCAGGTTTGGTTCTTATGGGGTTAAGTACTCCTACAGTTTCAGCAGCAACGAACGCACCAGCGAATGTTATTCATAGTAAAAATACGGTAACAATTGATGGAAAAACATATAATATTACACAAGAGCAATATATAAACAATGATAGTGATTCAAATACAGGTAATGAAACTTATAATCCAGCGCCAGTTGTACAAGATACTCGTCCTGTAAGTGATTTCTTTGATACAGATGACAATGGGAATCCAATTGTTTCGAAAGCACATCAACAAGAATTAGATGCACAAAAAGCAGCACAACAAAAAGTTACTGATGCAGCTAACGCTACTCAAACTGCACAGCAAAAGGCGACAGATGAAGCAAATGCCAAGGCAACCGCAGATCAAGCTAAGGCCTCAGCGCAACAACAAGCAAAAGATGATTTAGCTGCGCAACAAGATTTACAACAAAAGCAAGCACAAGCTGAAAAATTAGTAGCACAACAAGCAGCTGCAGATAAGGCTGATGCAGAAGTTAAACAACAAGCAGATATCGATGAAGCAGATGCTAAGGCAGCGACGCAACAAGAATTACAACAAAAACAAGCACAGGCTCAAGAATTATTAATGCAACAAGCCGCAGCACAAAAGATTCAAGATCAAAAAGATGCACAAGCAAAGGTTGATGCGAAAGATCCTAAAAAGATTTATGATA
Source organism: Leuconostoc aquikimchii (assembly GCF_040838325.1). Taxonomy (NCBI): domain Bacteria; kingdom Bacillati; phylum Bacillota; class Bacilli; order Lactobacillales; family Lactobacillaceae; genus Leuconostoc; species Leuconostoc aquikimchii. The sequence goes on from NZ_JBFPER010000001.1 coordinate 105,331, forward strand.
AGTTACAAAAGCAGTACCAAAATGAATTTGATACGACACAAAAGGAAAATCAAAAATTACCACAAGTTGGCGAAAAAGGGCTTATTGTCTATCCTGAAAGAGTGAATAAGTCAAACGGTGTTAGTGCATTTGGTAAAACAGATCGTATTCGCGGTATTGCAGCTGTTTTGAACCAATATTATCCAGTAATCAACATTGGTGATATGGAATCACCGGAAGATATTGAATATGGTGGTGGAGCTGTTGGTACAGAAACAGGTCCAGTGAGTTATGGTTATTATTCTCGTAATGGTTCTGATATATTTAAATTTGAGTTGTATTCTGGAAAGATTCTTTATTCGAATCTTTCAAAATCAACTGCGGGTCCTGAATTGATAGCTAAGTATGCAGGATTTAAGCCTCTTATTTCAGATGATATTGTCGCTGCGATGATTGATAATGAAGGTGTGATTTCATATATTCATAATACTGGTGTTCTAGATAAGACAATTGATCCAAATGTTAAATTTGACTCAACAGGACATGTGTTAGCTCCTGTATATCCAGTAGATGTTGCGAATGCTATTGCAAATTCTAACGAAGTTAATGGTAGTGGATCTATTGCACCAGCAAAGCCTATTAATTCAGTGACTTCGATTGCACCAGCTAAGCCTACAGCACCATCAACAGAAGCCACTCCAACAGCATCAGTGCCATTAAAAACACGAGCTGAAGTACAGGCAGACATAGCAGCGCAAAAATCCGCAGCGAAGTCAGCGGCCAAGGCAGCTAAGAAAGCAACACGAAAGGTATCAACAGCAACTGTTGTGCCGGCTGCATTTACAGTGAATAATTTGACACAAGCAACAAATTCTAATCATGTGAACGTGTCATCACCAGTAAACACAACTATTTCACAATCATCAGTAGCAAATACTGATAATCGTGATAACTTACCAAAAACTGACGTTTCTAATGATTCAAAAACTAACAATTTTGGCATATTCGCGTCATTATTGGCTTTGATTTCAGCTGCAGTATTGGGCTTGAAGAAGAAGTTCAATTAATAAAATTAAGACCTTTCGGTTAATTCCGAAAGGTCTTTTTTAGGTTATTAGTATAGCTCTTAATATGATGATGTGACATATAAGGGCCTTGCGTTAAAGGTTGAAATGGGTCCTTGATATCTTTTTATATCAGCTGAACAACATAAATAACAAAGCGGCACAGGTAAATAGCACTCTAATTCATATAATACTTCTCTAGAAATTCTCGAAAATACGGTTGTTTATATTTCAGTAGTCCATGCCCAGCAACGCTAAACATTTCGGCATTAATCAATCGTATACGGTAGGTGGAAATACTATTATCAGTCATCCCCGCCAATTCTTTCAAACGGGCATAAACAATCATATGATCTTCTATAGCTGCAACTGAAGATTTGATTACAAGTTGATCGTTTTTAGATAAATCATTTATCATTGGTTCGTAAACTTCTTTAAATAGTCTGCTTTTAGATACTTCTATCGCAGTGTCTATATCGTCTTGTATGTATTTTTCTTTATTCATTAACCAAATATTGAAGCCAATGAGTTGGAATAAAAATGCATAATTAAAGGTGTGTTCAGCCATATCATTGATTAAGCGAAAGTCTATACGATCGCCGAAAACTTGTTGATAATTGATTAATATATCTTGCGCATTCAAGGCACTAATATGGACTTGATTAGCGCGTTTAAAAAAGGTCAGCACATCATCATTGAGCATATCGTTAATAGCGCTGGGTAGGCCCGCCATTAATGTTGCTACTGGTAGCTTTTGCATTTTCCATTGTTGATAGGCTGCCACGTAATCACGTAGTGCCTCTGAATGTTTTTGAACCTCATCTATGGCAATGATGACATTAATCTTTTGGGTATTAGCAAATACGAGCATGTCTTCAATATCGTACCTAAAGGATGATGATTTTTTGGGAAATTCATAATTCAAGTCAAATATTGAGGGTAATTTTATGCCAAGCGACTTTATTTTGGGAGATCGAGGTATTTTTCGCTGCATACCTGCGACAATTTCTGCTAACATGTCATTAATTTCAGAGGCAGTAATAGGGTATGAAAATACAGTTATACTACGATTAAGAAACAACATTAACCGGTTTGTCGTCCAGATAAGATTTTAAATTCTCAACCGTAATATCTAATAGTCTTTCGCGTGTTTCAAGCGGGGCCCAAGCAATATGCGGGGTAATATAACAATTTTTAGCTTTTAACAGCGGGTTGTTACTGATAATCGGTTCTTTTTGAACAACATCGGTGGCAAAGGCGTAAACTTGATCGTTATTAAGTGCGTCCGCCATATCGATTTCATTTACTAATTTTCCTCTGGCTGTGTTGAGCACAATAACGCTGTTTTTCATTTGATCAATTGTTGTTTTATTAATTAAATTAATTGTTTCTGGCATTTGGATAACATGCAGGCTGATGACGTCAGATTGTTTCAACAGCTCATCAAGTGATACTTGCTTAACCCAGTCGTTATCAACCTGCTTAGGTCGATGGTTATAAAAAATAACAGACATAGAAAAGGCGTGGGCTATTTTAGCTACTTTTTGAGCAATATGGCCGTAACCAATCAGACCGAGGGTTTTACCTTTTAATTCAAATAAGGGTTTATCCCAGAAAGTGAAGTCAGGGCCCTCAGACCACTTATCCTTGTGGACAAGTTGATTGTGTAAGCCAACTTGTCCAGTTACTTCGAGTAAAAGTGAGAAAGTAAATTGTGCGACCGCATCACTAGCATATGTGGGAATATTAGTCACAATGATATTTTTTTTATGGGCACTGTCAATGTCCACAACATCATAACCAGTACCCATAATACCAATATATTTTAGTTGAGACGCTTTGCTAAGTACAGCTTCATCTAACGGTGTTTTGTGGGTAAGTACAATATCAGCATTTTTTATTTTGTCTAAAATTTCTGCATGATCATCAACAGCTGTTCGATCATAAAAAATCACGTCGCCCAATGCTTGTAAAACGGACCAATCTAGATCTTTATTAAGTTCGTAACCATCTAAAAGTACAATTTTCATCACGTCTCCCTCGTTCGGGTTTCAAATTTCCGAAAAATGAATTAAGTGTAATTTGCAATCTTACCATCAAAATTGACGACTTGACCAGATCGATTAATATGATCAGTGATTAAGCTAACAGCCAGTTCCCCGGCTACTTGTGGCGTTTTAAAACCAGGTCCTTCTAAACGATTGTTTAGGTCTGTTGTAACGCCACCAGGCATCAGAGCAAAAATTTCAACTGGCTTATGCTGTGCTTTGAACTCAATACCCCAAGTTTTTGTCAATATGTTAAGTGGTGCTTTTGCTGACATATAGGCAAAGGGGTGAAAGAAACTGACAGGTTCAATTGGTATCGTCACGTTAAAGATTTGTCCTTCATTTTTTTCTAGGATAGGCAACAGCGAACGGCTTAATTCATAAGGACCAATAAAATCAGTGACATGTGTTGCTTGTAATTCTGCCACTGTAAACTCCCAAGCAGGTTTACTCATGTCTCCTGGAATACCTGCATTGTTAACTAGCAAAGAAAAATCGGGATAATTGGTTATAATTTCTTTTGCAATACGCGGTAATTCAGCAATTTTACTGACGTCAATGATCTGCAAATGAACGTCACCAAACGCTTTTAGCGTTGAAACAGCTTTTTCGCCACGTTCAACATTTCGCGCACCAACTAAAACAGTATAGCCTTTTTGTAGCAAATTTTTAGCGATTTCGTAGCCAATACCTTTGTTTGCACCGGTTACTAGAGCAGTTTTTGTCATGAATATAGCCTCTTTTCTGACGTGAATTGTAAGTCACCTTCATTATACTACTTATTATAAGTAAGTTAACCAAATGGCTATTTTTTGTTTAGTATAGGGCTTTAAGCTTTTTTTCTGACTTTACCGTATGATGTGGTATCACAAGAAAAAGGTAGGGAAAATGAAAAAAATAGTAACAGGTTTACTGACCTTAGGTATCGTTGGTGGGTTGGCAATTAATACTGCCAGTGCAGCAGTAATGGGGGATGATTATCCAGCAACCTTGAAAAATGCTTCGCCAGATTCTATGGTGGATAGTTGGACAATGTATAATCGAGAATGTGTCTCATTTGTGGCGTGGCGGTTGCATGCACAAAATCATTTTGAATTACCAGTCGGCTTTGGTTCGGCTTGGCAGTGGGGTTCACAGGCAAAAGCGAAAGGTTATCGCGTTGATAATACACCAAGTGTTGGCAGTGTCGCATGGTTTGGTGCAGGTCATGTGTCTTGGGTCGCTGAGGTATCCGGTGATAACGTCGTGATTGAAGAATATAATTACAACTATAACCATAATTATTATCGACGGACTGTCAACAAGCGTGACGTGTCTGGTTTTATTCACTTCAAAGATTTAGTAGGTGCCAAAGCTGCTACTGCTAATACCACACCAAAGCAAACACCACAAAATAAAAACATTGCTATTGGGAGCAATGTCCGCTTTTCTGGCGTATATCAAGTGAACGTTGTCAATATCGCTAAAAACAGTGTCGCTAGTGATAAATTATCAGGTGGAAAATCAACCACATTGAATCTTATTGATGCTATACCATTAGATGAAACAAATACTAGTGGGACAAAATCAGGTAATCAAGTATTGGCAGTGGGAGAATACTTTAAAGTTAACGGTACTTATCGTGTGTTAGCAATTGATGTGGCGTCTAATGGGATAAAAGTTAAAATTGGCGCCTACGAAACTTGGTTAGATATGAATCAAGCAACACCTGTCTAAAATTTCATAACCAGTGAGGGATAATATAAAAAATTGCGAGACATTATAGTGTCTCGCATTTTTTTGATTTAATTTTCAATATATTGGGTTAAATCACGATCGCTGGTCAATGTTCTTGCCTGACCATTATAAGTGATTTTAAGCGTGCCTTTTGTGACATTCATGAGGGTATCAAAGCCAAGTTTATGTGCTTGAACATAAGATTTTTGTAACTGTTTTGGAACATTTGGTAGATTTTCGGGCCATGTATTTTGGCGACGTTTTGCTAAAATTTCCGCGCCACGTTGCAAGCCAAAAGTCATTAATGAGGCATGCGCAATGAAATCACTCAGTTGCGCGCCAATGGTTAGCTTTGGTTGCCGTACGGCAGAACGCGCAAAGGATAGCGCGGCTTTGAATTCTGATTTTTGTGAGGATGGTGCTGATTGTACAAGTTTGTCCAGACGTAGCAATAAATCATCAGCGTATTCTATTGCGATGTCCGGTAACAACTCATTTGGATGTTGTAATGACACGACATGATTGAGCGCACGTGCGCTGTTCAAGGTATGTTTTTCCCACGTTATTGGATTCACAATGGCATCCATGATGAGTAGATGTAAGAAACTGAGGGCGTTTTGAGAAATACCTTCCTGTGTGAAAGGATTAATATCAAACATTCTAAATTCCATATATTCTGCGCCATTTTTAACAAGATCAGTCATAGCTCCAGGTGCTTTCAACCGCACGGGACCATAGAATTCGCTTTTATCGTAAAAATCACCGTTAGCAATATGTTGTTGAATTTGATAGACTTGTGTTTCAAAATCAGTATAATCAATTGCAATTTCTGGACGATTAGCAAAACCAAAATCACTTGCACGCCAAGAGCGCACGGGTTGAATGGCATGACGATTATTTGGTAAGTTATCAGCAGGATTCTCACTGACTGGTGACGCACCAAACAAGTAGGTTAGTAACCAACGATACCCAGCAACTTGTTGGGCGATTTGGAAGAAGAGGTGATTTTTAGCGTCTGGGCGGGAATCAATTTGATTTTGTTGGCTATACCAAGTAATCACATCATCAGCAGGCGAAAAATTCACATGCACACCGGCCATAATATGCTGAAAACTGCCATAGCGAGCTAACAGTTTATTGCGATAGTCTTGATACCAAGGGCGGTCAAAATGTGCATTTAAAAAAGTAATGTCGGCAGTTGTCAGATGGGGTGGCATTGACAATGGCCATATGATCTCGTCATCAGCTAATTCTTCGCTGAGCATAAGCTGTAATTCATGTAAGTGTGCAAGTGCTTTGGCAGAAGACGATTTTGGTGCGGTTACGAGTTCTTCAAGGCTCTCGGAAAAGTCGGTTTGAAAGTAAGGCTGAAGGCGTCGGTCGCCAAGGTTATGTGGGTGCGGGTGCCGAGATAATGTCTTGCTACCAGTTTGAAGGCGATGCTCTTCGATCTCAATACCAAAACGACCAGTATATAAAGCATTGTTTAAGTTGTGCGCAATTGTTTTGTGATGTAAGTGTGACATGTGGTTCCCTCACAGAGTTATATTTCTTACAGTTTACCTTATTTTTAGCTGCAAAGGGCAAAATGTGTTCTGTGGAATTTTGTAATTAATCATATAAGTATGTGAATTAGTAGTTGCTTTAATATCTTATTTACTTTATTATTGTTATTAATAAATATGTTAAACGTTTCGCTAAAAAGTTCGCTCTAATTTTTTGAATTAGAACGAACTTTTGCGTAAATTATCAATGAATAGCAATGGAGACTGAATCATGTTTCATTTTTTAAATGGTTTTAACGCCATAACGTGGCCAATATTTGAAAGTGTTGTGATGTTAATCTGGTTCAGCACCTTATCTGGGCACCGTCATTTGTCGAAAATGACTGTCCTGACAGCGAGTATGAGTTTGTACATCATCAACATGATTGGTAATGGTTTTGAGTCACCATTACTGCGGGCAAGTTTGGCATCAACATTGTCTATTGCGGTGCTATTTTATATTGGTTGGCGTCAACGTGTTATCGGCAGTAAACGTGTGCTGCTACTTTATGTGATTGTCAGTTCCTTATTAAGTTATTGGGTTGTAAACCTTGAAATGACGATGACATCTTTGGTTAGTGTGCCTTTTTTTGTGCAAACTAGCCTAGATTTTTTAGCTAATATATTGGCGGTCATCTTTGCACTGGTGTTTAGGCGATTGAGATATGAATGGCTGACTGAAAAATTCTTAGAACAACATATAGGACAGTTGCAATTACTACTGATTGGTAGCCTGTTTTTAAGAATAATGAATGATTTATTAGCTTACTTATTTGCAGTGCAACAGTTTGCGGGCTCAATTTGGTGGGATTTTTTCTTATTAAGCACCACCCTAGCAATAATTATTATACCGGTGATAAATAATCAACATGAATTATTAATGGCAAAAATCGATCAGCACGATGCTGAATTAACGGCTAGTCAAAATTATACGCAACAACTTGAAATGAAATATTCAGAATTTCGATTTTTTAAACATGATTATCAAAACATATTAGCCAGTCTCGAGTATGGTATTCAGGCCGAAAATATCAGTGATATCAAAAGTACATACTATTCAGTCATTAAGAAAAGCAATGAAACATTACCAGAACCTCAAATATTAAACTTAAATCGCATAGATGACGTGAATTTAAGAAGTCTTATTTTAGTTAAACACCAAGTGGCACTTGAAAAGTCAGTTTTATTTACTGTGGAAATGAATCAATTATTTAAAGTGACAGCGATTGAAAATGATCTTGATTTTTATCGTGTTATTGGTATTTTGCTAGATAACGCAATCGAAGCAGCCGAGAAAACAGTTAAAAAAACTGTTTCGGTGTTGCTAACTGATTGTGAAGAAATAGTCATTGTTAATAGTTGTTCTAGTTTATTAGACTTAACGACACTATCTAAAACCGGCTACTCATCTAAAGTAGGCCACAGTGGATTTGGCTTGAGCTATGTTAAACAATACATTGCGCAACGTGACAATGTTGTATTAACGACGATTACGCAACCAGATTATTTTTTACAAAAGCTACTAATTGAGGCATAATGTCATGAATTACTACTTGTTAGAAGACAATTTTATACAACAACAACGTATACAACACATTGTTGAAAACTGTCGCGTGTTTGAACAGCCGGCTGATTTTTTAGTCGCTTTAAAAGAAGATTTGACAGACAAAGTGATATTATTGGACTTAGAAATTCATACAGTAGCCAATGCCGGGCTCACTGTGGCAAAAATGATTCGACAATTTGATGCGACGTCGCCAATAATTATTGTCACGACACATTCAGAAATGCTTGAGCAAGGTCTAAAATACCATATTGGCATTTTAGACTTTATTAATAAAACACAACCAGAATTATTGTTCGCAAAACGGGTACAGTCTGCTGTGAGCGAAGCCGAGCAACAAATCCGCATACAAAGTGGCGTTGAATCAGATTTTATAGCATTGCCAAATGGTAAAAAAACTGAAAATATTAATTTGAACGACATTGTTTATGCAACCTGTAGTGAATCAACGAGTCATCAGTTAACTATTTATTGCGAACAAAAGAACGTACAAATTCGTGCGACTGTTAAGTCGTTACCGAAACTACACCCAAATTTGATGCAAATTCATGCAGCATATGTTATCAACAAAGATAAAGTCATGGTATTTGATGCCAAAAAAAATACCGTCCAATTAAACAATGGTGTGACGCTACCTTGCGCCAGAAAATATATCAAACCCATGCGACGGCTATTTGAAGTGTCATGCAATGTTAATACACTAATTTTTGAAAACACCAGCAAAAACCATTATAATAAATACTAGTTTAAATATAGAATAAAGGCGTTCGATGTGATGCGCTTTGGAGAAAATAGATATGCAAGTTGCAATTATTGGCGCTGGTCCGCGTGGATTAGCCGTTGCTGAGCGCCTAATTAATTTAGCGGACGACGACACACAGCTCGACGTTCAAATTTATGACCCATATGCGATTGGTGGCCGGGTATGGGATCCGTCTATTCTTCAAAATAAGTACTTTTTAATGAACACGGTCATTGGCCAAATTACCTTGTTCACTGATGAGTCGATTGAAAATGGTGGAACGCCTTATCCCGGGCCAACAATGATGCAGTGGCTGGCACAAGATGCACAGACGTTTTTAGCCAATCACTCCGAGTTTGATGCACATTATAAACACGAAGCTACGCAGTTAACTAAATCAGGTGATTTTGCCTCACGTGGTATGATGGGCGTGTATTCAGCTTGGTTCTTCGACTGGTTAACACGACGTGTACGGCATCATCAGACACTTAATTTTACTCAGCAAGCGGTAAAAAATGTCGTGAAAATTGGGACAATATTTCAACTAGAATTAGCTGATGGGGCACAAATATTGGCGGATCATGTTGTCATGGCGCTTGGTCATTCTGATGATCAATTGACTGAAGAGGAAGCGGCATTTGAAACTTATGCGGCTAGACATCATTTGAAATATGTTGCACCGACACATCCATCTGAAGCTGATTTATCTGATTTTGATGAACATGATAGGGTGATTATGCGTGGTTTGGGATTGAGCTTTTTTGATTACGTTGCCGCATTGTCACTCGGTAAAGGCGGCATATTCAGCCGCGATAATACCGGAGAATTGGTGTATCATCCGTCAGGTCATGAACCACATGTTATAGCAGGGTCGCGCGGTGGCTTTCCACTACATGCGCGTGGTGTAAATGAAAAATTAACAGGTGAGCTATACCAGCCATTATTCTTTACATCATCGGCGCTCAATGAATTACGAGCCTTAGGGAATGGACATATCACTTATGACAGTTTTGAAAAGTTAGTTGTTAAAGAATTAACATACAAATATTGGTTAAATCGTCTGGCGTCAAAAGACAGTCAACTAACCGCTGATCAAGCTGAAGAATTAAAAAAAGCGCTAGCAACAGGGGATAATTTAAACGAAACAGCGAAACAATTTGGGTTGGACAAGTTCCCTGATTTTGATATTGTGTTAATACGTAATCCGGCGCGTGATTTACCTGATAATGTAGATTATCAAGCTTGGTTTTTACAGTATTTATCAGCGAATGTTAAAGATGCTAGATTGGGTAATAAAAGTGCACCATATGCAGGCACGTTTGATATTTTGAGAGACCTTCGCGATTTGGTGCGTGATGTCATTGCGCAAGATTATTTTTCAGCAGACGATTATGAAAAATTTATGACACATTTTAAGCCCCTAGAGATACGTGTGTCAGTTGGTCCGCCTTTAGAAAGAGTAGAACAACTGAAAGCATTAATTGAAGCTGGTATTTTTGAAATAACTGCAGCAGACATTAAGGTGACAACAGTGGCTGGGAAATTTGTGGCACATGATATCCGTGGACAGGAGTTTCAGGGTAACGCAATGATTGAGGCACGATTAGGGGCAACTGATTTAGCGATATCTAGTAATCCATTGATTGCTGCTTTACGAGATAATGGTACATTTGTGCAACCTATACGGACACGTGAGAATGGCGCAACTTATAAATTAGGTGCAGCGAACGTTGACCGCCAAACTTTTGAAGTAATTGATGCTTCAGGGAGAACTATTCCACATTTATATCTTTATGGCATCACGTTAGAAGGCTTGAAGTGGTTTGGAACAGTTATTCCAAGACCAGGTGTTAACACCGTCATTTTACGTGAAGGTGCTTGGATTGCGAAGCGTATTTTGTCACAAATCTAGTTGTTAAGTCTCACGTTAAACGATCATAAACTGCAATTTTTCTTGATTAACGCAACAATAACAAATAAATGAAGGACTATTAGGGCGATTCATGGCAAATATTCAGCTGATTGCAACTGATTTAGATGGCACGTTTTTATCGGATGATAAATCATTTGATAAGGCGTTATTTCGTGTGGTACTGGCGGCACTTAAAAATAAAAATATTCAATTGGCTATTGCGACTGGGGTACACCAAGAGCGCATTAATGTTTTGTTGGCAGATTTTTTAGATGAAAAAATGGCTTACGTGACTAATAATGGCGCGCGTGTGATGAACTCTGATGGTCGATTGATTTACGAACGTACAATTGCTATGCCAATATTACAAAATGTACAGCAACTATTAGCTGATTTTCCCGTCAAACCGAGTCGTGGGCTGGTTTATTCAACAGATGATACGGCCTATGTCCCGCGTGCGTATGCCGATATGATACGCAATTCACGACGTCGCTATTTTAAGAAAATTATTTTATTTGATGACTTAGCAGAAATTAATGAGCCCATTTTCAAGGTAACAATGAATTGGCAAGATTTTGATGAAACACAATTTTATGATGCAGCGCAACGGGTACTGGGTGATAGTGTCCATATTACCGAAACAGGTACTGGGGCAATTGATATTGTCCCGGCTGGCGTGAATAAAGCGACAGGACTAAAAGCTTTAGCTGACAATATCGGCATTAGTATGGACGGTATTGCGGCATTTGGTGATGGTGAAAATGACTTAGAAATGTTGAGAGCTGTTGGGCAACCATTTGTTATGCCAGGTGCTAGTATTGTTGGACCATTTGCGCCGGTAATGGCAAATAATAATCATGCTGGTGTTTTAAAAACAATATTAAGTATCATCTAAAAAAATCGTTGTATCCAGCCGCTTCATTATGTTGCGGGACTGGATGCTGCGATTTTTTGATCATGTTTAATAAAGGCTAATTTTTGATCGTGAATCGCATCGTTGTTATAGTCTTTGGGTCCATGGACACCATCAAGTACCCATTGCGTTTTAATATTTGGACCAACAATCATACGATAAGCGTTAGCCAGTTGCACACTTTGAAGATAAGGCACCACTGGATCTTTTTTTCCGGCAATCAACATCAGTGGTGGCATGTTTTTTGTAAAATAAGTTGCAGGGTTAGCCTCGGCAACTAAATCAGGGACACTTTCAGGTGCCTGATCATGTAACATAATGCCTTCAAATGATTGTGCAGTACCTGTTTCATCAAATTTAGGTTTGATAGCTAGTGTTTGAAATTGTGTTTTGAATTTATCCACTTGATAAGGACCATATAGCGCAATGACACTGTTTATTTTTGGAAAGTTTGCATTGGATGACAAATTAGCAGTTGCACCTAACGTTTGCTGTGCCGAAAACGTCGCTGCCGCTAAGACTGCTAATTGTGCACCACTGGATTCGCCAATTAATGTGACTTGATCCATATCAAGTTGATATTTATCTGTGTTTGCTGATAAATAATCTAAAGCGGCTCGCAGATCACTGATTTGGTTAGGAAATTGGCTATTAAACTGTGCATTAAGACAATAATCAACGCTAATAACAGCAAAATTATTTTCTAAAAATCGCAAGCTTGGATTTAATTTAAATGATGATTTTTTACCACGTAACAAGCCACCACCATATATATCTAAGATGACTGGGAAAGGCCCCTTACCTGCTGGTAAGTAAATATCTAGACGTTGTCGTGGATGAGATGCGTAAGTAATATCAAGAAATAATTTGTCTGCGAACATCGGTATAGTGGCCGGTAAAAAAGTGTCTAACTTGTCTTTGAATAACATATTAATGCCTCCAAACATCATATCATTAAATTCATTATACAAAAAATGGCGTCAGATATAAACTAGCATGGGGATAAAAGTAGCTATAAATAAAAATAATCAGCTAATAATCACAACAGAGTTGAAACCGCTTACATTTTGTTGTATACTAATATCATGAAGGATTGTTACCGTGTGAACGGGCAAAACCTGACGTTGATTTGTTGCAAGCTTTTTGCGGGCGATGCGATCATTGTCAGGTTTTTGTCTTATAACGGTTGCTAAAAATCGGGAGGTTCGGGAGGCGATGCATGTAAAAAAGATTTTTAATAATAATGTTCTGCTGGCAGATAATAATGGTCATGAAGTGGTTTTAATTGGTAAAGGATTAGGCTTTCAAAAAAAAGTTGGGCAAGTCATCGATGAATCAGCAGTTGATAAAATGTACACACCGACAGAGGATCGTTGGTTGGCGCTGTTCGATGAATTAATTAACGACATTTCACCGCAATATTTTGAAGTGGCCTCCCAAATTATAAAAGTAGCTGAAAAAAATTTAAATACAAAATTTAATGCTTACTTGTTAATCGCAATTACTGATCATATTCATTTTGCGATTCAGAGAATGACAGATAAAATCGTTATCCGTAATGAATTATTATGGGAAATACAGCATTTTTATCCAACGGAATATAGGGTAGGTAAAGAAGCGCTGCAACTGATTGATACGATGTTTGGTGTACAGTTAGCAGAAGATGAAGCTGGCTTCATTGCCTTAAAACTTGTTGAAAATCGTGCGTCATCGCAATATCTCACGGACAAGGGTATGAAAATGACGAAATTACTGGGCGATATTTTAACGATCGTGCAGTATCAATTACAGACGCATCTTGATGCAGAGTCCATGAGTTATCAACGGCTTCTAGTGCACTTACGATTTTTCGTTGAGCGCATGACCGATAGTAAAAAAGTGAACGCGACAGAAGAGACGGATGATGTGTTATATGCGCATGTTTTTAAAAAATATCCGCAAGCCTTTAACTGTACGCAAAAAATAACTCAGTTTATCAAAAGTACCTTAAATAAAGATGTTTCTTTGAATGAACAAGTTTATGTCACGATTCATATTCAAAGAATTATTAATGAAATGAGTCAACAAAGTTGACGGGATTGTAACTATTTGATTAGGCAAAACCCAAGTTCATGATAACAAGCGCTTTTAAGCGTTTGCTATCATGAACTTGGGTTTTCTTATTAAAAGGAGAAGAATATGGTAGATTATAAAGTACTAGCTGAAAATATCTTAAATGATGTGGGTGGCAAAGATAATATTAACACAGCTTGGCATTGCGCAACGCGTTTACGTTTCAAGCTGAAGGACGAAACATTAGCTGACACACAAAAAATCGAAAATTTAGATGGTGTCGTCACAGTTGTGAAGTCTGCCGGTCAATATCAAGTCGTTATTGGCAATGCTGTTGCTAAGGTATTTGATCCTTTGGCAGAAATGGCTGGTTTAGAAAATACTGACAGTCAGAGCGCTGGTTCAGCAACTGAAACGAAAGATAATGTTGTGAATAAATTCATTGGTTTTATATCCAGTGTCTTTACGCCTTTCTTGGGTGCCATGGCTGGTGCTGGTATATTAAAAGGTCTCTTAGCATTATTTGTTGCATTAGGTTTATTAACGACTAAAAGTGGCGCGTATCAAATTTGGTATGCGGCAGGTGATGGCTTCTTCTATTTCTTACCGATACTATTAGCATTTACGGCAGCAAAAAAATTAAAGGTCAATCAGTTTGTCGCTGTCGCTTTAGCGACGACATTGGTTTATCCAACTTTAGTTGCCATTACTAGTAGTTCACAAACAATTAACTTCTTTAATATACCAGTGATTCCGACAACTTACACGTCAAGTGTTATTCCAATATTGTTGGCAGTATGGGTTATGTCCGTGATTGAACCCTTATTGGATAAAATATTTCCGGAGTCTATTCGAAATATTGTCACACCATTATTCTTACTGATCATCATGGCGCCATTGACGCTTATCGTGGTCGGCCCACTTGGTGCAAGTATTGGGGCAATGCTATCTTCTGGTGTATCAGCCATTTATAATTTTGCACCTGCTTTTGCTGGCGCATTACTCGGTGCTTTCTGGGAAGTGTTTGTTATATTCGGGGTGCATTGGACGTTTGTACCAGTTATGATGAACAATATTAGTCGATTAGGATATGATCCACTTTTGCCAATATTAAGTGTCGCAGTTATTGCACAAGCTGGGGCGGCACTAGGTGTGTTCTTGAAGGCAAAAGATACTAAAATGAAATCATTAGCCGGCTCTTCAGTCGTAACAGCTTTGTTAGGCATTACGGAGCCAACAATTTACGGTGTGACTTTGAAACTTAAGCGACCATTTATTATGGCCTCAATTGCCGGTGCTATTGGCGGCGCCATTGCTGGTGGTGGTCAAGCACATGCTAGTTCGTTTACTTTACCTAGTCTTTTAGCTTTGCCAACGTATTTGGGTGGCGGCTTCATAAGTGTTATTCTAGGGCTAGTGGTTGCCTTTGTTCTTGGTACAGTACTGACATATCTTTTTGGCTTTAGCAAAGGAGGAAATGATAATACAGCGACGGTTAAACCCGTTCAAAAAAATGGTGTGCAACAAGTTATCGCACCAGTAACCGGAACGATTATTCCGTTGAAAAATGTCAAAGATGACGTATTTGCTTCTGAAGCCATGGGACAAGGTGTTGCAATTGTGCCAAATGACAACATCATTAAAGCGCCTGTTACTGGTACAGTGAGTGCGGTGTATCCTACAGGACATGCAATTGGCTTGATTTCACAATCCGGTGCTGAGGTGTTGATTCATATTGGTATTGATACAGTTGAATTAAACGGTCAATTTTTCAAAACACTGGTCCAACAAAATCAAAAAGTTTCAGTTGGTGAGCCACTCGTTGAATTTGATCGTGAAGCCATTCGTGCAGCAGGATTTGATACAACAGTGATGTTAATTATTACGAATACACCAAATTATAATGTCGTTGTGACTGAAAACACATTAGCACACGCGGATGGTTGGGTGCTCAATTTAACTAGTCGGCAAGATGACAGTCAAACAGAATATAAAGGAGAAGTACAACATGTATAAAGCAACATATCCAAAATCATTTCCCAAAGATTTTTTGTGGGGTGGTGCTACGGCAGCTAATCAAGTTGAAGGCGCTTGGGACCTTGATGGTAAAGGTATGAGCACAGCTGAAGTGGTACAAAAAGCCGATGATCGGCGACAAATGTCTATGAGTGATGTGACACAAGAAACATTGCAAGTCGCATTGGCTGATACGACAGTTGCACGCTATCCTAAACGTCGGGGCATTGATTTTTATCACCATTATAAAGAAGACATTGCACTTTTTGCTGAAATGGGCTTTAAAGTTTATCGGTTCTCTATTGCTTGGTCAAGAATTTTTCCAAAGGGTGAAGATCAAGTCCCTAATGAAGCTGGCTTAGTATTTTATGATTATGTTTTGGCAGAATTGGCTAAATATGATATCAAACCTTTAGTGACTTTGTCACATTATGAAATGCCAATTGCTCTGACGCAAAAATATAATGGTTGGGCGGGGCGTGAAACCATTGCTGCATTTAATCGGTTTACGACCACAGTATTTAATCGCTACAAAGGTCAAGTGCCCTACTGGTTAACGTTTAATGAGATCAATACGGGTACTTGGGGATTTCATGAAACGGGTGCCATTGATAAGGGATTGACTGAAAAAGAACAATTGCAAATTCGTTATCAAGCCTTACATCATCAATTTGTAGCCAGTGCTATTGCGACAAAACAATTACGTGAAATTGATCCAACTGCCAAAATCGGGTCAATGCTAGCACGTATGCAAACATATCCAGCGACTTCGAATCCAAAGGATGTCCGTGCAGCGCAATTAGAGGATGAAAAAAATTTGTTTTTCACCGATGTACAGGCACGTGGTGAGTATCCTGAATATATGAATCGATTCTTTCATGAAAATGACATTGTTATTCAAATGAAAGAAAACGACCAAGCTATTTTACTTGAAAATCCAGTTGATTTTATTAGTTTCAGTTACTATATGACTAATGTGACCGCACATGATCAAGTGGGCGGTGGTGCTGGAAACATGGTCATTGGCGGCCGCAATCCTTACTTGAAAGAATCAGACTGGGGATGGCAGATTGATCCTATTGGCTTACGTATTACTTTAAATGTCATGTGGGACCGCTACCGTAAGCCATTGTTTATTGTAGAAAATGGGTTAGGTGCTGTTGATAAACTCGAAGATGGGCAAGTACATGATCACTATCGTATTGATTATTTGCGGCAACATATTGAACAAATGAAGGAAGCCATTAAGGATGGGGTTGATCTTTTAGGATATACGATGTGGGGACCGATTGATTTGATTAGTTTTTCGACATCAGAAATGTCTAAGCGTTATGGCTTTATCTATGTCGATCAAGATGATGATGGTGAGGGCACACGCAAAAGGATTAAAAAGGATTCATTTGGATGGTATCAGCAAGTCATTAAAACAAATGGTGAGCAATTATAATTTGACATGATTAGTGCTGTAAGCGTTTGCAACGATGGGGGAAATAAGCTATAATATAAATGTAGATTCGGCGGAGCGCTAAAAATAATTAAGCTTGTTTAAGCCATCTTCAATGGCGAGCGAAGTCAGTTTCGTTCAATCCAAAGTAGTTTACTCTTAAAGTGTTAGCATGTGGCGTGTGCGTCCGAGAGCGTGTGCAATATGTGATGATACTAAAAACAATGTGTTGCGGGATTATTCTGGTAGCTATTGTGAAAGAGTAGACTATTTTTTATCATATAAAATAGTGCGTTAATAGTTGATTTGTCATATAAAAAAAGAATCCGCGTACGGATTCTTTTTTGCGTTATACATTTGTTAAATGGCCTTTTTTATCTTTAGCAATCAAATAATAAACTGTGGCAGCAATTGCCCACGCCCATACGATATGCCCAAAGAATTCTGAGAAGTGTTCTGCAAATGGTTGGTTCCAAGGCGCTGGGACCGTACCGAATGCGGGCATCAAGATAACATGCCAAACTATCCAAAGTACAATACCATAGGCTGCGCCTTGCCACAAACTAATTTTTGACCAGTATTGTGAGATAAAAACATATAGTATTGAAAATGCAATTGCAAATGAAAAATGAAGAATCAGTGTAAACCAGAATACTTTTTGATCTTGTGAATAATAAACAAATGACTCAACTAATTTCTTAGGAATGCCAATTTGCATAGCCATATGCTGTGGCGGATTGATTAAGTTACGAGCAATCGTGCGAGGTGGAAAAATATTCTCCCAGCCAATCTTGACCATACCAGAAATCATACCAGCTATGAAACCAAACCAAACACTTTTGATAATAATTTCTTTCAAACCAGCTTGTGGTTTTTGTAATGTAAACATAATTTCTCCCTTTCAAACGAAACAATGATATGTAATATATTTTCTATTACAAATAGTAAGTTTAAACGTTTGTATGTGAATTGTCAAACATATTTTTATGTTTTATAGTAAATTAATATTATTTGATTAATTAATAGAACAGCGCTTGTTATTCGGAAAATCATTTCAGTTATTTGCTATGTTATTAAAGTAATAACAGTGGTGTTTAATTTATTTATTGGTTGACAGTTTGAGAAATATAACGTATATTAAAGTTAATTAATCAGCAGGAGTTTGTTATGATACCCAAATATACGACAGTTCAACTTAATTGCTGCAGTACAACACGTTTCCGATGTTGTACTGCTTGTTAAGCGTGAACTTTTTGGGTAAAACATGACCAAAATGGGCAGGCTGCTATCAAGGCAGTTCAATTATCGCAGGCGTGGGAATTCAGTCGAATTTTCATGCCTTTTTGTTTACATTTTTCAAAAAAATAAGAGGGAAATAGCATGTTAATTAAAAATATATCCCAATTAATTGGTCAAACACCATTGATTGATTTACAACTTAATATTCCAAATCATAGCCGTATTTTTGCAAAGTTAGAGATGTTTAATCCAGGTGGTAGTATCAAAGATCGTTTAGGGCAATCCCTGATTAATGATGGCATCGCACGTCAAGTGATTAATCAAGATACTGTGATTATTGAACCAACAGCAGGCAACACAGGTATTGGACTGGCTTTAGCAGCACAGCAACATCATTTGCGTACAATTTTGGTCGTACCCGAAAAGTTTAGCTATGAAAAGCAACAATTAATGCAGGCTTTAGGGGCTGAAATTGTGAACACGCCTTCGAGCGCAGGCATTAAAGGGGCGATTGACAAGGCAAAAGCATTGGCGGCAGAAATTGATAATAGCTATGTACCCATGCAATTTGCCAATCCGGCTAACCCGAAAACTTATTACCAAACATTAGCACCAGAATTAATTGCTGATTTGGCTGGTGAAAAAATTACCGCATTTGTTGCTGGTGCGGGTAGTGGTGGTGCATTTTCCGGTGTTGCGCAATACCTTAATGAATACGATAGCACCATACAAAACATTGTCGTTGAACCAGAAGGGTCGATTTTAAATGGTGGCCCGGCACATGCCCATCGCACAGAAGGCATTGGTGTTGAATTCATACCACCATTTTTCAAGAATGTCCGCATTGATCAGACATTAACGATCAGTGATGCAGATGCTTTCCGGCAGGTGCGTGAGGCTGCAGCAAAGTTAGGGCTGTTTATTGGTAGTTCAAGTGGGGCAGCTTTAGCAGCAAGTTTGAAATTGGCTGAAACGTTACCAGAGAACAGTACCATTGTTACTATTTTCTCAGATAGCAGTGAACGCTATATGAGTGATAAAATTTATGAAAAATGAGGCAGATAAAATGAAATTTAATACACAATTAATCCATGGTGGCATTAGCTTTGATCAGACGACCGGTGACGTATCAGTACCGATTCATATGGCGTCTACATTTAAACAAAATAAAATTGGTGAATCAAAATATGAATATTCACGTTCTGGTAATCCAACACGTGAAGCAGTCGAACATTTGATTGCTGATCTTGAAAATGGTGTGGCTGGCTTTGCCTTTGCATCAGGCTCGGCAGCAATTAGTACAATTTTCACACTGTTTTCATCTGGTGATCACATTATTGTCGGTAATGACGTTTATGGTGGCACATTTCGGCTAATTGACAGTGTGCTTAAACGCCAAGGGTTGACATTTACAATCATTGATACACGTGATTTGAACGCCGTAGAAAATGCCATTCAAGATAATACCAAAGCGATTTATTTT
This sequence comes from Leuconostoc aquikimchii, assembly GCF_040838325.1. Taxonomy (NCBI): domain Bacteria; kingdom Bacillati; phylum Bacillota; class Bacilli; order Lactobacillales; family Lactobacillaceae; genus Leuconostoc; species Leuconostoc aquikimchii. Next base: position 125,047 of record NZ_JBFPER010000001.1, read on the forward strand.
GAAACGCCGACAAACCCGCTATTGCGCATTACTGATATACAAGCAATTTCTAAAATCGCACAGCAGCATCAATTATTAAGTATTGTTGACAATACTTTTGCTTCACCGTACATTCAAAAACCGATTGTATTGGGCGCTGATATTGTTGTTCACAGTGCTTCAAAATATTTGGGTGGACACAGTGATCTCATTGCCGGCTTAGTCGTTACCAAGACGGCAGAGTTGGGCCAAAAGATCGGCTACTTGCAAAATGCCATTGGTGCTATTTTAGCACCACAAGAAAGTTGGTTATTGCAGCGTGGTATCAAGACATTGGCACTGCGTATGCAACGTCACCAAAGTAATGCACAAATTATTTTTGACTATCTGAATGCCCATCCGCAAGTCGCTCGTGTCTATTTTCCGGGTGATCCCAATAATGCTGACTACGACCTTGCCAAAAAACAAATGAACGGGTTTGGCGCAATGATTTCATTTGAGTTACAGGCTGGTTTAAGCCCAGAAACATTTGTTGAAAATCTAAAAGTTATCACATTAGCTGAGAGTTTAGGTGCACTTGAAAGTTTGATTGAAGTGCCAGCAAAAATGACCCACGGCGCCATACCGAGAGATATTCGTTTGGCTAATGGGATTCAAGATGAATTGATTCGTTTGTCAGTTGGTGTTGAGGATATTACTGATTTGATTGCTGACCTTGATCAAAGTTTTGATCAATTAAAAGGTTAAATTGGCGGCCCTATGTTTGCAACTGCTAAGGCCATCCTCAAACAAGATCCGGCTGCTCACAGTTTAATGATGGTTATTTTAACTTATCCTGGGCTACATGCGCTAGGATATCACCGGCTGGCACATTGGCTTCATTTACACAAACAATATCTACTAGGCGCCATCATAGCGCGTTTGGCAGCCAAACGAACTGGCGTGACGATTGCGCCCGGAGCACAAATCGGGCAACGGGTTTTCATCGACCATGGCATTGGCGTCGTTATTGGCGAAACAGCGGTTATTGAAGATGACGTGACCATTTTACATGGTGTGACCATAGGTGCCCGTAACATCACTAGTGGTCGACGACATCCACATATTAAGCATCACAGTTTTATTGGAGCACATGCTCAAATATTAGGTCCGATAACGATTGCAAGCTATAGTAAAATTGGTGCCAATGCAGTCGTACTCAATGATGTGCCTGCTCATGCGACAGCTGTAGGAAATCCTGCGCGGATTGTAAAATAGGTTATATTTGAAAAAGCATCTAACGCTAGGATAAAAACGTTAGATGCCTTTTAAATTAACTAAATTTTGTGCCAATCTATAAAAATTAAACCAACACTCATTAAAATAAATAGGAGAATAACAGACATTTGGACGGGCCAAGGTGTCCAAAGGCTGAATGGTCCGGCCAATAAACTACCAATCGCTAGGCCTAAAACGGGAAACATTTCGCCCTTGCCTCGTGCTGATTGCCGTTCTTGCGCAGTGTATGATTGCGTTAACAGGGCACTTCCCGAAGCATAGCTCAAACTCCAAAAAACACCAATCAACAGTAGTGTGATCATGATAGTTGTATGATTAACATAAAATGCACTCGTCAGCACAGCAATGATGCCAATAACTGCGGCACTCATAATTTGAATCTTTAAGGCAAGGTACTTGGCAACAAAAAGTAAGATAATAACTGGTAAGTACATACCAACCATATGAAGTTGCATACCAAACATGCGTTGCGTAGCCGAGTTATGTAATATATTTTGCATAAATATCGGCGCACCTGCCATAATGAGTGACATAGAAAAACAGCTGCAGAGTAAAATCAATGCACCGTTTCTAAATGATGCCCGTTTTAAAAGTGTCGAAAAGCCAATTTTAATCTCAGTTTTGTCTGCTTGGGCGACTGAATGTTGCATGGTTGCATTAATTTGTTTTTTAGGTAAGCAGGTATTAATAAATAATGCGCCGATACCAAGAACTGACACCAATAGGTATGCACCGCTGTACAATGGGGTTAATAGTTGACTTGACCACGTGGCTAATAAAGGGCCAATAATTGCGGCAAAAACACCCGCAGTTAATACGAGGGAAATACTTCTAACTTCCTGACCGCGACGAGAGGTATCAGCAGCAACATAACGATAGTAATTTGCAATGGCTTGATAAATACCAACACAAGACGTGCCAATACAAAGTAGTAAAAACGAATGAACAGCTAGGCTATACCATGAGAATATACCGCCAATGGCGGCAATGCCACCACCAGAAATTAATAAATTTTTGAGACCTAAACGTGTTGCAAGTTTAGGGATTTGAGGGGCAACAATGACACTAAAAATAGAAATCAGCGCCATTGGTAAGGTAGCATAAAGACGATTTGAAGCAAGTGTCGTGCCAACTAAAGCAGTTATTGTCAGATCAATGCTCATGGCTGATAAATAACAGGCTTGTGAAAGCATCAATAACACAATTATTTTTTTAGAATTATTAGTATTGGTCATAAGGGATTGCCTAATTATGATTGTGCAAAGAAATCTTGCTGTGTTGGTTGTGACTTGTATCAAGCATATTTATTCTCCTTTTGACATGTGCTTGATAAAAAGTATACTACTTAAAAATATAAAAACAAATTTTTGATTAACGGTAAACAAGAAATCAACATATAAATTATGATAAAAAAAGTCAAACATATGGCGCTTAAATATTTTTATTTAACCTGTATTTAATGTTACCTCGGTATGATAGCTATATTGATAGGACAACTTAACTTATCAATATAACGAAACCTCGACAGATAATACACATTTTTCATTTCATTCTCTCCCAATCTCTCTTCTCATTCTTAAAAATATTTTCTCCCCTCCGTATTATCTCGTTGATATGGGGTTTCGTTTTGTAAATAACAAAAAAATGCTGACCAGTTATAATTGGTCGGCATTTTTTTGTTATATGAACTATTTTAGTACAGGAGATAGTTGATTGCGCAATCGTTCACCTAAGACTGGATAAACAATTAAGACAACCATCATGGTTGTCACGCAATTAACAATTGTCGGTATAAGTGCCGACAAAGTCGCAAGGATTGCCGGTTGTAGCGTCAACCCTCTGACTAAGCTCATGATAAAATTGTGACATGTCGTTGTGATGAATTTGGCTGTAATAGCTGCTAATATAATCAGAACTAATTTAAATGGTTGTGGTTTAACGCGATAGTTTAGGAGATGAATAACAAGTGATGCCAAGCCACCAACAACAAAAACTTCAAAAAAGTAATAGGGTGCGTCCAAAACATAATTATGCGTCACATCAAAAAGTGCCAAACCCATACCACCGGCCAATGCACCACGCTTGTAGCCTAATAAAAGAACAGAAAGTAGCGCAGCTGCGTTACCAAGATGCACAAATGGTTTACCGACCAGAGCAGGCATAGGGACTTGTATACTTGTTGCTACGAAAGTGATGGCAGCAAAAAAAGAGACAAGGACAATTGTATTTGTAGTGTGTTGGGTTCGCATATTTTTCCAATCTCAGAAATAATAGTAAGGCAACTAATGGTCATCTTACCATATATTATAACGCACGCTAGTTCTTTTTGATGACCTGAATTTGACTGAGAAAATTATAAGATTTCGAAGCTATCAGAAGGTTTCTTGACAAGAACACGTGTACCGCGTAACATAGTACACGTGATACACTCAGTAGCATCGAAAAGTGTGTCTTGGGGAATAATGAAACACAGTTAATAATAACATCGGTCAGTTGACGAACTTAACAGATGTTAAAAAATAAAAAGGAAGTACATGAATGGCACAAATTCAGCGGAATCAGCCATTATATGAACAACTCATGTGGCGTATCAAAGCGCAAGTTGCTTCAGGCGTGCTGATAATTGGGGAAAAATTACCATCGGTAAGAGAAATGGCTTTAATTGAGGGATTAAATCCAAATACCGTGGCCAAAGCTTATCGTGCTTTGGAAAACCAAAATGTTATCGAAACGGTAACTGGGAGAGGGACATTTATTCGTGCAAATGATGGGTTTGCCGCAGATGAACAACTCATTGCAAGCCTACAACAACAACTTGGGGAAGTTGTGATTGAAGCAAAACGCGCATCAATTTCGGTGCAAGAGTTACACCGATGGCTTGATAGTTGTTATAGCGGGAAACCACATTCGCCAAGGAGGATGCATGACATTAGTCATTGAGAACATTTCTAAAAAAATTCAAGATAAACAAGTGTTAGAAAATGTTAGTTTTGAGCTACATCAAGGAGAGATTGTTGGATTGGTCGGTCGAAATGGTGCCGGTAAAACAACGTTATTTGGTACAATTGCCGGAGAGCTGTTGCCTGATTTTGGTCATATTGGTTTAGATGATCTAGATTATAATAAGACAACACGTATGCATGATCAATTGTTTTATGTCGATATGCCAGAAAATTGGTTGCGCTACTATTCACCTAAAAAAATAAAGGCTATTTTGAAAGTGTCATATAAGAACTTTGATGAAGCTTGGTATGATGCTGAAATTAAACGGTTTGGTTTGAACAACAGTAAGCGTATTCGAACATACTCAAAAGGCATGTGTGCCTTGTTTGCTATTATTGTCAGCTTTGCAAGTCGTGCGCAATATGTGTTACTTGACGAGCCGCTTGATGGGTTAGATGTTTTGATTCGTGATCAAGTGAAACAGTTAATTGTCAACCAAGTAACACAACATAACACGACTATTTTAATTGCTTCACATAATTTAATCGAGTTAGATACGTTAGTTGATCGCATTTTATTATTAAAAAATCAAACTATTGATCGTACTTTTGCTATTGAAGATAATAAAAACATCAAAAAATATCAATTGGCTTTCACTGGTGAGGAACTACCGCGATTTTTACGTGATAGTGGCACAATTATTGCGCAAACCGGTCATATTGTGACAATTGTATTTAACGATTTTTCGGAAGATCTCGGTATTAAATTGGCTGGACCAGAATTTAAGTTTGTGGAAGAACTTCAGATTAGTAGTGAAGCTGTTTTCCGGGCGAGTTTTGCTGAAGAAGCCTTTTTGTGGCAACAAGAATTAGAGGTGGACGCGTGAGACAAGCATTTAAGTTATATACAACGATTAGAAAAAATCAATTTATGATGGCTGCAGTCATTGGCATGATTTTAATTATTTTATCAGTGGGGTCGGTTATGTTGATTCCAGGTATGCCTAATCAAGATATTGAAAATGCATTGGGACCAGAATTGATCGTTATATGGTTAATCATTGCTGTAATCGTGTTTTTAAATGATCAATCACGTCGATTAGATACCTGGCTATACACACAGAATATTTCACGTGGGCAATTATTTTTAACACGTGTGATTTTATTAATTGTGTTGCCAATTACGGTGGCGAATGTCGTTGATTTAGGTCTAACTGCTGCCTTGCAACCACATGTCTTAATAGAAGCGCTAAATATTGACATCACAGTATCTGCTAATGTTTTTTTTATGTCTAGTTTATTTGTGATTATTGCTACAATTATTGGTCCGAACTGGTTGAAAGCAGCGGGGACAATTTTCACGCTGGGGCTGATTTTTCTTGCAGGACCTACGATTGCGTCATTTTTTAAAAGTATCAGTAGTGTAACATCTCATTTTGAAGGATTCGTTCAGCCAATCATTACGGTGTTAGCTGCATTGTTGCTGTTTACGATAGGACATTACTTAGCTCAAAATATTAGTGATGATACTGTTGATGAGGCAGTACGCGTTCATTATCTTAAGTGGCCGATTGTTATTTTTGTGTTTATTGCAGCGTTAATGAGAACAATGTCTAGCCCAGGTCGCGGTAGTGTTGATGGTTTCTTACTAGGACTTGTCTTACCTATTATTTTGACAGTTGTGACATTTATCCTAGTATTTAAACCAACCTTTAAAGTGACGTGGGATAAATGATTTGTTTAGCAAGCCACAACGCAATATGTATTGTGGCAATGGCATTTATATGGGGGAATAGAAATGGCTTTATTAGAAGTAAAAAGTATTGATAAAAGTTTTGGTAAGAAAAAAGCAATGACAAATGTTAGTTTCAGTGTTGAAGCAGGGCATATTGTCGGACTTATTGGCCCGAACGGTGCTGGAAAATCAACAACCATGCGTGCAATTACTGGTTTGATGAGTTATTCGAACGGCACAATTGTATTTGATGGTAAGCCGATTACTTTTAGTAATCATCAAGCCCTTGATAAAGTTGGTAATCTGATTGAATATCCGTCAATTTATCCAAATTTGACGGCATTAGAACATCTGAATTTATATGCAATGGATACACAAACGCCAGCTGATTTCAAAGATTTGATGCACAAAACACAAATTGATGGTGATAATTTTGGGAAGCGCAAAGCTAAGCATTTTTCATTAGGCATGAAACAACGTTTGGGTATTGCTATTGCTTTAATTCGTAATCCCAAGTTAGTTATTTTGGATGAACCAATGAATGGTTTAGATCCACAGTCGGTCCATGATTTACGCGAATTGATTCGCGATTTAGCCAATCAAGGTGTGGCATTCTTGATTTCAAGTCACTTATTAGATGAATTACAAAAGTTAGTTGATGATGTGGTTATTATTAACCATGGTAAAATCATTGAAACAGCAACAATGACAGAATTTTTCAGCCATGATAAGGTACGTTGGGTAATGGATACGTCAGATAACGAGGCAACAGTTCAGTTAGCGCAAGCAAACAAATGGACAGTGACAGTTGATGATGGTCACGTGCAAATTTCTGGGGCAGATAACTTGCAAAATGTTATTACAGCAATGAACCATGCTGATATCCAAATTCAAACATTGAATACAGTAACTGGTAATTTGGAAAAGTCATTACTTGATATGTTAGCCACTGATGATAAGGGGGAATGATAGATGTTAACTTTAATGAAGCAAGAGTATTATAAAACTTTCAAGCAAAATCGTTTGTACATTTGGTTAGGTTTAAGCGTGATTTTCCCATTAGCGATTATGGGTATATTTAAATCTCAACGTGGGGCTGGTGCGATTACTGATCTCGGGCATGCAACATTCTACGTTTATCTGGTTGGTATTATTATTACCGCACTCAGCGTATCTCAAGAATTTGGTTTTGGGACAATTCGTCCCTTGTTATCACGTCGATTTAGTCGTGGTATGATATTTACCAGTAAGTTATTGTTAAATCTGAGTATCTATATTGCACTGTTTATTGGCGCATTTATTGGCACGATGATAGGACAATTGATATTTGCACCTGAGTTCGATTTCTCAGAGCGCGTCAGTTATGCAGGTAACGGTTGGCAGACTATGGGGATCACAGTTGTGGGCACATTGTTCCAAATGATATTTGTAGCTGCACTCGTATTGTTAATTACAAACCTCGTAAAAAGTTCGGGCGCTGCCATTGGTCTGGGTGTTGTGATGATTGTTGGTACACCAATTTTGAGTAGTATTTCAATGCTACTGATTAATATGGCGCCGATATTAAAGTGGAATCCATTTAACATATTTATTGGTATGGCTTCGTACGGACAAGCAAGTCCTAGTGTGATCAAAAGTATGGTGCATATGTCACAAGGCACAGTGGTGATTGCATATCTTGTTTATATTTTCATCATGTATGCGATTGCTTATCTAATTTTCAAGAAACGGTCAGTTTAACTGCATAAAAAAAGTGATTGTTTCACGTGAAACAATCACTTTTTTTATGCTTAGAATGCTACTTGATCAGCGTTAATATGCAATTCACCAATGGCTTGTAACTTATCCAGAGATGTCATGTCGTCAATTGTTAAGGCAAAATCAAACACGTCAGCATTTGCTTGAATATATGCTTCATGGGTCGATTTTGGCAAAGGCAAAAATCCTTTATCTAGTGACCAACGAATTAAAATTTGGGGAATAGATTTGTTATATTTTTTAGCCAGAGCGTTTACTTGGGGTAGGTCGATTAATTTACCAGTACCTAACGGTGAGTAAGCCTCATTTAAAATATTGTGTGCTTGATTGTAAGCAACAAGTGCTATCTGTTGATCAGAAGGATTAAGATAATTTTGGTTCACCATAGGCGCTATATGTTGTGTTTTAGCTAATTCTTCTAAGTGATGAATTTGAAAATTAGAAACACCAATAGCCTTAACTTTACCAGCAGTGTAGACATCTTCGAAAGCACGCCAAGTTTCGGCATTTGCAGACTGCCAAGCGTCTTCACTTGTAGCTTGAACGCTTGCTGGATTAGGCCAATGAATTAAATATAAATCCAGGTAATCAAGGCCTAATTTATTAAGTGATACATCAAGTGCTTTGCTCGCCATTTCGTAGGTGTGTGCATCATTCCAAAGTTTAGATGTCACAAACAATGATTCTCGTGGCAGGCCTGAATCTTTGATTGCCCGACCAACTGATGCTTCGTTACCATAAACGGCAGCTGTATCAATGTGTCGATAACCAGCATCAAGCGCCCATTTGACTGCTTGATAAGCAACATCGCCATCGGCGGATTGCCATGTTCCAAAACCAAGAACTGGTATTTTAGTACCGTTTGCCAGTGTGTAAGTGTCTGTAAGAGACATGAATATTACCTCCATCATAATAAATTACTAATCTTGAAGCGTATCAGAAAGGTCTGATACGCTTCAAGATTAGTATAGCATATTTAAAACGCATGTTGGTGTGGTGGGATTATTGCTTAATTTTTTGTATTTGTTTTAACTCTGATATTTTCCAGCTAACATAATGTTCATGACGTGGAATTGTTTCGGTAACATTAATAACAGGCACGTTATTGGCTTTTGCCAGATCAACAATAGTTGAAACGGTTGTGCTCGTTGTTTGCTTATTATTGACCAAAAATGCGATTTGATGGTTTGTAATAGCTGAACGCAGGCGTGTTAGTGTCGCAGGTGAAGGATCATTTCCTTCTTCAATGGCTTCAGAAAAATCATTATCCATTACTTTGTAACCTAAAGCTGTTAGCATATATTCAAACACAGGTTCAGTTTGGGCAACCGATTGGTTTTTAGCCTGTTGTTTGAGTTGACTGACAAGATCTGTCACGGGTTTCAAACTAGCAATATATTTTTTAGCATTAGCTTGGTACGCTGTTTTATGTGTAGGATCTTGCTTTGATAAATCATCAGCTAAATATTGTGCGGTTTTTGTCATTGTTTCCGGATTATTCCAAAGATGAGGGTTAATGCCAGATTTTTCCTTTAAAACATTTTCACCAATGCGAATGAGTTGTGTGTTTTTAGATGTCTGAGCCAATTTATTAAGCCAAGAATCATATCCTAAACCATTGGCCAGTGCGATGTCAGCACCACTGACTTTTTTGGCAACTGCAGTGGTTGGTTCATAATCTTCAGGTGACACATTAGGATCGTTAATAATTGCTGTGGCAGTGCCATGACTACCAACAACTGTTTGAGCAAGTTCAGCATAGAAATCAGTCGATGCAACAATGTTTATTTTGGTTGTGTTTTGTTTTGGTGAATGGCCCTTAAACGCGGCAAAACCTACGACTGCAATGATGATAATGGCCAGAATGGCAATTAATTTTTTCATGATTAGTTATCCTTTAAATGATTAATTTGTTTAAGAAATTTGATAATTGTTGCCTTTTGCTCGGGTGTGAAATCTGAAACGGTCGTACAAATATCATGATGTAATTTTTGATGCGATTGTTCATGTTGCAAAGCAAGTTTGACACCGTCAGGTGTTAAGGTGTACTTAACACTACGTTTATCGGCTTCATCTTTTGTCGATGTTACGTAGCCATGCGTGGTCAAGTTTTTAATCGCTTTTGTAATGGCTGGCTTGGTGAGTTTCATTGTGTCAGCGAGCATGGTATTGGTTGCGTTTTGCGATTGTAATAGCATGAGTAAATGTGCCTGTGTGGCATTGATTTGTTGTGCTGTGGTTGTGCGAATAAACTCAGAATTTGCCGCGTACGCTTGGACAAATGTGTTGAGTTCTTGAATAATGTTGTCGGATTCTGACATGATTGGCCTCGATAGTTTACTAGTTAATTAACCAGTAAACTATAACAAGAATAGCCCGCTTTTGTCAAGGGGAATTTGTAAAAAAATTATTCTGACATTTTTGTCAGGTTGTGTCACAAGGTGTAAGTGAACAAGGCACGCAATTATTAGATAATGAGACTATGAACTGGAGGAAGCATTATGTTATTAGAAGTGAGTCATCTTGAAAAAATATTTAAAACACGATTTTCAAAAGAAACAACGGTGGCATTACGAGATGTCGACTTTAGTGTTGAAAAAGGTGAATATATCGCCATTATGGGTGAGTCAGGGAGTGGTAAAACAACACTTCTTAATGTTTTAGCGACATTAGAACGGCCAACTAATGGTACGGTGTCATTGAATGGTACAAATATAACGACAATTAAAGCGAATAATTTAGCTAAATTTCGTCGTGAACATCTTGGATTTGTTTTTCAAGACTTTAATTTGTTGGATACATTAAATGTTCGGGATAATATTTATTTACCACTGGTCTTGAATCGCAAATCCATACAACTCATGCAAGAGCGACTCAATATTTTGGCACCTTTGTTAAATATTTCAGAGTTGTTGAATAAACAACCATTTGAATTATCTGGTGGTCAAAAGCAACGTGTGGCAATTGCGAGAGCTTTGATGACAGAACCCGACTTAATTTTGGGCGATGAGCCCACTGCGGCGTTAGATTCAAAAAATTCAGATCGCTTGTTAAATTTGTTTGAACAAATCAATGATAAAGGTCAAACTATTTTAATGGTGACACATTCAAGTGTTGTTGCCAGTCATGCTAAACGTGTGCTGTTTATTAAAGATGGTATGATTTATCATCAACTATATCGCGCTGAGCGTAGTACATCGGATTTTAACAAAGAAATCAACTTAGCCATGAGTAGTGTTTTAGGAGGCAATTGATATGTTTTATCTGAAATTAGCGCAACGTAATATTCGAAAGTCATTCAAAAACTTTGCACCATTTTTACTGGCAACCCTGATGATGTTTGTTTTGAATTTTATTTTGGCATCAATTGCTTTTTCACCAGAATTAGATAAATTAGACATCAAGTCAGTAGCTGTTGTTTTAATTATTGGTCAAATCATACTTATTCCTTTTTCGATTGGGATTGAAATCTACGCCTACCGTTTTTTATTAAAAAAACGTTCACGAGAGTTTGGCTTGTATGATATTTTAGGCCTTGGCAAGGCGCAGATTATTGTTGTTGCCTTACTTGAACTACTATTCTTGTTAATAGCAACGTTATTACTCGGCACAATAGTTGGTATTATTTTATCAAAATTCTTATTTTTAGTTTTTATCGCCTTAATTGGTGGTAATTATTTCAATTTAACTTTTTCAGTTGTCGGCAGTGTTATGCCGATTATTGTTACTTTAACGGCTTTTGTCTTATTAGCAGTGATTAGTATGTGGACGATCCATCACCATTCTAGTTTGGCTTTATTGCATTCGGAAAATCAAGGTGAACGTGAACCAAAATCACGCGGATTTTTAGCGTTCTTAGGCATGATACTACTAGTTATTGGCTATTATATGGCGATAACGATTAAAGTAAATTCGCTTATGATTATCACATTTGCGGGTGCCGTAGTGTTAGTGATTGCAGGTACTTACTTATTTTATGTCGCATTTACTATTTGGTATTTAAAACGTCAAAAACGTGGCCGCAAATACTATCAACCAGAAAAATTTATTACAACAAATGCTTTACTGTACCGCATGAAACAAAATGCTATTGGGTTAGGGAATATTACCATACTCGTCACAATGGCCATCGTGACTTTAGTAACGACAGTTATGTTACAGGCTGGATTAAAACAAAATATGATGGCAAATATGTCATTTACAACCGAGCTTAGTGCCATGAATACAGGCGATGCTCGTGTTGGCAATGTAACAGAAGAACAGTTTGATCGTCTTTTGTCGCTAACTGAAAAACAAACACATATTGATTTGACAAAAGGTATTCAATACGTTGACTATGGCGCAGCGTCGGTGCAATTGCCTAGTAGCAAACATGTGACGATTAATCATGTCGTATCTAATGATAACCAGTCAGGTGTTGCGACTGTACAGGTTGTTTCCCGTGATACGTTAATTAAGCTTGGCAATAAATTACCAAAGTTGGCACCAAATGATATATTAATTCATAATTATGCTGGGCAGTTTAATCCAAAGAGCATCAACTGGTTTGGTCAATCATTGCGTGTTAAAGGTCAAACAGAAAATGTCAAAAACTATCCAACTCAAAGTATTCCAGGTGATAGTACGATGATCGTGACAGCAAATGAGGCACAAGCCAAGCAGTTTTATCAACGGACAAGATTTAATGCAAATAGTTACTCGATTTCACAACGTAAGCTAGTTATTAATTTAAGTAAAAATGATAGTAAGCGCGTTGTTAAGGCATTTAAAGAAGTGGGTGAAAATAGTAGTAACGGCTCCCCAGTATCAGCATTTGGAATGGATCGATTTTCACTACTAAAAGAGGGACGAGCATACTCGGGGGGGTTCTTGTTCATTGGTTTCACACTGGGACTAACCTTTATAATTGGTGCGGCGTTAATCATTTATTATAAACAAATTGCTGAAGGCGAACAGGATAAGGAAGCGTTCCGCATACTACAGGAAGTCGGCTTATCTAAAAAAGAAGTATCGCAAACAATCAATAGTCAAATACGTTTGTTATTTTTCATGCCAATTGCCGTGGCTGTCGTTCATTTTGCTGGGGCTTATGTGATGATCTCTAAAATTATTAACGTCTTTGGTATTACGAATAAAACATTAATGTTATCTGTTAGTGGGGGTGTTATTCTCTTGATTGTCGTATTGTACTATGCGATTTATAAAGTGACATCACGTAGTTATGTTAACATTGTGCAACGTCACGTATAATGAAGGTATGCAAAAAATATTTATTGTCGAAGATGACGTCAGTATTGTCAACAGCTTAAAAAAAATATTATCATCAGAATTCAGCGTTGCTTCAACGCTGAATTTTCGTGCTGTTGTTCAAGAAATTAATGAATCACATGCAGATCTTGTGTTGATGGACATTACTTTACCCTATTTCAATGGTTTTTATTGGACAACTGAATTACGTAAAATAAGTAAAGTGCCTATCATTTTTATTTCAAGTGCTGACGATGAGATGAATCAAGTGATGGCTCTGAGCATGGGGGCAGATGATTTTGTTGCTAAACCGTTTAATTTGACGGTTTTGAAGGCAAAGATACAAGCGTTACTACGCCGCAGTTACCATTTTAGTGCGTCAGAGTTGCTATTTGAAAGTTATCGCTTGGTAGACAATCAGTTAATAGGTCGTGTGGGGAAAGTTGACCTGACGAGTACTGAAACTAAAATGTTACAGATTTTGTTTGAGTATGGCACAACAGTTGTGCCCAAAGATGTTTTGTTGGCAAAGCTATGGGAAAATGATGATTTCATTGATGCCAACACATTACATGTGAATATGGCGCGATTAAGGAAAAAAGTAGCGAGCATTGATTTCGATAAAATTCATACCGTACGAGGAGTTGGTTATGTATTGGGGTAAGTATTTAAAACGTCAATTTGGCTTATTTTTCACGCTTATTTTGGGGATGAGTTTGTTTTTGTGCACCTTTATGTTGTGGCAATTACCAATGACATCGCTGTTAAATGCCAGTCTATTATTTTTATTAATGATTATAATTTACGCAGTGATTGATTACCAAAAATTTCGGCATGAGCAACGTTATATGGCGGAATTACAGTCAGAGAATGAACAAATCCGTACAAAATTGGCAACACAAATGCAGCAGGATAAAAATTTTATGGATATCATGCGTGTTTGGACGCATCAAATGAAAGTGCCATTAGCAAGTCTAGATCTTGTGGCACAGACACAACTACCCGAACTTCAAAAACAAACATTTGAACTAGAAAACTACTTAACCATTTTGCTTGAATATCTTCGTGTGCAGAATACGATGACTGATTTTCGCTTTGAATTAGTCAATGTTCGTGAGTTAGTTAATACGGTGATTAAAAAATATGCTGCGCAATTTATTCATAAAAATTTAAAGGTAACAATTGTCGGTGAGGCAATGATTAAAACAGATGCTAAATGGTTGGCAGTAGCTGTCGAACAAATTATTAATAATGCTGTGAAATACACAGAAACAGGTGGCGTGAAAATTGAAATAACTGATAGACAACTGCGCATGATAGATAGTGGCATTGGTATATTAGCTTCCGATTTACCGCGGTTATTTTCACATGGTTTTACTGGCTATAATGGGCGTTTAGATAAGAATTCAAGTGGTTTGGGACTGTACTTAGCAAAATTAGTGTTAGATAAATTATCATGTCATATTGCAGTGACATCTGAGATTGATGTTGGTACGACAGTAGTTATTGGATTTTCACAACAATAGGTGTTATTGCCTCATACATTATGATATGATGATATAAATAATTTTGTATAATAAAGTCACTTATTAATGATGAGCCAACAAGCGGGGTTGATAGTAATAATACAAAAGTTATTTTAAGGATGATTGCTTCCTTGGTACAGGAACGCGGTAAATTGGTTATCATGACCTCGCATAATTTGGAACAGCTGTCGGATTTCCCAGTTCAAGTGATTACTATAGGACAGTAAAAATTTATCAGCAATTAAACCAGTGATAGACTAATGTCTTATTGTTCGCTATAATCAAACTCAGGAGAGTTTTGATGCGATATATACGATTAAAGATTTTAGAGTCTGTTGGATTTCTATGGCGTAGTAAAAGGTATTTCAAAAATGTCCTTGCTGTCCATGTCTTATTTATTTTCATACTGTTGCCATTGTTGGGTAAAGTCAGTCAATTTATTTTAAAGACTAGTCACATAAACTATTTGTCGGTCAACACTTTAGGCGCAATGATGTGGCAACAACCGATGATTTTTTTGGCTTTAATTGGTGTTTTTATTTTATCAATTTTGTTATCTTTTTTTGAATTTGCTTTTTTGCTTATGAGTGTCTATTTCATTCATGTTAAGCAACCGATTGGCGTGTATCAACTGCTCATTAGGACATTGCGTCAAATTAGAAAAATCGGCATCAGTACAGGTTTGTTCTTCATGTTTTACCTGGTGTTAATATTACCCTTGGGCGGTGTGAGCTACGGATCGGATTTATTATCAAAAATAAAAATACCATCATTTATTATGGATTACATTTTTGATCACCGTTTAGTGATCGTTGGGGCATTTATTTTAGTCTATCTGTTACTAACTTATATCGGTGTACGACTAATATTTGTCTTACCAAACATGATATTAAATAATTTGCCAACCCGCGAGGCAATTAGAAGTAGTTTGGATTTAACACGTAACCGATTTTTTAACATATTAAAAAAATTAGGTATAATTGCTTTTGGTACAGTCATATTTACGTCACTGAGTTTCGCTATTTTAATTGGCATTCAAAAATTAGTTGAGCAACATATTGGTGTGTACACGTTAGTTAGTGCAGCAATTATTATGACGCTACTGCAGGTGATTATTTTGACTAATTTGGCATTAACCACGGTGGGGATGTTTCTGGTTATTGTTGATGATATGTCACATAATAATGTATTACCAACGCCAAAAATAGGGGCAAATGTTTTAGTTCATAAGCATCAAAAGGTTTTTGGACAGTTAAGTGCTTATCTTATTTTTGGAATTTTAAGCGTGAGTCTTGTCGGATATTATAATTTAACTTATTTAAAGTCAATTGATATTTCTAGACCAATTAGTGCATCACATCGTGGTGTTTCTGAACAAAATGGGGTTCAAAATAGTATTACTGCCTTAAATAAAACGGCAAAAGATCATCCTGATTATATAGAAATGGATGTACAATTGACTAAAGATAATCAATTTGTTGTTTTTCACGATTTTAATTTAAAAAAATTAACCGGTGTTAATAATACGCCAGGAAATATGAATTTAAAGGACTTGACCAAGTTAAAGGTTCGTGAAAATAATCAGGTGGCACCAATGGCATCGTTTGATGATTATTTGAAATCTGCCAATGCGATACATCAAAAACTTTTAATCGAATTTAAGACGACGGATAAAAATAATACGCAATTAGTCGAACGTTTTATGCGCAAGTATCAAGATAATCTGGTAGAAAATCATCACATCATCCAATCGTTAAATTTTGAGTTAATTGAAGATGCGAAGAAAATTGCGCCAACTGTCGAAGCGGGCTATATTGTACCATTTAATATTATTGGCCCACCAAAATCACATTCGGATTTTTATACGGTTGAATTTAGCACGGTTAATAAGCATTTCATACAGGCAGCACACAATGATGGCAAAAAAGTGTTCGCTTGGACACCAAATGATGAAAAATCTATTCTACGGATGATGTACTTTGGCGCAGACGGCGTTATCACGGATAATATGGCCGCCGTGCATAAAGCAACCTTTGATGCAGATCATGTAACTTACTCTGACAAGCTGTTATATTATGTTGCAGGTGTTGGCTGATTAAAAGGTGTTATATATCATGATATAATAAAAGGCCTCCCACATTTTGTGAGAGGCCTTTTATTATTAAATTTTAACCTTTAAACACCCAAGCGTCACCGTTACCGGCTAACAACTTATCAGATGCTTCTGGTCCCATTGAACCTGACTTGTAAGTTTCAAGTGGTGCTTTACCGGCAGTATAAACTGCTGAAATAGCATCAACGAACTTCCAAGCAATGGCGACACCATTCCAGTCGGCGAAGTTTGAACCATCGCCGTCCATAGTATCATGAATCATACGTTCATATGGTTCTGGTGTGTTTTGCTTATCTTCATCAGAAATTGTCCAACCAAGATCAATTGTACGTGTGTTGAATGAATCTTCAACAGACTTTGAGTTAATCTTGAACTCTATGCCACCCTTAGGGTCAATCAAAATTGATAAAACAGACTCTTGCGCTTCTTGTGCTGTACCAAAGTCAAATGTACCAGCCTTGAAGACGATATCAACACGTGTTTGCTTAGTAGCTAAACGCTTACCTGAGCGAACATAGAAAGGGACACCTTCCCAACGAGGCAAGTCAAATTGTAGTTCACCAGCAATAAATGTATTGTTCTTTGAATCAGCAGGGACATCAAGTTCTTCAAGATATGGCTTGAAATCGGCTGAATCACCGGCACCGTATTGCGCGCGAACGAAGTATTTATTGACTTCTTCTTCATCATAAATCTTCAATGCATTGAAGGCAGCATTCTTAGCAGCACGGATATCCTTGTCATTAAATGAAGCAGGTTTTTCCATAGCTAACCAACCAACAATTTGCATGGTGTGGTTTTGAATCATGTCGAGCAATGCACCAGTAGTATCGTAGTAACCAGCGCGTTCTTCAACACCCAAAACTTCTGCTAGTGTTACTTGCACATTTTTAATATAGTCTTTGTTCCAAGCAGCATCAAAGATTGGGTTACCAAAACGTAACGCAGCAATGTTTTGTACCATTTCTTTACCAAGATAATGGTCAATACGGAATAATTGGTCATCTGAAAAAGCATTTTCTAAATCATTTTGCAATTCTTCGGCTGTAGTATATGATGTACCAAAGGGCTTTTCAATCATCAAACGATTGTAACCAGTTGATGCCAACAAAGCTTCAGACTTCAGGTATTTGGCAATTGTACCAAAGAAGCGGGGTGCAACTGACATATAGAAAATGCGGTTGCCATCAATATCAAATTTAGTAGCTGCTTCTTCAATGGCTTCTTTTAAGATAGCATATGAAGCGGCATCTGTGACATCATGTGCACGGTATGAGAAATGGGCAATAAATGCCTCGGCTTGATCTTGATCTTCTGTAAAGTCCGCAATAGACTCGCGAACTAATTGCTTAAATTCTTCGTCCGTTAGGTCTTGACGCGCCGTGCCAACAATGGCAAAGTGTTCTTGTAGGTAACCTTTCTTATAAAGGTTGAAAACTGATGGGTAAAGCTTGCGCTTTGCCAAATCACCAGTACCGCCAAAAAATGTTACCAATGTCTTGATTTCTGAAACCATAATGTTCCCCTTAATATTAGAATTGAATTCAACTATTATTATAACGCAAAATCAGTTAGAAAGTACGCGTTTTCACAAACACGTCAATCGCTTAGCAAGGAAAAAATGTTAATTAATGACTTTACCCCAAAACAACAACAAATTTTACGACAATTAGACATTGGCCAATATGCGGGTCAAACGTTGATTGCCCACGCACCGACCAAAAAAAATACTAAAAATTATTATGTGATTCATGTTGATGTGAAGACTAATCATTGGCGGTATCAACCTGATGAGCCAATTAAACCAGTCGAAGTAGCTGAATTGTTAAAGTCAGGTGGTTTAAGGACGACACCTGTGCGACATCAATATGTTTTAAATTCTGCTGTCTTTAGCAAGCCAATCAGACGTTTTTTAAAAAAATTCATTGGTAGATGACAGTATTTTAAAAACCGAATTTTTAATAGGATATTTTTTGTTGAAACAGCTTAAAATACATCATTTTAAGCTGTTTTTTATGCTACAATAAACCTACTAATTGGAGGATTTATGCAAACAAGTTTAGCTAATAAGCCGCGACAGCTTAATGAGAAATGGCTACTTCTGGGCACGTTACTATCAAGTACAGGGAATTCTATGATTTGGCCTGTTATGACCTTATACATCACTGGTGTGTTAAATCAGAGCTTTACAACCGCTGGTGTCGTGTTGATGATTGGTGCCATGGTGAGTCTGTTGGGCTCTTTTGTTGGTGGCAAATTATTTGATCATTGGCGGCCTTATGCCGCTATGGTTATGACAAGCATCATCATTTTAACAGCTGTGGCAAGTCTTATTTTCTTTAATAAATGGCCAGTATTTGCTATTTTAATTTGGATAGCGAACTTTGGTATGGGGATTGAGCAAACATTAGTGAATTCTTTTGCGACAACTGTACCCGGTCAAAAAACGCGTGTGATATTTAATAATATGTACATCGTTTTAAATATTGGGGTTGTACTAGGAACGTTAGCGGTCGGTTATTTATTTGATTATGGTTTTAGTTTGCTGATGATGATTTCGACTGCCATTTATTTTGGGCTAATGCTGATCATTGTGACTAAATTTAATGTGTCGGTGGATGCTGCTGATCCGGTGGTTAGCAACGAAGAAGAACAGGGCAACAAGCCAACAATCACAAGGAAAAAATTCAAGTTAACACCTGTTTTAATTGCTATTGGGGCACTCTTATTTATTACGTATTTATCTTACATGCTTTGGGAAACAGTGATGGCACCACATATGAAAACCTTGGGCATGCCAACACGTAACTATGCTGATTTATGGATGATTAATGGTGTCACAATTATTGTGTTGCAGAAATTTGTCTCAAATTGGGCCAATAAACATCCGTATCATGTGTCCGTTATTTTAGGCAGTGTGATTTTTGCGTTGAGTTTCTTTTTCTTGATTTTTGTGACGACATTTTGGCAAATTGTGTTAGTTTTTGAATTATTAACCATTGGTGAAATGTTACAAAGTCCACAAGTACCAGCATGGGTTGCCCAAATTACACCCAAAGAAGTTGCGGGACAAGCACAAGGGTTTGTATCAATGATGATTAGTTCAGGTCGTGTTGTTGGCCCAATATATTCAGGGGTTATGATGGATCATGGGTGGACAGATATACTATTTTTATCGGTATTTATTGTTATGATAATAATTACTGGTTTACTAGCAGTGACAATGTCGCGGCGTGTTGACAAGAATCCAGTGGCATAGAGATTATTGTTAAGTTGTTCGTATTTTTGAGATGACAGTTAATTGGATCGATTTAAATCAAACTTTTAGTGTATAAAAGCACTAAAACACGTAATGATATTGAAGTGAACCCGCGACGTTGGATAAAATCTAACGCTGCGGGTTTTAATATGATCAAAATTATGGCATAAGGTTTCTATTTATAATATTAATATAAGACATTATAAACATTTATTTTGCAAATAGAAACCGTCGTGTTTAAATTTAGATAGGGGGTAGGAGGAAATTTAATATGAATAAGGGGTGCTACTAGCTTATGAAAACGAAATTGATTGCCTTGGATTTAGATAATACGCTACTAAATCCACAAAAAAATATTAGTACTAGAAACGAGTTGATTTTAAAAAAACTGCATCGAAAAGGAATCAAAATTATTTTAACCACTGGCCGACCGATTAAGGGAATTGTACCCTTTATCAAGCAACTTGATCTTTTAAAAGCAGATGATTATGCGATTAATTTTAATGGTGCAGTCGTTGTCAATAATTTAAATAAAAAGACACTATTCAGTCAGGACATAGTTAAAAAAGATATTTTACCAATTTATAATTTGGCTATGACATACCATTTTCCACTGGATATCGTCTCGCTGCAACAAGCGTATTCAATTATTGAACTTGGAAAATCAACTTATGAAAATTATATTGGTTCGCTTATGACATTCAGTAATTTAAGTTTTACGAATTTACCGGACCAAAAATATTATAAATTTGTTTGCCAAGATGATCCTACTAAATTAGATAAAATTGTTGCTCTTTTAAAAACAGTTGATGATTTAACAATTGTGCGATCGCGACGAAATTTGCTTGAATTTTTGCCAAAAGGAACAAATAAGAAAATCGGATTGGAAAAACTAATGTCTCATTTTGGAATCGAGTGGTCTGAGGTTATTGCTTTTGGCGATGAGGAAAACGATGAAGATATGATTCAAGCTGCAGGTGTTGGTGTGGCGATGGGGAATGCTGTTACAAGCGTGAAAAGAAGTGCTAACGATGTGACTGTGTCAAATGTGGATGATGGTGTCGCGGTATTTTTAGAAAACTATTTTACCAATGTTTTATAGTAGAAAAAAGCATGATGTGCATGCCTAGAAAAAATTAAAAAGTAGTTCATGAAGGAGAACAAATGACAATTGATTACGATTCAAAAGATTATTTAAACTATATTGATGCCTATTGGCGAGCTGCTAATTACTTGTCTGTTGGTCAGTTATTTTTGAGAAATAATCCCTTACTACAAAGCGATTTAACATCGGATGATGTTAAAATCAAGCCGATTGGACACTGGGGAACAGTTGCGCCACAAAACTTTATTTATGCGCACTTAAATCGTGCTATTTTGAAATATGACTTGAATATGTTTTATATAGAAGGATCAGGCCACGGTGGCCAAGTAATGGTATCCAATGCCTATTTGGATGGTTCTTATACGAACATGTATCCTAAGATCACTCAGAATATTCAGGGCATGCAACGTTTGTTTAAGCAGTTTTCTTTTCCGGGCGGTATTGCTTCTCATGCTGCGCCGGAAACGCCTGGTTCAATGCATGAGGGGGGTGAACTAGGTTATTCTATTTCTCACGGCGTTGGGGCTATTTTGGATAATCCTGGCGTGATTGCTGCTGTAGAAGTGGGTGATGGTGAATCTGAGACTGGACCTTTAGCGGCATCGTGGTTTTCTAGTAAATTTATTAACCCGATTCACGATGGTGCTATTTTACCAATTGTACAGGTAAATGGTTTTAAAATTTCGAATCCAACAATTTTGTCGCGCATGAGTGACAGTGATCTTGAGAAATATTACGAAGGCATGGGATGGCAGCCATTGTTTGTCGAGACTGATGGCAGTGATAATTTTAAAGCCCACGGTGCTATGGTTAAAGCTGTTGATACAGCGATAGAAAAAATTAAAGCGATTCAAAAAAATGCGCGTGATCATGACGACGAATCGTTGCCAATTTGGCCAATGATTGTTTTAAGAGCACCGAAAGGTTGGACAGGACCAAAGAAAGATTTGGCAGGTAACCCAATTGAAAATTCTTTTCGTGCGCACCAAGTACCTATTCCTGTTGATGCCAATCATTTAGAACACAAAAAAATGTTGACCGATTGGCTGACCTCTTACAAACCTGAAGAATTATTTAATCAAGATGGGACGTTAACGGATATTGTACGAGTCAACCAGCCTAAGAATGACAAGCGTATGGCGATGAATCCTATTACTAATGGCGGTATTGATACAAAGCCTTTGAATATGCCTGATTATAAAAAATATGCGGTTGTTAGCACGGAACTCAAAAACAATCAAAAGCAGAAAATGGATTTACAAATCGTTTCCACTTTTATAGCCGATATTATGACCAAAAACCCTGAAAATTTTAGGCAGTTTGGTCCAGACGAAACGATGTCTAACCGTCTATGGGATGAATTTAAGGTGACTAACCGGCAATGGATGCAAGACATTCATACGCCAAATGATGAATCTATGGCACATTCTGGTCGTATATTAGATGCACAGTTATCCGAGCATCAAGCTGAAGGCTGGCTAGAGGGTTATGTTCTGACTGGACGACATGGTTTCTTTGCATCATATGAAGCTTTTACGCGTGTCATCGATTCTATGCTGACACAATATTATAAATGGCTACGTAAGGCGACCGAACAAACTTGGCGTCATGATTATCCTTCGTTAAATATTGTCAACGCGTCTCATGCTTTCCAACAAGATCATAATGGTTATACTCACCAAGATCCTGGTATGTTGACACATATGGCTGAAAAAGGGCACGAATTCGTTAATGAATTCCTGCCAGCCGATGCGAACTCACTTTTAGCTGTGATGAATAAATCATTTAAGGTTCGTAATAAAATCAATATTATTGTTGCTTCCAAACACCCACGGACGCAATGGTTCACAATCGATGAAGCGACTGAGTTAGTTGATAATGGACTAGGCATTATTCCTTGGGCTTCAAATGACAATAATGTTGCGCCAGATATTATTTTTGCAGCTGCTGGTACTGAAGCAACTATGGAAAGCTTAGCAGCTATCTCTTTGTTGCACGATAATTTTCCTGATCTAAAATTCCATTTCATAAACGTTGTAGATTTATTGAAACTGCGTAAAAAGGGGGATGATCAAGATAGTCGCGGTTTAAGTGATGACGAATTTGATCGTTACTTTACGATTGATAAACCGATTATTTTCGCTTTCCATGGTTTTGAGAGTCTAGCACGCGATTTGTTTTATGATCGTCATAATCATCACGTTATTTTTCATGGCTACCGTGAAAATGGTGACATTACAACACCTTTTGATATGCGTGTACTTAACGAGCTTGATCGTTTTCACTTAGCTAAGGATGCAATTAATGCGACTAGTTATGCTGATGCAGCTGGTCAATTCAATCAAAAAATGGATACGATACTTGCGCAGCATACTGCTTATATTTGTGATAAAGGGACCGACTTACCGGACGTTGTCAATTGGCAATGGCATGATATTAAATAAATTAAGTTGCAATAATTAAGTGTTCTGGTGGATGTGGTTTCATGAAAAAGTCCTGTGCTTTCAGTATAGTGGCGTGTTGACAAGAATCCAGTGGCATAGTAAACTAAAATTACTTGAAATTAGCAATTATTGAGTAGAATAAACATTCGGCGTTAAGAGAAGCAGTGGTTGGTGAAAACTGCACAGGTGTTGACATTCGAAATACAGCTATCGATTTAAGCATGGCAGCACCATGTTATCAAATGCCAAAGTGATGTGCTTTTTAGCGCGTAAGCTGGGTGGTACCACGGATTTTAAATGTCAATTCGTCCCTTCTGTCAATGTGACAGCGGGGACTTTTTTATTGTTGTTAAAAAATTGGCAGGAGAAATAAGATGAACAATAAATTAAACACAGGAACTTCAGTGGCATTAGTTGTCGCAACAATTATGATTTTAGCAATCGGTGTGATTGGCTTTGGGCTGGCACCGATTGCGCCGATCTTACTTGTCATTGGTATGATTATGGTCGTTGCGCGCTTTAGGGGTATTTCTTGGCAAGCTAGCCAAACAGCGCTGATTAAGGGTGTTGAATCCGGGTTGACACCGTTATTTTTATTCTTATTAATTGGCGCACTCATTGCATTATGGTTAGCTATCGGTGTGATTCCAACGATGATTTGGGTTGGTTTTAAAGTGTTAACACCGGCTTTTTTCTTGCCAACAGCCTTCATCACAACATCAATTATTGGCACATTAATCGGTAGTGCATTCACAACGTTATCGACAGTTGGTGTCGCTCTGATGGGTGTTGGGACTTTAATGGGCATCAATCCAGCCATAGTTGCCGGCATTGTGTTGTCAGGGGCAATTTTTGGTGATAAGAATTCGCCATTATCAGATTCAACTAACTTAGCAAGTGCCATTTCCGAAACTGATTTGTTTGCACATATCAAAAATCTGATGTGGACGACTGTGCCAGCGTGGAGTTTAACATTTATTGTGACAATTGTAATGAGTTTGGGTCATCAAACTCATGCAGATGCTACGCGTAAGATTACGGCGTTGCTACCATTATTGCAACCGACATGGTGGGCAATTGTGCCGCTTGGTCTATTGGTCGTGACCGCATGGTTGAAAATCCCTGCCATTCCAGCACTGATGATTAACGTCTTAGTATCAAGCGTCATGTTTTTAACGCAGCATAGTCTGAACGCATGGGCCGACTTATTAGTTAATGGTTTTCATACGACAAGTACTAACGCAACGTTGATGTCACTGCTTAATCGCGGGGGGATGTCTGCCATGATGGAAACGATTATGATGATCATGTTGGCCTTAGCTTTGGGTGGGTTACTGAGTGGCCTAGGTATTTTAAATCGTGTCATGGCGCCAATTGTTGTTCATTTGCGAACACAACGTTCAATTGTTTTGGCAACATTATTGACGGGGATTGGGGCTAATTTCTTAGTTGGCGAACAATATTTGGCAACTATTCTACCAGGTCAATTGTTTAAAGAAAGTTTTAAAAAGGTTAAATTGTCAGCACTGTCTCTCGGTCGCACAATTGAAGACTCAGGAACAGTGATGAATTATTTGGTGCCTTGGGGTGTGGCAGGCGGCTTTGCTGCACAAACATTAGGCGTGCCAGTCATTGAATTTGCACCATTTACATTATTTGCCTTATTGTCGCCAGTCATGTCAGTTTTGTCAGCAGTGACGGGTGTTGGGTTGAGACAAAAAGAACAGAAGTAGTTAATGTTGGTTTTGTATAAATAAAATCCAATGATTGGGATAGATCATTGGATTTTATTTTGTTAAATTACAACGTTTTTTTAAACAAAAAAATGTTGATAAGAATATATTAAAATAGCTTCATTTTGCATTTTGTGTTGTATTCTTTAGTTCAAATGTACTTGAATAATACTGGATGATATTTTTAAAGAGATTTAAAATGAATCAAGTCCTCCATGAAAATGCTTTAGGAGAATTTTTATGATTGTAATATAATTACAAAAACCTGTGATTAATAGATTAAACTTACAGCTAATCTATCAATCACAGGTTGAAATAACACTAATGTTTATTTGATTATGAGCAGCACGTGAACACGAATTGGAATGAATTCATGTTGCATTCATGACTGATAGTGTTAATAACACCACTCTTACGAGCACCTAGAACAGCGTCTAATTCTGATTCAGTAACTTCTTCCAAAGCAGATAAAGCAACTTCATTTACTTTCATGATAATGACCTCCATTTTTTGTATTGTTTAGCTAAACAATAATAGGATACAACTAAAATGGTTAATCGTAAAATTGACCGAAACGTTTAAATTAGCGTATGAATATCCCTAAAACTAGTTTTAATAGTAACTTTATATGCGTAAACATCAATATTAAATAATCCAATCGAACGCAGCTAAATCAGATTTTATATCTTTGATTCTTGCTTGCGAAATAGGTGGTAATTTTAATTGTGAACGCAGTTGAATCGTGTAACGTTGGGTTGATTGCTTGTAATCAATAGCAGTAATATCACGAATAGGGACAATGATCGATCGCGTCACCATAACAAAACCATAAGCTTTTAATTTAAGAAACAAGGCATTGATTGTTTCTGTTGTCGTTAATTTTGAGTCATCAGTTAACAGCAATTTAACGTGACGTAATTCTTTTTTGATTAATTTGATGCTATCAATATTAACCATGTCGATCATATTTTTATTTTTAATACCAATTTTAACATCGTTATTTTTCAGAATATGATGTTTATCGATCTGTCGTATTTTTGTTAGTGCTTTTTGTAATCTGACAGCGTTGATTGGTTTGGTAATATAGTCAATAGGTGAAGTATCATAGGCATCAAGCGCATAAGAGGCTTCAGAGGTGGAAAATATAATTTTAATGCTTGGATATGTTTCATTAATTGTTTTTGCGATATCTAAACCATTTTCATTGTGGAGTAAAATATCTAAAAACAACAAATCTACTTGATCAGCATGTAATTGCAAGTAATGCCAAAGCTGGTTGAATGAAGTCGACGTTTGCACGACATTGATGTAGTCATAAAATGATAGCATTGACTCTAAATTTTCAATTGCTGAGGGTTCGTCATCTAAAATGATTGTATTTATTTTATGTGGCATCATTTTCTCCTTAATTATGACAATGGTATCGAAATTTCAATCTCTACATAATCGTTGTTAGTTTCTTTGATGACTAACTCGCCAAAATATTTATCAACAAGTTGCGAAATAATATACATACCAAACCCATGTCGATCTTGGTTTTTAGATTTTGAACTAATACCTGGTTTTATTATGTTTGTTTTGATTGCTTCTTTTATTTTCCCAGTATTTTTAATCAAAATGTTAACGTGTTGATGAGATTGCGAAAAAGATAATTCAACTTGTGGCTTTTGCTCTAAATATGCTTCACTGGCTTCAAATGCGTTAGTAATTAAGTTGCCTAGTAATTGACTTAAATCATACAGGGACATTGGTAGTTTAGATAAATTATTATCAAAATAAATAGTGAGAGCTATTTGTTTTTTTCTAGCCAATAACTCATAGCGATATAGCAATGCGCTGATTTCTGGAAATTTGAGTCCAGCTACATTTGAAAGGTAGTTGTTATCCATTATTAACTCGGTCATGTAGTCATTCAACTGTTGTAGTTGATTACTCTTTAACAATTGATGAATTGTGTTGATATGAGAGTTGTACTCATGTCGACTAGCTTTCAGTGTGTTCAAATATAATTGTAAATCCTGTGCTTGCTGTTTGACAGCTGTTTCCTTTAATAATTGGATTTGGCGTTCGTGTTGCAAAAAAAGAAAAGCAATACTAATCATTATGAGGGCAACAACTAATATAATCAATGATTGCAAGATGGTCATTGGTAAAGTAGTGATTGATTTTTTGAGATGACCACTGAAAATATAGAAAACAATTAAACTGCCAATAATTAATACGAGCGCTTTATTCATGTTTTGACGCCAAAATTGTTCTTGATAATGTTGGCTATTTCTTTTTGATATTAGCCATCTTAATATTATCGCGCAGGCGTTGACAATACCAAAAAATAAGATATAGGTTATAGGACGATTCATGAGTTGCTCATCTACACCATTTAAGAAGATGGCAAATATAACGTATAAACTAGTGATTGTTATAAAACCTAATAATAAATTTAAAATAGCAGGCCGTGAATCTAAAATAATTAATAATGTCAAGGAGACTAAGACTAATGGAGTTAGTAACCAAAAGCTGGTTTTATTTTGGCTGAGATAAAGTATAATACTCGCGCTGATAGTTAAGTAGCTGATTAAATTTTTTAAGGTAAATGATTCTGGGTGGTAGGTTATCGTATAACCGCAGTTAATAGCAGTTCCTAATAAAATAACTGATTCTAGTACAAATACTAACATATATCCCTAATCCTTGCATTTTGTTGTTAATCACAACTATACAGTATTTGAACTTGAAAAGTAGTGGATTCAGACGTAAATATGGATCATTGGTGCATTTTTACAATAATACAAATACAGTTTATGCTATAAGTATAAGCTGTATTTGTTGAGATAAAAAGATTATTAAAGGAAAAACCAATGACGAATAATATATTAGAAATAAACAATTTATCTAAAAGTTTTCAAGGCAATCGTATACTGCAAGACGTATCCTTGACAGTGCGAGAAGGCGATATTTATGGTTTATTAGGTAAAAATGGCGCTGGGAAGTCCACAACGATGAAAGCTATTTTAAAGTTAATTACACTTGATAGTGGCACCATCAAGTTATTCGATCAATATAATATAGCAGAAACAAACGCCTATTTATCCGATATTGGTTCTTTGATTGAAGCACCATCTTTTTATCCTAATTTGACTGCGATTGAAAATTTGAAGATCTTACAACGTTTGGCAGATGTCCCGCAGAGTAACATTGAAAAGGTTTTAACAATTGTTGATTTGCAGAATGTCCCCAAAAGGAAATTGGTTAAAAATTATTCTCTGGGTATGAAACAGCGCCTAGGTATAGCATTAGCTTTGTTGAAATTCCCAAAATTAATTATTTTAGATGAACCTACAAATGGTTTAGACCCTAAAGGGGTAAGAGAGATTCGAGAATTAATAGCATCGCTTCCTGAAAAATATGGGACAACAGTTTTAATTTCTAGTCATATTTTGTCTGAAATTGAGAAGATAGCTAATCGGGTTGCGATTATCAATAATGGGCAGATAAAATATGAAGGCAGTTTAGCAGAACTTGAGAAAACCAGTCGGTTAGTGATTAAGACGGACAATAATAGCGCGGCGGTTCGTTTGTTAGAACAACATCAATACTTGATTAATAAACAAAATGAAGATGATTTTGAACTCAACAGCATTGATCGTACGACAATTATTCAGATAAACCAGTTATTGGTAACTAATGAGATTGGTGTTTATGAGTTACACGTCGTAAAAAATTCATTAGAAGATATGTTTCTAACGATAACGGAAGGTGTGTAATGATAAAAGATGTGTTTATTGAAGTGTCTAAAAACAAACGGCGTCCATTTTGGTTTGGGCTGATTTTAATTATGATTGTTGAGGTTTTTTGGTTTTACGCTAGTATGATTCGTACACAATCTTTATCTAACAGAACATTTATGTTGGACCAAAATTATTTATTATTGATGTTAATGACAGTTAATGGTTTCTTTGCGCCATTATTTATCAGTATATTAGCATCGCGTATTGTGGCAATTGATTTTGATAATGACATGCCAAGTGTTTTGCGTGTTAATAACCAAAATCACCGACAATTATATACAGCTAAATTATGCTTTGGTAGTTTAATCGTTCTGATGTACTGGCTAATACAGGTGATGTCAGTAA
The DNA here is from genome assembly GCF_040838325.1 of Leuconostoc aquikimchii. Lineage (NCBI taxonomy): Bacteria > Bacillati > Bacillota > Bacilli > Lactobacillales > Lactobacillaceae > Leuconostoc > Leuconostoc aquikimchii. Next base: position 154,299 of record NZ_JBFPER010000001.1, read on the forward strand.
AATACGTCAGTCAAAATATGCATATTGTTTTTACAGGGCACCTTTTTGTCATAACCATGGTTTGTTTGTTAACGGGTTTAGTTGGTACACTAGCGTTTCAAATGTCGGTATCGTTTATCGTTGAACGCCAAGTGGTGGGTATATTATTAGGACTAGCAGGCAGTTTTATTGCCATGATGACCTCTGGTATGTTGCCACAAGCTATGATGCGTTTTATACCTATATTATATGTGTCCTTGTTAAATCCTTTGGTGTTGCAAGCAAAAACGATTGTAGTCAATCCATCTATACTAATCAACTTGTTTATCGTGTTTTTTGTTGGCTTAGTCGTAGTTCTTTTCACAGAATGGTATACAAATAAGACATTGGAGGTATGATATTGTGCAAAATGTAATGAGTTTGATGTATGCCGAGCATCTAAAGAATAAAAGATCTATGAGCATGACGATTCTGCTGGTTGACTCATTTTTAGGTTTGCTGTTGGGAACACTTTTATACACTGCTAATAAACAAGTTTTTATTCAGAGTCATACGCAGTGGTTAGCATTGTGGGGAGAGAGTAACTTATTTGCTTCTCAAATATTTATCCCTCTATTTTTGGGCATTATTGTCGCAAATAATATTAAAAATGAATTAGATAACAATAATTTACTTAGAATGGTCGTATCACCACTTAAAGTATCACATCTTGTCATGTCAAAATGGTTGTATATTGCTTTTCTAAGCTTACTCAATCAAATCATTGGGTTTGTAATTTTTGTGATAATGGGTTATTTATTACATTTACCTGGTTCCGTTAATATTGGTCAATTTTTGACTTGGTCTATTCTGGGTTGGCTCGGTAGTTTGGGTGTTATTGCGATTCAGCTTTGGATTGCACTGAAAGTTAAAAATTTCACGACTAGTTTATTAGTAAACTTTGGTATTATCATTTTTGGTTTGATTATCTCAATTATTAATAGCACATTAGGTGACTTTTATCCATATAATCAAATCATGATTGGGTTGCATGCTAAGTCATTGGTTAGTTTTGATCAGGGTCAAATTGTTGTGTTTTTGTTGGTTGTTTTTGTAAGTATAATTGGTGGTTTAGCTGGTGCGACTGGAATTGTTAAAAGGATGTTGAAATGAGCTAATGTGACCAAAAGTTGGGTATGTTGTGATTTTCAAATGAACAACATATAAGCTGAATCGGTCACTATGATTTAGCTTTTTAATTTAGTTAAACTAAGTGTTTAATTAAAAAGACAAATACCATCTTTACTACGATAATAACTTGACGGATTAAAATTAGTCATAAGCAACAAATTGATAGTGACAGTAAAAAATACTTAGAATAAAAATTCTAAGTATTTTTAAAAACTTATTCAATCAATCTTTCTCAAGTTTAGGAATTGATTTTTAGTAGCAATAGGCAGTCTGTTAATTAGAAAAATACTATTGCCAAAAAACGACTTAACATGATTGTTAATATAAGCAAAAGAGTAACAGTAGATTGCTTGACCTGCAGACCAACACTCCAAAACAGGAAGCCAAACCAAAAGAAAGTAGATACACATATTCCTAAAATTGCATGAATGCCTTGTTCAAAATAGAGTGAATAAAGCTTTATGATAATAAAAGGAACAAAATAGGGTAAACTCATAGAAAAATATGCTGTGAGTTTTTTTAATTGCGTAGGTTGACGAATAAGTAAAAATATTTGCATATTTCGCAGTTCGATAGTTGGTATAATCAACGAGATGTAATCGAAACACATAATGATGACGGTCATCATTGCTAAATAAAATGGACTTTCCTGATAATCAAAAACTAACGCGGCGTATTGATGTGTTGTTATTTTAGGGAAATAGTTGGGTACTAGTACAAATAATAAACTACAAATTATAAAATATATCCACAAAAATATTTTTCTATTCATTCAACTAGTTTTCCATTTTTCAATGATAACGTTTTATCGTAATGTATACCGTCAATATGATCGTGACTAGCTACGATAACAATTTTATTTTCTGTTTTCAATTTTTGTAGTAATTCAATAAATTGATCTATGCTTGCGGTATCTAAACCTCTTGTTGGTTCATCTAGAAGAATAACATTTTGGTTCTCCATTACTGCTTGAATAATACCTAATTTTTGTCGCATGCCAATAGAATATTTAGAAACTGCTTGACTATTTTTGGGATCTAATTCAAACTGTTTCATTAGCTCAGTAGTTCGTTTTTCATCAAAACGATGATTTGAATTACCTAAAAAGCGTAAGTTGGTTAAGGCACTTTCAAATTCTAAAAAACCAGGATTTTCAATTAAAGCGCCCACGACATCTGCAGTATCCATCGTTATCGTTCCAGTATCTGGTTGTAACAATCCAGTAATAAGTTTAAATAATGTTGACTTACCAGAACCATTACTTCCTTCAATGTGTACTAATTCACCATCTTTGACTTCTAATGTTAGATTACTTAGCACGTTAGTTCTGTTAAATGTTTTTTTAATTTTTTTTATTAGAAGCATGTTAAAATTCCTTGTCTTTAACGATTATAAATGTGATGTAATGCCCTATATAGCGGGTCATAAAGTTTACTATATTTAATTAACAAAAATCCAATCTCTAATCCATAATGATAAGCTAAATTTAGAATTTGTACACCAATCAATAATGACATGACATGGCCATAACGATAGGCAATTATCGTTATGAACGCAAGTATTAATGTCACAAAGAATCTTGAAAATAGCAGCAAAATTCCCATCTGTGCGTTCCCATCAACAAATAGTTTGTTATCCATAAACACCACTGAACTATAATAAACACCAAAATATAAAAACACTTCAATACCAACCATTAAAAAAAGTTGTTTTTGAACACTTACTAATTTGTGTCGAATGCTTACTAAATCAGCCACTGATTTGTAAGTCACTACTTGCCACATGATAAACAGCAATAGTAATGATTGGGTGATTAATACAGAAAAATTGGGATTAATATATGCTGCAATTATGTCGTGATTTTCCGAATTATGAGTTAATGCATTAATTCCTGCGATTGAGGCTAAAACAATAGGGGGAATAATTGTAGGCCAAGAGAACAATATGTCATGTTTTTTTAGCAAAGTGTTCATTTATCCTACTTTCTGTTTTCTGACAATCCATAATCTTGTCAGTGCCCATGTCACTGTGATGTAAATAGTCGTTGCTATAATAAAGGACGAGTAGACTGGTGTAATTGCTGGTCCATTACCCACTAACTGCATTTGGCCGGGTACGATTAAAGTAGGTAATATGAACAGATTGAGAAAAGGAACTAATGTTCGATTAAACGCATTACTAATTAAAGCAGGGGCAACAATTAGTATGGTACCAATCACTGCACCAGTAATAAGATATACGGGTGTTTTTTTAATAAACAAGCCTACCGAAAAAATAAAACTAGCGTAGACTCCCCAACCAAGAGACGATAGTGCAATAAATATGACAATACCACTCAAACTACCGTTATCAAAAAAACCTAAACCACTACTCAAATTTTGATTTTCAGTGAACATAAGATCAATGGGGTGTATCATCAAAGTAATTAAAAGTATTTCATATAACGAAGTTATCAATGATGAGAGAGTGGCAACTATGGCAGTTCGTAATAATGCTTTTTTAATGAATGCATCATAACCAATACGTTGTTGAATATTATAAAAAATTGGATTGTTTTTGCAATAGACAGCTATTAATGAACCTGATGCTGTAAAGTATACGAGCATGGTTGTGCTAACTGAAACAGGTAAAATACCAGCGATTTGATTGTTGAAAAAAGCATTGCCCGCGGTAGCAGCAGTTGCTGATATTCCCCTATAACTTGAAATGGTATTTAAGGTAGTCCATGTGATAATACTAAAAAAAATAATTATGACAGCTGTAAATATTAATGTGGTACGTTTTGTCATATTTTCTCCTTTTAAATAATAAAAAATATGGGATCAATAAAATCCCATATTTTTTATTGCTTTTTGTTATTATTGATAATCTGAACTGAAATGGAATTTAACAGTGCTACTGTTTGGTTCATAACTACGAGAACGTATATCATCGCCATAGTAGGCATAGCCTCGCGCCCCAGTATTCCCATCAGCATGTTGTGTCACATCTTTTAACAAATTAACAGTGTTTGAACGCCCTGCTGCATTTGAATTAATTAAATGCGCACTATATCCGTAAGATGCAGGTTGAACATCTCCGTTGAATGATGCGTAATTAGAGTTACTCTGCTTAACATTTCCAGATCCGTACGAACTCCAATTGCCATGAGCACGGACAGTTTCTGTCGAAACTGTCCAATATGCGGCATAAGCTATGGTTGCGCTTAATACTGTGGTTAACGCTACACCAGTTAGTAGCGTTTTACCAATAAATCCATTAATACCCATAATTCTTTTCCTAGAATTTTCTACGTTATTTTACATAACTTTAAAATATTATCATATGATTACACAAATGTCTATCGTTTACTAAAAATATTTAGTATTATATTTAATTATGTGCACAATTAATTTGGTAGTGAGTAATTTCCAATTTGAATTGTGTGCATGTTGAAATTGATAGTCACAATTCAGAAGGGATTCTTTGTTATAGTGAAAAAATGTTGTCTCTTTTGAAGACGCAGCGACGTTAAATTTGATATTATTTTCAACCTAATTCAAGGTGTTCAGTTCAGGTAGGGATTTTTAAGTAACAGTCGATCAAGGCATTTTATAGTTGTCATAAGCAGTATTATCGGTTTACTGGAACTGTTAAAACATCAGATTATTGAGTCGCTTCTTTTGTATAATCTGGTGATGATCTGAAGTGGTATAATCAAATTATTCAAACTGTCCTGATAACACTGTGCAAAATCATAAATAATGGAGAAATGCATGATTCGTGACATGGTTCGTGCCAAGCCGTTGAGCTGGCTACTTTTTATTTTAGGTTCAGACATCTTAACTGCCTATATTTTAAATATCATGCATCAGCAACACTTTAATGTGACACATGATTATTTGACAATTCTTAAATTAGTGGGGATGGATCTTTTTAGTTTTATTTTTATTATGTTGTTTTTGGATTGGTTACATGTGAAATTTTTGGCTGGTCAACCTGAAAATTTGTTCGATAAAATAACACGAATTGGTGGTAATATTTTAGCGGCTTATTTTGGGTGGTTTAGTATGTTGTACATGATAATTCAAGTTATCTATATATTATGTGGTCAACTTGCGGGTTTTCAGGAGACACAATTATATGCCTTGATGATCACGGCTGGCATAGCTGCTACAGTGCATTTTTTAGTGCGACGAAAAATATCATGGCGTTTTCAATTGAATCCATTTTAAGTACAAACAGTCGTGATGAGAAAAAAGCGCTGTCTCTTTTTGAGGAGACAGCGCTTTTAAATACAAGTTATTTGCTGGTTTTAAAACACAGTCAAAAAATTCAAATAAACAGAGGCACTATCAAAGCTTATGATCATAAAAAATCCAAGCAATTAAGTAAACAAATAACATCAAATTCAAGCAAACCGCGATTAAAATAACTGGCATGAGACGAAGCACTAAAATAGAATTTGTGAGGGCGTTGCCGAACACAAGAATAACTAAAGATGCGGCTAGAATATTAGTCATGAATTGATAAGTGATTTTGGTCGCATGTTGCGAAATGATTTGTTCACGTTCGTCTTGATAACTCAGTTCTGCATTTTTAGTATCATAACCATCATGTTGCCCAAGATATCTACTGTAGCCGTAGCGCAAAACAGTGAAAATAAAAGATGTCAATATAAACACTAACCATAACCTGTCAAAATTAATTTTGACAAAATAATCAGATGAATTTGTGTTAATTGTAGAACGTGCGATAGTTGTTGCTACTGCACAAGCCAGTAGTGTTGCAAGAATCATATTGGCTACTTGTTCGAAAATGATTTTTTTCATGGGATAACATTCCTTTTTATTCTTTGATGCTAAAAATATCATTAATATCTAAATGAAGTACTTTTGCTATTTGTAAAGCCAATAACAATGAGGGCGTATAATTGCCGCGCTCTAAAGAATTAATGGTTTTTCGAGAGACAGTGACTAACTGAGCTAGATTTTCTTGTGTGAGACCAGCTTGCTTACGATAATATTGAACATGATTAACAACTTCCAAAACTATCACCTTCTTATGTGATATAATGTTTTGTTGGTTAAATGTATGATATAGTTTACTTTTAGTCGTATATAAGTTATATTTATATGGGAAGTATAAGAAAAAGGGGAATTATTGATGGATAACAAAAGAAGAAATCATTGGGGACGAGATGAGTTTCAAGTTGCAAAAACAGGCGGGATTGATACCAGAGGATTGTATATTGCTATGAGTAGTATCATTGCTTTAGTAGGTATTTCACTTTTTGACATTAATTGGGCAGATACTAAAACACAAATGATCTTTGTTATATATATATTACTTATTCATCAAGCTATTGAACAAACGCTAGGTTTAACAGATACATATTTGTTAAAAATGAGTACCAATCAGCAGTTACTATTTGCAGTTGTTATGTTGATATTAGGTATGTTTTATTTGTGTTTCTGCTTTAGTACTAATGTTTTGGTTAATCGTCAGATTACTTTTGAGGGTATGTTCAATATGATGAATACGATGTTTTTATTTTGCTATGCATTGACGGTACTATTTGTCGTTTATAGAGAGAAGAAATCTATTGATGGCGAATCATAAAAATTTAAAATTAAAATCAGCTAGAACACTTGCTGGTATGACGCAAATTGATCTTGCTAAATCTGTGAACGTTTCACGTCAGACAATAGTAGCAGTTGAATCGGGCAATTATAATCCTTCCATTAACCTGTGCATTGATATTTGTAAAGTACTGAGTTGTACATTGGATGATTTATTTTGGGACGAGGACAATTAAAAAGTCGAGTGACCATCTGTTTTAAGTACACAAGAATCGACCAATAGCTTATAATAGAATTATGCAAAAACCGCGTAAAATTTTAAAAGAAGTATTTGGGTACGATGATTTTCGTACAGGACAATTAGATATTATTGAAAAAGTATTGGCACACAAGCATGCGTTAGCAATTATGCCAACTGGTGGTGGAAAATCCATCACTTATCAGTTACCAGCACTGATGTTCCAAGGCATTACGTTGGTGATTTCACCTTTGATTTCGTTGATGAAAGATCAAGTCGATGGACTTGATGCTATGGGAATTGATGCAACATTTCTTAACTCAACGTTAAGCGGTCAGGTTCAAGCGCAGCGTATGTCGGATCTGCGATCAGGCCATTATAAGATGCTCTATGTCTCACCCGAACGCTTGGAAATTCCAAGTTTTTTTAGCTTTATTCAGCAATTACCTATTGAATTAGTAGCGATTGATGAAGCGCATGTCATGTCACAGTGGGGGCATGATTTTCGACCAAGTTATCTCAATATTTTACCGTTATTGGCTAAAATTCCTGGGAATCCAGCTATTTTAGGTTTGACGGCTACTGCTACAGAGCGTGTGCGTCAAAATTTGCAACAGTTACTTGGTGTAGCAGACGAAGATACCATTTTAACTGGTTTTGCGCGTGATAATTTGGCGTTGAAAATTATGCATAATGTTGATAAACGACAGTATGTGCAGGAATTTTTACGTGAAAATAAAGAACATAGTGGTATCATTTATGCAGCCACACGTAAACAAGTGGATGAACTATATGAATTTTTAAACAAAAAAGGCGTTAAGGCAGGGCATTATCATGCTGGCTTGCCAGAGCGCGAACGACAAGCAATGCAAGATGCTTTTTTGTTTGACGAAGTACAAGTGATTGTGGCAACCAATGCCTTTGGAATGGGCATTAACAAGCCCAATGTGCGGTTTGTGATTCATTATTCAGTACCAGGAAATATTGAAGCGTATTATCAAGAAATTGGTCGTGCTGGCCGTGATGGTTTACCTGCAGAAGCAGTGTTATTATATGCGCCACAGGATATTCATTTGCAAGAATTTTTCGTACAAAAATCAGAAGGTACGGAAGAACATAAACAGAATGAATATAATAAGATTCGCGAAATGAACGCATTTGCTAATACACAAACGTGTTTACCACGTTATCTATTAGGTTATTTTGGTGAAATTGTTGCTCATGATTGTGGGCAGTGCTCGAACTGTTTAGATTCTCGTGAAATGGTTGATGTGACGACCGACTCTCAGCGTGTTTTGGCCAATGTTGTGCGTATGAATCAAAGTTTTGGTAAGGCAATGGTTGCTAAAGTTTTGAAAGGGTCACAAGATGCTACTGTGAAAAAGTATGACTATTTGATGAAGTTACCCACATATGGTTTGATGAGAGACCGCACAATTAAAGATTTGAGCAGTTTTATTGATTATTTAACGGCGGATGGCTACCTTAGGATTGAAGGTGGCGAGTTTCCGGTGTTAAAGGTCACTGAAATTGGGGCACGTGTGTTAAAAGGTCAATTAATTGTGGAAAAGCGTGTTAATCGACGCGCTATTGCCCAACAAAAAGTCACATCAGCGGCTAAAGGACTTAAATTATCTGAAAATGATAACAAACTATTTGCTGCATTGAAATCCAAGCGCCTAGAATTAGCGCGAGAAGCAGGGATTCCACCATTCTTGATCTTCTCAGATAAAACCTTGATGAATATGGCTATTTTACGACCCAAGACGGACGAAGAATTTTTAGCTATTTCTGGTGTGGGTGAAAAGAAGTTTGATATTTATCATAAGGATTTTTCTGGTGTTATTATGAATTAGTAAAATTCATGGTAGATGGTGTTACAGTCTAATAATGACAAAAAATGAGATAGAGAAATCTATCTTTTTTTAGAAGATGATGTATGACTAATAATCACTGGATGCATCACAAATCAGATTATTTTAAATATATAACGTCAATATTCACTATTTTTGAATATTATCGTCAAAAAATTAATAGACATCATATGTTAAAGTTGAAAGAAAATAACTATACATTATGTTGAGCATGCTAGTGTATCAACGACTAAATTTGATATTAAAAAAATTAATTGCATAAATTTATCATAGTTGGTTGCGTGAACGAACTAACCGTGATATAGTAGTCCTTGTAAGAATTGTTACCGCTTTCAAAAAATGCGATGTTCTTAAGAGGGATGGTAACAGTCAATAAAATAATCTGTTGAAAACAGAAGGAGAACAATTATGGATGCAAATATTCAGAAAAATGATGAATTTGCAAAGCTATCAACATGGGATCGTGTGAGTTATGGTTTTGGTGATTTTGCACAAAACTTAGTGTTTGGTACAGTTGGCGGATTTTTGCTTTTCTATCTCACAAACATCAACGGAATTTCAGCTGGTGTCGGGGCGACAATATTTCTTGTTGTGCGATGGATTAATGTTATTTGGGATCCATGGGTTGGTACAGTCGTTGATAAGGCAAAAATTACAAAAAATGGTAAGTATCGACCATTCCTAGTAAATTTTGGTATTCCATTGGTTATTTTGGCCGCTTTGTTATTCTTGCCGGTAGCGAAAGTTCTTGGTGCTGGTACAATGGCCACGACTATCTATGCTACATTATCATATATGGCTACCGCCTTGGTTTATTCATTTGTTAATATTCCGTATGGTTCATTAAACGCCTCATTAACGCGTGACGAAATAGAAATCGGAAAATTGACTTCCACGCGTATGATGTTAGCAAACATTGGTAACTTATTTGTATATACACTATTTCCGTTGTTTGTACAATTGGCATCACCAAATGCTAAGATGACTGATACGGGGCTATTTGGTTTAAAGTTGAAGCTAGGTAATTACGCTGCGCCGTCGGCTGCTGGCGCTTGGTTTAAAGTATACGGTATCTACATGATATTGGGTGCAGTCTTGTTGTTCTTGACATACCGTAATACAAAAGAACGTGTGCTAGCTTCAGAAGAGGCAACCGATCAAGTAAAATATACTGATTTGTTCGCTGAATTAAAGCGTAATAAAGCTTTGCAAATTCTTGGCTTGTTCTTTTTGGTAGGATTTACATTGATGTTTTTTGGTAATACAGTGTGGCCATATTTTATGCAATATAATTTTGGTGTTGAAGGTGGAAAGTCAGCCTTAATGGCATCTATTGGTTTGATTGGTTCAATTCCTGGTATTTTCTTGGTTGTTATTTGGCCAAAATTACGTGCAACTTTGGGTAAGAAAGGTTTCTTCTATACATTCCTTGGTATTTTCGTTATTGGTCAATTATTGCTCTTTGCTTGGACAAAGAGTCCATCATCTGATTGGCTTGGTTTCACTGGTCGATTTTTCCAACAATGGGGATTGACATCGGCTACCGGATTTATGTGGGCGTTAGTGCCTGAAGTGGTCTCAAATGGTGAATATATTTCAGGCAAGCGTGTAGCGGGTATTATCAATGCCATTATGGGTCTTTTCTTCAAAATTGGATTGGCCTTGGGTGGGATCATCCCTGGTTATTTGTTACAATTCATGCACTTTAAGTCAGGAGCATTGACACAATCAGCTGCTGCACAAACAGGTATTGAATGGTCAATGATTTGGTTACCCACAATCATGGCATTCATAGCAATGTTTGTCATTAGCCGTTATCCCTTGTCTGATGCATATGTTGATAAAATGAATCACACGTTAAAAGAAAAGAATAGCTAATTTTGCATAAAGTTAAACTGATAGGAGAAAATTCATGCAAATTCAAAACCCTGTATTACCTGGTTTCAACTCAGATCCATCAATTATTCGTGTTGACGAAACATATTATATTGCCACATCAACATTCGAATGGTTTCCTGGTGTACGAATTCATGCGTCAAAGGACTTGGTTCATTGGAATCTTGTTAAGAACGTATTAGACACGACTATGATGCTTGATATGAAAGGAAATCCTTCTTCTGGTGGTGTTTGGGCACCTGATTTATCTTATGCAGATGGCAAGTTTTGGTTAATTTTCACAGATGTTAAAATTACTGATGGTAACTTTAAAGACATGAAAAACTACTTGACGACTGCTGAAACAATCGAAGGTCCTTGGTCAGATCCAATCATGGTTAATGGTGTTGGTTTTGATGCTGCATTGTTCCATGATGATGATGGTCGTAAGTACCTAGCGCAACAAACATGGGATCATCGTGAATACCACCATCCCTTTAATGGCATTACATTGACAGAATTTGACACAGTTACAATGAAGTTGAAATCAGAAACTGCTCGTACAATTTTTGCGGGCACAGACGTTAAGTTGGTTGAAGGGCCACATTTGTACAAAGTGAATGGCGAATATTTCTTATTTACAGCTGAGGGTGGTACCATATTTACGCATCAAGAAGTTGTCTCGCGCTCAAAATCTTTGGATGCGATGTCGTTTGTTGTTGAACCAGACGGACCATTTATCACAAACTTTGACACGCCTAACTCATACTTGCAAAAGCAAGGACATGGGGCCTTAGTCTCAACACCGGGTGGCGAATGGTACTATGCCTCCTTGACTGCAAGACCATGGCACCACGAAAATGAAAGTTCAACTGACCCACGTGGTTGGTCAACCTTGGGTCGTGAAACGGCAATCCAAAAAGTTGAATGGGATGAATCAGGTTGGCCACGTGTTATTGGTGGTCACGGCGGACAAACGTTTGTCGAAGCACCCAAGGATGCGATTTTGACAGACGCGCCTGCGGACCATTCACAACACGATGAATTCAATGATGCCACATTGGACATCAACTGGAATACCCTGCGTGAACCATTTACTGAAAAGATGGGTTCAACTGGAAACGGTAAGTTGACTTTGATTGGTCAAGGCTCATTGGTGAACACATTTGATTTGTCATTGGTTGCACGTCGTTGGCAAGCATTCTACTTCGATGTGGAAACAAAGGTTAAGTTCAATCCCTACTCATACCAAGCTATGGCTGGTTTGACAAACTACTATAACCACTCACACTGGTCATGTATTTTCATCACAAAAAACGATGAAGGACAAAATGTGATTGAAGTGGGCGAAAACAAGGGTGGTCTGCGTAACGGATTATACACGTCATACTTGCGCGACAACGCACCTGTTATCCCTGACAACACAGAATATGTTTACTTCAAGTCAGAAAACCGTCAAGAGTCATACACTTATTTTTACTCATTTGACGGTGACAATTGGATTTCAACTGGGGTGACATTGGATGCCGCTGTGTTGTCAGATGACTATGTTGTACGTGAATATGGCGGTTTCTTTACAGGAGCCTATGTTGGATTGGCAGCGGTTGACTATTCGGGGTATGCGTCCACCGCTGAATTTGATTATTTCGATTACAAAGAATTGGGTGATCATAAGGCCGCTGATGGTACGTTGTCATGGCAGAAATCAGAATCACGCTTTTACTAAATAGGTAGGATACTTGCAGGCGAACCTTAATCGAGGGTTCGTTTTTTTGCAATAATGATATAAAGAAGATCAAGCGTAACAGAATTTGGATAATAGAGCATCATAAAAGGTTGATGATGAATAAGAATGTGAAAAAATTAATAGAAACCTTGAAGGATAAGGCGAGTTCGCGTACAATAGAAATAATGTCGAACAGAAATGGGCTTGTTGTGCTCATGGTTAATGCAATAATGTCAAATATGTTAAATGATCACGATAATAGCCTTAGAGCTATAATTTTTTGGTATGTGATGCTGAATTTATGGAAAAACGACAAGAAATAAGCATCTATCAATATCATCAGCAATTCTAATTGGAGCGTCGATAAAAAGATAAAAATGAATAAATCAGATCAAATAACAATGAGAGATCATAATCAACGTTTAGTGTTACAAGCGCTATTTAACGCGAAAGAAACATCTCGTGCACAATTAGCTGTTGATTTAAATTTACATAAATCAACTATTAGTTCAATCTATCGTGATTTAGATGACATGGGATTCATCGAAGATCTCGGTGAGGGTGTGACAACAGAAACAGGTGGACGTAAGGCCAAAATGATTCGCTTTAACCGGAATTATGGTTACGTTATGAGTTTTGATATGGGACGACATCATTTACGTGTCGCATTGGTTCGTCTAAGTGGAGAAGTGATTCTACAAAGTTCAGAAGATGTGGATGGCATGACTGTTGAAGAAGTTATTGCACGCATGAGTAATCATGCTAAAGTTAATAAAAATAAAAAGCATGGAACCAAGAAAGGACTAATGGGTATTGCCGTTGGTATTCATGGCGTTGTGGATGATAATTTCGTTGTCTACTCACCATTTTTTGACTATAGTCAGGTAAATTTGGTCGAAATACTTGAAAAAGTGAGTGGGGTACACGTTACTTTGGAAAACGAAGCAAATTCAGCCGCTGTCTATATTCGAGACTATCACGACTATTTGAGTACGGATCAGTATGATAGCTTAGTTGCATTAAATATCCATTATGGTATTGGTGCCGGAATCATTATTCAGGGCCAACTTTACCGGGGTATGCAGGGGCGTGCCGGAGAAGTTGGTCGAAATATCGTTTCAATGAAAAATAATGGACCTGTCCGTGTAGAAGATTTATACTCTGAAGATGCCATGCTCAAACGTTTAGCAGCACTAACAGGGCAAGTAGTTGCAAATCGTGATGCGTTTGTGACGTTTGCGAATCAAAAAAGTACTATTGTGACGAGCTTGTTAGATGATTGGGTGATGGGAATTGCACAAGTGGCCTATAATATCATTCAAACTGCTGCCCCGCAGGTTTTATTTATCCATTCACGCTTTATCGCCGAAATGCCGGAATTGCTTGGTCGCGTTGTGATTGCTTATCAGCAGATGAACCCGACAAATGGCAGCGAAATTTTATTTGCTAATCGTTCAGTTTATGAAGCTACCCTTCTCGGTGGCGCTGCAATTGTGACACGCAACATACTTGACCTAGACAATCTTGACTTGAAATTTAAGCATTAACCATAGAACCTAACTGGGTTCTTTTTTATTGTCGTTACTTTTTCTGGGAATCAAAAAACTGCGTAAAAGGGGTTGCGCTATTGAATGAAAGCGTATACAATAATAAGTGTAAGTTGGTTGTTTAAACCAACCAACTTACACTAAAACGTGAGTAGGACAAATGTCCAGAAGGAGTATCTAACATGTCTGAATTATTCTCATTTCCGAAGGTGTCATTTGTAGGACAAAAATCCTTACAAGCCGGTGATGGTTATCATTATTACAATGCCGGTGAAGTTGTTGCAGGCAAGAAAATGAGCGAATGGCTCAAGTTCTCAATTGCTTATTGGCATACAATGGATCAACGTTTAACAGATCCATTTGGCGAAGGGACAGCAACGCGACCATGGGACGCAGCTGGTGATCCTGACACAATGGCCGCAGCTTTGGCCAAGGTTGACTACTTGTTTGAGTTTTTGGAAAAAACGGGTGTTGAATACTTTGCTTTCCATGATCGTGATTTAGCACCAGAAGGTAACACTTTGTTCGAAACAAATGCTAATTTGGATAAAGTTATTGATAAAATTGAACAAAAGATGCAAAAAACTGGTAAGAAGTTACTTTGGAACACGGCATCATTATTCACAAACAAGCGCTTCTTGGCTGGCGGCGCAACAACACCATTTGCGGAAGTATTTGCCTACGCTGCTGGTCAAATCAAGCACTCACTTGACATAGCTAAGCGTTTGGAATCAGAATCATATGTATTCTGGGGTGGACGTGAAGGTTATGATTTCTTATTGAATACAGATACCAAACGTGAATTAGATCACATTGCAGCTTTTTTCAAGTTGGCAAAGGATTATGCGGACGAAATCGGTTATACGGGTCAATTCTTGATTGAACCAAAGCCAAAGGAACCTACGCAACATCAATACGATTTTGATGCACAAACAGCTATTGCCTTCTTGAAAACATATGGATTGGAAGACACATTCAAGTTGAACTTAGAAGGGAACCATGCTTATTTAGCTGGTCACACGTATGAACATGAAGTGCGCTTTGCGCGAGAAGCTGGTTTGTTAGGATCATTAGATGCTAATATGGGAGACAAGTTGACTGGTTGGGACATTGATGAGTTTCCTAATGACATTTACGAAGCGACTATGGTGATGTACGAATTCTTGAAAAACGGTGGTTTACCAACTGGTGGTTTGAACTTTGATTCAAAGCCACGCCGTCAAAGTTTTGAATTTGAAGACTTATTCTATGCACACATTGCTGGCATGGACACCTATGCTGCTGGTTTGAAGGTGGCTGCTAAGTTGATTGAAGATCAAGTGATTGAAAACATTTTGAAAGAACGTTATGCTTCCTTTGATGTTGGAATTGGTGCTGACTTTGAAGCTGGTAAAGTGACCTTGGCCGATTTGGCAGCTTACGCAGAAAATAAGACAGATCAAGAAATTAACGCCACATTACAGTCAGGTCATCAGGAGCAAATCAAATCAACATTGAACAATTATATTTTCTCGGTTTTAGGGAACTAAAATGTCAGTGCTAATATCAGACGTACAAATCCTATGAAGATTTGCGTCAAATATACTTTTAAATGAATTATAGTATGTCACACTCACTCTAAAAGATGTGCGAAAAAAGGGTCGGTGTTCATTTTCCGGCCTTTTGTACATAGCATACAGTGTGCGCGTTTTAGAAATTTAAACGAGGCATGTGTGCGAATATCTCATTAAAAAAATCAAACTATATTGGAGAAAAAAACATGGCACAAGTTGTATTAGGTGTTGATTTAGGCACATCATCTGTTAAAGTTTCTGCTGTTGACCGTGAGGGGCACATTGTAGCACAACAAAGTTTCGACTATCCATTAACGCAACCACATCCCGGTTGGTCAGAGCAAAATCCTGAAGATTGGGTGAATGGCACAACAGTAGCGATTGTGAATTTAATTTTGAAAGATGGCTTGAAACCGGCAGAAATTGCAGGTATTTCATATTCTGGTCAAATGCATGGTTTAGTGTTGTTGGATGACAAAAATCAAGTTTTACGGCCAGCAATTTTGTGGAACGATACGCGGACGACACCGCAAACAAAAGAAATTTCTGAAAAGATGTCTGAAAAGTTTGTGGCGATCACGCGAAATCATGCGCTGGAAGGTTTTACTTTGCCAAAAATTCTTTGGGTAAAAGAAAATGAACCAGAAATTTTTAAACAAGCGGCGACATTTTTGTTACCAAAAGATTATTTGCGATATCGAATGACAGGTAAATTAGCCATGGATTATTCAGACGCAGCGGGTACTGTCGCGCTAGACGTGGTGCACAAAACATGGTCAAAAGATGTGCAAGAAGCTTTTGATTTACCAGCTTCATTCTTTCCAGAATTGATTGAATCAATTAGTTTTGCAGGAAACATTTCTGACTCATATGCCACATTCTCTGGTTTATCAACAGCTACTAAGGTATTTGGCGGTGCTGCTGACAATGCAGCTGGTGCTATTGGAGCCGGTTTACTGCAATCGAATATGGTCATGTCATCAATTGGAACTTCTGGTGTTGTTGCCAAATTTGAAAACACTGCTGATGTCGACTATAGGGGAGACATTCACTTCTTTAATCATGCAATTCCTAACAAATTTTATTCAATGGGTGTGACTTTGGCCGCTGGAGACGCAAATTCTTGGTTCAAGTCAGTCTTTGGCCAGAATGTGCCTTTCGGAGAATGGGTTAGTGAGGCAGCTGATTCAGCCGAGGGTGCTAACGGTTTGATTTTCACACCATACATTTCTGGCGAACGAACACCATATCCAGATGCTGATATTCGAGCTAGTTTTACTGGTATTGATCGAACACATACGCGTTCAGACTTTATTCGTGCAGTTTTGGAAGGAATCGTTTTCAGTTTTAAGGACATAATGGCTATTTACGACCGTGAAGGCGCGGACTTTGACACAGTGGTTGCTATCGGTGGTGGGGCAAAAAGTCCGCTTTGGCTGCAAATCCAAGCAGATATATTTAACAAAAAAGTGATAACTTTAGCAAACGAGCAAGGTCCAGGAATTGGCGCAGCAATGTTAGCTGCAACTGGTTTGGGTTGGTCTGATTCCGTGCAAGATGCAGCCAAGGACTTTATTAGTTTCGGTACAACTTATGAACCAAACCCAGTAGCAGTGGCTAAGTATAAACAAATTTATACGATTTATAAGAAAGTGTATGCAGCTACTACAGAAATTTCACATGACTTAATGGCATATCGCCGTCAAACAAAAAGTAATTAATTTTAAAGTGTTTTAGCCGCCATAAGTTAAACCAAAACTGAATAATATATCAAAAACACTTGCTAATATCTCATTTATTTGGTATATTAGTATCTGTTATGGAGAAGTACTCAAGCGGTTGAAGAGGCGCCCTTGCTAAGGGTGTAGACGTGTTAAAGCGTGCGAGGGTTCGAATCCCTTCTTCTCCACTATAATAGATCATGGCGCTACATCAGGTTTTATAAACCTGATGTAGCGCCTTTTTTGTACAAAAAAAGGTTCATAATATTATATACAAAAAGGTATTTTTAGAGAAATATTTTAAATAAACGAGTAAGTATTATATCAACATTTTTTGTTTGTAAAATATTCTATACATGAAAACTACAAGTTTAATACTTTTTTGATGATGAATAACAATAATGTGGCGTTATCATTTGATTATTGAGAAAGGGAAAAAATGAAGATGAAAATGAAAAAAGCTGTATACACTGTAGCGATTGCCACTATTTCATTAGTAGCATTAAGTTATGGCCTAGTAAATACTACTAGTGCAAGTAGTGAGAAAAAGGTAGTTAACATATCATATTGGCATGTTAATGCACAGACACAAGGAGGACAATCGGTTGATGCCCTTGTTAAGAACTTTAATAAAGCACACAAGTATGTTAAAGTAACCGCTAAGTATAATCCGAATATGTATCAAGGATTGATGCAAAACTTGCAATCTGCTCAAGCATCTGGAAAAGTACCAGACGTAGTTCAAATTGGGTGGGCTTATACAAATTATTTTTCGGATAATTTTAAATACTTAACACCGGAAAGTGCAGAAAGTAAATTTGACAGTAAAAAAACATTTATTAAAAAGACATTTTCAAATCATACGTTAGCCTTTGCTAAAGACAGTAAAGGCAATGTTGTTGGGCTACCTTATTCATTAAGCACGCCTATTCTGTACTACAATAAAACGATGTTGAATAAATATGGGATAGATGAAAAGAGTTTAGATACGTGGGAAGGAGTTAGCAATGCAGCCAAAAAAATCAAACAAGCAAGTGGTGAATTTGGTTTGTATATGCAAGAACCGGGTGATACTTGGGCACAACAATCATTAATTTTAAGTAACGGTGGTGTTATTGAAAAAAACGGTAAAGCTTCTTTTGCTAGTTCAGCTGGCATAAAATCTTACCAACTTTATCAAGACATGGTTAATAAAGATAAAACAGCATTACATGCTCCGTGGGCACAAGGTATTGACGACTTCGTTAATGGCAAAGTGGCAATGGCTTATACAACCGTGGCACAAGCCTCGCATATTAAGCAAAGTGCAAATTTTGATGTTACAGCGATAGTATCTCCTCATTTTGAGGGGCATAAATCTGTTGTGCCAGTCGGGGGATCAATGTTAGCTATAACTGCTCGTACAAGTAAACAACAAAAAGCTGCATGGAGTTTTGAAAAATATATGTACAAAAACAGTTCATTAGTAACATGGAGCAAAGGGACTGGGTATTTACCACCTACTACGAGCGCCATGAAATCAAAAACATTCGAATCATATCTAAACGAAAATCCAATGCTTAAGCCAGCAAGTGCACAACTTAAAACGGCTGTAGCATGGACATCTTTCCCTAAAAATGGACTTGATGCTGAGCAAACAATGATTGATGCCAGAGATAAAATATTATCCGGTAGTAATGTAAAAACAACTTTGAAATCAGCACAGGAAAAGATAAATGAACAGCAATAATAAAAGGAGACATTTTTTAACAACTGTTTATCTTTTACCAACAGTAGTTGTACTGTTGGTTTTTATGATAATTCCAATAATATATACATTTTATTTGAGCTTTTTTGACTGGAATCTCATTGCGCCAACTAAAAATTTCGTGGGATTACAGAACTACATTACAATATTTTCTGATCCAGTTAATCGAAAAGTATTATTGAATACTTTGTTTTATATATTACTGTTATTACTGCTTAACTTTTTTTTCCCATATTTTATCGCGATCATCGTGCAATTCTTTATTGGAAAAATGAAAGGACCATATAAAATTATATTTTTCATACCGAGTATCTTTTCACTCGTTGTTGGTGCAATGCTTTTTTCTTGGATTATGAATCCTGTTTCAGGTCCATTAGCATCAATTATGAAAATGTTTGGTATGACATTACCAAACTGGACAAACTCAACTGGACTAGTAATAGTTATTATATGTATGATTACAAATTGGAAGGTGTTTGGTTATAATTTTGTATTACTGCTAACAGGATTAGGATCTATTCCTAGCAACTTAATTGATGCTGCTAAAATTGATAATATTCCGAAGTGGCGCGTGATTTGGAATATTGTATTGCCATTAAACAAAAGCATTTCTATATATGTGTTGATTTTGACTATAGTACAAGGACTGCAATATGTCTTCACACCAATCAGTGTTATTACACAAGGAGGGCCTTATTATGGTTCCTCAAACATTTTGTATCATACCTATTTGAATGCCTTTGTCTTATATAAAACGGGAAATGCTTCTGCACTTGCGATATTAACATTTTTATTATTTTTAGTACTATGTTATATAGAAATGAGATTTGTGGAAGGAAAATCAAATAGTTATGTTTAATTTTAAAGTAAATGGCTGGCATTTTGTACTTATCATTTTATCATTGATTTTAATTTTACCTGTTGTTTTTATGATATCTAACTCATTTAAGACACTCCAAGATTCGTATCATTCAATGCTACAAATATTTCCACAGCATGGGACATTTATTAATTATCAAACTTTAAGTAAACAGGTACATTTGATACAGCTAATTTGGAATACTTTTTTCATGGCTAGTATTGTAACAATTGGAAAGATCGTAACAGGATTACTTTCAGCTTACGCTTTCAAGTATTTTTCATTTACTGGAAAAAAATGGTTATATTTATTTTTTGTTTCTACGATATTTGTACCATTTACTGTTGTTATGATTCCAAACTATCTCGTTATTTCAAAGATGAATTTATTAAATACTGCATTTGGTGTTGCGTTACCTCAATTGGCTGACGCTACAGGAATTATGCTTTTCTTAAATGCAATGAACAAAATTCCATCAAGTTTAACGGAGGCTCTTCGAATTGATCGTGTGCCTTCTCACAAAATATTGACAAATATTATTATTCCAGTTATACGTCCTAGTATTATCAGTATTGGTGCAATTTTCTTTATTAATTCATGGAACGAATACGTATGGCCAACATTAATTTTGAAAGATAAAAGTAGTTTCACATTGCCTTTGGCCTTACAAAACTATATTTCAAGCGAAGGAGGGACTAATTTCCCCTTAGCTATGGCGTTATCAACTATTATTATTATTGTTCCGTTACTCATCTATTTAGTGTTCCAACGATATATTTTAAATAGCATTAGTAATTCTGGATTAAAGTGAGGAAATCAGCATGGATACAAACAAGATTATACAACTAAAAGGTGTCACAAAAATATTTAAAAAAACTACTATTATTAATTCAATGAATTTAGAAGTTAATGAGGGGGAATTTTTAGTCTTGTTAGGACCATCTGGTTGTGGAAAATCAACAACTTTACGTATGATGGCTGGTTTAGAAAAAGCAAGTGGTGGTGAAATACTGATTAATGGCAAAAGCGCGGACAAAAATAATGATTTTGAGAATAGTTTTGCGATGGTTTTTCAAGATTATGCATTGTATCCAAATATGACTGTTTATCAAAATTTAGAGTATGCACTAAAAGTTCACAAAGTGCCAAAAAATGAACGAGAAAATCGTTTAAATAAAATATTAGATACACTGAACTTGTTAGATTATAAAGACCGCTTACCCGGAGAATTATCAGGTGGTCAAAAGCAACGTGTTGCATTAGGAAGAGGTATGGCCAAAAAAAGTAATATATTTCTGTTGGATGAGCCATTGTCAAATATTGACGTGCAGCTTAGAGAAAAAGCACGAGATGAAATTCAAAGTATGCACGATGAAAGGCATCAAACAATTGTATATGTCACGCATGATCAATTAGAAGCTATGTCATTGGGAGATCGAATAGCCATAATGAATGATGGCATAATTCAAATGATTGATGCGCCTGACAATATTTATAATAATCCTGTCAATCTTTTTGTAGCTGAATTTGTTGGTGTTCCTCAAATTAATATCTTAACAGGTAGTATTCATCATAATGGTAGTGTATATTTTGATAACTACTCTTTAATTTCAAATGAAATGCGGTTGAAAAAGATTCAACAAACTGAAACAAAACTTTATTTAGGGATTCGTCCAGAAAATGTTAATGTGACTAAATCAGCAACGGGTAACAATTCATTGCCAGCAACGATCGATAAGATAGTAGACTACGGGCGTTATCAAGAATTAGTTCTTAAAGTTGGTGAAAATCAACTAATTAAGGCTATTACCACCAACAACGACTTTAAAGAAAGGGCAAGCGTATATGCAACATTTGTAGAAAGTCGAATTATTTTATTTAATTATGTTACTAAGCAAAATATTGAATATTCAAAGGATAATGGGCAATGAAAACTCAAACAATTATTCATATTTCAGATACACATCTTACACCTGACGGCAATGTACCCTCTTTTAATCAAGAATTAGATCCATATAAAAAATTACAACTTGTTTTTGACGATATAAAAAAAATGGAAAACATGCCAAATTATGTAGTAATCACAGGTGATTTAATTCATGAAGGGATAGCTACGGACTATGCGCACTTGAAAAAAATAATAGCAAAGGAACAAAAAAATTTACAAATTCCAATTTTCGTTATTTTAGGAAATCATGATCGAACCAAAGAATTTTATTTGGGTTATATGGAGGAGACACCACAAGAAAAGTTTTATTATAAAAAAAGCATTTCAGGAATTGATAACTACTTTTTAGATACGACATTTGATAACTTAGAACAAGGCTATTTGGATAAAAAGCAGTTGGAGTGGTTGCGCAATAGCCTCCAAAAAAGCCCAGAGACGCCAGCTTTAATATTTATGCACCACCCGCTAGTTGGGCCTCCATTAGAACACATGAAATTCAGCATATTGCAAAATAGCCTTGATCTGCTACAGACATGTAAAAATGGTAATGTGAAAGGTATTTTTTCAGGGCACATTCATTTTGCAACAACCTATTTAACTGATAATATATTAAATAGTGTATCTGATTCAACAGCGTATCATATTGATTGTAGGAAACATCATCAACATTATGTGAGCGACGTAGTTGGGTATAACATAGTTACTTTCTCTGAAAATATGGAACTAGGCGTTGAAAATCGATACTTGTATTGTGGACAGAAAACTGTGAAAACCATTCCAATTACAGATACTGATTTTATCAAATCGGATATTTTTCAGAGATCTTAATATAAACAATTTTTTTACCAACTTAATTTGATGATACACTCTCTTTATAAGGAGACAGTTTAAATAATAAAAACTGTTTTAAAAAGGGAGTTTTTTGTAATCTCACTTGAAACTATTCTGTCATATAATAATGTCAAAGTGCCCCTATACACTACTATCTCGGATTGTGCCCTAGAAAGAAAGTAGTCCGGAATTTCAGTATAGGAGCAATCAGCTTTTTTATTACTTTGGCAACGACATTGGCTGTATAATATGTTATGTTAGCCATACATCAAAAAAATCAATGATCGTGCCAACCTGATTTATTAGTGTCTAGAAATTCAGTATAGGAGAAAAATGATGACGGATAAAAATACCTTTTCTGATTTTGAACGTGAGGCAATGAAAGAACGAGCTGGGGAACTGAGAAAAACCAAAAATACAGAAGCGGATGTGTTAGATAAAATTTCTGAGATGCCAGCTGATGAAGCAAAAATTGCGATTGAAATTCATCAGCTTGTTAAAAAAATCGCGCCAGAATTAAAACCAAAGACTTGGTACTCTATGCCTGCTTATGCAAATGATAACGGAAAAGTTGTACTATTTTTTCAACCGGCGACTAAATTTAAAGCAAGATATTCAACTTTAGGGTTCAATGATACTGCGTCATTAGATGAAGGCGCTTTTTGGCCAACAGCCTTTGCAATCAAAGAAATAACGCCGGCTGTTCGTCAACAGCTTAGTGTTTTAATTGGGAAAAGTATTCAGAAATGATGATATGTATGCTGTTTGATATTGAAGAACAAGTCATGGTATGATTAAGTCAATTAAATAAATCACGGTTGGGCGAGAGCTTCAAGAAATGAATTGGTCGGGGAACCAGTTGTTTTTTGAAGTTTTTTCTATTTAAGGAGATAAAATATGTCATATGTAGTTATTGCGTTACTAATTGTTGTTACTATTATTTTTGGAAAGATAGCAATAAAACTCGGATTTTCAGAGGTTGTGGGACAACTTTTATCAGGGATCATACTCGGATCGAGTGTATTGAACGTCGTACAACCGACGAGTTTGATTCATTTATTGTCAGAAATCGGTATTTTCATACTGATGTTAAATTCTGGTATGGCATCTGATGTTAAAGAGATGAGAAAATATATTAAGGCATCAACTTTAATTGCGATTATGGGTGTTGTGGTGCCTGCCATATTATTTCCTATCGTCTTTATATTAATGGGTTATACACTAAAAGTAGCCATATTTTCGGGCATTGTCTTTTCAGCCACATCTATAGCGATTACTTTAGCTGTATTAGCAGAACAAAAGAAGCTTGCAACGCCTATGGGCGCCATAATTTTATCTGCGGCGGTGCTTGATGACGTGATTGCATTAATTGCAGTGACACTATTTTCTGTATTTATTGGTGGTGGTACACTTGGATTGGGCAGTTTGTTGCCCTTAATTGCTTTTGCGGCAGGCATTATGTTAAGAAAGTTATCATTTTCTGATCAGCTGGCACGCGGGCTCAATGGTTTGGGAAACTGGCTATTTTATCCAATATTTTTTGGTGCGATTGGTTTAGGGTTGGCTATTCAAAATTTGAATGATAAATTAATACCAATTATTTTATTCAGTGTTTTAGCTGTCATGACAAAATTTATTGGCTCGTTATTTGGGGCTAGATTAGCTGGTTTAAATAAAACGGTTGCTCAAGCTATTGGCGCGGGCATGATTTCCAGAGGCGAAATGGCCTTGGTGATTACACAAATAGGGATAACTTCTCATCTTATTGGGGATGCAGTGTCTGCGGAATTCGTTGTCGTTATCATGGTTTCAACTATCATTGCGCCAATATTGATGAAGCCGTTGTTTAGTCGCGTGAATTAAAATAAATAGTTGGTCATACTAAAACTCGGTTTCTTAGACAGTTTATTGATGGCGCTCAGTAATTGAGACAGAATGTCCTCTGATTCCAGCAAATTATTCGGTTCACATCATGAATTTCGTCTAAGACGCCGGATTAATTTAATTTTTTTCAATCATGATTAATTGGCTACCAAAAGGATCAGTTAACCAGATTTGCCCTGCTATTGTAGATACATTTCTGTCACTCAAGTTTGATTGTAATAAGTTAAAGTAGGAACTATCTACCGATACAGTCCAATCTAGTAAGCCATTATCTTGATCACCACGTTGCGTAATATTGCGGCCTAACCAGGTGTTATAAGCGTGATGGTGATGATAGCGATTGTGTGAATAAAAGTGGGCACTATCGCTAATTTTTGCTGTTAATGCCATTTTTAAGCTGTTGATGAAAAAATCATCACCCTTTGTGAGATCATTGCCAACAAAGTGGAGATGACCAATTTTCATATCAGCAGGAAAGCCAGACCAATCACTTTTCTTTGTTTGTAGTAATGTCTGAACATCGACATCCTTGGTGCCCATTTTAATAAAATTATTATCCCATTCCCAAAGTGCTTCAGGACGGTCATGGTAAAGTTCAATACCGTTGCCATTGGGATCATTTAAGTAAAACGCTTCACTAACATCATGATCTCCTGCCCCTAAAGGGTAGTCAATGAGAATCAGACGTTCGATAAGACTTGCTAGGGAAGCAGTATCCGGGAAAAGCAATGCGAAATGATAAAGACCTGCCTGTGGTTTGCTAGTTTTGTGCCCATCAAAAATCAGCGTTAAAAATGGTGTATCTGAGTTTGTAAAAGCATACGAATAGCTATGATTGCTGGCTTGCATTTCAATTAGACCCAAAATATCACGATAAAAACGGCGCATCATTGTCTCATTGTCTGCCATCAGTGTCAAGTGTTCGATGTTGTAATTAATATTTAACATGTTGTTCCTCTCTACTTACTATTTATAAGTAATATTAATGGTTTTTGACTGGTTTGTCTAGTAATATTTGTTTAATATTGACACAGACAATGACGTGGTGTACCATGAACGTATAATTAAATAAAGATATCTGGGGTGCCTAACTGTTTTACTGGCTGAGAAATACCCATATAACCTGATCAGATTAGAATCTGCGTAGGAAGATATGATTGATAATATTATTTGTCGAACTGTTTTTTGCGTATTTTAACGTGAGAAGCAGTTTTTTTATGTTTGGGAATTGAAATGGCGAAAAGAGGCTAGATAGGTTTGGTTAATAAAAATATTGATTACTCACTGTACTTAGTTACAAATCGGTATGATTATTCAGATGAGCAATTTTTGAACGTTGTGTTTGAAGCTTGTGACAGTGGCGTAACACTAGTTCAATTGAGAGAAAAGAACGTCACGACAAAACGATATTTTGATTTAGCAGTTGCAGTAAAGAAAATTACGGATAAATTCAACGTACCGTTAATTATCGACGACCGTGTTGATATCTGTTTGGCTGTGAATGCAGCTGGCGTACATATTGGAGATAATGAATTGCCGATTAAGATCGTACGTCAGTTGATTGGTAAAGATAAAATTTTGGGTGTATCAGTCAAAGATGTTCAACATGCTAAAGCAGCTGAGGCGCAGGGGGCCGATTATTTCGGTGTTGGTGCCATTTACCCAACAAAAACAAAGGTGATCACAAAACATACCACAATAGCAACATTAAAAGACATTGTTGATCATGTGGATATACCAGTCAATGCCATTGGTGGGATTAAAGAAAATAATATTCTCAGTTTGAAAAATACAGGCATTTCAGGTGTTTGCATGGTTAGTGAACTTATGCAGGCAGAAAACGTACGTACGAAGGTGTTAAATTGTTTAAAAAGTGTTGAACAGCTGGTGTAACAATAGTTGTTCAATAAATAAAGATAAGGCGGGGTTAGTATGATTACAGTGAACGGCAAGACCAACACGGTAGCACATGCTGGGCAAAGTATCTTGGAATTGTTAAGTCTCCTCGAGGTGCAAACAGCGCGCGTTGTCGTTGAGCGCAATGGTGCGATTGTGACGCGAGAAACGTATGATAGTTTGTTGCTTGAAGATCAAGATGATATTGAAGTGATTTCATTTGTTGGTGGTGGTTAAGAAAAATGATGAGGGTAGAGGACATGGAAAAGATAAGTATTGATGGCACAGAGGTTTCTGAAATATATATGCAAATGAAAACCCGGAATGTGGCAGGCACACAGGAAAAGTTGGCGCAAGCTCATGTTACGATTGCCGGCGCTGGTGGTTTGGGTTCTAATATTGCGATTGCATTAGCCCGTTCAGGCGTCGGACATTTAACATTGATTGACTTTGATGTTGTTGATTATAGTAATTTGAACCGACAACAATTTAAACTGAGCCAAATTGGCGTGCCCAAAGTGATTGCTTTAAAGCAAAACATTTTAGAGTTTAACCCATTTGTAGATATTACGACGGTGCAGACGCGAGTCACTTATGAGAATGTTGAAGCGTTATTTAAAACAAGTGATGTTATCTGTGAAGCCTTTGACGATCCAACAAGTAAAGCGGTGATTCTGCAATCGGCACGTGAGATTTTCTCTGAAAAGCCGATTGTGATGGGGAATGGCTTGGCAGGTATACACAGTGCTAATAACATTGTGACACGCAAGATGCGGAAAAATGTCTATATTTGTGGCGATCAGACAACGGCTGGGGTCGAAGGTTTGATGGCACCACGTGTGATTATTTGTGCGGGACATCAAGCGAATATGATTTTACAACTGCTCGTTAATCAAATAGAAATCTAATGATAAAAGGAAAAAATAATGCGACAAAATGATGATTTAATTATAGCAGGGCACAAATTCACTTCTCGATTTATACTTGGATCGGGAAAGTACTCATATGACTTGATTGATTCTGCTATCAAGTATGCTGGTGCTCAGATTATTACGATGGCGTTGCGCCGCTCGAATGCTTCATCAGAAAATATTTTGGATTACATTCCAGATGACGTGACGATTTTACCAAATACGTCGGGATGTCGTAATGCTGAAGAGACGATTCGAATGGCGCGTATTGCGCGCGAACTTAGCGGTAGTGATTTTATTAAGCTCGAAGTTATTCCGGATACAAAGTATTTGCTACCTGATAATTATCAAACTTTAAAAGCGACTGAAGTGTTGGCAAATGAGGGATTTATTGTGATGCCCTACATGTTACCAGACTTAAATATTGCAAAGCAGTTAGTAGATGCTGGCGCAGCGACAGTGATGCCATTGGGCGCACCAATTGGCACTAATAAAGGTTTAGCCAATAAAGATTTAATACAAATATTGATTGATGAGATTGATGTACCAGTGATTATTGATGCAGGCATTGGTAAGCCAAGTCAAGCAGCAGAAGCAATGGAAATGGGCGCTGATGCAATTATGGCAAACACAGCTATGGCCACGGCGGGCAATATACCGTTGATGTCTGAAGCATTCAAATTAGCGATTGAAGCAGGACGTAAAGCCTATTTGGCAAAGCCAGGACGTGTGATTAACGACAAAGCTGAGGCGTCATCTCCAACATCAGGTATTAGTCGTACAAAAGAATGACAACGACCAAAAAAGGCGCTGTTGATACTTATTGGCTTAAAATTGTTGCATTAAACTTTTTTGGATGGCTATTTATTTATGCTGATCGTACAGTATTGAATCCGATTATGCCAGAAATCCAAAAGATATTTGGCTTGAATAATGTCGCATTAGGCATGATTTCTTCTGTATTTTTTTTAACGTATACAGTCTCGCAAATACCTTTTGCTAAATTAGCCGACCGCGGTAATCAAAAGTGGCTTATTGGTCTAGGCTGTGTGTTTTTTGGAGTAATGACTGTTGTTTCAGGATTAGTCACAAGTTTTGGCTTATTTTTAGTCTTACGTGCGTTAGTTGGCCTTGGTGAAGGCACTTTTTATGGTGCTTCTTTTGGTTTATCATCACAAAATATACCTAACAAATATTTGACAATCGGTTTGGCAATTATTAATTCAGGTCAAGCAATTGGACAAATTACTGGGACAATCATATCAAGTTATATTGTGTTACAGTATCATATGCACTGGTCTGTACCATTTATTATTGTTGGCATACCAACGATAATTGTGGGTATCTTGTATTTAACTGTGGTTAAACATACTCATCATTCGTCAGAAAATCGCATGGGAATATCACAATCAAAGACTAGTCATCAAAAAATACATACTACTCGTGCCTTATTTACCCAGCAGTTAGTAGGTACTTATGTCATGTTATTTGCCTCAATTTATGGTCAAATTACAATGCTGACTTGGTTACCTTTATTTTTAACGACTTATCGACATGTTAGTGGATCTAACGTTGGTTGGATCGCCTCAATTGTGCCAGTTATTGCTGTGCCAAGTGCGTTGATTTTTGCAAGATTAAACGATAAAATCACCAATGCCAGACGTTTACTTTTAATTCTTGTGCCTATTTCGAGTTTATCACTTGTGACAGGGATGGCAAGTAATAGTCATGTTGTGCTAGTCGTATCGCTTATTGTTTATGGTATGACTGGGAAAATGACAATTGATCCTATTTTATTGTATACGGTGAAAAAAAACGCACCTGATAAGCAATTAGCGACAACATTTGGTGTCTATAATTTTTTTGGTATGATTGCCTCAATTTTAGCACCGACGATCATGGGATTTTTGATGGATTTGACGGGTAGTATGGTCACAGGATTTTATCTTTCAGCAATATTGCTTCTTGTTGGCGTAGTCATGTTTAGTTTAATAATGCCTGAAAAAAGAAGTGTATAGCGTATGAATGACGAAAAATTAATGACATTATTACATGAATTTAAACAGTTAGGGGCTACGTCGATGGGAGGCGTCACCCGATGTGTTTATGATGATAATTGGTCATTGGCGCAAAAAAAATATGTTGCAATTGCTAACGATTACGGTCTGTATTGTTTTTGTGACAAAATGGGAACTATTTATGCCGCAACAAGTGATCATATTAGCCATAAACCAGTTATTTTGACAGGCTCACACATGGATACGGTGGTAAATGGGGGTTGGTTAGATGGTATTTATGGTGTTGTGTCTAGTGTTTTAGCTGTTGGACAATTGTTTCAGAAATTTGGGACACCCAAAATACCGTTGTGTGCGGTTTCGTTTTCCGAAGAAGAGGGTTCGCGGTTTGATGCCACCTTTACAGGATCGCGCTACCTCACACATCAATTAGATGATGCTGTTTTTAACTTAAAAGATCGCACAGGTGCAACGTTTAACCAAGAACGGCAAAATCGCGTGACTGAATTAAGACAAGTGACGCCGATAGGGATACCTGATTTTAAAATTCGGTCATATATTGAATTGCATATTGAGCAAGGTAATACACTAGATCAATCGCCGGCTAACATTGCTGTCGTAACAGATATTGTTGGGCAGAAACGGCTACTGATAACAACAAAAGGCATCAGTAATCACGCAGGAACAACTCAAATGTCCGGACGCGTTGATGCCATGCGGAAAGCCGTTGACCTTATGACTAAAATTTATTCATCTTTGGAACTGATGAAAGGGTTACGATTTACAATCGGGAAAATCATTGCTTTCCCCAATGTAGCGAATGTTATACCGGAAAAAGTCGATATAGCATTAGACATCAGGCACATAGATCAGAATGTGTTGGACCAAGCTTTTGAGCAGGTAACTCAAATCATTAATGCTGTTGGGGCGACCTATCGTTTAACAACTAATGTTGTGGCAACGCCTATGGATTATCAGCTGCAACAACAAGTAATCCGTAGTACGAAACAAGAAAAATTAGTGGGGGAAAGGCTGTTTTCTGGGGCGGGCCATGAT
Organism: Leuconostoc aquikimchii; assembly: GCF_040838325.1. NCBI lineage: Bacteria > Bacillati > Bacillota > Bacilli > Lactobacillales > Lactobacillaceae > Leuconostoc > Leuconostoc aquikimchii. The sequence continues at coordinate 184,690 of NZ_JBFPER010000001.1, forward strand.
GCACAGGTCATAGCAAACAGTAAAGCACCTAGTGTGATGATTTTTGTACCAAGTCAAAATGGCGTCAGCCATGTGCCACAAGAGAATACGGCTGAGTTTGATCTTTTAGCAGGTCAACGTGTGCTGAAGAGAGTATTATATGATTTAGCCTATTGCAGTTGATGTACAGGTTAGACAGTTCACTTCACAAGTGGACTTTTTTTTATTGTAGGTATAATAACAATTGGGTGAGATAACAAAAATATGATAAACTAAAAGAGATTATTGCTACCTTGTTCACATGTTAGATCAGGTATTGCTTATCTAACATGTAAACAAGAGGACATCATGAGGAGACGTGGTTACAGCACGTCAGAATAACTGGGGGAAATTGAATATGAAATTTAGTAATAAGACGATAACTATGGGGGACTTTTTTGGAGGAATGCAAGCAAACAAGGATGTCTTCAAAACACTATTGGTCCTATTTTTAGCGACGATGATGATTAATTTTAATCACACAATAGTTCATGCTGATACCGCTTCACAACCATCTTTAAAAGTTAAAGATGGCGTACTATATGGTTTTTCAGATGGGAAACCACAACACATAGGGGCGACAGTCGTTATTCCAAACACTGTGACAAGCATTGCCAATACAGCTTTTTATAATCAGGGTATTGGTCGCGTTGACTTTAATTCTGCTACCAAACTAAAGTCTATTGGTGATTTTGCCTTTGCTAAAAACCATTTAAGCACCGTTAATTATCCTAATCTTAACGATAATAATTTAGGGTGGTATGTATTTTACGATAATGCCATTAATTTGGTGACATTTGCTAACGGTGTGACGCATATTAATGATGGTGCTTTTGCCAAAAATCCTAACCTAACAGCAGTTCATCTACCATCAACTATCACAGCAATAGGAGATTGGTCCTTTGCTGGCGATCGGTTAAGTAACGTTGATTTAACAACGATCAAGGATACGAATGATTTAAATGTTGGATCAGGGGCATTCTATGGTAATCAAGCATCACGTATTGCCGTGCTACCGAATAATCGCCTAAATAGTAGCGGCAAGCAACCAATTCGTTGGTATGGCTATGAAACATTTGGTCAAAATATTGGTCAAGCTGTTCAGGTAGCTAATCAGTATGCTTTAAAGCATCAAGCTTACAGCACTGGAACGCCAGGAAACATCAATGCGGCTAACAGCTTTACCTATGATGCTCAGAATTCATCTGTGATTACAGGCGTCAAGTCAGGGGTGACAACGCTTGGTAAAACGATTGTTATACCAGCTAACGTGACGAAAATCGCTGACAATGCGTTTAAATCATTAGGAATCGTGGCAGTTGATTTTTCTAAAGCAGCAAAACTGAAACAAATCGGCAATTTTGCGTTCTATGATAATCAAATTTCAAATACATTAACACTGCCTAATCGTTTGAATCCTGACATATCAGGTATTGGCTGGTATGCTTTTGCCTCGAATAATATTTCAAAAATTAATTTTCCAAATAACAATATGACGGCGTTAAATGATTTTATTTTTGCTAGTAATAAGCTAGCAGGCATTAATTTACCCAATACCTTGCAATCAATGGGGGATGGCACCTTTTTAGACAATCAGATTAAAGACGTCACGTTACCATCAAGTTTACAACGCGTAGGTTCTGGTAGCTTTGCCGGTAACTTATTTAATCAACAACGATCAATTGCATTGACTATTGCTGTTAATCAAATGCCCTCGGAAAAGAATTTTTCTGCCGTTTTGTACCCTTTTGGTGTTGCAGCAATAACGCAGTCAAATAATCAAATCAAAAATCGATTTGTGAAGATGCCCAACGGTGAATGGCAATACTTAGACAATAAAGGTCTGCCTTTAACAGGGCAACATATTATTGCTGGACATACGTATTACTTTAATCCAGATGGCACACAAGTTAAAGGGTATTCGGTTACCTTTAAGGACGGCAGTGTGCATCAGTTTGACGCCAACAGCGGTGATAAATTAGATTAAGGCAGTAGCCATTATACTGCTCACTCAATCATTTTAGTGTACGCCGTTGACAATTTTATTAAAATAGGTCATAATTTATATAATAAAATTTAAAATTAAGAGGTGTTCTGAATATGGGATTTTTAGATAATAAAAAAATTATCATTATGGGGGTAGCAAATAAAAGTAGTCTAGCTTTTGGTTGTATGCAAGCAATTATCAATCAAGGCGGTCAAGTTATTTTAACTTATCAAAATGATCGCATGAAGCGCAGCCTAGACCGATTTGTTGATGATTCAGTTTTAAAAGTTGAATGTGATGTCTCTAAGCCGGAAAATATAGAAGCTGCTTTTACAACTATTGTTCAAAAAGTTGGAAAAGTTGATGGGATTGTCCATGCGATTGCCTATGCTGAAAAGAGTGATTTAGATAATAAAGTTACTGATGGCACACTTGCCAGCTTTGCATTGGCTCAAAACATTAGTGTCTATTCATTAATCGCAGCTGCTAAGTATGGTCGTGAAATTATGAATGACCATAGTGCAATCGTAACCCTCACTTATATGGGCTCTGAAAGAGCTATACCTAACTACAACGTTATGGGAATTGCTAAAGCAGGTCTTGAATCAGCAGTTCGCTACTTGGCACGTGATCTAGCTGATAAAAATATTCGCGTTAACGCGATTTCAGCTGGTGCTGTTAAAACATTAGCCGTTACTGGTGTTAAAAGTCATAATGATTTAATTAGAATCTCAGATGAACGTACCGTTGATGGTGTTGGCGTGACGATTGAAGAAGTTGGCAATACAGCAGCATTCTTGTTAAGCTCGATTGCTAGCGGCATCGTTGGTGACACAATTTACGTTGATAAAGGGACTCACCTTATTTAGTTTATTTGCCCGTAAGTCAGTAGTAAAGCGGACCAATTTGTCTCTAAGGTTTGGGGTTAGCTTTTCATTTTACAATCTAAACTAAAAAAGCATAGCATGGGCAAAAATTACTTTTTTACCCGTGATGTGCTTTTTTGATGTCAAAATATTTAATTAAATAAAAGATGAATTAAGATTATTGCTAGAATGACCTGTACGGCACCAGTCACTAATCCGTACGTTAAGAACTTACCACCAGACTTTTTAATTGTGGCAAGTTTAAGATTTAAACCAATTCCCGCTAAGTTAACGACACCAGTAAAACCAGAAATTGTTTTTGCGCCACTATTAATGAGGTGTGGTAACGAAACGAAGCTGTTCACGCAGAGTAAAATCACAAAGGCAATAATGAACCAAGGGACTTTAACGCCCTTACCCTTATTAGGTGTCGCAATCTGAGTGTTAGCATCGTCTTTTTGCGCCATCTTTGCGAATATTAAGACAACGACAGTGAGTAAAATGATACGCAACATTTTAAATAAAGTAGCATAAGTGACAACGGTTGGGTTGATCAAAGCAGCAGTACCAACAACTTGACCAACTGACTGTACGACGCCACCAACTAATGCGCCGAGCAATAAGTTATTGTTACCTACTAAGTAAGGACCAATGACCGGTAGCACAAGCAATAGTACCACACCAGTTAAACTAACTGTTGCCACGGTCGTTCGGCGTTGATCATCGGTTGCGCCAATTGCAGGTGACACCGATGCAATAGCGCTTGACCCACAAACAGCGTTACCAGCACCCATTAACATGGCGGACTGCTTTGACACCTTAAATATACGACCACCTAACCAGAGGACAATAACAATTGTTAAGGTCATTTGAATTAAGATGAACAAGAGCCCGTTAATACCCAATTTTTCAATTGTTCGTAATGTGACTGTTAAGCCCATGAGTGCAATACCGATTTCGATTGGGAATTTCTCAGCCCATTTCATACCTGGTGCCCATGTTGCACCGGTTAGAACGGTGTTTCCAAGTAATATACCGAGTAACATGGCAATGGCTTCGGCGCCTAAAAACGGTAACCATATCGCTAAAACTTTGGCGATGATTGATAAAATAACGGTAGCAATAATACCGTTTAACATGTTAGCTTTTATTCTCACAACTATTCTCCTAAACTACCCAATATTTTTTCGTCAATTCTTATGCTACGCGTTTATTTGCTATTTGTAAAATAAATGTTTATAATACATTTAATTAATAAACGTAATGGATAGGGCCGATGCTTAAACTAATAAAAACATTTATTGCTGTGTATGAAACAAGATCTTTTTCAAAAGCGGCAGACCAACTTTTTATCTCGCAACCAACAGTTAGCGTGCATATCAAACAGCTAGAAGACCAGTTAAATGTCAAATTATTTGACCGTAATGGGCGTATGTTTTTGACGCCAACACTAAATGCGCGTCGTTTTTATCAACATGCGACGCAGTTACTCGATGACTGGCAAGAGGCAACGGCGAGTTTAGATTTAACAACAGAAAGCACGCGAGCCAATATTAGTATTGGCGCTTCACAGACGACGGCAACGGTTTTGTTGCCAAAAATCATAGCACAATTATCACAAGTGACGCTTAATAGTATGAATTTAAAATTAGAAATGCATAATTCTGAAGAGATTTTGGCTGGTGTATTGAATAAGCAATTTGATTTGGGTTTCATTGAAAAGCCCATCACAAATGATTTTATTGTACGCCATACGTTGGCTAAAGATCAGCTGGTACTAGCAGGAAATCTTGATTCCGACACGTGGCTAGTGAGAGAAAAAGGATCAGGCGTTTATCATTATATGCAACAATATTTCAAGCAGCAAAATATTGTACCAGAACATTTTTTAACCATTACGAATAATGACATTATTGTCAAAATGCTGTCAGAAAATGTTGGAAAATCTATTGTTAGTAGTCAAACGTTGCCAAAAAATGTGCCTTATAAAAAGCTGCCAGATAGTTTTAATCGTAATTTTTACTTGATTAATCACCAACATAATAATCATCCTGAGATTCAGGATTTTATTGCTATTCTAGAAAATATTGCTAAACAGCTCTAACGATGGTGTTAAATGTTGGCAATGAAAAAAGTAGGTCATTCATATCGTGAATGACCTACTTTTTTCACTGCTCTGATGTGGGGTCTTTAATACCAAAATGAATGATGACAATGGCAATCAGTAGTAGGACAACAAATAAACTGAAAATGAACCCAATGCTTAATTGCATATTCAGCAACCAGCCAACAAGAAATGGGCCGATTGTGGCACCAAAGCGACCAACAGATTGCGCAGCTCCCATAGCTGTGCCACGAATTGTTGTTTGAAACATGCCTGGGGTGTGTGCAATTAAAATGCCCCAAGCCCCAAGATCAAAGAATGACAGAAAAGCACCAGATATTAAGATAATAGGCAAACTATTTGAAAGACCGAAAACTAAGCTTGAAACAATTGTACCGAGCAGATAAGTGACTAATAATTTTTTAGGACTGATTTTAGATAAAAGGTGAGCTGCTAAATAGTAACCAGGTAGTTGGGCGATACTCATGATTAAGGTATAACCTATGGAATTGACAATTGAAAAGCCACGCAAAACTAGTACACTAGGCAGCCATAAGAAAATGCCATAGTAGGTTAACATGACAATAAACCAGACAATACTGATCAAAATTAAAGGCCATTTGTTTTCTGGAGATAGTAATTGTCGAAACGACTGTGTTTCGCGTTTAACGCTTACGGTAGGGTCTGGTGGCAGATGTTTTCTTAAAACGAGGGCATAGCCGCCAAAAAGTGCGGTTAACATGACGGCGACACGCCAACCAAAATTTGGGATGACAAAAAAAGCAATTAATGACGCAAAAATCCAACCGTAAGCCCAAAAACTATCACTCAGCACCAACATTTGCGATCGTTTCTTGCCTGTGTAGCGGTCAGCGATAATAGTTGCCGCGACGGGGAGTTCACCGCCAAGGCCAATACCTGTGACAAAACGAATCACTATAAACCAAGTGACGTTTGGGGCAAAAGCCAGTGCTAAATTACTGAGTGAAAATAAGATTAGTGTGCCCATTAAAATCTTTTTTCGCCCAAACATATCTGAAAGTTTACCACATAGTAGTGCACCAATCATCATACCGACAGAAGTGATGGCCGCGACAACACCTAATTGTGTTGCATTGAGATGCCACTCTGATTTTAACACCGGCATAATAAATGATAGTAACGCCACATCTAAAGCATCAATCATCCAGGCAGTACCAATAATTAATAAAAAACGGTTAGATTTAGCCATCATAAATTCTCCCATGTTTAATAAAAGTTTTTTTTACTTTTATTTATTAAGGAGAATTGTACACGAAAATTAATCAATAAGCAACTGATATTGTTTTGCGGGCCGCCCAGGTTTATTCTGCCTACTTGAGCCAAGCGGTTGTAAGAGATTTTGATGATTTCTAAGGAAATTTGAATTATCAGGTTCAATTTTTCCAAAAATGCCAAAGACATGACGTGCCAGTTTTAAAGTGAAAGATGGTCCGAGAATCAAAAGAATAGTCGGTTGATAATCTAATTTGTTCATAATTCTTTTTGTGGCAACGGTTAAAATCCAATTGTGATCAAAAGCCAAATGTTTGTGTGCGGTTTGATTTTCAGGGCTGATATAGTCATTATCGTTTAGTGTCGCAAAAACAAAATCAGAATTTTTAAAATGGAAAAGACCAGATTTTTGTTTTTGAAGTGTAAACCATTGTGCATCGGTTGTACCAGGACCAGGGGTTAGTACGGGTTGTTGTGGAAGAAAAGTCATGTAACTTAAAGATAATGCACGTTCGCCAGGTGAACGTTTTGGGTCTGTAAAAGTTGCTAACTGTTCAGCATGAACATCTGGCAGGTCTAAACCAAGCTTTTCTTTGACCAGCCGTAATGTTGCATCGTGGGCACTTTCGTTGATACGTAGCCAAGTTTCTGGCAACGCCCAAAAATTTTCAAAGGGACTTTCAGCGCGTTTAATTAATAAAAGTTTGATGTCATGTGTTTGGTCGTCAAAACACCAAATCACATTGGTAATGGTGATGAATGGTTTTTCTAATAAATCCTGTGTCATGTTTATCCGCCTTAAAACGTTTTGAGTGATAGTCTGATATGTCATTATTTTAACATGTTTACTATTTTGGTATTGTTCGGATAGAAAAGTGCTACAATGAGTGAGTCAATATGACAAATAAAAAAGGGGTAGATATTTGCGCGTTAAGTGTGAGGGAGACGGAATGTGATCCTTCAACGAAATAAAAAATATGACGTGATAGAACCATGTTGTAATTTTTTGTGCGATACAGATATCACATTCACCAATATATGTTTTGCGGTGAGCGCTCCACTCGGAGGTTCAGAACTATGGCAGTTCAAAACACAACGCCTGTTAAAGGCACTTGGTCACTACCTAAATTGGATGTACGTCAATTTGTGGTACTGGCTTTACTTATAGGACTTGATATCGCCCTAGGTAAATTAACTGTTGGCACAAACGTTCTCAAAATTAGTTTTGTGTTTGTGGCCATGTCACTGATTGCTAAATGGTATGGTCCATTATGGACTATGTTAATTGCAACTATTTTAGATGTGGTTGGTGCAACAATTATCAATCCAAGTGGTGCATTCTTCCTAGGATTTACGTTATCAGCAATTACTGCTGGGCTGATTTATGCCTTGTTTTATTACAATCAAGCACATGTCAGTTGGGTAAGAGTCCTGATTGCAGTTGGCTTGGTAACGTTCGTTGTTAACGCTAGCATGAATACATTGTGGCTATTCATCATGTATTCTCAGGTGCATACGTGGGACACATTTGTAACGTTACTCATACCACGCTTGATTAAGTCAATCATGATGTATCCAATACAAGTGATTGTAACCTATGCCTTTTTGAATAACGCAGCGGTCAAACAAGCAACAAAACAAATTTTTAATAAATAATTGATCAAACAGCTTCGGCTGTTTTTTGTTGCCATTAAAATGGGATAATGTTAAACTTGAAAAAATGATATAGGGGATCTTTTTATGACAGCATGGGGCGCACTCACAGATTTTTTTAAACAATATACTAGATTTATTGGAACAAGCTCACGAAGTGCGTTTAATTGGATGGCTTGGTTCTGGAGTATTATCTATTGGATTGTTGCATTGTTGATCGTTTGTGTTGCTGGTCTAGGCGTCTTTTTTGGCAAACGAGGGGCGACTGCAACTGATACAACGCCATTGTTAGGGACAATAATTTTAGTTGTCGTGGCTTCTTTGGTACTATCAATTATTATTATTATCCCTAACTTAGCGTTATATGCTCGGCGGTTACATGATATGGGCTATTCAGGATGGTGGCAGGTGACGCCGACTATTGTAACTGTTGTAGCAATCCTATCAGTGAGGCTATTAGGGGTAAACGAAGTGGTACTCACCGTTATACAAGTGATTATCAGTTTAGGATTTAATCTTTGGCTGTCATTTAGTCAATCAAAACCAAATAATAAGTACAGTTAAAAGTGATTAAAAAGTGCTGGCAAACCAAAATACATTGGTTTGCCAGCACTTTTTTAGTTACCTCTCACGTCACCATGAACAAGATGTTTGAAAATGTGTTTATCTGACCAGGCAATGTTTCGTCCTTGGAAGAAAAAGGATAAGATCGTACCAATGCCTAATGCGACAAGTTGATGACTAAAAATAAACGCGATGACAGATAAGGCAATTGCGGCAGCAAAATTGCTCATTTGTGCTTTAGAGGCATTGCCATGAAAATAGTCAAAACGGAGAATATTTGTGAGATCATCTAGGGGATGTAAAATCCAGTTAACACGTTGATAAATGGAAATCGCGACACCAATATTCCAGATAGCAAAGAAGTCGATGGGTATACGTAGCCACCAAGCCAGTGAGTGGATACCAATACTAATAAAATAATTAGCAAAAAAGCTGACTAAAAAGCTAAATGATAAACCAAAAATAATGTTGCCAATTAAGCGTAGCCAGTTGAATTTCATGGCGAGAAACATATTAAGAAAAGCAACTGAAATCGCGATTAGCGCTAAAAAAATACTAATGGGGAAGCTGATTGCGTTGGATAAATTGGCAGCACTAGCGGTCCAAGGAGCCGAGCCCATCATAGATGCCACACTCAACCCATTACCAAATGAATTAACAATGAGCGAAATAACGAAAAAACTTATTTTTTGTTTTAAACCAAGCTGATAAAATTGACCGTCGATGTAGTACATGCAATTCTCCCAAGAACCATAATATTTTCATTATAACAATACCAGCGTGTGATAACCATTTTTTTGTAAAAGTGATTCAATTAATTAGTTTACTTATTCACAAACTAGGCGTATATTATTAATTGTAAAGTCATATGACTCAGAAAGGAATTTAATCATGAGTAAAGTAGCATTAGTAACAGGCGCCGGTCAGGGCATTGGTGAGGCAATTGCCCATCGTCTAGTGAAAGATGGTTTTCGGGTAGCCTTAGTGGGCCGACATTTAGAAAAAGTGCAACGCGTAGCAAATGATATTAACGCCAACGGTGGCGAGGCCATTGCGGTTCGTGCGGATGTTGCTAAACGTGATGAGGTTTTTGAAGCAGTCAAAGCTACAAAAAAAGCCTTTGGCGATTTGAATGTGATTGTTAACAATGCGGGTGTGGCGCCCACGACACCAATCATGGATGTTACGGAAGACGATATGAATTGGACCTGGGGCATTAATGTTAATGGTGTTGTTTGGGGCACGCAGGCTGCTACAGAAGCATTTAAAGAATTGGGGCATGGCGGTAAAATCATTAACGCGACATCACAAGCTGGTGTTGAAGGAAACCCTAATTTAACTGTTTACGGTTCAACAAAGTTTGCTATTCGCGGTATCACACAAACAACAGCAAAAGAATTAGCCCAATTTGGTATCACAGTTAATGCCTTTGCACCAGGAATTGTAAAAACACCTATGATGTGGGATATTGCCCATAAAGTAGGTCAAAATGCCGGTAAAGATGATGAATGGGGCATGGCACAATTCTCAGACGGGATTGCACTAGGCCGCTTGAGTGAACCTGAAGAGATTGCCAGTGTCGTTAGTTTCTTGTCTAGTGATGATTCAAATTATGTGACAGGACAAACAATCATTGTGGATGGCGGTATGGTCTTCCGTTGATCACTTGACTAACATGCAATATTTGTGTTGTAATATAAGGAAGTTATTTGAGATAACATAATAATCGGAATGAACAGTCATGTTTATTCCGATTTTGTAATTGACAAAGCATGTGAGGGGAATATGGTAGAACGTTATTTAAAATCTGAAAAGATAAAATATTTATTTTGGGGCGTTATCACAACGTTGGTGTATTTTGTGGTGCGGTTTGTGACAATGGCACTATTACATCAGGCTATGTTGCCTGTATTAATTGCACAAATTGTGACGGTTTTGTTTGCATTTGTGGTCAATAAATTTTTTGTGTTTGCAGCTAATCAAAGTCGGCATGTTTTAGCGCAGTTATTGAGATTTATAGCTGGTAGATTGTTTGTGGCGGGGATTGATTTTTTGTTAACCTATATCATGATTGAACGCTATAGTGATGTGTTTATTCGTTTACTACGGTTGAATAAAATTAACTTCCAAACATTTCCCTTTGGATTATCTTGGTCGTGGTTACATGGCTGGATTCATGATAGTGTCTCACTCAATGCTGTGATTGCAGTTATTTTAATACAGATAATTGCGGTTGTTGTTAATTATTTCATCTCTAAATTTATGATTTTTGATTAATCTCTGACTGTCAATTAAAAAAATAGCAAAGTAATTTCAGCACTATCAGTTATTATAACGTCAAAAAATCACCCAATAAGTGAGACTTTATCTCACTTATTGGGTGATTTTTTGACGTTATTTTAATGTGTGGTCATTCAAAATTCTGTAAGCCATTGCTTCACTGAGAATAATGTCAGTGATTAATTGACCACGAAATAAACTTCTTTTTTTGTAAAGGTGTATTATAAAGATAGCGAGTGATATCTGTTTTTATAGATTTATTGTAAAATAATACACAAACAATAAATTTTATAGAAAACGCTTACAAAACCTTTTAAGACAACGTTTTAAAAACTTTTATAAAAACACTTGCTTTTTATAAAAGGGTGTTATATACTTATATTGTTAATAAATGAGCAAACAAAAAGGAGCACATTAATTATGGCAGATACAATTATAAAGAAGCCGAAAAAAAAGGTTTTGACACCTGAAGAAAAAGCAGAACTACAAATACAAGCTGAAGCAATGACAGCAGCGTTAGTTGAAAAATCAAAAAAAGCGTTAGCAGAGTTTTCAACCTATACACAAGTACAAGTTGATAAAATCGTGGCAGCGATGGCATTAGCAGGGTCAGAAAATTCATTAGTATTAGCCCATGCAGCGTACAATGAAACTGGTCGTGGTGTGATCGAAGATAAAGATACAAAAAATCGTTTTGCCTCTGAATCAGTTTATAACGCCATTAAGTTTGATAAGACGGTTGGTGTGATTAGTGAAGATAAGATTCAAGGGAAAGTTGAGTTGGCTGCGCCGTTAGGTGTTTTGGCTGGTATCGTACCAACAACTAACCCAACATCGACAACGATTTTCAAGTCAATGTTAACAGCTAAGACGCGTAACACAATCATCTTTGCATTCCATCCACAAGCCCAAAAGTCATCAGCGCTTGCTGCACAAATTGTTTATGATGCCGCTGTTAAAGCCGGTGCACCAAAGGACTTTATCCAATGGATTGAAAAGCCATCACTTTATGGGACGAGTGCGTTGATTCAAAATCACGGTATTGCCTCTATCTTAGCTACCGGTGGCCCTGCAATGGTGAATGCAGCCTTAAAGTCAGGTAACCCATCAATGGGTGTTGGTGCTGGAAACGGTGCAATCTATCTAGATGCCACAGTTGATACTGACCGTGCCGTATCGGACTTGCTTTTGTCAAAACGATTTGACAATGGTATGATTTGTGCCACTGAAAATTCGGCAGTTATCCAAGCACCAATTTATGATGAAGTGCTACAAAAGTTGCAAGATCAAGGCGCTTATTTGGTACCTAAAAAGGACTATAAAAAGATTGCTGATTATGTCTTCAAACCAAATGCTGAAGGATTTGGGATTGCTGGACCAGTTGCTGGTAGGTCAGGCCGTTGGATTGCGGAACAAGCAGGTGTTAAAATTCCTGAAGACAAAGATGTTTTGTTGTTTGAATTAGATCAAAAAAATATTGGTGAGGCATTATCATCAGAAAAGTTATCACCCTTACTTTCAATTTATAAAGTTGAAAAACGTGAAGAAGCCATCAAGACAGTACAATCATTGTTGGACTATCAAGGTGCCGGACATAATGCTGCTATCCAAATTGGTTCACAAGATGATCCATTCATTAAAGAATATGCGGATGCCATTGGTGCATCACGTATCTTAGTTAACCAACCTGACTCAATTGGTGGTGTTGGCGACATTTATACAGATGCTATGCGGCCTTCATTGACGCTTGGTACCGGATCATGGGGGAAGAATTCATTGTCTCACAACTTATCAACATATGACTTGCTTAACATTAAAACAGTGGCGCGCCGTCGTAACCGACCACAATGGGTCCGTTTGCCTAAAGAAGTTTATTATGAAGCAAACGCAATCACTTACTTGCAAGAATTACCAGCAATTAAGCGTGCATTCATTGTCGCTGATCCTGGTATGGTCCAATTCGGCTTTGTCGGCAAAGTGTTGAGTCAACTTGAGTTACGTCAAGAACAGGTTGAAACAAATATCTATGGTTCAGTTAAACCTGATCCAACTTTGTCACAAGCGGTTGATATTGCCCGCCAAATGGCTGCGTTCAAGCCTGATACTGTCATCTTACTGGGTGGTGGTTCAGCACTTGATGCTGGAAAGATCGGTCGTTTCTTGTATGAATATTCAACGCGTAATGAGGGTATTTTAGAAGACGAAGATGGTATCAAAGATTTGTTCATGGAATTACAACAAAAGTTCATGGATATTCGTAAGCGTATCGTGAAGTTCTATCATGCCCGTTTGACACAAATGGTTGCTATTCCCACAACGTCTGGTACTGGTTCAGAAGTAACACCATTCGCGGTAATTACTGATGACCAAACGCATGTTAAGTACCCATTGGCTGATTATGAATTAACACCCGAAGTAGCAATTGTTGATCCAGAGTTTGTTATGACCGTGCCAAAGCGTACAGTAGCATTCTCAGGTTTGGATGCTTTGTCACATGCGTTTGAGTCATATGTGTCAGTGATGGCATCAGAATTCACACGCCCTTGGGCTTTGCAAGCAATCAAGTTAATTTTTGATAACTTGACAACGTCATATCAATACGATCCAAAGAATCCGACAAAAGAAGGTCAGAACGCCCGCACAAAGATGCATTATGCCTCAACCTTAGCTGGTATGTCATTTGCCAATGCGTTCTTGGGAATTAACCATTCATTAGCCCACAAAACTGGTGGTGAGTTCGGTTTGCCTCACGGCTTGGCTATTGCCATTGCAATGCCTCATGTTATCAAATTTAATGCGGTGACAGGCAACGTTAAGCGTACGCCTTATCCACGTTATGAGACATATACAGCGCAAAAAGATTATGCTGATATTGCGCGTTACCTTGGCTTAAAGGGTAATACTGATGCTGAAATGGTTGATGCTTTGATTGCGGCTGTGAAAACGTTGGCTAAGTCAGTTGAAGTTGACCAAACTTTGACCGGTAATGGCGTTAAGAAAGCGGATCTAGAAATGAACATTGATCAGTTGACAGACCTTGTCTACAACGATCAGTGCACACCTGGAAACCCTCGCCAACCTAGTCTAGAAGAAATCAAACAATTGTTGAGAGATCAACTGTAATAAACGATGAAAAACATCAAAATTTGATGTAAAACCAAAAAATTAGACAAAAAAACATTAATTAACATAATCAATGGTGAGTTACCGATATCGGTAACTCACCATTGATTTTTTGTTGTACATGAAAGCTTAAAAATGTAATTTTTAATTAGTATTCTGAGGTCACATCACAAGTTAGATAATTACAGACCAGCTATCAATATTAGTGTGAATTAAGGTAGTTATTCTTTTCTGGACAGTGTCTAAGGGCTCAGGATGTGTTTGCCCTAACCAAACAGAAATAATTGATGTTAAAACACTAATCAAATATTCTAACTCTAAATGAGATGTTTCATTGATACTAGGATGATTAATCAATAATTTTTTGTATTTATTGTTGATGAAATTTAGCCAAATACCTTTAATATAAGAACGTGTATAAAGTAAATGAAGTGTGACCCGTTTTTGATAGAGCAGTGGCATCATGTCTTCAATAAATATTGTTAACGGATCTTTTCCTTTAAAAACATGCGTTTCAAGTTCTTTTTTAATGTCAGAGTCAACATCAACAATGAAGGCGTAGGCAATTTCTTCAATGTTAGTAAAATATTTAGCGATTTTTGACAATGGTATATTGGATATTGCTGAAATCTGTTTAATGGTTGGATGAGTATCTGTGGCATCAATCATACATTTAGTAAATGCTTCGAAAATATATTTTATGTCAGTTTGCTGCTCATTTTCAGTAGAATTATCCATGAAAAAATCAATTTCTAAATGATACTTATTAATAATATGAAACAATGTCTCAACACTCGGAGTCGTGATATTGCGCTCCCATTTTGATATAAGTTGATAAGAAACAAATAATTCTTTTGCTAGATCCTGTTGTGTTAAATGTTCTAAGTGCCTTAATAATTTGAGTTTTTCTCCAATTTTCATCACGTATTTCCCCTATAAAAAATTAATAATATTTTATCATAGGGAAAATTAGTTGTCAATAACAAATACTGATAGACGACTAACCAATTCATCTGTTTAATGTGAATAGTATTATTGATATTATATGTATATAAACTTAAAGGAGAAATAAATTATGTCAGTAACAAAAAAACTACTAGTATTAGCTGCTGTAGGAACAACGCTAGCGGCTACAGGGGTAGCAAGCGCAAGTGTTAGTCATCCTGCACCTAGCCCTATTATTGATACATGGGACACAGGTCGTAATAGAGAGAATAATTATGCTTGGTCCAATTATTATGTTGAGACAGGTAACTATGGTTCCGAATCGGCTGTTAGAAATATTTATGGTTATACCAAAGATCATCAACGCCGTAATTTCGGTTGGGCGAACTCCTCAGCAACAAAAGCTTGGAATGATGTTCGCATTGATACAAGTTGGAATTTCTATCGATACTAATTTATGCTTAAATTAGGGTAGGGAAGCCTACCGTACATAATTATAGAAAAGAACAGGACAAAATTTTGAAAACAAAGCTTATATTTCTTAGTGCTATATTTTCATTGTTGATATCAATCGGCCTTATAGCAATTCAAGATACTGCAATGCCAGTGCCATTACCAGTGGATGGCGGCATAACTTTAGTTGCAGATAAAATATCCAATGATAAAACGTATCAAATATTAAAATCCATTACTAAAAAAGACAAGATAAGATTATATAAATCTTATGTGAATACTAAAGGACAAGTTGATTATTACAATTTGGCCCACTATATCAAAGGCGACGTACTATCAAAAGTAAGTGCTAGTGGCATGTTCTATAAGTCAGGAAATTTGAGTCAGCACTCACTAAATGAATTGCAATCCGTGGGTATTGCGGTCAAGGCAAACCAATCTTATCCAAGTTTTATTGGTGGTTTATTACAGTTTGATGGGCAGCTCAGACTAATTGTAACAATAATCATATTATTGTTAGCATTGACTGGCATATTTATTTTCGATGTTAAGTCCATGAAGACAAGGATGATAAGGTATTCAATTGGTAACAATGTTGTAGAAATTAAAGATATTGTTTATCCCACGTTACTAATTGTATTGATTGGTAGTGCCATAGCAATTGGTTATGCGGTAACTGCTGGGCAGGGATTTAGAACTTTTAGCACACAATTACTAATTGCCTTAGTCTTAACTGACATTGCCATTCTCTTTATGCTGATGATGTTGTCGTTATTTGTGGTTAACGTCATGATTCGTTTTGAAAAACCGCTGAACATTATTAAAAACAAAATTCAAGGAAAAAGTATTTTTATCATTTGGATTTTGTTGATTAGTGTATTGATAGTTACTGTCGGCATGCTTAGTGAACAATCGCAACGTCATAGTAGTCAATTAAAAAAACAAATTGATAATCTAGATCCTTGGAATCAGCTGAAGGGTTGGCAAAAGACACAACCTTTCGATATAGTGAGTACCTCTGAAGATGGGCGAATGGTCAGTGCAGATCCAAGTCAAAAAGATGTTGATTTAGTCAAATCACTAGGTGACAATAATTATCTTTATATCTTACAATCTGCAGCATATGTGCCAAAATATATTGCATCTAAGGGAGGAAGCGGATTTTCTGAACAATTAGTTAAGGGTGGCGTGACTAATCCGAATCTGAATAAAAAGTTATGGTACTTTAACAATGGTGCGATGTACCAACAATCTCGTTACTCATCGCAAAAATATTCATACGATACAACTAAAGCTGTAACCATCTATATACCAAAAATGTATCAAGAAGATCGACAGTCGCTTGTTAATACAGTTTATATGGAACAGTTACAATTTTATCATTTGTCAAAGAGCGATATTGAGGTTCAGGTCGTTAATAATAAGCAAGTGAATTTTTTATATAATGAAGATGCTACTCGATTCTCAGGGAAAGAGGCGGATCAACCCAATAGTTATGGCAGTTTGGAAAGCCAAGTCGTTGTACGTTTAAATGATTCGATATTATTAGCGCACAATGCAAATACACTAGCCAACGATATTTTGAATACAGGTGGATTGTTGAGTCCGGAGGCAATTAAGATTATTAATCGCCAAGCGAATAATTTAACTAGTAATACTGTTGAACCTTATCAAAGTGTGTTGTTGAATATCAAATCTCTCAACAATCAACTATTAATTGCAAATGTGCTACGGTTTTTTATGTTTTGTTCAGTAGTAATTAGCGTAATATCTTATATTAATGCTATTTATAAATTTGAATTAATGACAATAGTTAAGAAGAAGCTTCTTGGTCAAGCGGCTATTCAAATTTATTCGCCATACTTACTGCCATTATTGGCGGCTATTGTGATTGCAACTTTAATAGTTGCTACATTAGATAATCAATTAGTGTTAGCCGGCATGACAACTGGCGTACTAAGTATGATCATGTTGTTAACAACGATTATATTTGATAGTAGAATTAGGTCTCGTTATACGACAATTCTTAAAGGGAGTGACTCATGATTAATATTCAATCACTTAGTAAAAAATTTAAAGACAAAGTCATATATGAAAATATTAATTTACGTTTTGAGCCTAACAAATCGTATGCATTAATTGGACGGTCAGGTTCTGGTAAAACGACATTGTTAAATGCAATTGGTCGATTAGAACGTCCGAATAATGGGGAAATTACTATTAATGACGAAGATATATGGAAAATTAAAGAAAAGACTTTCTTTAAGAAATATCTAGGTTATGTTTTTCAAAATTATGCATTAATTGATAATCAAACCGTTTGGCAAAATCTTAAAATAGTTAATAAGGATAACCAGATTATCAAGCAAGCTTTAGAACAAGTTGGGCTAGATACGTCTTATTTAAAACTAAAGATCTATCAATTATCTGGTGGTCAAGCACAACGCGTGGCGATTGCTCGAATGATATTAAAAGAGAAAAAAATAATTCTAGCTGATGAACCCACAGGTGCCTTAGATGGGAAAACAGGCGAAGAAATTATTGATATTTTATTAAACTTAGTCAGTGAAGACACGTATGTCATTATTGCCACACACGACCCTAAGGTATATTCACGTGTGGACGTGGTGATTGATGTTTCAACATTGCAGGAGGAAAATCGTGAAAAGAATGTTGATTAGTACGATAAGCTTAATGATTGTTGTTGTTATAGTTGTTGCTGGATTTATAATTTATCGCGTAGTGAACACCAATTCATCAGTGCAGATGTCTGGAGATCGTACGGTTTACTTATCTGTTGGTACGTTGTCTGATGACACGACTAAAGTATGGGAGCATGTATTAGAATCTGATGATGCAACAAAGTTAGATGGTAATAGCTATAAGTATACAGTCATAAAGTTTGATAGTAATGATGGCTTAAAATCAGCTATCAAGTCACAAGATGTTTATTTCGGTATTGGGCTAACGCAACAAGACGTGACGAATAACTTAAGTTCATCTTCTAACTCGAAGCCCCAAGTTATTCGTCTTGCGTCCAATGAATCTGAATTTAAAGGCTTTAAAACCTTTGCCGGCTTGAAACAAGGTGGCATGATAACTAGTGAGAATGTTCAATCTGCAAAGCAAACAGAGTTTATTGGTAAGATCGTTAATATCTACAATAACCAAATGAACCAAAAATGGATTCAAGAGAACTACCCTAATTATAAATAATTAGGTGTTCATAAATGCAAAGTGCACGGTATGTTATTCTACATGAATGACATACCGTGCACTTTGCATTTTTGTTGACTGGATGGACAAGAGTAAGAGTTAAGGTACATTGTTGGTTTTTTATCGTCACGCGCCAATATATTTTTTTCATTTGCAAAAATCTTCAACCGTGTATATAATATATCCATAGACATTTAAAGTACACGAAAAAGAAGGTTGGTCACATGAAATTTTGGCAAAGCACAGAATGGCAACGTATTGGTAAATTACGTGGGTTAAAATTATTATTAATTGGGATTATTTTAATTCCTAGTATTTATGCAGTGATTTTTTTATCATCACTGTGGGATGCGTATGGCAATGTCAGCAATTTGCCTGTGGCCGTGGTCAATCAAGATAGGTCAGCGAAAGTTAATGGCAAAACCCAGCATCTAGGATCTGATTTATCAGATAAATTAGTGAAGGATCAACCTTTAAAAATCAGTGACGTATCATCTAAAAAAGCGCAAGATGGTTTAAAGCAAGGTAAATATTACATGACAATCACTATTCCAAGTGATTTTACAAGTAATGCTGGTACACTGCTAAGTGGCAAACCAAATGCGTCTAAAATTGCTATTGCACACAATACAGGACAAGGTTTTATCGCTGAAAAAATGACGAGTTCAGCAGCCGATAAAATTCAAGCGAGTGTCACGAAATCCTTACAAAAAGTTTATAATGAAACAATTTTATCAGCAACAAAATCATCACAAAAAGGTTTACAAGCAGGTGCCAACGGTGCAGGCCAACTCAATAATGGTTTAGGTCAACTATCTGATGGGACAAAAAAGCTCAACGAAGGGGCACAAACATTAACATCAGGCACATCTACTTTAGCCAATGGTGTGAATCAATATACAACTGGTGTTTCGCAAGCTAACACGGGATCAAAGCAACTCACTACTGGTGCTAATTCTGCTGTTTCAGGGGCCAATCAATTAGCTTCGGGATCATCTCAATTAGCAAAAAATGCCCCACAGTTAGAAGCCGGTAGCCAACAATTAGCTGCTGGTGCCCAAGAACTATCAAAAAAGTTGCAAGAAGTGAGTGATGGTATCACTAAGGGACAGCAAGATAAAGAAACAGTTGATAAGTTGAATCAATTAGAAGGGTTATTAACAGCGTTAACAACTTCAGTAAACAAAATTCAAATTCCTAATAGTACTATTGATAGCAATGTTATGACACAAGCGGGGACTGAGTTACAATCTGGTATCCAGGGTGCAGGAGCTGATGCACAAAAACTAGATGACTTATCTCAGAATAAAGACCTTAAGAGAGATAATCCAGATATTGCGAAGCAACTTGAGCAAACAGTTGCTGATTTAAAAGGTAATATTGAAAAAAGTGGTCAAGCGGCCACGACATTGCAGGGACAACTGGGACAAATAAAAGAGTTATTGCCACAGTTAGCAGGATTTCAAGCGGAATTACCAAAACTTAAAGCAGGTTTGGCAGCTGCACAAACAGGTAACAAGCAAGCGATTGATCAATTAAATGGTAGCCTAACTAGTGTCAGTAATTTATTGTCACAACAATTTGTACCAGCTGCTAATCAGCTTGCCTCTGGCGCAGCCACATTAAATGCAGGTCAAAAGCAAGTCACCACTGCATCGTCACAACTCAGCAATGGTGCAAGTCAATTAGCCAGCGGTAATTCACAACTGGCAACTGGGGCAAGCCAATTAAATAATGGCTTGGGTCAATTAACTGATAAAAGTGGTGCGTTAAACAGCGGTGCTGGTCAATTGACTAGTGGGGCTCAGCAGCTGACAACTGGGACAGCACAAGCGATGTCAGCTTTAGGTCAGGCACAGACTGGCACGCAGACGTTAGCAGCAAAATTGGCTGATGGCGCTGTGAAACTTGAAGCAGTACATGGTAATAAAAATAATGTCAATGCATTAACAAATCCTGTGAAAAGCTCACAAACAAATTTGTCAACGGTTCAAAATAACGGTACAGGCATGGCACCTTACATGATGTCAGTTGGTCTGTTCGTTGGGATGATTACATTGAGTACAATTTATGACTTTATGACTGTCGCCAAGAAACCACGTAATGGGTTCGCATGGTGGGCAGACAAACAAACTGTTAACTTCCCTGTATGGATAGGTCAAGCACTTGTGATGACGACTTTGTTAGTGTTAGTAGATGGTCTAAATGCCACACGACCTGTTATGGTCTTTGTCGTAGCTCTGGTAACAGCCTTTTCATTTAATCAATTAGTACTGTTTTTCAATGTATTGTTTGGCAAGCTTGGATCAGGTATCATGTTAGTATTGATGGTACTGCAACTGAGTGCGAGTGCCGGATCGTATCCAATAGAATTATCAAATGATTTCTTTAGAACGATTCATCCTTGGGTACCAATGACTTACTCAGTGCATGCGTTCCGCGAAGCGATTTCTATTGGCGGTAGTGTGGCCAATGACTTGACTATATTATTAGTTATTGGTATTGTATCAATGGTATTAACTTGGGGTGTTTATCATTGGAAGTTGCGACATAATCAAATGATTTGGGCAGTATAGGGCGATTTGAAATTTTATAGTTAAACGATTGGGTTTAAATGTTTGGAGAAAATTATGAAAATGTCATATGCAGTTGAACAAAGCTTGGTTGTTTTGGTTATGCTTGCTTTGCAAAAAGATGCTTTACCGGTTAAAAGTCATTTATTGAGCGATCGATTAGAAGTTTCTGAATCATATTTGAAGAAAACGATGCGTAAGCTAGTAGTTGCAGGTATTGTTCAGGCAATTGCGAGCAAAGAAGGCGGCTTTAAGTTGGCGCGACCAGTTGCGGATATCACATTGTTAGATGTCTATGAAGCCATTGAAGGCATGGGAAGCTTCATTCATTCAACACAACTCGCGGACCGAATTTTTTTAAGTCAAAAATCGAACAAACGTATAGAAGATGTCCAGCAAGCTTTAGAAGTTGCCACAAACGATGTGTTGACGGTATTCAATGAAGCGGAGCAGGATTTTAAAAATAGATTACAAAATTATACAATTGCTAAACTTTTAGGACATATTAATGTTGATGCTTTTGATAAAATTGATTGGCGACAAGTGCACATCATTGTTGGTTAACGGAACGGCCTTATGGTCGTTTTTTTATTTGGTAGCAAACTTGTATAGTATTAGATTAGATATCACAAATAGGTTAATAGTTTACAAATTATATCGTATGCGATATAATTTTGATATAGAAAAACACAAGGAGCCAACATGGTACAAGACGAACATCTGTATGATGAGCTATGCTTATCGGCTTATAACACAAATCGTTACTTCCACCGATTATATAGTCAGGTTTTGGATCAATATGATTTGTCGTATTTACAATATATGAGTTTATTGATTATTCACCAGCGTGGTGCGCTGAAAATGACGGATATTGGTGTGGATTTGGAGTTATCAAGTAACACGCTCACGCCAGTTATTGATAAACTTGTCCAGAAAGGCTGGATTTTAAAAGTTCAAAGTGCAACGGATAAGCGGATCAAAGTTTTGGCAATGGTCGATGAGAAACAACATTTATTCCAAAAGATTCTTGCAGAAGTTGATGACATACGTGACGCGTTGTTGCAACGTAGTGGCCGACCGTTAGCCGATGTACTTAGAGAAAATCAAGCCCTCAACCGTGTATTACAAAGCATGATAGCAGAAAAGGAAGAAAAATAGATGATGTATGATGTGATTTTTATTGGTAGTGGACACGCTGCATGGCATGGTGCACAAGCATTGGTACGTGCTGGTAAAAAAGTGGCACTTATTGAAGAAAATAAAGTTGCTGGTACCTGTACAAATTTTGGCTGTAATGCCAAAATTTTGCTTGATGGGCCAGCTGAAATGATTCATCACTTACATCATTATCATGGTATCGGGATTAACGAGACACCAGATATTGTTTGGCCAGAATTGATGGCATACAAGCACGAAGTCATTGATCCATTATCAGATGGTTTGGCACATATGTTGTCAGTAGATGGCATCGATATTATTGCAGGGCATGCCAAATTTATAGATGAAAATACGCTAAAAGTTGGTAGTGAAACATATACAGCTGAGCAATTTGTCATTGCAACTGGACAACGTCCGGCTAAGTTACCAATTACTGGTGCTGAGTTAACACATGACAGTACTGATTTCTTAGACTTACCAGATATGCCAAAATCAATGGCGTTCATTGGGGCGGGTTACATTGCCATGGAATTCGCATCGATCGCGCAAGCTGCTGGTAGCGATGTGACGTTGATTGAATATGGTGACCGCGCATTAAATGGTTTTGATGCTGATTATGCGCAAGCCGTCGTGGGCGATATGACTAAAAAAGGCATTACTTTTGCCTTCAATCATGCGGTTTCAGAGGTATCAAAACTTGAAAACGGACAATATCTTGTGGCAACAGCACAAGGTGACGCCTATCAAGTTGATTATGTGATGGATACAACTGGCCGTGTGGCTAATATTGAAGATTTGGGGTTAGATGAAATTCATGTCGCTTACGATCGTCAAGGCGTGTTAGTAGACGACCATTTACAAACGACGGTACCAAATATTTATGCGAGTGGGGATGTGATTTCAAAACCAATTGCCCGTTTAACACCGACAGCAACCTTTGAATCACATTATATTGCCCGTGTCTTACTGGGAGATCAGACACCAATTGCTTATCCGGTTGTCCCAACGGTAGCCTTCACGCTGCCACGTGTGGCACAAGTAGGCGTGACAACCGCTGAAGCTGATAAACAATCAGATTTGACTACTATTGCTATTCCTTATGGTCAAATCATGCGTTTTCAGACGCTAAATGACGTGCACGCAGCCATCAAAATTGTCATTAACCAACACAAACAATTGGTTGGGGCAGCGTTAATGGGTGATTTTGCACCTGAAGTGATTAACGCGTTGGTGCCAGTCATTAACAAGCAATATACGAGTGAGGACATTAAATCTCAAATTTTTGCTTTCCCGACGCATACAGGGATTGTGTTACCATTGATTGCAAATTATTTAGTTTAAAAAGTGAGGCGTTAGCATATGAAAGCAGCAGTTATTAATCAATATGGCGATAGTAGTCAATTAGAAGTTGTTGATATAGCAGTACCAGCAATTAAGGTAGATGAAGTTCTGGTTGAAAATATGGCGACGAGTATTAACCCAATCGACTACAAAGCGCGTCAAGGCTTGTTACAGCATATGTTTCAATGGCAATTTCCTGTTGTTTTAGGCTGGGATATTGCAGGCAAAATTATAGCAGTCGGTGATGATGTCGATGATTTTCATGTCGGTGATGCAGTTTTTGCACGACCAGATACTGATTCAGTTGGTAAAAATGGGTCGTATGCAGAATACACAGCAGTTAAAGCAGATAAATTAGCACGCAAACCGGACAATGTTAGTTTTGAAGCCGCCGCAGCCGTTCCATTGGCTGGTTTGACGGCATTACAAATGTTACGTCAGCTTCAAGTCACTGCTGGTCAAAAAGTGCTTATTCAAGCTGGTGCAGGTGGTGTGGGAATTTATGCCATTCAGCTCGCTAAAAAATTAGGCGCGTATGTTGCCACGACAGCTAGCCTAAGCAACCACGACTTTGTCACTAGCTTAGGTGCTGATCGCGTTATTGATTACCATCAAGAAAATATAACAGAGGTATTATCAGATTATGACGCCGTATTTGATATGGTTGGTGATATCGATAATGGCATTGCTATTTTGAAACTCGGCGGCCATTTTGTGACGATTTCAGCAATGTTAACTGAAGCACAAAAACAAACAGCTAATAAGACTGTTGAAACAGGGTGGTTAGATACCAATGGGCAAGATTTAGCCATATTAGCCAATGCTATCGCTGATGGTACATTAAATATTGTGATAGATTCAGTATACCCATTAACGACAAGTGGCATTCGTTCCGCACATGAACGTAGTGAAACACATCATGCACATGGTAAAATAGTGATTCAGATGAAAAAATCTGAAAAAGAGGAGACATAAATGATTGCATATATCATGACAGGATTGGTGGCAATAGAGGCCGTTGGTATCATGTTTATTGAAATGTTTGGTTCACCAAAACAACAAGCGAAAGCATTTGAATTAAAAGAATCTTTTGTTAAAATACCAGAAGTGAAGTCATTGCTAGGTAATCAGGGTATTTATAATGGCTTACTTGGGGCATTGATTTTTGGCACACTGTTCTTTCTAGAAGGGCCGCAACAGATTTTAATGTTACAAATGGAAATGATATTTATCATTATTGCTGCCATATACGGTAGTTTCACCGCTGCACGTAAAATTATTCTGGTACAAGGGTTACCAGCAATGATCGCGCTAGTTACTTTGTACTTGAAATAAAACAAGTACAAAACTGATACAACTATCAACTGATAATTGTATCAGTTTTTTTGTACAATGGAATCACCACTAGTGCTTTTGGGTACAAATAAAAGCACTGATTTTGAAGTCGAATTTGGATAATATGAAAATTTATAGACGCATGCATGCTGTGATTTTGTCATTGTTGTGTTCACAAAGTGACGAACTTAACCGCAAAAAGTGTATTATTTCATTCATGAAAGCGCTTACAATAAAAGTGTAAAAGTTTTAGGAATGGAGGAATAAAGATGGCTAAATATACAGAACTCGCAGAAGACATCTTAGCACACATTGGTGGCGCAGAAAACGTGAGTGGGTTACGCCACTGTGTGACGCGTTTGCGTTTCAATTTGAAGGATGAGAGTATTGCAGATACGGACTACCTGCAACAACGTGATGGCGTTGTCACAGTTGTGAAAGCTGGTGGACAATATCAAGTAGTGATTGGTAACCATGTCCCAGATGTGTACGAGGAAGTGGTAAAAGTTGGTCACTTGCCTGCAGGTGGTAGTTTGGATATTGATGAGGGCGATGATGTCAAGCCACAAGGTAACTTGTTTGATCGTTTTATTGATGTTGTTTCTAGCTTATTCCAACCTATCTTAGGTGCATTAGCCGCAGTTGGTATCTTAAAAGGTGTGACAGCAATTCTAGCCGCAGCTGGCATGCCGGCAGACAATAGTATCTATGTGGTCATGACAGCTATTGGTGATGGTTTGTTTCAATATTTGCCCGTTCTCTTGGCGGTAACAGCAGCCAATAAGTTTAAAATGAATATCTATACGGCACTGGCTATTGCGGGTGCTTTGGTTTATCCTAATCTATCCCAACTATTAGGTGCCGCAAAGCCATTCATGGGCTTGTCAGTTCAACTACCAGCTGGTGGCTATTACAACTCTGTATTGCCAATTATTTTAGCCATTTTCATTGCTTCTAAAATTGAACGATTCATGAAGAAGCATACAAACGACAATGTGAAAATGTTCTTCGTCCCAATGGCGACAATTTTTGTGACACTCTGGTTGACTTTCTTAATTGTCGGCCCAGTAGCCAATATCGCCTCAAACGGTGTCGGAGCCTTCTTCACAACAATTTATAATATCAGTCCAATACTTTATGGCTTTGCTATGGGTGCTGGTTGGCAAATCTTAGTCATGTTTGGCTTGCATTGGGGAATTGTTCCGTTGATTATCACGCAAATTGCCACGATGGGATTCTCCCCTTTGATGGCCGCAGCTGCTTTGCCTAACTTTACACAAACAGGTGTCTTGACTGGTGTGTTTTTTAAAACAAAGGAAAAGAAAGTCAAGACAGGTATTATCCCAACTATTATTTCATCAATCTTTGGTGTGACAGAACCGGCGATTTACGGTTATTCATTGCCAATGAAAACACCATTCATTGTGTCAATTATTTCATCAGGTATTGTTGGCGCTTATCTGGGTTACTTCAAGGTCTTAGCATATATCAATGGTGGGCTCGGTGTCTTCATGTATCCATCATATATCGGTCCAAATGGTAACTTGATGGGCGTGATGCACATGCTCATCGGAACTGTGATGGCGATTGTGTTAGGTTTTGTTGGTATGATGTTTGTCAAAGTACCTAAACTTTATGACAAGACACCAGCAGTCGCAACAACAGGTGCTACGCAAACTCAAACGCATGTATCAGCAGAAGTTGTTTTGCAAAGTGAAGTCGTTAAAAGTCCGGTTACAGGTGACATTGTTGCTTTAGCTGACGTAGAAGATGTCGTCTTTTCATCTGGCGCCATGGGCCAAGGTGTTGCCGTTGCACCAAGTATTGGTGAGATTGTGGCACCAGCAGATGGCGAAGTTAAAATTTTGTTTCCAACCAAGCATGCGATTGGCTTTGTGACTGATAAAGGTGCTGAATTGTTAATTCATATCGGTATGAATACTGTTGAACTTGAGGGAAAGTATTTTACAGCCCATGTCGCACAAGGTGATCGTGTTAGAGCAGGTCAAAAATTAGTGTCATTTGATATTGCGGCCATTCAAGCAGCCGGTTATTCAGTAGTAACACCAGTTATCGTCACTAATTCACCACAATATGTCGAAGTGACACCAACGACAAGTCAAAATGTCAGGTTTACCAGCGACTTGATCGTACTTAAAAAATAAAAGAAAGTGAGTCAAACACATGACAGATAAAACATTTCCAAAGAACTTTTTATGGGGTGGTGCTACGGCAGCCAATCAATTTGAAGGGGGTTGGAATGAAGGTGGCCGTGGTCCGGCAACCTCAGATACAGCAGTCGCAATTGACCCGAAAAATCGCAAAACGTTTTCGAGTTTTGCAGCACCTATGAGTAAAGCCAAGGTAGAGGAAGCTTTAGCCGATGAGACCGGTTTGTATCCAAAGCGTTGGGGAGCTGATTTCTACCATCGTTACAAAGAAGATATTGCCTTGTATGCGGAAATGGGTTTGAAAACTTTTCGTCTGTCAATTGCTTGGTCGCGCATTTTTCCAAATGGGGATGACGCGCAACCAAATGAATCAGGATTACAATTCTACGACGATGTGTTTGATGAACTACGTAAGTATGACATTGAGCCGTTGGTTACCTTGTCACATTATGAGGCACCAATTGGCATTGCGCTAAATTATGGTGGTTGGCAGAATCGTACGGTGATTGATTTATTTGTTAAATACGCTCAAACCGTGTTGACGCGCTATCAAGACAAAGTCAAATATTGGTTAACGTTCAATGAAATTAACGTTATTGGTGTGGCAGGCTATGTCGGTGGGGCACTGTTGTCAGATGACACAGCCTACTCACTACAAGATCGTTATCAGGCTGCACATCATCAATTTGTAGCATCTAGTTTGGTAACAAAGTTCGCGCATGAGTTGAATCCAGACTTAAAAGTTGGGATGATGTTAGCGCGTATGCAATCATATTCAGCAACCCCTGATCCATTAGATGTCTTGCAAACATTGAAAATGGATCATGAAAATCTCTTTTACTCTGATGTGCAAGTTCGTGGCAAGTATCCCGCCTATGCCAAGCGATTCTTTAAAGAAAATGACATTGTACTAGACATTGTTGCAGGGGATCTAGACATATTGGCTGCTCACCCAGTTGACTTTATGTCATTTTCATACTATATGAGTACTGTGGTGCGTCATGAACCAGGTATCAACATTGAAAAAGCGTCGGGGAATTTTGTTAACGGTGAAGCCAACCCTTATTTGGAAAGTTCAGATTGGGGTTGGCAAATTGACCCAGTCGGTTTGCGTATCACCTTAAACAACTTGTATGATCGTTATGAAGTGCCAATGTTTGTGGTTGAAAATGGCTTGGGTGCATTAGATACCGTTGCAGCAGACGGGGCCATTCATGATGATTATCGCATTAACTATGTGAAACAACATGTGCAACAACTGTATGAAGCCATTCAAGACGGTGTTGAATTATGGGGTTACACAACGTGGGGTATTACAGACCTTGTGTCAGCTGGGACGTCTGAATTCTCAAAGCGTTACGGATTTATTTATGTCGATGTCGATGATCAGGGGCATGGCACGTTTGACCGCTCTAGAAAAGATAGTTTCTATTGGTATCAAGAAGTGATTGCCACTGATGGTGCCGCAGCATTTAAATAATATGCAGACTGGGGTACGACGTGCCCTAGTCTTTTTGTAACCGTTTACAAAATGTGATATGATAACGATATGAAATAATGGGGGTCGTCAGATGGCATACGTAGCTGGAAATGGTGTCGGAGAAGTTTTTAAACATGAAATTGTCAAACCGGAATCGTTGAATTTACCGGTACACTGGATTATGCATGAGGCACGTGAGCAGCAACACGCTGTCCCAAGACACTGGCATGAAGAAGTAGAGTTAAGTTTGACTGTTGATGGTCATATTGATCAATTTATGATCGATGGGCGACAGTATGACACGCACACCGGGGATGTGCTCGTGATTAATTCAGGCAGCGTTCATGCTGTGCCAATGCAAAAACTTGGCACGGAGGCCTTTACATTGTTTTTTAACAATGATTTTTTACACATGGCTTTGCCAAATGTCTCTGAAATGGTATTTGCAATACATCCTAATACTATAAGTGCGGTTGAAAGCACGGAGTTGGTGGATTATTTATATGCAATGCACCACACGTTACGTCATGATCCGACAAATTATTTACGTATCACGCGATTGTCTTATGATATTTTAGATGAACTTGTTATGCATTTTTCAAATCGTGATTTTGGTGTTAATCCACATTTAATTAAAGCAGTAGATGAAAAAT
Source organism: Leuconostoc aquikimchii (assembly GCF_040838325.1). Classification (NCBI taxonomy): domain Bacteria; kingdom Bacillati; phylum Bacillota; class Bacilli; order Lactobacillales; family Lactobacillaceae; genus Leuconostoc; species Leuconostoc aquikimchii. The sequence goes on from NZ_JBFPER010000001.1 coordinate 213,864, forward strand.
TATACAAAATTTTATGGTATATCAAGGCGCATGTGCATAGTGGCTTGACGGTGTCAGCTATTGCTGAGCATTTCGATGTGTCCACAAGTTATTTATCGCGTTATTTTAAAATGAAGTTACAGATGACACCATTGGCATATTTACAAGCCATACGCCTTAATAAAGCGTATCAATATTTGATGAATACGAATAAATCGATCAGTTGGATTTCCGATATGACTGGTTTTGGTGATGTGAAATCATTTGAAAGGTTATTCAAGACGACTTACAATATGACACCAAAGAGTTACCGGCAAAAGTTCAGAAAGTGACTTAAAAAGAGTCGGTAATTGTTCTATCTTCATAAAAGAAAGCGCTTACAATATAAGTATTGAAGCGCTTTTTTATTTTAGACATGGAGGAGTAGGGCATGAATGCACCAGTTCAAAATTCGTTTTTATTTAAATTATCAATTCTATCAATTTCATTGGTATTAACGGTGACAACAGCTGTCTCAACGGCTTTACCAGCGATGATTGCAGCCTTTAATCAATATCAACCGACACAGGTTGAAATGCTCGCCACGTTACCGACAATCTCGCTGTTGATCACAGTATTGGCAAGCTCATGGATTATTCAGCGTATCGGCGCACGTCGTGCCACGTTGATTGGTTTGACGATTGCGCTGTTAGCAGGTCTGGTGCCAGTATTCATTAGCGATTATGCTGTTATTTTTGTCTCACGGTTGCTGCTTGGTGTCGGTGTTGGGTTGTTCAATAATTTGGCTTACAGTCTGATTATGGCCGTTTATGATGGTGAAGAACGACAAACGATGCTTGGTTTTCAATCAGCAGTCGGCACAGTTGGTAATGCAGCCGCATCACTTGTTGTTGGCTTATTAGTCACAAGTGGCTGGCAAGTTGCTTTTAATGTTAACTGGTTGTTTGTGATACCACTTGTTTTGTTTGGGGTCTTTGCTACCAAAATTGATCAATTCACGAACCCTGTTGCTAGCGACAATGGTGAAACGACACCATTGAAAACCAAAGAAACAACAAATATGGCTGTGGTTGGGTACGCGTTACTCATGGCAACTTTCTTTGCATTCTATTTTGCTTTGATGTTGAAATTAGCCGGTTTCTTGGTTGAACAAAACTTAGGCACAGCAACGGTGGCAGCAACACAATTGAGCGTGATGTCACTGATTGGTCTTTTACCAAGCTTATTGTATGGCCAAATTTATAAGCGGTTACGTCGTTTGACTATTCCGGTTGGGTTGATTGCCGCAGGTATTGGAATTGGCGTGATTATGTCAGCAACAAGTATTGTGACCGTCTGGATCGGTATCTTGATAGTTGGGTTTGGTTTACCTGTTGTGATACCAGCTATCTTTGGGAAAGTGGCTGAAGTTCAACCTGAAGGGTCATCTAATTTATCTTCTGCGCTCATGTTGGTTGGTATTAACGTTGCGGTCTTTTTATCACCACAAGTTCTGGCTATTGCCACCCAACTGACAGGGCAAACGAGTAATCAAGCCACACTGATGGTGGCGACAATCATGATGTTTATTTTGGCCATCGTTCAACTGACAATCAGTATATTGAAAAAATAAAGGATGAGGTGTAGAAAAATATGACAAAATTTAAAACAATTGATGATATCACAAATGGTACAGTGATAAAGTTGGTACCAGAGCAAACAAAAGGCGGCGTATTGGATCCACGTGCACGCGAAGAACTACTTGCTGGGCAACGCAATATTAATGAACCTGCGCCCATAATACCACCTGATATAACAAGTTTACGTGCCATGATGGGTTGGCCAAACGCGATAGATATTGCAACACATCCGCTAACAGTCGTTGACACGGCAACAGCGTATGGGGTTAAAGTACGCACATATGTTAAAACAACATTGGTAGATGAGATCTTGCCGGTTATATTCTTTTATCATGGCGGCGGTTTTTTCGGTGGGTCACTTAACAATGTGGATAAGCCAGCGCGTGCATTGGCTGATTTAGCAGATGTGTTGGTGGTTTCCGTTGACTGGTCACTTGCACCAGAACATCCTTACCCAGAAGGGTTTTTAGAAGCTTATCAAACCATTATTTGGGTATTGAATCAAAGTGGTTGGCCAATTGATAAGCGCAAAGTGTCGGTTTTGGGTGACTCTGCTGGCGGCGGCTTTGCTTATGGTCTCGGTCTCTTGGATAGAGAATTCGGGTTAAATGTCATCACTAAGTTAATTGCCTTTTATCCAGTAACTTATCAGGCGCATGATGTGACATTCGAAAAATTGTTTAATGATGTCCGTCGCTACCCAGTTAGCATAGCTGATCGCGACTTATTGTTGCCGTACTTTAATGGTTTCTTTGGTAGCAGTGGCTTGATAGATCAGCTTTATATTCAAAATAGTGATCCCGACAGCGTTTATATCTCGCCATTTTTGGCCGATGACAAGTTGTTAGCGCAATTGCCAGAATCGTTAACCATTATTGATGAATATGATCCATTGCGTTTCCAAGGAGAGGCTTTTATACAAAAAGTGCGATTAAATGGAGGGCAGGCTAATTATGTGCGCTACAATGGTATGACACATGCCTTTATGGACAAAGTTGGGGACTTTGCGCAAGCTGAAGATGCCTTGAGAGAAGCGGCAACGTTTGCCGTGAAATAGGAGAATCATCATGAATTTAAATTATCTCGCCATTGATATTGGTGGCACAAACTTAAAATATGGCGTTATTGATCACTCAGGCATTCTGATTGAAAAACATAGCGAACCTACTGAAACAACTAGTTTGAGTGCTTTTTTGGAACAACTGACTCGCATTGTAACGCATTATACTGATCAAATTAAGGGCGTTGGTATTAGTGTACCAGGTAAGGTTGATCATAAAGATGATACAATCTATGGTGGTGGTGCACTACGCTTCTTAGACCAAGTCAATTTGCCAAAATTATTAAACAGCCAAGTACCAATAAGCGTTGAAAATGATGGCAAGTCAGCGGCCTTAGCCGAATTATGGTTAGGTAATTTGAAAGCAGTGCAAAACGGCGCGGCCGTTGTCTTGGGCACTGGTGTTGGTGGCGGTTTGATTTTTAATGGGCAACTATATGCGGGGTCACATTTTCAAGCGGGTGAGTTGAGTTTCATGTCTGTTGGGCAGAATTTAAACAACGAAGATAATTGGATTGGTCGCCGTGGGAGTGCTGTTTTGATGATTGAGCGTATTGCCACAGAGATTGGTCTATCAAATAAATATGACGGGTACGCAGTTTTCGAAGCAATCAATCAACGTCATGAAGTGGCTTGGCCAATATTTGAAGCTTATGCCAACGAAATTGCGCACTTAATTTACAATGTGCAAGCGATTGTGGATGTTGATCGCGTGGTGATTGGTGGTGGTATAAGTGCTCAAAAAATTGTGACAACAACGATACAACAAGCTTACGATAAGCTATTTCATAGTAACGAAATTGTCACTTCTGTGTTAACATCAGTTGAGATTTTGCCAAGTAAATTTGCTAATGATGCCAATTTGTATGGGGCCATTTATCATTTGCTTATGACAATTAACAAAGAAGTCTAGGTTCAAATAATATCTTATAACTAGCATGTAAAAAGCTGTTTTTTTATAAAGAAAACGCTTACAATTAAAAGTATCAAATGAAAGGCAGGACGATTATATGACGAAGAAGGGCTTACAATTACCAGAAGATTTTTTGTGGGGTGGCGCAATTGCAGCGCACCAAGCAGAGGGGTATTGGGACGCTGATGGTAAAGGCGTGTCTATTGCGGATGTTTTGACGGCTGGTTCACATGAAGTACCACGTGAAATTACTGACGGTGTTATTGCCGGCAAAAATTACCCTAATCATCATGGCATCTATTTTTATAAGACATATAAAGAAGACTTGGCGATGATGGCTGAAATGGGATTCAAGGCATTCCGTACATCTATTGCGTGGACACGTATTTTTCCAAATGGCGATGAGGACCAACCCAACGAAGATGGGCTAGCATTTTATGATGAGATGTTTGATACCATGCTTGAATTGGGAATCGAGCCAGTCATTACATTACAACACTTTGAAATGCCTTATCATTTGGTGACTGAATATGGTGGTTGGACTAATCGCAAAGTGATTGATTTTTTTGAAAATTATACACGAGTTGTCTTTGAACGCTACAAGGATAAGGTCAAATATTGGATTACGCATAATGAAATTTCCAACCAAGCTAATCAAACTGAAGTTAGTGGTTTATCTGATTTTCTGATTTGGACAAATTCTGGCTTAAAGTTTGCAGCGGGTACAACTATTGAAGCGCGTCAGGCAGCGATGTATCAAGCTGCCCATAACGAATTGGTAGCAAGTGCCCGTGCTGTACGTATTGGACATGAAATTAATCCAGACTTTAAAATTGGCGCTATGCTCAATGTGGCGACAATGTATCCAGCAACAACGAAGCCAGCCGATCAGTTGGCTGTTCAAAAAGCACGCCAACAACGTGATTGGTTTAGCGATGTGCATATTCGTGGTGCCTATCCAAACGAATTAGAAAAACTTTTTGAACGCACAGGTTGGCGTTCAGACGTGACAGACCAAGACTTTATTGATTTGGCAGCAGGCAAGGTGGATTATTTGAGTATTTCTTACTATGCCTCTTCTGTTATTCGTGCCAAAGACGATGACGATTCTGAATTAGATGCTGCAACACGTTGGGAAGCGCTACCAAATGATCAAATTAAAGCCAGTGACTGGGGTTGGGCAATTGATCCGCAAGGTTTACGTTATGCCTTAAACGAATTAAATGACTTGTATCCAGGATTGCCAATTATGATTGTAGAAAACGGCTTTGGTGCTTATGATGAATTGATTGAAAAAAATGGTGTTAAAACAGTCAACGATGATTACCGTATGGCTTACTTAGGTGAACATATTGCCGAAGTTGAAAAGGCAGTCGTGAATGATGGCATTCCAGTGATTGGGTACCTATCATGGGCGCCAATAGATATCGTTTCTGCCGGCACAGGCGAAATGAAAAAGCGTTATGGCTACATTTATGTTGACTTAGACGATTTTGGTGAAGGCACTGCAAAACGCTATAAGAAGGCCAGCTTTAACTGGTATCAACAAGTGATTGCGAGTCGTGGGGTGGACTTGTAAATTCAAGTAAAGTTGGCATGCCAGAACCTTTATGAGATGATAAAATAGACAAAAGCCGCAGATCTTTAATGGTTAATTACCATTAAATCGTCTGCAGCTTTTTTGTGCAAGTTTTCAGTTAATTCTTGTAATCTGCCATTTTTCGGTATGCTTTTGGTGTTGTGTCATAGTAGGATTTAAATTTTTTATAGAAATAGGTTTTGTTATTCAGTCCGACTTGCATGATAATGCTGTCAATAGGCAAATTTGTGTTGCGTAATAAATCAGCAGCATGCAAAAGTTTTTGATTTAAAACGATTTCGGAAAAAGTTGAATGTAGTTCTTTTTTAATTAAATTACTAGTATAACTATAACTGTAACCTGTTTTTTGAGATAAATCCTGTAATGTGATAGACGCAAAGTTTTCTTCAATTGTATGCAAAACCGTCGTGAGAATTTGTTCTTTAATTTCAGGTAGAAGATTGTCATGTAATAAACGAAAAAGTTGAAAGAATAATAAAGATACATAATGGTGAATCATTTCATTAGAAAATTTTTCAGGTAGAAAGTATTCGGTTGCAATACTTTCAATATATTGACTGATCTTCGTATCATTCAAATGCACTGGTTTGGTAGCATTTCTTTTGATAAATAAATCTAGTGTTATTGAGGAATCGTTTATCATATAGCTGACATCTTGTGCTGAAAAACTGTGCAAAGGAAACATCAAATTAATCATAATATCTTTTTCTGATAGTGGTAAAATTTCATGAGCAATTTTGGGAGGAATCAATATAAAATCTTTTTTCTTTAGTATAACGCGCTCACCATTTATAATTTCTGTCACAGTGCCAGAAAAAATATAATTAATCTCAACAAATTCATGACTATGTGTGGGATACTTTGCAAAGCGATGGTGTTTGCTTAGTGATACTGACTTGTGTTTAAAAAACAAATGACTAGGTAGTCGGAAGTTTGTTGTATTTTCATTGTCAGGAAACTCCGTCAAGAACTGTTTTGTCTTTTTTTGGTGTATTTCTATTGGGTCGAGGGTTGATAATAATTGTAAAATATCCATGGCTTTCTCCTGTAAATATGATACTTTTTGCAATAAAAAAGGTATTTGTTTTTAATTATAATCGTTTATAATTAAAAATGTAAGCGCTGACATTTTTTAAACTATCGGAACTGTAAAGGAGAAAATAATAATGAGAAGAAAAAGTATTTTTAAATTAGCGTTGCTGTCCATATCGCTTGTGCTAACGTCGGGAGGGACAATTGCCGGATCAATTCCGCTTATGGCAAAGGAATTTGTGGGTGTACCACAAGCATCAGTAGAATTACTGACTACTATTCCAGCTTTTATGGTAATGATATTTGTATTATTAAGTAGTATCATTGCTAAATTTTTAACACCAAAATATACCGTATTGTTAGGATTAACGATTGCTTTCTTTTCTGGACTTGTCCCAGTGTTTAGTAATGACTTCACAGTTATTTTAATATCTCGTGCTGGATTAGGTATTGGTTTTGGGTTATTCAATGCCTTTGCGGTTAGTTTGATCAGTGATTTTTTTGAAGGTACTGAGCGTGCACAGTTAATTGGGTTTCAAGCTGCTTTTCAAAGTTTAGGTGCAGCCGCTATGACATTTGTTGCCGGACAATTATTAAAAATTAATTGGCATCAAGCGTATTGGGTATACGCTATTATCTTGCCAATTGCTGTTGTATTCTTTTTGGTCATTCCAAAAACTCAGACGAAAGATAATGGCAATGAAGTCAGACCTAAAGTTGTTTTGAAGACAAATGTTGCTGTTGTGTCACTGGTAGTCTTCCTATTTATTACAATCATGTTAGATATGGCAACGCAAATTAAACTCGCACAATTATTTTTAGAAAATCATTATGGCAATGAAACCGACGCTTCAAGTGCGTTGAGTTTGGCGCAATTAGTTGGTTTGATAACAGCATTGATGTTTGGCACAATATATAAAATATTAAAAAAGTGGATGTTGCCAGTAGCTGTTTTGGCCATGGCTGTTGGGTTCTTTGGCCTGAATATAGCCGATAATTTATTCTTGGCTATGGCTTCTGTTTTGTTTGTGACAGCAGCATTTGCCATGTATGTTCCCTACTTGTTTACACAAGTTGCGCATTTATCACCTGAAGGCAGTAATGCATTTTCTACTTCTTTATTGTTAGTAGGGGCCAATTTAGGTGCGTCAATGTCACCGTATGGATTAGCAATTATAGGGGATGTTGTAGGAGCTAGTACAACAAATGCATTATTTGGTGCAGGGAGCATTATTTTATTGGTACTAGCTATCGTTGTGATAGTCGTTACGATTCACAGCGCAAAGAATTCAAATCGTATGGAGGTTAAATGATGACAGATTTTACATTTCAGATTAATAATGATGTTAAATGGCAGTATAATAATTATTTTTTGGACAAAGCTAAAAATAATAAACCGGTGTTGCAGCGTGCCATTGTGAAACCTAGTCGACTGGTAGATATCGTCGCAGATAAAACGAAATTTAATGGCTGGTCTGCTCAAAATGACTCACGAGATTTATTAAAACTTGATACGTACGCATTAGGACGTAATGATTCAGTGATATTAGACTTTGGCAATCATCATGTTGGTTATTTTAAAGTTGACCTTCAGCATGTCGGTTCGCCGATGGATGCGCCAACCTATCTTCATATTAAATTTGCGGAATTACCGGCTGAATTAATGGGGAATTCTGATGAATACGATGGCTGGTTAAGTAAGTCTTGGATTGCAGAAGAATATATTCATTTGGATGTTGTACCAACTACTTTAGTATTACCAAGACGATATGCTTTCCGATATGTTCAAATTTCAGTGATTGATACTTCTGCGAAGTATAAAATCACACTCGCTAATCCGGAGTTAACAGCAGTTAGTGCGGTGTTAAATAAAAAAGTATTGAAACCCTTAGGATTAGATGATCCTGTACTTCAAAAAATTGATGACGTAAGCCAAAAAACGTTACAAGATTCTATGCAAGATGTTTATGAGGATGGCCCTAAAAGAGATCATCGTTTATGGTTAGGCGATTTGCGTCTGCAAGCATTAGCAAATTATGCAACATTTGATGATCGTCAGCTTGTGAAACGCTCACTTTATTTGTTTGCCGGTATGCCAACGACAGATGGTAGGCTTGCAGCAAATGTGTTTACTGAACCAGAAATTGTAGCAGATGATACGTTTTTGTTTGATTATAGTTTGTTCTTTGTGTCAACTTTACATGATTATTATCAGCATACTAGGGATGTTGAGGTACGCAACGATTTATACGATACAGCTAAAAAAGCGATTGATGTAGGTTTGAGCTTTGTCAATTCAGCTGGTGTGTTGTCCTTGGACGACAGATACCCAGTGTTTGTTGAGTGGTCGAATACGATTGATAAGACAGCCGCTGCACAGGCAATCCTAATTTATGCTTTAAAGCAATTCATTACCTTATCTGAGGCTCAAAAATTACCTGTAGAAACGTATAAAAATCAGCTAAAACAGCTCATTGATGCAGCCAAAACATATTACTTTGATGCTAAAGAAGGTTTGTTTGTTAGTGGCCCTGAACGTCAAATAAACATTGCGAGCCAAGTATGGATGGTATTAGCAGGGGTGCTTAATAGTGAACAAAATTATGAATTAATGGCAAAGTCAAAAATAAAGTTGTTTCCTATCACGGGTATTGCAACACCATATATGTATCATCATGTGGTTGAGGCGTTGTTTATTGCAGGCCATCAAACTGATGCTATTCAATTAATCAAAGATTATTGGGGTGGCATGATCGCGTTAGGCGCTGATACTTTTTGGGAGGCGTTTGATCCTAATCAACCAGATTTTTCGCCGTATGGCAGTGTCATGGTAAATAGTTATAGTCATGCGTGGAGTTGTACACCATCTTATTTATTAAGGAAATATGTTATGAAGTTGGCGGTGTGAAATGACAGACAATTTAAATTACCTTGCCATTGATATTGGTGGCACAAATATCAAGTATGGCATTGTTGATCGCGCGGGACGACTAATTGAAAAGCATAGCGAATCTACGCAAACAGCAGGTTTGTCAGAATTTTTAAATCAATTAGAGACCATTATTTCGCGTTATATTGATGGCGTGAAAGGTGTAGGCATTAGCGTACCTGGCAAGGTTGATCATCACGATGAAACTATTTATGGTGGCGGCGCGCTTGATTTTTTGAACAAGATTAATTTACCGCAGAAGTTAAATATTTCAGTCCCTATGACTGTGGAAAATGATGGTAAAGCTGCGGCGTTATCTGAGTTGTGGTTGGGTAATTTGAAGGGTATTAAAAATGGCGCAGCCGTTGTATTAGGAACAGGCGTGGGTGGCGGGTTAATTCTTAATGGTGCACTGTTTTCTGGTACGCATTTTCAAGCAGGTGAGTTGAGTTTTTTGGCGTATCATTCTGATTTGTTAATGGCTCATCTTGAGGGCTCGCTTGGTAGTGCAGTGGGTATGATTTCGCGTGTGGCAACAGCCTTAAAATTACCAGATAAGCATGATGGATTTAAAGTATTTGAAGCTATCAATCAACACGATGCCATTGCTTGGCCAATTTTTGAAAGTTATGCTATGACAATTGCCTTGCTAATTTATAATGTACAGACTGTTGTTGATTTACAACGTTATGTCATTGGCGGTGGTATTTCAGAGCAAAGCATTGTGGCAATAGAAATTAAAAAAGCTTATCAAACGTTGTTTGCACGTAATGAAATGGTTATTAACACGCTAACACCAGTTGAAATCATGCCAAGCAAATTTGGCAATGACGCTAATTTGTACGGGGCAATTTACCATTTGTTACAAACAATTAATGACGAAGTATAATAATTAACAGGATTAGTCAATGACTAGTCCTGTTTTTTTCTATGACTTATTATATAACGATGCTTTCTACGATAAACTTATAGGACATATTTTTAAGAAAAAAAGATGGTATAAAGTAGCGCGCTCGTTACATCGTATTTGAAACAAAACATTGACTTTGTAAGAGAAGTATGTGAAAATAATAAAATAGTTTAATATTTCGATGAAAGAAAGAGTAAAATACATTAGCCCGCTTAGTGAGTACCGTGTAGTGAAAAGGTACCTGGTGTGTATTTGAAAGTAGTTCTGGAGAATATTGGTACGACGTTTTATAAAAAAACAAAGTGCTGATCGGTAACGACCGTTAGAGCGTATGGCTATCGAAACTAATGTGTTTTCACAAAAGTTTCCGTAGTTAAGAGATGATCAGCGTGCTATAGCACGCTGAGAACTAAACGGTGGTACCGCGAGAATTCGCCCGTTATTTGTATTGATTTAATACAAATAACGGGTTTTTTTAATTGAATCAATATGAGCTAATTTATACGTTATTGGAGAAGAGGGAATAAGAATGAAAAAACTAGATTTTAAACAAACGATGTTGTTGTCTTCCTTGATATTTGGCATGTTTTTTGGGGCAGGTAATTTAATTTTCCCGGTACATTTGGGACAATTAGCTGGTGGTCAATGGTTAACCGCCACAATCGCCTTTTTGTTAAGTGCGACAGTTATTCCACTGTTGGCTTTAATTGCATTATCACAAACTAGATCAGCGGGCGTCTATGATTTAGCGAAACCACTAGGCAGTGGCTTTGCAATTTTTTTCTTGATAGCTGCCCACGTGTCACTTGGACCAATGATTGCAACCCCGCGTACTGCGACAGTAGCTTACTCGCTGAGTTTTGGTAATTGGTTACCTCAAGGTGGGCAACAAATAGGCTTGTTTATCTTTTCAGCTATATTTTTTATGACAGTATTTTGGTTGGGCTCTCGTGAAAAAAATGTGACCAAATATATTGGTAAGTATCTGAATCCAATTTTTGTCATTTTAATTGGCATGATATTTTTAATTGCATTGATTCACCCCATGGGCGGGTTAACACATACGCCGACATTAGCATATCAAACAAGTGCCTTTTCATCAGCGTTTTTAGAAGGCTATAACACACTCGATGCTATAGCTGCCCTAACATTTGGCATTAGTATTGTTAGAGCAATTCAGGGACTGGGTTTTTCAGACAGTGGGGTCATTGCCAAAATCACGGCCAAGACAGGTATTATTGCTATAAGTGGTATTGCAGTGATGTATATTGGGTTGATTTTACTTGGTGCGACATCATTATCACGTTTTAATTTATCTGAAAATGGTACGATAGCACTTATGCAAATCACAACCTATTACTTAGGTGATTTAGGTGGCGCATTCTTAGCTGTCATGGGTATTATAGCTGTTTTAACCACAGCTATCGGGCTAACAGCATCTTTCGCACAGGATTTTCATCGCATTTTTCCAAAGTTATCCTATAAAAAATGGCTATTTATCACAATATTTTTGTCGTTTATTGCTTCGAATTTTGGTTTAGATACAATTATTAGTTGGGCGCTACCGGTTTTAATGTTTTTATATCCAATTGCAATTACGTTAATACTACTGGGTGTACTATCACCGCTGTTTAATAATGCGCGTATTGTTTATTTACCCACGATGATATTAACATTTATTCCAGCTATTTTAGATGGTATAAAAAACCTGCCAGCTCATATTTCTGGTAGTGCGACAATTGAACCTTTAGTTTCCTGGTATACAAATCATATACCATTTGCTGATGTTGGCCTAGAATGGGTCATCACAACAATCGTTGGTTTTGTTGTCGGACTTGTATTGTATAAAATTCAACGACAAAGTACTCTAAATTAGTTTGGTGTAAAGCGTGTAATCGAATAGTGGATAACAATGACTTTAGTTACTTGTTATCCACTATTTTTAATCCACTGGTACCGATAAAATTACCATTTAAAAAAGATCGAATTATAACCGTCCTTGCGGTAGAATATAAGGGTTAGCAAATTGAAAAAATAGGTGTTTAAATATGGCGTTTGATCGGTACAAAAAAAATATTGTTTTAGCTATTTCAACTATTGCACTTGGCTTGATAGTTGGCTTGAGTTCGATGTTACTGGGGTTGTTTTTGGATTTAATAGAGCGACTATTTTTACGTTATGAAGAAACGGCAAGTATACCTGCACCAGTGGGAACAATGCCCACTGATCGGTTATTTTCAGTAGTCATTGGTGCCATGATTGTTGCAGTGATTTGGTGGTTTTTACGAACTAAAACAAAGGCGCCAGTTAGTATAAAAAAGGCACTTAATGGCGAACAAATGCCGTTTTGGCAAACAGTCTTACATGTTATTACACAAATATTTTTTGTGGGTACGGGTGGTTCTATTGGTCGTGAACTGGCACCTCGAGAAGCAGGTGCATTATTTGCTCAAAAATGGGATAACTTACTGCGGAAGTTGCATGTGCCAGCGCTATCACAGTCAGATCGACGATTATTAATGACGGCAGCGGCAGGTGCAGGATTTGCTGGTATATATATTGCGCCGTTTACTGGCATGCTCTTTTCTGTTGAAGTATTACTTAAAAAATTAACCTTACGTACAGTGGCTGTGAGTTTGACCATGTCAACGATTGCCATGTTTGTGGGTTCTTTGGCTAAGGGGTTTCAACCTTATTACCTCATAGGGGATGCTAAATTTTCGCTCATTAGTTTTGTGCTTATTTTTATTTTAGCGCCAATTACTGGCATAGCCGGTGCGCTATTTAGAAAATTATGTCAGTGGGCTGAAGGGCATCAAACAAAAAATAATCAAATATTGTGGCAATTGCCGACTATGGGGTTGATAACTGGATTAATTGCTTTAACATTTCCTGAAATCATGGGAAATGGGCGGTCATTAGCGCAATTAGCAATTAGTAGCAGCAATCAAAAAATGATGATGATCTTATTAATTGGTGGCATGTTAAAAGTAGTTGTAACGGCATTGACGATTCGCGCTGGCGCTTCAGGCGGAACATTAACACCAGCAATAGCCATTGGTGCAGCTATTGGCGCAATTCTGGGGTTCATGCTTATGCCATGGTTACCTGCGGTGTCAATTTGGCAATGTGCGATAATAGGCGCAGGGACACTATTAGCAGCGTCTCAACAAGCGCCTTTTATGGCAATGTTTATGTTGATTGAAATCTGTCATTTAGGGTCGTCTGCTTTATTACCAATGGGATTCGGCATCCTAATAGCGACTGTTGTTTCAAAAAAAATATTATCCGATTAAGATAATGTTTGCTATCAAACATAAGTGATTGCCTAATGTGCAATCTGATGAAAGTTGATACGACAGCCTTTTAGTAAATGACAAACTGTTATTAGCAATCTATTCGTGCGCAATTAAAGGGTGCTAATTGCGCTTTTTAGTGATCTAATTGCTATACTTTTCTTGCCGCATACAGCATAATTAAGAGAGTTAAATAACTAGAAATGAGGATTGATGTGATGGCTAATTTATTACCGAAGCAGCTCAAAAAGTATCGCTCTGACTTAAATATGTCACAAGAGGATGTGGCTGATAAGTTATTTGTTTCGCGACAAGCTGTATCACGCTGGGAATCTGGAGATGCGACACCAGACTTAACAAACCTGATTAAATTAACTGAGATATTTAAGTGTTCCCTTGACAGTTTGGTGCTAGGAATCGAAGAAAAAAAGGCCAATTCTAGTGAGCCTGAAATCGACAGTAATGAATTTACTTTTGACCCACGTCGCGGGGAATATGTTCGCCGTCATAGAGATATGAACTTTTGGGAATTTTTAGCCGGTTATTGGTGGCTGATTTTTCCTGTAGGTGGGTTTTTAGTCGCGATTGTGCCAGCGTTAATTGAGGCATTTAAGTAAATAAAACTCAAAAAATGTGTTTTTTGAGTTTTATCGGTTAGCTTCCAGTGTAATCACATTGTCTTCGGAATCTTTAATTTTAAACGCAATTTTGTTACCAAAGCGTTCCTCAGGATCGCCAATAATAGTAATAAAGTTATTACGCAGATGCTTTAGTAAATCTTCTTGATGATCTCGAACTAATATTTCAAGTGTGTCAGTTGCTTTGCCATTAACAAAAGTAATATCGTCACCATCTAACATCAAATGTCGACCACTTTCATGACCTGATTGGGGCAAATCAAAAACATCACGCCAAAAACGGTAGGCACGATTGATGTCAGTTGCTGGAATTGTTTTAATGTTAAGTTTACGTGGTTTCATAATACCTATAAGTATAGCTGAATTGCGTCAATTTTCAACATGTTTATTGATAATAGCAATTTCGGCTACATATCAATCTAAAATATGTTACACTTATAGCTATGGCATTATTAGAAATCAGTGGGCTTTCAATGGCCTACGCAGAAAAAACTTTATATGAAGACGCAGCATTCGAATTGCAACAAGGCGAGCACATGGGAATTGTCGGCCAAAACGGTGCAGGTAAGTCAACGCTTATCAAAATCGTTACGGGTCAGGAATTACCTTTGTCTGGTAAAATCGAGTGGCAAAAAGGCCTCAAAATCGGCTATTTGGATCAATATGCAGAGATTCCAGATGGTATGGATTTGATTGCTTTTTTGCATACTGCCTATCAAGACCTTTATGATAAACAAGATCGCATAACAGATCTTTATAATGAATACGCGGAATCAATGAACGATAAATTGTTGGAACGCGCTGGACGTATGCAAGAGGAACTTGATGCGGCCGGATTTTATGATGTCGACACAAAGATTGAACGTGTGATCTCTGGACTTGGTTTAGAAGCTATTGGACGTGATCGCGAGTTGGATCAAATGTCAGGTGGTCAACGTGCTAAAGTTATCTTGGCGAAATTGCTGCTTGAAAACGATGATGTGATTATTTTAGATGAACCAACGAACTATTTAGATGTGGCTCACATTGAATGGCTAGAAGATTTTTTGCAAAGTTATGAAGGTTCAGCCATGATCATTTCTCATGATTTTGACTTTTTGGACAAAGTGACTAATGCCATTATTGATCTATCGTTTGGGAAAATCACCAAGTTCCGTGGATCGTTTAAAAAAGCGATGCGTCAAAAAGAGGAACGTTCAGAGCAACAATTACGCCAATATGAAAAGCAACAAGGTGAAATTGAAAAAGCACAAAAGTTTATTGCTAAAAACAAAGCACGTGCCTCAACATCTAAGCAAGCCAAGTCACGTGAGAAGATGTTGGCGCGTATGGATAAAGTTGATCCACCATCTGAAGCACTGCAAGCTAAGTTTAACTTCCCTTATGTCAATTCACAATCCGCTAACGCTTTGGCAGTGAACAATTTATCAGTGGGTTATGTGACACCAGTTTTGGAACCAGTCACATTTTCAATTACGACAGGACAGAAACTTGTCTTCAAAGGATTTAATGGTGCTGGTAAATCAACATTAATTAAGTCAATTCTGGGTGTTATTCCAGCTCTTCATGGTGAAGCTGAATTTTCACCATCAGCTATTGTCAATTATTTTGACCAGGATTTAGAATGGGATGACGATACAAAAACACCACTAAGAGAGATGCAGGATCGGTTCCCCAAGCTAGAGCCAAAGGCATTACGGACACGCTTAGCAGCCGCTGGTATCAATGCTGAAAATGCACAAAAGCAAATGCAACTGCTTTCCGGTGGTGAGCAAACTAAGGTTAAATTGGCAATCATGGAAATGAAGCCAAGTAATTTCTTGATTTTAGACGAACCAACTAACCATTTGGATGAAGGCACAAAAAATGCACTCCGTGCAGCAATCGATAAATTCCCTGGAAATGTTATTATTGTTTCCCACGAAGTAAGCTTTACTAAGGGATTAGGCGATCGCGAGTTGAACGTGGCTGCCTTGTCATTTAAAAAAGAATCAGAATAGCAGTTATCAAAAACGCTTTTGGGCGTTTTTTTTATGTTTAGGTTGACATTTAAAGTATAGTAAACCATAATTGTAATATAGGTTTACTATGAAAATAATTAAAGGCGGTCAATTATGAAAACAGATGAACGTATACTACAATTTTTTGCTGAACATGAAGGTACCTATTTAAGTGGTGAGACTTTGGCTAAAAATTTAGATATGAGCCGTGCAGCTGTATGGAAAGCAATTCAAAAATTGACGGAACAAGGCCATGTTATCGATAGTCAACATCATGTTGGCTATCGTTATCAAAGTGGCAAAGTTTTGAGCGCACCTATGATTAAGCAATTGACACACAATGATTGGCACATACAGTTGCTTGGGTCAGTTGATTCAACAAATACCTATGCAAAAAAAATGTTGGCCCGTGGCGATGTGACGGTACCTACTATGATTGTTGCTAACCAACAAACTGGTGGTCGTGGGCGTTTAGGTCGTACTTTTGTCTCACCAGCAGACACTGGTTTGTATATATCGTTTGCTTTACCGTTGCCAATAGGAACACTAGTATTGCCTGGTTTACTGACAACAGGGACTGCTGTTGCAGTGTCGCGAGCTATCAAGAAGACGATTGGTATTGAATTGGACTTTAAATGGGTTAATGATTTGTTATTTAAAAACCGTAAAGTTGGTGGCATTTTAACTGAAGCGGTGATGGATTTCGAAAGTCAACAAGTGTCAGCAATTGTTGTAGGTATTGGGTTGAATTTACAACGGCCTAAAAATTTAGATGCCACGCTAGAAAATAAAGTTGGTGGTATGGTGACAGAATTGACAGTATCGCGTAATACAATTGTCGCTGCGTTATGCGATGAATTTGTCAAACTATATGCGGAATACACTGACGGATCATTTCTGACAGCATATCGTAAGCGTAATATTGTTATAGGTCGGACTATAACAGTTAAATATGGCAAAGAACTCGTAACGGGCGTAGCTAAAGCAATTGATGAACAAGGACAATTGCTGGTAGATACGGGTGATGATATTAAGATTATTAATTCGGGCGAAGTATTGAAAGTACAATTACCAAATGATGTTTATCAGGGTTAATTGTCAACGTATAATAAAAAAATTGGAGAAAAAATGAATTCAAATACACAGCGTATCGCTATTACTGCGGTACTAACAGCATTATTACTTGCTGTCGGACCATTAGCGATTAATATTGGACCAATTCCAATGACTTTACAAACACTTATTGTTGCTTTGGTAGCCTCGGTGTCTTCAACGCGTGTGAGTTTAACAGCTATTGGATTGTATTTATTACTGGGCGCTTTTGGATTGCCAGTATTTGCTGGTTTCAAAGGTGGTTTTGTTTTTTTAGCCGGACCAACAGCTGGTTATTTATGGTCATTTCTGCTGTTCGCACCAATTATCGGTCTATCTTTTAAAAAATGGGCCAATGTGTGGGGATTAATTGTGACAAATATTTTAGCTTCAGTGGTTAACTTAACGATAGGTACGATTTGGTTAATTATGAGTATGCATATGTCCATTGCAGCAGGTATTGCAGCTGGAATGACACCGTTTGTGCTATCGAGCGCTTTGAAAATTACGATTGTTGTGATCGTTGCGTTGGCAGTCAGAAAAGTACAAACACGGACGTCATTGGCGTTTTAGAAAGATCTATTAAAAAATGGCTGAAATATTTGATTTTCAGAAGTTAACAAAAAAATACAAACAGCGTGTCGCTGTTATGGATAATGGTCAGGTTTATACTTACCAAAACTTATATGATAGTGCAAAGAAAATTGTTGATACACACTGTATAAAGGCACCATATGTGGTTTTAATCGCAAAAGAAACGCGCGAGTTCATTTCTGAATTTATAGCCAGTCATTTAGCGGGTGCTATACCCATTATTTTGACAGAACAAGATGTGCCAAATGTGACCAGTTTGTTAAAATCACTTGCTGGTCAGTGGCAGTGGCTCGCAGAACCTGTGAGTGACGAAAAAAATAGTCAACCACAGGTAGGTATGCTTTTTTTAGGTAAGACCTCGGGTACAACGGGCAATGCCAAAATTTATCAACGTGATTGGCAATCATGGCGACTTGGTTTTGAACGTTGTTTTGACGTGTTTGATATGAAAAATGATGAGATTGTGATGACGACTAGTACAATGGCGACTTCTTTAGGCATGCACACACTATTGTTGAGCTTATATCTTGGGAAAACATTTTATTGTTTTGACCGTCATCAACCAATGCGACTATTAAAGGCGACAATTGTTTATACGGTACCAACCTATTTAGGGCTAAAAGATACGAGTTGGGCAGACAATGCTAATATACGAGGTATTGTATCGTGTGGCGGCGAATTACAAAATAAGTTAGTCAAACAATGGCAAATCAGTCATCCAAAACACGATTTGTACGAATTATACGGTGCTTCTGAAACGAGTCTGGTTTCATGGCAAAAAATGATGCAAGAAAAGCAACCGAATGATGTTGGTGAATTATTTCCGGCAGTGACCGTACAGGTTGACCAGAAACAACGCTTGATAATTAGTAGTCCTTACCTGTTCCGTGGCTATGTTGGTTGCCATGATTATCCGATTAAAGCAGTTATGACCGACGATGTGGGGTATTATCAAGATCATCGGTTATATGTGTTGGCACGGCAAAGTGATATTATTAATCACGGTGGCAATAAAATTTATCCAAGTGAAGTTGAGCACGTATTATCTGAACTGACAAAGCGGGTGATTGTCTTTGGTGTGCCAGACCTTGTATACGGTGAAAACATAGTAGCTATGGTAGTCACAAATGAGACAGAAACGACATTGATCAGTCATGTAGCCAGTTATTTGCCAAAATATAAAGCACCGGTGCGCTATATATTTGTTGATGATATACCCAAAACACCGCAACAAAAAATTTCAAGAGCTTTGTTAACAAATGATTTTATGAAGGGACGATGGTCATGAATCATATAATACCCAGAGTAAGTATTGTGAGTGCTAAAAGATTACCGATTGGTAAAATAAATGGTATTTTTGCACAGCAAACACCAGAAATGTTATTTCAAAACTTGATCCGACAGCAGTTAGCTGACTTACCTGGCTATTCAAAAGAACAGATTGATCAAGTTATTCTGGGAAATGTGACCAATCAAGGGGGCAACTTAGCACGCCGCTGTGCGTTGGCAGCAGATTTTCCAGTTGCAACCCCAGCATACACAGTGGATAGTCAGTGTGCTTCTGGTTTAGTGGCGGTTGCTTCTGGCGTACAGACGATTATGAGTGGACAAGCATCATTGGTACTAGCCGGTGGTATCGAAAGTACCTCACTGGCCAATCTCATCATTGATCGTGATACTAAAGCTGTGCGAGCGCGTTTTCCAATGGTACCAACAGGCCAACTAGATTTAGATATGGGTGTTGTAGCAGAAAATATGAGTCAAAAATATCATATTTTGAGAGAACAACAAGATGCATATGCCTTTAGAAGTCATCAAAAGGCGAAACAAGCTTTTGAAATGGGATTATTAGATAGAGAAATTTATGCTTTTGAGTCAGAAAACATGAAAGAGACACAGGATCAATGTCCAAGATTTGAGACTAGTTTAGAAAAATTGGCGCAACTAAAGCCTGCTTTTTCTAAACAAGGCGTCGTAACGGCCGGCAATAGTTGTCCGATTAACGATGGTGCTGGCACGGTACTACTTAAAAAATTTGACCCAAGTGAAGCCGTACAAGGCTATTATTTGGACTATGAGTTTGTGGGTCTGGCACCTGATCAATTTCTGTTAGGCCCAATCAGTGCAACGCAAAAGTTATTAGTTAAGCACGGACTGTCAATAACTGATATTGATGTTGTGGAACTGAATGAAGCTTTTGCCGTACAAGGAATTCTTTGTCAACAAGCATTAGATATTCAAGATCAACAGTTAAATCCATTGGGTGGCGCCTTAGCATACGGCCATCCATATGGTGCAACTGGTGCGATATTAATTGCCAGGTTGCTCAATAGTTTGAACCGAATATCGAGACCAGCATTAGGTATTGTCACGTTATGTATTGCTGGTGGTATGGGAATGAGCATGTTGATTGGCAACAAACACTGGGCGTAGTTTTTTGGTATACTAAATAGCAAAAGTGAGGTTGAACTATGTTGCGTTCGGTTTTGATTTTTCCTAAATTTAGTCAGATGACGGATATTAACAAAATTCGTCGTTGTTATGATAATTTGTATCAACACATTGCACCACATATCTCACTCGTTTTCCCTTTTGACAATGATTTGGCGGATGAAACACTTGTTCAAGTCGTGACTGATGTCATTAAGAGACAACAACAATTTGACATACGACTGACTGCCGTTTCGGGAGATCCGGAGCATGGCTATGTTTGGTTAGTGGTTGATCAAGGATCAAAAATATTAACTGAGCTACATGATGCCTTATATGCTGAACCAATTCTTAATCCTTATTATCGAGAAGATTTGCCTTACCAACCGCATGTCACTGTTGCACAAGGATTATCGCAACTACAAGCTGAGCATCTCATGATAGCACTGAAAAATGAAACGTATGATTTAACAGCGACCATCACAGAAGTAGCTATCGAACACATATTAGAGAACGATGATTCATCTGTTTTCACTACGATTGTTTTAGATGAAAAAGATGAAAATTAGAATTATTGGCCCAGTTGGTAGCGGCAAAACAACCTTGGCACATAAAATAGCAAGTACTGAGCATTATCCAGTGACATCACTAGATGATTTAAACTGGGTACGACAAGCAACGGGAGATAGGCATCGTACATCATCAGAAATACAAGTTTTACTACAAGTGGTTATCCAGCAAAATGACTGGATAATTGAAGGCGCTCAGTTCCGTGAAGGCCAGGACTGTTTTGCGTTAGCTGATGTCATTTATGTTTTGGACCTGCCTTATTACCAAAATGTATACTATATATTAAAAAGGTGGGTCAGTAATCGGTTACATGGCGGACCGAACCAGTATCGAAATTTATGGTTATTTTTAAAGTGGCAAAATAAATGGCGTACAACTAATCGTGATGTTATATATCGGCTATTAAAACCGTATAATCAAAAAGTAATCATTATACGAAAAAACAAAGTTTGACAAAATAAAAAAATTAGAATAAAATAAAAACAATGAGAAAATCATAGAGGTTGCCATAACCATGAGTCATTCGCGGAGTATTGATAGATACTGTGAAACGGGTAAAAGGGGTTATAGCCGAAGCGCTGATACTGTCATATCAGTAAGCTGGGCCATTTAGTTAAGAACTAATGGACTGTCGCAATTGCGGGGTGCTATGACAGAAACGATTGTTTTATTGCGATCCGTGACTGCCACACCTGGCAGATGCGGATTTTTATTTTAGATGAAAAGAGTAAAATATGGTGGAAGCAATTACACGACCAACGCGAATTGAAATTTCTAAAAAGGCTTTAAAGCACAATATAGCGGTGGTTAAAAAAGTATCTGGTGCCGATAAAATATTTTTGGCAGTCAAATCAAATGCCTACGGATTAGGTTTGGTGCCAACTTCTAAGGCGGCTGTGGCAGGTGGCGTTTATGGGCTTGCTGTTGCAATCATTGACGAGGCGCTGGCACTACGACATGAACGTATTACTGAACCAATTCTTATTTTAGGTATTTCACCAGCAAAATATTCTGAATTAATGGCGGTGCAACATGTCATGGCCACCGTTGTATCGTTAGCATGGTTAAAAGAAGCAGTACAGTATTTAACTGGTGAGCAACGACTACATATCACGTTGGGCGTGGATACGGGGATGGGGCGCATCGGATTTCGTACCCGAGAGTCTCTAGCAGAAGCAATTACCTATCTGCAAGCACACGACGATATTTTTGATTATGTTGGCTTATCAACACATTTTGCTGAATCAGATTCTGTTGAGACGGATTATTTTTATATGCAACTTAAGCGGTGGCACGATATAACAGATGGTTTACCAGAACCTGAATTTTATCATGTGGCTAATTCAGGTGCAGCAATGTATCATGCTGATGAAGTACCACATGACGTGATTCGTGTTGGGACTGTATTATATGGCGTTGAGCCTTCTCGTGGTGAGTTGGCAGATGGCAAAAATTTACAACCGGTGATGGCACTGCGTAGTGAAATGAATTTTGTTAAACAATTACCAGCTGGTGAAGGCATTAGTTATTCACATAAATACACGACAAGCGGTGACGAGTGGATAGGCACTGTACCAATTGGGTATGGTGATGGTTGGTTACGTAAAATGTCTGGATTCAAGGTCATTGTTGATGGTCAATACGCACCAATAGTTGGGCAAGTTGCAATGGATCAGTTGATGATTAGGTTGCCACATGAGTACCCCACGGGTACAACAGTCACATTCATCGGCAAGGATGGTGGACTTGAAAATACGCTTGAAGATGTTGCACAGCACGCTGATTTAGCACCATGGGAGATTACAACAGGCATGCAAGATCGTTTACATCGCGTTCTGGTTGATTAATACAGGGTGATGTGCCGTTTCAAAATATTAGGAGAGAAAATAAACATGACAGAACGTACATATAACATTGCTATACTTGGCGCAACTGGTGCAGTTGGCACACGATTGATGTCACAATTAGAAGAATCAACTATACCAGTTAACAGTTTGAAATTACTCGCTTCAGCAAGGTCAGCTGGTAAAAAGCTGACCTTTAAAGGGCAAGAACTAACTGTTGAAGAAGCGACACCAGATAGTTTTAATGGGATTGATTTGGTGTTGGCTTCTGGTGGTGGTTCTGTCTCACAACGTTTTGCACCGGAAGCAGTTAAACGTGGGGCGGTTGTTGTGGATAATTCAAGTTTTTGGCGTATGAATGATAATGTGCCACTAGTAGTACCTGAAGTTAACGAAGCTGACTTAAAAGGTCATAATGGTATTATTGCCAATCCAAATTGTTCAACGACTCAAATGGTAGTAGCACTTGAACCGGTACGTCGCGCGTTTGGTTTGCGTCGTGTCATTGTGTCTACTTATCAGGCAGCATCTGGTGCCGGACAGTCAGCATGGGAAGAATTAGTCGCGCAAACTAATGCCCATAATGCTGGTGAAAAAATGGTTGCTAACATTTTGCCAGTCAAAGGGGCTGATAAACATTATCCATTAGCTTATAATTTACTACCACAAATTGATGTGTTTGAAGATGATGGTTATACACATGAAGAATGGAAAATGATTCATGAAACTAAAAAAATCATGTTCGGAGACAAAAACTCTAAGTCAGTTAAAGTGACAGGCACAGCTGTCCGTGTACCTGTGCCAGTAGGTCATGGTGAGACAGTTTATTTTGAAACAGCGCCAAATACTGGTGCTACAGCTGCTGGCATTCAGGAAGCACTAAGTCAAGCACCAGGCGTTATTTTAGAAGATAATCCTAAAGAACAAATCTATCCTCAGCCTTTAAATGCTGAAGGAAAACGTGAAACTTTTGTCGGGCGTGTACGACCAGATTTAGAAAATGACGATTCTTTCCATATGTGGGTTGTATCTGACAACTTGTTGAAAGGTGCGGCATGGAACACAGTTCAAATTGCCGAACGACTGGTTGATTTAGACTTAGTCCGTGTGCCAGTAGGCGCTGCAAGTAAATTTTAAGCATAGCCGCGTGTTACAATAAAGGCATGGAAACCTTTGTATTTTTGACGACAATAGCATTAGTAGTGGCTTTATACCACCAATTTCAAAAAAATCCCGCGACGATGCAAATCGGTACGTTTGGGGTTTTTATTGTTCTTGGGGCCATCATTTCAATGGCCTATCTTTTTAATATAACCGCACAAATAGTGAAGATATCTATGCAAATTGGCTATGGTATGGCGGTATTTTTTGGTGTTGTGCTGATGTTGAGTATGGTAAGACATAGTTGGAAAAAGTCACATCGACTAGGGTTGCCTTTGTTAGTCAGTGGTTATCTTGTGAGTCTATTGTTGTTTAGTCAGTGGTCATTATGGTGGCAGAGTGCGCCATGGTTGATGTTATATTTTGTATGGCAATTTAGTCGATTTATTGTGAGTAGTGTGTTATATGGTTACGTGATAAAAGCGCCGACTCACGGGCCTTTAGTGGTGCTTGGTGGTGGTCTGGCAGATGGCTATAGTGTTGGCAATATAGTTGATAAACGCATTCAAGCAGCAGTGACTGATGCCAACAAAATGGTAGCGTATCCAGTGATTGTGTTTTCTGGTGGGCAAGGCAATGATCAATTGCGTAGTGAAGCTGAGGCAATGCGTGACTGGGCCGTGTCGCACTACAGCGTGCCACGTGAAAAAACACAACTAGAAGATCAGTCACGAAATACATATCAAAATTTAAAATATACATCTCAACTACTTTCGGCGCAACCTTTCACATTTTATACAAGTGGTTATCATGTTTTTCGGGGTGTTTTGCTAGCGCGCGAGCAAAATATTGTGGCACGAGGGCGTGGCGGATTTGTGCCACTGACTTATCGTGTGCCAGCTTTTTTTAGAGAATTTGCTGGTGTCATGAGTATGCATCTCAAACGTCAAGTGATGTGGGCAGCAGCCTGGTCGCTGATCGCGTTTGTAGTTAATATGTTTATTACTTACTAGTCGTGTGTTATAATTGTTTTTATCATTTTATGAAAGGTATATGATTTTTTATTAGAAATATTTTTATAAATCTTTCATATAAAATTGGAGATGTGTATGAACATTTTTGGAAAATTAATGTGGTTTTTCCGTCAAAATAAGCGGCTTTACATTTTAGGGCTATTTTTTTTGTTTTTGACGGAAATTTCTCAAATGGTGTCACCAGCGTTAATTGGCCGCTTTACAGATCAAGTTGTATCGCGCACACTAACGGTAGAAAATTTAGTATTTTATGCGGGGGGAATTTTACTATTTGCGATATTAATGTATATTTTTAGATATGCTTGGATTACGCATATATTTCAGGGATCCGCTTTGCTTGAGAAAACATTGCGTCAACAATTGTTTGATCACTACATGAAAATGGATACAACATTCTATCAACGGCATCGAACAGGTGATTTGATGGCACATGCAACAAATGATTTGTCAGCTGTGCAACGCGTTGCTTCCGGTGGCATTTTAATGTTAGTTGATTCAATTGTTGTTATTATTTTTACGGTGATTTCGATGGTTATTGTCGTTGATTGGCGACTCACGTTGATAGGCGTCTTACCTTTACCACTTTTAATTTTTGGTGTGCGCTATTTGTCACCAAAAATGCGTCAAGCATTTACAGCCGCACAAGAAGCTTTTTCGCGTTTGTCAAACAAGTCGCAAGAATCAATTGCTGGTGTGAAGGCGATTAAAACTTTGGGACAAGAAATGGCTGATGTTGCTGATTTTGAATCGCAAGTGACAGAAACTATCCAAATTAATAAGCACGTGGCCTTGATTGATTCATTGTTCGGACCGATGGCTACCGTTATTATGACGCTGAGCTTTGTTATTATGATAACTTATGGTGGGTCACTTGTCCTGAACGAACAAATTACAATTGGTCAATTAGTATCATTTTCAACATATTTGGGTTTACTCGTTTGGCCAATGTTTGGATTAGGGCAACTTTTTAATGTATTGGAGCGAGGCAATGCATCATACACACGTGTACAAAATATTTTATCGGAAAAATCGGCTATTGTTGAAGATGAAAATGGTGTCGTTGAGCAAGCCAAAGGTGATTTAAACATTAATATTGATCAGTTTATTTATCCCAATGATCAGAGTAAAAAAGTTGCGTTACAAGATGTTCATATAGCAATTAGAGCAGGTGAAACGCTGGGTATTGTTGGCCGAGTGGGTGCAGGTAAGACAACATTAATCAAACTACTATTACGTCAGTTTGATGATTATACAGGTGTCATTCGAGTTGGAAACGTTAACATTAAGCATTATACGTTCAAGGCCTATTTAAGATCAATTGGCTATGTGGCGCAAGAAGACTTTTTGTTTTCAACAACAGTGCGCGATAATATTCGATTTTCTGATGTCAATAAGAATCAACAAGAGGTGACGTTAGTTGCCCAAAAAGCTGCTTTTCATGAAGATGTTTTGTCATTACCGGACGGATATGATACAGAGGTTGGGGAGCAGGGGGTTAGTTTGTCTGGTGGTCAAAAGCAACGCTTAGCTATTGCGCGCGCATTGATTACGGATCCAGAAATATTGATTTTAGACGATGCGTTGTCCGCTGTTGATGCAATGACTGAGCAACATATTTTGGGTACTTTAAAGTCAGAACGTCGTGAAAAAACCACCATCATTGCTGCACATCGGATTAGTTCAGTGATGAACGCGGATGAAATTGTTGTGTTTGACCATGGTGAAATTAAAGAACGTGGGACGCACGCCACTTTAATTGCAAAAAATGGCTGGTATGCGGCAATGTATCAACAACAGCAATTAGCGACACAACTTGAAGATAAATTAAGCGGAAAGGTGGTCGACGATGTCTGAAAAAAATAGTTCTGTTTGGGCAAAAAGTATTCCAATTAAAGAACAAATAAGGGTTATTGTGACATTAATTAGACAGGCCAAACCTTTTCGAAAAATGTTTTTTGGCGCATTGGCCATTGGTGCTGTTTTTGCCTTGCTACAAGCAGCAGCGCCGCGTGTCATTGCTTATTATATGACAACTTATTTACAACAGCGTGATAATGTCACATTACAAGTGATGATTAGCTTTGCAGTCTTAGTAGCAATTATTCGGTTAAGTCAAGCTGTAGCAGATGCTTTGAATGCATATTATTTTACTGTAGCAGCTGAATATGCACTAGAAGATATACGTGTTAAAGTATTTCGTAAGTTACATACGTTAGGGATGCGATTTTTTGACCAAGTACCAGCTGGTTCGTTAGTCACTCGTGTCAATAATGATACGGCTGCGCTTGCCGATTTTTGGCGATTCTTCATGCAACTCACATTCGTTATAATGAGTATGATTGGTGCCTATATCGGTATGTTGACAGTGAGTGTAAAAGCAACGTTGCTAATGCTTATTGTGGTCCCGTTTATTGTCGGGTCAGTGATTTTGTATCAACGTTTTTCATCTAGTTTGTTTCGACATATGCGTGAACGACTATCACATTTAAATGCTAAGATTGCTGAAAGTATTACAGGTATCGATGTTATTCAAGAATTTTATCAAGAAGATCGCTTTAAAAAATCGTTTGCTAAGGTTAATGGCGAATACTTTAATGCGCGATTTCGGATGGTAAAAGCAGATGCCTTACTGCTGGAACCTATGGTTGATATGTTGCTGGGTGCGGCGATGGTTCTTGTTTTTTGGTATTTTGGTGTATTGTCAATGGCAACAGTCGTTTCTGCTGGCGTCATTTATGCTTTTACAACGTATTTAAATAACATATTTAGTCCATTGGAAAGTGTCATGAACTTATTTAGTCCATTTCAAGAAGGACTTGTGTCAGGTTATCGTATATTAGGTATTTTAGCTGATGAAACTTATGCGCCAGCACAAAATGTCGGCGCCAAACAAGATATTACAGCAGGTAAAGTTGAATTTCAGCAGTTAAATTTTAGTTATGATGGGCAACATCAAATATTAAAAGATCTCAATTTTACGGCCAATCCAGGCGATACCGTTGCACTTGTTGGACATACTGGATCTGGTAAGTCTTCAACAATCAATGCCCTGATGCGATTCTATGATTTCCAATCTGGTAACATTTTAATTGATGACCATGATATTCGAGACATTGATTTAAAGCATATTCGTCAAAAAATGGGCTTAGTTTTGCAAGATCCGTTCATGTTTTTTGGAGATATTTCATCTAATATTCGTATGTATGATGATACGATTACAGATGAACAAATCAGGGCGGCTGCTGAGTTTGTTGGGGCTGATAAGTTTATATCTGCATTACCAGGTAATTATCATGCCAAAGTTCAAGAAGGCGGGTCAGGATTTTCTGCTGGTGAAAAACAATTAATTAGTTTTGCGCGGGCTATCGTTAGAGATCCTAAAATTTTGATACTTGATGAAGCAACGGCCAATGTTGATACTGAAACGGAGACGTTGATTCAAAAATCGTTACTAAAGATGCGACAAAATCGTACAACAATCGCTATTGCACATCGTTTGTCAACAATTAAAGATGCTGATCTCATTTTAGTATTAGATAACGGGGAGGTTGTTGAACATGGCACTCATGAAGAGTTGCTACAGTTACGGGGACAATATTATGACCTATACCGATTGCAAGGAATTGCTAGTTAAAACTAAGTATAGTGTGTGAAATGTTAAATAGTTCACATTCATATGTTATGTTTCCTGCCATGAGTTTGATAGAAAATGGTTAAAACGAGTACAATGGAAATAGAACATAATTAGGGAAGCGGGCTATAAAACGCAAAAAATATTTGCGACCTTTTTATAGTTAATATATGTGTAGGCACTATGCTGACTGCACATGAACAAGGAGAAATTTACGTATGTCAATGATTGAATTCAAAAATGTAGAGAAGTACTATGGTGACTTTCATGCACTAAAAAACGTCAATTTGACGATTGACGAAGGGGAAACAGTTGTGCTGATTGGCCCTTCTGGATCAGGAAAATCAACGCTGATTCGCACAGTTAACGGCTTGGAAGAGATCGAAGAGGGACAGCTGATAGTTAACGGATTTGATCTGCATGATCCCAAAACAGACATGAATCGTATTCGTAAAAATGTCGGTATGGTGTTTCAACATTTCAATTTGTATGATAATAAAACAACATTAGAAAATGTCATGTTAGCGCCACGGTTAGTTTTGAAGCGTGATGAAGCTGAGAATAAGAGAATAGCGATGGAGTTGTTGGAGAAAGTTGGTTTGGCTGATAAAGCAGCTAACATGCCATCAGAATTATCTGGTGGTCAAAAACAGCGTGCGGCAATTGCCCGTTCATTGGCCATGCAACCAAAAGCACTATTGTTTGATGAACCAACATCAGCTTTAGATCCTGAAATGGTTGGGGATGTGCTAGATGTTATGCGTGATATTGCGAAAGACTCTTCAATGACAATGCTTGTCGTTACACACGAAATGAGCTTTGCGAAAGCTGTAGCTGATCGTGTTATTTTTATGGCTGAGGGACAGATTTTAGAAGATAGCACAACGAAGGAATTCTTTGAAAAACCTAAAGAAGTTCGTGCGCAAAAGTTTTTGAGTCAAGTTGAACATCATTAAAATATGGAGGAATTACGTTTACCAAGACGCATTACTTGATTGAAAAATAAGTAACCGTCTAGATATGGAACGTACAGATATTATGGAAAAAGCTAAAAAGCGACAATTTGGTATTATAGCTACAATTGTCTTGGCTGCCGTTATTGTCCTCGGTTTAATGTGGGCAACAGCAACAGCTAATAGAAACTCAGAACATCAAGATACACTAGCTCGTGTTGAAAAACTGGGCCGAATTGTGTGGGGTGTGAAAGCTGATACACGTTTATTTGGACTAATGGATACAAAAACTGGTATCTCTCAAGGATTTGATATCGACATCGCTCGAGCACTGACGGTTCAAATTTCAAAACAAACTGGGGTACCAATGTCGGCTGAATTTGTGCCGGTTGCAACAGCATCAAAGATGCAGTTATTGAAAAATACCAATATTGACGGTTCTGTATCAACAATGACAATTACACCAGAGCGTGAAAAAATTATTGATTTTACAAATCAGTATTTTGATGCTGGTCAATCAATTTTAGTTAGAAAAGATTCTGGTATTAATTCAATAAAAGATATGAACAGTTCTAAATACACAGTCATTGTGGTCGTTGGGACAACAGCAGCCACAGAAACAGCAAAGTTTGCACCAAAAGCAAAACTACTAGCTGTTCAAGATTATGCAACAGGGATGCAGGCCTTAAAGAGTGGTCAAGGGCAAGCGATGTCAACAGACAATGCTATTTTGTATGGCTTTGCTACAGAAAATCCTGAGTATCATATCGCTGGCGGCACATTTACGCATGGCCCTTATGGTATTGCCTTTGATAATAATCAAAAGCCAATGATTAAAGAAACAAACGAAGCTTTGGCTACGATTAAAGAAAATGGTATTTATAATCAACTGATTAAAAAGTGGTTTAGTGATGTTCCCGGTCTTGACTGGCGCAGTTTGGAGGCGAAATAATGGCATTATTACAAGATAATTTCCCAACATTCCTGCAAGGATTTGGTTATACATTGCTATCGAGTATCATTGCATTGGTTGGCTCAATGATCCTGGGTACGGGGTTTGCAATTATGCAAATCGTACCTCAAAAATGGGCGCAAGTGATCGGCAATGTTTACGTGCAGGTCTTTCGAAATATTCCATTATTAATTATTACCTTTTTCTTTTTTCTGGTCGTTTCAAAATATGTTAAAATGAGTGGTTTCACATCTGGAACCGTTGCTTTAATGTTATATACGTCAGCATTTATTGCCGAAACAGTTAGAGCGGGTATTTTGTCAGTTAATAGTGGACAAATGGAAGGTGCACGGGCTAATGGTTTGTCATTTGCGCAAGCCATGCAGCACATTGTCTTACCACAAGCATTCCGAATTGCTTTACCCTCACTGGGAAATCAATTCATTAACTTGGTAAAAAATTCGTCGATTCTAGCATTTGTTGGCGGTTTAGATTTGATGTATCAAGGCAACATGGTTGCAGCAAACACGTTTGATACATTTAGTACGTATATTATTGTGGCAATTTTCTACTTGATTCTCACATTACCGTTAAGCTACTATATACAACACCTTGAGCGCAAGCTTAAGCGCGCATTGTAAGGAGGAATTATGGTTACATTAGGAATATTTAGCGCCTTCACACCACAAAACGTCCTTTATCTGTTGGGTGGTTTGGGTATTACCGTGGGTGTATCAGTTATATCAGTTATTTTGAGCTTAATTTTTGGCTCGATTGTTGGCATTATTCAGTTTGAACGGTTACCATATTTTTCCAAATTTGTTGGTACAATTAACAACATCATTCGTAATTTGCCATTGTTATTAATTATTTTCTTTGTTTATTTTGCGCTACCAAAAATAGGTGTTCACTTACCAATTTTTTGGGCCACAGTTATTGCAATGAGTACATTTGAATCAGCCATGTTAGCAGAAATTGTGCGTGGTGGGCTTGAATCAGTTGACAATGGCCAATTTGAAGGTGCACGCGCGAATGGTTTGAGTAATATGCAAACAATGATTCATATTGTTTTGCCTCAAGCCTATAAAAAAATGATACCACCAATTATTTCTCAATTAATTTCATTGGTGAAAGATACAAGTTTGGCATTAGGTATTGTGCTATCTGAGATGACTTATCGTGGTCAAATTGTTTATGCACAAAATTCAACGTATATTGTTCCTGTATTAATTGCAATTACGTTAGTTTATTTCTTACTAAACTACGGTTTGTCACTATTAGCAAAATGGGCCGATCATAAATTAGCTTAGGCGCAAGCAGGTTACTAATGTTGGTTATTACTGTCTGTTAACTATGTAAGCAAACCATTTTAAAATAGTCCCATAAAATATTACAATTAAATATTAGTTGTATATGAGAATATTAAGTGATATACTAATTTTATTAATGTATGTTTAAAAAATAACTGACATATCTCGGGAGGATATTAGCATGGATACATGGAAAAAGGTGGCTATCGGCGCAGCGGCAGTTGTCGTTGTTGGGGGTGGTACACGTGCGGCAGGTCTCTGGGGCGGAAGCTCAGCAGGCAATAGTAAGAATTTATCATTTCAGTTACCAACGCCTATTCAAACGTTGGATATTTCTAAGAATACGGATACGTATTCTGGGACGATCATTGGTAACTCAGGTTCAAACTTGATGCGTGTCGATTCTAAAGGAAAGGCACAGTTAGAATTGGCTAAGTCAGTGAAAGTTTCTGATGATGGTTTGAAATATACAGTTGTCTTGAAAAATGGTTTGAAGTGGTCTGATGGCTCGAAGCTAACAGCACAGGATTTTGTTTATTCATGGCAACGAATTGTTGATCCTAAAACAGCCTCGCAATATGCTTACCTCGCTTCAGGTGTGAAAAATGCAGATCAAATTGCTGCAGGAAAAGCTGATGTTGACACACTGGGTGTGACAGCTAAAGGAAGCACAATTACATTTAATTTAGAACGACCATTGCCACAGTTTGAATATCTCTTAACATTTTCTAACTTTATGCCACAAAAGGAGAGTTACGTAAATAAAGAAGGCAAGAAGTATGCGACAACCGCAGCGACGTCACTTTATTCAGGTCCGTATAAGGTTGAGGGCTGGAATGGAACTAACAACACGTTTAAGCTCATTAAGAATGACAATTATTGGGATGCCAAAAATGTCAAGACAAAACAAATTGATGTGCAAGTTGTTCAAAAGCCAGACACTGCAGTTCAACTTTATAAGCAAGGCAAGATAGATCGTGTGTCAATTGCCAATACGCCTGAATTATACAAAGCTAACAAAAATGATAAAAATGTTTCGAAAGCACCAGAAGCAACAACGGCTTACTTACAATATAATCAAACAGGTAAGAACAAATTCTTAGCCAATGCTAAGATTCGTGAAGCTTTGAACTTAGCCACTAATCGTAAAGAATTAACAGATCAAGTGACTGCAGGCATTTCAACGCCAGCGACTGGTTTGGCACCACAAGGCCTTGCTAAGACAGATTCTGGTGAAGATTTGGCAAAGTTTGTTGCACCTGGTTATAAGTTTGACCCTAAAGAGGCTGCCACTTTGTTCCAAGAAGGATTGAAAGAGGTTGGCGAAACTAAGGCAACATTTACTGTGACGTCGGATGCAGATTCACCAGCAGCTAAATCAACATTGGATTACTTGCAGGGATCATGGGAAAAGGCTTTGCCAGGTTTGAAGATCAACCAAAAATTCGTACCATTTTCACAACGTCTTAAAGATTCACAAACACAAAACTTTGATATTGTCGTGTCATTGTGGGGTGGTGATTATCCAGAAGGCTCAACATTTTACGATATCTTCAAAACAGGTGCCCCAAATAATAATGGCCAGTTCAAAAATGCAGCTTATGACGCTGCAGTTAAGAAGGCCGAATCAACTGATGCATTGAAACCATCAGCCCGTGATAATGACTATAAGACGGCTGAAGCAGCTTTGTTAAAAGATAGTAGCTTCAACCCATTGTATTTCCGTTCGGGTTATTCATTACAAAATCCTAAGGTAACAGGAATTATTCTTAATACCACAGGATTGAATCAAGACTGGAAATCAGCAGTTAAGAAGTAATTATTGCTTAACAATAAATCAGTTTGCATGAGTAGATTAAGAATTAACGTGAGTTGATTCTTATTTTATTTAAAAAGGTGATATGATGCTGAAATATATGGGCAAGTGACCTGATTTAAAAATAGTCTCATGAGATATAATGATTAAAAATTAGTTGTATATGAGAATATACAATGATATACTAATAATTACTAATGTGTAGTTAAAAATAATTGACATGTCTCGGAGGATATTAGTATGGATACATGGAAAAAAGTGGCTATCGGCGCAGCGGCAGTTGTCGTTGTCGGTGGTGGTACGCGTGCAGCAGGTCTCTGGGGCGGTGACAAAGCTGCTGCAAAAGGGACATTGAATTATGCGTTACCAACAGATATTCAAACGTTAGATATTTCAAAAAATACAGATCAATATTCTAATCAGATTATTGGCAACTCTGGCTCTAACTTGTTGCGAGTTGATGCTAAAGGCAAGGCGATTCCTGATTTAGCTAAAGCGATTAAAGTGTCAAGTGATGGTCTAACATATACAGCTACGTTACGTAGTAACTTAAAGTGGTCTGATGGCTCAAAGTTAACAGCACAAGACTTTGTTTACTCATGGCAACGTATTGTTGATCCTAAGACAGCTTCTCAATATGCTTACCTTGCTACAGGTGTTAAGAATGCTGATAAAATTGTCGCAGGAAAAGAAAAAGTATCTAACTTAGGTGTGACCGCCAAAGGGAATACCATTACTTTTAATCTAGAACATCCAATGCCACATTTTGAATACTTATTGACTTTCTCAAATTTCATGCCTCAAAAGGAATCTTTTGTTACTAAGCAAGGGAAGGCTTATGGCACGACGTCTGACAAGCAACTATATTCAGGGCCATATACATTTAAAGGGTGGAATGGTACTAATGGCACATTCGAACTTGTGAAGAACAAAAATTATTGGGATGCTAAAAGTGTCAAAACAGAAACGTTGACATATCAAGTTGTAAAGAAGCCCGAAACTGCTGTTCAACTGTATAAACAAGGTAAATTAGATGAAGCGCCTTTAACAACAACAGAGCTATACGCTGCAAATAAAAGTAGTAAAGATAGTGTCAAAGTACCAGAAGCACGAACGGATTATATTGAGTATAACCAAACAGGAACGAATAAATTCTTGGCAAATACTAAAATTCGACAGGCTTTGAATTTAGCTACAAATCGTGCTGAACTCGTTAAAGAAGTAACTGGCGGTGTATCTACAGCTGGTACAGCATTGGTACCAACAGGGCTAGCTAAAACAGCCAATGGGACCGACTTGGCAAAATATGTTTCACC
The DNA here is from genome assembly GCF_040838325.1 of Leuconostoc aquikimchii. Lineage (NCBI taxonomy): Bacteria > Bacillati > Bacillota > Bacilli > Lactobacillales > Lactobacillaceae > Leuconostoc > Leuconostoc aquikimchii. The sequence goes on from NZ_JBFPER010000001.1 coordinate 248,483, forward strand.
TGGATATACCTATGACAAAGCGCAAGCAGCTAAATTGTTTGCTGAGGGATTGAAAGAGGTTGGCGAAACGAAAGCTACTTTGACAATCGAAGCAGCTTCGGATCAACCAGCTAACAAAGTAGTTGTTGACTATTTGCAAGGCTCTTGGCAGAAGGCTTTGCCAGGTCTGACAATCAATCAAAAGTTTGTACCATTCAAGCAAAGATTACAAGATGCTCAGACGCAAAACTTTGAAATATTGTTAACTGCTTGGGGTGGTGATTATCCTGAAGGTTCAACTTTCTATGACTTATTCAAAAATAATGGTTCTTATAATGATGGCAAGTTTATAAATGACACATATACTGATGCCGTTAATAAGGCTGAAACAACTGATGCATTAAATCAATCAGCTCGTGATACGGATTATAAAAATGCGGAAGCAGCTGTGTTTAAAAATGCTAATTATAGTCCATTGATGTTTCGGGCACACTATGCCTTACAGAATCCTGATATCAAAGGCGTTGTGACTAACACAACAGGTTTGATTCAAGACTTCAAGTATGCATACCGTAAGTAATAATGGGTCGCAAAAAATATTTAATTTCAAATAGGAATTAACGTGAGTTGGTTCTTATTTGTATAGAAAGATGACATTATGTGGAAATATATTTTAAAACGGCTGCTGTTACTTATTTTTACGCTTTTCTTAGTGATCACTGCGACATTCTTCTTGATGCAAATCATGCCAGGAACGCCGTTTACCAATCCTAAATTAACACCAGAAGCGATAGCACAGTTGAATGCAACGTACGGATTAGACTTGCCGCTTTGGCAACAATACTTGAATTATTTACTTGGTGCGTTCCATGGGGATTTTGGCACATCATTTCAATATCAAAATCAGCCAGTTAGTATGTTAATTGGTCAGCGTTTGCCTATATCTGCTCAATTAGGTGCGCAAGCTTTGGTAGTTGGTGTTATTGCCGGATTATTTATGGGTGCTGCATCAGCACGTAATAAAAATAATAAAATTGATGGTACTTTAGGTATTATCTCAACACTTGGTATCTCAATACCAAGTTTCATCTTAGGTATTATTTTGGTTTATCTATTTGGATTTAAGTGGCCACTTTTCCCAGTTTCAGGCTGGGGTGATTCATTTTCACAAACTATTTTACCAACCCTTGCTTTGGCTATGAGTCCAGCGGCTATTACGACACGCTTTGTGCGTTCAGAAATGATTGAATCGTTAAGCTCAGACTATGTGCAGTTGGCCAGAGCTAAAGGATTAAGTGCTAAAGAAGTTGTCAATCAACATGCCTATCGTAACTCAATGATTCCAGTTTTGACCTTGATTGGGCCAATGGCTGCAGGACTGTTGACAGGCTCGACGTTGATCGAACAAATATTCTCAATCCCTGGTATCGGTCAGCAATTCGTTTTGTCAATTCCGTCAAAAGATTTCCCAGTTATCATGGGAACAACCATTATTTATTCAGTCATGTTAATGGTTATGATTCTGATCACGGATATTTTGACAGCAATTGTTGATCCGCGTGTTCGTTTGCAATAAGGAGGCTTATGATGGCAGCAAATACTGAAGATTTTGTCATCGTTGGCGTACAAAACTCTGAAGCCAACGAACATATCTCAAAGCCGGCCTTGTCATTTTGGCAAGATGCCTGGCGTCGCCTCAAGCTTAACAAACTTGCGGTTATCTCACTGTGGTTCTTAGTATTTATTTTGACTTTTGCGGTCTTATCAAATATCTTTGTGCCACAAAAAAATGCGAATGCATTTAACTCTGACAAAGTTGGCGTGTATAAGAATTTACCGCCTAACTCGGGCTTACCAATCCCTGGTTGGAATGGTAAAATCAAAGCACCTGGTGATACAACAGTTACTAATGTCTATGACTCACAAGGTGTGCCTGCAAATGAGAAGTTTATTTTAGGGACAGACAACATCGGTCGTTCAGTCGCTAAGCGTGTGACTGTTGGTCTGCGTATTTCATTGTTGGTTGCGATTGTTGCGACTTTGATTGATTTATTTGTTGGTGTCGCCTATGGCGTCTTTGCAGGTTGGAAAGGCGGTTGGATTGATAATGTCATGCAACGTATTATTGAAATCTTATCTTCTATTCCAAACTTGATTATTGTCACCATGCTTGGCCTGTTATTAGGTGGCGGTGTGCTAGCAATTATCTTAGCCATTGCTATGACAGGCTGGCTCGGCATGGCGCGTCAAGTACGTAACATGACGCTAACACTGAAAGAACGTGATTACGTTTTGGCAGCCAAATCATTGGGCGAAAGTTCATTTAAAATTGCAATCAAACACTTGATTCCAAATATGGCAGGGACTATTATTGTTCAAATTATGATGACAGTACCAACTGCAATTATGTTTGAAGCGGTGTTGTCTGCAATCAACTTGGGTGTCAAGCCGCCGACTGCATCTTTGGGATCATTGATTTCTGATGCACAAGCAATGTTGCAATTCTATCCTTATCAAATATTAATTCCATCAGCAGTGTTGGTTTTGGTATCATTAGCCTTCATTCTTTTAGGTGATGGGTTACGTGATGCTTTTGACCCACGTGCGAGTGAAGACTAAGAGGTGTGCAGATTATGAGTAATCCAATTTTAAAAGTTGAAAATTTGCACGTAAACTTCAATACGTATGCAGGAACAGTGCAAGCAATACGTGACGTATCGTTTGATCTAAACAAAGGTGAAACTTTGGCCATTGTTGGTGAATCTGGTTCAGGGAAGTCAGTCACGACAAAAACATTAATGGGTCTGAATGCTAAAAATGCCTTAATTCCAGATAATTCACGCTTAATATTTAAAGGGCGTAATTTACTTGATTTGAAGGAAGAAGAATGGCAATCTGTGCGTGGCAACGAAATTGCTATGATTTTTCAAGATCCCATGACTAGCCTAGATCCAACGATGAAAATCGGGATGCAAATCGCTGAACCTCTGATGAAACATCGTAAAATGAAAAAAGAACTCGCGCTGGCACGTGCGTTAGAGTTGATGAAGGGTGTTGGTATTCCCAATGCCGAAGAACATATTAATGATTATCCACATCAATGGTCTGGTGGTATGCGGCAACGTGCGGTTATTGCCATTGCGTTGGCCGTAGATCCTGAAATTTTGATTGCTGATGAACCAACGACCGCGTTAGATGTCACAATTCAGGCACAAATTTTGAAATTAATGAAAGAATTACAAAAAGATACAGGTAGTTCAATTATTTTTATTACGCATGATTTGGGCGTTGTTGCGGGTATGGCCAACCGTGTGGCAGTGATGTATGCCGGTAAAATTGTTGAATATGGCACAGTTGATGAGATTTACTTTAATCCACAACATCCCTATACTTGGGGATTATTAAATTCTATGCCAACAACAGATACCAAAGTCGGTTCTCTGGTAGCGATTCCTGGCACACCACCAGACTTATTGGACCCACCAACTGGGGATGCCTTTGCCTCACGTAACGTTTATGCCTTAGCCATTGATTTAAAAGAAGAACCCCCATTCTTTCGTGTCAGTGATACACATTATGCAGCGACTTGGTTGCTTGATGAACGTTCACCGAAGGTGACGCCACCGGTACAAATTCAAAAGCGGTGGGCACGATGGCGAGAAATTCAAGCACAGGAGGCGCATTCATGACTGATGTGACACCAAAGAAGTTAGTTGAAATCAAAGATTTGCAACTTTATTTTAATAAAGGGAAAGCTAATGAAGTTCGCGCCATTGACCATGTAACGTTTGATATTTACGAAGGTGAAATCTTTGGCTTAGTTGGCGAATCAGGTTCTGGAAAGACAACGATTGGCCGTGCTATCTTGAAATTGCATGAACCAACTGCTGGTGAAATCTTGTTTAATGGCGAAGATGTGACCCACTTGAAGGGAAAGCCATTATTAGAATTTCGTAAAAATGCTCAAATGATTTTCCAAGATCCGCAAGCGAGTTTAAATGGGCGTATGAAAGTACGTGACATTATTGCTGAAGGTATTGATATCAACAAATTAGCAAAAACTAAGCTAGAACGTGATGAGAAAGTACAACAATTATTGAAACTTGTTGGCTTAAATGAAGATCACGCATCACGTTATCCACATGAATTTTCAGGTGGTCAAAGACAACGTATTGGTATTGCACGTGCGTTGGCAGTTGATCCTAAATTCATCATAGCTGATGAACCTATTTCAGCATTGGATGTTTCTATCCAAGCACAAGTTGTGAACTTAATGAAAGAATTACAGAAGAAGCATTCATTAACTTATCTATTCATTGCCCATGATTTATCAATGGTGAAGTATATTTCTGATCGTATTGGTGTTATGCATTGGGGCAAGTTACTTGAGATTGGCTCAGCCGATGCCGTGTATAACCATCCGCTGCATCCATACACTAAAAGCTTGTTATCTGCTATTCCAGTGCCAGATCCAGAAGCTGAAAATTTGCGGCAACATATCGAATATGATACAACGGTTGAAACAGATGGAAAAAAGCGTCATATGATTGAAGCAAACCCAGGACATTTTGTTTTGGCAACAGCTGAAGAAGTGGCGTTATACAAATCACAACAAAGTAAATAAATCATTTAAAGCTGTCATGGATATTTAAATTTATGACAGCTTTTATAGTGCCTATCAACGTGAAATTAAAATGAAAAATGTGTATAATTAATATGAGTTATTAATGAGAAAGTAGGGTAATATGGTACGTTTACAAGATGATTTTTATGATGCGATTAATGGTGACTGGGAGCAAACGGCAGTCATTCCTGATGACAAACCACGCACGGGTGGCTTTAGCGACTTGTCTGATGAAATTGAGCAATGGTTGGTGACAACAGCCAAAAATTGGCAAAAAGGAGTCGATGTACCTGAAACGTCGATTTTGAAAAATTTCATCGCATATCATCGTTTGGCAGCTGATACAAAAACACGAAATGAATTAGGGACAACACCTGTGCAGCCGTTGATTGAAAAGTATCAAAGTTATACGTCATTTTCGGATTTTGCGAGCCATATTGTTGAATTAGAAAAATTGGGTTTCCCCAATGTCTTACCGTTAGGTGTTGAACCGGATTTTAAAGATGCGCAAACAAATGTGTTATGGGCTGGCGCCTTAAGTATTCTTTTACCAGATACAACCTACTATGAAAAAGGGCATGCGCAAGGCGAAATGTTATTAGCTAAGTTCCGTGAAGAACAAGAAAGCCTATTACCGCATTTTGGTTTTTCAAAATCTGAAACGACTAAATTAATCGATCAGTATCTCGCACTAGATGCGCGCGCTGCTAAGGTTGTCTTGAGTCAAGAAGAGAATCATGAGTATGCCAAGTTATATCATCCATATGATTGGCAGAAATTTACAAGTTTAGCACCAGAATTACCATTGAATGATATTCTAACTGAATTAATTGGTCAAAAACCAGATAAAATTATCATACCAGAAGAACGTTTTTGGGCTGCAGCTGATCAATTTTATTCAGAGAAAGCTTGGCCATTATTGCAGGCTTATCTCATTGTAACGGTAGCTAATCAATTTACCAGTTATTTATCTGACGAACTGCGTGTTTTAGGCGGTCAGTACCAACGTGAGTTGACGGGGTTACCAGAAGCCATGGCTGCTGAAAAAGCGGCTGTCTATTTGGCTGCACAACCGTTTAATCAAGCGATTGGTGTTTACTATGCACAACAAAAATTTTCACCAGAAGCCAAGGCAGATGTTGAAAATAAAGTGGCAACAATGATTGAGGTGTTCAAACAACGTTTACAAGCTAATCAATGGCTTGATAATGCAACACGTCAAAAAGCAGTGACCAAACTCAACACAATCGTACCGCACATTGGTTATCCAGAGAAATTACCAGAGCGCTTGTATAAAAAAATCGTGCAACCGGGAATGACGTTGTTTGACATAGCAACGCAGTTTAGACAAATTGAAATTGCGCATACATGGTCACAATGGCACCAGCCAGTTGATCGCAGTGAGTGGCATATGCCGGCACATTTGGTGAATGCATATTACGATCCACAACAAAATCAAATTGTTTTTCCAGCGGCTATTTTGCAAGCACCATTTTATAGTTTGCAACAATCGTCATCAGCTAATTATGGTGGGATTGGTGCAGTTATCGCTCACGAGATTTCTCATGCATTTGATACAAATGGGGCTTCTTTTGATGAGTTTGGTAGTCTCAATAATTGGTGGACAGATGACGATTTTGCGGCATTTAAATTACGCACAGATCAAGTTGTCTCGCAATTTGATGGGCTTGATTCATATGGTGTCAAAGTGAACGGTAAGTTAACTGTATCAGAAAATGTTGCGGATTTGGGTGGCTTAGCTGCGGCATTAGCAGCTGCTAAATTAGATGCTGAGTTCTCAGCTGTAGCCTTTTTTGAAAGTTGGGCAACTATTTGGCGTATGAAAGCGCGTCCAGAATATATGCGTTTGTTGGCTGCGTCTGATCCCCATGGTCCAGCTGCACTGCGCGTTAACGTACAAGTTAAAAATTTTGATGACTTTTTTGAAGCCTTTGACGTGCAACCTGATGATGACATGTGGTTAGCGGCAGGCGAACGTGTTCAAATTTGGTAAAAACACTAGCAAACAGGTCGTTTTTAATAGTCATCATGGTTTTGTTCATAAAAAATTAATATATTCATTTTTTATGGTCCTATAACGTGTATAATAGTGTCTTATTATACTTTTTTGGGAGAAAAAAATGCACTTGAAAAAAATAACATGGTGGCAATTACTGCTTATATTTTTGATTTTAGCAATTGTAAGCATGGGACCACAACTTGTTAAGCAGACAATGTATATGAATTCATGGGATGTACCTTTCCATTTATCTCGTATGTATGAATTAACAAAGGGGTTTGAGAATGGTAAATGGCTACCTGACGTTTCTGCATACACCTTTGGTCAAAACGGTTATGGCGTTAATTTGTTTTATGGCTATTCCTTTACCTATCTCGTAGCAATGATTTACTTTTTGACACACCATGCGGTGACCGCTGTACTTGCTGGTTATATCATATTATTAACTACTGCTATGAGTTTAAACTATTACGCTGGATCATTATTTTTTACAGGTAGTCGTGCACGCTTAAAGTCTTTTGCTTTTAGCACGTTATATGTATTGGCGCCGGTCACATTTGGCCAAATAAAGGTGCGGGGACTGCCTGGTGAATTGATTGGTATTTTACTATTTCCAGCTGTATTAGCTGCTTTTTATGCCATCATGTTTACGACGCGTAAAAGTTGGCTTTTTGCCAGTGTGGTGAGTACAATAACTGTGACTAACCATGTGTTGTCTGCACTTTTGCTTCTCATTGTTCTGACAATAATGTTTATTGTATTTTTGTATAAAAAACAAGCGACAATAGAAAAATTGTGGCGGTTAGTCAAAACTGGCATACTAACACTATTACTGTCTGCTTTTTATGTTATGCCGTTTTTGCAACAGGTTTTGTCAGATAAAATTGCCGGGGCAAATGTTTTTTTTCAGGCAGCCAATATTTGGGATTCGATTTCATCGTCAATCAGTAATCGAGCAACGTTAAATTGGACCGCAATACCTATTGGTGTTTTTGTCTGCGTGATGAGCATTGTAGTTGTTTTGGGGTTGTTATACACACGATCATTTTCTAATCGCGTTCAGATAATTGGTTGCTGGTTGGCAATTAGCCTGATTACAGTTTTTTACACACCAACAGAAATTTTAGCTAAAACACCGTTACATGTCTTTCAAATGATGGGACGTTTTTATCCAATTATTATGTTGTTGGCGCTACTGTTTGTTATCGAAGGCTTGGAAAGCTTTAGTGAGACAGGCATATTAAAGCAGAAAACTATTAATTGGTTATTTGTGACAGGGATTGTATTAGCAGTGTTTAGTGCATGGAAAATGCAGGTAACAACTTATTATAATGGCGGGACAGATATTGCTAATTACCAAGTAGGTAAAAAACTTTTACCAAAAACAGTGTCTAATGCTGATTTTGATTACCAAATTCAGCGTTATTATCAATTACCATTGGGTAGTAAGGATTATTTAGGGCAAGGTCGGGTTAAATTTATAAATGATTATCAAGTGGCAAGTTGGGGAGATGTCAGAGATGCCACGCGTATTTACGTTGACGGTAAACTAAGTTCTTTACGATTAACACACAAGGGCTATGTCTTTACTGTGGCGAATGTGCCGACATCAGCCAAACAAATTGTGCTACCAATGACTAATTATAAGGGTTGGCAAGCAACTGGAAATCGTAATCGCAATTTGCCCATCACAACGATTGCAGGCAAGTTAACGGTTGCTTCACAAGGTAATCGAACAATTCGTCTAACCTATCATAAAACGTTGTTACATCGTATAGCCATTACGATATCTGCTATTACTACTGTTGTGTTGCTGTTGGGTAGCGTATTCACATACTTTAAAAAACGCACATAAATATTTTGAATCTTGCTAAAAAAAGCGCTATGAAAAATGATACCAAGCTAACATCTGTTCTGTCGGCGTGGTGTCAGACACATCGCGCTTTTTATGTTGCGTTTTTAGCCTTACTGCTGTCTAAAATTATAAAAAAAGTCACAAATTAGTAAAAGGCTTGCCAAGTCTTAAAAAATTTGGTATTATTATATAGTTGTTTGAGATATGGGAGTGTAGCGAAGTCTGGCTAAACGCGACGGACTGTAACTCCGTTCCTTCGGGTTCGTAGGTTCGAATCCTACCGCTCCCATAGCCGATTTAATAGTTAACGGCTAAAAAGATTAACTATTGCCCCTTCGCCAAGTGGTAAGGCAGTGGTTTTTGGTACCGCTATGCGCTGGTTCGAATCCAGCAGGGGCAATATAAATTAAAAAAGGAATCCAATTTGGATTCCTTTTTTTGTGTCAATTAATTATAGTAACCGGTTTCAGTTTATTGATGTAGATTCAGAATTAGAAAATAGCAACTACGATACTTATTTCACCGTTGGGTTTATACTGCTCAAAATCAAAGGCGTATACTCTGTTGATTTTATGATTTTCTTCATCTGACCAAATTTTTTGCCATGTGTTAATAACACCCAGCTTGTCATTGATGTCTACTTTATACGCTTGCCACTGATATTTTGAAGTATCAAAAATACCGTTAGTCATGTCTTCTTGACACAAAGATACAGTATAGTCACCTTTATAGTTAGTTTGATAGTCATGATATACACACGTAACTGTTAATCCTTCTTTTAAAACCTTTCCAATGATTAAACCATTATTTTCCCACAGTGACATTATTTTAGTTTGAATAGTTGGGTCTGTAAAATTATTTGTTTTTTCGGAATCTACTATTGAAAATTTCATTCTAAAACCGCCTAGTTAGTATGTTTTTATAATATATTTGAACTTATTAATCATTAATCAATGGTATTGGCTATGTTTCCTTGTCTTTTCCTTTGTTCTTTTTCCAATCATTGTGCATGAGGCCACTTGAAAAAGCACCAAATAGCCCGACGAAAAAGTCAATTATTACTGCTATCATGAGAGTACCTCCTTTTAAAATACCTAAAGTGTACAGCTTTAGTAATAATTTGTAAATATGTATTAAATATTAATGAATTAAAAACTCATTTACCGCCCTGATCAATTTTTTGGCGTTCAGTGACAGTTCCCTGATTAAATATCTGCTATTTACCGACTATTTTGATGTGATTCAGGCATGCAAAGCATATTATCGATAAAATTAATCTGATTCCGTAAATGCCTTGCGAACAGAAAGCGGTAAATTTTTATACACAAGTTTATAGGAATGCGTAATCATCTTTTCGATTTCTTGATCTGATAATGCTGATGTTATGAGCTTAATCGAGTTCCAATGTTTTTTATTTGCATAATAGCCTTCAGTAATATCAGAATACATCTCACGCAGTTCAATATTAGAGTTTGGATCACCTTTTAATGTAATAATTGACTTTTCAGATGCAGTAGGAGACATCAATCCAAACATTTTTCCAGAAATGTCAAAATAAATTGTGTTCCAATCCTCACGAAAGTACACTTTGGCATGGGGTAAACTATCTCCAAATTTTTGAAAGTGCTTTATCCGTGCAATGACTGCTTGATTAATCATAAGTGAGTATCCTCGAACTTTTAGTTTATGTTTATTATATCAAATGTCGCTTAAAAACTATAAATATGCTATGATGTTGGCAACTTATGGAATCGATTTAATAAATGATAATGTATACATGAGTGTAAAATTTCATAAAAATGAAAGCATGCTGAATAAGATTAATCAGCGAAAAAAGGATATATAATATGACAACATTAAAAGTCGAAAATTTACATGTTTCAGTAGCCGGTAAAGAAATTTTAAAAGGTGTCGATTTGATTGTTAATACAGGTGAAATACATGCAATTATGGGACCCAATGGTACTGGAAAATCAACATTGTCGCAAACAATTATGGGACATCCCGCATATCAAGTCACCCAAGGTAATATTTACATAGGTGATCAAAATTTAGCTGAAATGTCAGTTGATGAGCGCGCACGCGCAGGATTATTTTTGGCTATGCAATACCCCTCAGAAATTCAAGGTGTCACCAATGCTGAATTTATGCGTGCGGCAATTAATGCGCGGCGTCCTGAAGATGATCAAATTAATGTGATGTCATTTATTGAAAAACTAGATGAGAAGCGTGAATTTTTGGCGATGACTGAAGAAATGGCGGAACGCTATCTCAATGAAGGGTTCTCTGGTGGTGAAAAAAAGCGAAATGAAATTTTACAGATGATGATGATTGAACCACAAATTGCCATTTTGGATGAAATTGATTCTGGATTAGATATCGACGCTTTAAAAGTTGTTTCACGCGGTGTTAACAGTATGCGTTCCAGTGAATTTGGCACACTGATGATTACGCACTACCAACGTTTACTGGACTACATTGTGCCTGATTTTGTTCATGTGATGATGGGTGGCAAAATTGTTAAAACAGGTGATGCAAGTTTAGCGAAAAAATTAGAAGCCGAAGGATACGCAGGTTTGCGAGATGAACTTGGTTTGGCTATTCACCTGACAGACGAAGAAACAAATTCGTATTTTGTGGCGGACTAATATGGTTGATAATATTGCACTAGCGTCTTTACCATTGCCAGAATTTGCTAAAGTCAGATATCATGCTTGGCAACTTGATGACTTAACACCGGCTACAGAAAATACTAAAACAACTTATTTTATGCAGAACCCTACCAGTGGCATCGAAGTGAGTGGACAAGCGACTACGTATCAGCATTTGTCGAAAGAGATGATAGCACAAGGCGTCATTGTAATGGGGATGAAACAAGCGCAAATAACGTATGGCAACTTAGTTAAAAAGCTTATTGGTAGTGTTATTTCAAAACGCGCTGATCGTTTATCTGCTCAAAATTATGAGCAATTTAATACTGGTATATTTGTATATATTCCAGAATATGTGCAATTTGATGATGTTTTACATTTGACATTGAATCATTTAGCTACGTCAGGTCAAGATTTTGTGGCTCGGGTTTTTGTTTATATCGGTGCGCATGCAAAGGTTACTATTCTGCAAGAAATGTATACGATTGGTTCTGAAAAAACAAAGGCCTCTGTGGTCATTGAAGCATTGGCTAATGTTGGTGCACAGGTGACTTACGCTAATATTGATTCTTTAGGGGAACAGACAACAGCATTCATTAACCGGGAAGTCATAGTCAGAGATCATGCCACTGTTGATTGGCAAAATGCTGAATTTAATGATGGTAATGTTGTGATACGAGTAGCTAGTCAATTAAACGGTGAAGGGGCGACATCGCATGCTAATGTCATTGGATTGACGAAAAAAAAGCAAACACAAGGTCTAGTCACAACTGTCCTAAATAAAGGGCGTCATACTGTTGGTCATATTTTTCAACGCGGGGTCATTTTAAATCGCTCAACCTTGGTATTTAATGGCATTGGTAAAATAATTAAAGGTGCCAAAGGATCAGACGCACAACAAGAATCACGTGTATTGATGCTATCGCGGCGAGCGAGAGGAGATGCCAATCCGTTATTGCTGATTGATGAAAATGATGTGACAGCAGGACATGCTGCTTCTGTGGGCCGTGTGGATGCCAATCAAATGTATTATTTAATGAGCCGTGGCATCAGTGAAAAAATGGCGCGAAAATTAGTTATTCGTGGCTTTATGGGAGAAGTCTTAACTAAAATGCCAACTCAGGCAGCCCAACAAAAAGTCATGGCAGAAATAGAAAGAAAGTTACAATATGAAGACGATGAGATCTGATTTCCCGATTTTAAATCAAAAAATTAATGGGCAACAAATGATTTATTTGGATAATGCAGCGACATCGCAAAAGCCGCAAGCTATGATTAATGCCTTGGTGAAATATTATCAAAATGATAATGCGAATGTTCATCGTGGTATTTATGACCTGTCACAACGTGCAACCGAACAATATGAACAGGCACGCGATAAAGTGCAAACCTTTATTCATGCCGAAAAACGGACAGAAATTTTATTTACGCGTGGCACAACTGAATCATTAAATTGGTTGGCAAGCACATATGGTGTTGATCAGATTAAACCAGGGGATGAAATTCTCTTATCATATATGGAACATCATTCAAATATCGTACCGTGGCAACAATTGGCACAACGTGTTGGGGCAAATTTGAAATACATTGGTCTTAATAATGATGGCACGCTAAATTTAGCTGACGCTGAACAAAAAATGACTAACAAAACGAAAATAGTTGCAGTGACACATGCTTCCAATGTTCTAGGCGTTGTTAATCCCATTAAGTTGCTCGCCGAAATGGCCCATGAACATGGCGCTATTATAATTGCAGATGGCGCACAATCAGCGCCTCATATGGCAGTCAATGTACAAGATATGGCTGTTGATTTTTTTGTTTTTTCAGGTCATAAAATGCTGGGACCAACGGGCATCGGCGTATTATACGGTAAAAGCGAATTATTAGAAAAAATGATGCCAGCACAATATGGTGGTGAAATGATTGAACGCGTAGGTTTGCATGAGGCGACATTTCAACCAATACCTTGGCGTTTTGAAGCGGGTACACCCAATATCGCCGGTGCTATTGGGCTAGGTGCTGCCATTGATTATCTGACTCGTATTGGTATGGCAGACGTGACAAAATATGAGCATGAATTAGTCACCTACGCACTATCACAACTCAAAAGTGTCCCAGGCATTACTGTCTACGGGCCACAAGATAGTGCGCATCATACAGGTGTGATTGCATTTAATATGTCTGGTGTGCATGCACATGATTTAGCAACAGCGCTGGATCAAGAAGGTATCGAAGTGCGAGCAGGGCATCATTGTGCACAACCGCTTATGCAATATTTAGGCGTTGCAGCAACAGTACGTGTAAGTTTCTATCTATACAATACTCGTGAAGAAATTGATCAATTGATTGCGGCACTTAAAAAAATTAAGGAGTATTTTAACCGTGAGTTTACACAATTTAGATAATTTATATCGTCAAACAATCATGTCATATGGCCAATACCCACATCATTTTCGCCCAATGTTAGCACAAGAAACTTATCATATACAAAAATATAATCCAACTTGTGGCGATATAATCGATTTGGCATGTGACATCGTTGATGATCGCGTGACTGATATTCATTTCTATGGCGACGGTTGTGTGATATCGAAAGCATCAGCGTCTATGATGAGTGATTTGGTATCTGGAAAAACTTGTGTACAAGCTACATCTTTAGTGGCAGAATTTTCTAAAATGATGCGGGGTGAAGCAGCAGATGTTAAGTCTATTGGTGAATCACAGATTTTATCTGGGGTCACAAAATTTCCCGCGCGTATCAAATGTGCCATGCTAGCTTGGCATGCTTTAGATGAATTATTAGCAATAAAAAAATGACAGGAAGTGTGATGATGGCAATAGATAGACAAGAGGCGATTGCGCAAGCTCGCGCAGCGATTACAGTTGATAAAGCTGAGGCGTTAGGTTTTCAAGACGATTATAAGGCAGTATTTTCGACAGGAAAAGGATTAAATGAGACCGTTATTCGTCAAATTTCTGCTAAGAAAAATGAGCCACAATGGATGTTAGACTATCGATTACAGGCTTATCAAACCTATCTTAATATGCCAATGCAAACGTGGGGCCCAAATTTAAGCGACATTCATTTCGAAGATATTTATTACTATAATAAACCAACAAACGATAAGTATCGGAATTGGGACGATGTACCAACCACATTAAAAGAAACTTTTGAACGGTTAGGTGTCCCCGAGGCAGAGCGGAAATGGTTAGCTGGATCTTCTGCACAGTATGAATCTGAAGTGGTATATCATCGCATGAAAGAAGAATTTGCCAAAACAGGCATTATTTTTACTGACACAGATACGGCAGTGCAAGAGTATCCGGAACTGATGAAAGAATATTTTGGTTCTTTGGTGAAACCAACAAATAATAAATTAGCCGCCTTAAATGCTGCGGTTTGGTCTGGTGGCACCTTTATTTATGTCCCCAAAGGTGTTCATGTCAATACGCCGATTCAGTCATATTTTCGAATAAATACAGAAAACGAAGGCCAATTCGAACGCACGCTTATTATTGTTGATGAGGGGGCACATGTTGATTATGTTGAAGGCTGCTCAGCACCGATGTATTCTGGCGATGCTTTACATGCTGCCGTTGTCGAGGTTATTGTCAAAAAAGATGGTTATTGTCGTTACACAACGATTCAAAATTGGTCAAATAATGTGTATTCGTTGGAAACAAAGCGTGCGTCTGCTCATGAAAATGCTACCATGGAATGGGTTGATGGTAATTTTGGATCGAAAACAACAATGAAATATCCATCAGTTTATTTAAATGGTGAGGGAGCAAAGGGCACGATGTTGTCAATTGCGGTTGCTGGTGAAGGCGTTAATTTAGATTCTGGGGCACAAATGATCCATAATGCTAAAAACACGTCATCATCCATCATCTCAAAATCAATTGCACACGATGGTGGGAAAACAGATTATCGTGGCACAGTCAAATTTGGTCGTGAATCTGATGGGTCATTTGCTCACGTCGAATGTGACACAATCTTGGTTGATGATCAATCATCGGCAGACACAATTCCGTATAATACAATTTTAAACGGTAATGTATCGATGGAACACGAAGCGAAGGTCTCACGTGTTTCTGAAGAGCAATTATATTATTTAATGACACGCGGTATTTCCGCAGAAAAAGCCACCGAAATGATTATCATGGGATTTATTGAGCCTTTTACAAAAGAATTACCAATGGAATACGCAGTCGAGTTGAATCGCTTAATGAAATTTGAAATGGTTGGATCGGTGGGATAATATGTCAGAAAAAATAATAACAGACATTATGGCGATCTTAGAAACAGTAATTGATCCAGAATTAAGAATTGACATTGTTAATCTAGGTCTAATTAATGATGTTCAAATTAATTCAGATGGTGCTGTAATAATTAATATGACGCTCACAACGATGGGGTGCCCGTTAATTAGCGTGTTAGAAGAGATGATTGATGCGGCATTAAAAATTTTACCAGAAGTAAAAACGACAGAGATTGTATTGCAATGGGAGCCAGCTTGGACGATTGCACGCATGTCACGCTATGCAAAAATGTCGTTAGGTTTGTAAAATGATATCCAAAAGTCAATAGTGTTTAAGCGTGCTTATTTACTAAAGTATACAAATATCATTAGCAACAAAACGTCATCAAAAACGCCCGAACATTGGCGTTTTTGATGACGTTTTGTTGCCTAAAAATCACGGTAGAAGGACATATTTGGTGCGTTAAGGACATGATTTGTTCACAATATATATATGTCGTAACGAACGTGATAATCTACTATTACACAGTAGGAGGAGAAAACTTGTGATATTAACTACAAAAAAACAAGCAACAATTAGGTCTGATGCCTTACGATATGGGATCGTTATTTTACTTTTCTTAATAGCTGGGATTGTTTTATTGATGACTAGCGCGACGCAGTATCCTGACATGATTGCGATGGCTTATTTATCTTTTACAATGGGGCTACATCATGCGTTTGACGTCGATCATATCGCAGCTATTGATAATATGACACGTAAAATGCTTCATGATGGCAAAAATACAAGGGGTGTTGGTTTTAGTTTTTCATTGGGTCATTCAATGGTTGTGGTACTAATGGCGTTATTAACGGTCGTATTTGTCGAATGGGCAAAGCATACCATGCCTATTTTTGAACAAATTGGTGGCGCTATTGGCACTTTAATTGCTGGGTTTATGTTGCTCATGTTAGCTATTGTTAACAGTTTTATTTTGCATGATATTTGGCTGAGATTTAAAAAAATGAGTCAGCGGGGTAACCAATTTACTGAAATGGATAAACAAGTGGTTGCGTCTAAAATTTATCGCTTATTTTTAAAGTTATTGGGACTGATCAAACATAATTGGCAGGTAGCTGTTGTTGGTTTTCTATTTGGTTTAGGATTTGATACAGCAACACAAATTGCTGTGTTGGCAACATCGGCTACTGCAGCAAATGCAGGGGTACCATGGTATGCCACAATGGCTTTTCCACTGTTATTCACTGCTGGTATGTGTCTGATGGATACAGTAGATGGCTTTTTTATGAGTACGACGTATAATTGGATATTTTCGTCACCCTATCGTAAAGTTTATTATAATTTAACGATTACCGGAATTTCTATTTTAGCAGCCGGATTTATTGGCTTCGTTGATTTAGTACAGTCGTTTGGCGCCATGTTTGGTTGGCATAATGCATTAACACGCTGGGTAGCAGCTTTAGATTTTAATAAAATGGGATTGATCTTGGTGATGTTATTTATAGTCACTTGGGTAATTGCTATCACATTTTGGCATATTTTTAAATTGGCAGATAAAGAAAAGTTAGTGGGATAATTTTAATATGTCAGTTATATGTGACAGACATTTGATTTAGTTGTCAAATCATGATATGATTTACCAGTCAGCCCAGTGATTTTACGATCGCCATATTTCTTTTATCTAAATTGAAGTATATTCCAGGGGCTGACGTACATAGTTAGGCAGTAATGAGAGACGTCTTGATTGACGTTTTTTATTTTATCGTTAAATAACCGTATCAGTAAGTCTATACATAAGCAATCGCCATACAATTGTGCATGACATGTTTTCTTTGGCATAATGATAATAATTGGTTCCTTTTGCCCAGGGCTTCTTTCGTGGCTGGTATATCTGGTTTGTCGTGCGACAAAAATTACTAAGCAAGCTTTATCTTTTTCGCGACTTGAAAGCACTGTATTTACTTTCCAATGTCCAAAACAGGTGTAATTATTAATGCTAGCTGCTAATTATAGAATCTGACACATTAAAAATAAGATTTAGTCTAATATAACACAGGATGTAAAAAGCCATATTTTGTATGACTATGCGAGAGTATGTTAAGATTAGAGTGTCTTGAAAAAATACACAAAATAAATGATGGGTTTTGCGCAGATGATTGTTAGAGACCAATGTTCTGCACGAATAATGTTACTATGGCAAATAAATATGAAATTGTTAAAAAAAATATTTTAGATCAAATATTGCGTGGTACTTACGAAAAGGATCAACAACTGCCTACTGAAAGTGACATGATGGCTGCTTTTTCAGTAAGCCGATATACAGTGCGCCGTGCCATTTCTGATTTGGAAAATGAAAAATTTATCTATCGCGTACAAGGTGGTGGCTCTTTCGTCGCTGATTGGTCGACCACAAAAAAGTTTGAAGAGATTCCTAAAGTTATTGGTATTTTATCTACTCACGTGGCCTCATATATTTTTCCGGCCATTATTGATGGTGCAGACCAAGTGTTATCTGAAAATGGCTTTTCTCTTATTTTAGCCAATACACATAATGATCCTGTGCGAGAACGTACAGCACTTATAAATCTTATGAGTCAAAATTTAGGTGGGCTAATTATTGAACCGACTCAAAGTGCAATAGACACACCTAATGTTGATTTATATCAAAAGTTAGATCAAATGAATATTCCTATGATATTTATTAATGCGGCCTATAATAATTTTGAAGGGACCACATTGCTTAGTGATGACAAGGCAGCTTTTTATCGTGCCACTAATTATTTAATTGACCGAGGGCATCAAAAAATTATTGGTATCTTTCAAGTTTCTGATAGTCAAGGTGTACATCGTTTAGAGGGGTATTTAAAAGCCTATCAAGATCATCCAAATATCTTGCCGAATTGTACCCCAATTATGTATAAGTCCGATGAAGTCAGTGACGCGTTACAAAGTACTACCGAGTTATTGTTAAAAGAACCGGAGAAACGACCCACAGCAATTATTACATATAATGATCAATTGGCAATTAGAATAATTGATTTAATACATGATGTTGGTTTAAGCGTGCCAGAAGATATATCGGTCATAGGATTTGATGATTTTCAGTTGTCTCAATATTTGTCTCCGAGACTGACAACAATGACACATGCCAAGCAAAATATGGGAAAAGATGCAGCCAAACTGTTACTGCAAAAAATAAAGCACCATAAAGTAACTGATATTGTGTATGATTCCAAATTAATAGCACGCGATTCTGTGAAAGATATACGTAAAAAAGCTAATTAGAAATTTATTTTCTAATTAGCTTTTTTACGTATATCTTTCTATCATTGATAACTGCCAAAAACATCTATGCGATCAGATAACGCGTTTTCAATGGCTTTGACACCGGGAGCTAATAACTTACGAGGATCATAATTTTTACCTTGCAGATCTTGATCAGTTAATATAAAGTCACGCAATGCTTGATGAAAAGCCAGCTGTGCTTCAGTATTGACGTTTACTTTGGCAACACCCATAGTAATCGCTTCACGAATTTGTTTATCTGGTACGCCTGAGCCGCCATGTAAAACAACCGGAAAATCATAGCCAATAGCATCATTGATTGCATCAGTTAATTTATGCAAATGGTTCAGTTGTAACCCTGGCCAGTCCGTTGGATAAGCACCATGAATGTTACCTATACCAGCGGCTAAAAAATCAATATTGGTATTAACCATAGCAACAGCGTCTGCGATTGGTGCTATCTCACCGCTACCGATAATACCGTCTTCTTCGCCACCAATACTACCGACTTCAGCCTCTACTGAGATGCCTTTTTCATGGGCTAATTGGACAATTTCACGTGTTTTCGCTAAATTTTCTTTTAATGGTAAATGTGAGCCATCGAACATGACCGAAGTAAAATTAGCCGCAATAGCCGCTTTGGCAGCTTGATAATCACCATGATCGAGATGGATTGCAATTGGGACTGAAATGTTCATGTCATCATCTAAATCACGAATTAAATTTGCCACAGTTTTAAAGCCGCCCATATACTTGATGGCACCCATTGAAGCCCCAATAATTGTGGGTGCCTGCTTACTTTCAGCAACACGTAAAATTGCTTGAGTCCATTCAAGATTATTTGTATTAAAAGCGCCAACAGCATAGCCATTACTACGTGCATGTTGTATCATTTTCATTCCTGAAACGATTGTCATTTTTGAGTACCATCCTTTTTTATGATATTGCTTAATTTAAAAATGCTGCAATTTTAAAAAGTGACCAGAATCAGATGTTGAAAGCGGTTACAATTAATTGAGCATATCAGAAATTATACAACTAAATGATTTAAAAAACAAGGTATACCAATTTAAAAAAATATCACGCCTGTTTTATTCATTCTATAAAAAATATATTAATTGACATATACGGACAAATGTTTTATAGTGTTCTTGTAAGCGGTTACAAAAATTTATTCATTCTAGATAAATAAGTTTTTGTTCAATGTTACTTACAAATTATATATTAAGAAGGACTGCGGAAAATGGCTGATATAAAAGATTACAAGTTTTGGTTTGTGACAGGATCTCAATTTCTGTATGGACCCAAAGTATTGACTCAGGTTGAAGAAGATTCGAAAAAGATGATTAACAAATTAAACGAATCGGGTAAACTACCGTATCCAATTGAGTTCAAGACAGTAGGTGTTACTGCTGAAAACATTACAAAAGCAATGAAAGAAGCAAACTATGATGATTCTGTCGCCGGTGTTATTACTTGGGCACATACATTTTCACCAGCAAAAAATTGGATTCGTGGCACGCAATTATTAAATAAGCCTCTCATGCATTTAGCAACACAAATGTTAAATACTATACCTTATGACACAATTGACTTTGATTATATGAATTTAAATCAATCTGCTCATGGTGATCGCGAATATGCATTTATTAATGCGCGCTTACGTTTGAATAACAAAATTATTTTTGGTCACTGGGCCGATGATGATATTCAAACGCAAATTGCCAAATGGATGGCTGTTGCTGTTGGCTATAATGAGAGTTTCAAAATTAAAATTGTAACTTTTGCGGACAAAATGCGCGATGTTGCAGTGACAGATGGTGATAAAGTTGAAGCTCAAATTAAGCTAGGTTGGACAGTGGATTATTGGGGTGTGGGCGACTTAGTTGCTTACGTTAATGTAGTCAGTGATGCTGACATTGATCAACTCTATGAAGACTTACAAGAAAAATATGATTTTATTGCAGGTGAAAATACACCGGAAAAGTTTGAACATAATGTCAAATATCAGATACGCGAGTATATTGCCATTAAGAAATTTATGACTGACAAAGGTTATTCAGGATTTACGACTAATTTTGAAGACTTAGTTGGTTTGGAACAGTTACCTGGTTTGGCAGTTCAACTATTGATGGCTGATGGTTATGGATTTGCTGGAGAAGGTGACTGGAAAACAGCTGCCCTAACGCGTTTACTAAAAATTATTTCTCATAATCAGGCAACAGCCTTTATGGAAGACTACACTTTAGATTTGCGCAAGGGACATGAAGCAATTTTAGGGTCACACATGCTAGAGGTTGATCCAACAATTGCCTCAGATAAGCCGCGCGTTGAGGTGCATCCATTAGATATTGGCGGTAAAGAGGATCCAGCACGTTTGGTCTTCACTGGACGTACCGGTGATGCAATTGATGTCACGTTAGCTGATTTTGGTGATGAATTTAAATTGATTAGTTATGAAGTCACAGGGAACAAGCCTGAAGCGGAAACACCATTTTTACCTGTTGCGAAGCAACTTTGGACACCTAAAACAGGCCTTAAAGCTGGTGCAGAAGGTTGGTTAACATTGGGTGGTGGGCATCATACAACGTTGAGTTTTGCTGTCGATACTGAACAACTAACTGATTTAGCGAAGTTGTTTGGTCTGACGTTCGTAGATATTAAGTAACAAGGGAGAATTAAAAAATGACTAAAAATTACATTAACCCATTAATAATTCAACGAGCAGATCCTCAAATATATAAACATACTGATGGTTATTATTATTTAAGTGCTTCCGTACCAGCTTATAATTTAATTGAATTAAGACGTGCAAAAACTCTGAATGGCTTGGCGCACGCCGCGCCAAAAACAATTTGGCGCAAACATCAAACTGGTGAAATGAGTCAATTAATCTGGGCACCAGAATTACATTATATAAATGAGAAGTGGTACATATACTTTGCGGCATCAAAAACAACTGAATTTGATGCAAATGGTATGTTCCAGCATAGAATGTATGTATTAGAGTGCGAAGCAGTTAATCCAATGGCAGATGAAGATAATTGGGTTGAAAAAGGTCGCGTCGTGACTCCTATTGACAGTTTTTCTCTTGATGCGACAACCTTTTCCTGGAAAGACTCACTTTATTATGTTTGGGCACAAAAGGATCCAGATATTATTGGCAATTCAAATATTTATATCTCAAAAATGGCAAATCCTTGGACGCTAAAATCAGACCCTGTTTTGCTTACAAAACCAGAATATGAATGGGAAAATCGTATTTTCCATGTCAATGAAGGTCCAGCCCTAATTCATCATGGCAACAAAATATTTTTAACATATTCAGCAAGTGCTACGGATGAAAATTATGCTATGGGCATGCTAACAATTGATGAGGATAAAGATCTCTTAAATCCAAGTAATTGGCATAAATCTAACAAACCAGTTTTTACTAGTGATTTAGGAATTCATCAATTTGGACCCGGTCATAATTCATTCACAACTTCAGAAGATGGGGAAAAAGATATTTTAGTTTATCATTCACGCAATTATACAAAAATAAAAGGCGATCCATTGTATGATCCGAATCGGCACACATGTATTCAGACGTTTGAATGGGATTCTGACGGAAATCCTATTTTTGGAACGCCTACGGCGTATAACTACGAATAGTTTATAGGAGAATATAAACATGGAATCAATGACAAAAAAGCATGGCCAATTTTGGTCATTTCCGGTTTCACACTTTTCTTATTTCTTTATTTGGGCGATAGTTAATGGTTATTTAACCTTGTGGTTAGAACAAGTTGCTCATTTAACAGGTTCTGAATCTGGTATGATTTTTTCTTTGATGGCAGGTATGTCACTGTTATATCAGCCAATTTTTGGAATTTTATCTGATCGATTGGTTTTTAAGAAAACGCTAGTTCTTATTATCCTATTTGCAGGTGCTTTAGTTGGGCCATATTTCCAGTGGGTTTTTCTTCCTGTTTTACATGCGATGAATCCATTTACGGTCGCAATTCTTACTGGAATTTACTTAGCTTTTGTTCTTAATGGCGGTGTATCAGTCATTGAACAGTATGTCCAACGAGCTTCCTTAGCCAATCGTTTTGAATTTGGACATTCTCGTATTGGTGGATCGGTAGCTGGAATGGTGGCTTCGTTTATTGGCGGCCGCCTATTTCTGTGGACACCTAATGCTATATTTTGGGCAGCAACAGTATCTGCAATTATTGCAATTATTATGTTTGTGTTTTTCAATAAAATTGATTATGAAAACACTGTTTCAACTGGTGAAACATCAGAAAAACTCAAAATGTCAGATATTAGTAAAATTTTTAAATTAAAGAATTTTTGGTTTTTAGGTATCTTTTACATGGGTGCCTCAGCACTGTATGATGTTTTTGACCAACAATTCATTATTTTCTTTCATCAATTTTTCACATCTACTGCTGTATCGACCACGGTATATGCTAATACTGTGACAGCTCAAATGGTGATAGAGCTTATTTTGATGATTCCAATGCCTTGGATTATCAATAAAATAGGTCCACGAAATGGCTTATTAATTTATGGATTTATTACCGCTTTCCGTATTATTGGTACAGCCTTGGCACCTAATTGGATATTTATTGTGGCACTACGTTTATTAGCTGGGTTTGAAATGCCATTAGTTTTGGTCTCAATCATGAAATATATTTCAGATTCATTTGATTTAAGATTATACGCAACAATCTACGCGTTAGCCGCTAATTTTATGAAACAAATTTCTGTATTCATTTTTTCAGCGGTAGCGGGACAAATGTATGATGGTATTGGATTTCAAAAAACATATCTACTTATGGGTGGATTTGTGCTTCTAATATCAATATTTGCTTTCTTTACGTTATCCAAAACTGATAAAAATAATATTAGTCTCAAAAATGTTGAGATAAAAAAACTGTGATAAATTTGTTCGGACATTTTGAATATGGTCACGTCCACTCATGATCTGAATCAAAACAAAAATGCTAGTCAGATGAACACGCACTGATTAGTGTTTTTCACTTAGGAGAATATTTATGATGACACATAAAGAAACAATGCAAGCGATTAAAGCAGGTAACATTGCTTTGGGCGTAGAATTTGGTTCAACTACTGTTAAAGCTGTGTTAACAACAGAAGATTTTAAAACAATCGCTTCAGGAAGTTACGAGTGGGACAATAACTTTAAAAATGGTCTTTGGACATATGCCATTTCTGACATTTGGTTAGGATTACAGACGGCATATGTTAAGTTGCAAAAACAGATTCACGATGATTATGACGTAGATATAACACATATTAAAACAATGGGATTTTCTGCTATGATGCATGGCTATTTGGCATTTGATAAGAATAATGAGTTATTGGTTCCCTTTAGAACGTGGCGCAACGCTATCACGGGTCAAGCTGCCTCAGAATTAACCCAATTATTTAACTTTAATATTCCGCAGCGTTGGAGCATTGCACATCTCTATCAAGCCATTTTAAATCAAGAAACCCATGTTAAAAATGTTGATTTTCTCACGACACTGGCTGGTTATGTACATTGGCAGTTAACAGGTGACAAGGTAATTGGTATTGGTGATGCATCAGGTATGTTCCCAATTGACGAAAAAACGGGTACTTATAATCACGTCATGTTGGATAAATTCAGTTCATTGAAATCAGTTCAACAATATAATTGGCAACTAGAAAATATTTTGCCTAAGCCATTAAAAGCTGGGGAAAACGCTGGCTATTTGACAGAAAAAGGGGCAAATTTATTAGATCCTACGGGTCACCTAACAGCTGGCGCAATTATTGCGCCGCCTGAAGGCGATGCCGGAACTGGTATGGTAGCCACTAATAGTGTTAAAAAGAGAACAGGAAATATTTCGGTCGGTACGTCAATTTTTTCAATGATAGTGTTGGAAAAAAGCCTTGAACATGTTTACAGTAATATTGATATTGTCACAACACCTACTGGATTACCAGTAGCAATGGTGCATGCTAACAATTCTGCATCTGATTTAAATGCCTGGTCGAAACTTTTTGCGCAATTTGCAAAGTTAATTGGTTGCGATATGTCAATCAGTAAACTCTATCAAACGTTATTTAACGCTGCTTTAAATGATGCTGATCCTGATGCAGGTGGGCTTTCTGGCTACGGTTATTATTCTGGAGAAAATATTACGGCAATTCCTGAGGGCCGACCATTGCTTGTTCGGCAACCTGACGCCAATTTTACAATTGGTAATTTGATGCGTTTGCATTTATTTACGGCTTTCGGAGCGATTAAAATTGGCATGCGAATATTAGAGGATGAGCAGGTATTGACTGATAATATTGTGGCACAAGGTGGTGTATTCAAAACACCGATTGTTGCTCAAAAACTGTTAGCGGCAGCTTTAAATACCAACGTTACTGTGATGAAAACTGCTGGTGAAGGTGGTCCTTGGGGTATGGCAATTTTGTCTCTATATGCTGCTAATAAAAGTACCAATGAAACATTATCTGAATTTTTAAGCCATGTTGTTTTCGCTGATGAAAAGTCTGAAACGTTATCACCAGATCCAAGCGATGTTGCTGGATTTGAGGCGTTTATGGCAAGATATGTTGCTGGGTTAGACATTGAACTAGCGGCTATTAAAGCATTACCATCACAAAAAAGAAAGGAATGAACGTTATGTTAGAAAATTTGAAAAAAATCGTTTATGAAGCTAATATGGCTTTGCCAGCTAATCAGTTGGTGACACTCACATGGGGCAATGTCTCGCAAATTGACCGTGAAAAAGGGCTATTTGTTATTAAACCCAGTGGCGTAGATTATGCGGCACTCAGACCAGAAGACATGGTTGTTGTTGATTTAGAGGGACATGTGGTTGAAGGTGATATGAACCCATCAAGTGACACACCAACACACGCTTTTTTGTATCGACATTGGCCTGATTTAGGCGGTATCGTGCATACCCATTCAAAATGGGCGGTGGCGTTTGCTCAAGCAGGCATACCAGTACCGGCAGCAGGGACCACACATGCTGACACATTTTATGGTGATGTACCAGTGGCTGATCGGTTAACGCAAGTCGAAGTTGCTCAAGACTACGAATTAAATACCGGTAAATCAATCGTTCGTGTGTTTGAACGAGAAGGCCTTGATCCCATGGCAATCCCAGGCGTGTTGACTAATGATCATGGGCCATTTACATGGGGAGAAGATGCGATGGCTGCTGTCCATAATGCGATAGTTTTAGATGTTGTAGCAGACATGGATTATCACACGATGCAACTGAATCCAGCACAAGATATCCACGTACCACAGTACCTATTAGATAAACATTATTATCGTAAACATGGGGCTAATGCTTATTATGGACAAGGTAGCCATTGAAATAGCTAGCATATTTAAACGTTTTTGCTATTTTAATGCGATTGATTAGTAATTAGGTGCCAAATTATAAAATATAACTAAATACTGTAAAAAATGCAGGTACTTTAATCATTATTGTGTTCACACGATTAAAGTACCTGCATTTTTTGTATATTTATCGTCTCAGGACCGTTTTATTAGTCAAGTTAGGGTGTGGTTAATACGATATAGGGGGACTACATCAGGCAATGAATGATACCTAGCAACAATTAATTTTTATAATCTGCTTGATACTATTGATGGTAAGATATAAACTTATAAATGACATATATGAAGGAGGTTTTCTAACATGAAAAAGATATTACTTGTCGGCGCTTTAATTTTTTAAATCGTGATCAGGCAAATTCCTGATCTTGCATGAGCCAAAAAAAGGAGAAAAACTATGAATGATAAAATTCGTAATTTATCCATTATTGCACATATTGATCATGGAAAATCGACGCTATCAGATCGTATAATGGAACAAACAGAAACGGTTAGTAACCGAGAAACTAAAGCACAGCTACTTGATGACTTAGATGTTGAAAAAGAACATGGTGTCACAGTTAAAGCACGAGCAGTACGTAATATGTATCATGCCGATGACAATCAGACATATGAAATTAATTTGATTGACACACCAGGTCATGTTGATTTCAGTTATGAAGTCAGTAAAAGTTTAAAAGCCAGTGATAATGCCATTTTATTGGTTGATGCGACGCAAGGCGTTCAAGCACAAACAGTTGCTAATTTAAGAATTGCTGAAGAAATTGGCACAAAAATTATCCCAGTCATTAATAAAATAGATAATCCAGATGTTCAAATAGACCAGGTTGAGACAGAAATAAGAGCGTTATCACCAAATCTCAAAAATCGTCAAATCTTACATGTTTCGGCAAAAACGGGACAAGGCGTTCATGAATTACTTGAAGCAATTGTCACGGATATGGTGGCGCCGGTAGGTGATGATGATGGTCCATTATCTGCGTTAATATTTGATGCTTACTATGATTCATTCAAGGGACTTATTCTCTATGTTCGGGTATTTAATGGTGAGATTAATCCACAGGATGAATTTTTGTTATTGTCCAATAATAAAACATTAAAAATTAATGAGATCGGGGTATTAACCCCAAATAGAACCCCTGTTTCAGTTTTGAAATCTGGTGAGGTTGGTTATTTAATCACGGGTATAAAAGATGCCAGTGTTTCCTATATTGGGGATACATTAACTAGTAAATTATTGCCAACAGCAACACCATTGGCCGGTTATAAGCCAGCGCAATCAATGGTGTTTGCAGGCATTTATCCGAATGGGGCGTATTTACCCATGGCAAAAGCGCTTAAAAAATTAGCACTCAACGACACTTCTTTATCATTGATAGAAGAGACATCAGATGCTCTAGGACCTGGTTTTAGAGCAGGATTTTTAGGTGTATTTCATCTTCAAATTATAAAAGAACGTTTGCAAAAAGAATTTGGTGTTGATGTACTAGTTACTTATCCTAATGTGACGTATCATGCGTTTTTAAAAGGTGAGGGTCAAGATTTTTCAATCGTCACGAATCCAGTGCACCTACCAGATTTTGATCAACTTGTTGAGATAGAAGAGCCAATGGTACAAGCAACTATCATTACTAAAAGTGACACACTAAGCGATGTCATGGCGCTAGCAAACGCGTATCAAGGTGTGTTTATTGATATGATCAATCAAGGACAGCTGGTGAGTTTGGTGTACAAGATGCCATTATCAAAGATAGTATATACTTTTTTTAATAAGTTAAAGTCTATTTCACATGGCTATGCATCGTTAGCCACAGAAGAAATAGGTTATGAACTGGCCGATGTCGTTCGAATTGATATTCATATCAACTATGCACGGATTGATGCGCTAACCTTCATTAGCCACAGACAAGAAGTTGAACAGTTGACACAAAAGTTAGTGCACCAGTTGAAATACGCTGTACCGCGCCGTATGTATCCAATGCCGGTGCAAGCTATTGTTGAAGGGAAGGTCCTTGCGCGTGTTGACGTACCACCTTTGAGAAAAAATGCTGCAGTAAATGGTAAAAAACAGAGTATTTCAAAGAAGCAAGAACTACTCCGACGCCAAAACGTTAATAAACGTCAAGCGTCACGTAATGACATCGAGCTACCGCAATCAGTATTTAATGTGATGTTTAATTTGGATGAAGAATAAATAAGCGTCACGTCATGACGTTGGAGCATGCAAAACTAGCCCATGTTCAGGTGTTCGTGCGTTAATGACGATATCTTCAATTTTAAATATATGAGTCAATTGATCAGGTGTAAAGTATGATTTTTTCTCAGCAAGTTGCCGCAATGATTTACCTGTTCGTATAGATTCTTTGGCAAGTTTGGCGGCTTCTTGATAACCGATAATTGGTGTCATGGCCGTAGCGAAACTAACTGATAAATCAATATCTTGCGCCAGTCGTGATTTGTTACTTGTGATGCCATCAATCGCGTTAAGTCGTAAGGTAGTCATTGCTGCTGTGAGATGTTCAATGCCAGCAAATAATGAACGAAATATAATCGGTTCAAAAGCGTTGAGTTCTAATTGCCCAGCCTCTGCAGCTGCGGTAATTGTTGCATCAAAGCCAAACATTTCAAAAGCGACTTGGTTCACAACTTCTGGAATCACTGGATTAACTTTTCCGGGCATAATAGATGAACCTGCTTGTTTTGCTGGTAAATTGATTTCGAGTAGCCCAGATCGTGGACCAGAACTCATTAATCGTAAATCATTGGCAATTTTAGAGAGACTCATGGCGAGTGTTTTCAAAGTGCCTGATAAAGCGACCAAGCCATCAAGATTTTGTGTGGCATCAAACAGATCGTGAGCTTGTGTTAAAGGCAACTTGGTGATACCGGCAAGGTTTGGTACAATATGCACTTGATAATGGTAACTCACATTAATGCCCGAACCGATTGCTGAACCACCTAAGTTCAGCATATAGAGTGCATCGCGTGCTGTCTTGATGCGTAAAGTATCTCGGAGTAATGGTTTTAACCAAGCGTGAAAGCTGTTACCTAAAGTCATTGGCACGGCATCTTGCAATTGCGTACGACCCATTTTATAGGTAGTTGAAAATTCATCAGCTTTATTACCTAAAGCATCAATTAAATCCTGCAGTTCCGAAAGTAGCGGGTCAAGTAAACGTAATAAAGCTATTTTTCCAGCACTTGGATACGTATCATTTGTACTTTGAGCCATGTTAACATCGTCATTTGGGTTGATGTAGGTATAATCACCGCGCGAACGGCCAGTTTGTTCTAAGGCGACATTAGCAATGACTTCATTAACATTCATGTTAGCTGATGTACCGGCGCCACCTTGAATATCACTAATTGGGAACATTGATAAATCAATTGGGTTATTGAGCAGCGTCTTAGTAGCACTGACAATATGTTTGGCTACGGAGCGATCGAGGTTGCCAGAAGTTGCATTTGTTTTGGCGGCTGCTTGTTTGATTTCTAAAAAAGCACGAATCAATTCGGGGTGTGTTGGCTGTGAAGAAATGGGAAAATTATGTAGTGCACGTTGTGTATGAATGCCATAATAAGCTGTCTTTGGGATGTTGAGTTGGCCGAGTGAATCAGATTCAGTGCGCATGAGGATCTCCTTAGTAAATTCCTATAGGACTATTTTATCCCTTGTTGCAACTATACCAATTAAACATGTTACCTATCTTGACATGTGGTATCCTTTGTTAACCATGTGATTTAAAGGTGAAAGTATTTATTTAGTGTATCAAACCAAAATAAAATCAACATACCAATTGGTGTGTTGATTTTTTAGTTTACTTCTAGTATTTTAGCAGTGTGGTCATTTTCACCAATCACAACACGATTGACAACATCTGTAAACAAGCCATGCTCAACGACACCAACCATTTTAATTAATTCATCTCCGAGTTCACGAGGACTTTCAATTATTGGTAAATGCAGATCAATCAAAAAGTTAGCTGAGTCAGTACGTACCGGATTACCATTTTGATCTAAACGCCATGTCGGATGAAAGCCATCAGCTTGAAAGCGTTTAAACAGCTGGTCTGAACCATAGGGAATGACTTCTACGGGTAGATATTGATTAAGCTTTGAGACCCGTTTCGTTGCGTCAACGACCCAAATATTCTCACGTGAGTTAAAGGCAACAATTTTTTCCCAAAGTAAGGCCGCACCACCGCCCTTAATGGCTGAAAAGTCATCTGCAATTTGATCAGCACCATCAATCGTTAAATCAATTTTGTCAACGTCATCAACATTGTACATTGGGATACCAAGTTGCGCAGCGTTACGACGTGTTTTTTCAGAAGTTGCGACGCCGACGATTTTTAAATGTTCAGTCACAACGCGTTCGCCAAGGGCATCGACCACATGGGCAATTGTTGATCCGGAACCAATGCCGACAACCATACCATTTTTGACAAATTCAGCGGCGCGACGGGCAGCGATAATTTTTTGTAACTCTTGGCTCATGGTTTGTACGCAATCTCCTGATATTTAGTGGGGTTTTGGGCAAAAGTCTTTTTTACGTAAGGACAAACTGCTTTGATTGTCATATGATTAGCCTGTGCATCTTTAATGACAGTATCAAGTAACTGTGCAGCGATGCCTTGACCACGTAGAGAAGGATCAACACGCGTCGCGTTAACTGAATATGTTTGACCATCATTAATGGTCGTGTAAATAATTTCGGCTAATGTTTTGTCGTTGTCTTGTAAAAAATAACGTCCGGGTTCATGTTGAAAGTCCATAATTTTTCTCCATTCTGTTGTTGCGAGTGAAATAAGTCATCGATAACATCTGTTTATGCTTTCATTATACCGCATGATTTGACATAAATGGTATGATAAACTCATAAAACATGGTGCTTAATTGGTAACCTATAAATCATCGTATGGGTTTTAAGCGATCATAATATCATATGAAACAGTATCTTCAAATTTCTTTAAAAATGATAGTATTTTACCGTATAATGGTAAAGAAAGATTAACTAATAAATGGAGGAAACGTACAGCTTATACTTCGCGTGTTGGCTGTACTCTAATAATATGCGTGGATTTGAAGTTGTTTCAGCTAAGGCCAATGATGGTCTTAATTTACCAAAACGTAGTACACAAGCGGCAGCAGGATATGATTTTGAGGCATCAGAAGACATAGTTATTCCGAGTGCTACAAGTAATCAATTTTTTAAAGGGCTGAGCATTTTGTCATTAGGCAAGTTAAAAGGTGTACGGGATAATGTGGACCTTCAAAACATGCTTAAGCCGGTATTGATTCCTACCGGCATCAAGGCTTACATGGCAAATGGTGAATATTTGCAACTTGTTTCGCGTTCAAGTGGACCGATTAAAAAACGGATTATGATGCCTAACGCAGTTGGTATTGTGGATGCAGATTACTATAATAACCCCGCAAATGAAGGCGAAATTTTCTTCCAATTCATTAATTTTGGTATGAAAGACGTACACATCAAAAAAGGTGAACGCATTGGGCAAGGCATTTTCTTACCATATTTGCTGGCTGACGGGGATGATAATGTCGCAAAAGCTTCACGCCAAGGCGGTTTTGGATCAACGGGACAAAATTAACTAAGCACATACTGTATTAGTGTAAGCTGTGTCAGGAAAGCTACCAAAGCAGGTCAGTTGTTTAACTCAAATTGATAAAGGAGAATAACCATCGCTAAAGTAAAAACACAATTTATTTGTTCAAACTGTGGGTTCACGTCAGCACGTTATCTTGGTCGGTGTTCGAACTGTGGTGAATGGGGCACATTAATTGAAGAAAAAATTGCACCTGAAGTAAATGATCGTAAAAGTCGTGTTAGCTTAGATGGTCGCACGGCAAAAGTTGAAAAAATTAATGAAATTACTTCTGAAGAAACACCACGTGTGGCAACTAATTTGAAGGAACTTAATCGTGTCTTAGGCGGTGGCGTTGTCCCTGGGTCTATGGTGTTAATTGGCGGTGATCCAGGTATTGGTAAATCAACACTTTTGTTGCAAGTTTCTGGACAATTAGCACATGAGGGTCGTGTTTTGTACGTCACTGGGGAAGAATCTGCGACACAAGTTAAGTTACGTGCGGACCGCTTGGGTGTTGGTAACGATGAATTCTATTTGTATCCAGAAACTGATATGACGGCTATTAAAAAACAAATTGATGAATTACAACCTGATTTTGTCGTGATTGATTCCGTGCAAACGATGCAAGAACCAGATGTGACATCTGCTATTGGGTCAGTATCACAAATTCGAGAAGTTACTGCAGATCTCTTACAAATTGCCAAAACAAATAATATATCTATCTTCATTGTGGGCCATGTGACCAAAGATGGCGCGATTGCAGGTCCTAAAATTTTAGAGCATATGGTTGACACTGTGCTTTATTTTGAAGGTGATAGTAATTATAAATATCGTATCTTGCGTGCGGTGAAAAATCGATTTGGCGCAACCAATGAGTTGGGTATTTTTGAAATGCGCGATGGTGGCTTAATTGAAGTGGCTAACCCTTCAGAAATTTTCTTAGAAGAACGTTTAGCTGGGGCAACTGGTTCGGCAATTGTTGTCGCACTTGAAGGATCTAGACCAATATTGGTAGAACTGCAAGCTTTAGTGACGCCAACAGTGTTTGGCAATGCACAACGTACAGCCTCCGGATTGGATCGTAATCGTGTGTCATTGATTATGGCGGTGTTGGAAAAACGCGCGAATTTGTTGTTGCAGAATCAAGATGCGTATTTGAAAGCAGCGGGTGGTGTTAAATTAGATGAACCAGCGATTGATTTGGCCATTGCGGTAGCAATAGCCAGTTCATACCATGATAAAGAATCTCGCCCGAGTGATGTTTTTGTCGGTGAAATTGGTTTAACGGGCGAAGTACGGAGTGTTGCTGA
The DNA here is from genome assembly GCF_040838325.1 of Leuconostoc aquikimchii. Taxonomy (NCBI): domain Bacteria; kingdom Bacillati; phylum Bacillota; class Bacilli; order Lactobacillales; family Lactobacillaceae; genus Leuconostoc; species Leuconostoc aquikimchii. The sequence goes on from NZ_JBFPER010000001.1 coordinate 281,481, forward strand.
TATTGAGGGACGATTAAAAGAAGCCCGTAAACTTGGGTTTAAGCGTGCTATTGTGCCTAAGAACAATTTAAATGGTATTGAATTTCCAGAGGGCATACAAGTTGTTGGTGTGACAACGTTAAGTGAGGCTTTAAAATTAGCCTTGGATTAAATTAGTAAGGGGGAAATATTAATGGGTGAGAGTATTTGGCTGCTTATCGCGGGCTATTGTTGGCTCTATCAATATGTCTTACGTGGCATAGCTTATAGTTTGCGTTGGTGGATTGGTGTCTTTGCATCAGTATTACTAGTTGCTTTGGATATTTGGTCAGCTTGGTTGATTGGTTTAACGATTATAAATGACGATTTAGTGCTGTGGGGTAAGTTATTGATAGTCGGGATATTAGTGGCTATTACAATAATTTTATATCGTTGGTGTGATTTATTGTATCAATTAACGCAACAAAAAGATGAATCAGGTCGATTGGTTGCTAAATCAATTGGCGATATGGGCAATCGGTTTAAGAATAAAGCTAGTAACTTGAAAAGTAATAATTATAAACCTTAAATAAAAGTTTTACATAAAAAAGCTGCCTTTTTGTGACTTGGGCTGGTTTTATAATAAAAAAATTCGCTTTTTTGCAAAAATTTGGTGTTTATATTGCATATAAATGGCACAGTTTCAATCAATTATAAAGTAGTCTGTGAATTAGAGATCACTAGTTATGTCTAAAGTGCAACAAAAAAGTAGTCCATAAAGTGAACTACTTTTTTGTTGATCATTATGTTGACTTATATATTACAGTGTTTTTCTTCTATAACTCAATCCAGTACCGAGGACGATCAATCCTAGTGACCAAACAACTAAAATAATAGTTAGTTTTTCAGTACTGACATCGCCATTGTTTGTAAATAAATTTGTAATATCAGATTTGCCAATGATGATACGGTTTAAGTCTAGATAATTCAAAGGGAACCAATTAGATATAATACCCTTTGAAAAAATACTAGTATTTTGTGAAGCAATTAAAATACCAATTATCATGCCAATTTGTGTCAACGATTGCTTCACAAAGTGAACAACAATTAGCTGGAAAAATAAAATAATTATCATCAATAGTAGCGATAACAGAATGATATTACTTAAATAAGTGTAGCTACTTTGAGCGATAATGGTTTGTCCATTAGCTGTAGAGATCAACAGTTGATCTAAACTGCCAAACTTATTTTTTATTATCAAAAAAATAAGTATAGGTGTAAAACTCACAATGGCTATAACCATGAAAGAAGTTAATGCTACTATCGATTTAGCTAGTATTTTTTTCCATTTTGTTAAAGGTAATTGATTAATCAATTTACGCCCAGGTTCACCGTTTTCAGGAATATATAGATTTATAATTATCAAAGAAAATGCGACTAACCAGACTATTGTGGAAATATTTTCCCACAAAACGTACACTAAATATGCTACTGCTGACATGTGCTTATTTGGAATAGTAGCTCGTTCTTTATGAGTGATTGCCCATGAAAGCCGGTCTATCTTCATTTGGATTGTAACCGGTTGTTCACCTTGTAATTGGCCACTCTCTGTAGCTGTCTGTACTGATTGCCAATATGTTAAAGCTTCTCCCTCATAATTTTGATTGTTTTTCAACGCAGTCACAACATGTTCAGCATCATGATTTATCTTTTCCATAGTTTTCATTGTTTTATGCGCTTTTGGAATATTCTTTAAAGAATCATAACTTTGCTGAGCAGTCATTTTCTCAAGCCTATATTCATATAGTAATTGCCCTTTATCACTACTAGGCAAGCCGAAATAAGGTAATGTGGTTAAAATGATTAATCCACATAAAATTAACCATATAATCTTAGATCGTATTATTCGTTTGTACTCAAATATGATTTGCGTTTTCATTCAAATCCCCATAGATATTCTCATAATTTGCTTTGACTTTTATAATGTTGTTTGTATTTGGAAGGCTCTTAACAACTGTCCCACCCTTTAAATACCAAAACTCATCAACAAATTGGCTTAAATTATCAAGCAAATGTGAACTTACAATAACAATTTTATTTTTTTGTTTTAAATCGAGCATGACATTCGAAATAATAGACATATTTACTTGATCTAATCCGTTTATAGGTTCATCAAATAACATAATTTCAGCATCAACAAGCAAGTAAACGCCAATCATTACCATTTGACGCATTCCTAGTGACAGGCTCGCTATTTTTTTGTTTGTGTAATTTGATATTTTTAATAAATTAATTACTGATTCGCTCGATACTTTAGATTTCCAGCTTTGAGCGATGTATTTAAACATTTCATTGACAGTCAGCATCGGGAAGAGTGCGTCTTGATTTTCCATAAAAAAAACCGTCTCGTTATTTGACAGGACGATTTGGCCAGAAGTAATTAAAATATCTTTGTTTATTCCTCTCATTAATGTGGTTTTACCTGTTCCATTGGGTGCCACTAGCCCAACGATATGACCACTTTTTAATGTCATTGATAGATCATTGATTATTGGATAGTTAGTATCATAGGATAATACTAACTTTTCTAGAGATAAGCTCATAGTTAATATACCGTGTAAATATATGTTGTTAAGGTTGCGTATTCTGTCGCAGCTATTGAGAGTGAAACAATTTTTGTAATCCTCATAAAATCTCCTCTTTGTAAACCGATTTTTAGTGTCTGAGGTTACTTTACAATAAAATAATTAAAAAGTAAATAGTAAAATGCCGATATAATTATAAAATCATTAGAAAGAAAATAGTTGACAAGATCGCAATGATTTGAAATGAACAGTCATAATAATGTACAATGGAATAGACAAATAACTGCGGTAAAACCGCGTAATTAGGAGGAAACGTACCTACTATTAATGATAGTAGGTACGTCACACAACATGACTGAAGAAATTCGTGTCCGCTATGCACCATCACCAACGGGCCATTTACATATTGGTAATGCGCGTACAGCAATCTTTAACTGGCTTTTTGCGCGCCATTATAATGGCAAATTCATTATCCGCATTGAAGATACCGATACAGCGCGTAACATTGCCGATGGTGAGAAATCACAATTAGATAATTTAGCTTGGCTTGGGTTGGATTGGGATGAATCACCAGCAAACCCTGGTGAGTACGGACCTTATCGTCAATCAGAACGTAATGAACAAGGGCTATACCAACCATTTATTGACGAATTATTGGCTAAAGGATTGGCTTATAAGTCATATAAAACAACAGAAATAATCGCCGCTGAGCGTGAAGCGCAACAAGCAGCAAAGCAAGCACCCCACTATGTTTACGAGTATGAGGGATTAACTAACGACGAACGTGAAGCAAAGTATGCTGAATTTGAAGCGCAAGGTTTGAAACCAGTTGTTCGTTTCCGTGTGCCTGAAGAAAAAGTTTATGCGTGGGATGATATTGTTAAAGGGCATATTGAAATTGGTGCCAAAGAAGTTGGTGGTGACTGGGTTATTCAAAAAACTGACGGCATGCCAACTTACAACTTTGCAGTTGTTATCGATGATCATCTGATGAAGATTTCTCATGTATTACGTGGAGATGATCATGTATCAAACACACCAAAGCAAATCATGATCTTTGAGGCGCTAGGTTGGGATGTGCCAAAGTTTGGCCACATGGCATTGATTATCAACGGTGAGACAGGTAAAAAGTTATCAAAACGTGATGAGAACCTGTTACAATTCGTGGAACAATACCATGAATTAGGTTATCAACCACAAGCCATGGTGAACTTTATTGGTTTGCTTGGTTGGTCGCCAAAGGGTGAAGATGAGATTTTCTCACTTGAATCATTTAAACAGATGTTTGACGAAACGCGTTTATCAAAGGCTAACGCTAAATTTGACCAAAAGAAGTTGGAATGGATTAACAACCAATGGATGCGTCGTGATTTAGATCATGTCATGCCACAATTAATTCAAGAATTAGTCAACGCTAAGTTAGTTTCCGCGGCTGATGCAGAAACTAAAAAAGAATGGCTTGCTGAAGTGATTAAGGTTGCAGGTGTGGAAGGTATCTCTTATACACGTGAAGTTGTTGAATTGGTGCGTCAACCATTCTTTGAATTAGGAGATATGACTGATGAGATGGTTGATTACTTAACGTCAGACGATGGACGCAAAGTGTTTTCTGCATGGGAGTCAGCTTATACAGCGTTGCCAGAATCAGCAACCGCAGAAGATTATATGACTACGATTCGTGCGATTCAAAACACGCTTGAAATCAAGGGCCGCAATTTATGGAACCCAATCCGTATTGCGACAACGCATCAAATTCAAGGACCAAACTTGCCGGAAATGTTAGTTGTTATGGATAAGAAAACAATTTTAAGCACAATGGCTGCTGTTAAAGCAACGTATTTGAATTAATTAGTAATACTATGAAGTGCTATCTCATGAATTTAAATGAGATGGTGCTTTTTATGTTAAGCAAAGTTCACGACACGACTAATAGTTTGCAATATAATAAAGGTATAAACCTAAAAGTGATGTAGAAAGTGTGATAAAATGTATGCCATTGAAATGATTGATTATGGGGATGTTGATGTGTTGGTTGCCACGCAAACAGCTACAAAGCCGACGATTAAATCAACACAAGTGCTAGTCAAGCAGTACGCGACAGCGATTGATCCTTATGATGTGAAATTTAGACAGGGATTAATGGGGCAAGACATGGCAGCACCTTTGATTCCAGGGTCATCGGTTGCCGGAGAAATAGTTGCGCTCGGATCGGAAGTGACTGATTTTGCAATTGGAGATCGGGTGGCTGCTTCACCACATTTGAACAGTTACGCTGAATTTGTCGCTTTAGGTCGCAAAACTGTGGCTAAAATACCCGATAACGTGAGTTATGCACAGGCAGCTGCTCTAGCATTGGGTGGACAAACAGGTTATCAAGCAATCACTGAAAATTTGAATAGCCAGGCAGGCGAATCGGTATTAATATTAGGCGGTGCTGGCTCAGTTGGCTTGACTGCACTACAGATGGCTAAATTACGTGGTGCAAGTGACATTTATACGACAGCTGTTGGTGCGGGCGTGAATTTTCTGAAACACTTTGATTCAAATTTGCATGTGATTGATGCACATACAGAACAATTGGCTAAGATTATACCTGATGGTGTCGACGTCATTTTGGATACATTAGGTCATGACTCGCTTAAACAAGCGTTATCTATATTAAAACCAACAGGCCGTTTGGTTTCACTGGTTGGGGATGACGATGATGTGCGTGTCACGCATAGCTATTTAAAATCAAACGGGCGACAATTAAGCGACTTACTGCAATTGGCATCAGAGGATAAAATTAAGGTAATTATGTCAGATATTAAGCCGTTTAATGTTGAAAATTTGAAAAAATTTCAGATGTTAAAACATATTGTTGGTAAGCTGGTTTTAACGTTTGAATAGTTTTTAAAAGTATATGCTGAGGCATGTACTTTTATTTTGTAAGTGAAAGTGATTTGATTCACTTTTTCTTACAAAATAAAGCGTAAAACTGATTTGAAATGTTTACAAATCAGCTAAAAACGCGTATAATTAATTTGTAAATTAGTTCACATGAAAAAGGAGCATTATTATGAAAGCAGCAGTTGTACGTCAAACACCAGATGGTTACGTTGATTTAATTGATGACTGGACACCAAAGCCATTAGCATTTGGTGAAGCTTTAGTGGATATGGAATATGTTGGCTTGTGTCACACAGATTTGCACGTTGCCGGTGCAGATTTTGGCAATCCAAATGAAATTGGTCAACGTAATGGCCAGTTCCGTCGTGTTATTGGTCATGAAGGTGTTGGCCGTGTGTCAAAGCTTGCTGAAGGCGCTGGCGATTACTTAAAGATTGGGGATCGCGTATCAGTTGCTTGGTTCTATGATGCCTGTGGCGTATGTGATTATTGTGTTTCAGGGAATGAAACATTTTGCCGTAAAGTCCGTAACTCAGGTTATACAGTTGATGGTGCAATGTCACAACAAACTGTTGTCAACGCAAAATATGCCGTAAAAGTACCAGAAGGTTTAGATCCACTTGAAGCCACATCAATTACATGTGCTGGTGTAACCATGTATAAGTCACTTAAAGTTGGCGAAACTAAGCCTGGACAATGGGTATCAGTTCATGGTGCTGGTGGTCTGGGTAACTTGGCTGTGCAGTATGCGCACAATGTTTTCGGCGCACATGTTGCTGTTATTGATGGTAATGATGATAAGCTTGCCGCAGCTAAGGCAAACGGTGCTGAGGTTTTGATTAATCGTAAAAAAGTTGCCGATGTTGCTGCTGAGGTTCAAAAGGCAACTGGTGGTGTGCACAATGCGCAAGTGACTGCTGTCAACGCGGCAGCATTTAATCAAGCTGTGAATTCATTACGTCCAATGGGTAAGCTTGTTGCGGTTGCCTTACCACAAGGTGATATGGCTTTGAACATTGCAAAAACTGTATTAGATGGTATTGAGGTTCGCGGTTCACTAGTTGGCACACGTGCTGATTTGAAGGAAGCTTTCCAATTTGGTGCCGAGGGTAAAGTTAAACCGATTGTAGAAAAAGTCAACTTTACAGATATGAATGACGTGATTGATGAAATGAAGGCCGGCAGTATTACAGGTCGTAAAGTATTTGATTTAACAGCATTATAATTTAAACTAACGTTCAGAATTATCATTCTGAACGCTTTTTTGTGTCAATAAATTAATGATAAACCTAGTGATGGTCGTAGCGGTTAAGTCGTCCTTGTGTTAGAATTGGGTAACAGATGTATTGGAGGGAATGTATAAAAGCTTGTTAACATAATAGTCGACAGCAGATATACACTGACGAATCATGCCATATTTTACACAACAACTTTTTAATGGGCAACGCGATCGTATTTTGCGTGTTGTTGATGCAGCCAACGAAGGACAAGAAACGGCTGGGTTCATTCATATTTTTGATGAACGTCGCGCGTTTGATTTTGAGTATGCCTTGGAATTGACTGAAGGCAATATCACACAAGAAGTTTTTGATGAAGAAGGCGAAGCGAATAATACGTTTAGTGTTAACTTTATGCCACTGACTCATAGTGATCAAGAAGAAGTGCCAGATGCGGTTTTTGAAGCGTGGTCAGCACTAATTGGCCGTGATTATGCTTTGATGCCTCATGTGCATATTAATATGTACCAACAATCTTTAAAACAAGAAATTGAGCAGATTGACAAGGACACTTTTGAAGAACGTTTACTAGAATTAGTCACACGTATTTTGGGTTCTTCAGTCGTTGGTTTTGAAGAAAAGGCTTTAACGTTATTTCCAAGTTATCTCGTTCAAGAACAACAGGAACTGCAAGCGCAACAAGGACCTTCAACGCAAATTATCTTACCAGACTGATAAAAGTCTAAAATAATTTGACAAAAACTAAGGTTTGTCTTAAAATCAAAGCATGTTAATAATCGATGAAGCGAAGAGTAGGGATTGCGTGTCAATTTAGCGAGTTGGGGTAGTGTAAGCCAACGTGACATAAAATGTTGAAGATGAACGTGGATTGAAATAAGTGGTTAACGCTATTTATTCGTTTGGTACCGTTATATACCAAGAGGATTGCTGCCTAATAATGTGTTTGGTGGCAATTGAATTTGGGTGGTACCACGTAATTTACGTCCCTGTTAGTCATAGTGATTAACAGGGACTTTTTATTCAGTTAATACACAAATATATAAGATATCATAAGGAGAAAATAATGAATTATAAAAAGAAAAATACTTTTTCAGTACGTTCAGTTGTGGCAACTGGTATTGGCGCTGCGGTTTTCTTTGTGCTAATGAAATTTATTGCCATTCCAACCGGTGTGCCAAATACGACGATTAATGTGGCAGAAGGTTGGCTGGCTTTAATTGCCGGTTTGTTTGGCCCAATTGTTGGTCTGTTAGTTGGTTTTATTGGTCATACATTAAATGATGCCGTGACTTATGGTTCACCGTGGTGGTCTTGGGTAATAGCTGATGGCATTTTTGGCTTTTTACTTGGCCTTGGACGAAAGTATCTAGCTTTGGAATATGGCGACTTATCAACTAAAAAACTAATACAATTTAACATTTGGCAAGCAATTTCGAATGTTTTTGTGTGGTTTATTATCGCGCCAATTGGTGATATTTTGATTTACAAAGAGGCAGCGCAAAAAGTCTTTCTACAAGGCGCGGTTACAGCAGTAGTTAATACGTTGTCAGTTGCAATTATAGGAACATTATTGCTGGTTGCTTACGTTAAGTCACGACCAAAGAAGAGTAGTTTACGACGTGAATAATGATCACTAAGCAAGCGCTTGCTTGCGTACATAAATAAGTACAAGGGAATATTATGACAGTACCGTTAATTGATTTTCAGCATGTCACATTTAAATATCATGCACAGGCTGAGCCCACGTTGCACGATGTGAGCTTTCAGATTTATCCCGGTGAAAAAGTGCTGATTGCTGGCGCATCTGGTTCTGGCAAAACAACACTTTTACGTTTGCTTAATGGTTTAATTCCACAAGCCTATGCTGGCGATATTACGGGAAGCCTAACGCTAAATGGCAAAAATATTCGTGATCAAACACTGTTTGATTTATCTTTGCAAGCTGGGACAGTATTGCAAGATTCTGATGCACAGTTTGTCGGGTTGACAGTGGCAGAAGATATTGCTTTTGCACTTGAAAATGATAATCAGTCAGTATCTCATATTAAGGCAGAAGTCAGTAAGTGGGCAACGCGCTTTGGTCTAGGAGAACGCTTAGGTTTAGCGCCACAAGCATTATCTGGTGGTCAAAAGCAACGCACGGCGATGGCTGGTGTTTTGGTTGATGATGGTAAATTGTTGTTATTTGATGAGCCATTGGCTAGTTTAGATCCAGCTGCTGGCGTGGTTGCAATGGAAATGATTGACAAATTGCAAACGGCACGTGATTTGACGGTAGTTATTATTGAACACCGTATTGAAGAAGTGCTGAGCGCCCATGTTGATCGTGTGATTATTATGGCAAATGGCCGAATTGTAGCTAATGGTACGCCAACAGAAATTATTCAAGCTGGTATTTTACCAGAAAATGGGTTAGATGAACCTTTATATATTAAATTATTACGTCGCGCACAGGTTGACATAGCGTCATTGGCAAATGTGGCAGATGTTAAGCAGGTGGCTGTAGCTAACGACAAATCAGCTATTGAACAACTTAAAATACCGGTTAGAAAAGGGTTACATCAAACACCAAAGTTGATCATTAAAGATATCGACTTTAGTTATGATAAAAAGCAACATCTATTCAAAGGGTTTAATACGGTCATTCATCAAGGCGAAATTTTGGGTATTGTGGGTAAAAATGGGTCAGGGAAAACAACATTATCACATTTGCTAACAGGATTTTTGATGCCCGATGCAGGGGATATTTTGCTAGATGGCAAATCAGTTTTGCAACAATCAATTAAAGAACGTGCAGATGATATTGGGTACGTCCTCCAAAATCCAAACCATATGATAACCAAAGCAACTGTTTTTGAGGAAGTAGCTAGCGGATTAATATTACGTCATGTACCAACCGATGATGTCGAAACACGTACACGTAACGTTTTAAAATTAATTGATCTTGATAGTATGCGACATTGGCCGATATCTGCGCTTAGTTTCGGTCAAAAAAAGCGGTTAACAATTGCTGCGGTGTTAGTATTATCGCCGCAAATTTTGATTTTAGATGAGCCAACTGCCGGGCAGGATGCGACGCATACGGGCGAATTATTAAATTTCTTAGCGGCCATTAATAAGCAAGAAAAAACAACAATTGTTATCATTACACATGACATGCATTTACTAGTCAATTTTGTAGAACGTGCATTGGTGGTTGTAGATGGGCAATTGTTGGCAGATACGACACCGGCTGAATTATTAGCAGATGAAAAACTAGTCACGCAAGCAAGTTTACGTACAACAAGTATTTATCAATTAGCTGCGCGTTTGGGTATTTCAAATCCTGAAGAGTTAAATGCAGCAATTGTCAATAAATCAGTGTAACTTGAATATTTTGGAAGGAAAAAGTGTTGGCTAGTGTGTAGGGACAGTTGAACTTACAACACAGTGATATATTTTGGCACAAAAACTATGAATAATCTATTTGGATACAAGCAACGAGATACTTGGCTTAATCGTACAACTGGCACAGCAAAATTAGTTGGTTTTTTGGCGTTAAGTACAATGGGTATGATTTCCTATGATACGCGTTTTTTGTTAGCATTAGGCGTTTTAGCGATAGCTTTAATGCGAATGGCGCAAATTAAGTATCATGAATACGCCTTAATGTTGAAATTGGTGTTTGTTTTTGCAGTGATTAACTTGGTGATGGTGGCCGTGCTTGCGCCGCAATATGGCACGCAATTGTATGGAACCCATCACGTATTGTTTGGCAGTGGCTACTGGACCATCACACAAGAACAGTTGTTTTATGAGTTTAATTTACTGTTAAAATATTTCTTTTCATTACCCTTGGCTATTATTTTATTGTTTACGACCAATCCAAGTGAATTTGCTGCTGGTTTGAATAAAATTGGTGTCCCCTATAAAATAGCTTATTCGTTTGCTATTACTTTGCGGTATATTCCTGATGTTCAAAGTGACTATCATACAATTAGCTTGGCGCAACAAGCACGCGGGTATGAAATATCCAAAAAAGCATCACTATTAGCACGATCAAAAGGCGCTGTACAAATTATTTTGCCCTTAGTATTTACAAGCCTGAATCGCATTGAAACAATTAGTCAAGCAATGGAACTACGTCGTTTCGGTCGAGAAAAAACACGTTCTTGGTATCAAGAACAAGCTTTTTCAAAACGTGACATGCTTGTTTTTGTTGGTTCAATTATAATCATTATGGCAGGTGTCACCCTTTTAATCATCAATGGTGGGCGCTTGTATAATCCCTTTCAGTAACAAAAGTATTGGTCGGTCATATGAAAAAAACAGTATATCAATGGCAAGAAGAAGCAAAAAAGTATCAACAAGTATTGCAACGGGATTTGTTGCAATTTTTGGCCATTCCATCGGTCTTAGATACAAAAACAGCGACGTTTCAACAACCATTTGGGGTTGGTATTGAAACAGCGTTGCAATTTTTGTTTGATTTAGCGACTCGTGATGGCTTTACAGTCACCCGTGTGGCTGATAATATGGTCGTCGTCGTAGATTATGGCCCTAAAGAGGCAGTCGAGACGGTTGGTGTTTTGTCACATGTGGACGTTGTACCAGGTAATGCATCTGCTTGGCGGGTGACGTTACCCTTTAGCCCTAAAATTGTTGGCAATCGTCTCTATGGGCGTGGCACACATGACATGAAAGCTGACTTAATTACCAGTTACTATGCTTTATTGCAATTAAAGGATAATGACTTTTTACCAAAACGTCGCATTCGTTTGATATTTGGTAGTGATGAGGAGTCTGATTGGCGCGATATGAAAACCTACTTGGCACAAGTTGGTGAACCAACGTTAGGCTTTTCACCAGACGGGGCGTTTCCAGTAGTGCCAGGTGAAAAAGGCGTGCAGACGATTACGATTAAATTCCAAGGGAATACACAAGTAGATTCTAGCTGGCAGTTGCTTAAATTTGACGCTGGCGAACGTGATAATGTTGTGCCTGGTGTTGCAAAAGCGATAGTTCGTTTGCCAGATAACTATGATATTAATCAATTTTTAGCCATATATGAACAGTATTTAACAAAAACACCTTTAATCACTGGTATTGGTCAGTATGATGATGGCCATATTTTGTTGACTTTGTATGGTAAAGCGACCCATGGCGCTTATCCAGAAGATGGGTTAAATGCAGGCACTTATTTAGCACACTTTTTGAATCAGTTTGCATTTGAAGGGCAAGCCCATGCCTTTTTAGAATTTCTAGGTGATGATAATCATCAAAATGTGTTTGGCGAAAAGTTGGGCCTCGTATTTCATGATGCTATTATGGGTGATCTCACTATGAACATCGGGAAAATGTCGTACCTAAACGCGTCAGCTGGGGAAATACGCATTCAATTTCGTTTTCCAATCGGCATAACAGAAACGGCGATTTTAACGCAGGTTCAGCGACATATTGGCGGTTTAAATGCTAAAATTTTCAAGGAAACCCAATTTGGCAATCAACCACACATGGTTAATCTTAATGACCCTATTGTACAAACGTTAGAATCAGTTTACGCGCAACATACGCAAACGGAAAAAAACTATAAAATATCAAATGGTGGGTCATATGCACGGTTGTTAAAACGTGGTGTTGCTTTTGGTGGTCAGTTTCCAAATGTTGAGGTGATGAGTCATCAACCAGATGAGTATGTTTTATTAGATAATATGCCCAAAGCTCAGGCAATATTTGCACAGGCATTGTATGAATTGGCCAAGTAAATGATAGTTGTCATACAAAAAATGATGTAACAATTAGGGAGAAAAATATGCAACTACCAGAATTTAGACGCGCACTTGAACAAGCTTTACCAACGCAAATTGTTGAAAGTGTCTTAATGAAAGCTTATGCTTTCCAAGAAGAAAAAAATAATGCCCGTAAAGAACGTGCGCAATATGGTACCGTGAGACTTGAACGTAACGCGGACACTATGTGGGAAAATATTGTCTCCAATCTGCTTGTTAGTTTACAAGGCAAGAAAGATGCTGACATTTTAAAACAACTAGAAGAACCAGATTTCATTGACACAATTACAGACATGTTAGAAGAAGTTGAATTTAATACGGAATCGTAAGCGTCGAAAAGTTTTTAACCGTATTATTTAAAGACCAGATGGAAAATTCTGCGAAACACTTGAAATGTTAGGTGGTTTTGTAGTATCATTAATAATTGTGAGTATACAAAAGTATATCCACTCCTTGCAGCCAAGGCTGCCGGAGACCAAAAGGAGGAAATAAAACATGGCTACATCATACGAAATGACTTATATCGTTCGTCCTGACTTAGAATCAGATGCAAAGAAAGTGCTCGTTGAGCGTTTTGACAGCATTTTGACTGATAATGGCGCAACGATTACAAAGTCAGCTGACTGGGCAACTCGTCGTTTTGCATATGAAATTGCTGGATACCGCGAAGGCGTGTACCATATCATCAATTTCACTGCAGAAGACGATGCTGCTATCAACGAATTTGATCGTTTGGCTAAGATTTCGCAAGATATCTTACGTCACATGATTATTAAGCGCGACGCAGAATAATTCTGAAATTCCACTGGTGAAGGAGCTTTTATTATGATTAATCGAGTAGTATTGATTGGGCGATTGACCCGTGATGTGGAATTACGCTATACCCAATCGGGTACAGCTGTCGGCACGTTTAGTATGGCGGTTAATCGTCAGTTTACTAATCAAGCTGGTGAACGTGAGGCTGATTTTATTAACGCCGTGATTTGGCGAAAAGCAGCCGAAAACTTTGCAAACTTTACTGGGAAAGGCGCTTTAGTTGCCGTTGAAGGTCGTTTGCAAACAAGAAATTATGAAAATAACCAAGGACAACGTGTCTACGTTACTGAAGTTGTTGTTGATAATTTTTCATTGCTTGAATCACGTGCTGAAAGTGATAAAAGACGTGCTCAAAATGGCACGTCCGAACCATCATCTAACAATGGTGGTGGCTTCAGTGCGAGTGCGCCAAGTGATAATTCGTTTGGTGGCGTTGATCCGTTTGCGAGTGCGAACCAAAATTCAAACACGCAAGCAACTTCAACTGCGACAAATGAAGCAGCTAACCCATTTGCGGCTAGTGGCAAAACAGAAATTGATATATCAGATGATGATTTACCATTTTAAAAATATAAATAAAACGATATGAAAGGAGCTTTTAATCATGCCAGAACAAAACTCTCGTCCACAAAACTCAGAACGTCCACAACGCTCGCGTCGCCCACAAGGCGGTCCACGTCGTCGTCGTAAGGTTGACTTCATTGCAGCTAACCATATTGAGCACATTGACTACAAGAACACAGAATTGTTGGAACGCTTTATCTCAGAACGCGGTAAAATTTTGCCACGTCGTGTAACAGGTACTTCAGCAAAGAATCAACGTAAAGTTACGATCGCTATTAAACGCGCACGTATTATGGCTTTGTTGCCATTCGTTACGGAAGAATAATATCAAGTCTTCAAAAACTCAGGTAAATACCTGGGTTTTTTGTTTATTTAGGAAAACTGCAAATGTGGTAAAATAGAACGTATAATACATTTTAATATATCAGTATTAGAATGTGAGCATGATATATGAAAACATTGAGGTTACTTGTGAAAAAGTTATTTAATTTTAAAACACTCCCTATTTTTTTTCAAAATTCAAAATTAGGCACAGTGACATTACTATTACTTTTAGTAAGTGTCGTAAGTGTCATTTTTGCATTGTTAAGTAGTTGGGTCTTTGGTTTAATCTGGGTTATTGTGGTCGTTGTCGGTTTAGTTTATTCAGCACAGGCATTAAAGGAAGTCAATGAGAATGCCCAAGAGTATCTCTCTGGTTTAGGTTATCGTATTTCTCGTAGTGAGCAAGAAGCGCTCATACGTATGCCTATAGGAATCATTTTATTGAATGAGGCTGAAAAAATTGATTGGATCAATCCGTATATGCAAGCTTATTTGGATAAACGTGATGTCTTAGGTATGACGCTTGCTGATTTAGATTCGACATTAGCAACCAATGTTAAAAATTATTCAGATGCTAAAGAAACGAACACGATTACTTGGCAAGATAAACAATTCTCGCTTTATGTTCAGCAAAATTTGCGTGTCATCTATATGATGGATATTAGCGAATATGCTGCCATTGCAACTGAATATGAAAATCACCAGTTGTTTAGCGGACTAATTTCAGTTGATAACTATGAAGAAGTCACTGAGGGCATGAGTGAATCGGAAACGTCAACATTACGCACCTATGTGACTGGGGCATTGGGCGAGTGGGCAGCGGCACATCACATTTATCTGCGCCGTTTAAACACAGTTCATTATGTGATGTTTGGTTACCAAACATCCTTGCAAGAAGCTGAAAAAGATAAGTTTTCAATTTTGAAAGCTATCCGTGAAGCGACAGCGCAGCAAAATTCCCCCGTGACATTGTCCATGGGAATTGCTTATGGGGAACAAGATATTATTAACTTAGCTAAAATGGCACAAACCAATTTGGATTTGGCTTTAGGACGTGGTGGCGATCAAGTTGTTGTTAATTCGAATCAATCGGCGGCACGTTTTTACGGTGGCGCAACAAATCCAATGGAAAAGCGGACACGTGTCAGAGCAAGAATGATTTCGCAAACTGTTGCTGAATTAATGGAACAATCTGACAATGTTATGATTGTAGGACATGCAACACCAGATTTGGATGCCATTGGTGCTGGTCTGGGTATCTGGCGAATGGCACAAACAAAAAACAAAGCGGCATTTTTAATTGTCGATGAGAAAACGGTTTATAGTGATATTACGTCACTTCTGGCAGAGATTCGTAAAAATCCGCCTGATATTGTGGCACCAGGATCAAATATTAATGATTCAATTGTTGATGAATCACGTGCCTTAAAGTTGGTAAGGGACAACACGTTACTCATTTTGGTGGATCATGCCAGTGCTGCTATTACCAGTGCGCCGCATTTGTTGGAAAGGTTGACAAATCGCGTTGTCGTGATTGATCATCATCGTCTAGCTGAAAAAGGGTTGACGGAAAAGCCATTGTTAAGTTATGTTGAACCATATGCTTCGTCTACATCTGAATTAGTTGTTGAAATGTTGCAATATCAGGACCAAAGTCATGCACCAATCACTAAATTGGAAGCAACTGCTATGCTTGGTGGCATTCAAATTGACACGAAAAACTTCACCTTGCGTACAGGAACAAGAACATTTGATGCTGCTAGCTATTTACGTGCGAACGGGGCGGATAGTAATTTGATTCAGTCGTTTATGAAAGAAAAGTTTATAGACTTTAAAGCAAGAACGCACTTGATTAATTTAGCCGTGGTTCATACAGGTAGTGCCATTGTGACGGGTGAAAATAATGTCACTTATTCTGGTTTGCTCACAGCACAAGCTGCTGATGAACTTTTGCAAATAAGTGGTGTGGAGGCGTCATATGTTATTACTAAGCGCGTAGATGGTCGTGTGGGTATTTCTGCACGTTCCACTGGTCAACAAAATGTGCAACGTGTCATGGAAGCGATGGGTGGCGGTGGACACTTATCTAATGCCGCAACACAAATTCTAGATACAACCACAGAAGCAGTAACGGCAGAATTACAACATGTTTTGACAGAAAATGTTGATGAACAATAACTTATTTTAATAAGCATAGTTTGCAAGTAAGTAAGCATAAAATTGTTTACTAAAATAAATTTGGAGGATAATTATTATGAAAGTTGTATTTTTAGAAGATGTTAAAGGCCGTGGAAAAAAGGGCGAGATTAAAGAAGTACCGGATGGTTATGCGAATAATTTTTTGATTAAAAATAAAAAAGCCGAGCCAGCCACAGGCAAAAATTTAGGCGCTGTTAAGGGCCGTCAAAAAGCTGAAGACAAAGCAGCAGCGGAATCACTAGCAGCAGCGCAAGCATTAAAATCAAAAATTGAAGATGAAAATTTTGTTGTTGAATTAACAGGTAATTCAGGTGCTGATGGTCGTTTGTTTGGTGCTGTATCAACAAAACAAATTGTTACGGCATTGGCAGCTCAAAAGCAGCTCAAAGTTGATAAGCGAAAATTAGTGCTAAATCAACCGATTCATTCGCTGGGTTATACGGATGTGCCATTAAAGTTGCATCGTGAAGTGATGGCAAACTTACGTGTTCACGTTAGCGAGGGTTAAATATGGACAATCCTGGTTCATACGAATATAGGCAAGTACCTCAGGATGTTGATGCAGAACGTGCGGTGCTCGGTGCCATTTTCTTCGATGTTAAGTCGGATAATGCCATGGTTGAAGCTAATGCGATTATAGAATCCGATGATTTTTATAGGCAAGCACACCAAACTATTTTTAAAGCGATGCAGCAATTGATTGATGAACAACGCCCAATTGATATGTTGACATTACAAGACAAGCTTAATAGCATGCAACAACTTGATAATGTCGGCGGAATGGCATATTTAGCGGAAATATCTGAATCATCGGCATCTGCTGCTAACCTCAAACATTATGCCAATATTGTGCGTGAAAAATCAATTTTACGTCGCATGATTGACACACTAACAAGAAGTATGTCGTTAGCGTATGATAGTGCCGAACCGAGCGAAGATATTTTGGATACACTTAACCGTAATTTAGATGGTTTGGCTGAAAATCGTGGGGATGAAGATTTTCAAAAAATCAAAGATGTCTTGCAGGAATTTCAGTCTAATTTAGATAGTGCTGTTGATAATGATAATGATGTCGTTGGTTTAGCAACAGGTTATCCAGAGCTTGACAAATTAACACATGGTTTTCGAGAAGATCAAATGGTTGTACTTGGTGCACGTCCTGCTGTTGGTAAAACAGCATTTGTTTTGAATATTGCAAAAAATGTCGCAAAATCTGAGCAAGTACCGGTGGTTGTGTTTAGCTTGGAAATGGGCGCGGTTGATCTTGTGACACGATTAGTAGCTGCGGAAGGTGCTATTGACTCTAATCATTTAACAACAGGTCAAATGACACAAGAAGATTGGCAATCGTTGACATTAGCTATGCAATCTCTAGCTAACATGCAAATTTATCTGGATGACACGCCAGGCATTAAAATTAATCAAATTAGTGCAAAGTTACGTAAACTAGAAAAAGAAATTGTGAATGATATGACATCAGATCAACGTGTTAATAATCCGCATCCGATAGGTATGGTGATTATTGACTATCTTGGTTTGATAGAATCAAATAACAAAGAAAGTCGCCAGCAGGCAGTGTCAGAAATCTCGCGTTCAATTAAAAAACTTGCAAAAGAGCTTCACACACCTATTTTGGCATTGGCACAGTTGAGTCGTGGCGTTGAACAGCGAAATGATAAACGGCCAGTACTATCTGATTTACGTGAATCGGGTTCTATTGAACAGGATGCCGATATTGTGGCCTTTTTATACCGAGACGATTATTATCGTAATGAGGGCAGCGATGAGGGTGGCAATGATGATCCGCAGGATGAAGAAGAAGCTGTACCCATTGAAATTATTTTAGAAAAAAATCGTGCAGGGGCACGTGGCACAGCAACGTTAATGT
Organism: Leuconostoc aquikimchii; assembly: GCF_040838325.1. Lineage (NCBI taxonomy): Bacteria > Bacillati > Bacillota > Bacilli > Lactobacillales > Lactobacillaceae > Leuconostoc > Leuconostoc aquikimchii. The sequence continues at coordinate 299,710 of NZ_JBFPER010000001.1, forward strand.
TTAATAAACCAACGTTTAAATTTAGTCCAATGGCACCATTGTTTCGTGATGATCCTAACGCGGGCCCTAATTGGTAGTGTTTGTTGGCAACAAAAAAGTGAGATATTATCTCACTTTTTTTGTATGGTAATGGTTAGTATATTAAAACAAACGCGGCATGTAATCAGTTGCAAATTCAATAACTGACGTAACAATAATAACGATAAGATAGAAAGGTGTGCCATACCAAAAGTTAATCCAATCAGCTTTGGACAGGTTAAAACCTAGGATGAAGCTTGGTAGAAAAAAGATAATAACTGAGATTTGCCATAAAGAATCGTAAGTGATTTTAGTGAGCGCATAAAAAACTAAGGTTAAGACAAGGATAGGTGCTAAACCAATAAAAACATTGCCTAAACGTTGATAAAAACTTTTAGGGTTGTAGGTATGATTGACATAACCTAAGACGCCGTCATCACTTATTTGCCATAATTTGAAGTTAACGATTTTGTGGTTAAATATTAATGCGACCAATAAATGACTTAATTCATGAATGACAACACCTAAAAATCCAAGCACAGCAACTATTTTATAAGATGAGTGACGAATTGCCCATTGTGTCGAGAATTGCGACATCAGACTAATAAAGTAGGCGCCGATAACAGGCACAATAAACCACCAGATAATATGAGAAATCAAGATATCAATCATGTTCTAATAAATCTACAAAAGGTGCCGCAATCAACTGTGCAACGTCGTTTGGTTTGATTTTGTCTGAACGGCCAAGCTCACCACCACTGACTAAAAAGTAGTCGGCCTTGGCCGCAGTTTCATCAATGTAAATCGGGAAGTGCTTATTCTGCCAAATACCTATTGGATTGTTAGCACCGTGGACATAACCAGTTGTTTTTTGCAGATCCTTAAGTGATAACATGGCCGCTTTTTTGTTACCAGAAACCGCTGCTAACTTTTTCAGTGACAAATGTTTTGTAATAGGCAGAACGGCCACTATTGGTCCAGTTCTATCTCCTGTTGCGGCCAATGTTTTATAAATATCATCGTGTTTGATATGAAATGTATCAAGAATTAGGTCGCGTTCTGTTTCAGACTTATCCAAAATATTGAGTACCAATGGTTCGTATGTCACACCGTGTTTATCCATTATTTGTTCGGGAAGTGTTTTTTTAATTTTTTTCTTTGCCATAATAAGTTTATTTTACCATAAATTGGCGTACCCAATGCAGTTACTGGTCAGACCAATATATGGTATACTATTTTACATGATGTCAGAAGCAATTTATGTAACCGTGCAAGCGGATTTAAAACAAAAAATTTACCAAGGTGAGTTTCCAAATTTAAAATTACCTGATGAACGTTCATTGGCTGAACAATATAGTGTATCGCGGTCATCAATCAAGCGTGCACTTAATGTTTTGGTGCAACAAGGGGTTATTTTTAAAAAGCGTGGGAGTGGTACTTTTGTCAACCCGCTTTATTTGAAGAATAATGCTATTTTTCAGCATGAAGGTTCAAATTTGGGGGTATCAGATTCATTTCGTGTCGGCGGTCAAGCGCCAAGTATTGAATTACTTGATTTTCAAGTCGTTCCGGCGACACCTGAGCAACAGCAAGCGCTGTTTTTAAATGATGGTGATTTTGTTTATGAAATTAAGCGATTACGTCGGTTGGCAGGGGTACCATTTATGATTGAACGTGGTTATGTACCAATTGCAGTTGTGCCAGGTTTGAATAAAGAAATCGTTTCGGGATCAGTCTACGAATACATTGAAAAAACGAAACATCGCGCGGTGACAAAATCATTTATGACAATTATGGCCGAACCATCAACGCCGGAAGATCAGTTGTTGTTGGAACTTAAAACTAATGAACCGGTAGGCATCATGGAGGGCATCTTTTTCATGGATGATGGCACGCCGTTAGAATTTTCAACGATGCGGTTGCACTACAAATATTTACGATATAATGCATTTGTCAGCCTTGAAGCTGAATGAAAAAAGTCACGCGCCGTATAGTGACTTTTTTTATTCAGCAATATTATCGCTGATAGTATATTATAATTATTCGGAATTGGGCCGTACCAATACCGGTATATAGCCAACCAAAAATAAAAAAGCCCTCAACCAATTCAAGCTTTTCACTTGAACAAAAAATGATAATCAGTTATACTGTAAGAGTAAATGTCGGAGAAAAGTTCGCGGTTTACGATTCTCTCAAAAAATAAGGAGTATTAAATCTCATGGTAGATTTTAATTCAAAAGAGTACTTGGGACTCGTTGATAAGTGGTGGCGTGCTACCAACTATTTGTCAGCAGGGATGATCTTCTTGAAGAGCAACCCATTATTCTCAGTTACGAACACACCAATTGAGGCCGAAGACGTTAAAGTTAAGCCTATTGGTCACTGGGGAACAATTTCAGGACAAACATTCTTGTATGCTCATGCTAATCGCTTGATCAACAAGTATGACTTGAATATGTTTTATATCGGTGGTCCTGGACACGGTGGCCAAGTTATGGTTACTAACGCCTATTTGGACGGTGAATATACTGAAGATTACCCAGAAATCACACAAGATTTGGAAGGTATGAGTCGTTTGTTCAAGCGTTTCTCATTCCCTGGTGGAATCGGATCGCACATGACAGCTCAAACACCTGGTTCATTGCACGAAGGTGGCGAATTAGGTTATTCATTATCACACGCATTCGGTGCAGTTTTGGATAATCCAGAACAAATCGCATTTGCTGTTGTTGGTGATGGTGAAGCTGAAACAGGTCCATCAATGACTTCATGGCACTCAACAAAGTTCTTGTCAGCCAAGAACGATGGTGCTGTATTGCCAATTTTGGATTTGAACGGATTTAAAATTTCAAACCCTACTATTTTTTCACGTATGAGTCATGAAGAAATTACAAAGTTCTTTGAAGGTTTGGGATACTCACCACGATTTATTGAAAATGATGATATTCATGATTACGCAGCATATCACGAATTAGCTGCTAATGTCTTTGATCAAGCAATTGAAGACATCCAAGCTATCCAAAAGGATGCGCGTGAAAATGGTAAATATGAAGACGGTACAATCCCTGCATGGCCTGTAATTATTGCACGCTTGCCAAAGGGTTGGGGTGGACCAACGCATGATGAAAAAGGCAACCCAATTGAAAACTCATTCCGTGCGCACCAAGTGCCATTAAACTTGGAGCAAAACGATTTGTCAACATTGAAGCAATTCGAAGAATGGATGACTTCATATAAGCCTGAAGAATTATTTAATGTGGATGGTTCATTGAAAGATGAATTGAAAGCTATTATTCCTGCGGGGGACAAGCGTATGTCAGCTAACCCTATTGCGAATGGTGGCCGTGCACGTGGTGCCAAGGCACAAGATTTGACTTTGCCTGACTGGCGTCAATTCACCAACGAGATTACTAACGAAAATCGTGGACATGAATTGCCAAAGACAACGCAAAATATGGATATGACGACACTTTCAAATTATTTGGAAGAAGTAATGAAGTTGAACCCAACATCATTCCGTGTCTTTGGTCCTGATGAAACAATGTCGAACCGTTTGTGGAGTCTCTTTAACACAACTAACCGTCAATGGATGGAAGAAGTTAAGGAACCAAACGATCAGTATGTTGGTCCTGAAGGCCGTATTATTGATTCGCAATTGTCAGAACATCAAGCAGAAGGTTGGTTAGAAGGTTATACATTAACTGGCCGTGTTGGTATCTTTGCATCATACGAATCATTCTTGCGTGTTGTGGATACAATGATCACGCAACACTTCAAGTGGTTGCGTCATGCATCAGAACAATCATGGCGTAATGATTACCCATCATTGAATTTGATTGCAACATCAACTGCTTTCCAACAAGATCATAATGGTTATACACACCAAGATCCAGGTCTATTGACGCATTTGGCTGAAAAGAAGTCTAACTTCATTCGTGAATATTTGCCAGCTGATGGAAACTCATTGTTGGCTGTTCAAGCACGTGCCTTCTCAGAACGTCATAAGGTTAACTTGTTGATTGCTTCAAAGCAACCACGTCAACAATGGTTTACTGCCGATGAAGCTGATGTATTGGCTAATGAAGGTTTGAAGATCATTGATTGGGCTTCTACTGCACCTTCTGGTGATGTTGATATTACATTTGCATCTTCTGGTACAGAACCTACTATTGAGACTTTGGCTGGATTATGGTTGATTAACCAAGCTTTCCCAGAAGTTAAGTTCCGTTATGTTAACGTTGTTGAATTACTACGTTTGCAAAAGAAGTCAGAACCTAATATGAACGATGAGCGTGAATTATCAGCTGAAGAATTCAACAAGTATTTCCAAGCTGACAAGCCAGTTATCTTTGGTTTCCATGCTTATGAAAACTTGATAGAATCATTCTTCTTTGAACGTAAGTTCAAGGGTGATGTATATGTTCATGGTTATCGTGAAGATGGTGACATCACAACAACTTATGATATGCGTGTTTATTCAAAGTTGGATCGTTTCCACCAAGCTAAAGAAGCTGCTGAAATTTTGTCAGCTAATGGTACGATTGATCAAGCAGCTGCTGATACTTTCATTGCTAAGATGGATGAAACATTGGCAAAGCACTTCGAAGTTACTCGTAACGAAGGTCGCGATATTGCAGAATTTACTGATTGGAACTGGTCAGCTTTAAAGTAATTTAATTTTATTAAAGACCGCCATGATTTAATTAAGCGAATTAAGTGTTGTATACTTAGTTCGCTTTTTTGTGCACTTGTGGGTAAAATAGAGGTAACTGAACAAATATAAAAGGCTAGTATATGACAAGTGTTGGCAAAGGATCTTTTAAATGAGTGATAATCGGGCTGATAAATTAGGAGAATTATGGGATGTTTATGATGGAAAAGATAAATTAACAGGCCGCACACATCGTCGAGGAGACAAATTAAACGTTGGGGATTATCATTTAGTAGTCAATGCGTTAATCTTTAATATACAAGGAAATATTTTACTGCAACAGCGTTCGTTTCAAAAAATAACTTACCCAGGTATGTGGACATCAGCTACGGGTGGTTCGGCGTTAATGGGTGAAACAAGTCAATTGGCAATCATTCGTGAGTTGCGTGAAGAATTAAATCTAACTGTGACGAGGAATCAACTACAATTTGTAAAAAAATGTCGATATGTTGATTGGATCGAAGATTGGTATGCCGTGTGTATTGATGAACCGTTAGTCAATATGACACGCCAAGTATCTGAAGTAGCAGCTATAAGATGGGCAACATTGTCTGAAGTCGTTCAAATGAAACGTGATAATGGTTTTAATGATGACCATATCTTTATGCAAGCAAAATCAAAATTGTTCGATAGTGGTAACTGATCTAAAATGTCAACTTCATGCTTGAGATTTGAAAAATATTATGTTTTGAAAGCGCGTTCTTTGTTATAATATAATTATGTTCTGCGATAAGTCAGTTGTCATAAGTAATTAATTTTGTTTAATGAAGGGAAATATAATTGTCCACCAAGTTTATTTTTTAAAATAAATGCAAATGACATTATAAAAGATGTGTTAAAATATGTCGAAAATTAAAATTGTTTCAATTGATATTGATGGTACATTGCTCAATGATAGACGAGAAATAACACCAGAAGTCAAATCGCGTATCCAACAAGCTCTAGCAAATGGTGTTAAAATAGTCATTACAACAGGTCGACCTTTACCAGGTGTGCGTGATATTTTGTCAGAATTGGGTATTAATGGCGATGATCAGTACGTCATTACCTATAATGGCGGGCTCGTTCAGACAGCTAGTGGTAAAAAAACACTTTTTCGTCAGCCCTTGTCAGTAGAAGCATTCCAAAAAGTGAATGCGTTTATGACAGCTCAAAATACTTATGTGCAAGTTGAAACACAAGATGCGGCGTATACTACGCATCACAGGATCCATCCTTGGGCCAGTTTCGAAAATAGTTTGGTGAATTTGCCACTATTTGTTTTAGATACTGAAGTGGCTTTAGAGAAAGTCGAATTTATTAAAGCAATTGCCAACGCTGAAAGTGATGAATTAGACGCAGTGCAAGCTGTAGTGCCTGATGAAATAAAAGATAGTGTTAATGTTATTCGTTCTACGGCGAATAACTTAGAATTTATTGATCAGCATGCATCAAAGGGCCATGCATTATTAGCGTTGGCTGATGTATTGGGCGTTGCACAAGCTGATACGATGGCCATTGGGGATCAAGCAAATGATTATTCAATGATTGCGCAGGCTGGCATTGGTGTAGCCATGGGCAATGCCATTGCAGATGTCAAACATATTGCAAATGCTCAAACGGCAACAAACAATGAATCAGGTGTTGCGCAAGCAATTGAAAAATTTGTCTTAAGCGAGTAAATACATGGCTTAGGTACGATAAAGAACTAGACAATATAGAAAAATGCGGAGGTCGCAAAATGAATGTATTATTATCTGGAGAAGTGACAGAATTAGTTGGCGAACCACTAAAAATTGGTGACACACTACCACATTTTAAATTAGAAGATGAGAATGGTGCCAAAGTTAAGACAGCTGATTTGGTTGGTAAGTTAACTTTAATCTCTGTTGTACCTGATTTAAATACAGGTACTTGTTCTTTACAGACACGTCACTTTAATCAAGCCGTTGATCAATTTCAAGACGTACAATTTTTAACAGTTTCAACAAATTCAGTTGCAGAGCAACGTGACTGGTGTGCAGCTGAAGGGGTACACAATTTGCGTATGTTGTCAGATGAACAAGAGTCATTTGGTTACGCAACAAAGCTCTACATACCTTCTCAAGGTGTTGACACACGTTCGGTTTATATTGTAGATGCACAAGGCGTTGTACGTTATGCACAAATCGTACCAGAAGTGTCAGAGGAACCAGATTATGATGACGCATTAAAAGCGTTACAGACACTCTCTGCTTAAGTGTTTGGTGGTTAGTTAAAATTTCAGAAAAAATATTAATGTTTCTAAAATAAATATGAATGAATATAAAATTCTTGGAGCCAGACATGCCAGAACCTAAATTGAAACTTTTTTCTTTAAGCTCAAATGAACCACTTGCAAAAAAAATTGCTGAATCAGTTGGCGTACCGTTAAGCGAGATATCTGTGAAACGATTTGCCGACGGTGAAGTACAAATTAACATTGAAGAAAGTATTCGTGGAGATAATGTTTTTGTTATCCAATCAACTTCCGCACCGGTCAATGATAATCTTATGGAACTCCTGATTATGATTGACGCGTTACGTCGTGCCTCTGCTAATCAAATTAATGTTGTTTTGCCATACTATGGTTATGCACGACAAGATCGTAAGGCGCGCTCACGCGAGCCTATTACTGCAAAGCTCGTCGCGAACATGTTAGAACGAGCGGGCACGACACGCGTTCTTGCTTTAGATTTACATGCTGCACAAATCCAAGGATTTTTTGATATTCCAATGGATCATTTGCAAGCAGCACCTTTGTTAGCTGATTACTTAATTGAATCAGGCATTGCCAATAAACAAAATGCAGTGATTGTTTCACCCGACCATGGTGGTATGACACGTGCGCGTAACTTGAATAACATGTTGGAATTAGAATCACCAGTTGCGGTGATTGATAAGCGCCGACCAAAGCCTAATGTAGCTGAAATAGGCAGTATTGTTGGTGATGTGCAAGGTAAAACAGCTATTATGATTGATGACATGATTGATACTGCTGGTACCATTACACAAGGTGCACAATTAATCATGGCACATGGAGCTAAAGAAGTTTATGTAGTCGCCTCACATGCGGTCTTTTCCGGACCGGCGATTGAGCGTTTGCAAAACTCGGTTTTCACAAAAGTTATATTAACTGATTCTATTAATTTACCAGACGAGAAAAAATTTGATAAACTAGAAATTGTGTCAGTTGGAGAATTGATAGGTGAAGCCATTCGACGTGTGAACAATAATGAAGCGATTTCGTCATTGTTTAAGAATCGTTTTCATCGGCGATCACATTGATGTATAACGTAAGCATTGATATTGTCTTAAAAAACTGATTGAATTCAGTTTTTTTGTGTTAAATATTACAGAATGGCAAAAAAATGCTATACTTAAAGATAGACAAACTAGTAGAAATACATGAGGAGAACGTCCATGAGTAAAATATTGGTTGTGGATGATGAGAAGCCAATCTCAGATATCATTAAATTTAATTTAACAAAAGAAGGCTATGAGGTGGTAACAGCAGCTGATGGTCAGGAAGCATTGACAATGTTCAATGAAGAAAAACCTGATCTTGTTTTGCTTGACCAAATGTTGCCTGAAATTGATGGTGTTGAAGTCTTGCGTCAAATTCGTTCAAAATCAGAAACACCAGTAATTATGGTGACGGCTAAGGATTCTGAAATCGATAAAGTGTTAGGGTTGGAAATGGGTGCTGACGATTATGTTACTAAGCCATTCTCAAATCGTGAGCTAGTAGCGCGCGTTAAAGCCAATTTGCGTAGTCGTAAGGCTGTTGCGCAACGGACTGACGAGACAGTTGCGAACACTGATGACATTGAGTTAGGTGATTTAACAATACATCCACAAGCTTATATGGTATCGAAATCTGGTCAAGATATTGAATTGACACATCGAGAATTCGAATTGCTCTATTATTTAGCACAACATATCAGTCAAGTGATGACACGTGAGCATTTGTTGCAGCAAGTTTGGGGCTACGATTACTTCGGTGATGTGCGAACGGTGGATGTTACTGTTCGCCGTTTACGTGAAAAAATTGAAGATAATCCAAGTCATCCTAACTGGTTAGCAACACGTCGTGGTGTAGGATATTATTTGCGTCCGGATGCAGAGTAATTTGATATCTGAAGTCAATGGTAAAGCAAATGGTTTTACTTAATCATGCAACGAAGATAGTTTCTCTGTTATATACCAAGGAGACAGACGCTATGCGTCAGTAATTATGAATAGTAAGACTAATTTTTTTAAATCTATACGTTTCCGCATCACACTTGTTTTTGTGTTGCTAATGATTATCGCACTCGAACTGTTGGGTGCGTTTTTTGTACGTCAAATAGAACAACAAAATTTAGCAACCTTCCAACAACAAATTACATTACCCAAATACGTGACAGATCAAATAACAACCGCGCTGAGAAATAGAGATGTGGATGCTGGTAATCATGAAATTCAAGATGTATTAACAGGTTTAAACAATACGAACCTTCAAGAAGCGCAAGTGATTGATAAAACAGGTACAATTCGTGGTACTTTGTCTGTGTCTGGACAACAAACAATTGGTCAAAAAACGACTGACTTGAATGCACAAAGAGCCGTAGCTGGTGAGCAATCCTTCTTAAAATCACGTACGATTAGTGAAGGTGGTGAGCGAAAGGCGTTAATGACAACGTCATTAGGTGTCACGACAGGACGTGTGAAAGACATAACCGGTGTTGTTGTTGTTAAAGCCAGTTTGTTACCGGTTTATCGTAATGTTAACAGTGTGATGCGTTTGTTCATTATTGCAGGTTTGGTGGCTCTGGTTGTTAGTATCGGGTTAGCGTTATTCCTTGCGCGAACTTTGACGCGGCCAATTGCACAAATTGATGAGCAAACAACGAAAATTGCCGGTGGTGATTATTCGATGGTGAACCATATCTATGGTTCTGATGAATTGGGACACTTGGCGCAATCGGTTAATGAATTATCAACACGTGTTGAAGAATCAACGGAGACAGTAAACGCCGAGCGAAACCGATTAGATTCTGTTTTAACGCACATGGCTGATGGCGTTTTAGCAGCTAATCGTCGTGGCGAAATCACTATTATTAACCAAGCGGCAGCCAATTTTGTTGGGGTTGATCGTGAAGATGCGATTGGCAAAAATGTCATTGATTTGCTACGTTTGCAAGGCAAACGAACGTTACGTGATATGCTGGAAAATCTGGATGATTTTCGAGTTGATTTGTCAGATGATAGTAATGATATATTAGTACAAGCCTATGTGTCATTAATTAAGCGACAATCAGGATTTATTTCTGGCTTAGTTGTGGTCTTACATAACATTACTGAGCAGCAACGAATTGATGCGGAACGTCGTATGTTCGTGTCAAATGTATCACATGAATTGAGAACGCCGTTAACTTCAGTCAGATCGTATGTTGATGCGTTAGCCGAAGGCGCCATTGACGATCCTGAGATGGCACAAAATTTCTTAGGCGTTGTCCAAGATGAAACACAGCGTATGATTCGCATGATTAATGACTTGTTGGCATTGTCGCGATTAGATCAAGGCACAATGGATGTCAGATTTGAAGTTGTTAATTTGAACAGTCTGTTTAACTTTGTATTGAACCGTTTTGATATGATTATTGAAAGTGATGCTAAAAACACCGATACACCAAATAAGAATTATAATATTCAACGTGAATTTACGAATGAAGATGTTTGGGTTGAAGTAGATCCAGATAAATTTACGCAAGTGCTTGATAATATCATGAATAATGCGGTTAAGTACTCGCCAGATGGCGGCACGATCACCGCCCGTTTAATCAAAACGAAGACACGCGCTATTTTAAGTATTTCAGATCAAGGATTAGGTATTCCGCGTAAAGATTTGGATAGTATATTCAATCGTTTCTTCCGTGTGGATAAGTCACGCTCACGTGCACAGGGTGGGACAGGATTAGGTTTGGCTATTTCTAAAGAAGTAGTGGAGCGTTTTAATGGTCGTATTTGGGTAGACTCGGTCGAAAACAGGGGATCAACATTCTATATTTCGCTTGCCTATGTAGATGATGATGTCATCGCGGAGGATGATTGGGATGCGGAATAAACAAAAAATTTTACAGAGTGTGTTATTAAATGCTTTGCTTGTTTTACTGCTTGTCATATCTGTTGTGTTAACAGGGTTTATTTTTAGCTCTTTTGGTAAAAATGAGGCGCCTGATCAAGCAACGGCGCAACAACCAGAAAAACAATTGCTTGAAATTTTTCGTCCGACACAATATATTGTGTCGCAGGCTGATGGGTCGCAACAGTTAGCCATGCACGCAGATGATGCAAGATTAAAAAAAATACGCACAGCGATAACAAATGCTAAATTAACGGATGCTCAAACTAAAACAGTCAGTGTCGCAGGCATTAAAAAAGTGTTGGCTACTAAAAAGTCTCAAATTTTTCGTTATCCGGATGTTGTGCCAATTTCTTATTTTAATATACGTTATGACCAAAATGTGTCCACACGAAAAAATTTCAACTTTGATTATTTTGTAGTAGCATTAGATCGTTCAAATAATAGCTATTTTGTGAACACTAAGACAAATCAAATTACTACAGTAAAAGTCAGCAAATTAGATCGTAACGCTGTTTGGGAACAATCTAAAAAGTTACCGAAAAATATGAACATTAATTTTAAAGCACATCAGGGTCGTGTTATGCTTAATTATCCAAAGAACATTACGTTACCAGTGTATTCTTACTTAGTAACCCGTCGTGATCCTAAAACTTATGTGTCAGCGCTGCTTGGCACCATTAATCAGCTGAATGTCACACAAGATGGTGATAAGACAGTTTATACAAATAAACTCAATAATCAAAAAATAATTTATGATCCAGACTGGGAAACCGTGACATTTGAAGATCATAATTTAAAAAACAAATTGCCTAAAAATTATATTGACCGTTTAAATACAGGCCTTTCGCAAATTAGTCTATTACAGTCTGATTTTACGGATACACGTTTTTATGAAAGCCAGCAAAATGGTCAAAAAATTACTTTTCGAACCTATGTCGAGGGTTTTCCTGTTTATTTTCAATCTGAAATTGGTGCCGTTCATATGACTATGGATAAACATGGTAACCTGACAAGCACGTATTCATTGAATGAAATTGGCGTCCCTGTACCCAATAGTCAACCTGACGTGGTATTGCCATCAACAACAGAGGTAATTAAGCAATTGACTGACGCTGGTGTACAAGAAAAAGATTATGATTTTATCACGCCGGGGTATGAATGGCGGCTTGATAAGGATAGTCAGGCCGCAGTGAATATGGAACCAACGTGGATGATTGAAACTCACACAGGTTGGCAAAGTGTGTCTTCGTATTTAAAAACGCGTTAAAAGTATGTCCGGTTCTAAAATCTAGGAGGAAAATATGCAATTTAAACGCATTAAAATATTAATGTTAATTTTGTTTTTTTTGTTAGATATATTTTTACTCAATTGGTGGCGTTCCGGACAAGTACCACAAGAACAAGTGACAGATGCAAATACCAACATTATTTCAGAGATGAAAAAGCAAAAAATTCAATTACCAAAATTTGGTACGGCCGTTCACTATAGTGGTTACGTTGCTGCGCAACATGGGGATAGGCATGAAATGTCGTTACCTTCTAATATAGACATTACTTCCGGTAACCATTCAACTACTGTGGTTGCCAAATTTAAACAAGATATCTCAAAAAAGATTGGGACCAATGCAAGTGAAACAGTACTTGCTGCTTATAGTGCAGGTTATCGATATAACCCTGTATTAACGGCAGACAAAACGAATTCAGATCGGGTATATTCACAACGTATTGAGGGGTTACCAGTACTTGCTGATAGCGGTATTATGACTTTTCAGTATAATAAATCAGGTCGGTTGACTGGCTTTACTAAGCGACAGTTAGTTAACATTGAAAAACTGCGTGATGCGCGTGCTACGATAACGGAAGAAGATGCGATTATTGCGTTATATCGTTACAATGAAATTGGCAGTGGGGATCGTTTGTCCAAGGGGTACTTGTCTTATGACAGAACCTTAACGGTTAATGGCTATGATATTTTTCTACCTGTCTGGGCATTTGAAGCTTATAGTGGTAATGAAAAATATGTTTTGAAAATTAATGCCTTTACGGGCGATAATTTATCGGAGTAATTTAATCTAATATTAATTTTTGTTGTATATAATAACTATAATTCAATTGATGGGTGGCTAAAAGTATGGCGCAACAATCAGTAACAAAAATAATAGTAACAGCTGCAATCGCCGGTGTTATTGGTGGTGGGGCTGTTTTATATGGGCAAAGAGGTGTTGAGAGTCTACAATCTACAACACAAAAAGTTCAGACTAAAGCGACTAAAAAAACAACGATCCCAACTAATGCGACGGCAACAACCGCTTATAGTAAAGTTTCAAATGCAGTTGTATCAGTACTTAATTTTTCACAGACTGGTACAAATAATTATCAAGAATCATCAGAAGGTTCCGGTGTCATCTATAAAAAAGCAGGAGATGCTGCTTATATTGTCACAAATAATCACGTTGTTAATGGCGCGGCTCAGATACAGGTTATGCTGCATGATGGCAAAAAAGTCACGGCAACACTGGTGGGTAAGGATGCCATGACTGATTTGGCAGTACTTAAAATAGATCCGAAGGTCGTTACGACAACAGCAGATTTTGGTGATTCTAGTCAGATACAAGTTGGCCAAAAAGTATTAGCGATTGGATCACCACTTGGGTCTGAATATGCATCGTCTGTTACTGAGGGCATTATTTCTGCTAAGAAGCGATTAGTGGCGTCAACCTCAGAGGATGGTCAAAATTATGGTGGATCAACTGTTATTCAAACTGATGCGGCAATTAATCCTGGTAATTCTGGCGGACCACTGGTTAATTTTGAAGGACAGGTTGTTGGTATTAATTCGATGAAATTATCATCGTCAGCATCAGGTACTAGTGTTGAAGGTATGGGTTTTGCCATTCCGTCTGATCAAGTTGTCGATATTGTCAATAAATTGGTCAAAGATGGTAAAGTAACGCGTCCAGCCATTGGTATTGGCCTTGTGGAGCTTTCTGCAGTGACAGTTGATGATCAAAAAAACCTTTTGAAGATACCTACATCTGTTAATGGCGGTGTTGTTATCATGAGTACAACGCCAAATGGGCCAGCAGATAAGGCTGGATTGAAGAAATATGATGTCATAACTGAGATTGGCGGTAAAAAAGTGACTGGCCAAGCTGATCTGCGTGAAGAGTTGTATAAACATAATTTGAATGATACTGTGACCATTACATATTATCATCAGAAAGATAAGAAAACAGTTACAGTAAAATTAACACAAAAATTAGAAAGCTAACGCAAGGCGTTAGCTTTTTCTTTACCTTATATTGACAAAAGTATTAAAATAAGCGTTTTCATGAAATGTTGAAAACTTGCATGAAAATGTTGATAACTAATTATAATAACCAATAATATGTGGATAAGTGACTATAAATTGTGGAAAAATGAACAAAAAAGATAAAATAATATTAAATAGGGGTATTTTGATAGAAAATGACATAATTTTTTTCGTTGGATGCCAATAATTGCTAGATTATACGTATTTAGGTGCAAACATAACGAGTTAAGACATTAAACAGTGCTAATTTGGCGTTAAACAGCAACGCAAACCTTTAAAATAGCGGGTATCGTCAGGGGAACACATGTGCTTATCCACAGCTGTGGATAAAAAAGTGGAAAATTGTGGATAAGTCACGATTAAGCGCGCAAAATTTACGCGAATAGCCTCAAACGGGGTTATAAAAGTTATCCACAATTTGTGCTAATTTAATCAAAAACTGTGGATAAAAAATATACGAACATGATGATGCCTGATATAATAAGGGTGTGTACCTGTTAATGCTTGATTGTTCGTGTGGATAATTGTGGATAACTTTTAAGATACAAACGTTTGCATGAGGGGCCGTTATATTAAGAAAGTTTAAAGATAGAGGGTAATATGAATATTAAATTGATCACAGTTGGTAAGTTGAAAGAGACATATCTTAAGGATGGTATTGCAGAATATACCAAGCGCTTATCACGTTTTGCTAAAACAGACATCATTGAATTAACTGATGAAAAGACACCAGAAAAGGCTAGTTTGACACAAAATCAACAAATTATGGCTAAAGAAGGCAGCCGTATTGCCGAGAAAATTGGACCACGTGATTTTGTTATTGTATTAGCAATTGAAGGCAAGCAACTATCTTCGGAAGCGTTTGCTAAAAAAATCGCTGATGTGATGGTTACTGGTTATTCTGATATTACGTTTATTATTGGTGGTTCATTGGGGCTTGATCCAATGATTAAACAACGCGCTAATATGAAAATGAGTTTTGGTTTGCTAACATTGCCGCATCAATTGATGCGACTCGTTTTGATTGAACAAATTTATCGTGCGTTTATGATTCAACAGGGTTCGCCTTATCACAAATAAGAAACTAATAAAATAAATATTGAATTATCTAGCTAATAAACGAGAGGTGACATATAATATAGTAAATTATAATTATCTAAAAGAGGGTGTGTGATATGAATGAATTTCCACAAGTTTTAACGATTGCTGGGTCTGATTCAGATGGATCGGCCGGAATGCAAGCTGATTTACATACATTTTTTATTCGGAAAACATACGGAATGAGTGTGCTTGTTGCTGCGGTGGCTGGCAATTCATATGGTATTCATGCGTCTGAAACATTACCTTTACCGTTTATTGAAAAGCAATTTGAGGTTTTAGCAGATGATTTTCAAGTTCGGGCCAGTAAAACAGGTATGCTTTCAGATGCTGATTTAATTGCGACGGTGGTTACTGCCTATAAAACTTATGATTTTGGACCATTAGTTGTTGATCCGGTGATCACAACGAAACATGGTGCGCAGCTTTTAGCTGATAATGCTTTTCAGGCGTTGAAAACTGAGTTATTACCATTGGCTGAAGTGGCGACACCTAATTTTTTTGAAGCACAACTGCTGACTGGACGAACAATTAATTCAGAGGCTGATCAACGTGAAGCAGCACGCGATATTCAAAAATTAGGGGTTAAAAATGTCGTCATTAAAGGTTGGCATAATCAAGAAAACCAATCTGAAGTGGCTGATTATGTGTTATTAGCAGATGGCAGTGATTTTTGGTTGCGTCATCGGTACTTTGACACGACACACATTAATGGCACAGGGGACACGCTAAGTGCTACAATTGCAGCAGAAATAGCTAAAGGCACCGATGTAGCAACAGCTATTAGAATTGGACATGATGTGACAAAAGCGGCCATTGAAATTGGCATTGCAGTGGGGCACCAGTTTGGGCCGATTAATCATTGGGCGGCAGTAGATATTTGAGTTTTGTATTATAAAGCATAGTTAAAAAGAAGCGACAAGTGTGAACTAGTATTGCATAAGTGCAATGTCAGTTTACAACAATGTCGCTTCTTTTTTGAACTTACTGCGCGCAATGTGTTTTTGATTTTATACAAAATCGCTTGGGGCTCTGTTTTTAAATAAGAGGGATAACGCCGCACCAATCAGCATGATTGCGGCTGCGGTTAGAAAAGTAACTTTGATACCATGTAACTGGATGAGTACATCAAGCGTGCTGGCATGCGTCTTACCGTAACTCAGAGCTGATCGTGTCATGATAGTGACTAATGCTGCTGTACCAAATGAAGCGGCAATTTGACGAACTGTCGTGAACATCGCTGATCCATCAGGCATAAGTGACAAAGGTAGAGCGTTAAAGGCTTCGGTTTGAATGGGCATTAAGACTAAGACTAAACCAAGTTGGCGTATAAATTGACCAACAACGGCAAACCAGAGTGGTGTATTGAGTGATAGTGAGGCTAAAATAATTGTCCCGATAGCTGTGATTACGATACCGAATAGCGTGAGATATTTTACACCATATTGATCATATAAACGACCGCTCCATGGGGACAAAAACGCGGTGACTAACGCACCTGGGAATAGTACGAGTCCCGAAATAAAAGCTGAAGCGCCACGAATTGTTTGCATATAGAGTGGTAGCATCATTGCACCACCATACATAGCAATCATTAAAATAATATTAATTGACATGGCAATGACAAATTCACGATGCTTCAAAACGGCCATATTGAGTAGCGGTGTCTCGGTTGAAAATTGTCGCCAAACGAACAAGGCTGTCACAATTAAGCCAATAATAATAAATCCCCAGACTGTAAATTCAGACCATGGTGTTGCGCCAGCGTTTGAAAAACCGTAAAGCAATGAGCCAAGCCCAATACTGGATAGCACAACACCAAGAAAATCAAATTTAAGCTTTTTTTGTTCACCGATATTTTGTAATAGAAAATAAGCGAGTATGAAGTCAGCAATAATTAATGGCGCGACAATGAAAAACAGGAAACGCCAAGATAGGTTTGTGACGATAAGTCCGGATAATGATGGCCCAAGTGCTGGTGCGAAGTTTAAGGCTAAACCAATTAATCCCATCGCACCACCACGTTTGTCAGGCGCAAAAAGATTCATCACAACAACGTTCATTAGTGGACCGAAGACACCGGCACCCATGGCTTGAATCATGCGCCCAGTAATTAAAATGGTGAAATTTGGCGCAAAACCAGCTATGAGGGTACCAATTGCAAACAGGCCAACAGCTGTAAGATATAGTTTGCGTGTGGTGAGACGTTGGATTAGAAACGCCGTCAGTGGTACCATGACACCATTAACTAGCATATAACCGTTGGTTATCCATTGGCCTAATCCTGGGCCAATGTGAAAGTCGCGCATAATACTAGGTAAGGCAACATTCATGAGCGTTTGATTTAAAAACCCCAGAAATGTACCGATAACTAGAATGGTAAGAATCGATTTTTGTTTTTTTGATATATTCAAATGTCGTTCAACCTTTCTTTTAAATGATTATAACATAGGATTAATCGTAATATAATAAAAAGTGTAAACAAAAAACCAGTAAAAATACTGGTTTTAGTTAAGTCAAATTACTTTGTTACAGGTAATTCTTCTGACTTACCTTTTGCCCATTGTTGCAACTTGGCAATAGCCGTTTGACGTTGCTTCTTAGCTGAGTTGTGTCCGACCTTGCGAGCACGGGCGAATGAATTAAGCGGCTTCTTTAATGCCATGATGGGTACTCCTTTTTCAAATGTTTTTACATACAAGATCTTATTATACGTTATATAGGTTCAAAAATCAATGTTTTAAAAAAATAAGTGTTTCTAAAATTTTACAAATTTAAGGTACAATAGATATATGGAAATATGGTCTGAACAAACAATTAAAGATTTTCGTCGCACGTTACTTGATTGGTATGATCAAGAGGGACGTGCGACCTTACCTTGGCGTCTGAATCATGAACCTTATCGCGTGCTGGTCTCTGAAATTATGTTGCAGCAAACACAGGTTGATACAGTTTTGCCTTATTATGAGCGATTTATGTCTGATTTGCCAACGGTTCAGGACTTAGCCTATGCGCCAGAGGCGCAAGTGTTAAAGCTATGGGAAGGGTTAGGATATTATTCTCGCGCCCGTAATCTACAAAAAGCAGCGCGATTTATTGTGGATGAGTTACATGGTCATTGGCCTGAAAGCGCGGATGATTTACAGGAATTACCGGGCGTGGGACCCTACACGTCGGCGGCTATTGCATCAATTAGTTTTGGTGAGGTGGTGCCTGCGGTTGATGGTAATGCTTATCGTGTATTTAGTCGATTACTTAAAATTGATGCTGACATCGCTAACACGAAATCACGTAAAATTTTTTATGATGCTATTGCGCCAATTGTCGATATATCACGTCCTGGAGATTTTAATCAAGCGATTATGGATCTAGGATCAAGTTTTATGACAGCTAAAAATCCGGATAGTCAGAATTCACCAGTGCGAGAATTTAATGCTGCCTTTCGGGACGATGTGGAAGCAAAATATCCAGTTAAAACTAAAAAACAAAAGCCAATAAAACAGATGTATATGGCCACTATATCTGAAAGTAATGACAAATTATTATTTGAAAAAAGGCCAGACACTGGTTTATTAGCTGGTTTTTGGACGTTTCCGCTAATTGAAATTAATAGTATTGACGATATTGAAGGTCAGCAACTTAATATTAAACCAATTATTCATGTGTTTACGCATCGGCGTTGGGAGATATGGTTAGTGAAACAAGATGTTGATCTCATGCCAAATCAACAATACTTATCACCAGATGACTGGCAAAGATTATCTTTACCTACTGTACAACATAAATTACTTAAAGCGCTGGAGGCGTTCCAATAATGTTTCCCAATATGAAATTAAAAAAATTATTTTTTTGGACACTAGAATTACTGGCGTTAGCTGTTTTGATTTTGATCGTATCTGGATTTGATTTTTTGATGCGACCGATTAACGTTTTTGTTTCAACAGTATTTGTGCCGTTACTTGTTGCAGGATTCCTGTACTACGTGTTAAAACCAATCTTGAAATTAATAAAAAAAATAACAGTTTTCGGTAGACACATGCCACATCAATTAGCGGTTATTATCACGTTTGTTTTATTTTTAGCAATTATTGCGGCGGCGTTAGTTGGTTTGGTGCCAACATTGATCCGTGAAATAACGAATTTGATTACGGCTATGCCGAGTTTTGTGCAAGATGTGCAACGATTTACGTCGGAAACTGTCAATAGTCGATGGTTTGAAAATTTGAATTTGTCTGTTAATGCGGATCAAATTAGAGCAGAAGTTAGTAAATATGCTGCATCCTTTTTAACAATTACAGCTGGGACGCTAGGGACAGTTGTCGCCACAATAACGTCAGTAACAATTAACCTTGTGACCATTCCGGTTGTATTATTTTACATGTTAAGTGATGGCGAGCGTTTGGTGCCTGCCATCAAAAAGATCTTTCCAAATCGACATGCACAAAAAATTTCCGAATTGACTACAAAAATGGACAACACCATAGAAAAATATATTTCGGGTCAAGCCATTGAAATGTTGTTTGTTGGTATTACGATGGCTATTGGGTATATGATTATTGGACAACCCTATGCTTGGTTACTTGCGGTCGTGGCTGGTATTACAAATATTGTGCCATATATCGGTCCTTGGATTGGGGTGGTACCAGCTTTAATCGTGGCTAGTACCCAATCTTGGAAGCAGATGTTGTTTGTCTTTATTGTGATGACAATTGTTCAGCAGCTTGATGGGAACTTTATTTATCCTAATGTCATCGGCAAATCATTGGCGATTCATCCCCTGACAATTATGCTGTTATTAATGGTTGCTGGTAATTTGTGGGGAATTGTTGGTATGATTGTAATTGTGCCAGTATATGCAGTCTTAAGAGTGATTATTTCTTTTGTTTTGGAACTTGTTGCACTGACCAAAAACAAAGAGTTACGGCAAGAATAGTTTTTTAGAAAAATTGAATTTTGACATTTTTAATATTTAATAGTTCCTGTGTACTGTTCTGTGCGAGATTATCCACAGTGTCAAACAATCACCATGAGCGTGGCAGTGTTGATACGTAATGATAGGATGTTTGATTTGCTAACGCGCGGCTACCAATTAAAAAAGAATATGAAATTGGGTGTTGACGTACGAGCATTTTTCAAGTAAACTAATATAGTTGCGTAAACAACAATGCGGGTGTGGCGGAACTGGCAGACGCGCTGGATTTAGGTTCCAGTGCCGCAAGGCGTGCAGGTTCGATTCCTGTCACCCGTATAAGAGAATTAGTATTCTCTGGGGTATCTAGTATGACTTAGGCATACTTGAGTACTTGGAGTTGCCGACTTAGCTCAGTTGGTAGAGCATCTCACTAGTAATGAGGGGGTCAACGGTTCGAATCCGCTAGTCGGCATCAGGTAAAAAGTAGCGACAATATTGTCGCTACTTTTTTTATTGCACTAGTTGGCTTTACAAACTAGTGCAGTATGGTTTATAATACTAGTATGCTAAACATATTAGTAAGAAGGAATAAAAATGAAATCAAATACTTCTAGTCAAATGCTTAAAGGTATTTTACAAGGTGTGATGCTAATTATTTTAGAAAAAAAACCAGACTATGGGTATGGTATTAGTAAGCAAATCAATCAATATGGCTTGTCTGATATACCGAAAGGGACAATATATCCTTTATTAACAACAATGGAAAAGCGCGGATTAATTGAAGGGAAAATGAAACCTTCACTGGCAGGTCCCGACCGTAAATATTATTTTACAACAGTCGCAGGTATACAAGCTAAAAAAGATTTTATTAATGAATGGCATTTTTTAGAGGGAGCAGTTAATCAATTGATTGACGAGGGGGAAAATAATGAAAACAAAAGAAATGATTGAATCGAATAATTTGTTACGTGAAAATTTGAATGCAGAGAATAAAGTATTTTATGAAAATTTATTATTGTATATTAGAATCGAAGGTTTCGCACGTGACGAATACAAAATAGAAACGCAATTATTAAGTATACTACAGGACATTTTGGAAGCGCAAAATGATGATGTTTCAGCAGCAGATTATTTTGGCAAAGAACCTAAAGTCATTGCTGATGAAATATTGTCTGAAATGCCACGTCATATTTTGGAAATTATTAAAGTAGGTTTTTATCTTTTATTAACTTATATTGGTGTTTGTTTTTTACCATCTTTAATGATTGCAGAGAAGCCCATTGATATTGGTATGTTAGTTATTTCAGGTAGCTATCTATATGTTGTGATTTTGATTGGTTTTAAATATCTTGGCCGAACAATATATCAAGTCAATACCACACTGAAAAATAAATATTTGCAGTATTTTGTGGTTTGGCTAGCTGTTAGTGTTATTAGCGCACCCATATTTTTGATGAACATGTTTTTAAAAACGCCACTGCATTTGTGGATAGATGGTGGATTGGGTATTGTTATTATTTTGTTAACATTAATAGTAGGACTATATTTTTTCATTCGTCAAAAAGATAAAACATTTATTTGGCCATTTGTTATCTTTTTGGTTGGTGCGGGGGTTATGGGAATTGTGACACGACTACCTAAGTTAAATGATTTGTTACTTCATACGAAAGATGGCCGATATTTGATAGCTGGTATAACAATGGCTTTACTATTATTATTTTACTTATTAAATTTTATAGCGCTGAAAAAAATTAAAAAGCAAGATAAAAGTCATTAAAAAATAAGCAAGAACTGCGTTTTTAAACGCAGTTCTTGCTTATTTTTTAATGATTAATCACGTCGTGTTAACTTCACAACGCCTTCCCATCGTGCTGTCTGTGGGAACATATCAATGCTTTGAATATAATCGACTTTATAGGCTTTTGTTAGGTCAACTAAGTCACGAGCCAATGTTGACGCGTTACATGAGATGTAAACAAATTTTTCCGGCATTGTCCGCAAAATTTCGCGACGTAAAGCAGTGTCAAGTCCAGTACGTGGTGGATCAACAACCAGTGCATCAGCTAACCAACCTTCAGCTTGCCATTTTGGAAATAGCTCTTCTGCTGTACCGCTTTCATATTTAGCATTTTCAATGTGGTTAATTTTAGCATTGATGTTCGCATCGTCAACTGCTTCAGGAATAATTTCCATACCACGAACTTCGCCAACTTTATCAGCTAAACTTAAACCAATTGTACCAACACCAGCGTAGGCATCGACTAGTTTGTCAGCATGTGTCAAATCAAGCGCAGCTAGTGCTTCTTTATAGACTACGGCCATCTGTATAGGATTGAGTTGCATGAAGGCGCGAGGGGAAAGTTGGAAAGTTTTCCCCATAATTGTTTCTTCAATGTAATCTTTCCCCCACAATTTAATTGTTTCTTCACCCCAAACAAGACTCGTGCGACCAGGATTGAAGTTTTGGAAAATACCTGTTACTTCGGGTAGAGCTTGGTTAATAGCTGTAATCAAAGCAGTATCACCAGGGAATCCATCAGTATTTGTGACAAAGGTGAGCTGGACTTCACCGGTTGTATGTGACACACGAACGACGATGGTTTTAACTGTGCCATGATTTTTATCTTCATTATAAATTGAAACTGAAAGCTTATCAAGCAACTCACGAATCGTTCGCATAACTTTCATCGTCACAGGATCTTGTGTGTGGACAACAGGTAAGTCAACAAGATCGTGACTGCTGCGTTTGTACATACCGACACTGAGTTTTTTACCGATTTTACGAACAGGAAATTGTGCTTTGTTACGATACTCGTAGGGGTTTTCCATGCCAATCGTGTCACGTAAATCGTAATCAGACCAACCACGTGGTTGGAATTTTTCTAATGACTGCACAAGGACATCTTTTTTAAACGCTAACTGCGCGGGATAAGTCATGTGTTCTAGTTCAAAGCCACCGACTTCATCAGCAAACTCATCTAGTGGTTTAACGCGGTTTGGTGATTTTTCACGAATTTTTAATACGCGAGCTGCAATATATTTTGGTTCTACTTCAGTGACCCTAACGACAGCGACTTCATCTGGTAAAGCACCGGGAACGAAAACAATTTTACGTTTAAAGTAGCCAATACCTTCGCCGTTGATACCTAGTCGCTTGATTGTTAGTGGGAAGTTTTGATCGACATGTACGTCAACACCATCGAAATGAGGATCTTGTCTTTTTCCTGACTTGCGTGGGTCAAATTTCTTGCCGTAAAAAGGTTTTTTACCACTTGAATTGAGGTTTTTTTGTGCGTAAGAACGCTTTTTTGGTGAATTTTCTGTCATGATGTGTTGTCTTAGCTCATTAGTTTCATTACTAACATCAGCTAAGACATTTCCTTTCTGCATTGCAATGCCATGGTAACTTTGTTATCTATCAAGTATAACAGCTCAGCCCATATAAAACAGGTGATAATTTATATATATAACACACTTGTGTTATATCACGTGTGTGTTATAATTAAATTGTAAAGGAGATGTGGAAAAATGTTAGGAAACAACAACTTTATTAACCGCAATCACGATCGTGTACGCGGACAAACTTTAAACTGGAGTGATGATTATGAGATTTGATATTAAGGCGTATTTGGATGACAATTCGCTCACGATATACCGAGTGGCGAAAGATTCTGGATATGGTTATACAACGATCCATAAATCATTTAATAAAACGCAATCAGATGCAACCAGTTTGAACATGAGAGATCTTGATGCGCTTGCTAAAGCGCAACATCAAGCAATGTGGGAAGTGCTAAGAGACCTTGAAAAACTATATTTTAATTCAGACGAACGTTGATTTGGTAAGCTATGTTAAGCACAGCTGAAATTATCAATAATGTCATGCAATTGAATAAAAAAGGGGAATTTTAAATGGCTAATAACAATTTTTCAAATGATCCATTCGGATCAGACATGAACAATATTTTCAACAATATGATGGGTAATATGAATGGTTATAATTCTGAAAATCGACGCTACCTCATCAATGGACAAGAAGTAACACCTGAGCAATTCGCGCAATACCGTCAGAGTGGCCAATTACCTCAGGGACAGCAGGCCCAAGTTGATGGTAATAACAGGCGAGAGGTAGCACAGCAAGGACAACCCAAGCAGGAAGGTATGTTGGCTAAGTTGGGTCGTAATTTGACACAAGAGGCACGTGATGGCTTGCTTGATCCAGTGATTGGCCGTAACAAAGAAATTCAAGAGACAGCAGAAATTTTGGGTCGTCGTACGAAGAATAATCCTGTATTAGTTGGGGATGCTGGTGTTGGTAAAACCGCTGTCGTTGAAGGCCTGGCACAAGCAATTGTAACAGGAGATGTGCCTGCTGCGATTAAAGATAAGGAAATTTACTCGATTGATATTTCAAGTTTAGAGGCCGGTACACAATTCCGTGGTGCCTTTGAAGAAAACATTCAAAACTTGATGAAGGAAGTTAAATCAGCAGGAAACGTTATCCTATTCTTTGATGAAATTCATCAAATTTTGGGCGCTGGTTCTACTGGTGGTGAGGATGGCGGTAAAGGTTTGGCCGATATTATTAAGCCAGCCTTGAGCCGCGGCGAAATTTCATTGATTGGTGCGACGACGCAAGATGAATATCGTAACACTATTATGAAAAATGCTGCTTTGGCACGTCGATTTAATGAAGTTACTGTTAACGCACCATCTGCGCAAGATACACTATTGATTTTAAAGGGTATTGCTGCACTGTATGAAACGCATCATCATGTTTCTTTACCTGAGGATGTTTTGAAAGCCGCTGTTGATTATGCTGTGCAATACATTCCACAACGTTCGTTGCCCGATAAGGCGATAGATTTGTTGGATATGACGGCAGCTCATTTGAGCGCTAAAAATCCAGTAACAGATAAAGTGAGTTTAGAAAAGCAGTTACATGATACCAAAGAAAAGCAGGAAAAGGCTGTTGCAGAGGAAGATTTTGAAGCCGCATTAAAGTATAAGAATAAAATTGCTGAATTGGAACAGAAAATTGCTGGAGCGGATGAAGCGACTAAAGTTGTTGCTACTGCTAATGATGTAGCTGAGTCTGTTGAACGTTTAACAGGTATTCCCGTAGCACAAATGGGTGCTTCTGATATTGAACGTTTGAAGACAATCGGAAAGCGTTTAGCTGGCAAAGTTATCGGACAAGAGGACGCAGTTAACATGGTTGCACGTGCCATTCGTCGTAATCGTGCGGGATTTGATGAAGGCAATCGACCAATTGGTAGTTTCTTATTTGTTGGACCAACAGGTGTTGGTAAGACGGAGTTAGCCAAGCAACTAGCATTAGATATGTTTGGTAGTAAAGAAAATATTGTACGGCTAGATATGTCAGAGTATTCAGATTTGACAGCAGTGTCCAAACTAATTGGTACGACTGCGGGTTACGTTGGCTATGACGATAACAGCAATACGTTGACGGAAAAAGTACGTCGTAGCCCTTACTCAATTGTCTTACTTGATGAAATTGAAAAGGCGAATCCACAAGTCTTGACCTTACTATTGCAAGTCATGGATGATGGTCGTTTGACCGATGGACAAGGTAATGTTGTTAACTTCAAAAACACAGTAATCATTGCAACTTCCAATGCTGGTTTCTCGGATAATAGTGACGGTGAATTAATGACACGTTTGGCACCTTATTTCCGGCCAGAATTCTTAAACCGGTTTAATGGTGTGATTGAATTTTCAACTTTGAGTAAAGATGATCTCAAGCAAATTGTTGATCTAATGCTAGCTGATGTGAGTCAGACATTGGCTAAAAAAGAGTTAACTTTGCAGGTTTCTGAAGCTGTCAAAAATCATTTGATTGAAGATGGTTATGATGAAGCGATGGGTGCACGACCACTACGTCGTGTCATTGAACAACAAATTCGTGATCAAGTCACTGACTTTTATCTAGATAATCCTGGCGAGAAAGAACTGAGTGCAGACTTAATTGACGGTCAAGTTGTGATTTCAGCTATCGTTCAAAAGTAATAGTGTGTCAAAAAAACGGTTAGCAATATCATGTTAACCGTTTTTTTAGTGTCTGAATATTGCCATTTTTAAAAAGCAATTCAAATAGCGATTAGATTCAAAAAATCTTGTCTAGACCGGTAATCCTATGCTGCGTTGCTAGTGGCTTAACTTGTCTATACATTTGTTTTAAAATGTCGATTTAATTATTTGTAAGCGCTTACAAATAATGTTATATTTAACTTGTAAACAGCGATAGAGGAGAATTTGTGATGAATAAATATCAGATCATCCATGATGAATTGCTAAAACAAATTAATGACGGTAAATATCCAGAAGACACAAAGTTACCTAGTGATTTTGCCTTAATGAATCGCTACCATGTTGCTCGCGAGACGTCGCGAAAGGCTGTTGCAATGTTAGTCGATGAAGGATATGTCATGCGAATTAAAGGTCGTGGGACATTTGTTATTAATCAAAATCGTTATTCGTTTCCGATTTCGCATGTTGAAAGTTATCGTGAATTAGCGGCACGTCTAAATTTCAATGAGCGGACACAACTGGATGCTATTTCAGACAAAGATGTCCCACTAGTTTTTGATTATGGTGGACAAATGCCCCTACCGGCAACAGAAATTGTGCGTATTCGTTATTTGGATAATGAACCTGTCATCATTGACCGGGATTATGTATTAAAAGATGTTGTCCCAGAAATCAAAAGTTTGTCGACTTCATTATCATTATTTGAATTATTTGAGCAAAAGTTAGGTTTAGTGATTAGTTATGCAAAAAAGACAATCACGATTGAAACCGCCAATACATTAGACAGGCAGTTAATGTCATTGACGGAACCCATGTCAATTGTCGTGATTCGTTCAGAAACCTTTCTTAATGATGGCAGAATTGTCTCATTTACTGAATCCCGTCATCGTGGCGATCGGTTCAAAAGTGTTGAATTTTCTAGACGTCATTGAAAAGACGTTAAAGATAATAGTTACGCATAGGAGAAGAGAAATGACAAATACAAAAATTTTGGCGCCGCTTGCCGGCAGACTCATCCCATTAATAGAAGTTGAGGATCCAATTTTTAGCAAGAAGACGATGGGTGAGGGATTTGGACTAATACCAACAGGCCACGATATTGTTGCACCAGTAGCTGGTGAAGTTATTGCCCTACAAGGACACGCTTTTGGTTTGCATAATTCTGATGGCCTGGATGTATTGACACATATTGGTCTTGAAACAGTCAGTCTTGATGGCAAACCATTTTCATGGACGATTAAAAAAGGCGATCATGTACGCGCTGGGGATAAAGTTGGGTCGGTTGATTTGGCTCAAATTACTGCAGCTAATCTATCTACGACAACAATGGTGGTCGTGACAAACACGGCCGAAATGTTAGATAAGCTAGAGATTGCCGGTTATAAGACGGTAACAGTTGGTGAAGTAGTTGCTGATGCAACTATAAAACAAGAAGCAACAGGGGCTACTAAAATGAGCAGCTCAGCAAAAGGATCTGGTAATCAATATGAAAGACTTGCTACTGATATTATTGCAGGTGTTGGTGGTGCACAAAATGTGGATAAAGTGATTCACTGTATTACGCGATTGCGCTTTTATTTGAAAGATCATAACGTTGCTGACAATCATGCCATTGAAAGTTTAGATGGTATAGCGGGTGTAAATTATGCTGATTCATTAGGACAGTATCAAGTCGTCATTGGTCCGGCTGTGACTGATGTTTACGATGAGGTTATTGCCCAGTTAGGTGATAGCGTTGCTGATAATGAGGCAACAGATCAAGCAGTTGCTGAAACGACCGGCAAGAATGGCTCTAAAAATCCTATTGTTCACGCTTTTCAGGCGATCATTGGCACAATTACTGGTTCAATGATGCCAATCATTGGGTTGCTTGCTGCTGGTGGTATGTTAAATGGGTTCTTGAGTTTAGTGTCGAATCAAGCATCATTTTCGGCTATTTATTTTATTGATCCAGCATCGAGTACGTTTACCATCTTACAATCAATGGCGATGGCACCATTTTATTTTCTACCGATTCTAGTTGGTTTCTCAGCTGCACAACAACTTAAAAGTGACCCATTTGTTGTTGCCGCTATTGGTGCATTTTTGGTTAAACCGGAGTTCATTAATTTAACAAATGCCCATGTTATCGGTAATCAAATTGCACAACCTGGTAAAATTGTCGGCACGTTGTTTGGTGTTAGTTTGAATTCGAGTTTTTTCGGACTGCCAATTAATATTCCAAGTTATGCCTACTCAATTTTCCCAATTATTTTTGCTGCGTGGTTAGCACGACCAGTTGGTAATTGGCTTAAAAAGAAGTTGCCTTTGGTCTTACGTTCAATTTTTCAGCCATTACTAACATTGGTTGTTGTGGCTTCTGTGGTTCTAATTCTTGTTGGTCCGGCAATCACTTTAGCATCGCAAGGTATTTCTACAGTGATTAACTGGTTACTTCATTTAAATTATCCATTGTCTGGTTTAATTATTGGTGGTTTGTATCAAGCACTTGTTATATTCGGGTTGCATTGGATGGTTGTACCGTTGATTGCCAACGAAATTGCACAAACCGGACATTCAACTTTGAATGCTATTGTTAATTTCACAATGATTGCTCAAGGTGCTGGTGCATTGGCTGTCTGGGCTAAAACAAAAATTCCTTCCCTTAAAGGTCTCGCTGGGGCAGGTTTCCTGTCAGCAATGGCTGGTATTACCGAACCGGCTATGTACGGGATTAACTTAAAATATGGTCGCGTGTTCTGGATGGCCAATATTGGTGGCGCAGTTGGTGGCTTTATTGCAGGGCTGTTTAACTTGAATATGTATGGTTTCACTGGTTCATTAATTGGTTTCCCATCGTTTGCTGTACCAAAAGGTCAGGTAGGCGCTGGCAATAATATGTTGATTTTCTGGATTGCTTCGGCAGCGACAATTATCGTATCATTTGCAATGGTTTACTTCTTCGGATTTAAAGATTCAGATGTGAATGAAATAAAAACTGTTGAGAAGAAAAATGCCTTTAAAGATGCTGCTGGTAAATAAGATGTTAACAATTTAAGGAGGAAACATGACAGAAAATACTTGGTCATTAACTTATGATGATATTGTCGATGGCGTGAAAAACTATGGTCGTGAAAGCTTGCTTAGTCTGGGTAATGGCTTCCTTGGCTGGCGTGGTTCACTTGTCACAAACACTTATGATGACGATTTTTATCCCGGACTATATGCAGCTGGTGTCTTTAATCAGACGTCAACACCAGTTGCTGGACGCGCTGTCATTAATGAAGATTTAGTTAACTTACCAAATGTGCAATTGATGACTGTGTCAATTGCTGGTAAACCCTTAGTGATTAACAATGACACGATCACAACTTTGACACGGCGACTTGATTTTAAAACGGGTGAATTGATTGATCATTATCGTGTTTTAGTTGATGATGATCCGACACATTTTGTTGATATTGACGTTATCAAAGTGGTTGATCCTATAAATTGGCATGATTTAGGTTTGCAATTTAAAGTGACGCCTAGTTATGATGTTG
Organism: Leuconostoc aquikimchii; assembly: GCF_040838325.1. Classification (NCBI taxonomy): domain Bacteria; kingdom Bacillati; phylum Bacillota; class Bacilli; order Lactobacillales; family Lactobacillaceae; genus Leuconostoc; species Leuconostoc aquikimchii. The sequence goes on from NZ_JBFPER010000001.1 coordinate 329,461, forward strand.
ATTTGACAATTGATGCCAAAATTGATGGTAGCGTTGAAAATAAAAATGTTGCGCGTTACCGAGATTTTGATTCGAAAGAATTTGTGATCCAATCAATAACTGACACAACCATGACAATTCGCACACGGACAACTCATGTGACAGTAGCTTTGGCATCACAATCAAGTGGCGAAAATGTGCACGCAAAGACGACTCAAATAACAGATGACAGTGTCATTAATCATTATGTCGCTCAGGGTCACGCGGGAAAAGCAGTGACTATTACGCGTGTGATTGCTATCGCGAGTGATTTGGAAACAAAAAAAGATCTCGCAACATGCGTTCAAAACGCGGTTAACCAGACGACATTTTCAGAAATTCAGCAAAATAGTCATGCTTATTGGCATGAGTTATGGCAAACAAAAGATATTCAAATTACTGGCGATGATGCGATGCAAAAATTAATCAGAATGGGTATCTTTCATTTAAATCAAATGGGCAATCGTCATGCCAATCCGCATTTAGATGTGTCTGTTGGTTCGCGTGGCTTAACTGGCGAAGGTTATCGTGGTCATATTTTCTGGGATGAGCTGTTTGCGTTACCTTATTATTCAGCAAATGAACCAACTGTGACGCGAGCAATTTTGAAATATCGTACTAACCGTTTGGCAGTAGCTGAAAAAAATGCGGTGTCTGAAAACGAAATTGGCGCAATGTACCCTTGGCAATCAGGCATGTACGGGGATGAGCAAAGCCAGTTAATTCATTTAAATACCGTTGATAATACTTGGATTCCTGATAATTCTCGTCTGCAACGGCATGTGTCTTTGGCTGTAGCCTACAATATGTGGGTGTATCAGAAAATGACAGGTAAGTTAGATCATCTGGATGATAATGGTTTAGAAATGCTCATACAAATTGCTCGTTTTTGGATTAATAAGGCACAATTAGCAGGTGAACGGTTTGTTATTGCTGGTGTGATGGGACCAAATGAGTTTCACGAAGAAGTCCCTGGTGCGCATACCGGTGGGTTACTTAATAATGCTTATACAAATATTATGCTAGTGTGGCTATTGAATTATGTTCATGAATTATCACAAAATCCAGCTAGCAATTTTAGTCAGGTGGCAAAGCAAGTTGGTTACACTGAAGAAGAACAAGAAAAAGCAGAGATGATGCGTCATCATTTGAAATTATCAATTAATAGTGATGGCATTGTTGAACAATATGAAGGCTTCTTTCAACTGGAACAGTTAGATTTTACCGCTTATAAAGTTAAATACGGTGACATTCATCGTATTGATCGGCTTTTAAAAGCCGAAGGAAAATCACCAGATGATTACCAAGTCATTAAACAAGCTGATTTCTTGATGTTGATTTATAATTTAGGCGCAGCGCATACACGTGAATTGATTGCACAATTAGGTTATCAATTGCCAGATGATTGGTTAGCTAAAAATACGGCCTATTATTTAGAACGGACAACACACGGTTCAACAACATCGCGACCAGTATTTGCGGGTATTTATGTTGAACTTGCACGACAAGGCAATACAATGTTTGAAGCACAAGCTTATGATTTTTTAACTGATGCAATTGGTTCAGATTATTATGATATACAAGGTGGCACAACAGCTGAAGGGGTTCACATGGGCGTGATGGGTGAAACATTATCAGTTATCCAAAACGACTATGCTGGTGTTGACATGCTACATGACACGTTTGCGTTAAATCCACGGCTGCCTAAACAATGGTCAAAACTAAGTTTCACACAACAATACCAAGGGACGCAGTTAGTCATTGAAATGACAGCTAAAGAGGTAATAATTGTCAGTGATCGTGATATTAACATCATGGTGTCTGGCCAAACAGTTGAACTCATCGGACAACAAGAAAGAAAGGTAGTTTACAATGGCTGAATTTTCAAATATTAAAGGTTTTACTTTTGATTTAGATGGTGTCATTACTGATACGGCTAAGTTTCATGAGCAAGCCTGGCATGATTTGGCTATGCAAATAGGGGTCAATTGGTCTGATGAGCTGGGCAGCCAATTAAAAGGCATTAGCCGTATGGATTCTTTAAATATGATTTTGTCGGCTGGGGGACAGCAAGATAAATATAGTGATGATGAAAAACAAGCTTTTACTGCTCAGAAAAATGCCCATTATGTTGAACTGATTCAAGGTATTACACCGGACGACATTTTACCAGGAATGACCGCATTTTTGTCAGAAATTAAGTCTGGTGGTTATGTTGCTAGTATTGCAAGTGCTTCTAAAAATGCGCCCAAAATTCTTGAAAAATTAGGAATTACTGATGATTTTGTGGGTATTGTAGATCCGGCAACATTATCACATGGTAAACCAGATCCAGAAATATTCACTAAAGCCGGCAACATTTTAAAGTTAAATCCTAGTCAAATTATTGGGTTAGAGGATGCTAGTGCCGGTGTAGAAGCTATTAAAGCTGCTGGGCAAACAGCATTAGGCATTGGTTTAGCTGCCAAATCTGCATCTCCGCAGTTATGGGTAGCAAGCACAGCAGAAATTTCTCTGGCAAATATTGCTGCGGGTATGCAAAGTAATGTATAAATATGATGTAGTTATCAGAAAATAAATTAATCATAAGTTGGCTACTAAACGTTATTATATGACGTTTAGTTTTTTTTATTGCATAATTAACACAGTATACGGTAAATAATTTGAAAAGTGATAAATTACATCACTTAACCTCATAATTTATTTGAAATTTGTATCAAATTGCCGCATGTTGTCATGATATAATAAGAACATTAAATTCAGAAGGTAAACTAATCATGATTATTCAGCATGCCATTTTGCATATTCTAGACACAGATACGGGTAACTTGATCGCTTCTCAAGGTGAAATGTCAGTAACTGACGTCGGAGTACATGATTACATCGCAAAGCTTGTCAATAAAATATATGCTGGTGACGTCAAGACAGGTACAATAACTGGGAATGATTATTTACAAACCATATTGGTAGAAAAAGATTTTCCAAAAATGACCACGAAATTAGCGATGAAATTGTTTGAAGTGGTTACAGGCAGTGAAAATATTCAAGCAGGAGATTTATTAAGTTTTCAGGCAACGACTGATGATGGCCCAATTTTTGGTATGATAAAATTAAATTTTTCACCGCGATATGCACATGCGGTCGCATATGTTGCGGACCAAATGGTTAATAATTTGGTGTTAAATCAAGCTGTTTTACCTGCAGCAACACAAACAGTAGATGAAGCGATTTTGATTAACATGACGACGAATAGATATCATCTTATTGAAAAAAAGCATCTCATTGATGGCCATCGGGTGGCCTATTTTTCGGAGAAGTTTTTAGGTATTAAACCTGACATTTCAATGAAAGAAAATTTGCAGACTATTAAACGAACAATCAAAAATGTCGCTGAAAATTATGATGATTTGCCAGAACATGAAGCACTTGCCACAACACAGGCAGCTATTTATGAAGCATTAGAATCGGGTAGCATTGATACTGAAACGATTGCTGAAAAAGTGTTTTCGGATAATGAATCAGCAAAATCGTTATATAAAGAACAAATTGCTGAAAAAATTGTGTCTAAAGAGATACCAGTAGAGAACACACAAAAATATGAGAAAAAATATCGTGTTCAAAAATTTAAACTGGACTCAGGTATTGAAATTTCAATACCAATGGCTATTTATCAAGACAAAACAAAGGTTGAATTTGTTAATCAGGCTAATGGCACAACGTCCCTAATTATCAAAGACATTGAAACCATACTGAATAAGTTTACGGTTTAACCGTTTAATTGCTATAATTAAAGATAACGACGTGATGAAAGGAATACAGTGAGAATATGCCATATAAAGATTCTTATGTTGCCAAAATACGCGAATTAGTGGGTCATGAGTTTGAACTTGTTATGCCAACAACTGATGTTGTGATTGAAAATAAAAAAGGCGAATTATTGATGATTTATAATCGAGACTTTTCTGGATGGGCCTTTCCAGGCGGTTATATTGAACCAGAAATGTCATGGCAAGAAAATGCAGCACGTGAGGTGCTTGAAGAGGCTGGTACGCATGCGAAGCCTGATAAATTAAAATTGATGGGTACGATATCAGGTCGCAGTTTTGTTGCGCATTATCCAAATGGTGACACGGCAAAACTTTATACGACTGTTTTTCTACTAAACGAGTGGCTATCTGAAGATAATGCTGTGGACGAAACAGAAATAGATGCTAAAAAATGGGTGTCACCGCAAACAATCGAGCATATGCATTTAACTTTTTCTGGCCAAGCAGTTTATCGCTTATATCGTCAATATCAAAAAACAAATAATGTACAAGTGCTGACGCTCAATAGTGAGCTACAACGATTTGTGGATGCACAAAATGGCGAGATAGTTGGGGTCAACACTTTTGAAGATGCACAAAGTGAGCTTGAAAATGGTCAGAAACAAACGCACTGGATGTGGTTTGTTTTACCACAGCTACAGGGATTAGCACGTAGCGAGCGGGCAAACTATTATGGTATTCATGATCAACAAGAAGCACATGAATATTTGCAGGATGTTATTTTAAAGCAACGTTTGGAAAGCATTATTGCCACGACACTTGTATTAGATACTAGTGATCCAGTTAAGTTACTTGGCGCAGTTGATGCTGAAAAATTTCAAGCGAGTTTGACGCTATTTAGTCAAATTAGTGATGATAATTTGTATCAACAAGCGTTAGATAAATACTTTAATGGTCAAAAACATGCAAAAACATTAACATTATTGCAGTAAAAAATCATGTCACGTTATGACATGATTTTTTATATTAAGCCCCAGTATAATCAGGCGCTAACTTATTAACCGGTGGGGTAAATTTACGCATTGACTCAGCTAGATGAACAAAATTTGTTACCAAATGATGATTTGGCGCTTGGGTGCCATTCTTATCTGCTAAATCAGCAATCCAACCGTTGATGTAGTCAACTTCTGTGGGACGACCCTTCACAAAATCTTGATACATTGAGGGAAAATGAAGTGGGTTGGATACGTTGGATACATAATCAACTTGAGCAACCATGTCATCACGTGTTTCGATTAATGCAATACCAGCAGCCTCAGCAGCATCATAAGCCTCATTAATAAGAGGACGTGCGATGCCTTCTAAAAACCCATCATAAGCCATGAGTTGGCCCATACGTGATTGAAACATAGTAGCAATAGAGTTTTCAACCGCATTAAAGAAAACTTTAGTTAATAAAGTACCCAAGAAGTTTTCAGTATAAGACGGATTTAGATGGGCCGCTTTAAAATCAGTTTGTAATGCGGTCATGGTTTCCGAAGGTTTCTCAGTAAGATTGGCATAGACAGATGAACCAGCACCTTCATCACCCATAAAGTCAACATCACCAAAATCATTTAGTATCGTAGCAATCATGGCTGTACCACCAATAATATGGTCGTCATCAAAATATTTTTGTAACTTTTCGATATGGCCCATACCATTCATGGCACCTAAAGCGGTTTGACCGGATTTGAATTTTGGTGCTAAACGATCTAATGTATCCTGTAATTGCATTTGTTTCATAAAGAATATCCAAACATCTGGCGTACCCTCATATGATTCTGGTGAGAAAATGTTAATTTTTATTTCATGACGTTCCTTATGATCACGTGATTTCCACACTTTATTACCTTGAATAATTATTTTATCAAGGCTAGCTTGTGTTGGTTCAATAAAATCTACTTGAACACCTGCATTTTCTTGCAGTAATATACCATATCGTAACCCCATAGCACCTGCGCCAACTATTGCATATTTCATATATTAAATTCTCCTTTTTGGTTATTAATGGTATAATTCTAATCTTTTTCACATTGTAAGTCAATCTAAATTTAATTTTTTTAACTGGGAAGTTATTGTGATATACCGTATAATATATTTTATAAGTTGCAAGTAAAGGAAGTTTGATATGTCTAAAGAAATTTATTTAACAGGTGACCGGCCAACAGGTAAGCTACATATTGGTCATTATATTGGGTCATTAAAAAATCGTGTACACATGCAAAATTCGGGTCAATTTGATCCATTTGTGATGATTGCAGATACTCAAGCTTTTACAGATAATGCACGTAATCCAGAAAAAATTCATCAAGCGTTAACAGAAGTGGCTTTGGATTATTTGGCAGTTGGAATTGATCCAGAAAAAACAACTATATTTGTCCAATCACAAATTAAAGGATTGTTTGAACTCACAGAGTATTTTATGAATTTGGTATCTGTTGCTAGGTTACAACGGAATCCAACTGTGAAGGCTGAAATTTCACAAAAAGGTTTTGGAGAGGGTATTCCAGCAGGATTTTTAACTTATCCTGTGTCACAAGCAGCTGACATTGCTATTTTTCGTGCAACAAAAGTGCCGGTTGGGGATGATCAAGAACCAATGTTAGAACAGACACGTGAATTAGTACGTTCGTTTAATCATGCGTATCATTCTGATGTTTTGGTTGAACCCGTTGGCGTGTTTCCGCCGAAAGGTCAAGGCCGTTTACCAGGTATTGACGGTAATGCAAAAATGTCTAAATCACTAGGTAATGGTATTTATATTTCAGATGACACCGATATTATGGCCAAAAAAGTGAAAGCGATGTACACAGATCCACTGCATATTAACATTTCCGATCCAGGGCATGTCGAGGGTAATATTGTTTTTACCTATTTGGATATTTTTGACACGGATAAGCAACGTGTGCAAGATTTGAAAGATCAGTACACAGCAGGCGGATTGGGTGACATGAAGCTTAAAAAGCATCTGATTGAAGTTATGGAAGCTGAAATGGCACCTATTCGGGCACGCCGTCAAAATTATGCGCAAGATATTCCCGCAGTTTTGCGTATGTTACAAGAAGGTTCTAATCACGCCAATGTGATTGCTGAGGAAACGATGAAGGATGTCCGTCATGCGATGGGTATAGATTATTTTGGCTAGTAGTTAAATTAAAAAAATATAGCACAACGACAGGGTCGTTGTGCTATATTTTTTGTTACTGACTTGTAGTTATTATTGTGTATTAGTCGTGTCATCGAGAGTACTAGTACTTGTTGGCGTGCTATTGTCACCAACTGGGCGTAACGATGTGGCAATCGTTGATAAGTCAGCAGGTATTGTACCACCATATGGGCGACCGGTTTGTTTATGTGTTAAATTTAAGGTTTTACGTATGAGATTAGTTGTGCGCTGTTTCTCTTTTTGAGGGATAACTTCATAGGACACGTTATTACCTTCAGAATCAGGGTAACTTGTACTAACACCCTGCATGTGCTCGGTGACAATATTATTTTTGGCTTTGATATATTTGCTAGCCATTGTTGTCATGTCGCCAAAAGTTAAATCAGTACGGACATTACTTGATATAGTTGCCATAAACTTTTCATTTAACAAGGTTGAAACATTGGCTGATTTTTTAATCAAACCTTCCAGTACTAAACGTTGACGTTTTTGACGGCCATAGTCGCCTTCAGGATCATCATAACGCATCCGAGAAAAGGCCAGCGCCGCATCACCGTTCATTTTTGTTTTTGATGCAGACCAAGTTTCACCGTTATCATCAGAATGTTCAAATTTGTTGCTATCTTTATGAAAACGGTAAAGATTGGGACCATAATCATGTGCAGTTTCTTGGCTATAAGTGAAATCAAGTGGTGAGTCCACTGAGATACCACCAACTTGATCAACCATGTTGGCTAAGCCCCCCATATTGACCAAAGCATAGAAATCAATGGGGATGTTTAGAAAAGCTTCAACAGTTTTGATTGAGGTTGCTGTTGAGCCGTAAGCGTAAGCCGCGTTAAGTTTTTGAGGGAAAGTATCCTCATAGCCAATAATGGATACCATGGCATCACGAGGTAAGGAAACCATTGTCGTCTTTTTTGTGTCTGGATTAATCAAGAGGAGCATCATCGAGTCTGTACGACCACGATAGGTGCGGCCAAGTTCACCAGTGTCTGTACCATATAATAAGATTGAAATGGGACGGCCACTTTTTACAACATTGGATACATTACGGGATTTAGTTAAACCTGCACCAGCGTAAGATTTGGCAACAACACCTTTTGCGCTATTAATTGTTCGCCATACAAAGAAGCTACCGATAATTACTAGTATCGCAATTAAAAAAAGAATAATGTTGCGTACTTTATGATTAGGGCTTTGATGACGTTTTAAACGTGAGTTTGGTTTAGGTTCCATGATGGTAGCGCTCCTGATATTTAGTATGGCGTAGTTAAATGAATGAGGATAGGGTATGGATACTAATTAAAAATCATATCTTACTATGATACGATACAGAGATAAAGACAATATTAAATTATAACAAAAATTAATCATTTTAAAAGACAACATTGTATATAATGGTACAATTATCGTGGTAAATAAACAAGAGAGTTAATAAAATGTTAATACAGCCTGATAAACTAAGAAAATTATTCATAGCCATATTTAGTGTACTGTTTTTATTGTTGGCTATTCAAGTGCGCTTTGATATGCTATTTATGCATGTTATTGATAATGGTGCAGCATTGGTCATTCAAAACTTAATACCACGTGGTTTACAAGTTTGGATTACTTTTGGTGGCATATTTGTGCACTATTGGATTGTGATACTAGCGATGGCGATTATTTTTAGTTTGCTTTATTTTATGAATTATAAGATTGCTATGTGGTGGTTTATTGTGACACAATTATTGGCCATGATATTTGCATTAGCCATGTCATTTATTCTGCAAATTCATTGGTCAGCTGGGCCTAAATTGGGGCCAACCATCCCTAATTTACTATTGTTATGGTGGCTACAATTGTTAGCAATTGCGGCGGTGGTTATTATGCCACGTTTTGTCAAAAATCGTAGGATACGTCAGGGATTGACGCTGCTTGTTATTATACTTTGGGGGCTGATGCTCATGGCATGCATGCAGCGCCACGATATGCCGTTTTCAAGTGGATTAGGGTCATTATTTTTCGGCTATTTCTGGTGGCAATTTAGTGAGTATTACTATCGAAAACGCGCAAAGCATTGGCAACGCGTATTAGAAATTGACACGTTAATTTAAAAATGATATGATATTCAAGTTATCAAAGAGGTTGCAGCCAACATGAGTCACGTGAATGAGTCCGCCGAGGATGTTGAATTGACGTAAAAGGGAAGGTTGCCGAAGTATCATTCTTGGCAGAATAATATTGGGCTAATAATTAATAATTGTTAGACTGTCACGGCAACGTGATGTGCTTTGGAAAGTTGATTAAACGATGACTTTTTGAACCTCTTTCTATATATTTTAGAAAGGGGCTTTTTATTTGCCCCGAATAGGGAGAAATTTTTATGAATGAGCAACAAGGTGGGATGAAACGTAATTTAAAAACCCGTCATGTATCTATGATTGCTTTAGGCGGTTCAATAGGGACAGGACTTTTTGTTGCTTCAGGAGCAACGGTAGCTCAGGCAGGGCCCTTTGGCGCAATTGTAGCTTACTTGGCAATTGGGGTCATGGTGTATTTTTTGATGACCAGCTTGGGTGAAATGGCAACTTATGCGCCAACCTCTGGTTCATTTTCTGATTATGCTGGTAAGTATGTTGATCCTGCTTTAGGTTTTGCCATGGGATGGAACTATTGGTTTAACTGGGCAATTACACTGGCAGTCGATATTGTGGCAGTCGGACTCGTATCCAAGTTTTGGTTTCCTAATACACCGGGATGGATTTTTTCAGCCGTTGCTTTAGTGTTTATCTTTTTAATTAATTTGTTCTCAGTAGGCGCATTTGGTGAGGCAGAGTTTTGGCTATCACTGATTAAAGTGATAACGATTATTGCTTTCCTTATTGTTGGATTGGCTACAATTTTTGGTGTGATTCATTCTGATGTGAATGTCATGAAAAACTTATCCGTTGGCAATCATGGATTTGTTGGCGGACCACAAGCAATTTTATCAGTCTTTGTGGTTGCTGGCTTTTCGTTTCAAGGCACAGAGTTAATAGGTATTACAGCTGGTGAGGCTGAAGATCCTGATAAGTCAGTTCCAAAGGCAATTAATCAAGTATTTTGGCGTATTTTATTGTTCTATATTTTAGCAATTTTTGTTATTTCAGCATTGGTTTATTACCGTGATCCACGTTTGTTAAGTTCTTCTACAGAAAATATTGCGGTGTCACCTTTTACAATTGTTTTCAAAAATGCTGGTATTGCATTTGCGGCAAGTTTAATGAACGCAGTGATTTTAACGTCGATTGTTTCATCGGCAAATTCTGGTTCTTACGCGTCGACACGTATGCTTTATGCTATGGCACGTAAAGGCGAAGCACCTAAAATATTTGCTAAGTTATCTACGCGTGGTGTGCCAGTTGCAGCCTTGGTTTTGACAACGATTATTGGTTTGTTGGCTTTCATTTCTAATACTAAAGGTGGGTCAGTTGCCTATACGTGGTTAGTGAATGCTTCCGGTTTGACAGGCTTTATTGCTTGGGTTGGTATTGCCATTTCGCATTACCGTTTCCGACGTGCCTATCTTGCGCAAGGCAAAAAACTGAGCGACCTTAAATATAAAGCAAAATGGTTTCCTTTTGGACCAATATTTGCTTTAATTATTTCTATGGGTGTGATTATTGGTCAAGATCCTGAAAGTTTCACAAATTTAAATTGGGAAAAAATAGGTGTCACTTATTTGTCGGTACCACTGTTTATTATTTTGTTTGTGGCCTATAAAATTCGTTATAAAACAAAAAAAATCAAATTAGAAGATGTTGATTTAACACAACATCGATAAAAAATATAGAAACCAGTATATTAGCTAAAATAGCTGATATACTGGTTTTTATTAGAAATAAAATAAAAATTTAGGGGATAAGTTACAAAAAGCACGAACTTATTGATATAATAAAATCATTATATTATCGCAATAAAAACGTTTAATAATTTAAAAAGAAAGGCCAATTATACTATGAGTCCTATATTTATGTTAAGTATTAACTTACTTGCCGTGTATTTTGTCTTTTGGTTGATTAGGCCAATTAATTTTGCAAAATTTATGCCATATACACCAACCCAAGCGGCTTTTTTGAAAATTGTTGTGGCAATTGTGTTTGGTTATTTGTTAGCAAGTTTTTTCATTACAATAACCAATTGGGTGGTAGCAATGCCAAGTGCGGTGTTTGGAAAGTAGACAAAAAGCCACTAATAATTATGGTATAATTGATTAGATTATGTAGACAGGTCGGCACGTTAGTGCCCATTTATAAAAATAATAAATTTGGAGAATAAACATGGCAAAAGATATTGGCATTGATTTGGGAACAGCCAATGTTCTCATTTATGTAGAAGGTAAAGGGATTGTATTAAATGAGCCTTCAGTTGTGGCGGTTGACGACAAAACAGACCGCGTGTTAGCTGTTGGTTCAGAAGCTTATCGCATGGTTGGTCGCACACCAGGAAATATTCGTGCCGTACGGCCATTGAAAGATGGTGTCATTTCAGATTTTGACGTCACAGAAGCGATGTTGACATATTTTGTGGATAAACTTAATGTGAAAGGCTTTATGTCAAAGCCAAACATTATGATTTGTGCCCCAACCAACATTACTGAAATTGAACGTAAAGCGATTATTCAAGCTGCTGAAAAAGCAGGTGGTGCCAAGGTGTATTTGGAATATGAGCCTAAGGTTGCGGCGGTTGGTGCAGGTTTAGATATTTTTAAGCCAATTGGATCGATGGTTATTGATATGGGTGGTGGTACATCTGATATTGCGGTTTTGTCATTGGGAGACATTGTTGTTTCTGAGTCGATTCGTGTGGCTGGTGACAAAATGAATTTCGACATTGTCGGTTATTTAAAAAAGCATCATAATTTGATTGTTGGTGAACGGACAGCAGAAACAATCAAAATTCAAATTGGTTCTGCTTTACCTGTTGATGAGCCTTTGACTATGGAAGTTCGCGGTCGTGATAATTTTGAAGGCATGCCAAAAACAATCACTATTCATTCCAATGAAGTTGAAGAAGCTCTTCATGATACACTGCAACAAATTGTTCGCGCGGCACATTCAGTTTTGTCAAAGTTGCCACCCGAATTAGCGTCAGATATTATTGATCGTGGTATCATGTTAACAGGTGGTGGGGCTCTGCTTCATGGGATGGATCAACTATTATCTGATGCATTAGAAGTACCAGTTGTTGTTTCCGATTCACCGTTAGATAATGTGGCCAAAGGGGCAGGGGCTCTGCTTGAACACATGAAATCAAATCGAAAAGGGTTATAAAATGCGTAAAAAGAATCAGAATTTTAACGTGGACCTTGTTGCTATCGACAATCAAACGCAAGTGATGATCGATAGCAAACAAGTCGGTTATATTGAAAAAGCAGAGCGCGGTTTTGTAGGCTATTTTGGCCAACAAGCAGTTGTTAATCAAGCCAAAACGCAAGATGAAGCCCTACAGGCTATTTTAGCTAGTTTTAACTTATACCAGTAATAATATGACAAGCCCTTATCATAGTTTATGATGAGGGCTTGTACGTAGATGAGGAACGTCAATATGCAGCATACGCCATCAAGACAGATGAGTAGCCGTACGTCCGGTTCAGAACTAGACTGGGGTATTATTTTAGCGCTATTATTATTTATGATAATTGGATTAAGCTCTGTTTTTCAAGCAGCCCTTCATTCGCAATATGGCACGATGCAAATGGCTGTACGAACGACCATTGTGCAGGGTGTTTTTTGGATAATTGGCACATTAATCATTATATTCTTGTTGCGTTTTGATGCCTCCCAACTTTGGCGTTTGGCACCAATCGCATACGGATTAGGGGTGTTTTTACTGCTAGCTGTTTTAGTTTTTTATGATAGACAAATGGCGAACGCTACAGGAGCCAGATCCTGGTTTGTGTTAGGGCCGATTTCATTTCAGCCATCTGAAGTTGTTAAACCAGCTTTTATTTTGATGTTGAGCCGTGTGGTTGCACAGCACAATCGATTATATGAACACCATACAACACGATCAGATGGTTTTTTATTAGGGAAAATGTCACTTTGGTTTTTACCAATTGCTGCATTAATTGCTTTACAAAACGATTTGGGAACACTGTTGGTATTTATCGCTATATTCGGTGGGGTTGCGTTAGTATCTGGCATTACGTGGCGAATTTTAGCGCCAGTAATTGGCGTGGCAGCAGCGATGGGGGTAACATTGTTAGCCCTTGTGACTTCAGCTACTGGTAAAATAATTCTTGATGCATTAGGATTTAAGTTATATCAATTTGATCGTATTCAAACTTGGTTACATCCTGATCAAGACACTTCAGCATCTGGGTATCAGACATTTCAGAGCTTAAAAGCAATTGGTTCTGGTCAACTGACAGGCAATGGTTTTGGCAATTTAAAAGTTTACGTGCCGGTACGAGAATCTGATATGATTTTTTCAGTCATTGGTGAAAGTTTTGGTTTTATCGGTGGTACGATATTAATTGCTTTGTATTTTGGATTAATTTACAGATTGATACGGGCGACATTTAAGGCACAAAATGCCTTTTATGCCTATATTGCAACTGGTGTTGTGATGATGGTTTTGTTCCACGTTTTTGAAAATATAGGCATGAGTATTGGTCTATTGCCACTAACTGGTATTCCATTACCATTTATATCGCAAGGTGGCTCATCATTGCTTGGTAATTTAATAGGTGTTGGTTTAATTCTGACAATTGGCTATCAGCAACAAAATGATACTTTTAAAGAAGCAACAGGGTTTTCAATTTAATGGATGAATTAGCAGAATTAAAGAAAAAATTTAGTATATTACGCCAAAAAGCGCGAAAAGGTGACATATTTCAATCATTAGGTTCAGTCATATCAGAAGAACTGGCAGCACTATCGCCGCAAAAAGCGACGCCAGTTATATTACCTGATAATGATGATCACGCCTTGGAACGTTTTCAAATGTACAGTCAACAATTAGATACGCATCAGGATGATGGCACAAGACCATTGACAATTTCTGACGAGGATTTACGCTTAGCTGTCGTGCAACTTGCTAATCCTTTGCCAGAATATCGTGATACGGGTGCTTTCTTTTTTCTAAGTGATAGCATACAAAATGAGCTGGTTTCTGATACACAGCTTCGCTGGTTAACAATGCATCTTGTGTCAGACGAGCAATTGTTTTCACATATTTTAGAGCCTGAGAATGATGCCGTTTATGGCCGATCATTTAGCATACTCGTGTTGTCATTATTGCTTTTTACACAGCGGACTAAAAGGTCATTTATGTCAGTAGACCAATTAGATATTGTGATTGATCAGATGGCATTATATACGTCACTTGAACGCGATACGCGTGGCTTTATCGGTACGAATGGTTGGGCACACGCATTCACACATATGGGTAATGCCTTGGCGGAAATATTCATGATGCCACAACTCATGCGAGCAGATAAATTATTTCTGTTGGCAAGTATGTTGGCTGGGTATCGTGAACTAAAAAAGCCTTTAATGATGGGTGAAACGGAACGATTAGTCGAAGTTGTCATGTATGTTGCCAATGCGCATGAATTGTATGTTGATTATATTTTGTTGACATTGAAATTATGGCGAAAAGACCTTGTCACGCGGCATGCATTAAAGGCAGAAGCACAATGGCATCAATTATATAACAGGTCACGATTTTTTAATGAAATTATTTTGTGTGGGTCACAAAATGTACCAAAAAAGTTGTATGATTACGTTGATCAAACAAAAGGTTATTTGACTTAAAGTGTTATGTTGAGTAATATTACTTTATTTTTGATATAATAAAATTCGGAGTGAAATATAATGATAAAAAAACATGTTGCTTTATTATTTGGTGGTAATTCATCAGAACACGATGTATCAAAACGTTCGGCTCAGAATTTTTATGACGCAATTGAAGGGACCGGAAAGTATCAGATAACGGTCTTTGCGATTGCACAAAATGGCTACTTTTTAGATCCAGAAAGTTCAAAACGCATTTTGGCTTTAGAAGATGAACAGCCAATTGTTGATGATTACATGGCGACAATAGATACAACCGATCCGCTTGCACGTATTAATGCATTGCGTAAAGGTGGTGATTTTGATATCTTTTTCCCAGTTGTTCATGGTAATCTAGGTGAAGATGGCACGTTGCAGGGGCTATTTAAACTATTGAATAAGCCTTATGTTGGGGCGCCTTTACGTGGACATGCAGTAAGTTTTGATAAAGCTATGACTAAAGAATTATTAACAG
The DNA here is from genome assembly GCF_040838325.1 of Leuconostoc aquikimchii. NCBI lineage: Bacteria > Bacillati > Bacillota > Bacilli > Lactobacillales > Lactobacillaceae > Leuconostoc > Leuconostoc aquikimchii. Next base: position 344,731 of record NZ_JBFPER010000001.1, read on the forward strand.
TCAACAAAATTCGAAATACGAAATATGTTGTCCTTGATCCGCAAACTGCAAAAGATTGGACATGGGATAAGGTTGTTGCAACGCTTGGGGATATTGTTTTTGTTAAAGCAGCGAACCAAGGATCCTCTGTTGGTATTTCTCGTGCTAAAACAGCAACTGAATTTGAACTAGCATTAGCAGACTCATTTCAATATGACTACAAAGTTTTGGTTGAGCAAGCGGTTAAGGGCTCACGGGAACTAGAAGTCGGCGTTATTGGTAATGAAGAACCTATTGTGTCAGAGATTGGTGCACATACTTTGCCAAACCAAGGTTCTGGCGACGCTTGGTATGACTATAAAAATAAGTTTGTTGATAATTCTGACGTTCTTTTTGAAATTCCAGCGAAATTGCCGAAATCTGTGACTGCTGAAGTAAAGAATATGGCAATCCAGGCCTATAAAGTTCTAAATTTACGTGGCGAAGCCAGGATGGATTTCTTGTTAGATGAAAATAATGTGCCATATTTGGGTGAACCAAATACGTTACCTGGTTTTACAAATATGTCATTGTTTAAACGGCTGTGGGATTATTCAGATATTGATAATGTGAAGCTTGTTGATATGATGATAACGTATGGCTTTGAAGAATTTGAGAAAAATGCGCGACTAAGTTATAAATTTGTTACTTTGGGCGAAGAAAAGATAGGGAAGTTTAACTAATGATTAGAAATACAAGAAAAGACAGTTTTGATGGGAAAGCCATTCGTGCTGCACGTAAAAAAATGCGGTTGTCACAAGTTGAATTAGCTGAAGGCATTACGACACAGGCCACAATCTCTTTAGTTGAAAACCAAAATCGTATACCCAATGCTGATGTATTATTGGCCATATTAGATCGTTTGAATTTGGAAATTTCAGAATTTGTATCAGGTGATTTTCTAACGCAAAAGGCTAAGGAATTATTAGGAAAAGTTGTATTGCAAATGAAGCATGATGCGTTAGCTGAGTTTGCTGAATTTGAAAAAGCATTAAGTCAAAATGCCCCCACGATTCAAGCTTATTACATTTTAAAAGCGACCGATGCAAGTTACAATAAAAAGGATTTTGCAAAAGTAGTCTATTATGCTAACTTAGCAGTTGACAAAAAAACACCCTCATTGGGTGATTTCTATTCATTTTATGCTTATCGTCAAATGGGAACAAATTATTATTTACAGGGTGATTTGGAGCTCGCTAAGGAAAATTTCAAATTGGCATATGAGTTAGAACCTGATTTATTAACAGCAAACGAATTAGAATTCCATGGGGCGCTCCAAGGGCGTCAGTACTATGCTGATTTTTTGATTGAACAAAACGAATTGGATAAGGCAGCACAAATATTAGAAGAGGGTTTGTTAGCATTACGTAAGCGTGTTGATTTGTTTTGGGTGCCGGATTTGAGTGAAATTTTGGCTAGTGTCGAGCAAAAACGTGGCAATGAGCTTTCTGCTAAACGTCACTTGCACTATGCCAGAGTTGCAGCATATTTGTCAAATCGTCAAACAGCAGAAGAACATTTGTTAGCTTTAGATACTGTTGAATTTTAATTGAAATTATATGTGTCAAAAAGTCGCCCATTTTTTATAAAAAATGGGCGACTTTTTTACGTAGCATTACAATTAATGATGGCTGCTAATATAATCTGTTAAAAATTATCCACGAACGACTAATACATCAACATTTGCTGTGCGGGTCACAAATTCAGTAACAGAACCAATAACTAATCGTTCTACGGCGTTCAAACCAGTGGCACCGATAACGATAATATCAGCGTTAACCTCATTTGGCACATCTTTAGCAATCAATGCTTTTGGTGAACCGTATTCAATCAAATAGTCAACATTTTTTACACCAGCATCAATTGCTTGTTGCTTGTACTTATCAAGAGTTTTACGAGTTTCATCAGAGACAGCTTCGACCATTGTATCATCAAAACTGGCTACATTCTGAAAAGCACGCGTATCAATGACATTCAAAATTGATAAAATACCATTGTCACCGGCATCTGTTGTCAATTCAATGGCGCGAACAAGTGCTGCTTCTGATTCTTTTGAACCATCCATCGGCACCAAAATATTGTTGTAGTTTGCTGTCATAAGAGTTCTCCTTTGTATTGTTTATAACTTAAGTATACCGCTTACATGACAAAATTACTATAGCTTTTAATAGTATCATTACTAGACAAAAAAACGTCCACCAAGGTGGACGCGCGGGATATACCCGAGACACTCAAGATACCGTTAATCGTTACGCAGGTTTTCCTCGGAATTGTCGAGGTGGATGGTTCATAAGGCTTGTTAGATTACCGAATGAAAGGGCTTATCTTTCAAGTCAAAAATTCCCATCCGAGAAATAAAAGTTGTAAGGAAAAAGCTGATGATGTAACAATGCGTATATCAGAGGAATCTATTATATATTATAACGCGAAAATTTAGTAACGACCAGTCTTGACATTTTCCATCTAGTACATATTGCGCTATGTCGATGCTAAGTGTCATTATTGTAGGCCCTTTTTTTGTTGTGACTTTAAAGAATGATATATATCGTTGAATGATTGTTCGATTTTTGAGTTACCTTTGGATTGAAAATACGAGGTAGTTTGAATACTATCGGGTAAATATTGTTGTGGGACCCAGTCGTTATCAAAATCATGCGGATAAATATAAGAGGTACCATGACCTAGATCAGTTGCACCTTGATAATGTGCGTCTTTCAAATGTTTAGGAATATCTGAAACTTTTCCAGAACGAACATCGCTAATTGCCATATCCATCGCTTGGTACGCGGCATTCGATTTTGGGGACAGTGCAAGTTCAATTATTGCATTTGCTAAAGGAATTCGTGCTTCAGGGAACCCGAGGGTTTGAGCTGCCTGAATGGCTAGTATGGCATGTTGTACGGCAACTGGATTAGCTAAACCAATATCTTCATAGGCGATAACAGTTAGGCGGCGTGCCAAAATTTGTAAATCACCGGATTCAATGATTCGTGCAGCATAATGTAATGCGGCATCGACATCAGAACCGCGAATAGATTTTTGGAATGCTGAAATAACATCATAATGCGCATCACCATCTTTGTCAGCAGACATTGCTTTGCGCTGTACCGTTTCTTCGATAATTGGTAGTGTTATATGAATCATATTATCTGATTTATTGGGCAACGTTGATAGCACGGCCAATTCTAAACCATTTAGCGCACTACGGAGATCGCCATTTGTTGCTCGAGATAATTGTATCATCGCATTTTCATCAAGTGTGACGTTGTAATTACCGAGCCCTTTTTCCTTGTCAACTAATGCGCGTTGAACAGCAATTTTTATGTCATCTTCAGTGAGTGGCATGACTTGGAAAATTTGAGTTCGCGATCGAATCGCTGGTGTCACGTTAATATACGGATTCTCTGTAGTAGCGCCAATTAAAATAATGGCACCAGATTCCAAATGAGGCAACAAAAAGTCCTGCTTAACTTTATTTAATCGATGAATTTCATCCAGTAGTAAAACGACTGTGCCGGACATTTTAGCTTCTTCGGCAACAATTTGAAGTTCTTTTTGGCTGTCTGTAGCAGCATTCAACATGCGAAACGCATATTTTGAAGAACCAGCAATGGCTGATGCAATTGAAGTTTTTCCGGTTCCTGGCGGACCATACAAAATCATTGAACTTAGGCGCTTAGCATCAACCATACGTCGAATAATTTTTCCGCTACCAACTAAATGTGGTTGGCCGACAATGCCTTCAATTGTAGTTGGGCGCATACGATATGCGAGAGGTTGTTGCATAATATTACCTAGTGGTAGCAATTATTACTGACATGACTAAACGTAATTTGGTAAACAGACCGTTTGACGTTTAGTCAGTAACAATGCGAGCGCATTCCTTTTTTTAGATATAGTTTTGCGTTAATTAGTTTAAATAAATGTTGTCGATATCGACAGCGGTATCTGCTGCTAATAAAATAGCAATCGGATCGTCTTGAAATGAGACATCTGATGTATGAGATAGTAGTGTGAATGGATGCTTTGTGCGTGTTGCAATAGCGACGTAAGCAGAGAAATTATCCCCAGCAATACTTTGATCAATTAAAACTTTACCCATACTATGAGACCTCAAAGCAGTTTCAAATTGGGATTGAATGTGTGTATTTCCAAGTTGCGAAGCTTTAACAGCAACTACCACGCGTTCACGAAAAGTCCCAAGGTAACGTCGTTGTTCATCGGGATTGATTTGTGATTGACCACCAAGCTGTTCTTTTTGTAAGCGTTCATTGATATCCATGATTTATTCTCCGATACGTTGTAATAATTCTATTATACGATATATTTAAATGGCAACACAAACAAAAGAAAAAACGCCACCAAACGGTGACGTTTTCAACCAAATGAATTAAGTTATTAACCCAAACGGTTGTAATATTCGACGATTAATGATTCGTTAATGTCAGCATCTAATTCTTCACGTTCTGGCAAGCGAACTAATGAACCTTCAAGCTTTTCAGCATCAAATGAAACGAATTGTGGATGACCCACAACTGATTCAACAGCTACTTGGATAGGGACAATAGTTTTTGACTTGTCACGAACTGAGATAACTTGACCAGGTGTTACGCTGAATGAAGGAATATCAACACGTTTGCTGTCGACCATGATATGACCATGGTTAACTAATTGACGCGCTTGTTGGCGTGTTGTTGCCAAACCAAGACGATAAACGAGTGAATCCAAACGTTGTTCCAATAAAATCATAAAGTTAGTACCATGTGTACCCTTACGAATCTTACCAGCTTTGTTAAACAATGAATGGAATTGACGTTCTGTCAAACCGTAAGTGAAACGCAACTTTTGCTTTTCACGCAATTGTGTGCCATATTCAGAAATTTTAGCGCGACGGCCAGAACCATGATCACCAGGTGCGTATGCACGACGTGATAATTCTTTACCAGTACCAGACAATGAAACTCCTAAGCGACGCGAAATGCGCCACTTTGGACCTGTATAACGTGACATATATATGTCCTCCAAAATGTAGTTTGTCGTACATTTGAGGGGTAAGTACCAGATGCGTGCAGCGCCGAACTTGACGTTTCTCAGAGCCAGTAGCTATGGCCTTACTAACGATTTGGGGCGTTGTTGACGCGCTTCTTTACTTACTGCTACTCAATTAACAACTTCTTTTAATATTAACAGAAACAGACATGATAAGCAAGTTATTAAGAAAGATGTAAACGATTTGAGATTTGGCAAAATACATTGTGATACTCAGCATGACATCTAATCACGTGATAGAATGAGGATATCAATTAAAAATGGGAAAAAACACATGAATTTGACTATCTTAGCAATTATTTTGGGTATTGTTGTCATCGCGTATTTAGCAATATTTGTTATGCAGCGTACAACAGTAAAAAAAGTGAACACGTATCAATCTAAAAAAGAACAATTAGCCTCCTTAAAGGTTCGTGATGAGTTGATTGAAGGTCGAAAGTTAGCACTAACAGGACAATCTTTGAAACAATATCAAAGTTTGGAAAGTAGTTTTAATGATGTTAAAAATAATAAATTTTTGAAAATTGACCAACAAGCAAATCTTGTTTTATTTGAGGCACGTGGCATTAACTTTATTAAAACAAGGCATGAATTAGCACGTTTAGAAGAGATGGTTGTAGATACCGAGCATACCATTAATTCTGTTCGTAGTGGGTTAACAGAACTGAAGAAAGTTAATGAAGCACATCGCGAAGCAATCAATGATTTGAAAAAGAAATATGATGATTTACGTAAGCGATTGTTGGCAGAAAACTTTAAGTTTGGCCCAGCAAATTCAGGACTAGATAAATTTCTGAAGCAGCTTGAAGGGGATTATGATGAATTCACACGTTTAACAAAGAACGGTGATCATGCAACGGCGTCAGATATTTATGAGCAGTTAGCTATGGAAACAACGCAAATGGAAAACATGATGGCTGACATCCCAGCGTTATTTGAAAAGCTAGACACCGTGTATGTTGAGCAATTAAATGAATTATTACAAGGACATGCAGACCTCATTGAACAGGGTTATGTATTTCCAAATGATACATTGACGCAAGAACTTGAGGCAATTGATGCACAACGGCAACAAGTGTTGAAATTACTTGGCGAGCTCAAATTAAAAGAAGTTTCAGAACAAAATAGTTATATTAGTCGTCGTATTGATACATTGTACGACACGATGGAAACAGAAGTAAATGCCCGGAAACAAGTGATTCAAAACACTGATCAATTATCATCAAATTTGTTGCGTGTACGCGAACAAAATGGGCAATTATCAAGAGCATTAGATCAGTTAGGACAAAGATTCCAATTTAATCATAAAGAACTCGAAACACGACGGACGTTATTAGAACAAATCAATGCGACTGAAGAACAAGTTAAACATAACGATGACTTGATTGAATCTGCTGAAATGTCCTTTAGTGAATTGCGTGCAAAACAAGATGGCCAATTGAAGCGTTTTTCTGAAATTGAAGCTCAGCAAGTTGAAATTTGGGAAAAAATATCAGGACTTGAAAAAGCGCAACATTCTGCGCGACAATTAGGGGGACAATATCAACAAGAAATTGAGAGCATTAAGCAAGCAGTTGAACGTATGAATTTACCAGGATTACCAGAAAACTACATAGAATATTTCTTTGCAGTATCTAATGAATTGGATAGACTAGCTAAATCGTTGCAAGCGCATTTAATCGATATGGATGAGGTGCAAAGGCAACTGAATATTGTTTCGGCTGATATTGATACTTTGAAAGAGAAAACAGAAACGCTTGTCGATCAAGCAGCCTTAACGGAACAGTTACTTCAGTACGCTAATCGTTATCGTACAACCAGCGATCGTGTTGCCGCTGCTAGTGAACAAGCGCGGATGTTTTACGAACGAGATTACACCTTTGATAAAGCGATGGATGTTTTGGGACCAGCATTAGATAGTGTGGAACCTGGTATTTATGAAAAATTAGTTGATTCGTATATGCGCCGTAAGACGTCGTTGTTATAAAATAGTTAAAAAACCAACGTTTTGAAGTGATCCTAAGAATTAGATTAAAATCTAATATCAGAGGTACTTCAATCGCTGGTTTTTTAATACATAGAGGGGTTCAAAATGAACACAATTGATAATTATAAGGAAATAGTGACAGAACGCTTATTATTGCGACCTGTTTTACTAGTAGATGCCTCGCAAATGTATCTTTGGATGAGTGATGAAGATACTGTTAAGTGGTTAACAGGAACATTACTTACTAGCGTGAAAGCTGTTGAAGATCAGGCGATTAAATCTTATTTTTGGCACGATATTACAAATACACAAAAATATGGCATTGCATTACGAGAAACAAACGAATTGATTGGCAGTATAGATTTTCGGCAAAATGTTTTAAAAAATAATGCTGAGATTGGTTATGTATTAACGCCAGTACAACGCGGTCAAGGTTTCGTTCATGAGGCGGTTGTTAATTTGCTGAATATTGGTTTTAATCAACTTAATTTAGATGACATTTGGATTAGTCATGACATTGACAATACTAGCAGTCGTCATGTGCCTGAACGTTTGGGATTTGTGCAATCCGACCAGCACGACAGAGAACACATGATTTGGCATATGTCGTCTGAACGTTACAACGAGGGAAAATAAAAAGATTGGTTGAATATGTGTTATGAACTTCATAACACGTTTTCAACCAATCTTTTTTTATGATAACTTAGAATGACGGATGCCGTAGGCGAAATACCATATGATACCAAGAACCACCCAAAGGGCGAATAGCTCAAGTGTTTCAGACGGTAGCTGTGTCATTAAGAGTAAGCTAATCACACCAGCAATAAATGGTATTACGGGGTAACCAGGAACTTTGAAACCTTCATGTGATAAATCTGTTCGACGGCGTAAAAACAAGATACCAAAATTGATAAACATAAAGGCCAGTAGTGTCCCTGCATTGATTAAGCTAGCTAAAGTGTTTAGTGGAATTAAGCCAGCAAAGATGGATTCAATAATGATGGCGACAATTAAAGCATTTACCGGTAAATGTGAGTGGGTTGAAATTTTACCCAACGACTTTGGCAAAAGACCATCACGACCAAATGAATAGGTTAAGCGCGAAGAGGCATAAATCAATGCTAATATGGCAGTAAACATACCAATCAAAGCACCAACCGTAATGACGACAGAAAATTGTGTTTGATGTATTGCTTGCAAAGCGAATGCAGCAGGATCATCAACGCCCAGTCTTTTATAATTGACGATACCAGTTAAGACGATTGAGAATAAAACATACAGCAAGGCTGAGATAATAACTGTGCCGATAATACCGCGAGCCATTGTTTTTTGTGGGTTTTTAACTTCGGCAGCATGTGCTGCAATTGTGTCAAAACCAAGAAAGGCGAAAATAATACTAGCGGTCGCTGCGGAAAGACCACCAAGACCACCAATGCCAGTTTGAAATTCTTTTGGATAAAACGGAACATAATTAGCGTGTTTGATGAAAAATGACCCACCAATAATGAATAGCACAAGAATAGCAACTTTTAAAATAACAGCGCCATTTTCAATTTTTTTAGATGCGTTTAATCCGCGCGATAGTATAACTGTCACCAGTAATATGATCAGGATGGCGAAAATATTAATAATGCCGCCTTCCATAGGACCAGACATTAAAGCCTTAGGCATATGAATATTAAATATCGTTAGCAGATTACCCAGATAGGCAGAAAAGCCAGTTGCGATGGCTGAAACGGCTAAAAAATATTCTAAAATTAAAGACCAACCAAGTAACCAACCGATAATTTCGCCATAAATGACTGTGCCATAAGAATAGGCAGATCCAGCTACAGGCATTGCTGATGAAAATTCAGCAAAAGACATACCTGATAAGCCTGAAAATATTGCAGCGATCAGAAAAGCGATAGATACAGCAGGACCGGCGTGTTGTGCCGCCTCATGGCCAGGTAGTATAAATATTCCGGTACCAATCACTGTACCAACACCTAGACCAATCAAGTCACGTGTTGTTAACACACGTGTCATGTGAGAATCAGCCTGTATATAGGTATTAACAGATTCACGTTTAAATGCTCTTGTAAAGATAGACATAAAGTTTCTCCCATGTTATTTTAATTAAGCCATAACTATTATTCTAACAATTTAGCACATGAATGTCTAACTTTGAATGCCAAGATACGTTACAATAGAAAAGATAAGGAATATAGGATATATGAAAGACAATAAAGTATTTGTAATTACAGGTGCAACTGGGGTTGGTAAAACAACGATTGCACGATATTTACAAGATAATTATCGTATGCCGCGGGTTATTACACACACGACACGATCACCACGTGACAGAGAAGTAGATGGTGTATCATATTATTTTGAAGATGATTTAACGTTTGAACAACGGCACTATTTAGAGCGGGTAAAATACGCTGGATCACAGTATGGTTCTTCATATGAGGCGCTTGAACGTGCTTGGGAAAAAAATCCTTACATCACAATAGTGCTAGACACGGCAGGTGCAATAACTTATGCTCGTGAACTTAGGGAACATGTCGTGATTATTTTTGTAACGGTGACGCATCCTGAAGTATTAGTTGAACGTGTGCAAGTGCGCGGTGATGATCCAACGGCTGTTAAACAACGTATAGCGTCACCTGAGTTTTTGCGTGATGTTTTGTTACCGACTGAGTTAAAAAATAAGGCATACGAATTAGCTAATGATGACTGGTCAAAAACAAAAGTAAGACTTGATCTCCTTGTAAATGACATCATGAATGGCCGCAGTTTACCTCAAAAAAAGTAATCAGGATTTCATACATATGAAATGATCTATTTTTGTTGGCAACAGGTGTTTTATTATTGACAAAGAGATTAAAAACCATTATAATTATCTCATATATTAGTTGAAGGTTTTTAACAAATGGCAAACATAATCAATACAATTACAGATGAATTTTACTTTTGGTATTTGGGTTAGATATCCATATACCAAAGGTAATTTGTATTGGTATTCGGATAGTAAAACTGCCGAATGCCGTAGTGAGTTCACTTGTAGAACAAACGCACATTCGGTTAATGCCGAATGTGCGTTTTTGTGAAAACGGGGTTTATAGAGGAGAAAAAAATATGCCTAGAGCAAAAAAAGCTTTGTTAACAGCGTTCAATCGCAATCTGGATCTTGTGCAGCCAAGTGCAATTCGGGCGTTTGACAATGAAGTGAGTGATATTCCTGATATTTTGAAGTTAACGTTAGGGGAACCAGACTTTAATGTACCAGAGCACATTAAGCAAGCTGCAATCACATCTATTATTGAAAATGATTCTCATTACGCTGCTTCAAATGGCACGATTGCGTTACGTCAAGCCATTACAGGTTTTTTAGAAAATCGTTACGGATTAAAATATGATGCATCACGTGAAATAATCGTTACAGTAGGTGCCACGGAAGCCATTTATACTGTGTTGACATCACTATTAAATAAAGGGGACAAAGTCATATTGCCGACCCCGATATTTCCACTATATATACCAGTGACGTTGGTTGGTGGCGGGGAACCAGTATTTATTGATACATCAAGTAATGATTTTGTTCTAAGTCCAGAAATGCTCAAAGCGGCCATTCAAAAGTATGGTGATAGGATTAAGGCTATTGTATTAAATTTCCCCTCAAATCCCACTGGTGTGACATACAGTGAAGAGGAAGTGAAGGCACTTGCAGATGTCTTGCGTGAAACGAATATTGTTGTTATTTCTGATGAAATTTATTCAGAGTTAACCTATGAAACAACACACGTTTCAATGGCAAAATACTTACCTGAACAAACAATTGTGCTAAATGGTGTGTCTAAATCGCATGCAATGACAGGTTACCGTATTGGTTTTCTAGCTGGGCCAGCAGAGTTAGTGTCTAAGTTTAGCTTAATTCATCAATTTACAATTACAACACCTACTAATTCAGCGATGGCCGCAGCCACTGAGGCGCTAGGCAGTAATTTAGGACAACAAGATACATTACAAATGAAGGCAGAATATAAAGTGAGACGTGATTTTGTTTATCAAAGTATGACTGACCTTGGGTTTCAAATACCTAAACCAGATGGTGCATTTTATATTTTTGCTAAAATTCCAACAGGCTATAATCAAGATGATTTTGAATTTGCCCGTGATTTGGCACATAAAAACAAATTGGCGGTGATTCCAGGTGCGTCGTTTGGCCCTGGAGGAGAAGGTTATATTCGTTTAAGTTATGCTGATTCAATGGCTAATTTAAACGAAGCCATGACACGTTTAGCACGATATATGGCGGAAAATAAACATGATTAAAATTTTGATAACAACTGTACAAGACGAATAGAAGTCAGTTATTGATTGATATGCTGAACAGCATGATTGCACTGAACCATGTTTTAGATAGCATTAAGCATAAGGTATCTGAGACACGAGATTTAAACACGCGCATTTTGCGCATACATAATTAAGGTAGAAAATATGACGATTAGTGCAGCAAAAGTGATTCCGGTTCAGAAACATTATGGCGTACGTATTAAAAAGTTTATTGTCGCTGTTTTAAATGGCACGAGTTTAGGAATTGTGATGACGTTAATTCCAGGTGCCTTGGTTAATCAGTTACTTCTGCTCTTTTCCGGCACACCTCTTGCGACAAATGTTAGCTTCATGACAACGTTAATACAGAGTATGTTGCCAATTGTGGCAGGGTTTTCTGTTGGTCAAATTTTCAAGTTGTCTGCTATAGATTCTGGATCAATAGCTTTGGCAATATTTGTCTCGTCTGGCGCGGTGACACAGACTAAAGCAGGTTTGGTTATTAGCGGAACAGGTGTTATTTTAAATATTTTATTAATAGCTGTGGTTGCCACCGCACTAGTTAAAGCAACCGGGAACATGTTTGGCCACTTAAAAATCTTGCTACAACCGTTGATGGTATTACTCATTGCAGGCGGTTTTGGACTAATAACGTTAACGCCATTAAAAGCAGTTCAAACTTTGATTGGGGAAACCGTTGCCTATGCGACAGACTTAACCCCGCTACTATTAGGAGCATTTTTGGGTGGTATTTTTGCATTCTTAATTGTGTCGCCCCTGTCTTCGGTGGGGATTGCTATGGCAATTAATTTAACGGGTGTCGGATCTGGGGCAGCTAATGCCGGCATTGTTGTTGCTAGTTTTACTTTGGCTGCTATGGGATCAAGGGTAAACCCGATTGGCGCAACTTTGGCACATTTTATTGGGTCGCCAAAAATTCAGATGGCCAATATGCTAACCAAACCGAAATTGTTTATACCAACGACAATTGGGGCTATGATCATGGGGATGGTGGCAACTATTCTTAATATGACGGGCACACCATTTTCAGCAGGTTTTGGTTTTTCCGGATTAATCGGGCCATTAACTGCGTATACGACATCAGACAAATCGCTTACAGCAATAGTTAGTGTGATTCTGACGTTTGTTATTTTACCTCTTGTTCTTTCTTTTTTACTTAAATGGCTCTTTATGACCAAAATAAAGTTAATACGATCAGAGGATTTAAAGATAACAGGACTATAGAAAAGGATAAGAAAGCGTAAAGTGGGAATAAAAAAGAAGAACGAGAGTAAGAATGTCAGGAGGAGTAAGGGGATAAAAGCGAACGGGAAGTGAGGAAAAAAGCAGATAAGAGGGCAAAAAGCGAAAGTAAAGAAAAGGTAAGAAAAAAGCGTTAAAAAGGTATTGACGAGGGAGGAAAGAGTTGGTATATTAGTATATGTTCTAACGCAGGACAACGCGAAGCAAGAGCGAGCGACTATGAAGTAAGAAGCGAAGAAAAATTGCTTCAGAAAGTAGTTGACAGAGCGAAATGAGCGTGGTAAGATAGTATAGTTGTCTCAGAGAGAGATAGCGCGTAGCACATTGAAAACTGAACAAAACTTTGAACAAACGAATCTGTTGCTGTAATGCGAGAGCATTAAGAAGTAACAAATTTGCGAAGTCAATTCGTAACAAACAAAAAAACGGATAAACGTTATAGAGATATAGCAAAAGTCAGTTTAATCGAAGAGTACATCTTCAAGCGATGAATTTAAATTCATTTAAATTGAGAGTTTGATCCTGGCTCAGGATGAACGCTGGCGGCGTGCCTAATACATGCAAGTCGAACGCGCAGCGAAAGGTGCTTGCACCTTTCAAGCGAGTGGCGAACGGGTGAGTAACACGTGGATAACCTACCTCAAGGTTGGGGATAACATTTGGAAACAGATGCTAATACCGAATGAGACGAGTGATCGCATGATGACTGGTTAAAAGGCGCTACGGCGTCGCCTAGAGATGGATCCGCGGTGCATTAGTTAGTTGGTGGGGTAAAGGCTTACCAAGACAATGATGCATAGCCGAGTTGAGAGACTGATCGGCCACATTGGGACTGAGACACGGCCCAAACTCCTACGGGAGGCTGCAGTAGGGAATCTTCCACAATGGGCGAAAGCCTGATGGAGCAACGCCGCGTGTGTGATGAAGGCTTTCGGGTCGTAAAGCACTGTTGTATGGGAAGAACAGCTAGAGTAGGGAATGACTGTAGTTTGACGGTACCATACCAGAAAGGGACGGCTAAATACGTGCCAGCAGCCGCGGTAATACGTATGTCCCAAGCGTTATCCGGATTTATTGGGCGTAAAGCGAGCGCAGACGGTTGATTAAGTCTGATGTGAAAGCCCGGAGCTCAACTCCGGAAAGGCATTGGAAACTGGTCAACTTGAGTGCAGTAGAGGTAAGTGGAACTCCATGTGTAGCGGTGGAATGCGTAGATATATGGAAGAACACCAGCGGCGAAGGCGGCTTACTGGACTGTAACTGACGTTGAGGCTCGAAAGTGTGGGTAGCAAACAGGATTAGATACCCTGGTAGTCCACACCGTAAACGATGAACACTAGGTGTTAGGAGGTTTCCGCCTCTTAGTGCCGAAGCTAACGCATTAAGTGTTCCGCCTGGGGAGTACGACCGCAAGGTTGAAACTCAAAGGAATTGACGGGGACCCGCACAAGCGGTGGAGCATGTGGTTTAATTCGAAGCAACGCGAAGAACCTTACCAGGTCTTGACATCCTTTGAAGCTTTTAGAGATAGAAGTGTTCTCTTCGGAGACAAAGTGACAGGTGGTGCATGGTCGTCGTCAGCTCGTGTCGTGAGATGTTGGGTTAAGTCCCGCAACGAGCGCAACCCTTATTGTTAGTTGCCAGCATTCAGATGGGCACTCTAGCGAGACTGCCGGTGACAAACCGGAGGAAGGCGGGGACGACGTCAGATCATCATGCCCCTTATGACCTGGGCTACACACGTGCTACAATGGCGTATACAACGAGTTGCCAACCTGCGAAGGTGAGCTAATCTCTTAAAGTACGTCTCAGTTCGGACTGCAGTCTGCAACTCGACTGCACGAAGTCGGAATCGCTAGTAATCGCGGATCAGCACGCCGCGGTGAATACGTTCCCGGGTCTTGTACACACCGCCCGTCACACCATGGGAGTTTGTAATGCCCAAAGCCGGTGGCCTAACCGTAAGGAGGGAACCGTCTAAGGCAGGACAGATGACTGGGGTGAAGTCGTAACAAGGTAGCCGTAGGAGAACCTGCGGCTGGATCACCTCCTTTCTAAGGATAAACGGAAAGTAGCAGGGGCATTAGATTGTCAAATTCGAGAAGTTCAAAGTTTTGTTTAGTTTTGAGTGTGATACCGACATAGGGATCATGGTCAAAGATGACACCTATGGGGAATTAGCTCAGCTGGGAGAGCACCTGCTTTGCAAGCAGGGGGTCAGCGGTTCGAACCCGCTATTCTCCATAGGCAGTGTCAAAGCTGCCGGAGTTGCACATTGAAAACTGAATAGTAACAAATTCTTTTAAAGATAAGTAAAATTATTAATAAATTAAGCCGAGAAACAAAGCAAAAAAGAAATTCTGTAACAGGAATGGATAAAAAACGCAGGTCTGAAAGAAGACCAACTCATAAACTTAAAGCACAACTACGGTTGTGACGGTTAAGTTAATAAGGGCGCGTGGTGGATGCCTTGGCACTAGGAGCCGATGAAGGACGTGACTAACTACGATAAGCTTTGGTGAGCGGTAAGTACGCTATGACCCAGAGATTTCCGAATGGGGAAACCCAACTCGAAAAGAGTTGTCAATAATTGAATACATAGATTATTGACGGAACACGCTGTGAACTGAAACATCTCATTAGCAGCAGGAGCAGAAAGAAAAATCGATTCCCCAAGTAGCGGCGAGCGAAACGGGAAGAGCCCAAACCAGAGTGCTTGCATTCTGGGGTTGTAGGACTGATAAATAGGAGTTACAAAAGTGTTTTATAGCAGAACAAGTTGGGAAACTTGGCTAAAGAGGGTGATAGCCCCGTACGCGAAATAAAGCACACTTCTTTCAGGATCCTGAGTACGGCCGGACACGTGAAATCCGGTCGGAATCTGCGGGGACCATCCCGTAAGGCTAAATACTCCCTAGTGACCGATAGTGAACCAGTACCGTGAGGGAAAGGTGAAAAGCACCCCGGAAGGGGAGTGAAATAGTTCCTGAAACCACGACGCCTACAAGAAGTCAGAGCCCGTTAATGGGTGATGGCGTGCCTTTTGTAGAATGAACCGGCGAGTTACGGTATCGTGCGAGGTTAAGGTGGAAAGACCGGAGCCGCAGCGAAAGCGAGTGTGAATAGCGCGAATAGTACGATGCTGTAGACCCGAAACCAGGTGACCTACCCATGGTCAGGATGAAGGTGAGGTAAAACTTACTGGAGGTCCGAACCGGTGCATGTTAAAAAATGCTCGGATGAACTGTGGGTAGCGGTGAAATTCCAAACGAACCTGGAGATAGCTGGTTCTCTCCGAAATAGCTTTAGGGCTAGCCTCATTATAAGCATACTGGAGGTAGAGCACTGTTAAGCCTAGGGGCCCATCTCGGGTTACCAAAGTTTGATAAACTCCGAATGCCAGCTATGTATGAATGGGAGTCAGACGATGAGTGATAAGATCCACCGTCGAAAGGGGAACAGCCCAGATCGCCAGTTAAGGTCCCTAAATATATGTTAAGTGGAAAACGATGTGATAGTGCATAGACAACTAGGATGTTGGCTCAGAAGCAGCCACCATTTAAAGAGTGCGTAATAGCTCACTAGTCGAGTGCCATTGCGCGGAAAATGTACCGGGGCTAAACATATTACCGAAACTGCGGGTGTACTTAAAAGTACGCGATAGGAGAGCGTTGTAAGGGCAATGAAGGTAGACTGTAAGGACTACTGGAGCGCTTACAAGTGAGAATGCCGGTATGAGTAGCGAAAGACAGGTGAGAATCCTGTCCACCGAATGACTAAGGTTTCCTGGGGAAGGCTCGTCCTCCCAGGGTTAGTCGGGACCTAAGGCGAGGCTGAGAAGCGTAGTCGATGGATAACAGGTTGAGATTCCTGTACCAGTAGTAATGCGTTTGACCGATGGAGGGACGCAGGAGGCTAACAGAAGCGCACCGATGGATGAGTGCGTGCAAGCAGTAAGTTTGGCGAAGAGTGAAATGCTTTTTACTGATAAGAACAAGCTGTGATGCGGATCGAAATAAAGTAGAGAAGTCTGAGATGTCACACTGCCGAGAAAAGCTTCTAGGAAGTATTACACTGCCCGTACCGCAAACCGACACAGGTAGTCGAGTGGAGAACACTAAGGTGAGCGAGAGAACCCTCGTTAAGGAACTCGGCAAAATGACCCCGTAACTTCGGGAGAAGGGGTGCTCATTGTAAAAGATGAGCCGCAGTGAATAGGCCCAGGCGACTGTTTATCAAAAACACAGGTTTCTGCAAAATCGTAAGATGAAGTATAGGGGCTGACGCCTGCCCGGTGCTGGAAGGTTAAAAGGAGTGCTTAGCTTCGGCGAAGGTACGAATTGAAGCCCCAGTAAACGGCGGCCGTAACTATAACGGTCCTAAGGTAGCGAAATTCCTTGTCGGGTAAGTTCCGACCCGCACGAAAGGCGTAACGATCTGGGCACTGTCTCAACGAGGGACTCGGTGAAATTTAAATACCCGTGAAGATGCGGGTTACCCGCGACAGGACGGAAAGACCCCATGGAGCTTTACTGTAGCTTGATATTGAATGTTTGTGCTGCTTGTACAGAATAGGTAGGAGACGAAGAGGATTGGACGCCAGTCTAGTCGGAGTCACAAAGTGGGATACTACCCTCGTTGTATGAACATTCTAACACTGGTCACTCAACGTGATCGTGGACAGTGTCTGGCGGGCAGTTTGACTGGGGCGGTCGCCTCCTAAAAGGTAACGGAGGCGCTCAAAGGTTTGCTCAGAATGGTTGGAAATCATTCGTAGCGTGTAAAGGCATAAGCAAGCTTGACTGCGAGAGCAACAACTCGAGCAGGTACGAAAGTAGGACTTAGTGATCCGGTGGTTCCGCATGGAAGGGCCATCGCTCAACGGATAAAAGCTACCCTGGGGATAACAGGCTCATCTCCCCCAAGAGTCCACATCGACGGGGAGGTTTGGCACCTCGATGTCGGCTCATCGCATCCTGGGGCTGTAGTCGGTCCCAAGGGTTGGGCTGTTCGCCCATTAAAGCGGTACGCGAGCTGGGTTCAGAACGTCGTGAGACAGTTCGGTCCCTATCCGTCGCGGGCGCAGGAAATTTGAGAGGAGTTGCCCTTAGTACGAGAGGACCGGGGTGAACAAACCGCTGGTGTACCAGTTGTTCCGCCAGGAGCATCGCTGGGTAGCTATGTTTGGAAGAGATAAACGCTGAAAGCATCTAAGTGTGAAACTCGCCTCGAGATGAGATTTCCCATTCGTAAGAAGTAAGACCCCTTAGAGATTATGAGGTAGATAGGCTAGAAGTGGAAGTTGAGCGATCAATGTAGCGGACTAGTACTAATAGGTCGAGGACTTAACCAAAGTCAAGAACGGAAGTTCAAGAGAAGATATGAGTGGCAAAATTTAGAAGAAGAATTTGATACTATTTAGTTTTGAGTGTAAAACTCAAAGGTGTCGTGTTGATAGCATAGAGGACACACCTGTTCCCATTCCGAACACAGAAGTTAAGCTCTATCACGCCGAAAGTAGTTGCCGGATCGCTGGCTGCGAGGATAGGAAGATGCGGTGCCGTACATAGAGAGTACTCTGAGAAGGGTATTTTTGGTTTCAAGAGAAAGAAAAGTAACACGAGGGTAAGGAAGAATCGGGAGAGGTGTCCGAGTCTGGCCGAAGGAGCATGGTTGGAAACTATGTAAGCAAGGAATTGTTTCGAGGGTTCGAATCCCTTCCTCTCCATTATGGACGCTTAGCTCAGCTGGGAGAGCACCTGCCTTACAAGCAGGGGGTCACAGGTTCGATCCCTGTAGCGTCCATTGGTCGCATGGTCCAGTTGGTTAGGACGCCTGCCTGTCACGCAGGAGATCGCGGGTTCGAGCCCCGCTGCGACCGCTAATTACTGACAAACATGAACAGGCCAGTGTTACGTGAGGTGCGACTCCTTACCATGTTATATCAGCTTTTGCTGATTTTATGATTGTAGGGATATAGTTAAACGGTAGAATAGCGGTCTCCAAAACCGTTGATGGGGGTTCGATTCCCTCTATCCCTGCCATGGCGGTAGTGGTGAAGTGGTTAACACACTGGTTTGTGGATCCAGCATACGAGGGTTCGATCCCCTTCTACCGCCCTATAAGCTTAAACGCTTTATAATTGAATTGCCGTTGTGGCGGAATTGGCAGACGCGCTGGACTCAAAATCCAGTGGTGGCAACACCGTGTGGGTTCGACTCCCACCGACGGCATAAAAAGGTTGTAGTATCGTTAAGATACTACAACCTTTTTAATTTTTATAAATTTTGCTTTTATTTATGATGCGTAGGACAGATTACAAAAATTAACTGAATACTTGCCGGGTGTCACTGTCATGACGAATAACCTGGTGGTAGCTTTAATTGTTTAGTAATTAACTAACACATCGTCACGTGTGTTACATATTGCATGGTATCCACTTCAGACGCGTCAAGGTCAATGAAAAAGATGGCAATTTCAGGTGTTAAACTGTTATGACGACCACGTCGATGCTTGTATTGCTCGGATACTTGAACTGCTATTTGAGCATTATAAGGCGACATGCGCTTGATTGTATAAGCAATCATTGTTGGTGAGCGTTTCAAAAAGTGCGCGATGCACGCATTGAATAGTGAATTCTAAGCAAAATTTGAATGGTAAAACGTTCCTGAGATGATAAATTAGATAAGAGTTGCAGATCCTTTATGGTTAATTTTAGTTAATTACCATTAAAGCCTCTGTAACTTTTTTGTATAAATGTTCGGTTATATTTTACAATCTAACATATGTAATTTTACGCTATTTATCAATAAGTTAAGTCATTATAAACAATATTGACCAACTATGCCAAAAAGACGACACGTTAGGCTATTTTCATTGTGTTAAATCCGAATATAATTTACAATTTTATTATTAACTAATTAGGAGATATTCGCATGAATGATAAGAGGAATAGTACGTTTACAACTTTGTTGTGTTTTTTAATGGTAAAGGGTGTATATTTAGATTTGAACGATTTATTAACATATGACATTAATCATCCGAAAAATCATGATTTGGTGAAATCGACACATTTTGATACAATAGAGACATGATAATTGGAATTGGAAATGATACAGAGTCAATCAGTCGTGTGGGCATAATTGTTGAACAAAAAAATAAATTTATTGACACTATTTTAACTGAAAATGAACGTCAACAGGCTGCTAAACGTAAAGGCAAACATTATAATGAGTTTATTGCAGGGCGCTTTTCTGCCAAAGAAGCTTTTTCTAAGGCAACAGGATTTGGTATTGGTGAAAAAGTACATTGGCATGATATAGAAATTTTAAATGCGCATAATGGGCGACCAATTATGCATGTCAAAAATTTTTTGTATAAAACACATGTGGCCATTACACACAGCGGTGACAGAGTTAATACAGTGGTAGTTATTGAACGTTTGACGATATGGGAACGAATGAGTTTAAAATTTTTTCCTAAACGTGGGGTTTTATGATGAATAAAAAAATTGATATCTTACGCACTAGACCATCTTGGATTGAAATTAATTTAAAAAATGTTCAAGAAAATGCGCAAACAATCATGCAATATACTGGTGCGAAGAAATTGATTGCTGTTGTAAAAGCTAATGCCTATGGGCATGGTGCAGTAGCGACTGTGAAAGCTTTGTATGCCATTGGTGTGCGTGATTTTGCAGTCGCAACAATTGCTGAGGCAGCTTTATTGCGGCAAGAAGTTGCGTATGATGATTTTCAGATACTACTATTAGGCGTGCAAGACGTGTCGTTTGTCGATATCATGTTAGCCTATCATTTATCTCCAGCAGTTGGTAATTTAAGTTGGTTACAAGAAGCGGTTAAATCGATACCTGAAGGTAAAGTTTTAGATGTACAATTAGCAATTGATACAGGCATGGGACGTATGGGAGCACATTCTCAATCACAAGTTACAGCAATGTATGCGTTCATTCAATCTTCAGATAAGTTACGTCTTAGGGGTGTATTTACACATTTTGCTACTGCGGATGATAGTAATCAACAATATTATGATGAACAAGTTGCTAATTTTTATAACTGGGTACGAGGAGCAAATATACCAAACAAGTATTGGCATTTAGCGAACTCTGGATCAGCTTTATGGCATTCAAAAGAAATTGATATCCAAACGTTACGTGTGGGATCGGTACTTTATGGTTATAACCCTGGTGCACCTAAACTCAAGATGCCGATTCAATTAAAAAATGTATTATCACTTAAATCACGAATTGGGTTTGTTCACGAATTGGGTGTTGGAGAATCAGTTAGCTATGGTGCAACTTATACGGCAGAAAAGCCACAATGGGTTGCGACCTTACCAATTGGTTATGCAGATGGCTACTTGAGACGCATGGCTGGTATGAAGGTATTAGTTGCAGGGCATGTTGAGCATGTTATTGGACGTATAACAATGGATCAAATTGTTATATCCTTAAATAAAGAATATCCTGTTGATACGGAAGTAACGTTGATTGGACGAGATGGTCAGGAAGAAATAACTGTCGAAGAGTTTGCAGAGTATGCTGATACAATTCCACATGAAATTTCAACAACATTTAGCGCAAGATTACCAAGAATATACGATTAAAAGCGCTACGGCGCGTACATAGTAAGTGGGACATTTTATGACAGAAGAATATCAAGCAGTGATGCGAGGTGACGTGTTTTATGCGGATCTGAAGCAAGGCATTGGTTCAGAACAATCTGGTGTTCGACCAGTGTTGATTGTGCAAAACGATGTAGGCAACGCAAATTCACCAACGACTATTGTTGCTGCAATAACATCACAAATATCGAAGCCAAAGTTGCCGACGCATGTTTTACTACCAGCGCATATGGGAGGCGTGAAGCGTGATTCTGTTATTTTAGCAGAGCAGGTGCGAACGATTGATAAACGACGACTACGCGACAAAATAGCTCATATTAATGCTGCCTCTTCTGAAATGCAACAAGTTGCGCATGCATTAAGAATTAGTGTTGGACTCAAGTAGTTTTTTTATGATCAATTTTTATAAGCGATTCATAATTATCCCTATTTTTGTTGCTATAACTAATTAGGAGACAAACGTGGCTAAAAAGAGGATCATGTGGTTAGATCTAGCAAAGAGTATGACGGTATTTTTGGTGGTCATAGTCCATGTCGTTGAGGGCATTTATAAAACGGGGATATATCATCAATTTGACGTGTTTTCGGAACTTACGATGGATATGCTATTTACAATCGTGATGCCCATTTTTTTTGCTTTGTCAGGATATGTCTACAAACCGTTACCCAGTGCACAAGAGCTTTTAAAAAAATCAGGTGAAAAATTAATTAAGTTAGCCGTGCCATATGTCATATTTTCAATTGTGTATGTTATGTTGCAGCATGTTAGTCCTGATGTCCATAATCTCAACTCATGGCATGATTTAACACAAATTTATGTGATGCCAATAGGTTACTTATGGTATTTATATGTCTTGTTTCTAGTTTATGTATTTGTGGGAATAATGCATCTTATTCATATGCCGCCTTATTGGCAAATAATATTGTATGCAGGTTTGTTATTATATAGCGTGATGCCATTTTCAAATCTTCCTTATCCAATTAAAAGTTTATTTATGTGGCTGGGATGCTTTTATATAGGTTATATATTTAAAAAAAATCCGTTAATTTTTGACAATAAATGGGTCATAATAGTCTGTAGTTTATTATTTTTGGGTAGTATTTTTTGGCAATCTAGGCAGGGTGGCACTTGGTTCAATACAGACATGATGTCACAAGAAAATTTTATTTCAAAACTTACAAGCATACCAATATTTTTTTATCTATTTTCACATGTTAAAAATGGTGTCGTCGCACGCTATTTTATAAAATTTGGGCCTTATTCTTTAATTATTTATCTTGTTCATGCACCAGTTGCGTCAATTGTTCGCATTTTAATTCTAAAATTAGGTGTACCACCGTATGGCTTGCTAGTCATTAGTACACTAGTTATTTGTTGGTATATCAGTATTTTTGTCATTTATTTGTCTCGTAAATTATTTTTGGTGCATCTTATTTTTTATCCTGATGACTACTTTAAGCGCATGAAATAATAATGAATAAAGCCTTGACGAATGCATAATTTTCTAGTAACATTAGCGTTATCTTAGAGGATTAAGCAAACACGTGTACAGAGAACTGATGCTAGTGGAAATTCGGTGATGTTAATGCCCAAGGTTACTAAGTGTTAAAATATAAATAGATAAAGTGGTTGTTGATATTTGTGTATCAGCGACAATACAGGTGGTACCACGGTGAAAATCGTCCTAATTTTAGTTTTTTAGGACGATTTTTAAGTGTAACCATAATTAAAAAGGAGAAAAGTATGCGTGAAATTGATATGTCAACTAAGTACGAACCAACTGCAGTTGAGTTAGGGCGCTATGATAAGTGGCAAGAAAAGAAGTTATTTGCACCGGAGTCAAATCAGGCTATTCAAAAAAATGAACCCGAGTCTTATGCAATTGTTATTCCACCGCCCAATGTCACAGGCAAGTTACATTTAGGACATGCTTGGGATACAACTTTGCAAGACATGATTATTCGTCAGAAAAAAATGCAAGGCATGGATGTGCTGTGGTTACCGGGCATGGATCATGCGGGTATTGCGACACAGGCTAAAGTTGAACAACGTTTACGCGCCGAGGGAACTTCTCGTTATGATTTGGGTCGTGAAAAGTTCGTTGAACAAGTTTGGGATTGGAAGAACGAATACGCAGCAACGATTAAAAAACAATGGGGTAAGATGGGGTTGTCTCTAGATTTTGATCGCGAACGTTTTACTTTGGATGATGGTTTGAATAAAGCAGTCAACAAAGTATTTATTGATTTATACAAAAAGGGTTTGATTTATCGCGGAGAATATATTATCAACTGGGATCCGCAAGCAAGAACTGCCTTATCAGACATTGAGGTTATTTATCAAGATGATGACGGTGCCTTTTACCATGTCAAGTATCCATTTACTGATGGGACGACAATTGATGGTAAGAATTATATTGAGATAGCGACAACGCGTCCAGAAACAATGTTTGGTGATGTTGCGGTTGCTGTACATCCAAGTGATGAACGGTATAAAGACTTAATCGGTAAAACTGTCATGGTGCCACTTGTTGGTCGTGAAATCCCAATTATTGCTGATGAATACGTTGAAAAAGATTTTGGTACGGGTATGGTGAAAATTACACCTGCACATGATCCAAATGATTTCCAAGTGGGAAACCGTCACGATTTGGAACGCATTAACACGATGACTGATGATGGACATCTAAATGATAAAGCAGGCAAGTACAGTGGCATGGAGCGCTTCGAGGCACGCAAGGCAATTGTAGCTGACCTCGAATCTGAAAACTACATGTTAAAGGTTGACCCTATTGTGCATTCAGTTGGCCATTCAGAACGTACTGGCGTTCCTGTTGAATCACGTTTGTCAACACAATGGTTTGTTAAAATGGCGCCATTGGCTAAACAAGCGTTGGACATGCAAAAAAATGCTGATGAAAAAGTTGAATTTGTGCCTGCGAGATTTGAAGATACGTTTACACGTTGGATGGAAAACATTCGTGATTGGGTTATTTCGCGACAACTATGGTGGGGACATCAAATTCCAGCGTGGTACAAGAATAAAGGGACAGATCAAGAAGAAATTTATGTTGGCACGGATGAACCTTCGGGTACTGGTTGGAAGCAAGATCCTGATGTATTAGACACGTGGTTTTCATCAGCATTATGGCCATTTTCAACAATGGGCTGGCCAGAGAATACAAAAGATGGTGATTTTGCACGATACTATCCAACGAATACATTAGTAACAGGATATGATATCATTTTTTTCTGGGTAGCGCGTATGATGTTCCAAGGAAAAGAGTTCACTGGGCAGCGGCCGTTTAAAAATGTGTTAATTCATGGCCTAATTCGTGATGGCGAAGGACGGAAAATGTCTAAGTCGTTGGGGAATGGTGTCGATCCGATGGATGTCATTGAAAAATATGGGGCAGATGCCTTACGCTGGTTCTTGGCCACTGGTTCAACACCAGGTCAAGACGTGCGTTTTACTTACGACAAAATGGATGCTGCTTGGAACTTCATTAACAAAATTTGGAATGCTTCACGTTATGTTATTATGAATTTAGATGACAACACGCCAGCTAAATTGCCTGATTTAGACAAATTGTCATTGGGTGATAAATGGATTTTGTCACGATTGAATACCACAATAGAAAACGTCACCCGTAATTTTGATAAATTTGAATTTGGTGAAGCAGGACGTGAATTGTACAATTTTATTTGGTCGGATTTTGCCGATTGGTACATCGAAATGACCAAAGAGGCGCTGAATGGACATGCTGATAAAGCACCTGTGCAACAGACATTGGCCTATGTATTGGATCAAACGTTACGTCTGTTACAACCAATTATGCCGTTTGTGACGGAGGCGATTTGGCAAGAAATGCCTGATCAAGTTGGGAAAAATGTTGATTTTTCTGTGACACGATATCCAGTCGTACATGCTGAATTAGAAAATAAAGCAGCTGAAGCGGCGTTTAAATCCCTGCAAGATTTAATTATTGCAGTGCGTAATATTCGTGCTGAAGCACATGCACCGATGTCAACAGAAATTGATTTATTGGTTAAAACTACTGATGACAAATTGATCAATGTTTTTAATGATAATGCTGATTACATTAAACGTTTTGCACATCCAAAATCATTGCAAATTTCTTCAGAAATTGAGGTGCCAGCCTTGGCTATGTCACAAGTTATTTCTGGTGCTGAAATTTATGTGCCTTTGGCTGAACTAATTGATATCGATGAAGAAATTACGCGTTTGACTGGTGAAGTTAAAAAATTCGCCGGTGAAGTGAAGCGCGCTGAAGGTAAGCTTGGGAATGATAAGTTTGTCAATTCAGCGCCGGAAGCTGTGGTTGTTTCTGAAAAGCAGAAACTTGCTGACTGGCAAGCAAAATTAGTTGCAACACAGGAACGCTTGAGTGCTTTGCAAGTGGCAAAGTAGGTGTTTATGGTAAGCACTCAGTTAGTTGATCTGTTTTTAAAATTGGTGCTGAAAATATGATGGCTGAATTTTACAAAATAAATCAAAATCATCCAAATAATTACGTTCTAACACAAGTCGCAGATATGGATGTAGAAACGGTTTGGGGATTACAAACGCAAGCAGCGTCAAGCCATAAAGGACTTGTTGCGCAAGTATATGATCAAATTACACAAGGATTTTTGGAAGATAGGGGATTTAATATCATTGGCACGACCTATTTTGCCAAGTTGAACGTGCGTGATTATGAAGGTGAGCCGGTTGTCACTGTAAATGAATTAGAGCCTGATTTAAGGCAAGAATTATTGCTGCTTCTGCGCGATCATTATGAACGTATTCATCGTTCTAATCCAGCATCTCCGAAAATAAACTATGAGAAGTGGTTATTTGATAATAGTAGTTTTGATGGTGCGTACAGCATTGTGCGCCTGGAACAACAACATATTGTCGCAGCGATTTTGATTTTCAAAGACAAAAATGATTTTAAACTCGGCTGGACATTTGGGGATGATGTGCCCACATTGCTTGGTCTTTGGCGTGATTTGTTAGGTATATTACCTGTCGGAAAAGTAGTATACGCTGAATTTGAAAGCAATGATTTGTTAGCAATGAGTGTATATCATGCGTTTATTTGGCATGATATTGATACGGTGCAACAGACACTACTCTGGGAAGATACAGCAAATAGCTTGCGTAATATATAAAATCCGTTAAAATAATAGAAGTATAAATATAAGAGTGATTGATATCGCAGGCTTTAGAAGCACGTTATAATAATGCTGATTATTATAACATGCTGTGTGTGAAGGTCAGTTAACAGGTTTAGAAGGGGGAACACATGCCCGGAAGTAAAATACTGGCAAGCGCGCATTATGTACCAAGCGACGTAGTGACTAATGCTGATTTGGCAAAAATAATGGATACCAGTGATGCGTGGATACGAACACATACGGGTATTGAAACACGTCATATATCTTTACAAGGTGAAAATACCAGTGACTTAGCAACACAAGCTGCACGATTAGCATTGGCACAAGCTGACATGGCACCGGAAGCTATTGATTTAATTATTGTCACGACTTTTACACCGGACGGTTTAGCACCATCAACTGCGGCGCTAGTTCAACGTAATTTAAAAGCTAAAAATGCTTGGGCCTATGATATTATGACAGCCTGTGCAGGCTTTGTATTTGGTTTGAGCACAGCAGACAAATTTATTCGGTCAGGTGTTTACAAAAATGTACTTGTCATTGCTGCAGAAGTTAATTCAAAGATGATGGATTTTTCAGATCGAACAAGTACCGTTTTTTTTGGTGATGGTGCAGGCGCTGTGGTTATGACTGCAGATATGCAAAGAAGTGTGGTTGCAGGGGAAAAAATGAACACAGTTGGTAATGCTGATGTTGTTCATTCGGGCCGGATTGCACCTTTAACCAAACTATCACCAGATAATTATCCTAAGACAGATGCTTTTTCGCAACGGGGTCATGAAGTTTTTGATGAAGTAACTAACTTAATACCGCATCATATTCGGACGTTTCTATTAAGCAAAGACATGAAGCCGAGTGATGTGGACTATTTTATCCCACATCAAGCGAATTTAAGATTAATTGAGTATATTGCTAATGAACTCAATGAACCGATGAGCAAATTCTCAACGAATATTATATATAATGGCAATACTTCTTCCGCCGGCATTGCTATTGGTCTTGACGAACTTCGCAATTCAGTAAATTTGAGTGGTAAAAGTGTGTTACTAACAGGATTTGGTGCAGGATTTACCTATGGCAGTATATTATTGAAATTCTAAAGTAAATATTAAGGCCTTTAACTAAATATAATCAGTGTCAATCAGGTTAAAAACACAGTAATTTTGTGATTTTTGACCTGATTTTTATTTTTTTAAAAAACAAAAGTCACTGTAGATGCGCAAATGACAAGCGCTATGATGTTTTTTGTCCTTGTAACAAAAATGACATATTGTTATAAAATTGAAAAAAATGAACAATGCGTATGTTATACAAAATAGATATACTTAAAACTGTTATTAAGATTTGTATAACAACAAGTCTAAAAATTAATGATTATAATAAAATATAAATATTTGGAGCTTATATCAAAATGACTAGTAACTTGACGAAAACATTATTAGCAACAGCCGCTGGTGTTGCTACCTTAGTTGGCGGGCATGCAGCCGTATCAGCTGACACTGTAGAGGTTCAAACAGGGGATACCTTAAGTGGTATCGCTCATGAAAACAATACAACAGCTGAAGATCTAGCAAAAACAAATGGTATCACTGATAAAAACTTAATTATGTCTGGCCAAAAGCTAACAGTTTCTGCACCAACACCTTCAGCAGTTTCTGCAGATGGTACGACGTATACAGTGCAAACAGGCGACACATTATCAAAAGTTGCACAACAAACTGGTGTTAACATAACAACATTATCTAGTTTAAATAGTTTGTCAAATGCTGATCTCGTCATAGCAGGGCAAGAATTATCTTTGAAGCAAGTGACGCCTCAAGCGGTTGCACCAACTATTACTGCAACAGAACAACAAGCTGATAATAATCAAACAACAACTGAAAAGTTGTCATATATTGCTGGTGCGGACACAGATAAAGACGGGTTTATGTCAATAACTGAATATAATGCTTATCAGGCAAATGGTGGCAATGTAGCTGCCACACCAGCACCACAAACAAGCACACCCACGCCTGCACCACAAAATGTTCAATATAACAGTGCTGCAGATACTAACAAAGATGGTTATATGACAGCCGCAGAATATGCTGCTTATCAAGCAAATGGTGGCCAAAATCAGGCACCAGCAGCTGCTACACCAGCACCAGCCAATCAAATAACACCAGTATCAACAAATAATGTTGCGCCAGCACAAGCGGCTCCAGCAGCATCATCAGATGCGCAAGCATTAGTTAATTCTATGAACGCAAAACGTGCATCATTAGGATTAGCCCCTGTTACATTAGACGCCGGTTTGTCTGCACGTGCACAATCACGTGCGCAAGATGCAGCCAGTAATGGTGGTATTCCAACAAACCACTTTTCAACAAATGGTGAGGTAGTTGCTAATGGCTTCTCCACTGGAACTGTTATTGACGCATGGTTTAATGAAACTAACATGATGACACCAAACGGTCAACCCGGGCATCGCATGTGGGTTGCTAACGCACGTGCATCATCTGTAGGCTTTGGTATCGTTGGTGGCATCATCGTCGGCGAATCAAATGCTGGTCAATTTTAATAACGACGTTCTATGGCAGGCAAATGGCTTGACGTCGCACTAACGCAGTTGGGGAATTCTTATCATTCTTCAAGTGCGTTTGTTGCGTTCGTTATGAATACATCTAAAATTGGAACAAACAATAAAAATAGTCTTTGGTCACCAACGCTTATTGATCTTGTACATGAAGTGCATGATTTAAAAAAGATAGAAACTGCACGTCCGGGAGATTTGCTGTTTTGGGGTAAACCAGATCACCCTTATAGCGTTGGTATTTATGTTGGAGGTAAGCACTTTATTTCAGTGACTGAAAAAGATGCAATGGTTAAAGTACAAATATTAAATGATAATTGGTATCCGGAATTTGTGGGAAGTGTTTTCTGAAACACAAATGACATGATTTTGAGTTTATTTAGTAACATAAAGTGTTCAAAACGCTTTTTTGTAACATAAATACTACTTTGATAACAAAGTGCAAAATTTATAAAACATATATGTTATGCTATTTTGGTACACTTATCACTGTTGAGGAAATCTCAAATAACAATAATCTAAGAAATCTTACTAGTCAATTAACTTTAAGGAGTGTACTACCATTATGAAGTCATCTACTATTATCAAATCAGCTGTTGCTGCCGGTGCTCTTGCCGTTGCTGGTGTTACCTCGGTATCTGCTGATACAATTAATGTTAAATCTGGTGATACACTAACTAAACTTGCTGCAGCAAACGGTACATCAGTTGCTGAGTTAGCCAAAGCAAATGGTATTAAAAATACTAATTTAATTTTTATTGGTCAACAGTTAAGCACGCAAGTATCAACTAAAACAGACTCACAACAAACGACTCCTTCAAACAATTCTGGCGCTGCTGGATCATACGCAGTTAAAGCCGGTGATACATTATATCGTATTGCAGCATCAAAGGGTATATCGGTTGCCGATTTAGCAGTTGCTAATAGCATTCAAAATATTAATTACATTGGCATTGGTCAAGTATTAAATCTTGCACCAGCGCCTGCTGCACAAACACCAGCACCTGTTGAACAAACACCAGCACCTGTTGAACAAACACCAGCACCTGTTGAACAAACACCAGCACCTGTTGAACAAACACCAGCACCTGTTGAACAAACACCAGCACCTGTTGAACAAACACCAGCGCCTGTTGAACAAACACCAGCGCCTGCTGCACAAACACCAGCACCTGCTGCACAAACACCAGCACCTGCTGCACAAACACCAGCACCTGCTGCACAAACACCAGCACCTGCTGCACAAACACCAGCACCTGCTGCACAAACACCAGCACCTGCTGCACAAGATGTTAAATATATTAATGCTGCAGATGCTAACCAAGATGGTTATATGACAGCTGCAGAGTATGCCGCTTATCAAGCAAATGGTAGTCAAAAGCAGGCATCTGCTGCTACACCAGCACCGGCACCAACGAATCAAGTAACACCAGTATCAACAAATAATGTTGCCCCAGCCCCAGCACCTGTTGCGACGACAACAGCGCAAACATTAGTAAACTCTTTGAACGCCAAGCGCGCAGCATTAGGTTTGAGTCCGGTAAGCTTGGATTCAGGTTTGTCTGCACGTGCCCAAGCACGAGCTCAAAATGCTGTTGCTAATGGTGGTTTACCAACAAATCATTTCAACACTAATGGTGAAGTGGTTGCAATTGGTTGGAGTGTTGGTGAAGTTGTTGAAGCATGGTATAACGAAACAAATATGGTAACTAATGGTACACCAGGTCATCGTATGTGGGTAGCTAACGCTCGTGCATCATCTGTTGGCTTTGGTATTGTTGGTGGCACAATTGTTGCTGAATCAAATGTTGGACAATACTAATAATTTCTAAAACGCCCGCAAGGCGTTTTTTATTTTGTATAATAGTAGATAGAGGATAATAATTTCATGACGTTGCACTTTACTGAACTATCACCAGACGAGTATGGCCACTTTGAGGCACAACATATTCTAGGAACCTATACACAATCAATCGCACAATATAATTTGCTGGTGGCACGTGGATATAAACCATTTCTATTAGGAGTGAAGGATAATGAAGTGGTTGTTGCTGCAGCTCTTGTTATGACAGAAATGACAAGGTTAGGACCTGTTTTTTTATTTGATCGTGGGCCGTTATTAGATTTTGACAATACAATGTTGTTAGCTTTCTTTGTTCGTGAGGTGCGTAAATTTGCAAGAAACCATAAGGTGCTTTATATACAATGGGAACCTAATGTCACTTATGTCAAAACAGATAATAAGGGTAATTTAATTAAAGCACCAAATGATGGTTTCTTGAAATTGATGGCAGCACGTGGATTTAAACACCAACCATTTGAATTTGGCATGTCGACCACAGGCTCGCCAACATGGGAATATACAAAAGATTTATCCAACCTAACTGACAAAGATTCAATTAATCAATCTTATGGCAAAAATGTGCAATACTATCTCAAAAAGAATCGTCAGTTTGGCATCAAACTACGTGAACTAACGCGAGAAGATTTACCAGACTTCAAAGCATTAACACAAAAAACAGCTGACAGATTAAATTATCATGATAAAGATTTAGCGTTTTACAACACGGTATATGATACTTATGGTGAAGACGCAACGTTTGTTTTTGCTGAATTAAATTTTGAAACTTATATTGCTGAAGAAAATCAAAAAATAAGTGCCTTAAATCAAAAATTAGCTAAAATACAACTAAAAATTGATAAGTATCCAACGCAAGATAAGTTTAAGCGGCAATTTCAAGAGTTTGATGATCAAAAACAACATCATATCACACGCGTTAATAAGGCAACGCAACAAATGCGTACAGCTGGTCAAAAGGAAGTCGTGGTGGCGGGTGCTTTATTTATTGAACAACCACAAGAAATGACGTACTTGTATTCAGGGACCTATGAAACGTATATGGACTATTATGCCCCTTACCAAATCCAAGATAAAATGATCCAAAAGGCTGTATCACACGGTCTGAAGAATTATAATTTCTATGGTATTTCTGGCCGATTCAATGGTTCAGATGGGGTATTAGGTTTTAAAACAGCATTTGAAGGTGAAGCAAGGCAACTTGCGGGTAGTTTTATATTACCTGTGAAACCAATGAAATATAAGGTATATCGTCTTTTGAAAAAAATAACAGGTCGAAAATAATTTATTGTATTAATGTTATATTTTTTTAAGTGTACTTGATTTACTTCTTGGTTATAAGTCTGTCTCGTTGGAAAATGCTTTTATTACTATATTAAATGATAGATTTTGGTCAACATATGGCAGCCGTTTAATTTTTAATGGTATAATATTTATTATTGAACGGGGGCATTATGGATAACCAAAATTTGAGTCGCGCTTCGCGACGTGAACAAAATGACAGCAATCCACAAAAAGCACGAGGGCCAAGACCACCGAAGCCACCGCGTAAACGTAAAAAAATATGGCGGTGGCTAGTGATCGCTATTGTTATCATTGCTCTAATTGGCGGGTTTGTTTTTGCGAAAGCGCTGAATAATATTCATAAGTCAGTTGATAGCATGCAACGGAGCGCAAATATCACTAAAGCACGTGATGTCAAACAAGTTATTAAAGAGGGTAAGCCGTTTTCAGTACTGGTTTTGGGTACTGATACTGGCGCGTTGAAACGAGATCGTACGGGACTAACGGATTCAATGATGTTAGTCACGATTAACCCAAAAACCAAAACAACAACGATGATGTCAATACCACGTGATATCATGATGGCTATTTCTGGTGCTGAAAATACTTTTCCGCAAAAATTAAATGCGGCTTTTCCAATTGCTGGTGTGGGCGCCGCAATAATGACCTTGCAAAATTATCTTAATGTGCCAATTGACTTTTATGTTTTAGCGAATATGGGTGGCTTAGAGAAAATGATAGATCAAGTTGGCGGGGTTAAAATCACATCACCGTTGACATTTACCTATACACCTGAAGCGGATACGACACCGGAAACGTATAAATTTGTTAAGGGCCAAGAAAAATTTGAATATGCAAAAGATGGTAAAAATTTCAAGTCCTTTACAACAATGAATGGTAATGCA
Source organism: Leuconostoc aquikimchii (assembly GCF_040838325.1). Taxonomy (NCBI): domain Bacteria; kingdom Bacillati; phylum Bacillota; class Bacilli; order Lactobacillales; family Lactobacillaceae; genus Leuconostoc; species Leuconostoc aquikimchii. Next base: position 377,811 of record NZ_JBFPER010000001.1, read on the forward strand.
GCATTGTCGTTTTCACGCATGCGATATGACGATCCGCAGGGCGATTATGGGCGACAGTTGCGCCAACGATTAGTGCTGAAGGCGATGTTAAAGAAATCAGCTAGCATTTCAACGCTATTCAATTCAAAGTTCATGGCGTCTATTTCAAAAAACGTTGAAACAGATATGAGCTACAATGAGATGATGAACGCTGGAAAGAAGTACATGTCCGCGACAAAAAATCAAAATTCTGATTATCTGCATGGTGTTGGCGATATGTATGATGGTGTTAGTTATCAAATGGTACCTGAATCTGAAAAGCAGCGTGTAACAAATAAATTACGTCAATCACTAGCGTTGGCTGCAAAAAAGACGGGCACACAATTTGGTAGTGCAGTACCAACACTATCATATGGGGTAGCTGAAACAAATTTGAATACAATTAATGAAACATTGGACCCACAATAAAAAGTTTACAGATTAAAAAATCGATTACAAGTTAATCGATTTTTTTACGTTATCTAGATAAAATATTGACGTGATTAATATATTTTATCGGTAAGATAGAACTATTGGAAGGGAAATGGTATATTGATTATGCAATTAACAGGCAACGATGCGCGTCAAACAGGTTATGACATGGGGGATGAGAAACGGAGTACAAACTTTCGGACAACTGATCGTGAAAAACAGGTTGTGCTAATTTTATTGGGTATCGGTATTGTATCATTATTGGTTGCAACGTTTTTTGATAAAAATGTGACGCAAGCTGTGATGAATCAGAATTCAATTTTTGGGAATATTTTTCAAAATTACGCAGATCAAGGGGCACAAGTTGTTACTTTTGTATCAGCAGAAGTGATTGCCTGGTATATTTGGCGCCGACTTAACGACTACTTGATTAAGTACATTATGACAGGTGGCATGCTGTTACTGGCGTTAAATCAGTTACTTTCATTGTTACAAGATGCGCTCAGTTATACATTTTCGATGTTAAACAATATAGCGAATGGTGTACCAATGGGGTTGGCAAATAATACAGCCGCTGTTCAGAATTATCCTGAAATATTGCGTTGGTCACTGGCAATTATTGCCTGGCTTGTTTTATCATGGCTATTTGCTAATTGGTTAAATAAAAAATCAGATATAGATATGAATTATCTGATCATTGTTGCGGTAGTGGGTATTGCGGTTGTCTTCATCGCTCAAACAACGATAGGTGACATGAAAACTTTGTGGGGACGTTTTAGACCTTATGAAATGACGACCGTTTCAGGTCAAACAATGAGTGAATTTACACCTTGGTATCATATGAATGGTATAAATGGTCATAATTCTTTTCCTTCAGGTCATACGATGTCGGGTTGGTTATTCTTATATTTAGCTTTCTTTGTACCACGTGATAACATAGCTACGCAAAAGAAAATGGTCATTTTTGGCCTAGCCATGGGCATTTTAACAGCTATGAGTCGTGTGAGAATAGGCGCACACTGGTTGAGTGATGTGACTGTGTCAAGTATTCTAGTTGGTTTGTTAATATTTGCTGCCAGCAGACTGATCGGGGCACATTTTGTAGAAAATCACGAATTGTAGTTACAACTATTGAAAAAACGCGCGTACTCAATTTTCTGAGTAGGCGCGTTTCATATTTTTTGTAAAAGGGATACCATCACGCCATAAATACCCGCGGTAATAACTTTCCATCGCTGTTATTTGTGTGAGTGAGGTGAGTGGCAGAACCAATTTTAACCACAACATGTCAGTAGTGAAAAAAGGAATGGCCATCATTGAAGCGGTGATGAGGTAGATAATAATGCGACCCTTTAAAGGTAATTGCCGGTCAAAAACAGCTTCATCAACATATTTAATGTAATAACGGTTACTATGAAGCCAATTTTCCAAACGTGGGGAAAATTTTGACCATAGAATGGCAGTTAAAACATAAAAACCAGTGGTTGGTAGACCTGGTATCCAAATTGCAATGGTACCGATTGTGAAGCTAATGATACCGAGGACAATATAAATTATTTTCATAATCATATTGTAACATGTTTAAATCCCCGTGCTAGGGCTTTTTTTGATATACTAGTAAGTAATAAATAACAGCTAGGATGCCAACATGAGCTATTTAGCAATCGTCGATCTTGGTAGTAATTCAGCACGTATGGTTGTTGAAGAACTACATGATGACGGCACATATACGGAATTAATCCGTGAAAAACAGGATACACGTATTGCGCAAAACATGGGACACGAGCTCGTGTTAAAAGAATTACCGATTGCTCGCACAATTGCGACGTTGAAGTATTTTCAAGCGCAATATGCTAGCTTCAAGCCAGAGGTTCGGGCAATTACAACGGCAGCGGTCAGATTGGCCACTAATCAGGCCGAATTTTTGGCACGTGTAAAAATTGAGACAGGGCTTGAATTTCAGGTGTTAACAGGCGAAGAAGAAGCATATTATGATTATCTTGGGGTAATGTCTACGTTAGCTGTCGATGATGCAGTCATATTAGATACTGGGGGCGCATCAGTAGAGATTATTGCTGTCACAGGGGGCAAAAATATGGCTGATGTTAGCTTGCCATTTGGCGCGGTGTCCTTGTCAGAACAATTTAATTTGGCCAATGATATTAATCAAGCTGATGTCAAATTAGCATGTGATAGTGTTTTAGAGCAATATAATACCTTACCATGGCTGTCACAAAATCAAGATAAACCAGTTATTTTGTTAGGTGGTGCGAATCGCTCGTTAGCACGCATGTCTATTGGCACGGAGGCAGTTAACAATTTTCATGGCTTTAATATGACAGTGGCGCGGGTGACAGCTATTTTTGAAACGATTAGATACATGACAAGATCCGAACGGGAACATATTGCTGGTCTTGAAGTATCAAGGGCTGACATTATTATTAGTGGTTTGTTACCATTATTAAACCTGATGCATACTATTAATGCACCAAGAGTAATTTTTTCAGAAAGCGGCGTACGTGAAGGTTTGATCGTCGAAACAATAAAAAACAATGGCTAAAAAATATTATGAGTTGACGCCAGATGAACGTTTGGCGTTTTTGAATTTAGCTGATCATGTAAAAGCAGAATTACATGATCAGCAAAGTATTAATAATGAGCAAATTATTGAGAATTATATTAGTGATTTTCGTGTGCCTATGGGTATGTTAAAAGCCATTATTATTGACGCACATCAAGTTAATGTGCCCATGGCCATTGAAGAACCAAGCGTCATAGCAGCAGCAAATAATGGGGCTAAACTCTTGAATAGTGGTGGTGGTGTTGTTGTTGATATGCCAGAACGTACGGCAATGATTGGTCAAATCATGTTTAATGGTGGGAATTTTGACACACTTGATCAGTTTGTAAGAACACATCAAAAAGAATTATTTGAGATAGCTAAACAAACAAAACCTTCTATTTACAAACGTGGTGGTGGGTTAGTGGCCATTAAAACACGCAAAATTTCAGAAGACGAAACAAGCATTGATTTCAAAATTGACACAAAAGATGCCATGGGTGCAAATATTGTTAATACAATATTAGAGGCAGAGGTTAGTTTATTTGCTGAATTTGACAAACAAATTTTGGGCGCAATTCTCACGAATTATGCTACGGCACAATTGGTGACCGTAAGCGGGAATGTCAATTTTGCAGCATTAGGAGGTCGAGAAGTAGCTGAAAAGATTGTTGCGTTGAGTCGCTTTTCTAAAAATGATCCTTATCGTGCGACAACTGAAAATAAAGGATTATTTAATGGGATAGGTGCTGTAGTATTAGCCACTGGCAATGACTGGCGTGCCGTAGAGGCTAGCGGTCATGCTTATGCGAGTCAAGATGGACACTATCGTTCATTGACACGTTGGACGATTAGAGGCGAGCAATTGCATGGTGAATTGACGTTGCCAATATCTGTTGGCACAGTTGGCGGTGTGATATCAGCAATGGATCAGGCAAAAAATGTACTTGATATTGTTAAGCCGAAATCTGCTGATGAGCTACGTGGCATTATTTTAGCAGTAGGGTTAGCACAAAATCTTGCGGCTTTAAAGGCGATTGCGGCCGGTGGTATACAACGAGGACATATGCGTATGCAATATCGCGCGCTAGCTTTGCAGGTAGGTGCGTCACCAAAAGAGTTACCAATGTTGGTATCCAAGTTAAAGACCATGTCACAAGTTGATGCCACAAAGGCAACTGAAATATTATTGGAGATGAGAAAATGAATGCTAAAATAGACATGTTATTAAATGCAGTAAATGATATATATCCAGGAAAAGTCATAACACGTGTTTCTGGGGAACAAACAGGCGAGTTGCACGTAGATCGCGTTGCCCAAGAAATATTAGGGGACAGATTGTTGATTGAATTAGCAGAAGGTACGGAGTCCGATTTTTTGTTTGGCAATGAGTTGTTGAAAATGTTACTCACCTTGAATGGCGTGGTACCGCAAATATTTTTTGCGTTAACATTTCAGGATGATATACTTGATCAACAATTAATTCAAATTGCAACGCGTATGCATCGAACAGTTGTGCATACAATTACCTATCGTGAACTTAAAAAGCAAGACGTTTTAACAGCGGACACAGTAACAGCGTATTTAGCAGGCGTAAAGTCAGAATTAACCGCTGAAAATGGTGAGTTAGATGATGAAAGTCTGTGGCGATTATTGGTGATGTTAGATGCCTTAGTTTTTGCTGATGCGAGTGGTGCAGATTTTTCTGAACTAGCGACGTTGTACCCGTTAGCCTATACGGCAGCAACACAATTAGTGTCGCCAATTCTGACAGCAGACCTCAAGCAATCTCGTCATATTCGTCGTCAGATCACGCAATTATTTGCTGGGGTCGATGACACATTAAAGGCATGGGGAAAACCAACCGTTAATGCCAAAGAATATGTCACAGTGACAAGTGTATTTTCCAAACGTCAATTAGAGTTGCCGGTTAGTCAGGTATTTACAATTTTCCACTCTGAAATGACTGATTTTCAAACGAAGAAAACAGCCTACGTTGGGCTAGGTCAAGTAGATTCGCAGAATAGCTTTGTGATTACAAAACCAGATGATCAAGATTCAGCCGCTTTTTTCAAGGCACTCTATAAAATGACAGTAAGCGACTTGTTTAAGCAGTTGGCCTTGCCATATATTAATAGAAAATAGATTAGAAGGAAGATATGTTAGTTACACCAAAAATTCAAGAACGTTTTGATTCAGCTAAAAATATTGTTTTTATGACAGGTGCCGGTGTATCAACGCCTTCGGGTATTCCAGATTACCGTTCTAAAAATGGTATATACAATAGTGTCAATTTGCAACCAGAATATCTATTGTCGGCAACAGCCTTTCGCGATGAACCAGAGAAACAGTATCAATTTATGATTGATAATATGTATTTTCCTGCTGCAAAACCGAATATCATTCATGATAAAATGGCTGAATTGACACAACAAAATAAAGCTAAGATTATTACACAAAATGTGGATGATTTACATGTTAAAGCCAACAGTAAACCAGAAAATTTAGTACGTTTTCATGGCTCTTTGTATGATATTTATGCACCAATTGATGGTAAAAAAACAGATGTGATGACATATCTCAAGTCGATGACACGTGTAGATGGTGCTATGTTACGTCCGAACATTACGTTTTATGAAGAAATGCCATTTGATGTTAATAAATCAGCATTGTGGGTGCAATCAGCAGATTTAATTGTTGTTGTCGGCACAAGTTTTCGCGTTTATCCGTTTGCAGGCTTGTTAAATTATGCTAATTCGAAGGCCATGATTATGTCAATTAATCTTGAGCACATAGCGACATCTTTTAATGTTGATCAAATTATTGGAGATGCGACAGAATTTTTTAAGGAATTGAAAATATAACCAGCGCAAGCTGTTTTTTTTTAATTTTAAAATTAGAACAATTCTAATTTGATTAAATATCGTAGCCATTAATAAATGGGTATGGTAATATTATGTTAGATTGAGAATTATCATCTAGTTGTGTCAGCCAAGAAGCAACCAGATGATAGTTCATCAATTAAAAAATAGAAAAATGTAGCGACGCACTTATTTCGATTGTAGATTTTAAACGCGCCATTTTTGCGTACCAGAAAGTTTTGGCTGAAGCATTCTAAATTTAAAAGTTTACACTCGAGATAATGTCGAAAGCATTAGGAGAGTATGAGCAATGATAAAAGTCCGAGATATGACGGTGGCCTACAGTGGGACACCGATATTTACGAACCTATCAATCACCTTTGAACCTGGGAAAATTACTGGGATTATTGGCCCAAACGGTGCCGGTAAGTCAACGATGATTAAAGGTATTTTGGGATTGATTCACAAGCAAAGTGGTGACGTGACTTTGCATAACAAGCCTGTTGCTAAGCAACTAAAAAATGTTGCGTATGTTGAACAACGTGCAGCACTAGATTTAACATTTCCAATTAATGTTTTTGACACTGTTTTAACCGGGACTTATCCTAATCTTGGGTTATTTAAGATTCCAAGTGAAAAAGATAAAAGTGCAGCACGTCAAGCGCTGGCTGATGTCAATTTATCGGAATTTTCACAACGCCAAATTGGTGAGTTGTCAGGTGGACAACTACAACGTGTTTTCGTTGCACGGGCAATTGTACAAGAAGCAGATGTGATTATCTTAGATGAGCCGTTTGTAGGTATTGATATGAAATCCGAAGCGGAGATTATGTCAATTCTAAAGCGCTGGCAAATGGCTGGGAAGACAATTATTGTTGTGCACCATGACCTTAATAAAGTGACCAAGTATTTTGATAATTTGGTCATTATCAATCGAGGGATTGTTGCTGCAGGTCAAACGACAGATGTCTTTACCAAAGAAAATATTACAACGGCATTTAGTGGGGATTTGTCAACGATATTATTCTCAGACAAGGAGCCCGAACATGCATAGTATAGGATTATTTATTGATGGTTTGATGCAATATAACTTTTTACAAACCGCGCTAATTACCTCAATTTTAGTGGGAATTATGTCTGGTATTATTGGATCATTCATTATTTTAAGAGGTATGTCGCTAATGGGAGATGCCATCTCTCATGCTGTTCTGCCCGGTGTTGCTGTGGCGTATATGTTAGGGATTAATATTTTATTTGGGGCTTCGGTATTTGGTATCTTAGCTGCATTATTAATTGGTCTAGTCACATTAAAATCGAAGTTGAAGAATGACACGGCTATTGGTATTGTATTTTCTGCATTCTTTGCACTAGGATTTATTCTAATTTCATTAGCAGAATCAGCAACAAATCTACACCATATTTTATTTGGTAACGTATTAGCAGTATCTGATAGCGACTTAGTCACAACAGCAATTGTTTTAGCAATCGTTTTGATTTTTGTTGTGGTATTTTATAAAGAGTTATTGATTACGTCATTTGATAATACTTTTGCGCAAGCATACGGCTTAAAAACACAAGTTATGCATTATGCCTTGATGCTGGTGCTAACTTTGGTGACTGTAACTGCACTACAAACTGTTGGTATCATTTTGATTGTGGCGATGCTTATTACACCAGCTGCAACTGCTTATTTACTAACAAACCGTCTCTCGCATATGATGATTGTAGCGGCATTGTTTTCAGTTGTTTCATCCGTTATTGGGCTATATATGAGTTATACATTTAATTGGGCATCAGGTCCAGCAATTGTTTTGACAGCAGCAGTCTTCTTTAGTTTGGCATTCTTGTTTTCACCAAAACAAGGTATTATTTTTAAGAAAAAGATAAATTAATTCGAGTTTCAAAGTTAAAATAAGGTGGAGAAAAAGTTATGATTAAGCGTTTAAGTATTATTATTGCTATAGTAGTTGTTGTTTTGGGTGGTGTATTATGGTTTGTGAATGGGACTCACGGTGGTCAAACTCAAAAACATAATAAGTTACATGTGGTTGCAACCAATTCAATTATTGGTAATATGGTTGAGGAAGTTGCAGGAAATAAGGTAGAGTTATACACGATAGTTCCTCGTGGTACAGATCCACATGAATATGAACCTCGTCCCCAAGATGTATCAACAACCCAAGAGGCAGATGTCTTATTCCACAATGGTCTTAACCTGGAGACAGGTGGTTCTGGTTGGTTTAAAAAAATGTACCAAAATGCGGGTAAGAAAAACAATAAAGAAGTTTATTCTGTTTCAACAGGTGTTGTTGCTAAGCATTTGACAGATGCTGGAAAAGAAGATGAGTTAGATCCACATGCTTGGTTAGATATCCAAAATGGTATCAAGTATGTTAAAAACATCGAAAAGGTATTGATTGATAAGGATCCTGACAACGGCGACACGTATAAGAAAAATGCACAGGCTTATATTGCAAAACTGACGGATCTAGATAAGAGTGCTAAAACAAAGTTTAATGATATACCAGAAAACAAAAAAGTATTAGTCACTTCAGAAGGTGCATTTAAGTATTTCTCAGCAGCATACGGTGTTAAACCAGCATTTATCTGGGAAATTAACACAGAATCACAAGGTACACCAGAACAAATGAAACAAGTACTGGCTAAAATTCGTGCGAGCGAAGTGAAATCACTCTTCTTAGAAAGCTCAGTCTCACCTAAGGCAATGGAAAAGGTTTCAAAGGAAACAGGGTTGTCTATATATTCTAAAATTTATACTGATTCACTTGCCAAAAAGGGAACCAATGGGGACACTTATTATAGCATGATGAAATGGAATTTGGATAAAATCGCTGAAGGTATGGCGAAATAAATGTAAAAAGTCATCAATTACTTAATTGATGACTTTTTATTATGTTTATATATGAAACATAATTCATTTAAAAGTGGTATATTTAGTATATAAAAAAGATTGTGAGGAGAAAACATGACACCGATGAAACAAAAACCTTATATTATTGGGATTACGTTGAACTTAATATTCGTTCTAACGGAAATCGTCTTTTCTCAATTAGCGCATTCAACCGCTTTGTTTGCCGATGCATTTCATAATTTAAGTGACGTGCTAGCACTTGTTATTGCTTGGTTAGCTGTTGTTGTATTTGGGTTAAAGGCGACAAAACGACATACATATGGCTGGCATAATTTATCAATATTGGCCAGTATCTTTAATACGATACTGTTGATATTTGCGGTAGTTATTATTTTCTATGAAGGCATTTCTGACTTGATTAATCCACCATCAGTATCAACAAGTGGTGCTACAGTGATGATTGTTGCTGCAGTGGGTATTGGTATTAACTTCTTCACTGCAATGCTATTTAAAGCCAGTGGTGCCCCAGATGAACACGGACATCACCATGAGCAAGATTTAAATTCAAAAACGGCCTATATTCATTTATTAGCTGATGCTGGTGTTTCTGTTGGTGTGATTGTTGGTGGTCTGTTGATCCAGTTAACAGGTTGGAATATTATTGATGCAATTATATCGATGATTATAGGCGTGATTATTATCGTTACATCATGGCCAGTAATGGCTTCCACCTTTAATTTGGCAATTAACGGCGTGCCGGATAGTGTCGATGAAGAGGCAATTTTTAATTATTTAACGACGCATCAAAGTGTATCTAATTTACATGATTTACACATTTGGCCACTATCTACGACAGAAACAGCATTGACAGTTCATTTATCCGCCACAAAAAATGCTGATTCCCAAGAATTATTAGAAGATATTGCCATGACGTTACGTCGGGATTATCATGTTGATCATGTCACAATTCAAATTGAAAAAACTATAGTATCGGAACCATGTAATTTAATTTGATAAGTAATACAAATGTAACATTCTCATGAAAGGGTTTACAAAAACTGATAAGCTCGATTTTTTTCACATTTAAAGTGAGTTAGCGTTAAAAATGAAAGTTGGAGCTAAATAATGTCGATATTTTGTGTTGACGAATTAAAAAAAAAGTGTAGTATGTATTATGTATTAGGGCAGAAATAGTCGAGTTAGATACCTTTCATAAGCTTTCAACAACCCAGTTGAATGAAATCCTTTATGAAAATTATTTAGCACTTTAATACGTGTTTAGCTCACCGTTAAGTAGCTTAAAAGTGAATATTAAATGCGTATTTTAGTCAAAATTCGTTTGTTTTTTGTCTTGGAGAGAAATCTAAAGGAGACTTAGAATGGATAATTCTAAAAAAACACAAGATCATCACATCGTTCAAGATGCGACTGATACTTTAAGTTTGAGCGATGTCAACGGCTCAATCGAAGCACCAAAGAATGGGTCTTTCTGGCGCAAATTATTGGCTTTTTCAGGGCCAGGCGCTTTAGTAGCTGTTGGCTACATGGATCCAGGTAATTGGGTAACATCTGTTGGTGGTGGTGCTCAGTACCATTATGTTATGCTATCCATTGTTTTGATATCAAGTTTAGTGGCAATGATGTTACAGTATATGGCTGGTAAGCTAGGTATTGTTAGACAAGAGGATTTAGCGCAAGCAACACGTGATCGCACCAATAAGCCTGGTGGTATTGCCTTGTGGATTATGACTGAGCTAGCGTTGATGGCAACAGATATTGCCGAAGTTATTGGTGGGGCGATTGCCTTGCATTTGTTATTTGGTTGGTCAATGATTGCCTCAGTTTTGACAACGGCGTTTGATGTTGTTTTGCTATTACTCTTGATGAAGTTCGGATTCCGTAAAATAGAAGCGATTGTCATGACACTAATCATTACAATCTTGGTTATTTTTGGTTATTTAGTTGTTTTATCAAATCCTAACTTGGTTGATTTGTTTGGTGGCTACTTGCCTCAACTTCAGGCAGTTTCAACCCATGGTCCAAAGGGCGTTGATTCACCGTTGTTGATGTCATTAGGTATTATTGGTGCAACGGTTATGCCACATAACTTGTACTTACATTCGTCGATTTCACAAACACGTAAAGTTGATCGTAAAGACAAGGGCGCTGTGAAAGAAGCTGTGCGGTTTATGACGTGGGACTCTAATATTCAATTATCACTGGCTTTTGTTATTAATTCATTCTTGTTAATTTTGGGAGCATCACTATTCTTTGGTAAGGCTGAATCCGTTGGTACTTTTGGTGATATGTATAATGCCTTAGGTAATACTAGCATTGCTGGCGCCATTGCTTCACCGGTACTGTCGACGTTGTTTGCTGTTGCGTTGTTGGCTTCTGGTCAAAACTCAACCATTACCGGAACACTGACTGGTGAAATTATCATGGAAGGTTTCCTTCATATGCGTATTCCAATGTGGTTGCGTCGAATGGTGACACGTGGTTTGGCTTTGATTCCAGTTATCGGCTTTACACTGTATTATGGTGGGCAAGAAAGTGAATTAGATAAACTATTACTCAATTCACAAGTATTCTTATCTATTGCGTTGCCATTTGCAATGGCACCATTAATTCTGTTTACCTCTTCAAAAAAGATTATGGGTGAATTCGTGAATCCAAAGTGGATGATCGTTTTGGGCTGGTTAACATTCATTGTACTAACTGGATTAAATATTAAATTGATTTTTGATATGATAACAGGCTGGATTGGATAATTACTAAGATTAAGGAGATTAATCATGAGTGAATTAAATTTAAACATTGCACCGATGCAATTTAAAAATGTTGTTGTTGGCGTTGATGAATCAGAGCAAGGGTATTTTGCTTTGGCAAACGCCATACATCAAGCACATGAAGATGATGCAAATCTGATTATTGCTTCGGTTTTGGAAATGGGAGATTTATCTACAATTGATGCCTTACATTTAGACGTCATTAAAGAAAAACGTGCTGAAGTTGAAGCAAATTTGGCAAAATATAAGGCCTATGCTGAGTCACAAGGCGCTACAAACGTTACAACGATTTTTGCTGATGGTGCTAAAGCGGGCGAAGCATTGTTACAAGATGTTGTGCCTAGAGTTCATGCCGATTTAATCATTGTTGGTGCGCATTCGCGTGAGGGTTTCTGGGACTCATTGGGATCACAAGCAGCATACATTGCGCGTCACGCCAAGATTTCTTCGATGGTTGCCCGTAGCAGTAAATAATATTTATCATTGATTAAAAGTCGTCTCTGGACGGCTTTTTTATGTCAAAAATGAATAGGAATAATATATCATTTGCTACGCCTGTTATAATAGGATTATGGAAAAAGAAATTATTATTGAATTGGAACAAATTTTTAAAGTACTGGGAAATAAACAGCGTTTAATAATTCTTGAATTATTACGCGAGCGCCCTTATGCTGTCTCGGAAATTATTGTGCGTTTAGGGATGGAACAATCAGCCGTTTCGCATCAATTAAAAGTGCTTCGTGAAGCGCAGTTGGTTGAAACGAAGAGAAAAGGGCGTGAAATGCTATATTGTTTGAGTGATTCTCATATTTTAATTTTATTAGATAATGCATTAAAACATGTAGCGCACGCCTTTCAACATGAAATTAACTAGAAAAATAAAAAAGCTTGACGCGGTTTACTATATTTGGTATTCTTATGTAGTTGTTTAGATTAATAAAGCAACCTAGGCATGTTTGCCGTTGTGGCGGAATTGGTAGACGCGCTGGACTCAAAATCCAGTGATGGCAACATCGTGTGGGTTCGACTCCCACCGACGGCATGAATTAAAAGCACTAAGGGTTAAGTTTTAAAACTTAACCCTTAGTGCTTTTTAAGTAGTTTAAAGGTAAACAAAGAAATACTTATTGGTGTTTAACGTCTAGCAAATTAGTGTAAGAAAAAACACACTTACCTAGGTAGGAATTTTTTTCTTACTGTCAAGTTGCTTAAGCTAACCAGCCATGTGATTGGAAATCGCTTAAAATACGATCAAATTCGTTGATTTTCATGTCATTATCCAATTGATGCGCAGTATGGAAATCATCCCATAATTGTTGCACACGCGTTGGAACGTGTGCAAGTGCCATGTCACCAGTGGCTTGGACGTATATTTCCCGACGCCATTCTGAAATAATGTTATATTCTAATCCGTTCATGATAATGTCTACCTTCAATGATAAAATTTTAGTTAGATATCTAATATAACACATAATTTAATATTCGCATATATATTAGCTATATAAAAATGAAAATGAGTTTTTGAAAAATAAGTCGAAATACACAGTCTTGTTTATTCCGAGTGTATAGGCTAAGAGACGGTAATATATAAAAATAATAAGTGTAATATAACACACTTTTTTTATTGTTTTGTGATGGGATAAAAATGAGCTTAAATTAATATTCTCAAAGAAATCATCTAAATAAAACTGGGTAAGTTAGGTAGTAATACAATGGCAATACTGTGAGATCTAGCACAGGATTAACCTTAATTAGAACTTGTTTACGCCAAATTTTACCGTCGAAATTAATATGAAAAACCACGATACAGTTAGCATCGTGGTCGCTGCAATCGCAATGACCGCTTTTCCGTTAAGCGGCCAAAACGATTGAGTTTGGTTCAATAGAATGACTCAAAAGTTATGACCCCCTTTCCTAGATTGATTATAGTATACAACCGTAAGTGTTAGAAATCAACATATTTGATTTCTAAATATGTTGAAGTTTATAAGTGTGAGACTAAAATTTTGTCAAATAATAGCACGCAATTGATTATGAAATAACAGATAAAAAGCATGTGTTGATGGGCAGCGGTTATAAGGGCCTAATTTAAGAATAATTATCAAAACTAATAATGGTATAATTAAAGCGTCAAAGCTTGAAAATTAGGGCTTTTTCAGGTATTCTAGTATTAGTTGTAATTGGCGCTTTTTGTGCTGAACAAACTTGAAACGGAGTAGAAAATTGACAGTCGAAGAGTTTATTTTAGCAGTAAAAAACGCTGGTATTAATTTAACAAAACAACAAATACAGCAGTTTGAACAGTATTTTGACATGCTGGTAGCCACCAATGAACATGTGAATTTGACGGCTATTACCGAAAAAAAAGATGTCTATCTCAAGCATTTCTATGATTCGCTAACGGTCGCATTTTATGAAAAAGAACTTGCAACAACTGAAAAAACGTTAATCGATATTGGAACAGGTGCTGGTTTTCCATCGTTGCCACTAAAAATTGTTTTGCCACAATTGAAAATAACAATGGTTGATTCACTTCAAAAACGTATCAACTTTTTACAAGAAGTAGTAACAAATCTTGGATTGTCTGGCGTTGAAATTATTCACGGTCGTGCTGAAGATATTGGTCAAGACCGAAAATATCGTGAAGCTTTTGATTATGCTACTGCACGTGCTGTAGCGCGAACAAGCGTACTGGCTGAATATACCTTACCATTTGTTAAAGTTGGTGGAAAATTCATTGTGATGAAGGGTGCTGCTGCGCAACAAGAACTGGCAGATGGTAAGAAGGCATTGGCCATTTTAGGTGGTGTTTTGCGTGACGAATTTGAATTTTCGTTGCCAAATGGGGATGCACGTGATATTCAAATTGTTGATAAAAACAAAAAAACACCAAAACAATATCCTAGGCAGGCAGGAACGCCTAGCAAGAAACCGATCGGATAACGAGCATATACATTAAGTATAGATGCTGATAGAAAGGACGCCAAACCACATGGCACAAATAATTGCATTAGCCAACCAAAAAGGTGGTGTCGGAAAAACAACGACCAGTGTTAATTTAGGGGCAGCACTGGCACAAGCTGGCAAGCGTGTGTTGCTTGTAGATATAGATGCACAAGGGAACGCAACCAGTGGCTCAGGCGTTGACAAATCTGAATTAGAACGTGATAGTTACGATGTGATAGTTGATCGTGTACCGATAAGAGAAGTTATCGTGCCAACAGACAATTATGATTTAGTGCCAGCGACAATCCAATTGTCGGGTGCAGAAATTGAACTAGCAGGTCAAGAGAAGCGTGAGTATCGCTTAAAAAAAGCGTTATCAGAAGTGAATGATGATTACGATTTTATTTTGATAGATAATCCACCAGCCTTAGGTTTATTGACTGTTAATGCTTTTACAGCTTCTGACGCGATTCTTATTCCCGTTCAAACAGAGTTTTATGCACTAGAAGGACTTGGACAGTTGTTGAATACAATTGAACTTGTGCGACAACAATTTAACGCTGATCTTGATATATCAGGCATCTTGCTGACAATGTATGATGGCAGGACAAACCTAGCTAAACAAGTCTCTGAGGAAGTACGTAATTATTTTGGTGATAAAGTTTATACCACAGTTGTTCCGCGGTCGGTACGTTTGAGTGAAGCACCTTCATATGGACAGGCAATTATTGATTTTGATCCGCGCTCGATTGGGGCGCAAGTCTATAACGAGCTCGCACAGGAGGTCTTAAAACAATATGGCAATTAAAAAAGGTGGTCTTGGAAAAGGTTTAGGCGGGCTTTTTAACGCAAATAATGTGACTGAAGAAGCATTGGAACATACAAAATCAGTTACTAAAAAAGCAACCGACAGTGAAAGTGTTGTGTTACTTGAATTATCTGATATTGAAGCCAATCCGTTTCAACCACGTCATCATTTTGATGATGAAAAACTGCAAGAATTATCTCGGTCTATTAAAGAAAATGGTGTATTAACACCAATTATTGTTCGTCACTATAATAATAAGTATCAAATTATTGCCGGTGAACGTCGTGTTCGGGCATCAAAATTAGCCAATTTATCAAAAATCAGCACCATTATTCGCGATGTTGATGATGATACAATGGCAGCTGTTGCTTTAGTTGAAAACTTACAGCGTGATGATTTAGATGCGATTGAAGAGGCAAAAGCTTACGATGGCCTAATGAAGCAGTTACAGTTGACACAAACGCAAGTGGCTGAAAAAGTTGGGAAAGATCGTACAACTGTGGCAAATGCGCTGCGTTTGTTGAAATTACCACAAACGATACAAATATTAGTAGAGGTTGGCGACCTGTCGATGGGGCATGCACGTGCCCTGTTAGGTTTAAAAGCTAAAACACAAATAGAAAAAGTAGCGCAAACAATCGTTGCACAAGGTTTGAACGTCCGTCAAGTTGAAGCGTTAGTTAGAAATATGAATGCAGGGACTACTGATAAGTCGGTAAAAGTGACTTCACCTTATGCGATGGCATTAGCAACTCAGCTTGAAGAAAAATTTGGTACAAAAGTCAAAGTTAATGCGGGTAACAAGGGTAATGGTAAGATCGAGATTAATTATGTGTCAAATGACGATTTGAGTCGCATTTTGAATTTACTTGATATTGAGGTTGATTAGTATGGTAGAACCCTTAATTTACAAATTAAATGATATTGTCGAAATGAAGAAACCACATGCTTGTGGTACTAACGCATGGCAAGTTACCCGTGTTGGTGCAGATATTAAATTGTTATGCACAAGTTGTGGGCGCGGCATCATGATGTCACGTTTTGATTTTAATAAACGATTAAAGAAAATTTTAATATCAGCCGAGGCTGAATAAACGTTTTTAACTAGGAAAGGAAACGTGATTCAAATAGTAGTGATGTCGTCAACGTGTTCTGACCGCGGTTTGGTCTATTAAAAATGATGCGTTACGTATCGCAAACTATTAGTCACATATTTAAAACATGGCACTTACAGCTGGAATTGTCGGCCTCCCAAATGTCGGCAAGTCAACATTATTTAATGCAATAACCAAAGCGGGCGCAGAGATGGCGAATTACCCATTTGCCACGATTGAACCGAATGTCGGTATGGTTGAGGTGCCTGATGATCGCTTAGCGCGTATTCAAGAAGTAGAACCTGCTGACAAAATTATACCCACAACATTTGAATTTACTGATATTGCGGGTATTGTAAAAGGCGCCTCGCAGGGTGAGGGACTTGGCAATAAATTCTTGGAAAATATTCGTCAGGTGAATGCCATTATACATGTTGTGCGCGCTTTTGATGGGGATGATATCATTCATGTTAATGGCGTTGTCGATCCGTTAGATGATATTGATACAATTAATACTGAATTAATTTTAGCTGATCTTGAGACGGTAGATAAGCGATACGCTAAAGTCGTACGTGCAGCTAGAGGTTCGGATAAGCTGGCTAAAGCGGAGTTAGTGGTGTTAGATAAGATAAAGCCTATGTTAGAAGCAGGCCACTCTGTGCGCTCGATTAGCTTTACTGATGATGAGCAAAAAATTGTTAAAGGATTGTTTTTATTAACAAGTAAGCCAGTACTTTATGTTGCAAATCTAGCAGAAGATGATATGGCTGATCCTGAATCATCACGTTATTTTAACGAAATAAAATCATTTGCTGCGACAGAAAATGCAGATGTGATTGGTTTGTCAGCTAGTGCTGAGGAAGATATTGCCCAGTTAGCAGATGAAGATAAAGCAGAATTTTTGGAAATGGCTGGTGTAACAGAACCAGGCTTAAATAAATTAATTCGTGCAGCATATCATTTGCTGGACTTACGGACCTTTTTCACAGCGGGTGGGAAAGAAACGCGTGCTTGGACTTTTAAAGCTGGCATGAAAGCACCACAAACAGCTGGTGTTATCCATTCTGATTTTGAACGTGGCTTTATTCGTGCAGAAACAATCGCTTTTGATGATTTGAATGCATTGGGTTCCGTTAAAGCAGTTAAAGAAGCTGGTAAGTTACGCTCAGAAGGAAAAGAGTATGTTGTCAATGACGGTGACATCATTGAGTTCAGATTTAATGTTTAAATAACTTGTTAGGTCAAAATAGTTTCAAATACTCTAAAAAATGATTAAGCAGGCTAAAGTCTGTGTACATATCCTCGGAGGAATCAAAATGTCAGAAGAAAAGCAGCAATTAACAAAAAAAAATGAAGACTTTATTTTTCGATTTAAAAGATTAATGATTCAAAACAGCAAATTATCTGCTGAAAAAATTGAAGAAATTACAAATGAAGTTGCGCAACAATTACATGAAGCACAGGGCACTGGTCAGACAGCAGCACAATTGTATGGGACACCAACGCAGGCTGTACAACAATTTTTAGATCCTAAAAAATTGACCAAAAAATTGCATGATTATAAATTTTGGAACTTAGCAGTGGATACATCATTAGCAATTTTAATGCTGTTTTGTGCCGTGTTTGGTTTGTCTTTGTTTTTTTCAAAAAATGCCAACAATCAGGGTGCCGGAATTGTGTCGCTTTTCTTGATTGCAGCTCTTGGTGGTTCGATTTATACAGCAGTGATTCTGAAATTAACACCAGACCCAAAGAAAATAAAAAACGGCGGGCAAAAGAATTATCGGTGGTTATATTTAATTGGTGCCGTCGCAGCATGGATTATTGGTTTCATCGTTCTTGGATTATTGCCACAAGTAATTAACCCCACTTTGCCACCAGTAGCGTATATTATTTTAGTAGTTATCGCTTATGGTGCGTTCCGATGGAATCGCCAATATTCTGGTTTGAAAGGTGGATTTTTAGCCATTAGTCAATTATCACAACAAGCACGTTTGGAAGCAGCACAGGCCAAAAAGTAGAAGGAGCTGAAAATGAAAATTTTAGTTGTCGACGATGATATTGAAATTGCTGAATTACTTGAGATTTATCTTAAAAATGAAGGCTATGAACCTGTTATGGCAGTTGACGGGAAAGAAGCGCTTTCTAAATTAAACACGAACCCGGACATTGCGCTTATGGTTTTGGACGTTATGATGCCAAATATGAACGGCTTAGAAGTTGTCAAAATTGTTCGTAAAGACAGCCGTATTCCAATATTGATGTTGTCAGCAAAGTCCGGCGATATGGATAAGATTCAAGGGTTAATAACTGGTGCGGATGATTATGTTACAAAACCTTTTAATCCACTTGAAGTTATGGCACGTGTTCGTTCACTCTTGCGTCGTGCAGAAAATTCAGTTCAAGATCAGACACCAGATATTTTGGATATAGGATCATTGGTTATTAACAAAGATAGCCATGAAGTGAAAACAGCTGATGGGGATTTAGTTAATTTGACGGCTTTAGAATTTGGAATTTTTTACCTACTAGCATCACATCCCAATCGTGTTTTTTCAGCTGATGATATTTTTGAACGCGTTTGGCAGCAAGAATCGGTCGTGTCTGCTAAAACAGTCATGGTCCATGTTTCTCATTTGCGCGATAAAATTGAAGAAGCAACAAACGGCGACCAGGTCATTCAAACCGTTTGGGGCGTTGGTTATAAGATCGAAGTAAACTAATGAAAACTTTTGCGTTGTTTTTAAAGTACAATCGCACAAAGATTTATTATATGGTAGTAACAATTTTGTTGTTGCTACTTTTTAGTTGGTCAATCATAACAGGCGTTGATAGGTTACGATTATATAATCAATTAACATCGGTTGCAGGGCAATGGCTTTTGATTTTGCTACTCGTTATTGGTAATATAACAATCCTCATTTGGCAGTATGTTCGGTGGCGACAGGCGGAAAGCTTGATTCATTTCATTCACGACATGAACCGTATAGCACGTGAAAATTCTGATAGCATGATTGAGTGGCGTGCTGTTTATGCACCCAAAACGCAAGCCTTAATTGATGTGTCTAATCAAATTGCTAAAAACACACGCAAAATTCGTGAAGAAGAACGAGAAAGTGAACGATCAAAAGATGAAATGATTACAAATATTTCTCATGATTTACGGACACCTTTGACTGCTATTATTGGTTATCTTGGTTTGGTTGAAATGAATGCTGACACACTGGGAACAGCGGAACGAGCAAAATATATTCATACGGCATATGATAGATCAAATCAGATGAAAGTATTGGTTGAGGATTTATTTGAATTTTCAAAAACACAGGCACACGATGCTATCCTACATGTCACGACAATTAGCTTAAGTGATTTATTCGCACAATTGTTAGCCAGCTATGAAATTGAGGCACAAACAAAAAAAATAGCACTCACACAAATTACTAAGCCAGAACTTATTGTACTAGAAGCTGATTCAGATAAATTGGCACGTGTATTAATGAATTTAATTACAAACGCTTTAAAATATGGTGAAGGTGCAACGTTTATTAAATTAACGGCACAAGTACGAGAAACAGATGTTGAAATACGGGTGATTAATGATGGGGTTAAAATTCCCAGCGATGCTATCACTGATATTTTTGATCGCTTTTATCGCGTTGAAAGTTCTCGTAATAGTAAAACTGGGGGGACTGGTTTAGGTTTAGCAATTGTTAAAGGCATTGTTGCACAACATCATGGATCAGTGCGTGTCACATCAGATGACGAACTAACATCGTTTATTGTAGCCATACCGTTAAAGCAGCATTAGGGAGAAGAGAGATAATGAAACACATTAAAGTTATTGGGGCGATTTTTGTTATGTTTTTTTTAATGACAACAGCAGTTTCGGCAAATGCCGACGCCAAGCCGTTGGGAATAAAAGAGGATGTCAGCTCAGCTATTGTTATTGATGCAAGTACCGGTCAGATATTAGCCGAAAAAAATGCTGACAAGTTGGGACCGATTGCATCACAGTCTAAGTTGTTAACAGCATATGCCGTTCTGAAAGCAATTGATACCAAAAAAATAAAGTGGTCAGATAAAGTTACAATTTCTAAAAAAGCTGATTTGTTTAAGCAAGATAGTCACATGTTTTCTCATTTGGCAGTGAAAGCAGGGGATCAATTAACTGTACGTGAATTGTATAATACCATGATTACTTTGTCAGCGAATGATGCTGCATTTGCACTGGCAGAATATCTAACACCTAAAAAAATGACCACCGCACAAGCTTTACAAGCTTGGGCTGCAGAATTACATTTAACACAATCAAAATGGTATAATTCTGCTGGACAAGTTAACCAAGATGCGTTTGACAATAAAGTTGAAAATGCACCAGATGATGCAGTAAACTTGGCGAGTCCAAAGCATGTTGCAATCATCGCACGAGAAATAGTCAAATTAGATCCAAATATTCGTGAATTAGCGACAAGTAAGCAGGTTTCATATCATTTGACAAAGAATTATATTGTTAATGAGCCAACAGAAATGACAAAAAATTGGCCGTATTTAGTTAACCCGAATCACCTCACGATTGAAGGTTTAAAAACGGGGTCCACGCCAGAATCAGGCGCAGCTTTCACAGGAATCATTAAGGATACTAACGGGCATGAATTTATAACTGTTGTTAACGGCGCTGCTAGTTATATGGATGAGGTACAACGTTATCAAAAATCGTTGAATATTGTTAATGCCGTTTTAAGTGCTCAAAAAGCCGTGACTTTTAAAAAAGGAACAGTTTTGCCACATGCTAGCCAGGTTGATTTGCCGAATATGAAGCAGTATCATATGCCAGTTACAGTTGCGCAAACAAAGACGATTTGGATCAATAATGGCGCCAAATTATCCTCAAAAATTGTAGCGCTTGATATAAAAGGAAAGTCAGTGAAAAAAGGCCAGAAAATTGCGAATGTCAAATTTAATTTAAATAACGCACAATATTTGTCAAGTAGTTATGATGTTGATCAATCAGTACAGTTGATTGCGACGCACAAAACAGCAAAGGCTAATTTTATCGTACGTGCATGGCGATCAGTTGTGCATTAATAGTGGTTTTTTAGCAACTTGAAAAAGTTGCTTTTTTTTAACTTTTCAAAACGCAAATATTGTGTTATTATATTGGTATAGACCAATTAAAAGTAAACGCATTGTGAAGGAGAAAATTATGAAAATTATTAAAGTTAAAAATCCAGCAGAGGGGGCTCAAAAAGCTTTTGATATATATCAAGATGCATTAAATCATGGGGTTAAAGTACTTGGATTAGCAACAGGAGCGACACCTATTGCTTTGTATGAGAAGTTGTCGGATAGTACGTTAGATTTTTCAAATGTTACATCAATTAATTTAGATGAATATTTAGGATTAGATGGCAATAATGAACAAAGTTACCGCTATTTTATGAACCAGCATCTCTTTAATAAGAAGCCTTTTAAAAAATCGTATGTCCCTAATGGTATCAGTGAAAATCACGAAGCCATGGCCGTGCAATATGATCAAATCATTTCAGAGAATCCCATTGATTTACAATTATTAGGCATTGGGCGTAATGGACACATTGGGTTCAATGAACCTGGCACACCATTTACGTCAACGACACATGTCGTTAATTTGACACAATCAACGATTGATGCAAATGCACGTTTTTTTGAAAATGAATCTGATGTACCGACGCAAGCAATTTCCATGGGAATTGCGTCTGTCATGACGGCAAAAAATATTTTATTGCTTGCTTATGGTGCTGATAAAGCAGATGCAGTTGCGGCGACAGTAAACGGGCCTATAACTGAGCAGGTACCAGCTTCTGTTTTACAGAATCATAAAAATGTCACAATTATTATTGATGAAGCAGCAGCGATGAAATTGTGATAGAATAATCTTGTAAGCGCTTAACAAACCTAAGGAGGAATGCGTTCATTTGGATAGATTTTGAAAAATGAACGCGCGAATAATACTATGGCACATATCACATTTGATACAAAGAACATTGAAAATTTCGTGGCCGATCACGAGTTTTCTGAAATGCAACCATTGATCACAATGGCGGATCAACAATTGCGAAATCGCACAGGGGCTGGGGCGGAATATTCTGATTGGGTGACATTACCAACCGACTACGATAAAGAAGAGTTTGCTCGTATTCAAGCTGCTGCAAAAAAGATTCAATCACACTCAAAAATTTTGGTTGTTATTGGGATTGGTGGCTCGTATCTCGGTGCTAAAATGGCCGTTGATTTTCTAAACCCAGTGTTTAATAATGAGTTGTCAGATGAGCAACGTCACGGCGTAAAAATTTATTTCGCTGGGAATTCAACATCGGCATCATACTTAAATGATTTGGTACGTGTCATTGGTGATCAAGATTTTTCAGTTAACATCATTTCAAAATCTGGGACAACGACAGAACCATCGATTGCTTTCCGTGTTTTCAAACAATTACTTGAAAAAAAATATGGGGCAGATGCAGCTAAAAAACGTATTTTTGCAACAACTGATGCGAAACATGGTGCGTTACATGATGAAGCCATTTCAGCAGGGTATGAAACATTTACTATCCCTGACGGTGTTGGTGGCCGTTTCTCAGTTTTGACTGCTGTTGGATTGTTGCCAATTGCTGCCTCAGGCGCTGATATTCAAGCATTAATGACGGGTGCAAAAGATGCCCAAGTTGAATATTCAAGCGACGATATTACTAAAAATGAAGCTTATAAGTATGCTGCGGCTCGTCGTATTTTGTACGATAAGGGTTACACAACAGAATTATTGATTAATTGGGAACCATCAATGCAGTATTTATCAGAATGGTGGAAACAATTAATGGGTGAATCTGAAGGTAAAAACCAAAAGGGTATTTATCCATCATCAGCTAATTTCTCAACAGATTTACATTCACTTGGACAATATATTCAAGAAGGGCGTCGTGATTTGTTTGAAACAGTTGTGAAGCTTGATAGTCCAGTTTCAAACTTAGATTTGCCACATGAAGCAGGTAATAATGATGGTTTGAAGTATTTGGAAGGTATTACGATTGATGAAGTGAACACAAAAGCTTCTCAAGGTGTGACATTAGCACATATTGACGGTGGAGTGCCTAACTTAGCAGTCCACATGCCAACACAAGATGCCTATTCATTGGGTTATTTGATTTATTTCTTTGAAATGGCTGTCGGTGCTTCTGGTTATACATTTGGTATTAATCCGTTTAACCAACCAGGTGTTGAAGCATACAAAACAGCAATGTTTGCCTTATTGGGTAAGCCTGGCTATGAAGAAGCAACTAAAGCATTTCGTGCACGTTTAGATCAGTGAACATAGGCTAATTTAATGGCCATTTAAAGAACACTCAGAGAAATCTGAGTGTTCTTTTTGTGAGAAAAAACGCTTACGGCCGTATGATGTTATGTGATTAAGAAAGGTGTCAATATGAATGAAATTTTAAAGACAGCAATAGCACAACAAGCCAATGATGTTTATATACTGCCAATAGCTGACGCACAATACGTCATTAAATGCCATGTGGATGGCCAATTGTTTGAACTCAAAAATATCAGTGAAGAAGACGCGCAACTTATGGTATCCGCTATCAAATATCGTGCAAAAATGAATATTTCAGAACGACGTCGGCCACAGTTGGGTAGATTCCAATATGATGATGTTTGGATTAGAGTGTCGACAGTAGGCGATTTTTTAAATCGTGAAACGGTTGTGCTACGCATGATTTATCAAAGGCAACAGCAGCAAAAATGGTTGGATGCGAAACAATTTGAACAAATGCAGGCATCTTTGCCAAGTGCAGGCTTGTTTTTGATTTCTGGACCAACTGGATCAGGTAAAACAACAACACTTTACCGCTTACTAGAAGAAATCTCTGATGACAAATTAGTGTTAACGATAGAAGACCCAGTAGAAATGCAGCAACCAAAATTTGTGCAACTTCAAGTCAACGAAGATGCAGGTATATATTATGAAGACTTGATTAAAGTCGCTTTGCGACATCGCCCTGAAGTTTTACTAGTTGGTGAAATTAGAGATGGGACAACAGCAAGCGCAGCAGTTCAAGCGGCATTAAGTGGTCATTTAGTTTTAAGTACGGTGCACGCCATGTCTGCACGTGATGTTATTTTGAGGTTGCTTGATCTTGGTGTGGATCAAAGTAAGTTAGCTACAGCGCTGTCTGGGGTCGTATATCAACGTTTGGTGCCCACGTCTGACAAGCAACAAGCGGCGATTATAGATAGGTTACATGGTATAGATATTCAGCGTGTATTAAACGGTGAATACATGCCAAAGTTCTCAGAAAAATGGCAGGAGGTCTTGAACAATGCAGTTAAAGATAACAAAATTTCAAAGGCAGCGCATCAAACGTACAACACACTTTAAAACAAGTGAACAAGTCTTGTTTTTTCAAGAGTTAGGTGAGTTGTTACAATCTGGTTATAGTATTTCACAAAGTTTGGATATTTTAGCCAGTGCACATACGAAATGGCAACATTGGTTAAAAGAGGTGATAAAGAATTTAAATCGCGGGTTAGCCCTACATGTCATTCTCAAACCAAATGTGAGTAATCAAGTATTATTACAATTAAAATTGGCTGATCAACATGGTAATTTAACCGAAGCGTTGGTAGCAATTGGTGAAAATATGGCGCAACTTCAGCAGCAACAAAATAAAGTTACGCAGGTCATGCGTTATCCGATAATATTGTTGGCTATTCTTGGGGCAATGCTTGTTGGTTTGAAATTTTTTTTGTATCCTATTTTGAATCAGTGGCAAGACACAGCGACAATAGGAACTAAAGGCAACTATCATTATTTATATCTTATTGCTGGTATGAGCAGTTTTATTCTCCTAATAGGGGTAGCCTTTTGGTATCGGAAGAACGCGCGGCAAAAACTTATTTTATTAGCACATATGCCAATCATCGGCATAATTGTGAAAACAATTGTAACCTATCAAGTAACGCAACAATTAGCCACCTTATTATCAAGTGGTTTGACCGTGCCAGAAATTTTAGATGAAATGAGTCAAAGTGATGAAAAAGGCAGCATCATGATGTTTAGCTTAACAAGTCATGCGCGGCAACATTTAAAACAAGGGCACACGATCGAAAGTTATATTTTAAAACAGCCATATTTTAATCGCTCTTTAGCCGGTTATTTTTCACGTGGACATCAGCCTAAAATGTTAGCTGATTATTTATCCTATTACGCTAAAACGCAGTTTCAATTACTCATGCAACAGACAGACCGTTTGATTGGCACATTGCAACCACTATTTTTTGGTGTTATTGGTGTGGCAATTGTTGGATTATATATGTCGATGTTATTACCAATGTACCAATCTATTGGAGGGTTATATCAATGAAATTTTTTAAGAAGAGTCGCAAAGCATTTACTTTGATTGAAGCAGCAATTGTCTTATTCATTATTAGTCT
Source organism: Leuconostoc aquikimchii (assembly GCF_040838325.1). Classification (NCBI taxonomy): domain Bacteria; kingdom Bacillati; phylum Bacillota; class Bacilli; order Lactobacillales; family Lactobacillaceae; genus Leuconostoc; species Leuconostoc aquikimchii. The sequence goes on from NZ_JBFPER010000001.1 coordinate 403,662, forward strand.
GTTGATGTTACTTATTTTACCCAATCTCGGGGCACAACGCCAAAAAGCTGTTGAAACACATAAAACAGCAATGGTGTCTACCGTACAAACTCAGATAGATTTGTATGCAAACGAACACCCTGAAAATGGTGCGATAACGGTGAATAATTTGGTAACTGCGGGTTATTTAACTGAAAAGCAGGCTCAAAAAGTGACAGATTTAAATATCACAGTTACAAACAATGAAGCACACAAATAGCGCATTTACCTTATTAGAATCTTTAATTGTACTAGGTGTTGTGGCAAGTATGTTATTGATTGGTTGCGCAATAAAACCGCCTAATCAGCAATTGGCTCAGTGGGAACCTGCATTTAAATCACAATGGCTTCGTGCGCGGTTGACCGCACAACAAACACAAAAAAATGTCATTGTGACATTTGATGAAGATATGGTGCTATTTGGTAGTGAACGATTTAAATATCCAAAAGGTTATCAAAATAATAAGCCAAAGCAGTTGAAAATATTGAAAACGGGTTATGTCACGCCAATGACTATTACGCTCACGACTGGCAAACAGACGATTAAACTTATTTTTAGTTTAGGAGGTGGAGAATATCGTGTGGAAAACGCGTAAATCAGGTTTTGTATTAGCAGAAGCATTAGTATCTCTCATACTCGTAAGTACAGCTATTACATTTGAATATGAACAGATTAGGCACTTTAGACAGCATGATATGCGTTTAAAAAAGGCGTATCAACACGTATCAGAGGAAAGGATAACGGCTGTCGAAGCATGGCATGAGTATGTTAAAAAATAAGCGTACCGCATTTACGTTATTAGAGTCAATGGTAGCATTAATAGTTACGGGATTAGTATTAATGACAATACAATTTAGTCTATCTTTGTTAAAAACGCAAACGCCAGTACCATTAGATATCACGTTGCGTGCTGTAGCACACCAGATTGAAGTACAAAAATATACTTTTATATCAGCTCACAAAGACCATGTGATACTTAATAATAGCGAGGGAAAGCCAATGAATTTAGAGGTTCGCCGAAATCAATTACAAATAGCTGCTGTGGGGGCCGGTCAAATTGTTATGGCACAAAATATTAGGCAGTTAACAGTGATTGACCATACGAGTTACTTAGGGTTAGAGATTATTGATCACAAGGGTCAAAAAGCAAATTGCCTGCTTTATCTTAAAAAGGGCAAAGAGCATGTTTAGAAAGAAGCAAGCATCAATCGTTGTGTCGACACTCATGCTTCTTGGCGCACTTGGTGGTGTGTTGATTTTACAAAATAGTGCCTTTAATGCTCAATTAAAAGCCAGATCACAAATGATTGTATTAACAAAACTTGATCAAATACAGCTACAAGCAAGCTTGGCATATCATAAAAGCAACCAGAAAAGTCAAGATTTTGGTAATGTTAAAACGACTGTTGCGGCAAACAATATCACAATTAAACTAGGACAGGACACTTACACAAGAGAGCTACTTGTGAAAACGCCTTGAAAATCATGTCAAAAAAAGCTAAAATAAAACTATGACACAAGAAAAAATAGCAAAATATTTTGACGCACTAACGACCAGTACACAAGCATTGGCACAAGATGCAAATATGAGTATGACTGATGCACTCATTGAGGTACTTGAAGATATTCACACTGGCAATGTTCAGCATGAATTAGATAAACCAACAGCTGAAATAACAGAGAAAATACAACGACTTATCACCGACTTTGATTGGCAAAACATGTCACAGGTAGATTTGAGAAAAGTATTGCAATTGGTTATTTTGAAAGTTAATCGAGATGATGAAACCCCCACAAATCATCAATTAACGCCAGATGGCATTGGTTATTTACTAGCAGATTTTTTGTTTCAAACAGCGAATTTATCAAATGGTGATACGATTATTGATTTGACGGTGGGGACAGGTAATTTACTCAATACGATTAATGATGTTGCACGAATGAATGATATAACAGTTAATCGGATAGGTATTGATAATGACGAGACACAATTAGCGTTGGTGTCGGCTGTAGATGACATACTTAATCAAGGGACAACAGAACTTTATCAAGAAGATGTCATTGCAACGCACAACGTTCCTAAAGCTAACGCAGTGATTGCTGATCTACCAGTAGGCTATTATCCATTACAACCAGGGGATGACTATGAGACACGTGCATCAGAAGGACATTCACTTGTACACCATTTGCTGATTGAAAAGAGTTTAGACTTTGTGACTGATGATGGTTGGGTCTATTTAATTGTACCAGCCAATGTCTTAAACGGTGATCATGCTAAAAGCTTACTTCAGTTTGTTGCAAATAAAGCACAACTTAAGGCATTTTTACAATTACCAAATGAATTTTTTAAAGATCAGCGTGCAGCTAAAGCGATACTTGTTCTAAAAAAAGCAGACGCAGGGACAAAAAGCGAGGTTTTAATGGGCCAGTATCCAACATTGAAAGATATTGACGCTTTAAAAAGTTTTTTGCAAGATATTGCCGCTTGGGTTAAACTGGATAAAGAACAAGATAAAATATGAGACCGATGTATGTCTTAAGGTGGCAAATCGATGGACAGTAGTTATCGATGTTTTATATGTTTTTAATACGTAGCAGATAAGATCATGTTTAAGAAAGACAGGTAAAAATTAAATCATGGCTAAGACAATGGCTGTTAATGCGGGTAGTTCATCATTAAAATTTCAATTATTGGAAATGCCAGCCGAACAAGTAATTGCACAAGGCGTTATTGAACGAATAGGCATGGATGATGCTATTGTGACAATCAAGTATGGCTCTGAAATAGAAGTTGAGCGCTTGGTTGGCAATTCAGAAGACGATGAACATATTACCTTTGCTAAAAATGGTAAGGGAAAAAAGTACGAAAATGTCCTTGCAATTAAAGATCATCAACAGGCCATTAATTTCATGTTGCAGAAATTAACTGATCTAGGAATCATTCAAGATTTTAATGAAATTACAGGTGTTGGCCACCGCGTTGTTGCTGGTGGTGAATGGTTTAATCATTCTGTTGTTGTGACTGATTCAGTCTTGGAAAAAATCGATCGGTTGGCGGACTACGCACCATTGCACAATCCTGCCAATGCTATGGGGATACGTGCCTTCCAAAAATTATTGCCAGATGCGTTGTCGGTGGCAGTATTTGATACGTCTTTCCATCAATCAATGCCAGAAGAAAACTTTCTTTATTCGTTACCATATGAATACTACACACGATATGGTGCACGTAAATATGGTGCTCATGGTACGTCGCATCGTTACGTTGCCAGCCGTGCAGCAGAAATGCTTGGGAAAGACCTAAAGTCACTAAAATTAATTACACTTCATCTAGGTGCAGGGGCCTCAATTACAGCTATCAAGGATGGTAAGTCACTTGACACTTCAATGGGATTCTCACCATTAGCAGGTGTCACCATGGCGACACGTTCAGGTGATGTTGATCCATCACTCGTGTACTATATTCAAGAACGTGAAGGTTTGTCTAATGATGAGATGCTAAATATATTGAACAAGAAATCAGGTTTACTTGGTTTGTCAACTATTTCTTCAGATATGCGTGATTTGTTGGATGTACAAGATACGAATGATCATGCTAGACTGGCGGTCAAAATTTTCATTAATCGCATTATAAAATATATTGGGCAATACATCGCTGAAATGGGTGGTGTTGATGCAATTGTATTTACGGCAGGTATTGGCGAAAATTCGATACCAGTCAGACAGGCAATTGTTGATAAATTAAATTATTTTGATGTTGCATTAGATACTGAAGCTAACAAGGTCCGTGGTAAAGAAATTGAAATTTCAACAAAAGAATCACGTGTGAAGGCTTTATTGATTCCAACAAATGAGGAATTAATGATTGCACGTGACGTAGAGTCATTGAAGTAACATGTTTTAATCTTTTGCGTAAATAAATATGATAAAATATAAGGAGCGGCTAGTATGTAATGCTAGTCGTTTTACTATATTACGCTAATTTTAGAAGGTGAATCATGGACTCCAGAAAAAAAAGACATCAGCACGAAATTAAAGCTGCAGAGTCATTAGATGCAGCACATAATAATCAATCAAATAGAAAAAGGCATGGGACACGAAATCGTATTATCGCAGGGATTTTAGCAATCGTTGTCATCATAGGGATTGTATTAACGTTAAAGACCTTGTTGACGGATAAAAATGCCGCCTTGAACCCGCAAGACACAACTTTCAAAACTGTCAATATTGCTGCTGGTTCAACACCCTCACAAATGGGGCAAACGTTACAAAACAAAAAAATAATTAAAAACAGTAAAAATTTTTATAAGTATGCCATGTCACAAGGTGCAGAAAAGTTACAAGCAGGGAAATACCAACTCTCGCCGTCACAAACAACACAGTTGATTTTTGAACAAATGACTAGTGGACCGGGTGCAACACCAAAATTGCCGAAGGGCTATGTATTAGTTTCTGTTGGTCAAACAGCCGATCAGGTTGCACAACATATTGCTAATGAAGTGTCTGGCGTGTCAGAGCAGAATGTACTAGCAGCATTTGATAATAAAGCTTTAATTAATCAAATGCACGAAAAATATCCTGATCTATTACGTGGGGTTGATCAATCAAATACGAAAACAGGTAAGCTATTAGATTATGTCTATCCACAAGCCTTTGATATCAGTAAGGACAAAACAGCAAATGATGTTGTCGCTCATTTACTAGAAGTATCTAATAAAACAATGCAGCCATATTATGGTACGCTTAAAGAAAATGGTCTACCAACGCCAAATGTCATGGCTTTACTAGCGACTTCTGGTAAAGAAGAATTTGATCGTCGCTTGGCATTTGTACGCAAAGTTGCCCCTTATGCACAAGAGTTATCAAAAAAATATGGGTTGTTGGCATCAGTATCGATTGCGCAAGCAGCACACGAATCGAATTGGGATAACTCTAAATTATCTTCAAAGTACAATAATTTCTATGGTGTTAAAACACAAGATGAAACGCCAGGAAAATCAGTTGTCTTAGATACAACTGAATATGTTGATGGTAAACCAGAGACGCAACAAGCGCGATTTGCAGTGTATGATAGTTGGAAAGACAGCATGCGTGAACATGCCGAAACAATTGTAAATGGCAATACATGGAATCCAGATCAATTTAAGGATGTTATCGCCGCTAAGAACTATAAGCAGGCAGCTAAGGCACTTTATGTTAATCATTATGCTACAGATGTTAATTATACAAAATTGTTAGTGAATGTGATTGAAACTTGGAATATGCAGCGCTATGATAAATAATTGAAATTTAAAATCGTCTGGGAAGTTATATTTTTAATTTCCTGGATGTTTTTTTTAACTGTAATTATGTATATTTTACAGGGTATTATCTTGTTGCATATCATAATTTATGAAAACGTTTACAAATCCATAGAAAAGATTGTGTAAACGTTTTCATTCAGGTACAATAGTCTTTGTTAATAAATCATGTAAAAATGACATGATCAGGATAAGGAGTCGTAAAATCATGAACGTAGCAATTTTTCTAGCATTAGTTCCAGCATTAGCATGGGGGTCTGTCGGTCTCGTTAATACAAAAATGGGTGGCACAGCTGGACAACAAACGTTAGGTATGACATTTGGGGCGTTGATATTTGGTTTGGGCACAATGTTTTTATACGTTATGCCAAATCATGCGTATGTTGGTCCAGAGATTTGGACAGTTGGTATTGTATCCGGTCTCGTTTGGGCAATAGGGACAGCGGGGCAGTTCCTAGCAATTAAAGACTTAGGTGTGTCACTTGCTATTCCACTATCAACTGCAGGCCAAATAGTGACAAATGCGTTGATGGCTGCTGTTGTTTTGGGGGATTGGAAGACTGGCAAGATGTGGCTTATTGGTATTATTTCAATTATCGCCGTTGTGATTGGAGCAACCTTAATTTCTGCTCGTGATAAGGCATTAAATTCTGGCATTACTGGCCAGAACCAAGCTAAAAGTATGACCAAAGGATTGATATATTTAGCGATTTCAACTGCAGGATTTATGATTTATTTTGTCTTACCTAATTTTTTGAATAAAATTAATTATATTTCAGATAATATTAAAAGCAAAAATAATGGTATCGATTATATGACGGCTATTGTTGGGCCACAAGCCATTGGACAAGTTATCGGGGCATTTCTAATTGTTATTTTCGTATTAAAAGAAGCAGATAAAATGTTTGGTAAGCCAACTTGGAAAAACATTTTGACGGGTCTCGTTTGGGCAATTGGTAATATTTTTATGTTTATTTCAGCTGCCAATCCGGCAGTGGGTCAAACCATCGCAACGACATTTTCACAACTCGGGATCATTGTGGCGACATTTGGCGGTATTTATTTGTTAGGTGAAAAGAAGTCAAATTATCAAATGAAGTTGATTATTACTGGGACAATTTTGGTTGTTATTGGCGCTATTATTATTGGTAATATCAATAATTTTTTATAAAATAACTGGTATGTAACAACCTAAAAAAGACTCACAGGTAGCGTTAAAGCCCATATGATTAGCATGTTATTTTAGCTAATCATATGGGCTTTCCACAGACTTGTAAGTCTTTTTAATTATTATTTTTCAACCTTTAAAATTTCAACACGAATGTTATCACCGCTAGGTAATGGGACGTTAACTTTGTTACCAACCTTTTTACCAAGTAAAGCGACAGCCATTGCTGATTCATTTGAAATTTTACCTGCTAAGGGATCAGATTCAGTTGAACCAACGATAGCGTATGTTTCAGCTTCTTCGTCTGGTAATTCTTTAAACGTTACAGTTTTACCAAGTGAAACTTCATCAGCTGCAGTTGCATTTGGATCAATAATCTCAGCATTTTCAATCATCTTTTTTAAAGTTTGAATGCGGCCTTCAACGAAGGCTTGTTCATCTTTAGCTGATTGATATTCTGAGTTTTCTGATAAATCACCATATGATCGTGCAATTTGAATTCTTTTAGTAATTTCTGGGCGTTGTCTTGTAATGAGATCTTCCAATTCAGCTTGCAGTTTGTCGCGTCCTTCAGCTGTCATTGGAAATACTTTTTCTTCTGACATAAAACAGATTCCTTTCTAGTTTGCAATTTTATTGCAAATAATAAGCAAAAAGAGCATATCATGCGGAACGTTTTCTTGCAAGTGTTTTTTTAATTATTAGAGTCAGTACTAAACTCAGAATAGCGAGTAGTGTCATGCTTAATCCTGGCCAAAACAGTGGCGGCGTGTATTTAAATTGAATGATATGCTTACCAGGTGTTGTATTAACAGCAATAAAATAATTTGCGACTTTACGTGGTGAGACAGCCTTGCCGTCCAAAGTGACACGCCAACCTGGTGCATCAGGAATTGTTGTCATGATTAATTGTTGCTGTTTTGTGGTGGTAATTTTGCCTGTAATTAAACGTTCATTACGCTTTGTCATTTTAATTTGATGTTGCTTGAGATTTTGTTCGTTTTTCTTAAACTGACTATTATTGACACGATAAAGTGTGAAATTGTTTAAAACAAGTGATTGTGTGTTTTTAAAACGAACAGTGACTGTTTGTGGCTTGTTTTTAGCTTGTGTCACTAGATTGACGAGAACAGTGTGGCGATAAGAACTAAACTGGGTAATGATTTTGCCATTGATCAGTAGGTCAAAGTCTTTGATAGGTAAACCTGAACCGAGTGTGAGGTAGTAACTGTCATTTGTTGTTGGGGTGAACCGCAATTCTAATTGCGCAGGTTTGTCCTGATTTAATTTTGTGAGTACTGCGCCTGTAATAGCGGTGGGCGCATTGACGTTATGTCCAATTGATTGTTGAAAGTTTTCAGTGCTGATAGGCGTCGTTGTGTCACCTGATAAGTCGCGCCAAAGATTACCTTGATTTTCTAAAGGATTATTGCGTAACATCGTTGTTTTTAAAGCCCTCGAGTTGGCAGCAAAGGCAATAGGAAGTGCATAGGGGTTTTTAAGCACGTTGCTTGTACCAGCATGTGATTTCAAAATATAATGCGCAATATCTGGTCGGTAGCCGATTAAATGCGTGCTAGGGTCACCAGCGCGTCCTGAGTCTTGGCTACTTGGAGTCACGACATATTTCATCCCGAGTAAGGCATCTGACAAGAGGCTACCGTTGCTATAAACAACATAATTATCACCATCAGGTTGTCCAAAGTTACCAAAGAAGTTTGGGGTTGTTTTTGGCAACGCTGAACTAAAATGTGACCCCCCGTAATAGTCTAGCATCATAGAATCACCGCGCGTGCGCTGGAATGTCTGGGCAACACGATACCATGATTTATCTTTTTTAAGGGTCTTATCAGCCGTTTTGAGAGAGCTGATGCTGTTTTGGTATTCTGTATTTGTAAGATAAGAAAAACGGTTGAGAGATAGCACGACGTTTGCAGTTAATGAAAGGGTTGTTATAAATAGAAGAAGTGGTAACCACAAGCGCTGATTTTGTTTAAACATAAACTGTGTCAATGTGAGCAAAAATAGGCTGACAAAAATGGCCACACTTTGTTGATCAATATAGGCAATTTTTTGGTCCATTGTCAGTGCATATACTGTAAAACTAACTAAAGCAGTTAAAAAGAGTAGGATTGTGCTTAACTTTGGGCGCCAAGTAGGGTGCCAAGAAAGTGCTGCCAAGTAAATCATGAAAAAGCTAATGATAAAACTAAAGCGATAAGGATACCAAACGGGATACTGAAAACCATGAAATAATAAGGTTAAAGGGGCCCACGTGGTAGCCAAAAATAACAAAATAAGAATAGTAATCCCACCGAGTTTAACTACCCAGTGAAGGGATTTGGTGGTAAAAAAGGTTAGTAATACGATTAATATAAATGCGGAAACATAGAAATTTGCTTGGCCAGTTTGCATTTGGTTAAAATCAAAACTACCAGGAATTAATTTTAATAGGAGTTTAAGTGGATTGTTATCGAATTTCAAGGACCAATCAGAATTATATTGTGCCTTACCTAGTTTGAGTTGGTAGTAGGTTGGTAATACTAACCAAGCACTCAAGGCCCCGCCCGTTAGGCTGCCGAACACAAAGCGTTTTAAAATCTGCCAACGTGGTTGTATTTGATTTGGCCAAGTCATGCGCCATATAAAATAAACTGTTATAAAAATAACAATCATGTAGGCAATGTAGTAGTTACTTATGATTGTCAAACCAAGGATAGTAGCATAGCGCCAATAAGAGGGATGCTTGAATAGTTGTTCAATTTGCAAAATAAGCAGTGGCAATAAAATGGCTGCATCAAGCCACAGTAAATTAAGATCATTTGCAATAAACCAGCCAGAAAGTGCATAATTTATTGCAAATAAGGTAATGTAGTGACCTTTTTGAAGTTGTAAACGCTGCAAAAGATAAGCCATTGATAAACCAGCGGCGCCAAATTTTAAAACAGTGACAATTAAAATGGCGGCTGGTAAATGCAAAATTGGCACAACCAAATAAATGAGATTAAATGGGCTCATTAAATAGTATGCCCATTCGCTCATCATATCGCCACCTAACGCATTACTAAACGAATAGAAAAAACTGCTAGGATGGCTTAATAAAGTGTGTTTGAAGGCAGCAAATTGATCAATATATTGCTGTCCTAAATCGACTGTTAGGATAGAATTAGTGCCAAACGGTGCCATACCACGGTATATGAAATAGCCAAGCATGACTAATAATGGTAACCAAAAACTCAACGCTAACGGTGAAATAAAAATATTTTTTTTACTCATGCTACTAATATAACAAATTATCGGGTATTTTTAGCGATAAAATGAGATTTGTGGTAATCTATATAAGTAGTTTATTGATGAAAACGGGGGTCAAACATGCAACGCAATCCTTACTTAGAAGATCGTGACAAAAAAAATAATGCCAGTGCAAACTTGCCGGCGCGTTTAAATATATTACTTGGTATCGCATTGACATTGATGATTGCACTTATTGTTCAATTGGCTTTTTTGACGATCAAACAAGGTGCATATTATCAAAGCGAGGTTAATCGTAATGATGAAACTATTGAAAAAGGTAATATACCTCGTGGTATGTTTTATGATGCAACTGGTCGTGTCATTGTCGGCAATAAGGCACAAGCTGCAGTAACATTTACACGTGGCACATCAGTTACTGCACCAGCTATGCGTCAAACAGCTGTTAAATTAAGCAAGCTGATGACAATTGATACCGGACGGCTTAGTGAGCGCGCAAAAGTTGACTTTTATTTAGCAAACCAATCAAATAATGAAAAAATAGCTAAAATTATAACGAAAAAACATAAAAATGATAAAATAGCATTGACACCTGAACAGATCAATACATATAAAGTCAGCTATGTACAACGTGCTGATTTAGCAGATAATGTCAACAAAAATGCAGCAATGATATTTCAACGTATGAGTGGCGCTTATACATTGTCAACGACTTTCATCAAAGAATCAGATGTGACAAATACAGAGTTAGCTGAAATTGGTGAGCGGTTAAGCGAGTTTCCAGGTATTAAATTGGGCACGAGTTGGTCACGACAATACCCAGAGGGAAATGAATTCAAATCACTTGTGGGTACAGTGACTAATGAAGCGACAGGATTGCCAGAAGATCGTTTGCACACCTTGCTTGCGCAAGGTTATTCGCAAAACGAACCGGTTGGTAATTCGAGTTTAGAAAAGGGCTATGAGTCTATTCTGAAAGGTTCAGCTTCACAAACGCTTGTCACAACGGGCAGTAGTGGTCAAATCAAATCTTCTCAAATTAAATATAACGGCCAAGCTGGCGATAATGTTAAGCTAACGATTAACGCGCGCTTCCAAAGTGCTGTTCAAAAAATATTAGAAGATAATTTGCCAGGTGGCGATGTTGAAGGCGCTTATGCCACGGTCATTAATCCTTACACTGGTGGTATCTACGCGATGGCTGGTGTTGATCGCAATCATGCAACTGGTCAAGAAACGGCCAATCCATTAGGCAATATTAATCATGCTATTGTTATGGGATCCGTTATTAAGCCGGCAGTTTTGGCAACAGGTTTCCAACGTGGCGTGATTTCACAAAATAACACGGTATTAAATGACCAAGCGATCAAAATTCAAGGGACGCCACCAATTACATCTTATTGGAACCAAGCGGGGACGCCTATTCCAATTGACGCAGGGCTGGCCCTAGAACGTTCGTCAAACACGTACTTTGTACAATTAGGTATGAAAATTGGTGGACAAACTTACAGTCCTGGCGCACCATTAGGATTGCGTTCAGATGCTTTCCAAACTTTGCGTAATGGGTTAGGTCAATTTGGCTTAGGCACAAAAACAGGTATTGATATTGATGGCGAAACGGCTGGCTATCGTGGGCCGACTACTGGTGAAGCACAAGGTAAGTATTTATATGAAACCTTTGGACAATATGATTCATATACGACGCTTCAATTGGCACGCTATGTGTCAGTGATTGCCAATGGTGGTTATCTAGTGGCACCACATATTGTTGGCTCGGTTACACAAGGGCAACCTAACAGTGACAAGCAAAGCACTGTTTGGACAGCAACACCGAAGGTCCAAGGCCAAGTTAAATTAGATGCTGGAGAGTGGGATACGATTGAAAATGGTATGAATCGTGTCGCTAACGGATCTGATGCTTGGAACACAGGTGGGGCAGATATGCATAAGTTGGTACCAAAAGTGCATGCTAAGACAGGAACCGCGGAAACTGTAACAAATGGGAATCAAACGTATACTGAATCAATGGTTGCTTATACACCAGGTCAGCCGTTTGCAATAGCTATGGCAATACCAGGTATGAACAATTATTTGGATGGCACAAACGGTAAAATATCAGCTAAGATTATTGATGCCTATTGGCAATATGTTGAAGCAAAGCCGGATGCAAAATAAAAAAGTTCAAACGATTGTTTGAACTTTTTTTAGTGCGTTGCGTTCTCTGAGATTGCAACAGAGTCACCGATATAAGATTCTGGCTGTAAAATAATTTGCGTAATGAACGCTGCGACACTTGTTCGTGTGATTGGGCCGCCGATTATTTCTTCATCGCGTATTGTTTGCACCTGAAGTGATTGCATGATGTTATCATCAATCAGTTCATTAGGGCGCACAACAGTGTAATCAAGTGCTGATTGTTCAATACGTGCAACAGCTGCAGCTTGATCGCCCATATAAGTATTTTCATTGTCAGTGGTGCCAATAATATTAGCCCATAAACTGCGTTTATCAGCAGGAAGTTCATTGTGAACGCCAATGGTAGCAACCCAAATTAGACGTTTCACGCCCACATGGTGCATGGCGTTGACGACACTGTTGGCCGCTGCTTTTTGACGGCCTTCTGCACCAATATTTGCGTAAACAATATCGATATCTTTAAGTGCTGCAATCATGGCATCTTCATTAACGGCATCAAGTCCTTTAATACCTTTTTCTAGGCGTGCATGAAGTGAAGTTAATTTAATTTCTGTATCGGTATTAGCTAACATAGGGACCACAAGTTTTGCAATCTGACCGTTAGCACCGAGAATTAGTAGTTTTGTCATACTTTTATTTTAGCATGAAACGCCAAGAAGCGGTAAAATTGATATAAGAAAAAAAGAGGTTATCAATGTCACTATCATATCAACAATTATTAATTGCTGTACCATTGGTCTTACAAGGGGGGAATGTGCCTACTATTGTCGGTGAGGCCGGGATAGGTAAGTCAGCTTTGGTGTTGGATGTCGCTAAAAAATTAGGGGCAAAGTTGTTTACAACCGTTGTATCCTTGTCAGAAAAAGGTGACTTAGCTATTCCAATCCCGCCATTAACAGATGCAGCTTTTTTGATGACTAAAAATTATGGCCAATTAGCTGATGTGAAGTTTGGCTATACACATACGTTGATTCAAATTATTCAACAGGCAGAGCTATCACCAGAACAGCCCATTATTTGGTTTCTAGATGAATTTAACCGTGGCTCACAGGCAGTTCAAGGTGAACTTATGAACTTAGTGTTACAACGGCAAATTAATGATCTTATTTTGCCAGATAATGTGAATCTTATTTTAGCAGAAAATCCAGATGATTCGATGTCTGGGTTTGAAGACTCAGACTATGCTGTGCAAACATCAGATGCAGCAATCAAAGACCGTACCACACGCCTAGTGATGTCTGTATCTGTCAGTGGTTGGTTAAACTGGGCCGGCCAAAATGGTGGTAAACGTCAAAATATTCATACCGTGGTACGTCAATTTATTGCAGAAAATGCGGAATTACTTTATCCAGACACACGTGGCATAGACCTGAATCCCACCCCGCGTGCTTGGCAGCGTGTATCAGATAATTTATATGAATTACAAACGTTACCGGTTAGTGATCAAAATGATTTATTATTTGATCTGGTGGCTGGTGATTTAGGACAAATGGTCGCCACACAATTTGTAAGTTATGTGCATCAAAAAACGGTGAGTTTGACGGCAGTGGACGTGTTTGAATCACAGCCTGATGGACCAAAATTACCAAGTGAAATTCGTGACACATTTCAAGACATGCCTGAAATTCAAAAATTAACAGTCATGAAAACTTTACTTTTAACAGCTGATTTAACTTTAAATAATCATGCGAGTCGTTTTAGTCAGTTATTAAATATGGTGGCACCAGATGGTCAATATGCACTTGTTAAGCAAATTACAAACGCACCTATTTTAGATGATTTATACGCTTCTGATACACATTATGCGAATGTCTTATATCAACAAATTATGGATATTGCCACGCGATGAATATCAACGAAAAAGACAATTTAATGATTGATGGGGTTAAAACGTTGTTGGATGCATCGCCATTATATGGCAACATTGTGATGAATTTAACCCGTGAAAATGATCTCAATTCACCTTATGCGTTAGCACTTAAGTGGTACAATCACAGCTGGATTTTAGTGATTAACCCAGAGTTACTGACACACCTTTTTACCAATCATAATCAAATTGCGTTGGCGTTGGCTCATGAGGCACTGCATGTTATTTGGCAACATCCCCTACGTTATGCCAAAAAGCGGCAACATAACACGCTGATTGACTTAGGAACGGACCTTGCTGTCAACCAATATTTGCCAGAGCAATTAGGTCAATTACCCAGTGCCGTGACTTTGCAAACAATCTTTGAAATGTACGGTAAAATGTTACCAGCTGGAGAGGATTCAGCAGCGTATATTGCGCGCCTGTCGGAATTTGTAGATCAAGTGCCGATGCGTGGCAATGACAAGCTGGATAGTCATGGGGACTGGTCCAGTGTTGGGGAGTCTGTTGCTGAAGCGACATCAGCGCTTAATATGGTGATTAAAAAGGCAACGGATGATGCCAAACGATCAGGTCGCGGCCAATTATCACATGCAGTTCGTCGGCAAATTGATGAAGTCATTGCGCCTAAACGAAATTGGCGTGCTGTTATACGCACTGGTTTAAGTCAACTGCCAAATAAACGGCGTGAATCACGTGCGAGATTTAACCGACGACAAGCCTATCGATTAGATTTAGTTGGAGAAATAAGTACGTATAATACGCAACTGGCCGTTTTTATTGATAATTCAGCATCAATTTCTGATCAACAGGCTGGTATCATGATGGCAAATGTTTTACAACTAACCAAACAATTTGACGCTGACGTGCATGTTTTTTCTTTTGATACACAGGTGCATGACATAAAAAAAGTGAATGACTGGGTGCGACATGCGGGTGGTGGTACAACGTTTCAGAGTATTTTTAATACATTAGTTGCACAAAAATTTAATCCCAAGCAAACAATTGTTGTGATTTTAACAGATGGGGATGGTGAAACCAATAGTTTACATACGAAGTTTAGGCATGTCTATTGGCTGTTACCAAAAGATAAGAAGTTAAGTATTAGTCAACCATTTGGAAAAATTGTGATCATGTAGTTCACGAGAAAGGTGCGTGTTGATGAGTCACGTCGATGAATTAAGTTATGAATGATAAATTACAACCAAATGATTTACGTAGTTTTATTAATCAAGATATGCGTTTCAAACGTGCAGAAGCACTGCTGAATAATCACTGGACGTCATTATTACTACCTGATGGTTGGGGTGTGGATATGATAACGGTAGCAGACATTACTTTTGCACGACATTTAAGTCATGCAAAATTGTTGCCCACAACGATTGATTTGGCAACGTTTGCTGGCGTAAAAAAATTTATGAGCGATAATCAATCACGATTGTCACCGAATGTTGTGAAACTATTAGAGGAGCCTTTCTTATGAAAATTAATTTAATATTAGCACCTGAACAAACACCAGCAGAATTGTTAACCTTGCAGGCTATAAAACCAGATAAATTCTTTTATTTGGGGAAAGAGTCACAATTAGCAGGGACAAATGTCCTGATTATTGCGTCACCAGACTTAGTGGCACATTTTAAACGGCCGATGTCATTTGATAGTTTGGTGACTAATGGTCAGTTTCGTGGTGATGTTATGCATCAAATTGCTTTTCAAACGAAAGATCGTAATGATGAATTAATTACACAGCTCGTACCTGAAAATGCCATTCTTGCTCAAAATAGTAATGGCAAATCTGAGTATATGTTATGGAGTTTTTGGCCTAGTCACACCGCGTTGGCAGCTTTTTTAACTAGCGATATGTTTAATCAGATGAAACAATTAATGAAAAATCCTTATACAACCAGTTACATTCATGTCAACTCGGCAGAACAACTGTCTTTGACACATCAAATGCGTGATTTTGATGATAAAAATTGGTGGGGATGACAGGTATCTTGCATAATTACCGATTCTAAGCTACAATAAGTTCATAAACTAAATAAATATGTCTGGGGTGCCATTTGGCTGAGAAACACCCATTGAACCTGATCACGGTAATGCGTGCGAAGGGAGATACATTCGCGCTTACTAATTTAAGTTTTTTGCTTACTTTTTTAGCCGTTGACTGATTTCCTTTTGTGAATTCGGTCAACGGCTTTTTTATTGTGTGAAACCAGGCAATACAAGGAGAAAAAGTTATGAAGTTATCAGAAATAAAAGATAAGAAACCACTTGTGTTTAACTATGCAAACTACGTGACACCACAGTTTGTGGCTAATGTTATCAATGTTATTGGTGGGTCACCTATTATGGCGCGTGAGCTAGAAGAATTTCCAGACTTGGTTACTGCAAGTGATGCTGTTGTTATCAACAGTGGCACTTGGCGACGTTCGGAATTACTCGAAACCATTAAATTAGCACAATTAGCAAATCACGCTGGCAAAGTTGTTGTTTTGGATCCAGTTGCGGTGGGTATACCCTCACGAAGCCGTCCAGTGGCAGCGCTTATGGCGGATGCACACGTTGATATTATTCGTGGTAATGCAGCTGAAATTGCTTGGTTTGCTGATATTGACTTTGCTAGTCAAGGGATTGATGCGACAGGCAACGGAGATGTTGAAAAAATTGCGCGATTGGCAGCCAAAAAAACGGGCGCAATTATTGCTTTAAGTGGCAAAACAGATGTTATTAGTGATGGTCAAACGACTAAAATAATTGACGTGGATGTGCCACTTTTGGCAACAAATGTTGGGACAGGGGATGCCCTCTCAGCGTTAATTGGCACTTTTAATGGTGATAGTGTTTCAATTGAAAATACACTGCGAGCAATGGCTACAATGAAGTTAGCTGGCGTGAAGGCGAGTGAAAAAGTTAAAACACCAGGTTTTTTTGTTAATCAGTTGTTGGATGAACTATTCTTATTACAAGAAGACGAACTTGACGCATTTATTAATCGCGAGGTCAATCATGGTTAATGACACATTGCAGGTTTTGACAATTGCTGGAACGGATTCCAGTGGCGGTGCTGGCGTATCGGCAGATTTGAAAACGTTTATGGCACAAGGTGTTTATGGTGCCAATGTCATTGTTTCTGTTACAGCACAGAATACGCTTGGTGTTCAGTCTGTTCAAATGATACCATCTGAAGTCATCACACAACAGATACAATCAATCGCTGAGGATTTATCTCTTTCTGCAGTGAAGACTGGCATGCTTGGTGACGTTCAAACAGTGAACACTGTTGCCAAGGCGTTAAAAAAATATAATTTTGGTAATTATATTTTAGATCCTGTTATGGTAGCCAAAGGTGGGGCTAAGCTGTTAAGCGATAAAGCAATTTTAGCATTAAAAACACAATTATTGCCACTTGCGGTAATGGTGACACCAAACATACCAGAAGCAGAAGTACTGTCGGGCATGACAATTCAAACACATGAAGATATCATGGCAGCAGCATATCAGTTACAATTACTGGGCGCTAAAAATGTTTTACTTAAAGGGGGCCATGGTAAAGAGTTGACAGTGTATGACTTTGCACTACTTGCTGATGGCAGTCATTTTTGGTTAAAAAGTCAGCGGGTAGACACTGAAAGAACACATGGGACAGGTGATACACTGTCGGCAGCTATTGCGGCACAACGCGTCTTAGGTTGTGATATGAAAACAGCCATTATCAAAGCCAAAGCTTATGTCGATGCGACCATTCGATCGGGCATACAAGTTGGTCATGGTCATGGGCCGTTAAATCATCTGGCCGTCATTACCAAAGAAAATCAACCGGAGGTTATAAATGACATTTGATCGCACCATGTTAGCACGGTATTTTATATTAGGCACGCAAAACGTCACAGATGAACAGATGTTTTACAGAGTGTTAGAGGAAGCGTTACGTCATGGTATTACTTTATTTCAATACCGTGAAAAAGGTCTTGGGTCTTTGTCTGGCGTTGATAAATTGCGTGTGGCACACCGTGTACGAGAACTAACTTCAGCTTACCACGTCCCTTTTGTCATTGATGATGACATTGTTTTAGCGCATATTGTGCACGCAGATGGGGTGCATTTTGGTCAGGGGGATGGCGATATTGCAGCTAATATTGCGGCAAGTCAGGGCATGTTTGTTGGTGTATCAGTGTCTACTCAGGCAGAGTATGAACGTATTTCATTATTACCAGGTATTGATAATATTGGTATTGGACCCGTGTTTGACACTAAAAGTAAAGCAGATGCGAAACCAGCAATTGGCTTGATAGAACTTGAGAGATTAGTCGAGCAAAGTCACTGGCCATCGGTTGCAATTGGTGGCATTAATCAGGATAATTTAGCTGCAGTGCTAGCAACAGCTGTTGCTGGGGCCGCTGTGATTAGTATGATTAGTGACAGTTCACAGATTGAAAATGTATTAAATTATTGGCAGCAGTTTTAATTGCTGTTTTTTTGTTGCAAAACAATACTATTTTCTGTATACTATATACTATATGAAAAATAGCATACAAGAGGTTGTGATATGATGATACAAACACCGACAGTGCTACTGGATGGCACTGTTTTGGCAATTTTAGATATGCAAGATTTATACGGTTATGCGCTGACTAAAAAAGTACAACAACATGTGACTGTTTCGGAATCGACGATGTATCCTGTGTTGCGTCGCCTAGAAAAGGGTGGGGAATTAACCACATATAGTGAACCATTTGAAGGTCGTATGCGAAAATATTATCAACTAACTGATAATGGTCGTGAACACCTGAGTGGTATTAAAGATGCTTGGCAAGCCTTTTCCACAGGGATTAATGCAATTTTAGGAGAGCAAATATGAGTTACTTAAATGAATTAGAGGCACATTTGCATGCACTGCCACGAGATGAACGTGACGAAACGATGGCATATTATGATGAATATTTTACTGATGCTGATTTGAGTAATTCAGCAGCGCGCAAACAATTTGGGACACCCAAACAATTTGCGCGCCGTTTAGTGGCTGATTTTTATATGGATGCTGATGACGCGTCAGAGATTAAGCCAAAGCAACAATTACGCATGATATGGGTTGTTATTTTGGGGCTATTGGCATCACCTGTTATATTGCCGGTTGCCATTCTGATGGTAGTACTATTAATTTCAGCGTTAGCCATTGTATTTAGTATGGCAGTGACGATAGCTTCAATGATTATGGCAATAGTCATTACAGCGCTAGTTAGCATTGTTGCTGGTATTGCAATTGTGTTCAGCTCGTTGAGTGGTGGCATTTTCTTCATTGGTGTCGGACTTGCTGCAATTGGCGTTTTGGTATTGATTGGGCCACTGATGTTCTCACTTATGCGTATGTGCTTTAATGGTCTTGTTAACTTAATTAAAGCTATTGGTCGGCGATTTATTAAAAAAGGAGCAAGTTATGAAGCGTAAAACGATTATTGGCTGGTCTTTATTGGCAGTTGGTGTTGTGATGGCAACTTCAGCGGCAGTGATTGAAAAGCCAGGAACAGTTATTTGGGATAATGGCTTCTCTTATCAAAAAAGAGAGGCTGTTAAAACTGATGATTTATCTCATCAATTACCTAAAAATACACAAGATATTCAAAAAATTGCGGTAAATGCTACTGATACTGATGTTTATGTTCAACAAGGGGATACGTTTTCGGTGACAGAAACGCATGTTGACAGTAAAAATAAAGCAAAAATTAGTTTTTTAAATAATGAGTTAAAAATTGAAAAAGCAACAACCGGACATCGTATTTTGGACTTTGATTGGGACGAATTTGATGAGGTCAATTCGCCACGACTGACGATTACGGTGCCAAGACATGTTAAACTTAATACGATTGCTGTCACGCAAAGTGATTCTGAGGTCACGATGGCAGACGTGACTGCTGATACGATTAATGTTAAATCAGATAATGGGGACGTGAATTTAGTACGTGTAATATCACAAAATGTCATGACTGAGGTGCAAAATGCAGAGGCTAATTTACACAATGTGACAATTGATAAGTTGCGGGTCAAGTTAAATAATGATGATTTAACATTAGCTGGCAGTTCGGTGAAAACACTTGAAGCTGATTTAGAGAATGGCGATGCAGATATTGAGCACAGTAAAATTGAAACTGGTGGGCATATACGCAATCAAAATGGCGATATCGCCATAGAAACAACACAATTACCCACATTTTCAACGCAAAATAATACCGGTGATGTTGAGGTATCACCGACTTTAACAGGGCAACAGCGGGGCAATGCAGCGTTCGTGATTCAGAATCAAAATGGCGATATTGAAATTGAATAATACCAAAATTGTTAGAGTAAATCATTTAAAAGCCTATCTCGTCTACTATAATCAAAAAATTAAGCGTTATCGGCGACTTAACCTCAAGCGCGGACAACAATTAAGTATGCATAAAAGTAGCTTAATCATTAAAAAAAGACGCATGATTCAAAAATTAATCCAGATTACTGGGATTATGGGTTTGATAGTAACAGTAGTTGCTGGTCTGTATTTATGGCACACAGGTCTTTTGACCAACCAAGCATTATTGCGTCAAACAATTCATGAATTTGGTGTTTGGGGTCCTCTGGCCTTCATGGGTGTACAAATTATTCAGGTGATCATTCCTGTTATCCCTGGTGGCATGACACTTGCTGTCGGCCCAATGCTTTTTGGCACGTGGCTAGGATTCGTCTATAATTATGTCGGCATTGTGTTAGGTTCTTTAATTTTGTTTCGCATTGGTCGCGTATTTGGGTTACCGCTGGTTGAAGCGATTGTATCAAAAAAAATACGTCATAAATATATGACTCGTCTCAATAGTAATGGCTGGATAAAATGGTTTACTTTTTTAATGATCTTACCGATTGCACCAGATGATGCATTAGTTCTGTTAACAAGTTTAACAAAAATGTCATTTAAACAATTTTTTTGGATTTTGATATTAAGCAAACCAGTAGGTATTGCTTGCTATAGCTTTATAGTGCTATACAGTTTTGATTGGGTTACTAAATTATTTGGAATGTAGGAAATTATGAAAAACGACAGTATTAAAAATTGGTTGACACGTTTTATTAAGGGTGTTTTTATTGCTTTGGGATTTATTTTACCTGGGGTCTCCGGTGGTGTTTTGGCGGCTATACTTGGCTTGTATGAACGTATGCTGAATTTTATGGCGCATATTCGTCAAAACTTTAAATACGATTTCTGGTATTTTGTGCCAGTAGGCTTGGGTGGTATTGCGGGTATTATTTTGTTAAGTAATCCATTGGAATATCTGTTAACGACCTATAAAGCGATTGTTTTATGGGGGTTTGCAGGGGCAATTGTTGGCACGCTGCCATCACTATTTAGAGAGAGTGCAAAAGAAGGTCGTCAACGATCTGATTGGTATATCTTTGCTGGTACAGCGGTTTTGGGTGGCTTATTTTTGTACAATATGACAGCGATTTTTGGTGACATGCCGGTGAATTTTTTCTCGTGGCTATTGGCGGGTGGCTTAATTGCGCTAGGAATTATCGTGCCTGGGCTGAGTCCGTCAAATTTATTGTTGTATCTTGGCCTATTTGATCCGATGATTAAAGGATTTAAAAGTGCTGATCTGAGTGTTTTCATACCAATGGCGATTGGTGGTTTAATCACACTCGTGCTTTTTTCAAAAGTGATGCATTATTTACTACAAAATTTCCATGCAAAAGTTTACCATTTCATTCTTGGTATTGTTGTTGTATCAACATTATTAATTGTTGTGCCACCAGTGGCGGACTATTCAGGCTTTACAGTTATCAGCATGTTAATTAGTGCATTTTTGTTTGTGATTGGTGTCTGGTTGGGCTATTGGATGAGTCACTTAGAACAAAAATATAAATAAATGATAAGCTTAAAAAAACGAGCTGTGCAGTACACAATATAAAATTGTGTACTGTGCAGCTCATTTTTATGATGTGTTTAGAAAATTAAATAAATTGTTCGGATAAACTTAAAAATTCATTAATATCTGATTGAATGAGATCGGCACCCGCTTGCCAAAAATCAGGTTGCGTGAGGTCGACATTGAGATGTTTTTGCGCCAGTGCTTCAGAGGTCATATTTGCTGTATCGCGAAGCAAAGCAATATATTTGTCCTCAAAGCCTGCGCCGTCTTTTTGTGCTTGGGCGTATATACCCGCTGAAAATAAATAGCCAAATGTGTATGGAAAGTTATAGAAAGGCACAGAGTCAATGAAAAAATGAAGTTTAGAGGACCAAAAATGTGGATGACGCACATCAAGAATACCATCAAACGCATTTTTTTGTGCAGCGTCCATGAGTTCGTTTAATCGTTGTGGTGTTACAATACCATTTTTGCGTTCACTGTAAAATGCATCTTCAAATAAAAAGCGTGCGTGTATATTTAAAAACATGGCAATCGGATTTGTCATTTTGGCATCAAGTAGGACTAATTTTTCGGCGTCAGATTTGGCACCGGAAACATTAGCGTCGTTGACAATGAGTTCAGCAAACGTTGACGCCGTTTCTGCAACGTTCATTGCGTAGGCATCTCGCCAGAGTGGCAAATCGGTTAATTGCGCTGAATGAAAAGCATGACCAAGTTCATGAGCAATAGTTGCTGCGTCGTTAACAGAGCCGGTATAGGTTAAGAAAATACGTGACTCATGTAGATCAGGAACAGATTCCATATAACCACCAGGTTGTTTACCTGGGCGATTTTCTGATTCAATCCAATTATTTTCAAAAGCCATTTTAGCAAATTTGGCCATTTTTGGTGAAAATTTACCAAATTGTGCAATGATGAAGGCCGCTGCATCGTCATAGGATACTTCTTGTGGTTGATAGTCACCAATATCTGTTAGTGGCGCAACTTGATCTTGCCAACCCATTTCTTTCAAGCCGAGTAATTGCTTTTTGCGATCAAAGTAGGGTTTAAACATCGACTTGTTATCATCAACAACACGCCACATAGTATCTAAAGTAGCTTGCGACATCCGGTTCATTTCAAGCGGTTGTTCTAAATGTGATTGACGGCCATGCGCAGTTTGATTTGTTAAACGGAAACCAGCTAAATGATTGAGTGTGTCTGCTGTTAAATTTTCAGCATCTCCCCACATTTTTTCATAATTGCTCATGATATCGGCGCGCGTGTCATTATTTGGTTCACCGTCAAGCATGTTTAAGGCTTGTCCAGCAGAGATACGACGTGTTTTATTGTCATCAGAATCGGTATAATGCATGGATAGGGAGGCGGAAATCGTATCATAATGTTGTGACCATGCTTGCTGACCATCCAAATCAAATTTGTTAATTAAAGCCTCGGTTGCATCATTGAGTAGTCGTTTAGCATCAGTTCGTAATTCCGTCAGATAAAAAGCTATCGGTTCAAGACGAGGAGATTCAAGCGCTTGCGCAAATGACGAGTCATCTAGTGACAGGAGTAATTTTTGAAATTTATTCAATGGTGCTGAAAAGTCAACAAATAGGTTACCAAGTTTATTAAACTGTGGCCCATAGATGCTGTTGCCATAATCAACAGATGCTAAACCGTTGATGAAAATACTGATAGTGCCTAAACCTGAGCCAATGGTTTGTGCTAAATCTGCTAGATTAGCAATTTCTTCAGGTGTCGTGCCAAATGTCGTGACTTGTTGGTCAAAATGTTTAATCTGTTCGGCAACTAATTGATATTTTTTTGCTAATTGCGGTGAATTGATACCACCAGGGTAAATACTGTCTAAGTCCCATTTTTGTGAATAAGTCATAAAGTATCCTTTGTTATTTTTATTTTAAGTATACCATTCTTTATGATTTAATAATTGCAAGCAAATGAAAAAATTATAATGATGAAGGGCTGCCAGTTTTGTTGCTACAATTCTTGAGGTAGTGTAAAATTATTGTTTTAAGGGGTAAACGAATATGCACAACTTAGTCAAATGGGCAATTGGCCTTGTGATAGTCATCGCGGTGATTGTATTTGTGGCAGGCATGTATTTTTTTCATGTGGCTCAGGTACGCGATCCAAAAGCTAATCAACCAGACGCCTTGCGCACAAAAAATAACCCGCTCTACCAATATGAGCATCAATTTTTAGCACGTGATAAACAAACGTGGCATGAAAGGTCCAAAGACGGTTTAAAGTTAGATGCATGGTATGTGGCAGCTGACAAGAAAACCAATAAGACGGCCATTTTGGCGCATGGTTGGCATAATAATAAAACAACGATGGCTATTTATGGTGAACTCTTTCATGAACTTGGGTATAATGTTTTAATACCAGATAATCGTGCACACGGTGAGTCACAAGGAAAAATCATCGGTTACGGCTGGCTTGATCGGCGTGATTATATACAATGGCTAAACCAAATTATTGATAAGAATGGGCAAAATTCAGATATTATTATGTATGGCATGAGTATGGGCGCAGCAACTGTTTTGTCTGCTTCGGGCGAAGCAGACTTACCGTCACAAGTTAAGGCAGTTATTGCTGACTCGTCATATACTAGTTTATTAGAAGAAATAAAGCATGAAGCTGGTAATATGTATAACCTACCTTGGTTTCCACTTGTCAATGTCACTTCTGGTATTTCAAAGATTCGTGCTGGGTATTTTTATGGTGAAGCGAGTCCATTAAAGCAAGTATCTAAAAGTACGCGACCAACATTCTTTATACAAGGGGGAGCGGATACCTTTGTGCCAACTAAAATGGTCTATCCGTTATATCATGCCTTAAATGCTCCGAAAGCGTTGTGGATTGGTAAGGGATCAGAACATGTACAAACTTTCAATGATCATCCAACTGAGTACCGCAATAAAATTCAATCTTTCTTGGCGCAATACGACAAATAACAAAAACAAAATAGATGGTTTAAATGTCATAGTCTATCGATTTTAACCATGCTTTTCATGATATAATAATGAATATTAAATTAAAAAATCATGAAAATATAGTTTAGTGAATATAACTAAAGACCATGATTGTAGTATGACAGAATTTGGAAGAAAAAATGATGCAAACAGTACCAGAAAAAAATCGTTCTGCCAATAATTGGCAACGTATTGTGATTAAAGTTGGCACTAGCACAATTGTTGATGCAGCGGGTGACATTAAATATCCAGTGATTAATCGCTTGGCACAAACACTGTCACAATTGCAAAAATCCGGATATGAAATCATTCTTGTTACTTCTGGAGCCATTGGCGTTGCTTTGCAGCAGATGAAAATGGTAAAAAGGCCAACAGATATTCCCTCCCAACAAGCGTTGGCAGCCATTGGTCAAAGTTATTTGATGGCAATTTATAATCAAAGTTTTGCTTTTTACCAACAACATGTTGGTCAAGTGCTATTGACTTATGATGTGTTTAATAATAAACAAATGCTAAAACATACAATTGATGCAATTGAGGCTATGCTGGCGCAACATGTCATTCCAATTATTAATGAAAATGATGTTATTGCAGTTGATGAATTGGAACATCAACATTCATTTGGCGATAATGACCGCTTGGCAGCTATTGTCACACACGAAACGAATGCCGATAGTTTAATCGTATTAAGCGATATTGATGCATTGTATACTGCTAATCCTTTCATTGACGCGACTGCTGAACCGATAGCAGTCGTCACGCAAGTCACGCCGGAATTGATGGCTAGTGCAAGTGGTTCATCAGACTTAGGGACAGGCGGCATGGCAACGAAACTTTATGCTGCTGATTATTTGATGGCCAAGCAACGTCAAATGGTATTGATTAACGGCAAAAATCCAGCGACAATACTAGATATTGTCGCTGGCAAAGCAATTGGCACACTATTTAAAGGAGTGTAATATGGTATTAAGCGTACAAGAAATGGGCCGACGTGCCAAAAATGTTACGAATCAAGTAGCGATGTTGCCACTTGAAAAACGTAATGCCTTACTACTAGAGATGGCACAGGCCTTATTAAACAAGCAAGAAGATATTATAGTTGCCAACCAAAAAGATTTGTCAGAACATGCACAAACATTGAGTGGCCCTATGCAAAAACGTTTGAAGTTGGACGCAGTTGCCATTCAAGATATTGCTGCCTCATTGCGAGCTGTGGCTGAATTACCCGATCCACTCGCTGGACCTTATGATGAGTGGCGTACGCATGTGGATTTGAAAATTATTAAAAAAATAGTGCCACTTGGTGTTGTGGCAATGGTTTTTGAGGCGCGTCCGAATGTTACGGTAGATGCGGCGGCACTCACGTTGAAATCAGGTAACGCGGTTATTTTGCGTGGTGGTAAAGAAGCCAAACATAGTAATGTGATGCTAGCAACAATTTTACGACAAGTCTTAACAGACAATCAGCTCAATCCGGACATTATCCAACTTATAACAGATACCTCGCATGAATCAGTTCATACGTTGTTGCATATGCGAGCGTTTATTGATGTTTTAATTCCGCGTGGTTCAGCAAAGTTTATTGATTTTGTTGTGGCAAATGCCACAGTGCCGGTGATTGAAACGGGTGCTGGAAATACACATATTTTTGTTGATGCATCTGCTGACCAAGATGAGGCTGTGCGTATCATTCATAATGCAAAGACACAGAAACCTTCAGTATGTAATGCAGCCGAAAAATTACTTATCCACGAAAGTATTGCTGCAGAATTTTTACCTAAAATTGGCGCAAAATTAGTCGCTTCGCATGTTGAGTTACGTGGCGATGAGGCTAGTCGTCAAATTGATGCAAGTATTTTACCTGCTTCAGATTTAGATTGGGATACGGAATATAATGACCTCATCATGAGTATCAAAATTGTTTCGGACATTGACATGGCAATTGATTGGATAAATGCCCACACAACACATCATTCTGAGACGATTATCAGTGAGACAGCTGAAAATGTTGTTAAATTCATGAATGGTGTTGATGCGGCAGTTGTTTATCAAAACGCTTCTAGCCGGTTTACAGATGGATTCGAATTTGGTTTTGGTGCTGAAATTGGTATTTCAACACAAAAATTACATGCACGTGGGCCAATGGGCTTGCCAGCGTTGACTACGATTAAGTATGAAGTGTTCGGTGATGGGCAAATTAGAGCGTAATATAAAGGATAGCTGAACGCATATATGCGTTCAGCTTATTTAAATTTAATATAGTTGGGTTACCATAACCTATGAATATGGGAGAATAAATCATGAAAATTTATGCAGTTCGTCACGGACAAACAATTTTTAATGTGCTGGATAAGGTGCAAGGATGGGCAGATACGCCATTGACAAGTCAAGGGGAACAGGATGGTCTCGCAGCTGGTCAACGTTTAAAAAACGTCAAGTTTGATGTTGCTTTGTCATCAGATACATCACGTGCCATGCATACGGCAGAACTTATGTTGTCAGTAAATTCTCATGCTACGCCTAAATTAATTTATACGCCAGCTTGGCGTGAATTCTTTTTTGGTAGCTTTGAAGGTGGTGAAAATAAAGTCATGTGGGGTACAGCCGCTAAGGCGTTGGGCATCGACTCAGAAACGCCGGATGAAGTGGCACGTCAGGTTGATATGACTAAAATTATGGACACAATTTATGCTGTTGATCCGCAACATCTTGGTGAAAATGCAGCAGTTTTTTGGCAAAGAATGGCGCAGTCATTGGCAAAATTACAACAAGACTATGATGAGCATACAACTATTTTATTAGTCACACATGGGCAATTAATATGGAATTTGGCGCAACATTATGGTCACTTAAAAACAGCTGATCGGCCAAAAAATGGTGCAGTGGCGGTATTTAACATTGATAAAGATGGTAACGTTAGCGTTACGAATTTTAATGATGTGACAACTATATTTTAAAAATAAAAACATACAGCGCAACTTGTTAGAATTGTTCTAACAAGTTGCGCTGTATGTTTATTTAAGGTAATTTTTTAATTAGTTGTCCAATACAGAAAGCATAAGTGTCTGGAAATCAGATACAAAACGATTGGTGTCCACCAAGACTGCTACTTTTGACGTTGTTGGTTCAAGTAACTTATCTTTGTCACCAATTGTACGACCGTAATCACCGCTCTTTTGATCAAATGTCACGTGCATTGCCAAAGGCAAGGTGGTCACGTAACTTGGGTCAATGCCAACTGCAACAGCCAAGGGATCATGTAATGCAGCACCTTTTTTATCAATACCAAGGTTAGCATAGGCATCAATGTAGAAATCCATTAATTCAGCAAATTTATTGCCGGCTGCTGTATTTAACGCACGCCAAGCAGCTGTTTCTTTTTTGGTCAAGAGTGTGCGCAATGTGACATCTAAGCCGACCATTGTTAAGTTTTTTTGATGGGTAAAGGCATAATCAGCATCTTCAGGGTCTTGATGAATGTTAGCTTCAGTAAATGGCGTCACGTTGCCAGGCACTGTCAAGGCACCACCCATCAAGGTTGTATTGCCAATGAGCGTTGCTACTGTAGGGTCTTTTTTTATGGCAGTAGCTAAATTTGTTAAGGGACCAGTTGGAATAAAAATTAAATCATCTGCGTACTGATGAGCCGCTGCAATCAGAAAATCAACGCCAGATTGTGTCTCAACAGCACGTGGTGCAGTTTCTAATACAACCTCACCAATGCCGTTTTTGCCATGAATGAGTTGTGAAATAGGCATCACATCAAAGTGATCAGTCGTTGATGAATGACTTTCACCAATAAATACTGGTACATCATCAGCACCAAGTAAGTGCAATAAGTCCAGTGAGTTTTGAGCTGCTGTTTCGATCACTGTATTACCATAACTTGAAATAATACCAATGAGATCAACGTCTGGGGCACCCACAGCGTAGGCAAGTGCAAGCGCATCGTCAATACCTGTATCAAGATCGAGAATCATTTTTTTCTGAGCCATCATTTTTTTGTGCGTAGTGGTGAAACCTACTGACACACTTCCTCCATTTGATTAATAAATCTATTATACCGACTACCGGATAAAATAGTATCAAAAATGCGTGATATAATAATTAAAGTAAAATATTGTAGTTGAAAGGGTGTGTGTCGTCATATTGTGAGGCACACGGAGCAGTAAAAATGACACAAGAAGTATACGATATCGCAATTATTGGTGGGGGACCAGTGGGCATGTTTACAGCATTTTATGCCAGCCTACGCCAGACAAAAACAGTTTTAGTCGAAAGTTTGGCGACACTTGGGGGCCAAGTGTCAGCGCTTTATCCTGAAAAAACCATTTTAGATGTTGCTGGCTTTTCTGGTATTAAAGGGGCAGCGTTTATTACAGAATTAGATAAACAATTGCATCTATTTCCAGTAGATATTAAAACAGAAACAACTGTGGTTAATGTTGAACAATCCGGTGAGTTATTCACAGTAACGACGGATATTGGTGAGCCATTTCAAGCCAAAACTGTGATTATCACAACTGGTAAGGGTGCATTTGAACCACGTAAGATGCAAGTTGACGGCGTTGATGAACTTGTTGGCCAGGGCGTTCATTATTTTGTGACTAATAAACAAGATTTTGCTAACCGTCATGTGGCAATTGCCGGTGGTGGTGATTCTGCTGTAGATATGGCAACCATGTTGAATGATGTGACGCACGCGACCACGATTATCCATCGTCGTGACAATTTTCGTGCGATGGAACAGAGTGTGAATGCGTTGAATCAGTCAACTGTTATACAAGAAACACCTAAAAAAATAAGTCATATTGAAAAGCAAAGTAATGGGCAATTAAAGATCACTTTAGCACAAGTAAAAGCGGATACAATCACTAATGACATACAAGTTGATGATTTAATTGTTAACTATGGTTTTATTTCGGAAAGCAAAACGATTCAAGGTTGGGCAATCCAGCCGGAAATTTCGGGACAAGTTTTTAAAGTGGATCAAGAGATGCAAACTAGTATACCGGGTGTTTTTGCTGTTGGAGATGCAAGCCACTATATCGGTAAAGCTGATCTAATCGCTATTGGATTTGGTGAAGCACCGCATGCAGTTAATGCAGCGATACGTACATTTGATCCACATCGCGGCGGGCCTGGCCATTCGAGTTCTATGGTGCTTTAAGTAGGTAAACTAAGTTAATAAAACAGTTAAATATATGGTTTATGATAAACGCAGCGACACATGGCAAGTCGACACAATCGATTCCAATCAAAAGAAAATATCAGAAGACAGCACAGTTGATTAAATTTAGTATGTTATAGATCGCAAAAAAATCACAATACGTTAAGTATTGTGATTTTTTATTTAACACTGCTAGAAATAACAAATTTAGCCGTACGATAATCAATTTGAATACCTGGTTGAACGTTAAAAATCCAATAGTTTAAATCTAATGTTTTGCCATTATCTTGGACGGACTTAGCCATGTAATGGACACCGCGTGCGAGACGATCATCGCCAATATAAAGGGGTGTCACTTGCGCACGTATTGAGATATTTGGATGTTTATTGATCGTATCACGAATGTCGTCTTCTGGGACCAGTTGTCCAGGATAAGCATTTTGAACACGCGTACCTGTTGTCATGTTTTCGGTCACCATGGTTGGCATGCCGAAAAACTGGTAACCGACAATATGAGACTTATTCCAAAGCGCCTGCTTGCCGTTGCCCAGTTTAACATTGGGGTTATTGTGGTAACCACCAACCCATTTTGTGCCATCAAATCGATCATTGATGAACCAACCAGAAGGGCGTACATCGTAGGATATGCGATCAGGGCGGGTAGTCACTTTGTTAATACTAGCTTGGCTGGCAATAAAGTTACCTTGTTGCGACCGGCCTTGGTTATCAAGCGGTGATAGGCTCAAACCGTTAACAGGCCGGCATTTTGAAGCCTGGGATGGGTAAGTCTGTTTTAGATCTGACGCGGTAAAAGTGGCTTTATTGTTATTGATATGTACAATATCGCCATTCAGAGTGCCATCCCATTTCAAGTCTAATAGGGCTTGATTGTCGGCTGCAACCGCTGTGCTGTATTTTGATGCAGGGGGCGTTTCTTGATGCTGTTTTTGGTCACTTTGCCAAAAATAAAAGCCAAAAACTACGAGTAAAATAATAACTGATAACAGTCTATTTTTCGGTGATTGCTTGCGTTTGTAAGTACGTCTTCTTGCCATATTATTCTCCATTAAAAGCTCTTAAAAGCATACCATTTTTGATGGCAAATAAAAACCAGTAAGCATGACTTAACGCCTGCTTACTGGTTTAATCATATTATTTCAATAAGTGCCATTCTGATTTGAACTGTTCAAGAAAGTCTAACATGAATTGTTGCCGACTTGTTGCTATTTGACGTGCCGTTTCTGTATTTAAACGATCCTTAATTAATAATAATTTTTCATAAAAGTGATTAATAGTCGTGCTATCGTCGCTCCGGTATTCAGCTTTGTTTTTGGCAGTACGTGGGGCAATACTAGGATCATAAAGGACGCGTTTTTTTACCGCGCCGTAAGTAATGGCACGCGTAATGGCAATAGCGCCCATGGCTTCCAAACGATCGGCATCTTGCACAATTTGCCCGTTAATATCAAGTGGTTCGGCATGGCCTTCGATTGATTTAGACCAGGACATATTGTCAATAATTTGTATGATTTCAGTAATTGATCCAGGCGAAACTTGTATGGCTTGCAAAAAAGTCATTAAGTCTTTTTTCGCTGCCAAGGCTTCTGTTTCCGTGTTAAATAGCTTGTCATCATAGACATCGTGCAACAGTGCAGCGGCACGAACAATAAATTGATTAGCACTGGGTTCATGAATCAATATTTTGTCAGCTAATGCGACGACACGATTAATATGATCAACACTGTGACCAGTGTTGTCTTTAGCGAGTGCCTGTTGCATATAATCAGTAATTTCTGTGAGTTGTGTCATATCATTAATCCCCTTTGATCATTAAATAGATGCCTGATTAACTGTATCAGTTTTGATCTCATTGTGAAAGGTCTAATGTTATCTTATAACGGCTATTGTTTTTTTAATTTCTTTAGAAAAACTATGAAAATAACCTAAAATTCGTTATAATTATCTTATAAAGCGTGCCTCATATGGCAAAGAACATGTGTTGTGATTTCAGCACGTGACAGAAAGAGAGACTCATATGTCAGAACCAAATAATGTCCTTTTTAATACAGCTAATCTCACAGATTCAGCGGTTATCTACGATAAGTTTTCTAAATCAGAACAACAATTTTCTGTTCAAAAAGATAAAACTTTTTACATCACGACACCTATTTATTATCCTTCAGGAAAGTTGCAGCTGGGCAATACCTATACAACAGTTCTCGCTGATGCGGCAGCGCGTTATCATCGTTTGCTTGGGGAAGATGTTTATTTTGTAACTGGGACTGACGAACACGGACTTAAAATTCAACAAAAAGCGAAAGCTGAGGGCGTGTCTGAAATTAATTATTTGGATGGTATGGCGAAAGGCATTAAAGATCTTTGGCAACTGATGGATATTTCATACGATGATTTTATCCGTACAACTGAAGAACGACATGAAAAAGCTGTTCAAAAAATATTCACGACGTTACTTAAAAATGGTGACATTTATAAGGGCGAATATGAGGGTTGGTATTCTGTTTCAGATGAAGAATATTTTACCGAATCACAGTTGGCAGAAGTCTATCGTGATGCAGATGACAAAATGATTGGTGGCAAGGCCCCTTCAGGACATGATGTTGAGTTAGTTAAAGAAGAAGCATACTTCTTCAAAATGAGTAAGTATGCAGATTGGCTGCTTGATTACTATAAAACCCATCCAGAATTTATCCAACCTGAAGCACGCATGAATGAAATGATTAATAATTTCATTGCGCCAGGTTTGGAAGATTTGGCAGTGACTCGTACGGCTGTGGATTGGGGCATTTCAGTGCCCGGAGATGAAAAACATGTTATCTATGTTTGGGTAGATGCACTATCTAACTATATTACCGCACTTGGTTACGACTCAGATAATACAGATTTATTTAAAAAATTCTGGCCAGCCAATGTCCAATTAGTTGGTAAAGAAATCGTACGTTTTCACACAATTTACTGGCCTATCATGTTACACGCGCTTGGCCTCGAACTACCGAAGGCGGTCATTGGTCATGGTTGGCTAGTGATGAAAGATGGTAAGATGTCAAAATCTAAGGGTAATGTTATTTATCCTGAGGTGTTAGAGAAACGCTATGGTTTAGACGCTGTGCGATACTACTTGCTACGTGCCATGCCGTTTGGTAATGACGGAGTATTTACACCCGAAGACTTTGTAGCACGTGTCAATTTTGATCTAGCTAACGATTTAGGGAACTTACTGAACCGCACAGTGGCAATGATTAACAAGTATGAAAATGGTATTGTGCCCGAACTACGCACTGGTAAAACTGATTTTGATGAGAACTTGGTTTGCACAGTAGAAGACGCCATTGTTGCGTACAACAAAAACTTCCAAGATATGCGTACTGCAGACGCTTTGGAAAATATCTGGACAATTATTAGACGAGCTAATAAATATATCGATGAAACGCAACCATGGGTTTTGGCCAAAGATGACGCGCAAAAAATTGTGTTATCAAACGTCATGGCACATTTGGCAGGGGCATTACGTGTTGTCGCCGTTTTGTTGCAGCCAGTTTTGACACAAGCGCCGAAGAAAATCTACGAGCAACTTGGTTTTGAATACCCAGAAAATGGCGTCCATATTGGTGGCCTGACATTTGGTAAGTTGCCAACTGGTGGGACAGTGGCCAAAAAAGGCGAACCTATTTTTCCACGTCAAGACGTTGCAGAAGAAGTAAGCTTTATTTCGAGTCTGGTATCAAAGGATACAAAAGGCAAAGGGCGTGCAGTAAAAGAAGAAGCTAAGAAAACTGCAGTTGCAGAGGAACCAGCGCGTGAACTCATTACGTATGATGATTTTGCTAAAGTTGAGATTTTGGCTGCTAAAATAACCGCTGGTGAGCTTGTCGAAAACTCTCAAAAGTTACTCAAATTCACACTTGATGATGGGTCAGGTAAACCGCGACAAATTTTGTCAGGTATTCGTAAGTGGTATGCTGATCCTGCTGTATTAGTGGGCAAGACGGTCGCTATTGTAGCTAACATGAAACCACGTAAAATGGCTGGTGAACTATCAGAAGGTATGATTTTATCGGCTGAAAAAAATGATATTGTGACGGTTACTATTTTGCCTGATTCAATTGCACCTGGTTCAGGTATTGAATAAACGTATATAATGTTATTTTTATCACAAAGACGAATTATGATTCATAGACTATGATAGGCTTTTAATCGATCAATGTGCAATAAAAACGTTGATTGATTAGGCATGGTCGCTATAAACTAGCAAATGTGCTTTTGAAAAAAAGCAATCACATGTGTTCGCTCAAGCATTAACTTTGTGCTATAATATGGTTGTTGACAAAAGTCAAAAACAAAATCTTTGGAGGATCTATACACATGACTGTTAAGATTGGTATTAACGGATTTGGACGTATTGGCCGTTTGGCCTTCCGTCGTATTCTTGAATTATCAGACAAGGCTTCAGATATTGAAGTTGTTGCAATCAACGATTTGACTAGCCCTGATATGTTGGCATACTTGTTGAAGTATGACTCAATTCACGGTACTTTGAACGCTGAAGTTTCATCAGATGACACTGGTATCATCGTCAATGGTACGCACTACTCAGTTTACGCAGAACGTAATGCTGCTGACTTGAAGTGGGTTGCTAACGATGGTGTTGATTATGTATTGGAAGCTACTGGTTTCTATACATCAGCCGAAAAGTCACAAGCGCATTTGGATGCTGGTGCTAAAAAGGTATTAGTTTCAGCGCCAGCCGGTGCTGTTCCTACAGTTGTTTATGGTGTTAACCAAGATATCTTGACTGCAGATGACACAATCGTTTCTGCTGGTTCGTGCACAACGCAATCATTAGCACCAATGGCTGATGCATTGAACAAGGAATTTGGTGTTAAGGCTGGAACAATGACAACGGTTCATGCTTACACAGCTTCTCAAGCTTTGCAAGATGCACCTAAGTCAGGATTTGCTAAGCGCCAACAAAACCGTGCTGCTGCAAATACAACTTTGCCACATTCATCAGGTGCTGCTAAGGCTATTGGCTTGGTTATCCCTGAATTGGATGGTCGTTTGCAAGGACACGCTTTCCGTGTACCTGTTATCGATGGTTCAGTAACTGAATTGACTGCTACTTTGGACAAAGAAGTAACTGTTGATGAAGTTAACGCAGCAATGAAGAAGTACGAATCAGAATCATTTGGTTATAATGGTGATGGTTTGGTATCAACAGATATCATTGGCGACACACACGGCACAGTATTTGACCCAACACAAACTGAAATCACTACTGGTAACGGTTCACAATTGGTTAAAATTTCTGCTTGGTATGACAATGAATACGGTTTCACTTCAAACATGATCCGCACATTGTTGCACTTCGCCACTTTGTAAAAATATAAAATATGACTAAAATAAAAATCTGCTTTGGCAGGTTTTTTTAGTGGCAACCTTTTTTTAGCAAAATATGCTATACTTTATTCATCTATTTGAAAGAGGTTTCAACAGTGAAAGTTGCATTTTCATCAGATAATCATTTTGATTTAAATAAGATTGATGTTAAGCGTGCCATGCATTTACAGGCGCTTTATTTATTGAACCAATCTGTTGATATTTATGTTATTGCCGGTGATTTGTTTAATGATTTTCAAAAATCATTATCATTTGCACGTGATATGCAGGACGCATTAGGTGATAAGATAATAATCCGTTTTATTGCCGGTAATCATGATATGGGTAACGGTGTTACCTATGAAGAATTAGAAAGTGATATTGACCCACTTTATTTTCACAATAAATTCATTGACCTCACACCTTCAGTACGACTAATTGGTAATAATGGTTGGTATAATTACGATTTTGTTGGTGATGATTACACGGAAGATCAAATTAAGCAATTTAAAAATGCATTTTGGTATGATCGCAGGATTAAACAACCTATTTCAGATAAAGAACGTTTTAACCGTAATATGAAACAATTACAAGAACAACTAGATGCGGCTGATCATCAGCAAACAGTGGTTGTGTCACACTTTGTACCACGCAGTGATTATATTAAACGTTTTCCAAATGGCATGTCACGTTTAGACATGGCTAATGCATTTTTGGGTAGCAATAAAGTCGGTAAAATTTTAGATAATTCTTATACTATTGCTACAATTACAGGACATCTACATTTACATCCTGCACCATTAAAGGTAGGAAATAATGTCTACTACAACGCTGCAGTGGGTTACAACACAACACGAGTGCATGAATGGGTTAGTGATGATTTTATGACAGAGTGGCGAAGTCATCTCGTAATACTAGATTTTTAAGATACTGGCGACAGTATTTTTTTATTTTATGATATTTAGTTTGACTATCGAAATAAATCATGAGATAATTTTGTTATTATATATTTCGATAGTCGAAGTATTAGACGAAAGGAAATGTGGTTTGTGATTTTCAATGATGTGATAACTTGATGCCTAAATCAGGGTGTATCACATGATTAGAATATCACCAACCACGCTTACAAATCATGCCAGTTCTAACAACAACAGAAATTATGGATCTTATCCCAAATCGTTACCCAATTCTTTACATGGATTATGTTGAAGAAATGGTACCGGACGAATCAATTGTTGCGGTTAAAAACGTGACAATCAATGAACAATTCTTCCAAGGCCATTTTCCAGGTAACCCTGTGATGCCAGGTGTTTTAATTATTGAATCATTGGCACAAGCAGCGTCAATCTTAATTTTATCATCACCACAATTTAAAGGTAAAACAGCCTATATGACTGGCATTGATGATGCTAAGTTTAAAAAAATGGTTGTCCCTGGTGATGTATTGAAGTTACATGTAACTTTTGGTAAGTTACGCTCAAACATGGGGAGCGTCATTGTTGAAGCCAAAGTTGACGGGAAGACAGCAACATCTGCTGAATTGATGTTTGTCGTTTCGCCAGATAAAAAAGATGAATGACACGTCAACACCTTATTTTGAAGAACTAAACAGTGAACTTGTCGTCGTGTTTAACAATGTGATGTGGATTGAAGAAGCTGCTTTAAAGCAAAGTTATTTTGCTGATATCACGTTAAAAGATATGCATACAATTGATGCCATTTCGATGTATTCTGAAAAAAGCGCATCACAAGTTGCTAAGATGATTCATTTAACACCTAGCGCAATGACAACAGCTATTGATCGGCTTGTTGATAAGGGCTACATTGAACGGAGACGTTCAGACAAGGATCGGCGCGTTGTGCGTTTAGGTTTGACACACAAGGGCCGGGTTGTTTATCGTGCGCATCAAGAGTTTCATCGTGATTTGACGCATAATTTGTTAAAAGATATGCAAGATACTGAAGTTGAAACGGTGCGACGTGCGATTCACAATTTGGTGAGTTATCTAGGCAACGTTACGAAACATTAAGGGGAGACATGGAACATTTAAAGATTGTAGCCTCGGCAAGGCAATTACCAGAACTTCAAGTAACCAATCAAGAATTGAGCAACATTATGGATACGAGTGACGACTGGATATTTAGTCGCACTGGCATTCATCAACGTCAAATTGTGACGACTGAAAATACGAGTGACTTAGCCACGGCAGTAGCTAAACAATTACTAGACAAGTCAGGTGTCACAGCGGATAGTTTAGACTTTATTATTGTGAGTACGATGTCACCTGATAGTTTGTCACCAAGTACGGCGGCAATAGTACAGGGGGCAATTGGTGCTAGTAATGCCTTTGCTTTTGACTTAAGTGCTGCATGCTCAGGTTTTGTCTATGGGTTAAGTGTTGCTAGCAGTCTATTATCAACACGATACAAGCGTGGACTTGTTATTGGTTCAGAAGTACTATCAAAGCTAGTAGACTGGCAAGATCGTACGACAGCAGTATTGTTTGGTGATGGTGCTGCTGGTGTGCTTGTCGAGACGACAACAGAAAATGTTGGGTTACTTGGCGAACAGTTGCGTACGTATGGTGACAAGGGTGATAATTTAGTAGCGGGACGATTTGCGAATCAAAATCCTTTTGCTGGAGAAATCAGTCCGGTTGATCCTTATTTCCACCAGAATGGTCGTGAAGTATACAGCTTTGCGACACGTGAAGTACCTGCAGTGTTACAGACTGCTTTAAAAAAGGCAGAAATAGCGGCTGATGATGTGGATTATTACTTATTACATCAAGCTAATGCCAGAATTGTTACGTCAATTGCTAAACGTTTCGGACAGCCAGTAGATAAGTTTCCAACCAACATGGCTGAAAATGGCAATACGAGTGCAGCAAGTATCGGTCTATTATTCGATGAGCTGATCGAATCTGGTAAGGTTCATGCAGGTCAAACCATTGCGTTTGTCGGTTTTGGTGGTGGCCTAACCGTTGGCGCTCAAATTTGGAAAATTTAAATCATCGGTGTAGACGGCTGCACCGTAAAAATCTAACGAAAATACATAAAACAGATATCAGGAGAATAGCAACATGACAGACACAGAAATTTTTGACAAAGTTAAAGAAATATTAGTGGATCAATTTGATTTAGAAGCGAATGAAGTGAGTTTGACAACAGACTTAACAAACGATATTGACGCTGATTCATTAGACTTATTTGAAGTTTTGAACCGCGTTGAAGACGACTTTGATATTAAGTTGGCCGTTGCTGAAGATATCAAGACAGTGCAAGATTTAGTTGACAAGGTTAAGGCACAATTAGCCGCTTAAATGTTACAAGTGATCAGTTACTGGTCACGTACATAGTTAATTTAAAGGAAAATATGATGGCAGTAATTGTAAATAACCCACTTTTCAAAAAATTAGGGATGAAATATCCAATCGTTGAAGGTGGCATGACATGGGCAGGCACTGGCGTTTTAGCGGCGGCAATTTCAGAAGCTGGTGGTTTAGGATT
Organism: Leuconostoc aquikimchii; assembly: GCF_040838325.1. Taxonomy (NCBI): domain Bacteria; kingdom Bacillati; phylum Bacillota; class Bacilli; order Lactobacillales; family Lactobacillaceae; genus Leuconostoc; species Leuconostoc aquikimchii. The sequence continues at coordinate 442,420 of NZ_JBFPER010000001.1, forward strand.
CATTGGTACAGGCTACTGGCATGGCGAAGATGTTCGTAAAGAAATTAAGCGTGTTAAGTCGTTAACGGATAAACCTTTTGGTGTCAATGTGATGTTGTTGAGTCGTCATATTCGTGAAGTATTTGATGTCATCATTGAAGAAGGCGTTGCAGTAGTGGCAACTGGCGCTGGCGATCCGTCACCGTTTTTGGAAGAATTACACGCAGCAGGTATTATTGTGATGCCTGTTGTACCTTCAGTCTCATTAGCACAAATGATGGAGAAAAAAGGCGTTGATGCTGTCATCGCTGAGGGTATGGAATCTGGTGGACATATTGGTATGTTAACAACCATGACACTTGTACCGCAAGTTGTTGATGCAGTTGATATTCCGGTTATTGCGGCTGGTGGTATTGGTGATGGTCGCGGCGTTGCAGCAGCATTCATGTTAGGTGCAGCTGGTGCTCAAATGGGTACGCGATTCTTAACAGCCACTGAGTCTGAAATTCATCAAAACTTCAAAGCTAAAATCATTAAGGCAAAAGATATTGACACAATTGTTACGGGTAATATACTTGGCAATCGTGCCCGTGTTTTGAAAAACAAAATGGCTAAAAGTTTCGTCAAAAATGAAGTGAACGAATTACAAAAAGAAAAGCCAGATGCAGCTGCAATGGAAAAGCTTGAATCAGGCACACTACGTCGTGCAGTTCAAGAAGGTGACAAAGATGGTGGTGCATTTATGGCTGGTCAAATATCAGGGTTGATTAAAGACGAGAAGCCGGCGGCAGATATTCTTTCAGATATTTGGACGCAAGCAACTGATTTGATGGGTATTGAAAATACAACATTGTAATGTCAGCCAATGATTGTTGGTTTGACTACAGTGAGATAATATATGGGGTTTAATTAGAATGAAACTAGGTATCTTGTTTAGTGGACAAGGGGCACAAAATGCCGGTATGGGACTTGATTTATATCAAGCTGTGCCAGCATACAAAGCAACAGTTGATCAGGCATCTAACATTTTAGGTTACGACTTACAAGAAGTAGCAAATGATGATGTCAAAATCAAACAAACAGCCTACGCACAACCTGCTATTTTGACAATGAGCAATGCCATACTCAATGCGTTGGGTGACACATTACCAACGCCGGTAGCGGGGCTTGGATTGAGTTTGGGTGAGTATTCTGCGCTATCAGCTAGTGGCGCATTAGATTTTGACCAAGCAGTTGCCATTATTAAGGACCGCGGCATGTATATGCAGACTGTTGGGGAGGCTAACCCTGGTAAAATGGTTGCGGTGATGGGTAATGATCAACAACTTATCGTAGATGTTCTAACAACATTACAAGCTGATGGCAAGCAGGTTTATCCAGCCAATTATAATACATTTGCGCAACTAGTTATTGGCGGCGTGGCAAGTGATGTCGATATAGCAGTTGCGGCATTAACAGAAGCAGGCATCCAGCGCATGGTAGAATTGCCCGTTTCCGGGGCATTCCATACACCATTACTGACTGATGCAGCAACACAACTTACGAAACGTCTGTCAGACGAAACGTTTAAAGAAACAAATTATCCTGTCTATTCAAATACAACGAGCGAACCATTTACAAAAGAAGCAATGTTTGAGACATTAACTGAACAAATTATTTCACCAACATATTTTGCGCAAGCTATGAAAAAGATGTTAGATCTCGGCGTTGACACATTCTTAGAGGTAGGACCATCGGATACTTTGATCAAATTTGCTAAGAAAATTGCACCAAAAGATGTGAAGCGATATGCGATTACTGATTTAGAAAGTTTTAATGCATTTAAAGAAATATTGTTAGCAGAAGGGGAAAACGTTTAATGATGATGGATTTTACAAACCAAACTGTATTGGTAACTGGTTCTTCACGTGGTATCGGCTTAGCAATTGCCAAAGCTTTTGATGCAGCCGGTGCGCATGTCATTTTACATGCGCGTTCAGAAATAAAACCAGATATTTACGCAGATTTTAAACAAAAGCCGCAAGTGCTACAATTCGATATTGTCGATTCGGATGCAGCAGAAGCAAGTTTGAAAGCACTTTACAAGCAAGAAAATTTTGATGGTATCGATGTATTAATCAATAATGCAGGTATTACGAAAGATCAGTTAGCAATGGCAATGGCACCTAAGGATTTTGCAGAAGTTGTCAATGTTAATTTGAATGGTACTTTTAATGTGACACAACCTGTGTTTAAAAAAATGATTCGTCAAAAGCACGGGGCAATTATTAATCTAAGCTCGGTTGTGGGCTTAATGGGCAATATGGGACAAATTAATTATGCAGCGTCAAAAGCTGGTATTATTGGTTTGACTAAAAGCTTGGCAAAAGAAGGTGCGCGTCGAGGCATACGTGTCAATGCTATTGCACCAGGTATGATTGTGTCAGATATGACCAATGTTTTATCAGAAGAGACGCAAGCTAAAATTCTAGAAAATATTCCATTATCTCGTTTTGGTACGGCTGATGAAGTTGCTGAAGCCGTATTATTCTTGGCCGGAAGCGCCTATATCACAGGACAAACGCTTAGTATTGATGGCGGACTATATATTTAATTAAAGGAGAATCACATGTCACGAGTAGTAATCACTGGGCTTGGTGCTGTTACACCACTTGGTAATGATACAGAAACATTTTTGAACGGTATTTTTAATGAAAAAATTGGTATCAAACCTATCACAAAGTTCGATGCCTCAGAAACAGGTATTACAGTAGCTGGACAAGTTGATGGTTTTGATCCAGCACAACGTGTTGGTAAACGTGATGCACGAAAGATGGATTTATTTTCACAGTATGCTGTTGACGCTGCTGATCAGGCTTTAGAAAATGCTGGTTTAAAGTCAGCAGAAGGGTCTGAAAATCCAACAACTGTTCAAGATCCTACGCGTTTTGGTGTTATCTTAGGTAATGGTATTGGTGGCTTGACAACGATTCAAGATCAAGTGATTAAAATGCATGACAAAGGCCCACAACGTGTTAGCCCATTGTTCGTACCAGAATCAATTCCAAATATGGTATCTGGAAACGTGTCACTTCGCTTTGGTGCAAAAGGCGTCAATTTTACCATCGTAACAGCATGTGCTTCGGCAACTAATGCAATTGGTGAAGCTTTCTGGCGTATTCAATCTGGTAAAGCAGATGTTATGTTAACAGGTGGTTCAGAAGCAACAGTTAATGAGATTGGTATTGCTGGTTTCGCTGCATTAACGGCTTTGTCAAAAGAAGAAGATCCAGCGCAAGCTTCAAAACCATTTGATAAAAATCGTCATGGTTTTGTTCTGGGCGAGGGTTCTGGTATTTTGGTTATTGAAAGCTTGGAACATGCGCAAGCACGTGGTGCTCATATCTTGGCTGAATTGGTAGGATATGGTTCATCATCTGATGCTTATCATATGACATCACCATCACCTGATGGTGAAGGTGCGGCACGTGCCATGTTGGATGCACTTCAAGATGCTAAATTGCAACCAGAAAAAATTTCATATATTAACGCGCATGGCACAGCAACTGGCGCAAATGATTCTGGTGAAGCACATGCGATTGCGACTGTTTTTGGTGAAAATACATTGCCAGTCTCATCAACAAAGGGCATGACCGGTCATTTATTGGGTGCAGCTGGGGCAATTGAGGCCTTAATATCAGTTGGTTCACTTGTTCGTGGTGAATTACCAGTTAACGTTGGTAATGACGAGCAAGATGAAGACACTAAAGTTATTAATTTGGTAACCAAGGCAACAAAGGAGCAAGCACCAGAATATATTTTGAGTGCAAACTACGGCTTTGGTGGTCATAATGCGGCAGTTATTTTCAAGAAATGGCATGAAGAGGCTTAAATCATGAGTTTAAATATCGATGAAATCCGTAGTTTAATGACGGATTTAGAAAATAGTTCATTGCGTGAATTTAAAATTGCTGATGGTGATTTTAGTTTGCTTCTATCAAAAAATGATCATGCAACAGTTGTGAACACGCCAGTGGCACCTATGCAGACGCAAGTACAAGAACCAACTGGTTCAGAAACGTCAATAGAACATCCGTTGGCTAAACCAATCAAGGCTGGGAAAGAAATTGTTGCGCCAATGGTTGGTACAGTGTACTTACAACCAAAACCCGATGCACCTATGTTTAAATCTGTTGGTGATAAGGTATCTGTTGGTGAAACAGTGGCTGTTATTGAAGCAATGAAGTTGATGACTGAAATTCACAGTGATGTTGCAGGGATTGTTTCTGAGATTCTGGTTGAGAATGAAGAAGTTGTCGATTACAACAAACCACTGTATGTTATAACATCTGATTAATATATGCGGGTTTCCGCGTACATACCTAAATTAGGAGGAAAAGCATACAACGTTATGTGTTGTATGTTCTAAAGATAAATGAGCGTATTAAATACCCAACAAATTATGGCAATCATTCCACATCGTTACCCAATGTTGATGTTGGATACGGTTGAAGAACTGGTACCTGGTGAAAGAGCTGTGGCCTATAAAAATGTCACAATTAATGAAGAAATTTTCCAAGGCCATTTTCCAGGGAATCCAACTTTTCCAGGTGCATTAACTGTTGAAGCATTAGCACAAACAGGTGCTGTGGCACTATTATCATTACCAGAATATAAGGGTAAGACTGCTTATTTTGGTGGTATTAAGAAAGCACGTTATCGTCAAATGGTACGCCCTGGTGATCGATTGCGATTGGAAGTCACAATTGAACGCTTGCGTGGACCAATTGGTACCGGTAAGGGTATCGTCTGGATTGGTGACAAAAAGGCCACAACAGCTGAACTAACATTTATTATTGGAGATTAGTAGTGTTTAAAAAAGTATTGGTTGCGAATCGTGGAGAAATTGCGGTTCGTGTTATCCGAACATTAAAAGAAATGGGTATCGCATCAGTTGCTATTTATTCAACGGCTGATAAAGATAGTTTACACGTACAAATTGCTGATGAGGCAATTTCAGTAGGTGGACCCAAACCAAAAGATTCATATCTTAATATGAAAAATATTCTTAGCGCAGCCTTGCTCTCAGGTGCTGAAGCAATTCATCCGGGCTATGGTTTTCTTGCGGAAAATTCATTGTTTGCTGAAATGGTTGGTGAAGTTGGTATAAAGTGGATTGGTCCACGGCCAGAAACAATCGAATTAATGGGAAACAAAGCTAACGCGCGTGAAGAAATGCGTCGTGCCAATGTACCGATTATTCCAGGATCAGATGGCTTTATCCGTGATTTCACTGAGGCAAAAGAAGTAGCAAATCGTATTGGTTACCCACTACTACTTAAAGCAGCAGCTGGTGGTGGCGGTAAGGGGATGCGATTTGTTTATGGCGAAGATGAGTTGTCTGACAAATTTGATGATGCACAAAATGAAGCGCGATCATCTTATGGCGACGATCATATGTATATCGAAAAAGTCATGGAACGTGTGCGCCATATCGAAATGCAAGTATTTCGTGACGAAAATGGGCATGTAATTTATTTGCCAGAACGAAACTGTTCTTTACAACGAAATAATCAAAAAGTTATGGAAGAATCACCGGCAACCGGTGTAACGCCAGAAATGCGAGCACATTTGGGTGGTATTGTGACACGCGCTGCTCAAGCACTACGTTATGTTAATACTGGGACAATTGAATTTTTGCAGGATCGTGATGGTTCGTTTTACTTCATGGAAATGAACACACGTATTCAAGTGGAACATCCAGTATCTGAGATGGTGACAGGCTTAGATCTGATTAAGTTACAAATTTCAGTTGCTGCTGGTGAAGATTTACCAGTCTCACAAGACGATGTACAAGTGAATGGCCATTCTATAGAAGTACGTTTGACGGCAGAAAAGCCTGAAAAGCACTTTGCACCCAGTGCTGGGACGGTTGACTTTGCTTTCTTACCTACAGGTGGTCCTGGTATTAGAATTGACTCAGCATTATTTACAGGTGACAAAATTCAACCATTTTATGATTCAATGATTGGAAAATTAATTGTACATGGTGCTGATCGCATGCAAGCTATGGCTAAAATACGACGTATTATAGACGAAACAGTTATACGTGGCGTGGATACCAGCCGTAATTTTCAAAAAGCATTGTTAGATGACCCCCAAGTACAACGTGGGGAGTTTGATACGCGTTATCTAGAAAGTGAATTTTTACCACGTTGGATAGAAAGTTTACCTAAGAGTGAGTGAAGCATAATACCGCGTATGGCAAACATATGCGGTATTGTTATATTCAGAATAACGTCAACATTTTATTAAAATGAAGAGGAGGCATGTGTTTACTACCGTTTAATGATATTGTTCTGCCATTATAATTCTCAGTTATAATGGCGAGACATGTAAATAATTGACGTTTAAAGTGGTATGCACCTTACAATATGGATTTATATAATAATCAAAAATCAACCTCGAAAATCAAGCGTGACGCATCTGTCAATGATCGCATACCGGATGGTTTATTTCTGGCTTGCCCTTATTGTGGTGTGCAAATGTATAATAAGCAGCTTGGGCCATATCGTGTATGTGATCACTGTGGCTATGGTTTTCGTTTGCAAGCAAGAGAACGTGTCGAATTAATGACGGATTCATTTGAAGAAATGGACTCAGAAATTGAAATGACCAACCCTGATTTTCCTGGTTATGCTGATAAATTAGCACGTGCTAAATCACAAACAGGGCTTGGGGAGTCAGTTTTAACCGGCGTTGCAAAAATTGAAGATGAAAAAGTAGCGCTTGGCATTATGGATTCATATTTCATGATGGGATCGCTTGGTTCAATGACTGGTGAAAAAATCACACGTCTCTTTGAATATGCTACTGAAAATCGTTTGCCAGTCGTCTTGTTTACCGCATCTGGTGGTGCAAGAATGCAGGAGGGAATCAACTCACTCATGCAAATGGCTAAAATTTCCGGAGTCGTTGCAGCACACCAAGAAGCAGGATTGTTGTACCTCGTTGTCTTAACGGACCCAACAACAGGTGGCGTAACAGCAAGTTTTGCCATGCAAGGTGATGTTACTTTAGCTGAACCACATGCATTGGTTGGCTTCGCTGGTGCGCGTGTGATTGAATCAACTATTCACGAAAAATTACCAAAAGATTTCCAACGTGTAGAAACATTGATGGAAAATGGTTTTGTGGATCAAATTGTGCCACGTCCTGAACTGAGCAAAATAATTGCAAAAGTGGTGAAATTGCATCATGTGACGGAGGTTTAACATGGTAAATATTGGATTAAAACTGTTTAAGCATGAATTATCGCCTGCAGAAGTTGTTAAAAGATCTCGTGAAGATCGATTCTTGGCACGTGAAATAATCGATGGTATTTTTACTGATTTTGTGGAATTACATGGTGATCGTTTAAGTGGTGATGATATGTCCGTAATAGGTGGTATTGCTGCATTGAATGGCACCCCAGTCACAGTGATTGCAATCGATAAGGGCATTGACATTCATGATAAATTAAGTAAACGTAATGGTTCACCTGAGCCATGGGGTTATCGCAAAGCACAACGTTTAATGCTACAGGCCAATAAATTTCATCGGCCAATTATCACGTTTATTAATACACCGGGTGCTTTTCCGGGCAAGACGGCAGAAGCACAAGGGCAGGGTGAAGCCATTGCAAAATCTATTTTAGAATCTATGAAGCTCACTGTACCGATGATTGCTATTATATATGGTGAAGGTGGTTCAGGAGGCGCGTTAGCTTTAGCGACAAGTGACCAAGTATGGATGTTTCAAAATGCAACTTATTCAATTTTGTCACCAGAAGGCTTTGCTTCCATTTTGTGGAAAGATAGTAAACGTGCTGATGAAGCGGCAGCCGTTATGGGATTGACACCGAAGGATTTGTTAGCAAAAAAAATCATTGAGTATGTCATTCCGGAATCACGTAGTCATGCGCGTGTGTTTAACTTAATGCGCAAACGTTTGGATGATGAATTTAAGCAGTTAAATTCTTTGACGCCTCAGGAGTTGGTAAAACAACGACGTGCACGTTTTAGAGCGTTTTAATATGTTATAATAAGTTATTGACATTTGTCGATAACTTTTTATTTGGGGTCGTTTTTGGAATTCGACAGGTTGCTTAGGGCATGGACTGCGTTTCGCCATCCGGGCGTTAAAACGGGCAGACATTTTAACTGCAAAAAACGAAAATACTTTCGCAATCGCTGCCTAAAAAACAGTGAAGCGTAACTTAATCTTGGTTGCTGACATCTGAGGTTAGGTCATAAAAGGTCAGATCGCAAACTTGCTTACATCTGGAACATGTTTGTCAAAATAATCAGGTTAGTGGTGTGTAGTAGCCTTGTGTTGTGGCGTAACATATCATGAAATTTAAATGACAATACTATAAGCGTAGAAGTTTATGTACCGAGTGGTTTGGACAGGGGTTCGACTCCCCTCGGCTCCACTAAGCATTTCATGGCGTTGCATCAGGTTTCAAAAACCTTGATGTAGCGCCTTTTCTTATGAAAATGTTTCATTACATTGCATGATCTTTCACACAAAATTTTGGGGAAATATTTTAAATAAGCAAGTAAGCCGTTTTTTCTTTGGGTGAGTTTACAAAACAAGTACGCTCAAATATCAAAAATCAGACGACATATAAAAAGGGCAATTTACAGCCAAGGTTAATCATATTAACCTTTAATATGATTAAGTTTACATGTTAAATGTAGTTCAGTAAAATTTATACTATTAACAACTAATGGTGATTAAAAGGGCTCCCACAGTGATAAAATAAGCACAATAAAACCACGACCTTTAGATAGAGCGTGGTTTTGTATTTTGGGGATGAAATACTTACGAATGTCAATTAGCAAGGTTACAAAAAAATGACATTGTAATGGGTACAATGTCACATCTAGCGTTGTATTTTGTTGCAACCTTTTATTTTTTCGATGTATGGAGAATTACTATATAATACGCCTTATTTATGGCTTTTTTGGATTGCGTTTACTGACATTTACAGCTATAGTTCAGAATTAACAACGGGTTTTATATCTTTCAATAAAACTTGGTTGTACGAGAACCAAGCAAATCCATTTCTATCTTTTCCACGTTGTTCTTCAGGTAATTGATGATCAAAATCGTAACAGCATATAGCAGCACGAGAAAGTGAATGCTTGCGACCACAACGGCATAATACTTGGTTTTTGTTATCAATTACTATAACTTCTATTTTGGTGTTATCTTTGAATTTAAGTTTTGCACCCACTGGAATAGACAAATAATGGAAACTGCGATTTGGGCGTTGTCCTGTTTTCCGCACTATATTTGGCTTATAGATTCCCGTGATGTTGGCGTTGTAGTCGTTTGGCTTCACAAATTCAGCGTTAGGGTCATTGAAAAGCAATAAATCAAAAACAGTCTTAACTTGATTATAGCTAGCTTTAAAATATTCTTTTGATATACTGTCACGTTTGTCAGCGAGAGACTTGTGTAATATTCTTTCAGCTTTTTTAAAGTTGGTAATTTTGAGAGCGAACAATAACAAGGTAGGTTTGCTATCTGGAATGCCAGTGTTATTAAATTGTTTTAGTCTGTTATCGAGATTAGTTGTTTGCCCAATTTTAATGTAGCCCGGAAATGCTTTGTTTTCGAGGGCATATACATAGCCAGTAGTCGTCATAGTTTAAAGTTGCTTTCCAAACTTTTTAACGTGAACGCTTGGCACGTATGTATAAAGTGAAACTTACTTTAGCGATGTTATTAAAGGTACTGAATCCAAGGATTTAATAAAAGCCAAACACCTGGTAAATAGGGAGCAACGTTTGACCATATAATTTTACCATCTTTTTTTATTTCTATCACAGCAGCCAAACACATTACAATACCAATAAATGATGATCCTATCTTTGCATATAAATGGTTACCTGTCACAATAGAAGCTGTCAGTAAGGCAATGGTTATAGACAAACTAATTACTACTATTAATATACTAATGATTTTTTGTTTCATATTTCATCCCCAATTATGCTTTTAACGTGTTTTTGCACATATGTACGCACTAAAACAGTGCATTATTTGTAAACTATCATAGCAGAGTAGCAGAACACAGGTGTTTTATATTGTACTTCGATAATTTCATGCTCATTACTTTCTAAGTAATTTAATTTTTCATTCAATTTGTCAGTGAAGCCTTTAGCTGACCAGAAATCATTAATAAGTTGTGTTTTCATGTTACATCTCGTAATGCTTTTAACGTGGTTCTGCGCGTGATGTTAGATAGATAATCGTACAGTATCCACTCAGAAAAATCTATTTATAGAAAAAGTAAACGAGACTAATGAGGCTAGTCAATAACATTACTATTCCTGTTATTTTATATTTTTTATTGCTCTTGTCTTTAGCTATTCCGAAAAAGCATATGCCGCTACTAGCTAAAATAAAGGATATTAAAAAATCCATGAAGTTCCCCCAGTTATATATTCTTCCAAACACTACTCTCAAGTGACATAGGTATGCCAAAGTACGCCATGAAATCATAGAGCTTACTGTATCTATCAGTGTTTTCATCAAAGTAAAAATCTGCCAGTGTTTTAAACGCATAAGTATTGGCGCTTATCTCAGCATCACTCTTGGTCAAAGATCTGTACTCTGAGAATATTTGTTTATTATTGTAGTGCATACCAATCATCCTGAAAAATAGCGTAGTGATCAATATCAACCCATTTTCCATTGTAAAAGATATCATCTTTAGCTGATCCTTCTTTGATAAATCCAGCATTAGTGTAGGCTTTTATAGCGCTAATATTGAATGGATAGACAGAGAGTTTTATTTTATGCATATTGAGATTATTAAAACCATAATCCAATATTAAATTCAATGTTTCAGTACCATAACCTTTTGATCTATCTTCTTTTTTGGGGAAGCCAATGCCAAGTTCACAGGAATGGTTACGCACGCTGATGTCAAATAAATCAACGAATCCAACTAAACTATCATCGCTTATTTTTCGAACTGTAAATTCAACGTTTTTATAACTGTTAGAGGCATTTTTAAATATTTTTTCCCAATTTTCAGCCGTATAAGGGTGAATCATATCACTAGATAATAGATTTATAAAATTATCATCCCATTGCCAATCCGCTAAATTTTTGCCGTCATTTTCATGATAATGTGATAATTTGACATTTTTTCCTATAAACATGTTTTATCTCTTTTCTTTAATATATACTATGATTAATTGTAAGACAACTAAAGAAATGACATGCTTAATTCTTTCTAATTGCAATCATGTGTGGGTATATTAATTTAGTTGTGCGTGCTATTCAAAATAGATGTGATAATTGTGCCCATAAACAAGAAGTACAAAACCATAACAGCCACGGTGATAATGAATTGCACTAAGCCTGCGCGATTCCATGTTGCTTGTACGGCTTTAAAAGTTTTAACATCCGCATAGTCGCCTTTTTGCCAAGCCCATTCGTTCCCCTTAAAGCCACAAACAAAGAACCAGACAATATTAAAAATTGGAATCAAGCAAAGCAGGGGTAAATATGTTTTGTTACCAATACCCCAAAAAATGTTAAACATAAAGGCGCCCCAGTTCCAACCTTTAACTTCTGCCGGTACATTTGTGCCATTCTCGTTCATGATCATTCTCCTTAATGCTTTTAACGTGGTTCAATACACGTGTATGCGTGCTTAATTAACGAAAAAGATGAATAAAGTTGATATAGTATAGGCGCATTTTTATTGTCTAATACCAGCTTGCCACAATACAAATATAAATCCCAATAGCAAAAGGGATACCCCTAATAAAACTTTGCGACCATTAATAATTTTGTATTGCTTACCCCAAGGTTTTAACCACTTTGTGCCACGTAATATTAAAATAAAGCCAGTGGCTGAAACTATGAACCCAGAAGTCAAAACAAGTGTGAAGTTATTAACCATTTATTTCTCTATCTTAACTGTATGCGTGTTATTTGATATAATACATATATTATATCATTAATTTAAATAACTGTTTTAATACGCTGTTGAGGTCACTTATCTTCGAAATTACCAACGATTTTAGAGGTAACAAAATAAAAAATGAGAGCAGGAAATAGCATGCGTTTTGAAATTAGTGAACTAGAACGTCGCGATATAGACGCTGCGACAAAATTATATATCGAAGTATTTGCTCAGCAACCATGGTGTGAAAATAATAAGTATGATGATATCAGACATTATATTGAACGTTTGAACCAAATGAACACGAATCATTGTTATTTGTATAAAATGGATGGGCAAATAATTGCTGTTGCACTGGGCTTTGTTAAACCATGGCATAAGGGCCTTGAGTATCAACTCGACAATTTTTTTGTGATGTCAGTTTATCAGAAAAAAGGTTACGGTGCTGATTTTTTGAAAGCTATTAAAATGGATATGAAAAAAATGGTGTTGGGAATATCATTTTAGAGACAAATAAAGACACACCAGCAGAATATTTTTATCTCAAACAAGGCTTTTTATCAGAAACGAACACGCGTACGTTAAGGTTGATTTGTGCTGTTGAATGAGAGATAAGGCCATAATATTTCTAAAAGAACGGTCATCTAACCCTTATTAAAAGGTTAGATGACCGTTTTTTTATATGATAATTATTTGATAAGAACAGTTCGTTTCAGTAGGGGACTAGCGTTACCAAGTAAAATTTGTTCAACTTCTGCGGAAAATTCAGATCGACTAATGGCACGCAAATGGTTAAAATAAGAGAAGCGATCATATTTTTTAATCATAACACCGGGCAAATAAGATGATTGTCTGTCTTTGTCAAAAATAATACCCGGATAAACCATAAAGGCGCGTTGACCTAAAGTCGTTTTTGCTAGCGCTTCAACTGTTAGTTTAGCTTTTAAATAAGGCTTCATAAAAAAGGGGCCAGTGTTTGCTGAAACAAACAAGAATTTTGGCTTTGTTTCTATTTTTAAAATAGCGATTAATTGTTTTGCAGGTGTGACACTATTGCGCTGATACGTTTGCTGTTTCAGTGGGTTTGGAAAAAGGATACCCACGGCATCAATCACCCAATCAGCATCGGCTACAATCGCTTGCCACTGTTCGGGTTTATCCAGGTCAACGGCATGGTAAATTGTCGTGTCATCTTTATCAGATACAAATGCGTGCCGAGATAGACTATGAATTTCAAATAAATCAGATGAAAAATTGTTTATGAACCCCTGACCAACAAATCCAGTCCCGCCAACAATCACTACTTTTTGTTTGATAATATTTTTCACGTTATTCTCCTCTGAACAATTGTTTTTGCCCGCTTGATTAAATAAAAGTTTTGTAATCAACCCAGCAACTAACTATTTGTCCTTATCCACTTCTTCAAAGTGACCATCAAAAGTCTTTTTGTTAGGAGGAGTCATTGTTTTGTTGATGAATTTTGCTCTAATCCAAAAAGCTAACATGATAACAATAAGCACGCCTAGGATCGCAAAAAAATTTTTAATAATAAAAGAAACCAAAAGGACTAAAATAATGGCTAGAATTAATCTTGGTATAATACCAAATGCGTGTGTAAATAGTGAAGCAAAAAAATAAACAATCAGGCATAAAATAAGGATTGGGATTAAAAATAGGGTTAACATGTGATAAGCCTCCTTTGTGAGATGCTTTTAAGTGAGATTCAAAATGGCTGCAGTTAGTGTTTCAATTTTTCGGCTTTTAATGTGTTGGCAAAGTGTAGTTTAGCAAAGTGATTCAAATCAACGCCTTTGTTGAGCAATTTAGCAGCCACAATATCGACTTCTTTACCAGCACCGATAGGAAGCCGTATACCCGCCTCCTTACTTAGTGCATCGAGCGCATCTAGTTCCACAACGCGTGCTAGAATTGATGCAGCCGCCACACTAAGATGATATTGTTCACCTTTAGTTGTAAAATAGACGTCTTTTCGCACAACGTTTGCCTGTTTAGCGTTGTGTAGATACTTGAAGTAGGTACTTTCTTGTGCAAACTGATCAATTAATATGCCATCAGGAACAGTGGGTAAAATTTTTTCCAATACTTTACCAAGCGCAAAATTGTGCGAGATAGCTTTCATTTGGTTCACATTGTTGTTTGGCTGTAATGAATTATACTTTTCAGGCATCAAATTCACAACATGATGAGGTAATTTGGCGATAATTTCAGGTGCGATTTGGCGCATTTTAGCATCCGTTAGCGTTTTTGAATCCGCAATACCGAGTTGGCGAACCCAACCCATATTTTCTTTGTCTACAAAAACAGCAGCGGTCGTCAGTGGTCCAAAATAGGCGCCAGCACCAACTTCATCGGAACCTAAAACGGACCAATCTGCGAAATTAGTTGGTATGTTAATACCTGGGGTCGTTGATTTTTTGCCAATCATTTTGGGATCAGTTGCGCCAATACCAGATTGCCAAAGTGCTGCTTCGTTGGCAAATCCTGGGCCTTGAAACATGACCTTACCCGATTTATAGCCAATAATTGAAGCAGTTTTATTTTTTGCTGCAAAAAAAGCACCGTTAGGCAAGTTTTGTGTACTGTTTGGTGCATAAAATGTGGCCATTTTTTGTAATTGTAAGCGGGTAACTTGTATGACTGTTTGCATACTATTAAGTATATCAGTTTTGGTTGAAAGAAATATAGTGTATAATTGGTTAGACACAATAAGGGAAAAAACGATGGTTACTCAAAACGAGAAAAAACATTACAGGGCTAATCTAGCTGGTAAAAATTATACAATTTCAGGGCAGGCTAGCTTGCCACATTTTAAAGCGACTGAAACGTTATTCAATAAACAGTTGCTGCAAATAAAGACGGTTGCACCAAACTTAACACAAGGAGATCAAGCAGTATTATTGACGTTTAATGCGCTTTCTGATCAACTTTATAAGCAAGCTGAAATTGATGCGTTAGAGGCAAAAATTGTCACATTACAGGCGACATTGGCAAGTGTACAAAAGTCTAACAAAGCCATCGGGAGACGTGAACCAAAAAACGCTATTAGCTCAATTATTGATGACGCCAAGCATGATAGTCAAGTACGGACAACCGATAATCTATTTAAACAAGGAACAAAACACACATGATATTATTAGGAATTGCGATACTTTTTGTAGTGGCATGGCTGATGTCTGGCTATCGTCATGGATTTGTAAATGGCTTACTACGCTTAGCGTTATGGGTTGTTGTTTGGTATATTGCCATTAAATTTGCTAAGCCATTTGGTGCAGTGATATCGAATTTTGTGGATGGTCAGTTTATTCGGACGAGTGTACCACAAGATGTTGTGAATCATGGGTCGCAATTTTTAGCATCAGGCATTAGTTTTAGTATTTTATTAATGTTGGGTGGTACAATTAGCCATTACGTGCTTAGGTCTTTAAAAATTATTCGACATCTACCCTTTTTAGGATGGGTTGATGGCATACTTGGGGCATTGTTATATGGTGTAATAGGCGCTGTTATTGCATTTTTTGGTTTAGAAGTCTTGTCAGTTATACCAAATGTTTGGGTTCAGGACCAATTCTTAAAAACGCCACAACTTAATCAGTTATTAGACAATGCGCCGTTTTTTGCGGAACAAATTTATAATTGGTGGCTGTGACGTGTTAATATATCTTAATAATTTAAATATGAAGGCAATAGGCGCGGGTGCGCATAAATAATATGAACAAAAAAGTATTACAAACTTTAGAATATGATAAAATCAAGTCACAATTAGGTGGCTTTTTGTCAACACCAGTCGGTCGGTTAGAAGCGGAAAAGTTGCAGCCTGAGACTGATGTAGATGTCATCAACTATTGGTTGCTTGAGACAGCTGACGGTGTTTTAATTGATCGTTTAAAAGGTGGAATACCACTTGCCAAATTAGCTGATATCACACCGCACTTGAAACGGCTCAATATTAGTGCGAGCTTGAGTGCTACTGAATTATCAGAAATTGGTACGGTATTACGCAATACGAATGCAATTGCTAATTTTTTTGTGCAGATGAACGATGAAATCATTGGTGAGTCTTTAAAAGCATTGCCAGAACAAGCTGAAAAATTGGCGGTACTTTCAGATGTTACACGACAAATAGAAATTGCCATTGACACAACTGGCCGAATTAATGATGAAGCATCATTTGATTTGAAGTCAATTCGTGGCAAAATTACTGGCAACGAACATGCTGTTAAAAACAAAATGCAAGACTATACGCGGGGGAAATCAGCGCAGTATTTAAGTGACCCCATTATAACTATTCGTGGAGAACGGTATGTGTTGCCGGTCAAGGCTGAATATCGTAATCAATTTGGTGGTGTTGTACATGATCAAAGTCAAACAGGGCAAACGTTATATATTGAACCTCAGGCAGTGGTCGAACTTAATAATAAATTGAGTGAATTACGTGTTAAGGAACAGGCTGAAGAACAGCGTGTACTGCAGGCACTATCATCAGCGCTTGAACCTTATACGAGTGAAATTGCACAAAATGTTAACATTTTAGGTCATTTTGATTTTGTTAATGCCAAAGCACGATTGGCCACACGTTTAGATGCCATGCAACCAACTGTGACTACCGATAACCATGTTGATTTGCAGCAGGCGTGGCATCCACTTTTGGATAAAAATATAGCAGTGGCTAATGACATTGCGCTAGGTGATGGTTACAAAGCCATTATTATTACCGGTCCTAATACGGGTGGTAAAACGATTACGATTAAAACACTTGGCTTATTACAACTCATGGCACAGTCAGGGTTGTTTATCACAACAAAGCGGCCATCAACAGTTGGGGTTTTCCATGAGATTTTTGCTGATATTGGGGATGAACAGTCAATTGAACAGAGTTTATCCACATTCAGTTCTCACATGGCTAATATCATATCAATGCTTGATCACATTGATGACAATAGTTTGGTTATTTTTGATGAATTGGGCGCAGGCACAGATCCAGCAGAAGGTGCGGCATTAGCCATTGCTATTTTAGATAAAGTAGCGAGCTTGGGTGGTTATGTCATTGCAACAACCCACTATCCTGAGTTGAAATTGTATGGTTATAATAGACCAGAAACATTGAATGCCTCTATGGTATTTGATGTTGAAACTTTGAAACCAACCTATCAATTTTTGATGGGTATACCTGGTCAATCAAACGCGTTGGCTATTGCGAAGCGACTGGGGTTTGGTGCGGATGTTATTGGTGCGGCTACTGCACTAACGGATGAATCTGATCAAGACTTAAACAATATGATCGTTGATTTGGTGTCACAACGTGATGCGGTTAAAAAAAATAATGAAAAATTAGAATTACGCTTGAAATCAACGGCAGAACAGTCAGAGCTGTTGACAGAACAACAGCGTCAGTTGGAACAAGACCGTGCGCGAATTGTTTTAGAGGCTAAAAATGAAGCAAATCATATTGTTGCTGCAACTAAGAAGCAGGCAGAACAATTAATATCTGAAATCCGCAAGGAACGTTTGAATGCAGGGCAACAAAGCGGTCATTTAAGCGAGCAGGATTTGCAAGTTAAAAAGGGTCAGTTTGATAAATTACGTCAAAATGACAGTTTAGAAAAAAATAAAATTTTACAAAAAGCTAAACGTGCAAAGGCATTGGCAGTCGGAGATGAAATAGTTGTCAGCTCATATCATCAACAAGGCATCTTGATTAAACAGCATAGTAATGGGCAATGGGAAGTCGAAATGGGTATTTTAAAAATGCTTGTAGATGAAGATGACATTGTTAAAACTGAAGCGACAGCTAAAGCACAGCAGGTTAAGACAAAACAAAAAAGAAAGAAAGTCGTGCAAACACGCACAAGTACTAGTTCTGCACGTGGTAATGCGAGTGCAAGTCTAAATTTGCGTGGCGTACGTTATGAGGCGGCGTTAGCTGACCTTGATCGTTACTTAGATACCGCAGTTTTATCTAACCTTGGCACGGTAGAGATTATTCATGGTAAGGGAACGGGTGCACTTCGTAAAGGCGTAACTGAATTTCTTCGGTCAGATCGTCGTGTAAAATCATTTCACTTTGCCAGTGCTAATGCTGGTGGCGATGGGGCAACAATTGCTGAGTTATCATAAATATCACGTTATCCTGGAGTAGAAGTAGTTGTTGTTTTGACAATAACTACTTCTTTTTTATTTCTTGAGGTTATCGAAAATGAGACTGCAGTAATGTGGTAAAATTAATACTATACATTTTGATGTTAAGTTTATGAACTATGGTGCGTTCAAAAGTTAGATTGAGTCATAAAAAACACTGATTTAAGAGCATTTAGGGGGTATTATGCCAGAATTACCTGAGGTTGAGACGGTTCGCCGTGGTTTAGAAAAATTGATTGTTGGTGGTCAAATAACACAGATTAAATTACCATATCCCAAGTTGATTAATGGTGATTCACAGGCATTTGTAACAGGTGTGACAAATGCCTCATTTACAGCAATCGATCGGCGTGGTAAATATTTGTTATTACGATTATCTAACGGTCATACTATTGTGTCTCATTTACGTATGGAGGGACAATACTCTGTTGAGCCAACAGGGACTGAGCCTTATAAACATACAGAAATCATCTTTGAATTATTAGATCAGCGTCAGGTATTTTATAATGATACACGGCGTTTTGGCCGAATGACGCTAGCAACGACACATTCTGAAATAAACGATGTGCCATCGCTTGGCAAACTTGGACCAGAACCAACAGCAGCTGATCTATCTTTAGATTATATGGTGGCTATCTTTGCGCGTTCTAAAAAACCAGTTAAAAGTTTTTTGCTAGATCAGAATCAGATTGCAGGTATTGGCAATATTTATGCTGATGAAGTGCTATGGCAAAGTAAAATTCATCCAGAAACACCGACAAAAACGTTAACAGTAAGTGAATTGTCGCGACTCAGAGAAAACATTATTGCTGAAATGAAGCGTGCAATTGCGCATCATGGCACAACAGTACATAGTTTTAGTAATGTGTTTGGCGAAGTAGGCCAATTTCAAAATGAGTTACAAGCGTACGGCCGTGTAGGACAGCCGTGTTTACGTTGTGGCACGACGATGGTGAAAATAAAAGTCGGGCAACGTGGCACGACTTTTTGCCCTGTTTGTCAAGTTAATCATGCTAGGAGAGCCGATGAAATCAACAGAACCAATTAGTATTCGTGAAGTGAAACGTGAGGCACGTAATTTATATCATGGTCATATTAAAACAGCAATTAAAATTAATATTATCCCGATTATTTTTACGATTTTAAGCGTTATCACAACAATAATGATGCTGTATGCCATTGTCATGAGTTTATCACAAATGACCAGTAGTACGACTGTGACTAGTACTAACGACAGCGCTATGCAACAAGTATTTACAATCATCGAAAGTGTCTTAAGTGATGCGATTCAACTGATATTCATTTGGACTGTCAGCTGGACTTTGATTGAGTGGTATGAGAAACCAACAGAACTACCAACGTTTAAAGATACTTTTCAAATTTTTAGCCGTGGGAACTTTTTGCATACGCTAATATTAACAATTGTCCAAAGCATGTTATTGTTCTTATGGACCTTGCTATTTATTATTCCTGGTATTGTTAAATTATTTTCGTACTCACAAACTTATTTTGCTTATAAAGTTGATGTTGAAAATGGGACACGACAAGGACAATTAACAGATTATATTAAGGTCAGTCGGCGCGTAATGACTGGCCGAAAGTGGGAATTATTTTTGTTGGAATTAAGCTTTATAGGTTGGCATATACTTGGCATTTTGACTGGTGGGCTCGCCTATATTTATGTGGTTCCCTATCTCAACGCAACCCGTGTTGCGTATTCTCGTCATCTATTTACATTGGCGATGTCCGAAAGTGTGGCAGTATAATGTTAATAGTTGGTTTAACAGGTGGTATTGGAACAGGCAAATCGACTGTTAGTAAAGTACTGCGGGATGCAGGATTTCCAGTCGTAGATGCTGATGTGGTAGCTAGAGAAGTTGTCGAACCAGGAACGCACACATTAGAAAAAATTAAATTAACTTTTGGACCCGACATTATTAAAAATGGCGCGCTAGACCGACATAAATTAGGTGATATTGTATTTAGTAATAACACCGAATTAGCGCGACTGAATGCTATCATGCAGCCGGTAATTAATTCAGCGATGGTAGATAAAATTGCCTTTTGGCGCGCACAAAAAGTACCAGTGTTGATAATTGATGTGCCGCTTTTATTTGAACGTGGCTATGAAAACAATGATTATATCGACAAGGTTGTTGTTGTGACTACCAGTCCCCAAGTACAATTAGAGCGGGTCAAGGCACGAGATAATTTGGATGAGACAAAAGCCCAAAATCGTATTAATTCACAGATGCCGCTTGCAGATAAAATCGCACGTGCAGATTACTTATTAGATAACAATGGGGATATCTCGTTTTTAGAAGAACAAATCAAAAATTTGATGACAGAACTCAAAGGAATTGCACCAAAATATGGCACAAAATGATGTGACAATTGAATTTCATGCGACAGCTGGCGCTTTTTTCAAGAGCGATCATTTAATCTCGGCGGATGATTTAGAACGGGTTTTTAATTTGTATTTACCATTTATCGGCGCAACGAGTTATGCGTTGTATCATTTGCTGGTGAATGAATTGCCATTCACGCAAGATCACGTTAAACGTCAAGACCATAATTTTATAATAGATAGTTTAAATATTAGTCTGCCAAACTTTGTTAAGTGTCGTCGTCGGTTGGAAGCAGCCGGGTTAATTCGGACAGTTTATGAGCAAGATGCACTGGGTGAAGTGTATGGTTACCGCATTTTAACACCATTATCAGCAGATAAATTTTTTAAAGAACAACTGTTGTCTGGTTTGTTATATAAATTTGTGGGAGAAGAACGATATTTAACACTTGAAAATCGTTACGATGTACAAGGACAGGCAAAACTGCTAGGAACTGATATTTCGGCACGCTTTTTACAAGTTTTCCAACATCAAAATGACTTGAGCATGCCAACTACACCGCTAGTTTATCAAGAAGCAACAATAAACATCGATGAAAACAATTTTAAATTTGATGATTTTTCAGCTATGATTCGAGGAACAAAGACAAGTGATATACAAAAACACCGGAATTTTTTGGTTGCGATGCATATGACTTATGGGGTTGACGAAATCACATTAGCAGGTTTTGTGAACCAAAGTGTTACACTAGATACACACGAAATTAACGAGCAGGAGGTGCAACGTCTTTTAAGAAAACGCGTGACACGGAAAGTAGCGCCAGAAACGGTTAGTCAGCAAACTGAGTTGACACAGTCCCAGGTAGATGTGCCGGAAATTAAAAATACTGAAGCGCGCGCGTTAATTGAAATTGCAAGTACAACGAATGCGCAAGATTTTCTAGGTTATGTGAAGACGACTTTAAAAAATGGTCTTGTTTTGAAAAATGAACGCGATTTGGTTGATTATCTTATTGCGCAAAGTGCCTTATCTATGGCAGTAGTCAATATTCTCGTACATTATGTTTTGATTGGCTTACAAAATGATAGTTTAAAGGCGGCGCTAGTCACGACTATTGCTGATTCATGGACGCAAAATCGTGTGGATTCACCGGAAAAAGCGTTAATTCAAATTCAACAGCGACAAAAAGCAAATCAAGCTAGACAAGAAAAACGTTTTAGCCGTGGTCAAAAATCGGAAAAAACGACGCCCAAGTTTATTAAATCAGCTGACAACACACCTAAACCAACAGTAAAGATAAGCCCTGAAAATGGTGAAACTGCTGCTGTTTTGGCAAAGTTGAAGAATATAAAGACGAAAAACTAATATGCAGAATTTATCAGAAGTATTAAAACAAATGCAACAAAAATACCCTAAAATTGAAGAAACGAAGCTGGCTGAAGTCGTGAAACAAATTGCCGATGATGCCGATGTTCGTCTTTTTTGGGAAGCCAATCAGACCAAGCTACGCCAAGATGCTTTTCAATTAAAAATGATGGACTTACATGAATTTGTGCAACAAAAACAACGTATTGCGCGTGGGGAAAAGTCGCTGTATCCTGGATATTATCCACAATTAGCAATTGAAAAAGGCTATCCACATGTACGTTATGTTGCTAATGACAGGACACAAAAACAGCTAATGCAGGCTGAAAAATTGACATCTTATAAAATGCCAAAGGCTATTCGTGATGCTGATTTGCAAACAATTGTTATTGATTCTGGTCGTGCGAGTGTTGTGACGGCGATTGTGGATATTTTGACGAAATTACTTGCAAAAGATGATACTTATGTACGTGGATTGTACTTATATGGTGAGTTTGGTGTGGGAAAAACCTATCTCATGGGCGCCTTAGCTAACGCGCTAGCGGCTAATAATATTGATGTGATGTTAGTTCATTTCCCTTCTTTTGCCGTTGATTTGAAGAATACAATTGGTAAAAATAATGATGTGAGAGAAAAGCTGATCGCGCAAACTAAAACAACAACCGTGTTGATTTTAGATGATTTAGGTGCTGAAAATTTAAGTATGTGGATTCGCGATGACATTCTGGGTGTTATTTTAGAATATCGGATGCAAAATGAACTGACGACATTCATTACCTCTAACTTTGATATGAATGAACTGACAACTTATCTATCTGAAACACGTGATGATCGTGATCCAGGGAAAGCTGCACGCTTGATGCAGCGTATTAAATTTTTGACACGGCTTGTAGAAATAAACGGCAAAAATCGACGGTTAGAAAATGACGTGGATTAAACAAACAAAAAAATACTGGTTGGTACTCATAGCGGTTTTTATGGCGTGGTTGTTTTTGCGACAAGACGCTTTTTTGTATACTAATCCAGTTGGCCAGGTCACAGAGGTTAGTGAAAGAAAAACACAAAAAATAACAGATGAGCATAATAACACGGATTTTATTATGACACAGCAGCTAACGGTTAGATTGCTGAATCATGATAAAAAAGCAATCAAAGTGACTAATAGTTATGCACAGTCACAGATTATTACTAATAAATATCGTGTTGGTGACCAATTATTGTTAGAAAAAATCGCTTCAAATATACATATTTTATCACTGAAACGTGATGCAGTAGTTGGTGCGCTGGCTACTTTACTGATTGGTTTATTGTTAATTTATAGTAAATGGCGTGCAACTAGCTGGTTATTGATGAGTCTAATGGTTAATATCATGTTATTTGGATTAGCACTCTTTATTAATGTCCACAGTAAAGACGCGAACGTTTTTTTATTGTTTAGTGTGTTAGCTATATTATTTGCCACGGCTAGTTTGGCATTAGTATTGGGTAAAACTTTGCAAATGGGGCTGACGTTATTAACCACACTGATAACAACTACACTGACAATTGGACTGTTATTAGTTGTTTTACGTTTGACTAATAATGCTGGGGTACATTTTGAAACAATGGCCTATGTGACACAAGTACCGGAAACGTTGTTTATGGCACAAACAATTATTGGTGTGTTAGGTGCCGTGATGGATGAAGCCGCTGATATTGTGGCGATGCATTTTGGTATGCGACGTGAAGGCGCAACAAAACATTTTGGCGATTATTGGTATGCAGGAATGTCTGTCGGCCGAGAAATTATGGGGACACTAATTAATGTGTTGTTTATGATTTTTATTGCTGAAACGATGCCGATGGTGTTCTTAATGTTGCGCAATGGCAACCAGTGGACCTATATTCTGGATCAAATTATGAATTTAGGGATATTACAGACAGTTATTTCGGGTATTGGTATCGTTCTAGCAGTACCAGTGACGAGTGCGATAGTTAGCTGGATTCTGGCCAGAAAGGTGATCACATTATGAATGCAATCGGTATTCTTGTCATCATTTTGTTTGTATTAATGCTTGCTGTGGGTAGGGGTCAAGGATTGAAAGCATTTTTTGGATTGATGTGCAATTTTCTGGCAATTTTTGTTTTAATTATTTTAATTAATTGGCAATTTAATGCCTATATTGTAACAGCGATTATTAGTTTGATTATTTTATCAATTGCAATTTATTTGGGTTCAGATAATACTGAAGTCACAAATGTTGCTTTTAAAACGAGTGTTATTGTTGTCGCTGTCTTAATGATTATATCAGTTATCATGCAACATTTTGGACAGTTTCAAGGCTTTACAACAGAAAATTCAGAAGAACTAGAAGGTCTGTCGTTGACAGTTGGTTTATCTTTTAGTGATATTGCCATGATTGTCATGGTTATTTCCGTTTTAGGCGCTGTTTCTGAAGCAGCAATGGCCATTTCAGCGGATTTAAATGAAGTGATTGAGCGGACACCTGATATGACCAGTAAAAGCTTGTATGCGCATTCACGTATTATTGGCGGGCAAATACTAGGGACGGCAATTAATACCTTGTTTTTTGGTGTATTAGGGGCCAATATCCCGTTACTTATTTGGTTCGTACGATTACGCTATCCAATTGCTATGTTTGTGAATGCCAAGTTACTGACAGTAGAGATTGTGACAATGTTATTAGGCATGCTTGGTATTTTATTGAGTATTTGGGTTGCTAGTTGGTTAATTCTACGTGCCAATGTCAAGCAACGAAAGGTGGGGATGAAGCATGAAAGAAACATTTAATCTTATCGAAGAAATCACACGTAATGATGGGACAATTTATTTTGAGCTTGGGAATATCACACATAATGGTCGTTCAGAGTATGCAGTGGAGCATAATTATATCAAGCGTGTGCGTATTTTGAAAATGAATATTGCACGTTCGTCATATGTAGAAGCGTTGGAAAATTATATTAATGCACATTATGAATTATTACCACTAGAGTATGATGGTTGGGAAGAGTGGCGTCGTACGCCCGAGATGGCAACTAATATGACGCAAATCTTGTTAGACAATAAATTAGGTTAAAAGTCTAGAATTTTGTAACAGATAATTTATGAGGTATAATTGTCATAGCTCTTTTTGAAAGGAAAATGTTTACTGACTTAATCACATAAGCATTGTTTTGCTTTGAGGGATTGTCATTAATCATGATAGGAAATTAATTGATGCGTTCAGTATTTAATCAATCCGAAGCAGTTGTGCTCGCTTCAAAACACTTAATAGATGGCACTGGTAATTTGCGCTGGATTTACAGAGAATTGGCCCCCACAGTATCGCAAGATTCAGGTTGGCTACTGTTTGCTGATAATGATACGGCCAAGTGGAATGAAAATTCTGAAAATTTCATGCCATTGGTTATTGAGACTGCACTAGCTATTGAACCCAGTCTAATTCATGTGTTGGATTTACCATATGGGACTGACTTGATGCTTGATGAACGTGTTAATGTCAAGGGCTGGTGGGACCCAAAAACACATGCGCCAGTGTGGTTATCAGATGGGACAGTGGTACCAAATATTGAAATTATGACTGATGACGTGATTGAAAGTGATTAAAGTCAACAAAGTTATTGTAATTTGAACAGTTTTCACATATAATTATAAACGTTGTTGTGATCGAGAAAAAAACAGATGTCCTGTTTAACAATCTGAGAAATCATGGCATGTTTGATTATGGTAATATAGCCAAGTGGTAAGGCAACGGTCTGCAAAACCGTCATCGCCGGTTCGACTCCGGTTATTACCTCTAAATAAAAGGATCGTTGCTTTTCTTCAGCAATGATCCTTTTAATATGAAGTGAGCTGACGTAATGTATCTTGTGTGTAGTCTCCATGACGTAAACGATCAGCAATTATTTGCGTATTCACTTGCCATAAATAGTATTGTTTTTGGTCCACTTCACGTAATTTAAAATCAAGGTCAGATAAATTATCGATAACGAAACCGAGTTCGTGATTGATAATAAATTGACCGATGGCACTTTGAGACCAAGCAATTAACGGTAAACCGGCACGTAGATATAAACTCGCCTTGTGCGGTGTATTATAACGAGTGTAAGTTTGATAAGTTTTATTATCGAAGTCATTGTCCCAGATGAGACCAAAACCATCGGTCAATTGATTGACAATCTCTTCAGGATCAAAATTACCTTGGTAAGTAATAGTTGTTGGGAAATTAACGGTCTGCCATTTTTTTGGTTTCGAACCAAAAAGGGTCAGTTTTGGACCAGTATAGTTTTGCAACCAAGGTGATTTTTGGAAAGTACCTGCAAAATTAATGTGACGACTAAATAAGGCAACTGGCCGTGTTTCACTAAGGTAGTCAAATAAAGGTTGCACAATAAAATTGGTATGCACGCCAGCGGCTTGTAAACGCTGCTGCATGGTTTTGGAGTGGACAATGACAAAATCGTATTGGTTTAACACCTGAAACTCCCAAGCATCTTGCTTTATTAATCGTAAAGGTTCGATGTCGTGAATTAAAATTGCCCGGCGTACATTGCGGTGTTTTAATGTATGAACCAATTGACGTTCAAAATCAGCACTCATATAGGTTGGGAATTGATGGAGAACCAGATCGTTTGGCTTAACAGTCACCAGCCATTCAGAGATGTTTTTTAAGCGTGTCTCATTATCGAAACGGGCATCATTGTAGCGCATTAAAGGTAACTCTTGCCAACCTAAAGCAACCGCAATTGTTGCATAATCTGATTTTGCTTTTAAGGCGCCCGCTGGCATCCAAGGTTCAATTGTATGTGTAATATAGTATGTCATATGCTTATTTTACCAAAATCCGAATCATATTTAATAAAAAGTTTTAAAATACGAACGAAAAATTAAAGAAAAATATAGCGTTCGTCTTTTTTGACTGATTTTAATCATTTTGTCATTGTTTCAAAGAAAAAATGACGGATAATAAGTATATAAAACTTTTTGAGAGGAGAGGTGTAAGTGGACTTTTAGCACTTACACACATTTTAAATTATGCAACGTTCAGCGCAAATAGGTATTGGTATTATTGCAGTCGCGGTAATTGGTGGTGGCATTTATGCTGCTACACGAGGTGGCAGTTCACAGTCGACGAGTAAGAATAACTACACAGTTGCATTAGTAACTGATGGTGGTGGTGTCGATGATCGGTCTTTTAACCAGTCAGCTTGGTCTGGTTTAAAAGCTTATGGAAAAGATAACAATCTGAAACAAGGCACACAAGGTTTTAACTATTTTCAAAGTGCCGACTCGTCAGATATTAAAACTAATTTGCAAACAGCTGTTAAGGGCGGTTATAAATTAGTTTATGGTGTGGGATTTGCTGCAGCACCAGCAATGAATACGGTTGCTAAGGCTAACCCGAAGACAGAATTTGCGATTATTGATTCAGTTATTCCTGATAAGAATGTGGCATCGTTAATGTTCAGATCAGAACAATCATCATATTTAGCTGGTGTTGCGGCAGCTAAGCAAACAAAGTCACAAACAGTTGGATTTATTGGTGGTATTCATGGGGATATTATCGACACATTTGAAGCTGGATTTAAGGCTGGTGTTGCGGCAACAGACCCAAATATTAAAATTGTGACGCAATATGCAGACTCATTTACTGATGCTGCCAAGGGGAAAACAATCGCTGCATCGATGGTAGCCGGTGGCGCAGATGTTATTTTCCAAGCAGCTGGTGGAACCGGATCAGGTGTGTTCTCTGAAGCAAAAGCTAATAATCAAAAATTAGCAGCCAACTCAGATAGCAAAATTTGGGTGATCGGTGTTGATATGGACCAAAAACAAGATGGGGCTTACACGGCTAAAAACAATGAAAAGTCCAACTTCACACTTGTTTCAGCTGTTAAACGTGTGGATCATGCTGTCGAGTCGCTTTCAAATGATGGTCGTAAGGGGAATTTCCCAGGTGGAAAAACAATTACTTACGGCTTAAAAGAGAAGGGTGTTGCTTTGGCTAAAGATTCGGCTTCAGACGATGTATGGTCAGCAGTGCAATCTGCACAGAAGAAAATTATTGCGGGTGACATTAAAGTCCCAGTACATCCATAAGCAATGATTAATTGAACACATGGATAAAAGTTAACATGATTATGATGCACTCCGTAGAAGATTAACCGGCGTTATGAAATGGTTAATTTGCGGAGTGTTTTTACATCAAGTGTGACTATTGTTAGAGACATTGGCTATCACTAAGATAATAGTTATGTTAAAAAAGCTAACATAGAACTGCTTGTAATCATGTGTTTTCTGATAAAATGGAGTTACTATGAAAAAAACAGGAAAAATTTTAATTGTCGCGCTAGTATCAATGTTAGCGCTCTTTGTAATAAAAAGTGATGTCAGCGCAGCCACAGTGCCAAATTACATTATTACAACGGATGCAACATACCCACCGTTTGATTTTCAAGACAAAAACAATAAATACACGGGTATTGATCAAGAAATTTTGAAAACAATTGCTAAGCGGCAAGGGTTTACTTATACGTTAAAACCTATGAGCTTCAACGCTGCAACGCAGTCAGTATCTTCTGGACAAGCTGACGGTGTCATTGCTGGGATGTCTATTACAGATGAGCGTAAAGCGGTGTTTGATTTTGGTACACCTTACTACCGTTCAGGTATTGGTTGGGCCGTTAAAAAAGGGTCAAACATTAAATCTCTAAGTGACTTGAAAGGGCGCACAGTTGCTCTAAAAACTGGTACGTCAGGTGCGGACTATGCGCTGTCAATTCAAAAAAAATATGGGTTTAAAGTGACCTACTTTAATGATTCGGACACATTATACAATGATGTCATCAATGATAATGCACAAGCGACATTTGGTGATTTACCTGTCATTCAATATGCAGTTAAAAACGGTACACAATTAAAGGTTATGAATTCAAAATCACCAATTCAAGCCGGTTGGTATGGTTTTGGTGTTCAAAAGGGTAAAAATGCTAAATTGCTCAGTGCTTTTAATCGTGGTTTTGCGGAGATAAAAGAAGATGGCACATATGATAAAATTGTGGCTAAGTATTTGGGTGCCAGTGCTGCAACATTTACGGGTAGTAAACAAGACAACAATTCTGTTATAGGTATCTTAAAAGCTAATAATGGTGCCTTCTTAAATGGTTTGTGGCAAACTGTTATTCTGACTGTTTTGGCGATTTTCTTGGCATCTGTTTGGGGTATTTTTATCGGCATCATGGGTGTCAGTCAAAACGCGTTTTTGCGTGGCCTGTCAACAACCATTATCTATATTTTCCGAGGATTACCATTGATGGTATTAGCATTCTTTATATATATTGGTTTACCAGGTGTCATTGGCATGAAAATACCAGCTTTTACTGCTGGACTACTGACTTTAGTGTTAAATGAAGGTGCTTATACTGCGGCTTTTGTTCGCGGTGGATTTGCAGCTGTGGATCGTGGTCAGATGGAGGCATCAAGATCTCTGGGGCTGTCATATGCTAAGTCTATGCGTAAGGTTATTGTGCCACAAGGCTTAAAAATCATGATACCAAGTTTTATCAATCAATTTATTATCACGTTGAAAGACACATCTATTTTATCGGCGATTGGTATTTTAGAGTTAACGCAAACAGGGTCTTTGATTGTTTCTCGTAATTCACAAGGATTCCGTGTTTGGGCAATTGTGGCTGTGATATACTTAATTGTGATTACTTTGCTTACATGGTTGAGTAATTGGGTAGAAAAGAGGACACGTTCATGATGAGTGAGACACAAAAAAAAGTAAAAGTACATGTTGAAAAAGTCAATAAATCGTATGGTGAAAATCATGTTTTGCGCGATATTTCGTTAGATATCGCTGAAAACGAAGTAGTGGTGATGATTGGTCCTTCAGGTTCTGGAAAATCAACATTTCTTCGTATGTTAAATCAATTGGAAACACCGGATAATGGAACCATTGTGGTTGATGGTTTTGATATTTCCGCAAAAGCAACTGATATTAACAAAGTGCGTGAAAATATTGGTATGGTATTTCAAAATTTCAATTTATTTAATAACTATACTGTGCTGGAAAATATCATGTTAGCACCTGTGGAAATTGGAAAATTGGATAAAGTTGCTGCAGAGAAAAAAGCGCGTGAATTACTTGAAACAGTTGGCTTGGTTGATAAAGCTGATGTGTCGGTTAATTCATTGTCAGGTGGGCAAAAACAGCGTATAGCAATTGCGCGTGCCTTGGCAATGGAACCAGATGTGATGCTCTTTGATGAACCAACTTCAGCTTTGGATCCCGAAATGGTGGGTGACGTGTTGGAAGTGATGAAAAATTTGGCTGAATCTGGCATGACAATGATTATTGTGACACACGAAATGGGCTTTGCTAAACAAGTGGCAGATCGCGTTGTGTTCTTTGAAGCAGGTAAAATTCAAGAATCTGGTGCACCAGAACAAATTTTTAATACACCAAAAAATGAACGTTTGCAAGAGTTTTTGAGTAAAGTTATGCATGCATAACTAGATTGTGGCGCGTAATAACCACGACATCAATATGTGTTAAATTGATTAAAAAAGCCGACCATGTGGTCGACTTTTTTATGGGATATGGGAGAATTTCATAAAAATGTTTAAAAAATGCTTACTAGGGTTGGCATCACTTGTTACATTGCTTACATTTGTATCAACAGTTAATGCAGCTGAACCAAATTATACTATTACGACGGACGCAACCTATGCGCCATTTACTTTCCAAGATAAAAATAGTAACTATGTCGGCATCGAACAAGACACAATGACAGCGATTGCAAAGCGAGAAGGTTTCACATATACTATGCGGCCTATGAGCTATAATTCTGCTGCACAACTTGTTTCTAACGGTCAAGCGGATGGCATTATTGCTGGTGTGTCAATCACACCTGAACGCAAAGAAGTTTATGATTTTTCAACGCCCTATTACAAAACAGGCGTTGCATGGATTGTAAAAAAAGACAGTAAAATTAAGTCTTTGTCAGGTTTAAAAGGTCAAACAGTTGCTTTGAAGACAGGAACAGCTGCTTCGGAGTATGGAAAGTCGCTACAGACAAAGTATGGCTTTAAAGTGAAGTACTTTAATGATACGGATACGATGTACAATGACGTTGTTGTTGGTAATTCAGCGGCAACGTTTGAAGATATGCCGGTCATTCAGTACGCAATAAAAAATGGAATGGCGTTAAAAGTCATGAATGCTAATAAGCCTGGCAATGCAGGTTCGTATGGATTTGCCGTTGAAAAAGGTAAAAATAAAGTGTTATTAGCCTCATTTAATCGCGGGTTTGCTGCTATCAAAAAAGATGGCACATACGACAAAATTGTAACGAAATATCTTGGTGCTAGTCAAGCAACTTTTTCAGGTAGTAAGAAAGACACCGGTTCTATTTGGGGTATTATGACATCAAATCGGGCGGCGCTATTAAAAGGTTTATGGCAAACACTTGAACTGACAGTCATAGCAATCATTTTGGCGTCGATTTGGGGTGTGTTACTTGGAATTATGGGTGTCAGTGAGTATAAGTGGGTTCGAGCAATTTCTACCACCATTATTTATATTTTCCGTGGCTTACCCTTAATGGTTTTGGCATTCTTCATTTATATTGGTTTGCCAGGTGTAACAGGGGTTAAAATCCCAGCATTTACAGCAGGAATTATCACTTTGATACTAAACGAGGGTGCCTACACTGGTGCGTTTGTACGTGGTGGATTTGAAGCAGTTAACCGTGGTCAAATGGAGGCTGCGCGTTCGCTTGGGTTACCATACGGTCGTGCTATGCGTAAAGTTATTATGCCGCAGGGATTGCGTATTATGGTACCAAGTTTTATCAATCAATTTATCATCACGCTGAAAGATACGTCGATTTTATCAGCCATTGGTTTACTGGAATTGACGCAAACTGGTACGTTAATTGTTGCTCGTAATTCGCAAGGATTCCGTGTTTGGGCAATCATAGCTGTTATTTATTTAATTGTCATTACTTTGTTAACCTGGTTAAGTACTTGGGTAGAGAAAAAATTGAAGTAAATGTGCATAAAGCATCATCAATTCGTATCATGAATTGGAGGTGCTTTTTATGATCATAGCACTTAATAAAAATCAAAAATATGTGAGAGCAACTGATGCCACTAAAAAGCAACAGTTCGTATGTCCTGGTTGTAATGAAAAGGTCATACTTAAAAGTGGCGATATCAAACAAAAACATTTCGCTCATTATGCGCAATCAACTTGCGCAACATTTTCAGAGAATGAAACGACACAGCATTTAGCTGGGAAATTACAGTTGGCGACGCATTTACAACAGTATGGCGATGTTAAAATTGAAGCGGTGATACCAGAAATTAACCAACGACCTGATATTTTAATGGCACGTGATAATCAACGGATTGCAATTGAATATCAATGCAGTCCAATTTCGCAAAAAAAAATTGATCAACGTAATGCAGGTTATGAAAGTCAGCATATTAATGTCATCTGGATATTAGGAAATAATTATCATGTTAAAAATATGACGCAAACCACAATTTTAAAGTTTTTGATACGAGGAAATTTGACTTTTTATTTACCAGATATCGAAAAATTTGTGCACCGTACACATTTTAAAAAATATGATTTTGAACGTGTACGGTATATCGAAAAATATAGTCATCATTTATTTGAAATGATAACAAGTGATAACGTAGTGCACAGTGATATTAAGAAGCATATCTATAAGCTACAAAATTTAATTATTCAAAAACGTGTGGATGAAAAGTTAGTGCGTCATCTCTATCAACATAATCGCCGGCTGCTTCATGCCCCACTTTGGATTCATCAAGGCAGTCATTTTGGCTTATCCATTCCTAACTGGCAGTGGCGACTGCTTGCATTATTACTGATTGAACGCATAGGTGTTGGCAATGTTATCCATCAAGGTATTTTGACGGATAAATTAATAAATTATGTCTTAGGTGATATTATATTCAAAAAGCAACAAGCAATTAAGCTCATCAATGAATTGGCACAACAAAATTATATTGTTCAAAAAGGGCAATACATCTTAGTGCAGCGTATGCCTACATGGTACGAATCAATGCAACAAAAACTAGGTAAAGTGAGAAAATAGTGATAAAATAAGATATTATATCATGTAGAGGAGAAATGTCAGTCTGTCCTTTTAAAATGAATATACCTTAAAAGTCAGAGCTGCACGTTAATACTATGGCACAATTATTACGCAATGAAGTACCTGAAAATCTTACTTGGGACCTGTCTACAATTTTTGCTTCTGATAATGATTGGGAGTTGGCTTTTGCTGCTGTCAAGCAGGAATCTGAAATGTTGAGTCGTTTTGTTGGACATGTTGGCGATTCAGCTGCATTATTACAGTCAGCCCTAGAGGCTGACTTGAAAATAGAACGTGAATTGGAAAAGGTGTATGTTTATGCGCATCAAATTTATGATCAAGATACGACAAATCAATCATATGCAGCTTTCAATTCACGGGTACAAGCACTTTGGGCTGAAGTAAGCCAGGCAACAGCTTATTTTCAACCAGAAGTTTTAAACATACCTGATGATAAACTGGCAGCTTATTTAACGACTGATGGCTTACAACAGTACGCACATTTATTTGAAACATTACGTGCTTTAAAGCCACATACTTTACCTGCCGAACAAGAAAAATTATTAGCTGGTGTGGGTGATATTTTTAATGCCTCAGAGAACACGTTTGGTGCACTTGATAATTCAGACATAACTTTTGGGGATGTGCATACAGAAGATGGTAAAACTGTGCCATTGACTAATGGTCTTTATAGCTTACTACTTGAATCAAAGTCACGTGATTTACGTCGAGAAGCATTTGAAACATTGTATGACAGTTACATTGGTTTGCAAAACACATTTGCGTCAACTTTATCATCTCATATTAAAGGACATAACTTCTTAGCTAAAGTACGCCATTATAATTCAGCACGCGAAGCGGCTATTTTACCACACAACGTCCCAACGACTGTTTTTGATACGTTAAGTCAAACGGTAGCGGCTAATTTACCATTGTTGCATCGCTTTGTCTCATTGCGTAAAAAAATTCTAGGTGTGACGGATGTACATAGTTACGATTTGTATGTGCCATTGGTGGATGAAGTTGATTTTGACGTCACATATGAGAAGGCCCAAGAAATCGTGTTAGCTGCTTTAGCACCATTAGGTCAAGATTATCTTGAGGTTGTTAAAAGAGCATTTGATGAACGCTGGATTGATGTGATTGAAAATAAAGGTAAACGTTCGGGCGCATACTCGAGTGGTACTTATGATACAAATCCTTTTATTTTGTTAAACTGGCAAAATAATTTAAATAATGTTTATACGTTGGCCCATGAAATGGGACATTCTGTTCATTCTTATTTAACACGCCATAACCAAGACTATCATTATGGTGACTATCCAATTTTCTTAGCGGAAATTGCCTCGACAACTAATGAAAGTTTGCTAACAGATTATTTACTAAAAACAAATAATGATCCAAAATTCCAGGCATATGTTTTGAACCAATATCTTGATGGTTTTAAAGGAACCGTCTTTCGTCAAACGCAATTTGCGGAATTTGAAAATTGGATTCATGAGCAAAGTGCAGCAGGTGAAGCATTGACAGCTGACAAAATGAGCACATATTATAGTGAACTTAACCAAAAATATTATGGCCCTGATTTATTCCCAGATGAAGAAATTGCCTATGAGTGGACACGAATACCACATTTTTATTATAATTACTATGTTTATCAATATGCGACAGGTGAAGCAGCAGCGACAACATTGGCAGAACGTATTATTAAAAATGGTGGCGCAGAAGATTATAAAGTCTACTTAAAAGCTGGTTCATCGGACTATCCTTTGAATGTGATTTTAAAAGCCGGCGTGGATATGAGTCAAGCAGATTATTTAAAGCAGGCATTCAATGTCTTTGAAGTGCGATTAAATCAATTGGAATCATTGTTAGTTAAGTAGGTATTGCGTCATTGGCAATTATAAGATGTATACTTAAAAATAAACAACAGCTTTTTGCTTTATTAACTCAAAAAGTATTGATGAATAGGGTGAAGTAGTCATGAATAATAAACAAATAGAATTAACAATGCCACCAAAGTTAGCTGAAGTGGCGCTGGCAGCGCTTAACCAGACATATACGCCCTATTCACATTTCCCCGTAGGTGCAGCGTTATTAACAGATGATGATACGATATTTAAAGGTGTCAATATCGAAAATGTGTCATTCGGTTTAACAAATTGTGCAGAAAGAACGGCTATTTTTAGTGCGATTGCTGCTGGTTACAGACGATTTAAAGGGCTGGTTATTGCTGGGCGTACTGATGAACCGATTGCGCCTTGTGGTGCTTGTCGACAAGTGATGGTAGAATTTTTTGAACCTGATATGCCAATTTGGTTAATTAATGACAGTGGTAAAGAAATTAAAACCACTATTGCTGCGTTAATGCCTGGTGCATTTAACACATTAAATTAACAGGGATTACAGTGAGTCATTTAAAATAGTAAGGGAGACAGCATGAAAAAAGTATTAGTATTTGATGGTATTGCGCAAACGGCTATCACTTATTTGGAATCAAATGGTATAGAAGTGATTTCAAATCAACAACATGATGATAATGACTTCATTACCCACTCAGATGCGGACGGTATGATCTTGATGATGCATCCTATATCAGAAAAAATTATAGCTCAAATGCCAAAACTAAAAGTGATCGCTCGTTATGGTGTTGGCTATGATAATGTGAATTTAGATGATGCCAATGCACATGATATTGTCGTAACGAACACGCCAGGAGCAAACGCAACGGCAGTAGCCGAAACAGCTATTATGCATATGTTAATGGCGGGCCGTTTATTTTATCAGCAACGTCTGAGCATTACTGAAGACGTCAATGAAGTAAAAATAGGGCAAGAAATTACGAATAAAACGGTTGGTATAATAGGATTTGGTGCCATTGGTCAAAAAATTGATCAGCTGTTAACGGGATTTAACGTTAATGTATTGGCATATGCTCGGCATAATAAAGTGGTTAAAAATGGGCGTATGGCGTCACTTGAAGAGATTTATACGCAATCAGATTTTGTGGTAATGGCACTGCCTGCAACATCTGAAACAAATAATATGATCAATGCGACTGTCTTCAAAAAAATGAAATCTAATGCGGTGCTAGTCAATATTGGTAGAGGAACTGTTATTGACGAACAAGCGTTGGTTAACGCTCTGAAGTCTGGCGAAATTGCTGGGGCTGGTTTGGATGTTGTAGCTATTGAGCCAATTAGTGAAGAGAATGAATTATTATCCTTACCGAATGTTTTTGTAACCCCCCATGTTGCAGCAAAATCTCGTGAAGCTTTCGATACAGTCGGACTTACTGCGGCAGAAGAAATTGTGCGAGTATTGAACGATCAAAAACCATTTTTTAAAGTAAATTAAAAAACAGCCCCGTTTTATATTCGGGGCTGTTTTTTATTTTGGTATATGTAATTTAACAGGGAGCATACCGGATTCGGTTGGCACCTGATTATCAATTTCATGAAATAAGGTATCAATCAAACGTTGAGCGGCTTGTTGGATTGGTTGGATAATTGTAGGTAGGTCTGGGTGCAGTAATTGAACAATAGGTGACCCATCATAACCAACGACAATAACATCCTTTGGAATAAGGACATTTGCCTGTCGCAAGGCATTTTGCAGTTGAATAGCCATAATGTCATTATACGCAAAGATACCATCAATTTTTTCAGAAATCACATAATTAACAATCGTTTTAATGTCATCGTTTGTTGAAATAATGTTTGAACTGCTATTTTGAGTTATTAAATGGCTATGCGGACTAACAGCATCTGAAAAACCTTGATAACGTTTGGTAGTTGGTGAATTAGATGAATCATCATCAGATAGCATAAGTAGATTTTTGGCACCCTTTGAGACAAGGTACTCACCAAGTAGATAACCGCCACGGTAGTTGTCTTCAGATACAATGGGGATGTTTTCTGAGAGATAGCGATCATATGACACAATTGGTAAGAAAGTGTCATTATAAGTTTCAATATCAAGGTTATGCGAAGATGTGATAATACCTTCAACTTGGTTTGCTGCTAACATTTGAAGGTACTGTTGCTCTTTTTCGACATTATTGGCGCTAGTAGCAATAATAACTTTGTAGCCTTTTTCAAATAAAAGTTGTTCAATTTCATTCGTTAAAGCTGTAAAAAAGGGGTTTTGAATATTTGGAAAAATTAAGCCGATAAATTGGGATGATTTACCCTGTAGTGAACGGGCCATCGCATTTGGTTGATAACGCAGTTCGCGCATTGCGGCATGAACTTTATCAATTGTTTTTTTGCTTAGAGAACCATAATTATTAATGACACGTGATACCGTTGTAATAGAGACGCCAGCTAATTCAGCGACGTCGTTTAATTTTGCAACCATTATAGGCCTCCAAGGGCGAAGAGAACAATCTCTTGTTTTTTTGAGTTTACACAATATATTATACACTTTTTTTAAGGGTAATTTTATTGATTATTTTGCTATTTAACGCTTGACAATGAAAAATTAAAGGGTTAATATTGTCCTTGTAAGTGACTAAGATCACAAAAAAGGAGCAGTCATAATGGACGCATTAGTATTAACAGGCATTAAGTCGTTGGAATTACAAGATCTTGCAATTCCAGAAGTTCAAGCAAACGAGGTTCGTATCCATACAGCATTTGCTGGTATTTGTGGTACAGATCATGCATTGTATGCTGGCTTGCCAGGTTCCGCACCAGCCGTGCCTCCAATTGTTTTGGGACATGAAAATTCAGGTGTTGTTGCCGAGGTTGGTTCAGCTGTTACAAACGTGAAGGTAGGAGACCGTGTGACGGTAGATCCTAACATTTACTGTGGTCAGTGCAAGTTCTGTCGTACAGGTCGTCCAGAGTTATGTGAGAATTTGTCAGCTGTTGGCGTAACACGCGATGGCGGATTTGAAGAATATTTCACAGCACCTGCTTCAGTTGTTTACCCAATTCCTGACAATGTATCATTGAAGTCTGCAGCTGTTGTTGAACCTATCTCATGTGCTGTTCATGGTATCCAATTGCTTAAGGTAACACCTTACCAAAAGGCATTGGTTATTGGTGATGGCTTCATGGGTGAATTATTTGTTCAACTTTTGCAAGCATATGGTATTCACCAAGTTGATTTGGCTGGTATTGTTGACGAAAAGCTTGCAATGAACAAAGAAAAGTTCGGTGCTAAAAACATATATAATACAATGAAGGGTGACAAGATCCCTGATGGCGAATATGATGTTGTCATTGAAGCTGTTGGTATGCCACAAACACAAGAATCAGCTATTGAAGCCGCCGCACGTGGTGGTCAAGTGTTGATGTTTGGTGTTGGCGGTCCTGATGCTAAATTCGAAATGAATACTTATGAAATTTTCCAAAAGCAATTGACGATTCAAGGATCATTTATCAATCCAAATGCATTTGAAGATTCATTGGCTTTGTTATCATCTGGTAAGTTGGATGTTGAATCTCTTATGTCTCATGAATTAGATTACAACACTGTTGATGACTTCGTGAACGGTAAGCTTGGGGTTGTCTCAAAGGCCGTTGTGAAGGTTGGTGGAGAAGAGGCATAATAATATGACCGCTAAAAACGTAACAACTAAGGCGACCGGTAATCCAGGTCGTACGCTTACGATTGGCGCTTCCTTATCATATTTTGTTTTCTCTTTGATAATCAACGCGGCCGGTAATGTGCTTACAGTCGTTACCAGTCAAAAAATTCATCCAACTTTTTTAGGATCAGCTTATTGGACTGCTGCACAAGCAGGATTCAATAAAGCAGCTTTTGGCGGTAGTAGTGCTAGTTTAGGTTGGATATTCTTTGTTGTAGGTGTATTGATTGCTATTTTAAATATTTTTTTGCAAGGCTACTTTAATTGGAAAAAATTTGTGGGCAACGTTGCTTTTATGGTACCCTTCTCGTTACTAATTAGTTTCTTTGCTGATATGTTTTCAAAAGTATTACCAGATGCACAGGGTATTAGTATGACAATAGGTTATACTGTTTTGAACTTTGTCGGTGTGATTATGATTGCACTAGCAATATCAATTTATCAACGTGCTAATTTGATATTACATCCAGCTGATGATTTGATGCAAATTCTACGATTTAAATATTTCAAGGGTTCTGCAGCAAAAGCAATGTGGGCATCTTATATTCCACCCACAATTATTGGTATTATCGCGATTTTCATGCTACCTGACTTTTCAAATTACGGGTTGGGAACAATTTTCGCCTTTCTATTTCAAGGTGGTATAACAGGTTGGGGAGACAAGTTTGTCTTTCCTAATCTCAAACATCAAGGTATTTGATTAAAAGATAGAGACGGAAAATATTCAGCCACTATGAACGTAAATTATAGAAGGAGTGTCACATGTCATTTTCAGATTATTATTCAGGTGTACAACATATTGGTATCCCAACAAAAAGTTTAGCAGTTGCTGAGAGTTTTTGGACAAAACTAGGCTTTAAAAAAGCTGGTGATTTTCCGGTGGGCAACGTCATCTTTATGCAACGTGAAAATCTAGTGATCGAAACATGGCAACAAGATGAAGTTGCTGGTAAGCCTGGTGCTATTAACCATATTTCAATGGATACAACAGACGCAGATAAAGCATTTGTTGCAGCAAAAGCAGAAGGCTTTAAGTTGATTGATGCTGAAGTACAACATTTGGCTTTTTGGGAAAAAGGTATTAAATTCTTTAATATAGAAGGACCAGATGCTGTTATTGTTGAATTTTGTGAGATTGTTAAGTAAAAGATTGTTGATTAAACCTCTTTTGGATGGCACGCCTAGTTTATGGTGTGTGATCTAAGGAGGTTTTTTTCCACGTTGCAATAGCGTCATTCAACCGTAAAACAGGTGATTGA
Source organism: Leuconostoc aquikimchii (assembly GCF_040838325.1). NCBI lineage: Bacteria > Bacillati > Bacillota > Bacilli > Lactobacillales > Lactobacillaceae > Leuconostoc > Leuconostoc aquikimchii. The sequence continues at coordinate 482,206 of NZ_JBFPER010000001.1, forward strand.
CATAAAGTTTAAAAAAATGCTGTTGAGCGCTTGACATATCGTGTTCAAATCGATTAAACTAGATATGTAAGCGCTTTATATATTTTAAAAAATAAATATACATGTTAAGTCAAAATAAGGCGATATGATTTTCACATAACCATTTAATTAGCGATGTTTTAACTTTAAGTGACTGAGTAACGACGATAGTTAAAGGTAATGTGGATTTGGAAAACTGTAGAGGAAAAGGGAAAAATCATGGGATTATTAGGTGCAATTGAAGCAGGTGGCACAAAGTTTGTTGTTGCTGTTGCTGATGAGAATTATAACGTTGTTGAGAGAACTTCGTTTCCAACGCTAGACGGTGAAAAGACATTAGATCAAGTGATTGCATTTTTTGACAAATTTGAAGATATTGATGCCATTGGGATTGCAGCATTTGGACCAATTGATATTGTTGTCGGTTCACAAACTTATGGCTATGTTTTAGACACACCAAAACGTGGTTGGTCAGGTTATGACTTTCTTGGCCGTATGAAAGCCTGGCGTGATATTCCTTTCTTTTGGACGACAGATGTTAATGGTGCCGGTTGGGCTGAGTTTGAAACAGGTGCAGCTAAAGATGTCCAAAATATGGTCTATTTGACGGTCGGTACTGGTATTGGTGCTGGAATCGTTTCAAATGGACATCTCCTTAGTGGTTATGGTCACCCAGAAGCTGGACATATTTTCTTACAGAAGCATCCAGAAGATAATTATGCTGGTCACTGCCCATTCCATGGCGACAATTGTTTGGAAGGATTAGCTGCCGGACCAGCAATTGAAGAACGTTGGGGCGTAAGTGCCAAAGAAATTCCGGACGATGATATTGCTTGGAAAATCGAAGCTTATTATATTGCACAAGCAGCATTGGATTACACGATGATCCTACGTCCTGAGAAAATCATTTTGGGTGGTGGTGTGCCACATCGTGACATATTATTCCCATTAATTCGCGAAAGCTTTTCTGAACAAATGAGTGACTATCTTGAAGTGCCTGATCTAGAGGAGTATATTGTACCCGTAGCAAACGGTGATAACGCTGGTATTTTAGGTTGCTTCTACCTCGCTAAAACATTACTTTAATTTGCTTACTTTTTGTTAATGGCGGTATTCTATGTTATTATTAACTCATCAATAATTGCGAGGATAAAAACATGGCAAAATTAGCAGAACATACAGAAGACCTACTCTGTCAGAATTTCACTAGTACTTTCCAAATTCTTGGTCGCAAGTGGAATGGTTTAATTATCGAAGCATTGTTGATTGGTGGGCCTAAACGCTTTTTAGAAATTTCACGTACAATTCCGGTTTGTTCTGATCGTGTATTGGTAGAACGTTTAAAAGAATTGGAAGTGGATCACTTGATAAACAGAGTGACTTATGAGAATTCTAGTTTAATTGAGTACAAACTAACACCAGCTGGTGAAGCAATGCGACCAATGATGGCAGCTATACATGAATGGTCCGATAAATATAATAATGTGGCACAAGAAAAACATGAAGACATCAATGGTATTGCGTGATATACTAAAGACGTGCCATTTGTTGTGTTTTAACTTATTGGTAGTTAGCTGTGAATAAAAAATTTAAATTTTTGAATAACGTACACTGTGAATGGCCTAGTAGTTGTGTTCTTACCCAAAGCGAGTGATATATTTTCGGTGAAAGTATCATGGTAGAGAATGTGGTGAATTTCAGTCAGGAGTGTTTGGGTTAATCACCAACGTGTGGCTTCGTTACAGTCGTTAAAGCTGGTGAAGTCCAGAAATTTGGGTGGTACCACGGTAGTTAACGTCCCATGTTGTCTTTTAAGACAGCATGGGACTTTTTTATTACATGCATATCAGTTATTATTTACTTTTAAGCAAATAATAACTGATATACAGAATCGAAAGGACATATTTATGAGTTTAATTGAAGATCTAACGACACTCAAAACCGAAGCAGTTGAACGCATTAACGCCACAGGGGCAGATATTGAATCACTGCGTGTCAGTTTGTTAGGAAAAAAGGGGCAACTGACAGGCTTATTAAAAGGCATGAAAGATGTGATGCCGGCAGATCGTAAAGCAGTTGGTGAAATTGGTAACGATGTACGTCAAACAATTACTGACATGTTGGCGCAGAAAAAAGCAGCGATTGAAGCGGCTAAATTGAACGTGCAATTGGCGTCAGAGACAATAGATGTCACACTGCCTGGCAGTGCACATACTGTTGGTCAACCCCATGTGTTACAACAAATTATTGATGACATTGAGCAGCACTTTTTGGGATTGGGCTTTGAGATTATCGATGATACCGTTGATTCACCTGAAGTTGAAACAGATGAGTATAACTTTGAACGAGAAAATTTACCAAAGGATCATCCAGCGCGTGATATGCAAGATACATTTTATATTACGCCTGAAATATTACTTCGTACGCAAACTTCACCAGTACAGTCACGATCTTTAGAAAAACATGATTTTTCTAAAGGGCCTTTAAAGATGATTGCACCAGGGAAGGTCTATCGTCGTGATACGGATGATGCGACGCATTCACATCAATTCCATCAAGTTGAAGGCATGGTTGTTGGCGAAAATATTACGATGGCTGATTTAAAAGGCACATTATTATCAATCATGCAGGAATTGTTTGGTGAAAAACATCAAATTCGTATGCGCCCTTCTTACTTTCCGTTTACAGAGCCTTCTGTTGAAGTAGATGTGTCTTGGAATGAGGTGACACCAGATATGAAGCCAGAAGACATTGAGTGGATTGAAGTATTAGGAGCCGGCATGACGCATCCGAATGTGTTGCGGATGGACGGTATTGATCCAGAAAAATATTCAGCGTTTGCATTTGGCTTAGGACCTGATCGATTTGCGATGCTCAAATATGGTGTTGATGATATTCGGCAATTTTATTTAAATGATGTGCGCTTTTTGTCACAATTCAATCGAAAGGGTAATTAAGTATGAAAACGAGTTTAAAATGGTTAAATGAATATTTGAATAACAGCATTGATTTGAATGTCGATGCTGTTGCAGATTTAGCAGAACGTGTTGAACGGACAAGTGTCGAAATTTCTAACACGACGACCCTAGCTAGGCGCCAAGAGGGGCTTGTTGTTGCAAAAGTCGTGTCAGTTATACCTCATCCAGATTCAGATCATATGGTGATAACACAAGTAGATATTGGGGAACCGACATTAACTAAAGTCGTCACTGGAGCGCCGAATGTCGCTGAAGGACAACTTGTGGTGTTAGCAAAAGTTGGGGCACACATCATTAATCATGAAACTGGCGAATTAAACGTGCTAAAGCCGGTCAAATTGCGCGGTGAAGATTCTAATGGCATGTTGGTAGCTTTGCAGGAAATAGGTTTTGACAGTAAAATTGCACCAAAAGACTTTGAAACGGGAATATATGTGTTTAATAGCAGTGATTCTATTCATCCAGGTGATGATGCGTTGCAGGTTTTGGGCATGACAGAACCTGTTTTGGACACAGATTTGACCCCAAATCGTGCAGATATGTTGTCAATGATAGGAACAGCTTATGAGTTTGGTGCCATGATTAAACAATCAGTGACAGTGCCGGATTTTGATTTAGTAGAATATGAAACGCTTGCAAGTGATCAAGTGTCTGTTGTGGTTGATGATGACAGTTTGGCGCCTAAATATGCGGTGCGCGTTGTTAATCACGTCAAAGTGGGTGATTCGCCACTTTGGTTGCAAAAAAAGTTATGGAACGCTGGTATGCGTCCAATCAATAATATAGTTGATATCACTAATTATATGATGCTAATGTATGGACAACCTTTACACGCGTTTGATCTAGACAAACTAAATAGTCAACGATTGTATGTGCGCCGGGCTGAAAATGGTGAAGCGTTAATGACATTGGATGGTCAAAAACGCGATTTGCGTGCTGGTGAAGATATTGTTATTGCAACGGATGATGCGGCTTTGATGTTAGCTGGTGTTATGGGTGGACTAGATTCAGAAGTTGACGAAAATACGCAAAATATTGTGATAGAAGGCGCTATTTTTAATCCGAGTTTGGTACGTACCACAGCGCGCAGACATAATTTGCATTCCGAAGCATCGGCACGTTTTGAACGTGGTGTTAATTGGGATGCAACCTTTACCGCGTTAGATCATGCGGCCAGTTTAACAGATGATCTGGCTGGCGGGCAAGTTGCTCGCGGGCGTGTGACTGCTGTCGATACTAAGCGCGAAAACATTGTTTTGCCAGTAACTGCGGAGCGTGTGAATCAAATATTAGGCACTAAGTTAACATTAGAAGATATTGCCGGTTTTTTCAAACAGTTAGCATTTAACTATATAAACAATGGACACGACATTCAAGTAACGCTGCCAGCACGACGAGCAGATATGAGTATAGAAGCAGATTTGATTGAGGAAATAGCAAGGTTGTATGGCTACGATAATTTACCAGTGACATTGCCTTATGGACCCACAACACCTGGAAAATTAACTGAACAACAACGAAAAATAAGAGCAAGTCGTCGCATTATGGAAAGCTTAGGCTTAAATCAAGCCATTTCTTATGTGTTGACAACGCCTCAAAAGGCACAACAATTTGCCGAAGACCGCACAGAAAAAGTTGTTACTTTGGATTATCCTATGAGCTCTGATCGAACGACTGCGCGCCAAAATTTGTTAGCAGGTTTGCTAGAAGATGTTGTTTACAATGTGAATCATTTTGTTCATGATATTGCGCTTTATGAACAAGGACGTGTATTTATTGCTAATAGTGATAACGAGTTACCAACTGAAATTGAACATGTTGCTGGTGTCTTAACTGGGAATCAAGCGAACTCACAGTGGCAGCATTCGAAGACAGCACGTGCTGTTGATTTTTATGATATTAAGGGAATTGTAGCGGCCTATTTGGATCAAATTGGTGTCGAAAATGTCCGATATGTTGCAACAGACCGACATGTCAATATGCATCCTGGTCAAACAGCGGATATTTATGCTGAAGAGGTATATCTTGGTTTTGTTGGTCAAATCCATCCACTACTCACGAAATCACAAAAATTGGCAGCTGTTTTTGGTTTTGAGTTGAATTTATTTGCCGTGATGTCTGCGGCAAAAAGTGATGTGCAGTATCATAAGATTTCGCGGTTCCCTCAAATGAATCGTGATGTGGCTTTGTTGTCAGATGAAAGCATTGAACACGCTAATATTGAATCAGTTATTCGTCGCACTGCTAGTAACAAATTAGTTGATGTCACGTTGTTTGATGTGTACACTGGCGAAAATTTGCCCCATGGTAAACGATCATTGGCATATAGTTTGACTTATCAAGATAATGAGGAAACGTTAGTTGAAGCAGAGGTTAATTTAGACTTTGAGCGGGTGAAAAATGCTTTGATTGCGCAACTTAATGTTGAAGTGCGTTAACTTAGTTTCTAATTTAATTTGAGTTACGTCCAGTTTCACGGTATAATTAGGGTTGGACTATAACTTTTACAAGGAAAATTCATGGCTAAAATAATTGTACGCGGTGGCAAACGCCTCCATGGTGAAGTCACGATCGGTGGCGCAAAAAATTCAACAGTTGCACTCATTCCAGCTGCTATTTTGGCTGACACACCTGTCAAATTTGATACGGTACCACAAATTCTAGATGTGAAAAATTTGCAATTGATTTTGAATGCAATGAATGTTCATTCAGTTTTTGCGAATGGTAATTTAGATATTGATCCAACGCACATTAGAGAAAGTGAGCTACCAAGTGGGGCGATTAAGTCACTACGTGCTTCTTACTACTTTATGGGTGCGCTACTGGGACGTTTTAATCGTGCAACCGTTACGTTTCCAGGTGGTGATAATTTAGGTAGACGCCCAATAGATCAGCATATCAAAGGGTTTGAAGCGTTGGGTGCAACCGTTACTGAGAGTAATGACATTATCCATATTGATGCAACTGAGCATGGTTTGATTGGTGCTCGCATTGCCTTAGATACAGTATCAGTTGGTGCCACAATTAATATTATTTTAGCTGCAGTGCGTGCTAAAGGCCAGACTGTGATTGAAAATGCGGCACGCGAACCAGAAATTATTGATATTGTGACATTTTTAAATAATATGGGCGCTAACGTTCGTGGTGCTGGAACGGATACAATTCGTATTGCTGGGGTGCCAAGCTTAAAAGCAAGAAATACCCACACAGTAATTCCGGATCGTATTGAGGCGGGCACATACATGAGTATGGCTGCAGCTTTTGGCGATGGTGTAACGATTAAAAATGTGATTCCAGAACATTTGGAATCATACACGTCAAAGTTAATAGAAATGGGTGTTAACTTAGACATCGGTGAAGACACAATTCATGTCTATAAGTCAGATGATTTGAAACCAGTGACTATTAAAACAATGCCTTATCCTGGTTTTGCAACAGATTTACAACAACCAATTACACCGTTATTGCTAATGGCGAGCGGTGAAAGTACCATTCAAGATACGATTTATCCTAAACGGGTCAAGCATATTGCTGAACTGCGACGTATGGGTGGCGATATTGATTCTGAAAAACCTGGTAAAATTAGAATCAATTACTCACCGCGCCTTATTGGAACAGAGGTCGAGGCAGCTGAAATTCGAGCAGGGGCGGCATTGATTATTGCAGCTATTATGGCTGAAGGTGAAACTGTTATTAATGATGCAGATCATATTTTACGTGGTTATGACCGTATTCAAGATAAGTTGACGCACTTAGGTGCTGAAATTTCAATTGAAGGCATTGATTTAATCAATCTCATGCCTTAATGTAACGACAAATAACGTCAAAATGATGATAACCAGTATAATAGTTTGTTGCAATTTAATTTTTAACATGCTAAAATGTACTAGTTATAGACTGACTCTGGTACAGAAGTATTAGGGCGCTAAGGAGAAATTACCATGCAAGCAGAAATCCATCCCAAGTATCAAGCAGTTGTTTTTCTTGATGCAACAACAGGCAAGAAGTTTTTATCAGCTTCTACTGTGACATCAAACGATACAACTGATTTTGAAGGTACAGAATACCCAGTTATCCGTATGGATATCACATCAGACTCACATCCATTTTACACAGGTAAGCAGAAGTTTACACAAGCGGATGGTGCAGTCGACAAGTTCAACAAGAAATTTGCTGGATTTGGCTTCAAGAACAATGAAGACCAATAATCAATTGTTCTTATAAAAGCGTTCACTTTAGTGAACGCTTTTATTTTGTATATTATAACTAAGAAGGGAAAGTATCTGGTGATAATCAAGTTAGTGATGGTGCGCAGTTTAATTGTGTTATCTTAAAAACTTGATCACTACATATAGTGATATTATGGCGCGAACAATTCTCCCAGTAAAATTGCATGAAAAAATAACAGTAAAAATTGACGATATACGTATTGACGGCATGGGAATTGTCTACTTAACACCGAGCTATCCATTATATATTGCGGATGCAATTCCAGGCGAAAAAGTACTTTTAGAAGTGATTCAAGTCGACAAGTTTTCAGGTTATGCCAAAATTGTTGAAAGAATTGAAGTATCAAGTAAACGTCAAGATAGTCATCGTCAATATTTGATTGATGCTGGTACAGCACCGCTTGTGAATTTGAAATACGATGCGCAACTTGAATTGAAACAAAATCAAATTAAAAGGCTATTTCAAGATCAAAATATGGCAGTAACGGTTGAACAGACGATTGGCATGCAAAATCCAACCTATTATCGTAACAAAACGATTGTGCCAGTTAAGTGGCAAGCAGGCCATTTAACTAGTGGTTTCTATCGTCGTGGTAGCCATGAATTGGTGCCGATGACAGATTATTTTGTTAATGATCAAGCTATTGATCAAGCTATTATTAAAGTGCGTGATGTGTTAGAAAAATATAAAATTACTGCATTTGACCCTGATTTTGAAAAAGGGGCTATCAGGTATATTATGGTCAGGCGTGGCTACTATTCACACGAATTAATGATTGTACTCGTGTCAAACGATGCAGTTATTAATTTCGAAAAGGAAATTGTGACTGATATTGTGGCACAATTGCCGGAACTTAAAAGTTTAATTTTTAACGATAGCCCAAAGCAAGATTTTGTCCTTTTAAGTCCCAATAATAGAACGCTTTGGGGAGAGGATGCCATTCATGACACCTTACTTGGCTACGATTTTATTATTGGACCGAACTCGTTTTATCAAGTTAACCCACAGACAACTGAAGTATTATATGCGCTAGCGGCAGAAAAAGTAGCGCTCAAGCCAACAGACACTGTGATTGATGCCTATTCTGGTATTGGTACAATTGGTATAACGATTGCCAAACGTGTTTGTCAGGTGATCGGTGTTGAAGTGATACCGGGTGCAGTAGCAGATGCGCAAATTAATATGCGAGCAAATAATATTGACAACGCGGAGTATATTCTTGCTGATGCGCCTCAACAGTTTAAAAAATGGCAGGATGCCGGGTTACAACCAGATGTTGTTTTTGTCGATCCACCACGTCGTGGATTAACCAGTGATTTAATTCAGGCAACAACCGAAATGGGGCCGGATAAATTTGTTTATATCAGCTGTAATCCAGTAACGTTAGTCCGTGATGCAGCCGAAATCATTCAAAAAGGTTACCATATTGATGGACCGATTTTTCCAGTTGATCAGTTTCCGCAAACATCCCATATTGAATGTATTGCAATATTTAAGAAAAATTCTTGATATAATAGAAGTATCGTCTATCGTGAATTGACAACATTTAAAAAAATAACAAGCATTTTTATTTTGGAGAACAAATGAACTATGAAATCAAAGAAGTTGGTGATATATTAAAAGCACCAACTCAGGGAAACGGGTTAATAACAGGCATAGCGTTTAACTCAAGGCAGGTAATAGCGGGTGATTTATTTGTGGCGCTGGTTGCTGATAACGATGGTCATCAGTATATTCAAAGTGCACTAGACAATGGGGCTGTTGCGGTATTAGTTGACAATAAACATGTGATAAATGCTGAAATACCGGCAATTATAGTTGATGATACATTAAGCGCTTTACAGCAGTTAGGTAAATATCGTCGTAACCAGGTCAATCCAAAAGTAATTGCTATTACTGGATCCAATGGTAAAACTACGACAAAAGACATGTTAGCGGCAATTATGTCTTCAGAGTATAAAACGTTTAAAACACCAGAAAACTTTAATAATGACATTGGCGTACCACTGACGTTACTTATGATGCCAGAAGATACAGAGGTTTTGGTGGTTGAGTTGGGGATGGATCGACCAGGTCAATTAACAATATTGTCTCATTTAGTCAAACCAGATATTGCAATAATTACTATGATTGGCGAGGCTCATATTGAATTTTTTAAAACACGTGCTAACATTGCACGTGCAAAATTAGAAATCGTTAGTGGTTTGAAAAATGATGGTGTGCTACTTATCCCGTTTGATGAGCCATTGCTAACGCAAGTCAACATTAAACAGAAAGTATCATTTTTTGGTCAAGGATTTCATGAAATTGAAATGGTTTCAGATCACACAATTTTTGACTATCAACATATCCGATTTGCAATTTCTTTAATTGGTAGGTATAATATTATGAATGCGCTCGCAGCGATTTCAGCGGGTATCTTATTACATATTGATTTAAAAAAAGCCGCAAAAGCGCTACAAACATTTGATTTGACTAAGAATCGCACAGAAAGGCTTGTCACAGCTCGCGGTGTGGTTTTGATTAGTGATGTGTACAATTCAAATCCAACAGCGGTGGCAGCGGTTTTGGCAACATTGGAAGCAATACCCGCACCACATAAATACATTGTATTAGGTGATATGTTAGAATTGGGCGAACAAGCAAGTGATTTGCATGCCAGTTTGGGACAAAAGGTATTGGATACAAGTGTTGATGGTATTTATCTAGTTGGTCGATTATTTAACGAAAATATGGCGCCATTGATAAAGCAAAATTTTGATTCAAAGCATCTTCATCAATATGAAACAGACCAGTTAACCGAGTTAATCTCAGATTTACAACAGTTAGGTGAGACAGGTGATGTTATTTTGTTAAAAGCAAGTCATGGTATACACCTAGAAAACGTTGTTAACGCATTAATGAAATGATTTTTTGTATTGGGGATGCAATAGTGAAACGTACACAGCATTATCGCATGAAACGTCGCGTATGGAAACGTGTTTTATTAGTAACATTAGTTGTCATAATTTTGTTCATTTGTAGTTTGTGTTTGATAAAGCATAAGCCAACAACTGCGGTAGGTGAAACAAAAACAGTCAAACATACCTATAAGCCAGTAACTAAGAGCATTGTAAAAAATTTAAACCAAAATGTTTTTTTAAAAAATAATGATTTGGCAGTTGGTTTTGATACCCAATTGCAGGAATCTGGCTTTGTTGGTACTGCTCTAGTGGTTCATCATAATCGTGTTATTTTACAAAAAGGTTTTGGTTATGCTAATAAGGCACAAAATAGATTGAATGATGCACAATCACTGTATCAAATTGCGTCAATCCAAAAAGGCTTTACTGCGACATTAATTATGCAACAGGTTCGTGCAGGAAAATTGCACCTTGACACGTCACTGAGTCAATATTATCCAAACATACCTGATGCTAATCAAGTGACGATTAAAGAAATGCTCACAATGACAAGTGGGTTGACGGAAAAAGCTAATGCTAATGTGTTTACAACGGATGCAGAAAATGTTGCGTTTGATGCAAAACATACGACGGTAGTCAGCTCACCAAATTGGTCATATCAAGCGATTAATTATCGCTTATTGTCTGGCATTCTGATGCAAATTACACATAAAAATTATTCAGAACTGTTCAATGAAACTTTCAATCAAAAATACCATTTGGATGTGTCAGATTATAAAGATTTTGTGAGAAATAAACATCGAACAATTGGTTATAAAGACCTTGACTACAGCCAATTAGCATCAGATAGTCCACTAGCCTATGCTATGGAAACTGGTACTGGTAATATGGCTATGACTACTGGTAATTTGTACACTTTTTATCGTTTGTTAACTGACCATGTGATGTTAAATGAAAATGCATTGCACACGATGTGGCAACACCCCGTATCTAGTCGCTATGCGGCCGGTCTGTATCATTATGACAAGTACAGTACTGGACATGGTGTTATATTGGGATTTGAGCCAACCGTAATACTGACAAAAAATGGGCAAGATGCGGTGATCTTGATGAGTAATGTTAATACAAGAGGGAAAAGCTGGCAACCACTGGCTAAGCGACTATTTACACAAATGACAGCGATTAAAATTGTGAATTGATTTTAATTGCTTACGCGCCAAAAGAGCGCAGAGGAGAAAAATTTTGAAGTTTAGTGAATTAGGTTTATCACAGGATATTTTAGATGCCATTACAACACATGGTTATGTCGAAGCAACACCAATCCAAGAAAAGACGATTCCGTTAACACTTGCTGGTAAAGATGTTATTGGTCAAGCACAAACGGGAACAGGTAAAACAGCAGCTTTTGGTTTACCAATATTAGAACATATTGATTTAGATAACAAAAATATTCAAGCATTAATTGTATCACCAACACGTGAATTGGCTATTCAAACAGCTGAGGAATTGAAAAAATTAGGTCATGATAAGCATGTTGATGTTCAAGTTGTTTTTGGAGGCGCAGATATTCGCCGTCAAATTCAAAATTTGAAGTCACATCCACAAATATTGGTTGGAACACCCGGCCGTTTGCTCGATCATATCAACCGTAAGACGGTCAAGATTGAGCATGTTAAGACATTAGTTTTGGATGAAGCTGATGAAATGTTGAACATGGGATTCTTAGAAGATATTGAATCAATCATTAAGAATACACCTGCTGATCGTCAGACATTGTTGTTCTCAGCAACAATGCCACCAGCGATTAAGCGTATCGGTGTTAAGTTTATGACGAATCCAGAACATATTCAAATTGAAGCCAAGGAATTAACAACAGATTTGGTTGATCAATACTTTGTTCGTACACGTGATAACGAAAAGTTTGACACAATGACACGTATCTTTGACGTGCAGGCACCAACGTTGGCGATTGTCTTTGGTCGTACAAAGCGTCGCGTCGAAGAATTAGCACGTGGCCTAGAAGCTCGTGGGTATCATGCTTCTGGTTTACATGGTGATTTAACGCAACAAATGCGTTCGCGTGTTTTGGCACAATTCAAGTCGCATGAAATCAACATTTTAGTTGCTACAGACGTTGCGGCTCGTGGTTTGGATGTTAAAGATGTATCTCACGTTTATAACTTTGATATTCCACAAGATCCAGAATCTTATGTACATCGTATTGGCCGTACTGGCCGTGCTGGTGCTGAAGGTGTGTCGGTAACGTTTGTTTCTCCTAACGAAATGGACTACTTGCGAGCTGTTGAAGATCTTACAAAGAAGCGTATGACGGCCTTGGAGCCTGCTTCATTACAAGATGCACGTGTCGGAAAAATTAAAAATGCAGCTGGTGAAGTTAACAAAATTGTTGATGCCGCTGATGCAAAAGAAATTCAATCAGAAGTTGATAAATTAACAGCACAGTATTCATCTGAACAGTTGGCTGCTGCACTGTTGTCATCAGTTGCTGATCTAGAAAAGCAAAATACACCAGTTGAAATTACGCGCGAACGTCCATTACCAAGACGTCGTGGTAATGGTGGTGGTTCACGTAACAGTAGTGGCGGTAGCCGTGGTGGTGATCGTCGTCGTGGCAACAATGGTGGTGGCGGTGGCTATCGTGGTAACCGTGATCGTCGTAGTGGTAATGGTGATTCTTCACGTAGTACGACTGGTAACGGTGGTGGTCAACGTCGTGAATCATCACGTGAAGGTGGTGCAGGATCGAATGGCGAACGTCGTTTCAGCGATTACAAGCGTCGCGATGGCCGTTCAACAGAACGTCATTCAAATAATGGCGGTGGTGCACCACGTCAACGTCGTGAATTTACAGTACGCGAAAAAGATTAAAATTTTACTAAGTACAATTAATAAACACGATGAAACCGTCCAAACAATATTTGGACGGTTTTTCGTTGCTTTGTTATAAATTAGGGAGGCAAGAAATGAAAACAGTTGAAGATGCTATTAGTTTTATACATGGGCGACCAAAAGGGGGTCGAAAAGAATCGATGGCTCGTATGTATGTATTACTTGAATCATTAGGAAATCCACAAAATCAGTTACCACCTGCTATACATGTCACAGGAACAAATGGTAAGGGGTCCGTGGCTACTATGACGAGTAATATTTTACGTGTGGCAGGTTATAAAACGGGGTTATTTGTTTCGCCTTACATTATTAGTTTTTGTGAACGTATTCAGGTTAACAATGAACTTATTTCTGAAGTGAATTTATTAACTACCACTAAAGCAGTAGCTGAAGTTTTAAAATATGTAGATAAACAGTTAGCACCAGATATACCGACGGAATTTGAAGTATTAACAGCAATTATGTTCACGTATTTTGCACAGCAAAAATTAGATGCAGTTGTTATTGAAGTCGGAATTGGTGGACAACTAGATTCGACTAATGTGATGCCAAATACAAAAGTCGCTGTAATTACAAGTGTTGGCTTGGATCATCAATCATTATTAGGAAATTCTATTGTAGAAATTGCGCGGCAAAAGGCAGGCATCATACATGATGATATGGCAGTCGTTGTTGGTGATTTACCTGAAGAAGCACGTCAAGTGATTGCAAATCGTGCAGGTGGTACGTTGATTCAAGGGCAACTAAATGTGTTTGAACAAGGGTTGCCAGGTACCTATCAAATTCAAAATACTGCTACAGCAGTGGCCGCTGTTAAAGCATTTGACATGAATATCAAAGCTGTTGATATTCAGCAAGGGTTAAATGATAGTCATATTGCTGCTCGTTTTGAATTAATAAGACCTAGCGTCATGATTGATGGGGCACATAATGCACAAGGTTTAAAAAAGCTTTATGAATCACTCAATAGGCCTGAATATCAAACAAAGACTATGACGCTAATTATTGGTAGTTTAATGGATAAAAATGTTGTATTGGCTTTTGATGAAATTTTAAAAAACAAGCGATTCACAATTGTTTTGGTGCCCTTTACTGGACCAAATGGGCGGCATAGTTTAGATATCGAAGCAGTGGCAAAAAAATATGGTGTTCAAGTAGCTGATAATTGGCGTGAAGCATATCATCAAAGTGAAGCAGACATGACGATTTTTACCGGATCTTTATATTTTGTTAGTGAGGTACGAGAAGAAATATGACACAATTAGAAGAAAAACTATCAATGCGTCTTATTCTGAGTGTTGTGGCGATAGGTCTACTTGGGTTTTCTGATATCATGTTGGAAACAGCGTTGAATGTTAGTTTTCCACTTTTAATGACAGAATTTGATGTGACATCAAGCACAGTTCAGTGGTTGACCTCAGGCGTGATTTTATTAACGAGTATGATAGTTATTTTATCACCGTGGTTAAAAAAACGTTTTACGAACCGAAGTCAGTTTATCGTCGCAACTGTGATTTCAATTACCGGTGTGCTGATTAATGCTCTGAGTGGTGATTTTGGTTTGACCTTGTTTGGTAGACTACTACAAGGTATTGGGGGTGGTGTTGGCATGCCGCTCATGTATAACGTCATTTTTGAACAAGTGCCAGAAAATAAACGCGGCACGATGGTTGGCATAGGGTCGTTAATTATTTCTTTTGCACCGGCGATTGGGCCAGCGTTTGGTGGCTACTTAACCCAAAACTTTGGCTGGCATACGGTGTTTTGGGTTGTTTTGCCAGTCCAAATAGGCTCATTGATTCTAGGCTGGTTCACAATTCGACAAGTATCTAGTTTAACAAAAGAAAAGTTAGATTGGGTTGGGTGGTTATTGCTGAGTACTTTCTTTGTAGCAGGTATTTTTGTCATTGAACGCATTAGTACGCACGGTATCACAAATATCATAAGTTTGATGTTACTGGTGATTATGTTTGGTGGCATTATTAGTTATTTAGTATATGCACCGCATGTGACTAATCCGTTACTCAATACAAATATATTCAAATTTAAAGTATTTTCGTTAAGCATTGCGGCTTCGTTTATCATGCAAGTCGTTAATTTAACATTTAATTATGCAGTACCAATGACAATACAACTAGTCTTGTTTAAAGATTCACAAGTTGCTGGTTTGGCATTGTTGCCAGGTGCTTTAGGCTACGCGCTCATGGCTATTATATCAGGTCGCATTTACGATTGTTATGGTGCTCGCAAACCAATAATGATTGGTTTAGCGCTCATTATGATTGGAACATTAATGATGGCAGTGTTACCGATTAGTTTATATGGGATGTTATTTAGCTTTATGGTGATTCAACTTGGGTTTGGTTTTTGGTTTGGTAATAATATGACCCATGCAATTAGTCATGTGCCAACTGCGTATCAAAGTTCAGGGAATTCTATTTTTACAGCCACCAACAATTATTCAGCAGCAGTTGGCATTGCGATGGCGGCTGGTATTATTTCGATTTTTCAAAAGCGTGCGGATTCGGCAGAACGATTAATTACTGCGACCCATTTAGGGGCAACTTGGTTGTTTAGAGTAGATGTTATTTTAATGACGCTAGCTGTCATTGTTTCTGTTCGTGTGCTAACAACTGTGAATAAAAGTCTTTAGCGACGTATCATCTCATAGAGGTGAAAAATGACTTTGAATGAGCAAATAAAAAAATTTTATAGGGTACTTGGGCAAGATGGAAAAGATGCGTTGCAGGAATTGCGACGTCACTTCCCCAATGATTATGATTTAAATGAGATGACACATGATGCTGCAGAGGATTTTATTGCGCAAAATCCAACGCAAAATAAGGCGCTACTGATTGGGTTAGATATTGGTAAAAATATTGCTATGGCTACACGTCCAAAACTATTAAGTGCTAAGTTTTCAGAAGAAATTGGTCATTATGCACAACGACAAATTGGTCATTTACCGCAAGAACAATTGTGTGTTGCGCTACTTGATGCGCAGTTAAGTGTGATCGGCTGGGAAACTATTTTTGTTGGTAGTCTCACGCATGTACAGGCTTCACCACGCGAAATTTTCCAACGCGCATTACATGCCAATGCACTGGGATTTATGATAGTACACAATCATCCTAGTGGTAACTTGAAGCCGTCCGATGCTGACGTGCAATTTAGTCAGCGATTAAAGTTACTTGGGGAACAAATGACAGTGCCAATGTTAGATTCATTTATTGTGACACGCGATAGTTATTGGAGTATGTCGGAAAACGCACAATTAAAAAGTATCGTGTAAAATGGTTGCATTTTAAAAAAGATTTTATTGTTTTTTGGTAAAATCTTTTTTTGTTAAGACAAAACTGGTAAAATAGAATGGACTAAAATTGCGCAATAAATGAGGATAAAATGACAAATAAAAAACCAGCAGTATGGTATGAGCATCTCCATACTGAGAAACATACAGGTGCGCGACGTGGCCGTATTCATACGCCACATGGTACATTTGAAACACCCATGTTTATGCCTGTTGGTACACAAGGGGCAGTAAAGGGTGTTGGGACACGTGAATTAAAAGATATTGGTTCACAATTCATTTTAAGTAACACGTATCACTTATGGGTACGGCCGGGAGATGAACTCATCGCTCAAGCTGGTGGCTTGCATCAGTACATGGGTTGGGATCAAGCAATCTTGACAGATTCAGGCGGGTTTCAAGTCTTTTCGTTGTCGGATGCTCGTAAGCTAGCAGAAGAAGGGGTGACTTTTCAAAATCATGTGAATGGTGATAAAATGTTTTTATCACCTGAAGTGGCTATGCGGATACAAAATAATTTGGGTTCAGATGTTATGATGCAACTTGACGAGGCAATTCCTTATTTTGAGAGTTATGACTATATTAAAGATTCAATGCAGCGTTCATTGCGTTGGGCAGATCGTGCCCAAATAGCGCATAAAAAGCCAGACTCTCAGGGATTATTTGGTATAGTGCAAGGCGCCGGATTTAAGGCGTTGCGTTCAGAGTCAGCCAATGGGTTGGTTGGCATGGATTTACCAGGATATGCTGTTGGCGGTCTTTCCGTTGGAGAATCAAAGTTAGAAATGAACCGCGTACTGGATTTTACTATGCCATTACTACCAGAAGATAAGCCCCGTTATTTAATGGGTGTGGCTGCACCAGATTCATTGATAGATAGTGTTATCCGAGGCGTTGATATGTTTGACTCTGTTTTGCCAACACGTATTGCCCGCAAAGGGACACTCATGACACGCCGCGGTCGTGTCGTGATTAAAAATTCAAAGTATAAAAATGACTTTACCCCATTAGATCCAGATTTGAGCTATTACTCCGCCAATCCCATTAGAACAAATCAGTTTGGCAATCAAAGTCAGTTTGATAATCCAAACTACAATCCATTTCAAAATTTAACGCGTTCGTATTTACATCATTTATTTAATGCCAATGAAATTTTAGGGGCACAACTAGCGTCGCAACATAATTTACGTTATTTGTTACAATTCATGGAAGATATGCGGACAGCGATTGAAAATGACGACTTGTTGGCATTTCGAGCAACCGTTATGGAAGAATATGGTTATAATAAGCCCAATGCACGTTTATTTTAAATAAATGTCATAGAGTTTGATATAATTAAGGTATAGTGTGAATGCGGTAATAGCCCACACAATAAAGAAAGTAGGAAATCGTCGTATGAATTTGAGTTTAGTTTTTCCAGTTATTATAATTGTCGGTATGTTTTGGTTTATGAACCGTCAGCAAAAAAAGCAACGTGCAACACAAGAAGCGCGTCAAAATAGCTTAGAAAAAGGATCAGAAATTGTAACAATTGGTGGTTTGCATGCGATTGTTAGCAGCGTAGATACAGCTAACAAGACGGTTGATTTAGATGCAGAGGGTGTTATTTTAACGTTTGACATGGCATCTATACGTACAATCAAGCCAAAGGTTGAAACAACTGAACCCAAGACAGCTGTTGAAGATTTAAAGCCATCTGAGGATGCCGTTGAAAAGATTACGGATGATTCAGATAAGCCTTCAGAAAAATAAGCAGTATAATGTAGAGAGCAAACAGCTCTCTTTTTTTGGATGGTAATATAATTATGATAACAAAATCAATAATCATGCGAGATAGTACTAAAATTGTGTACGATGAATATGGTCAATTAAATCAACAAGCGCTGTTTTTACTACATGGTAATGGTAGTTCAGCACGATATTTTCGTCGTCAAATTAAACAATACGAAAAGTCATTTCATGTGATAGCGATTGATACGCGTGGTCATGGGCGTTCTACTAATGCCAAAAACAGAATTAGAATAAATGATATTATACTGGATATTAATACTTTACGTGTGAAATTGGGGATAAATAGCATTTTTTTGTTAGGTTACAGTGATGGTGCAAATATTGCAATCAAATATGCAACGCTTTATCCCAAAAATGTTACGAGAATGGTACTTAATGCACCCAATGTTTCAAAAGATGGGATTTATAAATTTCTTTGGTTGATGGATGATATGGCGCAATTTTGCACAGGTATGTTGGCAGCAATTAGCCCTTATGCAAGACGGCGACATGAACAATTACATGTCATGAGTGAACCTTTGGATATCACAGTAGCAGAGCTTACTCTAGTCAAGGCACCTGTACTGATAGTAATTGGTGAATTTGATTTAGTTAAAAGGCGTCATATCAACTATATAGCCCATGCGCTACAACATTCAGAAATTATGATCATACAACGGCATAGTCATTTTGTGACTTATACTAATCCAAAAAAATTTAGCCAACTTGTGATGCCATTTTTACTGAGGGGAATAGTCAATGCCAAAAATTAAATATATTTTAGCACGATTAATTGTGCCAGCGACAACAATTATCTTAGTTACACAATTAATATTTATGACACGCGAGATCACTTGGCGAATGATTTTATCAACGATAAATGATTTAACCTGGTGGCAGACTATAATGTTAGTCGTATTTGGATTTTTATCCGTTCTAGTTACCACGTTAAATGACGTTTTTTTGGCTAAATGGCAAAATTATCGTATCGAAAAAAATGAATTATATCAACGGGCATGGTTAATCAATGTTTTTAATATTAATGCCGGTTTTGCTGGTACTGTTAGTTTACTTTTACGGCGCATACTTTTTTTTGACCAAAATCGACCAAACCAATTGAAACCTTATTTTCAAATGTATGTCTTGAGTTTGAGTGGCCTATTAGTTGCAAGTGTTTGCGCTTTTATCGCGCTATTTTTAAAGGTCATTCCCGGATTTGATGGTAGCATGGTATGGTTAGTTGCCATTTTAATTATTGTGGGCATTATCGGTATGATATCATTTATACCCGGCTTACATTTATGGCAAGGGATGAAAAGATATGTCGCAAAATGGTTTATAGGTACGTCGTGTTTAGCATTGCTATTGCAGATGGGTTTGTTCGTTGTTATTGGGGTTACCATTGGCGTGTCGTCAATTCAGGTTGGCATGATGATGCTTTTGTTTGTTATTGCGAGCACGATTGCTTTTGCGACAATGACACCTGGCAGCTGGGGATCATTTGATGTCGCTTTGTTACTTTTGTTATCAAATATTGGTCTATCACAAGGAAAAGCAGTCGTGTGGTTGATATTATACCGTGTTTTCTATAATCTACTACCTTTACTGAGCGCACTACTTTTACTTTCCTACAGGTTGTCGCATAAAATAAATGCGGATTATCGTGGTGTACCTCACTATGTAGCGGGGATCGTAACACACCGCGTCATAACATTAACATTGTATTTATTAGGCTTTTTATTCGTGTTGTCTGGCACAATGCCAGATATTGCTCAGCGCGTTATGGGCTTAAATCGTTTCGTACGCTTACCAAGTATTTACGTAGTTGCTAATCAGTTGCCAAATATTGTACTTGGATTTTTATTGTTAATTAGTGCACGGGGGGTAGCTAATCAGGTAGCCCGTGCTTACGAATCAACAATTTTAGTGTTAGGTTTAGTTTTTATTTATATACTAATCAGTTATCAATACATAACACCGGTAATTTTCATTACTGTACTACTAGTTGCATTTATAATGAGTAAAAAAACGTTATATCGTCAGCAGTTTATTCATTCTTGGGAGCAACAAGTGGTTGATGGTATTATTTGGGGCGTCTTGATTATCAGTTATGTATTATTAGGTGTCAGTAACGCGCCGTTTGTACAGCATCATTTTCACAATTTAAAACATACAGGTCTTATGCCTTCAGTACATTGGTGGCTTACGGGCGCAATAGTGATTCTGATTGTTTCAGTGTTTCGTGTCGTATTGTTACGCTATCTGTATGCGCATCAACAACAACTTGGCGTTTCTTTTGATGAAGAAAGGTTAAACCACATGTTGGCTGTTGGGGATACGCACTACACTAACCTTGCGTTTATTGGTGACAAACGATTCTACTATTATCAGGTAAATAATCACGATGTCTTGGCCGTGCAATTTAGAATTATCAATAATAAGGCGATGGTGATGGGAGATCCATTTGGCGATGCTAGTTATTACTCTGAAGGCATGCAACAGTTTGTAGAGGATTCTGATGCATTGGGATACATACCAGTATTTTACGAAGTGAGCGAACGCATTGCTATGTTGGCTCATGAATTTGGCTATGATTTTTTTAAACTGGGTGAAGAGGCGCAGGTGTTGCTTGACGAATTTTCAACCGCAGGTAAAAAGATGCAAAATATACGTTCAGTCGTGCATCAAGCAGCGCGTGGTGGGTTTGAGTTTAACGTGTTGCAACCACCTTTTAGTCAAGACATTATGATGCAATTACGTACCATTAGCGATGAATGGCTCGCAGGTCGGGAAGAAAAGGGTTATTCGCTAGGATTTTATGACGACCGTTATATCCAACGATATCCAATTGCCGTTTTAGAAAAAAATAGTCGTATCGAGGCATATGCCACACTTGTAACGTCACACACGGAGCAACAAATGGCGGTTGACCTGATGCGTTTTACTAAAAAATCACCAAATGGTGTGATGGATGTTTTATTTGTTAATACAATTGCATATGCTAAAGCACAAGGGTTAACAACACTAAATCTAGGGATGTCACCCTTGGCAAATGTTGGACAACACCGTCAAAGTTTTGGACGAGAACGGCTAGCCAATTTAGTTTATCAATTTGGATCAAAGGTGTACTCTTTTGAAGGGTTACATCACTATAAAAGTAAATTCACTAAAAATTGGGTACCTATGTATATTGCATATTCAAGAAAATCTTGGATTCTGATGGTGATGATTGGTCTATTAAAAATTGATAACAAGGGAGTTGCGCGTGCACCTGAGATAAAAGTCGTGTATGATAAAGATAACGTTTTTTAAATATTAAGGAGGGAAAGTATGTGTCAGTTACTCAGTCTCACGTCGATGAGGATGAGGTCAGTCATGTATAATAAGTTACTATGCCAATGCACGAATTTTTTATGGGAATGACCCAGTTAGAATTAATTAATCGCGCCCCAGGATTTTTTAAGTATCAACCACATAATGTCGCAGCACATTCTTGGAAAGTCGCCCAAATTGCACAATTTTTAGCAGACGTTGAAGAGCAAAATGGTGCCACTATTAATTGGCAATTGGTCTATGAAAAGGCCTTGAATCATGATTACACAGAACGTTTTATTGGCGATATTAAAACACCAGTGAAATATGCGACAGCCACCTTACGATCAATGTTAGCTGATGTTGAAGAGTCAATGACGGAAAATTTTATTAAAACAGAAATACCAAGTCAATTTCAATCAGCTTACATGCGACGTCTCGGTGAAGGAAAAGATGACAGTATTGAGGGGCAAATTTTGTCGATTTCTGATAAGGTCGATTTGCTGTATGAAGCGTATGGCGAATTGGAAAAGTTTAACCCTGAACCTGTATTTGTTAATATTTTTCAAAGTAGTTTAGAAGCGTTGGCTGAGTTTCAAGATATGGCGAGTGTTAAATATATTGCGACAGATATTTTACCAGATATTTTTGAGGAAAATTTCATCAGCAAAGAGCAATTGTATGATTTAGCTAAAAGTTTATTACCAGATTTTGCTGCCTCTCAAAAGTAACAGAATGGTTAAACTAAAAATCAGAAAGTATGATGAGCTTTTAAGGTATGAGTTAGTGGGGGGAATAGTGGTGTTAAAAAAGAATTATATTGCACGTATGCGCGAAAAAGTTGGTCATGAGGGGATGATCTTCATGTCAGCTTATGGTATTTTATGGAATGAACAACATGATAAAATACTCCTTGAAAAACGCTGGGATTCTGACGCAGGATGGGGATTTCCAGGCGGTTACTTAGAGTATGGTGACTCACCGACACAAGCAGTTATCCGAGAGTTTAAAGAAGAAACTGGTTTGGATGTTGAAGTGACACGCGTGTTAGGTTTATCGACAAATATAACAGAAAAAAATTCATGGGGTGATGCACAAGAGACTGTGGGCATTGGTTTTGAAGTCAAACAAATCGGTGGCACTTTACGCAAAGATGGCACAGAGACCGTTGATTTACAGTTTGTATCAGTGGTACCTGAGCCTAACATGTTTGTTCCTCAGGCTCAAAAGACAATACATAGTGTTTTGACAGAAAATGAAGTCAGTGAAAAACCTTGGATTCGTGAACATGGCGAATGAATTTAACATAAGTTAAAATTGAAAGCGAGCAAATATGGCATTTTTAGAATTACAAAATATTAAGAAATCATACTATCTAGGTAAAGACGAGTTTCCTGTTTTAAATGGGATTGACTTATCGTTTGACAAGGGAGAATTTGTTTCGATTCTTGGTGAGTCTGGTGGTGGTAAGTCGACTTTGATGAACATTATTGGTGGGTTAGATCGTAACTTTGAAGGAATAGTTGAAGTTAATGGCGACAAACTTGATCATAAGCAAGAAAAGAAGTTGGATGTTTATCGTCGTGAAACGATTGGTTATATTTTTCAAAGTTTTAATTTAATTAATTATCAAACTAATTTAGAGAACGTTGAAACAAGTTTGAGCATGACAACTTTGTCTGCTGCTGAACGTAAAGAGCGAGCAAAAGTATTATTGAACAAGGTGGGGTTGGCTGAACATATCAACAAATATCCATCGCAATTATCAGGTGGTCAAAAGCAACGTGTTGCAATTGCGCGTGCCTTGGCATCAGATCCAGATATTATGATTGCTGATGAACCAACTGGCGCACTTGATTCTGTCAATACTATTGAGGTACTTGAGTTATTAAAACAAATTGCTGAGGAGGGTAAGCTTGTTATTGTTGTCACCCATTCGCAGGCGGTTGCAGAATATGGCACGCGTATTTTGCATATGGCTGATGGTAAAATTGATGAAGAAAAGTATCTAAAGGACAAGTTTTTAGTACCAAAAACGACTGAACGTTTGACTTCTCGACCTTTGAAATCATCGTCAGTTTGGGATATGGCATTTGATCATTTAAAGTATAAAAAGCTTCAGAATTTTTTAATCATATTAGGCTCGGCAATCGGTGTATTTTCGGTTATTATTTTCTTAGGATTAGGTAACGGGATTAAAGGTTATATTGCCAACCAAGTGGATGCGCTTGTCAATCCAAATTATCAGACTGTCGTTCGTAATACAACGCGAGATAAAAACGCTAGTGCGACAGAACGTATGCAAGCCACGACACAAGCTATGGCGACAAACTACTCAGCTACAACGATGAATAACGCCATGTTAGATCGTTTAGACAAAGTGCAGGGGGTTGACGCAGTTTATGCTGGTGGTCAGTTTGGAAATGCTGTGTTTACGTATGGCAATGTGAAATCACAGCCAGTGCAATTACAATCATGGTCACCACAAGTTTCCGAAAAAACAATTAAAGCTGGTCATCAGGCAAAAAATGGCGAAGTGCTGATTGATCAGGGTTATGCTAAAAAAATTCAAAGTAACTATAAAGCGTTGATTGGTAAAAATATCTCATTTAGTTACATGGCGTTTGATTCAGAAAATCGGCCAGTTGTCATTGCCACTTCAGCCAAAATTGCTGGTATGACGGATGGCGGTCAATCAGGGGCAATGTTTATTCAAAATTGGGCAACAATGCAAGATGATTTGAAGAAAAATAATGCCGTAACAGATGCGAATTATGCTGCTGTTGAAATAAAAGATACCAAAGCAGTCAGCGCAACAATGAAGAGCATTAATAAACTACAAAGTAATGGTATGCAAAGTTTTGCTGGGGTGTCTTTGACCGATATTTTAAGCACAATTAATACGATTACAAGTTTGGCCTCATATGTGTTAGCTGCTATTGCTGGTATATCATTACTCGTTTCAGCTATTATGATAATCGTGACAACCTACATGTCTGTTTCTGAACGTACACGTGAAATTGGTGTGCTTCGTGCGCTTGGCGCCCGATCTAAAGATATTCGAGGCTTGTTTACAAATGAAGCCTTGTTGATGGGAGTTATATCAGCAATCGTAGGTATTGCGATGGCGTATGCTGGTCAAATATTGATGAATGCTGCGCTAAATGGGTTAATACATTTTAGTATTGTACAAGTATCAATTGGGAACGTTATCTTTGCGGTTGTTATCTCAATATTAATTGCATTAATTGCCAGTTTTGTGCCATCACGACGGGCAGCAAAATTAAACACGATTGATGCGTTAGCTGCTGATTAACAATCATCATAAATCTGATTTTGCTTTTCTGTCAGATGCAGAGTAGTATGATAAAGTAAAAAATGAATGGCCTGTTAAATGAAAATTTCATTATAATGGGTTGTTTTTTTTGTTAAAAAATAAACTTTTAGGATATTGTTTTGATATAATGAAACGTGTTATTGTATTTTTCTAAAATGCATCATTTTAAAAAGGAGCTCATTATGCAAATTTTAAAGGAACACGCTAAACCTTATTTGCGAGATATTATTTTTTCAATTATTGCTGTTGCGGTTATGGCTGGCGCTTCCTTGTGGCAACCACGTTTACTCCAGCATGTCATGAAAGCAATTATTGCAGATGATCAAAATAGTGTGATGGTTTATGGTATACAGTTGATTGTTTTGGCAGTGATTGGTTTGATTGCAGGTGTGATTAACACAATTTTTGCGGCCAAAATATCACAAAATATTGCTGCAGATATACGCGCCCATGAGTATCAAAAAATTCAATCATTTTCATTTAGCAATATTGAAAAGTTTTCAGCGGGTAATTTAGTTGTGCGTATGACCAATGATATTAACCAAGTGCAACAATTAGTCATGATGGTATTTCAGTCTTTGACACGCATTCCAATATTGTTTATTGGCGCTTTTATTTTAGCCTTGATGACTTTGCCTAGACTGTGGTGGATCGTGATTGTAATGGTTATTTTAATTGCATTGGCCTCACAAGTGGTATTTAAACGAATGGGTAAATACTTTATTAAAATTCAAAATTTAATTGATAAAACGAATACACTTGCTAAAGAAAATTTGCAAGGTGTGCGTGTTGTCAAATCATTTAATCAAGAAACAAATGAAACGCAACGTTTTACTGAAAATTCAAACAATTTAACCAGCGTAACAACGACCATTGGGTATTTGTTTTCAACAATGATTCCGATGTTCATGTTAATTTCTTACTTAGCTATTGGCGTGGCAGTATTATTTGTTGGTCGAGGTATCGTCCAACATCCCAATGATTTAGCAGCGATTACATCGTTTATTTCATATCTGATGCAAATATTTTTTGCGATTATGATTGGTGGCATGATGTCAACATTTGCTTCACGTGGTTTTGTGTCGCTTGGCCGTATCAAAGAAGTTTTGGATACAAAAGCGGATTTAACTTATAATCCTACGGCACCAGAAATAAATTTAACTGGGGATGTATTGTTTGACAATGTGTCATTTACTTATCCTGGGGACGACCAACCAGCACTTGAAAATGTCTCGTTTAAGGTTAAATCTGGTGAAATGATTGGGATTGTTGGCGCTACTGGATCTGGAAAATCAACTTTAGCCCAACTTATTCCGCGCCTGTATGATCCGACTGAAGGTGAAGTGTTTGTTGGTGGTGTTAACTTAAAAGCAGTCAACGAAAAGTCATTGCGATCGACAGTATCATTTGTCTTACAACGTGCCATTTTATTTAGTGGTAAGATTTCTGATAATTTACGTCAAGGTAAAAAAACAGCTGATACCCAGGATTTGAAAAAAGCTGCAGATATTGCGCAAGCATCTGAGTTTATTAATCAATATGATGACGGTTTTGAGCATCTTGTAGAAGAACGTTCAGCAAACTTTTCAGGTGGGCAGAAGCAACGATTGTCAATTGCGCGTGGTGTTGTTGGATCGCCAAAAATTTTAATTTTAGACGATTCGACATCTGCTTTAGATGCGCGGTCTGAGAAACTTGTGCAGGAGGCCTTAAACAACGAGCTTTCTGAGACGACAACATTTGTCATTGCTGAAAAAATTAGTTCAGTGATTCATGCTGATCGTATTTTAGTATTGGATGAAGGGAAATTAGTTGGTATTGGTTCGCATAAAGAATTATTAAGCAAATCACCAATTTATACTGAAATATACGAAACACAAAAAGCGAAGGGTGGTAACTGAAAATGAGTGATATTAAACGCGCCATTAAATACTTTGCTAGCTATTTGAAACAATATTGGATTAGTTTATCGTTTGTTGTGGTAATAACGATTATCTCAACTTATTTCCAAGTGAAAGCGCCAGCTTATATGGGACAAGCAATTACTGAGTTGGCAAATTATCTTGGGCAATATATGAACCCGACAACACGTGCAGTTGCTAGTAGAACGCCATTTTATCATGCGCTTGAAGCGATGATGTTATTCTTTGTTTTGACAGCAGTTACGATGTTTATTTCGAGCTTTTTGTCTTCCCGTGTCTCAGCACAAGCGTCGGGTCGTATGCGGATTGGCTTGTTTGCTAAGTTACAAAAGATGACAATCAAATATTTTGATACACATCGAGATGGTGAAATATTATCGCTATTCACATCTGATTTGGATAATATTTTTAATGCAATGAACCAAGCAATTTTCCAACTTTTATCACAGTTTGCCTTATTTGTTGGTATTATTTGGATGATGTTTGACCAAAATGTTAAATTAGCATGGGTCACAATGGGCTCAACGCCGGTAGCCATTATTGTAGCTTGGGTTATTATTTCGCGTGCACGCCATTTTATTGATGAACAACAAGATGCAACTGGCAGCATGAATGGTTACATTAATGAGCAAATAAATGGTGAAAAAATTATTATCACCCAAGGATTACAAGAAGAATCAATTGCGGGATTTATGCCGCACAATGAAAAAGTGAAACAAGCTACTTTCAAAGGGCAAGTATATTCAGGTATGCTATTTCCGTTAATGCAGGGATTGTCTTTATTGAATTTAGCGATTGTGATTTTCTTTGGTTCGTGGCTGGTCGTTTCTGAAGGTATGGATAAGGCAGTCGGATTAGGGTTGATTGTTGTCTTTGTGAATTACTCACAGCAATATTATCAACCAATTACACAGATCACGTCAATTTATAACATGCTACAATTGGCTGTAACGGGTGCGCGACGTTTATCGAATGTTCATGATCAAGCCGAAGAAGTTAATCCAGTCGATGGGCAAAAGTTACGTGCAATTAATTCAGATGTGACGCTTGAAGACATTCATTTTGGCTATACAGCTGATAAAGAAATTTTACATGGTGTATCAATTCATGTTAAAAAAGGCGATATGGTAGCGTTAGTCGGGCCAACTGGATCAGGTAAAACAACGGTTATGAATTTATTGAATAGATTTTACGATGTTGACACGGGTGCCGTTAAATTTGATGGGGTTGATGTACGTCATTTAGATCTAAAATCGTTACGTGACCATGTTGGTATTGTGTTACAGGACTCAGTTTTATTTAGTGGGACTATTGCAGATAACATCAAATTTGGGGCGCCAAAAGCAACTGAAGATGACATGATTAAAGCGGCTAAACAAGCTAACATTCATGAGTTTATTGTGTCACTGCCAGCGGGTTATCAAACGATAGTCGATGATGAAAATTCAGTATTTTCAACTGGCCAGAAGCAGTTGCTTGCGATCGCTCGAACAATTTTAACGAATCCTGCTTTCTTGATTTTAGATGAAGCAACCTCGAATGTAGACACGGTTACTGAAGCACGTATTCAAGCTGCAATGGATAATGTCATTGCGGGACGCACAAGCTTTGTGATTGCGCATCGTTTGAAAACTATTCTGGATGCTGACAAAATTGTTGTGCTCAAAGATGGCAAGGTTATCGAACAAGGTTCCCACGAAACTTTAATTGCTGAAGGTGGCTTTTATTCTGAATTGTATCATAATCAAATGGTATTTGATTAACTAGTAAAGTAGGTGGCATGATGCGACGTGATTAATTCACGTTGCATCATGCTTTTTGTGTATACTGAACAATTATAAATTTATGGTATAATATCAGTATTGTCATTATAGATTTTTCTTTAATGTTCATATAAATTTTGGAGGACACAATGAATATTGGTCTCTTTACGGATACGTATTTCCCACAAGTTAGTGGGGTTGCTACTTCCATTAAAACGTTAAAAGAAGCGCTAGAGGCGCAAGGTCATCAAGTATATATATTTACATCCACTGACCCTAAAGTTTCAAAAAACAAATTTGAATCACATATCTATCGTTTTTCTAGTGTGCCTTATGCGGGATTTAAAGATAGACGATTGGCCTTTCGAGGATTGATTCAGGCTGTTGAAATCGCAAAGTCACTACAGTTAGATATTGTTCATACACAAACAGAGTTTTCCCTAGGCTTATTAGGAAAATTTGTGGCACGTCAACTTAAAATTCCTGTTGTTCATACATACCATACAATGTATGAAGATTATACGCATTACGTTGCGAGAGGACTATTAATTGGCC
The DNA here is from genome assembly GCF_040838325.1 of Leuconostoc aquikimchii. Taxonomy (NCBI): domain Bacteria; kingdom Bacillati; phylum Bacillota; class Bacilli; order Lactobacillales; family Lactobacillaceae; genus Leuconostoc; species Leuconostoc aquikimchii. The sequence continues at coordinate 511,214 of NZ_JBFPER010000001.1, forward strand.
CAAAAGGCGTAGGCACATTAATGAAGGCTTATATGGCGGGAATGAGAGGCGTCATTGCACCGTCTCAGCTTGTGCAAGAAACGTTACTACGATATGGTGTTAAGGCGCCAATTCGTGTTATTCCGACAGGTGTATCATTGCCAAATACAAGTGAGGCGCACCAAAATTTGCGTGAAAAATATGGTTTTCCACCAGAAGAACCGGTCATTCTATCGCTTGGTCGCTTGGCATTTGAAAAAAATGTTGCCTTGACAATATCTGCTTTTTCCGAATTATTACAGACTTGTCCAGATGCGAGGCTAGTCATTGCCGGAGACGGGCCTGCTAGAAAATCGCTAGAGGAGCAGGTTAGTGAACTGGCTTTAGAAAAACGTGTGACATTTGCAGGCATGGTGAATCATGATGATATCATCGATTATTATCAATTGAGTAATGTATTTGTTAGTTCTTCTGATACTGAGACACAGGGGCTGACATTCATTGAAGCAATGGCTGCAAACAGACCCTTTGTTGCAATACATTCGCCGTATTTAGATAATTTGGTCGATAATGAGGCTATTGGAACGTTAGTTTCGGACTATGATGAGTTATTAGCTGGGATTGAACGTTATTTACGACGTGATGTGTCAGAATCTGATACGCTGATGCGATCTAAGAAAATGAAGGATGTTGACGCAACTACTTTTGCAGGTCGTGTACTGGACTTCTATGAGTCGGTATTATCAGATTATCATGAAGCAGATATGCCTGATGATGACAACCCAACAGCCGATGAAGTAGGCTATATGAAGCGTATTTTACGTAATCCGTTTAGGAGAAATTAATTGAAAGTTTTACTCTATTTTGAAAATCAAAAATTAATTGCTAAATCAGGTATTGGCCGTGCTTTGAAATTACAACAACAAGCATTAGCGTACACTGATGTTGAGGTAACAACTGATCCAAAGTGTATAGATTATGATATCTTGCATATTAATACTTATGGTGTTAATAGCAAGCATATGGTAAATAAAGCGCATAAGATGGGTAAAAAAGTTATTTATCATGGCCATTCAACGTATGAAGATTTCAGAAATTCATTTATTGGTTCTAATATGATATCACCCTTTTTCAAACGTTATTTGGTATCGCTATACCAAAAAGCGGATGCCTTAATTACACCGACACCGTATTCAAAGCAGTTATTGCGAGGCTATCGTCTTGAACAACCAATCACACCAATATCAAACGGTATTCCGCTAGCAAAATATGCCCAAAATAACGATAAAGTTCAGGCTTTTCGTAATTATTTCGATTTGTCTGATGATCAAAAAGTTATTGTGAGTGTTGGTCTTTTTTTTGAACGAAAGGGTATTTTGGACTTCGTTGCATTGGCCAAAAGGCATCCAGAGTATCTGTTTGTTTGGTTTGGCTATACAGATTTAAGATTGGTACCTCAAAAAATTAGACAGCTAGTTAAAGGAAACCATGTCCGAAATCTAATTTTTCCAGGTTATATTACAGGTGATGTCATTCAAGGCGCCTATCAGGGTGCTGATTTATTTCTTTATCCATCTTACGAGGAAACAGAAGGCATTGTGGTTTTGGAAGCCTTGGCTTCAAAACAACATGTGTTAGTTAGAAATATTCCAGTATATCACCAGTGGCTAAAGGATGGTGTTAATAGCTATCAAGCAAATGATCTAGATGATTTTGATACCAAGATGGTTCAAATTTTAAATAAGACGTTACCTGATCTAACCGAGGCAGGGTATCAACTTGCTGTGGCACGAGATCTACCGGAAATCGGTCAGCAATTAAAACATGTTTACGAAGCAGTACTAGCACCATAGCGGTAAGGGGGGATTATGTCAAAAATAGACAAAATATCAACGACAATCGTGGTTGTATTAACGGCTGTGGTCGTCTATTTTTTAACAAATGAGTTGCGTGGTAAGGGAGAAGAGCTAACAGTCGCACTCAAACACTTAGATTGGCGTTGGCTCTTTTTGGGATTGATAATGATGATCTTATCGATTTTTTTAGAAGCAGCAGCAACTTATGTGCTGTTAAATAAAGATGATCGCAAACGGACGTCAGTCGCCTCTTTGTTGCGCGTCCCGTTGTTGAATTTACTTGGTACAGGTGTCACACCCTTTGCTACTGGTGGACAACCTGCGCAATTGTTCGGTATGACTAAAGCGGGCATTGAATCGGGTAAAGCATTATCTGTTATTTTAATGAAATTCTTGGTATATCAAGTAGTTGTTGTTTTGTTTTTTATCGTTGGGTACTTTTCAGCAGAACATTTTATTTATGCACAAGTCGATCCAACGTTTGCACAATTTATTCCATTTGCCATTGCAATCCATGCTTTTGTCATTCTGGGCATCGCATTGGTTATGTTTTGGCCAGCAATGACGTTACGATTAGTTGATATTTTGTCACCTTTGACTAAAAAAGTGATGTCGTCTGAGCGGCAAGATAGAGTAATTACAAAAATAAAACAAAAAATAGCGACCTTTCATGAAGAATCACGTCGTGTGATTAGCAGTTGGGAATCACTCGTAGGTGCTAGTATTTTTACTATTTTGCAATTGGTTGTTTTTTATATGATTCCCTATTTCGTGATTCGTGCGTTTGGTTACGAAAGTGTCAATCCTTGGTTAATTGTCACAATGAACATCATGATTGTAATGGTTATTTCGTTATTCCCAATTCCTGGTGGCGTTGGCGGCGCTGAATTAAGTTTTCAACTGTTGTTTTCACCGTTTGTCAAAAATCCAGCGACGTTGATTCTGGTGATTTTGTTATGGCGGTTAATCACTTATTACTTTGGCTTATTTGCAGGCATTATTGCTTATATGATTCCTGCTCGAAAAATAAAGAAAGGGCAATAATATGACGCTTGAAGAAACGCACATGAGTGATTTAAATCAAATTTTAAATCGGTTGCGTGCTATGATTGACTCAAATGATAATCAATACCAAACGCGTCGATTTGATGCATTTGGTATTGAGGCATTACGAGTAGAATATGACCAATTAACTCGAATTTGGACAATTCATGAGCATCGAGAAGTCAGACAATTTCAGTTTGACGACATTGATCTTGTAGCGATTGAGATTTATGATATATTACATGATTTTAAATTAATATTCTAAGTGTACAATATAAGATGGTATGATTTAATACAATAATAGTGTTGCTGTTATTATTTTGACAGTCAATATTTTATGAAGGAAAACAAAATGGTAAATCTCTTAAAGAAAATTCCAAGCCCCAAAAATTTTTGGCGCCAAATTAAGCAAACTATGGACACGTCAGCACCTTTAGTTTGGTTTTTTGTCTTAAACGTTATCCTAGTATGGTTTAAAACGTTTGTTAATTATCATATGAATTTTAACCTTGGGGCAGAGGGCGCAACACAGCAGTTTTTACTATTCTTGAATCCATTACCAACTGCTATTATATTTTTAAGTATTGCGTTGTATTTTCGAGGTGCGTTAAGTTATTGGATTGCAATTTTGTTTAATTTTATCCAATCATTGTGGTTATTTGCTAATATCTTGTACTATCGTGAATTTTCAGATTTTTTGTCCATGGGCATACTAAGTTCTGGCAGTTCAACTGGTAATAATTTAGGGAAGTCCATTGCAGCCATCATTCATTGGTCTGATTATATGATCTTTATTGATCTTATTATTTTAATTGGACTTGTCGTTTTTAAGCAACTGACAATAGATCGTAAAGGGGTTCAGAAAAAATTTGCCATTTTGACTACGATTTTAGGTGTTGTTTTAATGCTGGTAGATTTTGGCATTGCATCAACCGATCGTACAGGACTATTGACACGGTCATTTGATAATAATTATATTGTTAAGTATTTAGGACTCAATGAGTACGCTGTTTTTAATGCCGTGCAAACGTACAATCAAACTGAGAGTAGGAAACGTGCTAAACCAGCTGATTTGGCCAAAATTAAACAATTTGTCGCAACACAAAAAAAGCCAGATAATATTCAGTATTATGGGACACAAAAAGGTAAAAATATCTTCATGATCCATTTGGAATCATTCCAACAGTTCCTGATAGATTACAAAGTTGACGGTCGTGAAGTGACACCAAATTTGAATAAGTTTTACCACGATCAAAATACGTTAAGTTTTGATAATTTTTATCATCAAGTTGGACAAGGTAAGACATCAGATGCAGAAATGATGCAAGAGAATTCTTTGTATGGATTGTCTACTGGTTCAGCAATGGTGAAATATGGGACAAACAATACTTTTGAATCATTGCCAGCAATTTTGAATCAACGTGGCTACACAACGGCTGCTTTTCACGGGGATGTGGCTAGCTTTTGGAACCGTGACAATACTTATAAATCATTTGGATATGATTACTTCTTTTCTAAGTCGTACTATCCTAATGCGAATAAACCAAGTTTTAATGTGGGTTATGGCTTAAAAGATAAAATATTTTTGCAAGACAGCGCACGTTATTTAGAGCAATTACCACAACCTTTTTATGCCAAATTATTGACAGTAACAAACCACTATCCATATGAATTGGACAAAGAAAACATTGACTTTCCAGCGACAACAACGGGTGATAAAACTGTCGATGGATACGTACAGACAGCCCATTATTTAGATCAATCATTTGGTGAATTGACTGATTATTTAAAAAAAGCAGGGTTATATGATAATTCAGTATTTGTATTGTATGGCGATCATTATGGTATTTCAGAAAATCATCAACCTGCCATTGCGCAACTTCTTGGTAAAGATAAATTAACGAATTATGATTTGGCACAGTTTCAAAAAGTACCGTTTATGATTCATGCGAATGGTTTAAAAGGTGGGGTTGATCATACTTATGGTGGCGAAATTGATATGTTGCCGACGTTATTAGATGTTATGGGTGTGCCAGATGATGACATGACCATGTTTGGGCAAGATATGTTGTCGCCAAAATATGAAGGTGTCGTACCATTTCGTGATGGCGATTGGGTAACACCAACTTACATGAAATATAATAATCAATATTTTAATACAAAAACAGGTGAGCAGGTAACATTAGCATCAGATGCAGCCCTTAAAAAAATGGCTACTGAAACGCAAGACTACGTGAACAAGGTACTAGAATATTCAGATTCAGTTATTACGGGTGATTTATTACGATTTGATAAATCACGTCCTGATTTTCACACAGTTAATAAAAAAGATTTCGATTATAAAAGAAGTGTTGGTCTGGCTAAACTAAAAGCTGCACAACAAACAAACCCGTCAAGTATATTGGCAAAAAATAAAAATAAATCCACAACGGATCTGTATAAAACAGATGCACCAGAAGTGAATGACACGTCATCTTTGGATGATTCAAACAGTCAAACGAATGAGTCAACAAAATAAAACGAACAAACGATAGAACGTTTGTTCGTTTTATTGTATAATAAACTAAAGTAGACTGAGGAAAAAATTATGCCTGAAAATGTTATAAATCATGAATTTGAAGTCGTCTCCAAGTATCAGCCAACTGGCGATCAACCGCAAGCAATCAGTCAATTAGTCAAAGGTATTAATGCTGGTGTTAAAGAGCAAATACTACTTGGCGCTACAGGAACGGGTAAAACATTCACGATTTCTAATGTTGTGAAAACTGTTAAGAAACCTACCTTAGTGTTGAGTCATAATAAGACTTTGGCTGGACAACTTTATAGTGAATTAAAAGAATTCTTTCCAAATAATGCAGTTGAATATTTCGTTTCATACTATGATTACTATCAACCAGAAGCGTATGTACCTAGCTCGGATACATTTATTGAAAAAGATTCGGCAGTGAATGACGAAATTGATCAATTGCGTAACTCTGCGACAAGTTCGCTTCTATCTCGGAAAGACGTTATAGTTGTGGCATCAGTCAGTTCAATTTTTGGACTTGGCGATCCACATCAGTATCAAGAACATGTCATTAATTTGCGTGTTGGGAACGAGTATGGGCGAGATCAATTGATGCGTGATTTGATTGATGTTCAGTTTACACGTAATGATATTGATTTTCATCGTGGCACTTTTCGTGTACGTGGTGATGTTATGGAAATTTTCCCTGCTTCCGAAGATGAAATGGCATTGCGTGTTGAATTCTTTGGTGATGAGATTGATCGTATTCGCGATATTAATTCATTAACAGGTGAAACAGCAGCAGAGCGTGATTTTGTATCAATTTATCCAGCCAAACATTTTATGACTGATGACGATCAGATGAACACTGCACTTGCTGGGATTAAACAAGAAATGGTCGCACAAGTCAGTAAATTTGAAGCAGAAGGTAAGCTGATTGAAGCGCAACGTATTAAGCAAAGAACAGAGTATGATTTGGCCATGCTGGAAGAAATGGGATTTGTAGGTGGTATTGAAAACTATTCACGTTGGATGGATGGTAGAAATCCAGGTGAACCACCATTTACCTTATTAGATTTTTTCCCGGATGATTTTTTGATTGTCGCGGATGAAAGCCATGTGACAATGCCACAAATCCGTGGTATGTATAATGGCGATAAGGCGCGAAAAGAGACTTTAGTAAATTATGGTTTTCGTTTACCATCAGCATTGGATAATCGTCCTTTGAAATTACCGGAGTTCGAAAAGCATGTTAATCAAATCATCTATATGTCTGCTACGCCAGGTGATTATGAATTGGAACGTGTGTCTGATGATCATGTGACGCAGCAAATCATCCGGCCGACAGGCTTACTTGATCCAGAAATTGAAGTGCATCCAGTGATGGGACAGATTGATGATTTAGTGAGTGAAATTAATAAGCGCTCGGCAAAAGATGAACGTGTGTTTGTCACAACATTAACCAAACGTATGTCGGAAGATCTGACTGATTACCTTAAAAATGTGGGGATCAAAGTTGCTTATTTGCATTCTGATATTAAAACGCTTGAACGTACCGAAATTCTACGTGATTTACGTTTAGGGAAGTACGATGTTTTAATTGGTATTAATTTGTTACGTGAGGGCATTGATGTACCTGAAGTATCTCTAGTCGCTATTTTAGATGCTGATAAAGAAGGGTTTTTACGTAATCCAAGATCACTGATTCAAACTATCGGACGTGCGGCGCGTAATGCTAATGGGCATGTTATTATGTATGCTGATCGGATAACGCGATCGATGCAAGAAGCAATAGATGAAACGGCACGACGTCGCGAAATCCAAATGCAGTATAATACCAAAAATGGGATCACGCCAACAACAATAAAAAAAGAAATACGTGATTTAATTTCTGTTCGTTCAGTATCAACGGATGGTAAGTCAACGATTGACCTGACTCAGGTTGCTTTTAAAGACCTACCTCAAGATGAACAACAGAATATCATTGTCAATATGGAAGGGCAAATGAAAGCTGCAGCGAAAGCCTTAGATTTTGAAGAGGCAGCACAATTGCGGGATAGTGTGATGGCATTAAAAGCAGTATTGTAAGTATGCTTACAATACTGCTTATTAATAAGTAAACTAGTACTATCATTATCACAATGATAGTACTAAATAAATTAGATAAGGAAATGCGTTCGTCAGTAGTGTGAATAACACATCGTGTCTTTAAATGATACAGCTACCACAAGCGTTTTAAAAAATATGGCAAAAACTAACATCGAAATACGTGGCGCCCGCGCCCAAAATTTAAAAAATATTGACGTTGATATTCCTAAAGATAAGTTAACAGTAGTTACTGGCCTGTCTGGGTCAGGGAAGTCTTCTTTGGCGTTTGATACTCTGTATGCAGAGGGACAACGTCGATATGTTGAAAGTTTGTCTTCCTATGCACGTCAGTTCCTAGGACAAATGGACAAGCCAGATGTTGATTCAATAGATGGCCTATCACCAGCTATTTCTATTGATCAAAAAACAACCTCTAATAACCCGCGATCAACAGTTGGTACAGTCACTGAAATTAACGATTACTTCCGGCTGTTGTATGCACGTGTTGGTCGGCCAGATGATCCGCAAGATGGTACCAAAATTATGACATCAATTGATCAAATGGTAAACTATGTCTTTAATAAGTTAGCGACTGGTGTCCGTTTAGTGATATTTGCACCAATTATAAGAGAACAACGTGGCTCTCATCAAACAGCTTTTGATAATATGCGAAAGCAAGGCTATATTCGCGCGCGTGTTGATGGTGAAATTTTAGAAATTGATACGCAAGATACAGCCTTGAATAAAAATAAGGCACATGACATTGATGTCATGATTGATCGCATTGTGTTACGTTCAGACTCGCGTTCACGTCTATTTGACTCAATAGAGGCAGCAATTAGATTGACAGGTGGTTTAGTCCAGCTAGATGTTGCCACGCGTGAGGGAGAACCAGTGGTTGCACCATTGAAGTTTTCCGACCATTACCTAGGCAATTTGAAGGATTTTCGTGTGGGCCGTTTGGAACCTAGGCTGTTTAGTTTCAATGCACCACTTGGTGCATGTCCAATATGTCAAGGGTTGGGGGTGACCCGTGAGGTGGATATTGATTTAGTTATACCAGATGCCACAAAAACCTTACGTGAAGGTGCGATAGCACCTTGGAATCCCATTTCATCAAATTACTATCCAGAAATGATAAAACAATTTGCTGACCAATACAACATTGATTTAGATACACCATTTGAATTACTCTCAAAAGCACAGCAATCGTTACTCCTGAATGGTTCAGGTGATAATGATTTTCATTTTCATTATCAAAATGACTTTGGCGGCGTGCGCGATGTCGATATACCATTTGAGGGTGTACTTAGCAATGTCGCACGGCGATTTAATGAAACAAATTCTGATTTCACACGTGATCAGATGGCTAAATACATGACAGAGTTAACTTGTCAGACATGTCATGGTTATCGTTTAAATGAGGCTGCACGTTCAGTTAAAATTAATGGGCACCATATTGGTGAAGTATCGGACATGTCAGTGGATAAAGAATTAACTTTTTTTAATGACATCGTTTTGGGACAGCAAGATACAATCATTGCGAAGCCGATACTTAAGGAGATAAGAGATCGATTAGGTTTTTTGGAAAGTGTTGGTTTAAAATATTTGACGTTATCACGTTCGGCCCGTACGCTTTCTGGTGGCGAGGCACAACGTATTCGATTAGCGACACAAATTGGTTCTAATTTATCAGGGGTCTTGTATGTTTTAGATGAACCTTCGATTGGTTTACATCAGCGTGATAATGATATGCTGTTACAATCAATGCGGAATATGCGTGATTTAGGAAACACATTGGTTGTTGTTGAACATGATGAAGATACAATGCTCGCTGCAGATTATCTCATTGATGTTGGCCCAGGTGCAGGGACGCTGGGTGGTGAAATCGTAGCTATAGGGACACCATTAGAGGTCGCCGGCAATGAACGTTCGTTAACCGGACAGTATTTATCCGGGAAAAAATTCATACCAGTGCCGACTAAACGACGAAAAGGTCATGGTACTTATATTACAATAAAAGGCGCTGACGAAAACAACCTTAAACACGTCACTGCTAAGTTTCCTTTAGGTAAATTTGTGGCAGTGACAGGCGTTTCAGGATCTGGGAAGTCAACTTTAGTAAATCAGATTTTAAAACGTGCCTTGAAACAGAAATTGAATAATAATTCAGAGAAACCGGGTAAATATAAGAGCATTGATGGGGTTGAAAATATCGAACAGGTTGTTGATATTGATCAGTCACCTATTGGTCGCACACCGCGCTCTAATCCGGCAACGTATACCGGCGTATTTGATAATATTCGTGATCTGTTTGCACAAACCAATGAAGCCAAAATGAGAGGCTATAATAAAGGCCGTTTTTCATTTAATACGAAGGGTGGGCGTTGTGAAAATTGTCGTGGTGATGGGGTCATTAAAATTGAAATGAACTTTTTACCTGACGTATATGTCACCTGTGAGGTTTGTAATGGGACACGTTATAACTCGGAGACCCTAGAAGTAACGTATAAGGGATTTAATATCTCTCAAATTTTAGATATGTCAGCTTCAGAAGCATTAGATTTTTTTGCACCAATCCCAAAAATTGCGCGTAAGATCCAAACGATTAACGATGTTGGTTTAGGATATGTCAGATTGGGACAGTCGGCCACGACTTTGTCGGGCGGTGAGGCACAACGTATGAAGTTGGCTTCTGAATTACACCGTCGAACGAACGGTAAAACAATGTATATATTGGATGAACCGACGACTGGTTTACATGTTGATGACATTTCACGTCTACTAGTTGTTTTGCAACGATTAGTTGACGCAGGGAATACTGTGGTTGTGATTGAACACAATTTAGACGTTATTAAATCTGCTGACTGGGTAATTGATATGGGACCAGAAGGTGGTGCTGGTGGCGGTAACATTTTGGTAACTGGCACGCCAGAAAAAGTCATTAAAAACGACATATCATATACGGGAAAATATTTGAAAGCCATTATGACACGCGACTTGGCACGTTCAGCGGCATTAAAGTAACATAAAAAGCATCCATGAGTCAAAAAACTCATGGATGCTTTTAAAATGAACACATTGGCTATTTAGATATTTTCACCTGTTTAGCTAAATCGTGAATGGCCTTTAATGCACGCTTGCGCGTCTTGATGTTGGGGCTCTTTAATTTCCGAGCTGCTGAAGCGATGTCTAATTTTTCTGTCATGATATGAGATCTCCAATTTGATTTTTTCGCAAATAGGGACGGTGTTAAATGTAATCGAATCAGCTACATTTACACTAGCAATCTTACTTACAATATATAAGTATACCTATTTTATTAAAGAATGTAAACATCATGCCACAATATGCGTTAAAATAATAATAAGAAAATCTAAGAAAGTAGATGTGGTTATCTTCCTGACTTAACGTTAGCGGTATCTAAAGCTGCAGTGACTAATGGGAGTTAACACTTAAATATTATGCCAAACAAACCAAAAATTGTTATTATTGGCGGTGGCTCAGGGTTACCGGTTATTATTAAACCACTAGTTAAAAAAAATGTCGATCTAACTGCAATTGTGACAGTTGCAGATGATGGTGGATCTAGTGGCTTGTTACGAAATTATATTAATATTGTGCCACCAGGTGATATTCGTAATATTCTTGTTGCAATGTCTCATGTTGATCCTGCAATTACAAAAGTCATGCAGTATCGTTTTGATGCTAAAGATGATTTTTTTGCTAAGCATGCGGTCGGTAATTTGATTATTGCAGCAATGACGGAAATGCATGGGAATATTTTTGATGCAGTACAACATTTAGCGCGCTTTATGAATGTACAGGGACGAATTTATCCCGTTTCTAATGAACCCTTGGTGTTACATGCTGAATTTGAAAATGGTGACATTATTGCAGGTGAAGCAGAAATTACGCACGCGCACAAAACAATTAATCATGTGTGGGTCACTGGGGATGAGCCGGGAGAAGAACCAAAGGCAGCGCCGGAGGTGGTCGAGGCAATTATGAATGCGGACATGATTGTGTATGGACCAGGGAGTTTGTTCACTTCCATACTCCCTAATGTGGTGGTTCCTGAAGTCAATGAGGCACTTCGTCATACAAAGGCGCAACAAGTGTATATTTCTAATATTATGACACAAAAGGGTGAAACAGATGCTTATACTGATGCGCAACATTTATTAGCTTTAAATTCTCACATTGGTGCACCTGTGGTCGATTATGTTGTTGCCAATAACGCTGTTGTGCCGGATGATTTTGTCGACTTTCAAAAGTGGGATGAAATTTCTAAGCAAGTAAAACTAGATGAAGCTGCTGTTAATGTACAAGGTGCCAAACAGATAGCCGGTGATTTTTTACAATTACGTGATGCGGGTGCATTTCATGATGGTGAAAAAATACTGAAAGAATTATTACAGATTTTGGAGTGGCACTAATGTCATATGCATCGGATGTTAAAAAAGAATTAACGGGGTTACTTGTTCATAATGGCAATGCAAAAGCAGAGTTGTCTGCTTTGATGCGAATGAATGGCGTGAGCACATTGGGATCTGATCAAACGGTGTCGGTTCAAACTGAAAATGCGGCTATTGCCCGGCGCATATATACCCTGCTAACACAAAATTATGTTGATATCGTGGTTGAAGTCAGGGTAACAGATCATAATCATATGTCGCAACATAAATCGTATGGCGTGTTACTTAAAAATCAAGTGGCTGAAGTCATGGCTGATTTAGGCGTTGATCCGTTTGGATTGCATCCGGAAATCCCAGCGCGCATTCTGAATCAAGTCGACAAACGACGTTCGTTTTTACGTGGCGCTTTTTTAGCAGCTGGATCGGTTAATTCTCCGGAAAAAGCCAATTATCATTTGGAAATTTTTACGACGCATGAAGAGCTGGCAGAACAGTTACTGATTATCATGAAAGAGTTTGCTTTGCCGGCTAAAATAACTGATCATTCGGGTGGTTTTATTGTCTATATTAAACGTGCTGAAAAAATAGTTGATTTTCTGTCAACTATCGGTGCCATGCAAACGATGTTACGATTTGAAGATATTCGCATGATGCGGGATATGCGCAACTCGGTTAATCGCATGACTAACGCTGAAATGGCTAATATTCAAAAAACTGCTGATGCTGCAAATAAACAAGTGCAGCAAATACTATCTATTGCAAATGAAATTGGTGATTTGGATTTATTACCCAAAAAAATACGAGATATTGCTAAACTACGATTAGAACATCCTGATGATTCTTTAGCAGAGTTGGGTGAACGTTTAGAAATCAGTAAATCTGGTGCTAATCATCGCATGCGTAAAATAAAAGAGCTTGCACAAATGATTCAGGACGGCACGCAATATGATTTAACAAAATTATAAAATAAATTTTAGCACTCAGAGGCTGTTTGTGCTAAAATAGTGTTAAGCATTGATTACTTATTTAAAGTGAGCATGCGTTGCAACATAATAATTTTAAATTTAAGGAGCCTAACAACTATGTGGCCAGGAGTTATCGAACAAACAGCTAACGGACGTGAAAGTTATGATTTACCTTCACGTTTGTTAAAAGATCGTATTATTTTGGTTCAAGGAGAAGTCGAAGATAGTATGGCAACTTCAATTGTTGCACAATTATTATTTTTAGAAGCCCAAGATCCTACAAAAGAAATTTCAATGTACATTAATTCACCAGGAGGCTCTGTGACAGCTGGTCTTTCAGTTACAGACACGATGAACTTTATCAAAGCGCCAGTGACAACAATTGTTATGGGATTGGCCGCTTCAATGGGCACAATCATTGCCAGTTCTGGTGAAAAGGGCCATCGCTTTATGCTGCCCAATGCAGAATATTTAATTCACCAGCCTATGGGCGGTGCAGGCGGTGGTACGCAACAAACAGATATGGCCATTATTGCTAATCAATTGACCAAAACACGTGCGAAGTTGAACAAGATTTTAGCAGATGCCTCTGATAAAGATTTAGAAACAATTGCCCGTGATACAGAACGTGATAATTGGATGAACGCTGAAGAAACATTGGCTTATGGTTTTATTGATGGTATTTTGTCAAAAGCAGGTGAAAAGCCAGTAACAAAGTCATAAACTACGGTAAAAAATATTATTTTAATGTTTAATTAATTACAATTATTGAGCCCTGAATACGCTTGTCGTAATCAGGGCTTTTTTACTATAAAATATATCAGAAATGAAACCTTAATATTTTTATTTATTTACGTGCAAAGGTGCACAAAATGGGGTAAAATAAAAGAGCAGTATAAAATATGGAGGATATTATGAAAATTTTTGCTTACGGTATTCGTGATGACGAAAAGTCATCACTTGAAGATTGGAAGTCAGCCCATCCAAATGTTGAGGTTGGCTACACACAAGAATTATTAACACCTGAAACAGCGGCATTAGCTAAGGGCTCAGTTTCCGCTGTGGTTTATCAACAATTAGACTATACGCGTGATACACTGGAAGCTTTAGCTAAAGTTGGTGTGACCAACCTATCGTTGCGTAATGTTGGGACTGATAATATTGATTTTGAAGCAGCAAAAGATTTCAACTTTAATATTTCAAACGTCCCAGTATATTCACCAAATGCTATTGCGGAACACTCAATGATTCAATTATCACGCCTATTGCGTCGTACAAAAGCCCTTGATACAAAAATTGCTAAGCACGATTTACGTTGGGCACCAACAATTGGGCGTGAAATGCGTATGCAGACCGTTGGCGTTATTGGTACTGGGAATATTGGTCGTGTTGCCATTAAAATTTTGCAAGGTTTTGGCGCAAAAGTTGTTGCCTATGATAAGTTTCCAAATGCTGAAATTGCTGAACAAGGTTTATATGTTGATTCATTGGATGAATTGTATGCACAAGCTGACGCCGTTTCATTATACGTGCCAGGTGTACCTGAAAACCATCATATGATCGATGCAGCAGCTATTGCAAAGATGAAAGATGGCGTTGTGATTATGAACGCATCACGTGGTAACCTAATGGACATTGATGCTATTATTGCTGGCTTAAACTCTGGTAAAATTTCAGACTTTGGTATGGATGTTTATGAAGAAGAAGTTGGTTTGTTCAACGAGGACTGGTCAGGTAAAGTTTTCCCTGATGCTAAGATTGCCGATTTGATTTCGCGTGAAAATGTTTTGGTTACACCTCACACGGCTTTTTATACGACCAAAGCTGTACTTGAAATGGTTCATCAATCAATGGATGCTGCTGTTGCTTTCGCTAACGGTGAAACACCTACAATCGCTGTTAAATACTAATAAAAAAACGTTTTCAACCTTTATTATGGCTGATTAGTGTTAAACAATTAGATAACTGATATAGGCAGGATTAATAAGGAAAAATTATGAGTATTAAAGCAGATGGTCAAAAATGGGCCACAAAAGAGTCACAAGCTGTGCGCAATGAAGAATATGCGCGCAAAGCGTCAGAAAACATACCAGAAACGTTCAGTGGCACAACAGAGCTGAAATTAAAAGATTTTTTCTTTAAAGTATTATCGGGATCTGCTCAAGGCATACTCATTGGTGTTTTACCTTCTGCAGTCATGAAGTACATTATTCAGTACTCTGGTTTAGGAACCACAGCATTTGGTGCCAATTTAAGTGCAATTTTAACTTTATTTACATCATTGATTCCATTTTTGATAGGTATGGCAGTTGCATTACAATTTAAAATGAAAAGCTTAGATGTCGGTGTTGTGGCGATTGCGACTGCAGCTGCTTCTGGTTCCATTCGTTGGGCTCAAGCACCGGTTGGCTTTATGAATCCCGTGACAGGTATTCGTTCAGTGGCACCAGCAAACGTATATATTGCTAGCGGTGCTGGTGATGTCATTAATGCGATGATTGTCGCTGCTATTGCGGTTTTTGTCACTTGGTTAGTAGCACGTTATCTTAAGGGATTTGGTTCAGTAGCTATTATATTGAGCCCAATTGTTGTTGGTGGCGGTGTTGGGCTAATTGGGAAAGTTATTGCGCCTTATGTTGGTGATGTCACAACTTGGATAGGGAATCTAGTAGAGGCGTTTACTAACTTTGCGCCCATACCGATGGCTATTTTAATTGCGATGGCTTTTTCAATTATTATTATTACACCCGTCTCAACCGTTGGTATTGCTTTGGCGATTTCTTTATCTGGCATTGGTTCAGGCGCTGCAGCGATGGGTGTGGTTGCAACGACGATTGTATTACTAATTAATTCATGGCGTGTTAATAAGCCAGGGGTTACGGTAGCTATTGCACTGGGTGCTATGAAGGGTATGATGCCTTCTGTTTTTGCTAAGCCAGTAACGATGTTGCCATTCTTGTTGTCAGCAGCTATTTCTGGTATACCGGTTGCTTTGTTTAACATTCAAGGCACACCAACGACAGCTGGATTTGGTTATATTGGTTTGGTTTCACCCATTCAATCAATGGTAAAAGATCCAAACGTACCTGCATCTGTTATGAATCATTTTATTAACCCTATGATTGCAATTGTAGCTTGGCTTATTGTGCCAATTATTGCGGGATTTATTGCACAGTTTATCTTTAGTAAACTCTTGAAATTATATGTGCCAGCAGATTTTCAACAAGAGCTATAAATATATATGACTGGAAGACCAATAATTGGTCTTTTTTTAATGGCGGTAAAAATTTAAGAATATTACGATGTTTTTTGATGCAGATTTTTGGCTCTTTAATGCCTGATTTTTAATTTTTTTGCAGATAAATTAAGAGTGGGTCAAAATTTTGTGTGATTGTAGTGTATAATAAGATAGAATAAATAAATTGGATGATGGTCTTAATGCGCTTAGAGCACTTTACGCCAACCTACATGGTTGAACGAATATACGATTTAACAGTTGAAGATTTGAAACAGCATGGCATAAAAACTGTGTTAGCAGACTTGGATAATACGTTACTTGCGTGGAATAATCCAGAGGGAACACCTGAGCTAAGGCGATGGTTGACCGATTTGCGTGATGGTGACATTGAGGTGATTGTGGTGTCTAATAATACAACAGCACGCGTGGCGAAAGCTGTTGAACCATTAGGTGTTAAGTTTGTGTCATGGTCATTAAAGCCGTTACCACGAGGTATCTTACATGTGATACGAACGCATCATTTGAAGCGGGAAGAAACTATCATGGTTGGCGACCAAATGTTAACGGATATTTGGGCTGCACATGGTGCCGGGGTTAAGAGTGTGTTAGTACAACGACTAATAGAATCGGATATGTGGCAAACGTGGATAAATCGTAGTATTGAAAAGCAAGTGAAAAAAATTGTTTTTAAAGCACATCCACAGTTAAAATGGGAGAAAACACTTCGTGACAACTGAAGTAATTACGGACGAGTATGTCCAAGAACAATTAAATGAGGGTTTACGTTGCATCGGTTGCGGGGCAATTATGCAAGTATTAGACCCAACAAAAGCGGGCTATTTACCAATGAGCGCGCTAAAAAAATCAATTGACAGCGAAGAATTATTATGCAAACGCTGTTTTAGATTACGGCATTACAATGAAATCCAACCTGTTGAACTAACAGATGATGATTTTTCACGCTTATTACATCAAATTTCAGATGCACGGGCTTTGATAGTTTATGTCATAGATGTTTTTGATGTAACAGGTTCTGAAATAGCTGGGTTACCACGTTTTGTTGGGCAAGATAATCCCATTTTAGTAGTCGCTAATAAAGTTGATTTACTGCCAAAGTTACTCAATAAAAATCGCTTGAAAAATTGGCTGCAAGCTGAATTGAAAGTACAAGGAATTAAACCAGTTGATATCTTCTTAACATCAGCAACACACCCAAAAAATCTTGATGGGTTATTAGACACAATTGATGCCTATCGTGAAGGACGTGATGTTTATGTTGTCGGTGTGACTAACGTTGGTAAATCAACGTTGATTAACCAAATTATCAAGTCTGGAACAGGTGTTCAAGACTTGATTACAACCTCACGTTTTCCAGGGACAACGCTCGACCGTATTGAAATTCCCTTAGCAGATGGGAAAAAATTGATTGACACACCAGGCATAGTTAAACGTGATCAAATTACGCATGTGTTGGCTGATAAAGATTTAAAGTATGCACTACCAAAAAATGAGATTAAGCCGCGTACTTATCAATTGAATGCTGAGCAAACGATTTTTATTGGTGGACTAGCCCGTTTTGATTTTGAGTCAGGGGAACATACGCCTATAACGGCTTATTTTGAAAACAATTTGAATTTGCATCGTACTAAATTAGCTGGTGCCGATGATTTTTATAATAAACACGCAGGAGAATTATTGGTACCGTCTCCACGCGAAGCAGCAACAACAAATTTAGTCAAGCATGTGTTCAATGTTACTGAAAAGAGTGATATTGTTTTTGCAGGCTTGGGCTGGATTTCTATTCCTGCCGGTGTCAAAGTAGCCGGTTGGGCTCCACAGGGCGTTTCTGTCCTCATTCGAAAGGCAATGATTTAATGTTACAACTTACAGGAAAGCAAAAACGTTTTTTGCGTTCAAAAGCAAATACGCTATCACCCATTTTTTCAGTAGGAAAAAATGGTTTAACACAAGTATGGGTCAACGAACTTGTGTTAGCCATCTCAAAACGAGAGCTGGTTAAAATCAGTTTGCAACAAAGTGCTGATGAATCAGCTAAAGATGTTGCAGCGTTCATTCAGTCACATTCTGATATTACAGTTGCACAAACAATTGGCCGAACATTGGTGCTATTTTTGCCAGCTCAAGAAGATAAGTACAAGAGAATTTCAGTTGAATTAGCTAAAATTTAATTTAAGGCGGTCATAGCAATGAACGGTGTGTATACAAATTCAACGCAAACACAATCAGAAGCGCGCCCCAATCAAACAAAACATCGAATCGGTATTTTTGGGGGGACTTTTAATCCACCTCATATCGGGCAATTAGTATTGGCTGAAGCTGTGGGAAAACAACTTGGCTTGGAAAAGGTATTTTGGATGCCTAATGCACAACCAATTGATGGGACGCATGCTAGTGCCATTTCACCATCAAACCGAGTACAATTGGTTAAAACTGCTATTGTGGGAAATCCTTTTTTTGATGTGGAGTTGATTGAAGTGCGTAATGGTGGTAAGTCGTATACTTATCAAACAATGCGTGAGTTAGTTGAAATGCACCCAGAGAATGACTATTATTTCATTATTGGCGGCGAGAAGGTTGAAAAATTACCAACATGGGACCACATTGATGAATTTTCGCACTTAGTGACATTTGCAGTAGGTGTTCATGGTGATCAAAAAAAGCAATCGGATTACCCAATGTTATGGTACGATGTGCCTGATATTCGAATTACTTCTTCAGAAATCAGAACAAAGATACGAATGAAGCAAAGTATTAATTATCTTGTACCAGAACGTGAAGCTTTGTTTATGGCAGAATATAATTTGTATCGAGGATTATATGACTAAATATTTTAATGGCAATATTGCCGAACTAGAAACCAAAATTGCAGCTGGGTTGTCTGACTATCGTTTTCAACATATTTTACGTGTGCGAGATTATGCTGTGGCATTAGCAATTAAAAATGGTGTGGATACTGATAAAGCAGAAATTGCTGCCTTGGTTCACGACTATGCTAAAGAACGATCTGATGGTGAATTTTTAGCTGTAATCAAACGTAAAAATATGGACCCTGATTTAATTAACTGGGGGAATTATATTTGGCATGGTGTGGTTGGTGCTGAAATGATTCATGATGAACTGGGCATTACAGATTTTGATATTTTGAACGCAGTACGTGAACATACAACAGGTGGGGCTTCAGAAATGACAGTGTTATCACAAGTATTGTTTATGGCTGATTACCTTGAAGTGGGGCGATATTTTCCGGGGGTGAACACTGCTCGGAAAATCACGGATCAATCTTTAGCAGCAGGTGTTAGGTATCAAATTGTACATACTGTGCAACGACTTGTTCAAAAAGAAACAGCGATTTACCCCAAAAGTATCATAACGTACAATTATTGGCTATCTCAAGCATAATTAGAACAATTGAATTATAAGAAAGTATAGGAAAAAATTTTGACAATAGCATTGGATGTAAAAACAGTTTTAGAAACAGCTGTGACAGCAATTGATAGTAAAAAGGCTAATCATATTGTGGCACTAGATATGAAAAAAGTGAGTTTAATGGCTGATTATTTTGTCATCGCTGACGCTGCATCAAATCGACAAGTACAGGCGATAGTTACTGAGGTAAAAGATCAAGTACAGGCTGCCGGTGGTGAAGTGAAATTGATTGAAGGATTTCAAGCTGCTGACTGGGTGTTAATTGATCTAGGAGACGTGATTGTTCATATTTTTTCTACAGAACAACGTGGATTTTATAATTTAGAGCGCTTGTGGGATGATGCACCTTATGTTGATTTAACAGAGTTGCTTGTAGCAGAGTAATGAAAAGTAGAGATGGACAGCAGCCCATCTCTTTTTCTGTTAAAATAAAGATTATGACTAACGAAAACATACAAGACAATTATTCAACATTTGCTGAAAAATATGATACATTGTTTAATGATGACATGTATCAAGCGTGGGCTGGCTACGTTGTAGACAACACGCAAACAGGCCGCATACTAGATTTAGGTGGTGGCGCAGGAAGATTAGCTGTGTTATTATCACAAAAAAATTATAGCGTGGATGTCTTAGACATATCTTCTGAAATGTTATCTCTGGCACAGAGCCATGCAAACGATGCTGATGTTGATGTGAAATTATTACAAGCGGATATGCGAGAATGGTCTGACTGGCAATCGCGTTACCCAACAATAGTCAGCTTTGCGGACGCATTGAATTACTTACCCAATCTAGAGGACTTTAAGGCAGCTATTGGGCAGGTGCACGATCATCTTGAAACTGATGGCCAATTTTTATTTGATGTTATCACACCTTATCAAATTAATGTATTATATAATAATTATTATTATAACAATGATGATGATGAAGAAAATATTTTTATGTGGACAAGTTATCCAGGAGAGACGTCTAATAGTGTTGATCATGATTTGAAGTTCTTTGTTTATGATGAAAATATTGATGGTTTTAAAATTTTACGTGAAATTCATCATGAACAAACCTATGCTTTGACAGTTTATCAACGTGAATTAGAATTGGCGGGTTTTAAAGATATTACGGTGTCGGCTGATTTTGGACAGCATGATATTAATGAGACAACCGAGCGATGGTTTTTTAGGGCGGTGAAAGTATGAAAGCTGTTGGCATAGTAACGGAGTATAACCCGTTTCATAATGGACATATTTATCATATACAGCAAGCAAAAAAAGAAACAGGGGCTGACGTTGTCGTGGCGATTATGTCTGGTAACTTTGTGCAACGCGGAGAGCCAGCGCTTTTTGATAAGTGGACACGCGCGCAAGCAGCCTTAGAAAATGGTGTTGATTTGGTCATTGAGTTGCCAATATTTTATGCGGTACAACCGAGTCATTTATTTGCTGAAGGAGCCGTTAAACTATTAGCAGCTCTTGGTGTGCGAGACATGGTATTTGGTAGTGAACATGCGGATGTTGATTTTTTATCTCTAGCACAACAGGCACCTAGTGTTGCACAAGGGAAAGCTTTTCAAGATAAGAATCAAACTTTTGCAAGTGCTTATGCTAATCAGTTAGAAGCGGAAACGGGCTTTAAACTTGAAAATCCCAATGATATTTTAGCACTAGGATATGCTAAGGCTGTTGTAGATTTAGCAGCAAATATTAAATTACATGCTATTCAGCGCGTCACTGCTGGATATCATGACAGTACGTTTTCAGATGAGCAAACGATTGCCTCGGCCTCATCTATTCGATTAGCGTTACATAAAAATAAATTAGATAAGGTGCAAAATGTTGTGCCAGCTGTGACCTTACAAAATGTGCAATCAATGAATAATACCATTGATTTTGAGCAGAAATTTTGGCCATTATTAAAGTATCGTTTAATGACAGATACAGTAGGACAATTAAGCCAGGTTTATCAAATGGCTGAGGGATTGGAACATCGTTTAGCATCTGTAGCATTAGGTGAACCGAGTCCACAAAACTATCAAAATTTTATCAAATCAGTCAAGTCAAAACGTTATACGTTTGCACGTGTGCAACGTACGCTATTGTATACATTGTTAAATGTTAAAGTAGATCAGATGCAAGCTGCTATGCAGGCGCCTTATCTACGTGTTTTGGGCTTTACGGATGTAGGACAACAATATTTAAATACAATCAAAAAAGAAGTCACACTACCACTGATTAGCAAAGTAGATCGCAATGTGACTAAAAATAACTTACGTTTAGATTTTAAGGCTGGAAAACTCTGGCAAATGCTAGCAAATGATGCAGGGCAACAACAAGATGTGACACGCAAACCAATTTATGTTGCAGGTAAACAATAGATTACTGACATTTAGGAGAAAAAATGAAATATAATAAAAATCAACTTCAAAAGTATCGCCAAGATGCCTTAAATTTTGATGAGAAACTTGTTTTAGAAGACACTGCAAAAAAACGTTTTCCAAAAACTGTGATCGCATTATCTGCATTGCAGGTAAAAGGCAGTATTCGTTATCTCGATAACGAGGATATAATTCTCCATGCTGAAATTACGGGGAACATAACGTTGCCGTCTTCGCGATCGTTATCACCTGTTACACGTGATATTCATTTGGTAATTGATGAACGTTATATTGAAGATGAGCAACGATTAAAAGAGTTTGAGGAAACAGAGCCGGTTTTCATATTAGAGGATGACACACTAGATGTTGATACGGCAATACTTGACAATATTGTTGCAGAATTACCCTTACAAATTTTAACAATTGAAGAAATAGCAGATGATACATTACCTTCTGGAAAAGATTGGCATG
The DNA here is from genome assembly GCF_040838325.1 of Leuconostoc aquikimchii. Taxonomy (NCBI): domain Bacteria; kingdom Bacillati; phylum Bacillota; class Bacilli; order Lactobacillales; family Lactobacillaceae; genus Leuconostoc; species Leuconostoc aquikimchii. Next base: position 533,597 of record NZ_JBFPER010000001.1, read on the forward strand.
TTATCAGTGAATCAGCCTTTGAAAATGAGAAAAAAGGCGATAATAGCTCAAATTTTGACTCGAGATTTTCTAAATTAGATGATTTCTTCAAAGAATGAGAAAACACTTGCAAAAGTTCGAAAATTACTCTAAACTATAAAGAAGTAATAAGAAATGTATTCGGTAGCTACCGAGCTAAATGTTGAGGATAAATAATGAGTAAAGTATTGATTGTTGAAGATGAAGAAAACCTTGCAAAGTTTGTAGGTCTTGAATTAAAGCATGAAGGGTATGAAGTAGAGACCGTTTTAGACGGACGGTCAGGCCTAGATGCAGCGATAGAGAATAACTATGATGTTATTCTACTTGACTTGATGTTGCCAGAATTGAATGGTTTAGAGGTTGCGCGTCGTTTGCGCGAATCTAAGAAAACACCAATTATCATGATGACTGCACGCGATTCAGTCATTGACCGTGTTTCAGGATTGGATTACGGAGCAGATGATTATTTGGTTAAGCCTTTTGCGATTGAAGAACTGTTAGCACGCATACGTTCATTACTCCGTCGTATTGCAATTGAAACGGAGTCTAACGATAAACATCGTTCAATTATTAATTTTAAAGACCTGCGCATTGAAAAAGAAAATCGTATTGCCCGTCGTGATGATCAAATCATTAATTTAACAAAGCGTGAATATGATTTGTTGCTGACGTTGGTAGAAAATATCAACGTTGTTCAGTCACGTGAGCAATTGTTAAAAGAGGTTTGGGGTTTTGATTCCGAAGTCGAAACGAACGTTGTTGATGTGTATATTAGATACTTACGTAATAAAATTGATGATCCGGAAAGCAAGGCATCTTATATCCAGACAGTTCGTGGTACTGGGTATGTTATGCGTAGCTAATGAGATATTATGACTGAAGAAATAAACACAACTAAAAAAACCTCGCGTCGTTTCTCATTGAGCTGGCAACTTTCATTGGGGATGGCGTCTGGTTTTTTTGTTATATTTGCCATCTTTGCTATTATTGTCGCGCAATTGGTTAAAAATTATTATGGTAATCTTCCGGATGGTTTATATCAATACTTGTGGCTAATTGTTGTTTTGGGCGGTATTGCTGTATTTGTATTTACTTTTATTGTGACACGTTACATTTTGCGGCCGGTGAAGTCAATTGAAACAACTATTGAAGCTTTTGAAGATGATCCGCTGACGGCAATTCGTGCGGAAAAAACACGCTCAAATGATGAGTTTTCTGATTTGATTAATGTCTTAAATCGCATGATTGATCGCCTGCAAAGCCTCATTGCTGCCCAACAACAGTTCGTGTCAGATGTTTCTCATGAATTACGTACACCTGTAACGATAGTTAAGGGACACATGGATTTGCTTAATCGCTGGGGTAAGGACGAGCCAGAAGTTTTGGATGATTCGATTAAGACATCATTAGCTGAAATGCAACGTATGGAAAATTTAATTAATGAAATGCTTAATTTAACCCGTGCAGAGCAAATTCCAATTGAAAATGTTAAAGATATTACAGATGTTGGTGGTTTAGTTCACCGTGTATTTGATAATTTTAAAATGATTCATCCAGATTTTATTTTTACGTTTGATGATGATTTGATGCAAGAGGCAAATGTTAAAGTTCGTCAAGATCATATGGAACAAATATTAATCATTCTGGCTGATAATGCAGTGAAGTATTCGGCGGATCGTAAAGAAATTCATTTTGCACTGTCACAGACGACTAACCGGGTAGAAATTGGTATTCAAGATTTTGGGGAGGGTTTGTCAAGTGAAGAAGCTGTACGCGTGTTTGATCGCTTTTATCGCGTTGATAAGGCACGTTCGCGTGCTAAAGGTGGTAACGGACTCGGATTGAGCATTGCTCAGCGTCTTGTTGAGGCCTATGGTGGTGAAATTACGATAGAAAGTGCGTTAGGATCAGGATCAGCCTTTACAATACGCTTACCCTTATATAGAGAGAAAATAAATGATACAAAGTTATCGCATTGACGTATATGGTATTGTCCAAGGTGTGGGTTTTCGTTGGTTTACACAACGTGTGGCCAATAAACAGCATCTTGTCGGCTGGGTTAGTAATAACTCTGACGGCTCTGTTGAAATGAGAGTACAAGGTCAGGAAGCTGATATCAATGCTTTTATTAGAATTATTAAACAGGGACCGGGCTTATACAGTCGCGTTGATAAAGTATTAAAACAACCAGTTGTGCCGTTTGAATCGAATAATTTTGCTATTAAGTAAGAAATCTTGGTATAATGGACTTCTGTAATAACCAGGAGAAAAATAAACTCATGAAACAATTAAAGCGTGTTCTAACAGCAGCTTTTGTCATATTAGATATCATATTAATTACAGGTGGCTATGACGAACATAGTAAGATGTATCGTTGGATTGGTCATCCGTTAGCAACCGGCATGACTGATATTGCACATATTATTGGTGGAGTTAACGGCATTGGTTGGGCAATTATTATTATCACGGCTATTTTGCGTTTAATATTGTTACCTTTCTTTTTAAATCAACAGGTTAATACCACAATTAATCAAATTAAAATGCAAACATTGAAACCTGAGATTGATAAATTGCAGGCTTTAACACGTAAAGCAGGAACAACGCAAGAGCAGCAACAAGCTAGTATGGCAATGATGTCATTGTATCGTGAAAATGAAGTCAGTGTTATTGGCGGTATCTCATTTTTAACCATGGCTATGCAGTTACCAATTTTTTCAGGTCTTTACTCAGCAATTTTACATGCACCAGCGCTTAAAGGTGCGGCGTTCTTAGGATTTAACTTAGGTAGCCCACAAATTGTTTTTGCTATTGCAGCAGGAATTATTTATCTCATTCAAGCATGGTTAGCAATGCAACATATGCCCGAAGAACAGAAGAAAACATCTGCAATGATGATGTTCATTAGCCCAGTAATGATTTTTGTTTTTGCCATGATTGCCAGTGGTGCAATCGGCTTGTATTTTGTTGTTGGTGGTTTGTTCGCACTTATTCAAACGTTAATACAGCATTATCAACGTCCAGGTCTTGAAAAACGTGTTGCACGTGAATTCAAAATCAAAAAAACGGCTGATGATTTGATGAAAGAAAGTGTGAAAGCTAAGGCCACAACTGATGATAATGATCAGAAAATACAGCAATTGGATGAAAATCAAAATAAAAAACAACGTAATGCTGGAAAGCAACAGCGTTAATGTTTAAGTACGTCAAATAGTTTGACGTACTTTTGTCAGTTCTAATAACAGAACAGAAAGAATAAAAACAATGGATCGTATTTTATCAAATCAAAATAACCGCGTCAAAGCTTGGGCCAAATTGGCAACCAAAAAAGGCCGTCAAGAAAATCGTACGTACTTGTTAGATGGTTGGCATTTAGTTGAAGAAGCAGTTAAAGCTAACGCTAAGTTCCACGCTGTCATGGCAACAGAAGAGCAAATGCAAGCGCATCTTCCTGATGTGCCACACGGCGTACCAGCTTTTGAAATTAGTGAAGAAGTAGCTAAGCATATTGCCGGTACGAATACACCACAAGGAATCTTTGCAGAAATCTCGTTACCAGACAAAACATTTGACCCTAGCTATGTACATGATGGTGCTTGGTTGTTACTGGATAAAATTCAAGATCCAGGGAATGTTGGTACATTAGTACGTACAGCTGATGCTGCAGGTTTCAAGGGTGTTGTATTTGGTGAAGGAACGGCTGACGCTTATTCACCAAAAGTTGTGCGTGCCATGCAGGGATCACAATTTCATTTAGAAGTACTAAACGGCGATTTGAATGTGTGGGCCGAGGCCTTAACGGCTAATAATTTACCAGTTTACGGATCACAATTGAATGAGGCAGCGCGTTCGTATCGTGAAATCGACTCAGCCACACAATTTGCGCTAATTGTTGGGAATGAGGGACAAGGCATGTCAGATGAATTAGCAGCTAAAACAACAGCTAATTTATATATTCCAATCCAAGGACAAGCTGAAAGTTTGAATGTGGCAATTGCGGGCGGTATCCTAATGTTCAGTTTAGCAGCTGGAAATTAATATAATGATAGGACATTGTTAGTTAGTATGTGTAACTAGTGTCATTAGAAATTAGTTTTTTGTGCAAAAGAGACATTTTTTTGCTATAATAATAATTAATATTTAAAGTAGAGGATATGACTGTGGAACAAACACTTATAGTTGCTTTGATTGTCGTGGGTTTTTTGCTCATCGTGACAGTTATGATGCAACCAAGTAAACAACAAGATGCATTATCAGCACTGTCAGGCGGTGCTGGTGATTTGTTCGCGGAACGCAAATCACGTGGATTTGAAGCTGTGATGCGTCGTTCAACCGCTATTTTGGGTGGTTTATGGTTTGTTATTGGTTTTGCGTTGATGTATTTATCAGCACATTAAAAAATATAATGGTCAGTTTGCTCTTTTTGTAGACTGACTTTTTATTTTGAAAAAATTTAGAAAGAATAAATAAATGGAAATTGAACAATTAAAATCTCAAATTAATGGTTTTTTGAAAGCCAACCAAGCGCAGCATTTCACTGCGCAAAATATGGCTGATGGGTTGCGAATGCACTCAGCAACCGAATATAAGCAAGTTACCAATGCAATGAACGCCCTAGTTCGTGATGGTGATGCAATTGATGAGGACGGGCGATATGTCTATAATGTCAACGCTGGTCTCGTGATAGGTGATTATCGCGCTAATGACAAAGGTTTTGGCTTCGTAAAATATGATGCTGACTTACCTGATTTCTTCATTAATCCAGAAAACACGCTGCAAGCCATGCAGGGTGACAAAGTGTATGTTTCAACAATCAAGCCATCACCGTCACCTGATCGTGGCCCTGAAGGTAAAGTTGAAGAAATTACGACACACGCCTATGAGCGTATTGTTGGGACATTTTCACTTGGCTCTGAAGCCACAGGCATGATAGGTGAACTTAGAATTAGCGATAAGAAAGCCATGAATTTCAAGGTATTGGTTAATGCGAATGGCTTGACGCCAAATGATGGTCAAGTTGTTGTTGCTGAGGTCACACGATTCCCTGATAAAATTCACCCGCGTGAACTTGTCGCACATGTGACCGAAACACTCGGTTATAAAGACGAGCCAGGAATGGATATTTTACAAATTGTCTATGCTAAAAAAGTACCAAGTGAGTTTCCGCAAGACGTATTGGATGATGCAGCCAAAATTCCTGTAGATGTGCCGGAAAATGAGTGGGCGGGACGTGAAGATATTACTGAACAAACACTTGTAACGATCGATGGTGCCGATACAAAAGATATTGACGATGCGGTGGTTGCTTGGAAATTAGATAATGGTAACTATCATTTAGGGGTTCATATTGCAGATGTATCACATTATGTGACTGAGGGCTCTACTATAGATGCTGAAGCTTATGCACGTGGCACTTCAGTGTATCTAACGGATAGAGTGATTCCAATGTTACCACGTAATATTTCTAATGGCATTGCATCGCTGAATCCAAATGTTGTGCGATTGGCAATGTCTGCTGAGATGGAAATCAACCCTCAAGGTCGTATTGTCAATCATCGTTTGCATACCTCAGTTATAAAATCTCATGCACGAATGACATATGATGCCGTTAATAAAATTTTGGCAGGTGATGTATTTGTACAAGAAGAATATGCACAGTTAACGCCAATGTTTAAAGTGATGGGCGAACTGCATGAGATTTTATACAAAATGCGTAAAGAGCGAGGCGCGATTGAATTTGACGCACCCGAAGCACAAATTATTGTAGACGATGAAGGCAAAGCGATTGATATTAAGTTGCGTGAACGTGGCACGGCAGAGCGCATGATTGAGTCCTTTATGTTAGCAGCCAATGAAACGGTTGCTGAACATTTCGATAAACTCGAAGTACCGTTTTTGTACCGTATCCATGAAACACCAGATGAAGAACGTGCCAAGTCTTTCTTTGAATTTTCAAAAGCACTAGGGCATCCCGTATATGGTGACCCAAGTAAGGTGACACCAAGTATGTTGCAAAAATTGATGGCTGAGGTTGCTGGTGACCCTGCTGAACAAATGATTTCGACGATGATGCTTCGTGCTATGAAACAGGCTAAATATTCCTCAGAGCCTGTTGGACACTTTGGTCTAGGCGCACAGTATTATACACATTTCACGTCACCAATTCGTCGTTATCCGGATTTAACAGTTCATCGTTTGATTAAGTGGTACGAAAAACATGGTTATGGTGTTGATTCACAGGCCAAATATGCTGATAAATTACTGAAAATTGGTGAAGACACCAGTACAAAAGAACGCCGTGCAGTTGATACGGAAAGAGATGTTGATGCTTTGAAGAAAGCTGAATACATGTTAGATAAAGTTGGTTTGGAATTTAATGGTGTCGTTAACTCTGCCTTGAAATTTGGACTATTTATTAGTTTAGAAAACACTGTTGAAGGGTTAGTTCATATTTCTAACTTAACTGATGATCATTATGAATATGATGAGTCACATGCTGCTTTGATTGGCCGTTCAAAACATCATATTTTCCAAATTGGACAAAAGGTGCGTGTTAAGGTCTTACGTGTTAACAAGGAAGAACGAACTGTTGATTTCATTTTAATTGATACAGAAAGTGCACCTACGACAGAAATTCGTGTGGCTTCAAAATCAAATGGTAAATTTGGTGTTGGGCGCAACCGAGATGAACGACGTAAAAATGAGCGCCGTGGCAAGTCAGAAGGGCCGAAACTAAAGCGAGGTCCCTTAGACGCTAAACAAGGTCAAAAACGTGATTCAAAACGTAATTTTTAATACAGCGTGTTAGTTGACATAAAGCGTAGCGTGTATGGCCTAACGTGATAGACTAAATTAAATCATGGGGGTTAAAAATTGTGGCCAAAAAAAAGCAAAATACGGGTAGTTATTTAGCGCAAAATCGAAAAGCGCGATTTAATTATGCGATTGAAGAAACATTTGAGGCAGGCATGTCACTCACTGGAACAGAAATAAAGTCGGTACGTGCTGGGCAAATAACGATTGGTGATGGTTTTATTACAATTCATAATGGGAATGCAGTATTAACCAATGTTAATATAGCAGCTTACACGCAAGGCAATCAGTTCAATGTTGAGCCATTACGGCCACGACAGTTGTTATTGCATAAACGTGAAATTGCAACATTGAATAAGGCTGCTACTGAACCAGGTGTAACCATTGTCCCACTAAAAGTTTATTTAAAACATGGTTTTGCTAAAGTATTAATTGGTGTAGGACGCGGGAAAAAGAAATACGATAAGCGAGAAGATATTAAAAAGCGCGACCAAGAGCGTGAATTAAGAAGACGTTTGAAACATTGAGAGCCAAACGGCTTTTTTTGTTTGACCTTAACTCATTTTATAGATATACTTAATATATGTGAAATATTAAAGTTTCACAAGCTGAAAGGAAAGAAGCTCATGGTAGTGACAATCATTTCGGCGCTCTTCGCAATTGCAATTGGTATCGGTGTTGGTTATTATTTACATTTGTCGCATGACAAAAAACAAATCGCCTCAACGAAACAAATTGTAGCTAACATTCTTGAACAAGCAAACAAAGAAGCTAAAAGTTTAACACGTGCAGCAAAAACTGATGCAAAAGAATTTGCCCAAGATTACCGTAATCAAGTGGACATTGATTTTAAAGATCGTCAGAAACAGTTGCAGCAACAAGAACAAAGGCTTGAAGACCGTGTCTTGAACCTCGATAAAAAAGATGCGGCCTTGAATCAACGTGATGCACAGTTGATTCAAAAAGAAAACCAAGTACAACTTCGGTTGGATGATACGAATCAAAAACAACGATTAGCAGATGATTTGGTCACGGATCAGAAGGATAAGTTGGAAGAAATTGCCCAACTAACCCCTAATGATGCAAAGGAACAAATTTTAAGTAAAACGAAACAAAGTTTGGTACGCCAACGTGCTGCGTTGGTTAAGGAAGCAGAAGAAGACGCAACCAGTGAAGCTGAGAAACGGGCACGAAACATTATTGTGCAAGCAATTCAACGTTCAGCAGCAGATGCTGTGGCAGATATTACGGTATCTGTTGTTCACTTACCAAGTGAAGACATGAAGGGCCGTATAATTGGTCGTGAAGGTCGAAACATTCGGACATTAGAATCATTGACAGGTATTGATTTGATTATTGATGACACACCTGAATCAGTCGTTTTGAGTGGATTTGATCCTATTCGACGTGAAATTGCTAAAATGGCATTAGATGCGTTAGTAGCAGATGGCCGAATTAATCCTTCTCGTATTGAGGAGATGGTTGAAAAAGCACGTCGACAAATTGATGAAACCATACGTGAAAAAGGTGAAGCAGCGGTCTTTGAATTGGGACTGCGTGGTCTTCACCCAGATTTGATTAAAATGATTGGCCGAATGAATTATAGAACGTCATATGGTCAAAATGTGCTGCAACATTCAATCGAGGTCGCAAAACTTGCGGGAATGATGGCAGCAGAGCTTAAAATGGATGTCGCGCTTGCGAAGCGCGCTGGATTAATACACGATATTGGTAAAGCGGTTGACGCTGAAGTAGAAGGTTCTCACGTAGAACTAGGTGTTCGCTTAGCCGAGAAGTTTAATGAAAAACCGGTAGTTATCAACGCTATTGCTTCACATCATGGAGATGTTGAAGCAACCTCACCAATTTCAGAATTGGTGACCGCTGCCGATGCAATTAGTGCCGCAAGGCCAGGTGCACGTAGCGAATCACTTGAAAATTATGTGCAACGTTTGAAAGATTTGGAAGCTATTGCAAATCGTTATGACGGCGTTGAAGCATCTTTTGCTATTCAAGCAGGTCGTGAAGTACGCGTAATTGTTGAACCAACAAAGTTAACAGATTTACAAGCAACAGTTTTGGCACATGATATTAAAACGGATATAGAGGAAAAACTTGAATATCCAGGTCATGTAAAAATTACAGTTGTGCGTGAAACGCGCGCAACTGATTATGCACATTGATTAAAAAGTTACTCTTTGAGTAACTTTTTTGTTATAATTAAGGTATATATAAAATATTTTTTTATAAAGCATTAACAATCATTGTTTAGGTATTAGGAGGAGTTTATGGAAATTGGCCAATTAGCACTCATAATTTTTGCGGTTGCCTTTCTATTTTTGGTGTTATTCATTGGTTTTTTCTTACTAAAGTTAACACGATCTTTAGATATTATTACATTAGATGTAGATAGTATTGCACGATCAAGTAATGAGATTCTTGGTAATGCAAATACGTTACTAAATGATGTCAATGGAAAAGTCAAGACTTTGGATCCAACCGTACAGGCAGTAGCAGACATGTCTGTGACTGTGTCACAATTAAATGCAACTATTCAAAACGTTACAAATAAGTTTTCAACCGCTAAAGCGGCAACAAGATTTGGTGCTAGTGGTGTTGCTGCGGCCGTGGCCAAACAAGCGACCAAAGCCGCTATGAACAAGTATAAGACTAAAAAATCAGTTAAAAAGGAGAATAAATAAATGTCAAAAGTAAAAGGAATTTTCCTAGGAATTTTAGCAGGGACGGCTGCTATTGTTGCTTTTAAATCTTTGCCAAAAGATAAACAAAATGAATTGAAGTCAAAGGCAACCCAAACGGGTGACATGCTTCGTGATAAAGCATATGATGCTGCGTACGCAACAGCTGATTTAGCAGGAAATGTTACTGATAAGGCAAAAGAAAAAGCTTCCGAATTAAAATCAAAAGGTCAAAATAAATATGGCGATCAGATTGATATGGCTACTGATCATGTTAAAAATTTAGCTGATCAAGCTGCACCTTATGTTGATAAGGCAAAAGATTTAGCGACAACCTATGTTGATAAAGCACATGATTCGTTAGATGATTTACGTGAAAAGTTTAGTAATGAAGATATTGAATTAACGCAAGACGATTTGACTTTAGAAGAAGCTTTGCAGGATTTGTCTGAAGAAACAAAAGAAGAAGCGCAAGATTTTACTGAAACTATCGATGATGTGAAAGATCAATCAACAAAGAAAGTTAACCAAGTTACGGAAGACGTAGCGGATCAAGTAAACGATACAAAAAAAGTCTTGTAAAATCAAAGATTCAATAAAGTTAGAAATAATCTGGCTAAGTTGGATTTTTTTTGTTGTAAAGCACAACACTCATGTTTTAAAAAATAAATGATATGATTTTCAATGAAGCGGTGGCAACGAGACTTTTTTATAGGTACAATAGTATGTAGACTAAATTTCAAACTAAAGGAATACGTTCCACAGTGAACGCAAGGCAAACATGGCAAAAGAAAAATTTGACGCAACAGCATTTTTATCATCACTGTTTCATTACGCACACGATTTCAATTTCAATCATATTATGTTTGAAGCAAGTCGCTATAGAGTGTCTGTGAATTTGGTGCGCAAATCAGCAACTTATGGTAATGCAGAAATGTTTTATGTATCCGCTGATACTAAAGAATTTGCCCCTGTGATGTCATCAGTGAACGGAGCAATTGAAATTGCTGAGTTAGAAGGTAGACAACAGGCAACTGTCAAAACAGCCAACTTAGAACGTAGTGAACAAGTGTTTCAATTTCGATTACACGAATTTGGTAATGGTAAGTATAGTTTAGATTTAAGTATTTAGAAAGGAAAAGTGCAGAAATATGCACACATATAATTTATGAAGCAAGGTAAATCAGCTCAAATTAAAAAAATGAAACAAGTAAAGCAAAAGCAAAAGTTCACCTCTAAAGCTAAATTACCAGAGTTTAATTATAATGATTTTGCTGGCTTTTTACGTGCGCGTTATTACTTAACACACAATGACAAATATAGTCAGGAAACGTTTGAAGTGGCATCTTTTTTCTTGGATGATGTCATTGCTATGATGGTAAATCAAAATTTCACACAATTTACAAGCAATGAACGAGCTGTTGTGACATTAAATGAGGTGATGCAGGCAGCATTAGTCAATAGCGATGATAAAGATTGGCGTTATTTTGTCTTATTGGTACCTGTACTATATGATATGCAACAGTTTATTGTAAAAGAAGGCAATGTGAATGCACGGTATGTTGCACAAACGTCAAAATTTGATATCAATTTTTGGCGAATGATTATGCGTACAGTGATGGCAATTAATTTTTTCAAATGGCAGGATAAAGACGTTGCTGAAATGATGAAGACATCTCAAGTAATTGATGAATTACAATTTAAATTTTTGTCAGAAAACGAAAATGATGATGATTTTAATTTAGCAATCATTGCTGAGACTTTTAAAGGCTTGCCAGTAAAAATTAAAACTTTAAAAACTGAAAAAAGTGGCGTTGAGTTACCAGGATTGTCACCAGCAGAGATAGCTAACGAAATGTCATATGCTGATAAAAGTTTACAGCAATTTAAAGAAGCATCAGTAAAAGGTGTGGTTAGTGGGAATGTTGTAAGCATGTTACGTGCGTTTCACGAAGGCATTGCCAAAGAATATGGCATGACTCATACGTTGTGGGATGCAAAAATATTAAATGACTTTGCGATGGCGCATTTACTAGCATACTGGATACCTGTTTGGGATAACTTAGATGGTATTGGTGGTGAAGTAAAGTCGTATTTGAAGTTTTTGAGTCAAAAAAAGGCGCTGCAAGGATTAGGGGGTATAGTGACTGACACAGCTGAGATAGATCGCTATATCGATGTTATCGCGTTAAATAAATTGTTATCACAAATGTCACCAGAAGCACTTGAGAACTTGGCTTAAGCTTTGGATTGTATGGTACTAAAAAATAATGCATGAGGTTTTTTCTAACTTCATGCATTATTTAAATATGGTTTTAGAATTTTAATGAATTGAGAGGTGGCGAATTGTGCCAGGTAAGACAAATGTCATATGATGTGTTTTCGGTGACTGTATTAAAATTTCCCCCTGATTATTTTGGTAAATATAGCCAAATAGGTTGAAGACTTCTTCATTTAATAGTGAGCTGTTCACTTGAATAGTTGTTGGTGTATCAGAATTTAAAGCCAATTCTAAACGCGCAATAAGTTCATCAGCTGAAAGTTGACGTTTTAAAGGTACACGCTTTTTGGGTATTGAAAACCTTTTAATTAAAGTTACAATCCGTTGTATATGAAATTCAATTGGATGTTGTATAAGATAATTTTGCATCAGTTTATTCCTCAAAAGATTCGTTAGTTATATCATACGAACAAATGTTCAAAAAAGCAAATTTAAAAGACTTCCTTTACCATTTCTTGAATAATGATTTGAATAGGATGTTGATAAAACAGTTAATACTGTGGATAACCGCAATATGTCTCTATGGGAACAAATATTCTTAATTAATTAAAATAATATGTTAGCATTGTATCTGTTACGAAAAATGGGTATAATATTCTTATTAGTACATAAAGAGGAAAAATGATGACACAGAGGGGTTTACTAATTGTGCTATCTGGCCCATCCGGCGTTGGTAAGGGTACAGTGCGCAAAGCTATTTTCGAAGAAGATGGAGTTGATTTTCAATACTCTATTTCTGCAACAACCCGTTCACCACGTGTTGGTGAGGTGGATGGTGAAGATTATTTTTTCGTGTCACGTGAGGCATTCGAAGATAAAATTTCAAACGGCGACATGTTGGAGTATGCACAATATGTTAATAACTATTATGGTACACCAAAAAGTTTCATTGATGAAACGTTAGCTAGTGGTCGAGATGTTTTTCTTGAAATTGACGTACAGGGTGCATTACAGGTGAAGTCAAAAATGCCTGAAGGCGTTTATATTTTTCTAACACCGCCTGATTTGACTAACTTACGAGAAAGGCTTGTGGGCCGTGGTACTGATTCACAGGAAGTCATTGAAAAACGTGTGACGGCTGCACGTGAAGAATTGAAACAAATGATCAATTACGATTATGCTGTAGAAAATGATCAAGTTGTATTCGCAGTTGAGCGTATCAAAGCAATTATTACAGCCGAACGGTTACGTGTTACACGTGTTTTTGAAAAGACACTATAAGGAGAATACTTATGTTACTTTATCCATCAGTTGACAAATTACTAGAAAAAGTTGATTCGCGTTACAAATTGATTTCATTGGGTGCTAAGCGTGCTCGAGAGTTGGATGCTGGCTTACCGGCTACGCAAGAAAATTTCACCTCTAACAAATCAGTTGGTCAAGCATTAGAAGAGATCGAAAATGGTGACGTTATTATTGATCCAGACATTGAAGACCAAGTTTAAACGACGACATTTTTAGTTGTATTTGATAACAAAAATATGAACGAACCAATAGGAGTGGTAACATGACAGAACATCCACAGCAAGATGCAGCCAATTATCCTGGACCGGTTGCAATATTTAAAACAAATCAAGGCGAAATTCAAGTGAAATTGTTTGCTGATATAACACCAAAAACAGTAGAAAACTTTACAACGCATGCAAAAAATGGCTACTATGATAATGGTATCTTCCATCGTGTCATTCGTGATTTTATGATTCAAGGAGGCGACCCTGATGGTACAGGCATGGGTGGTCAAAGTATTTGGGGTGGCAATTTTGAAGATGAATTTTCAGATGAATTATTAAACGTTCGTGGTGCGCTATCAATGGCAAATGCGGGACCTAATACTAATGGGTCGCAGTTTTTCATTGTGCAAACGAAAGAAACGCCTTGGCTTAATGGCAAACATACAGTGTTCGGACAGGTGATTAAGGGTCTGGATATTGTTGATAAAATTGGCAAAGTGAGTGTTAATATGTCTGATAAGCCTCGTGAAGACGTTAAAATTGAAACAATCAAAATTGCAGACTAATGGTCTGCTTTTTTGTTATAATAATATTGAGGGATTGAATCATGGACTATCATATTGGACAAAAACTAAAGGGACGTATTACGGGAATTAAACCTTATGGGGCTTTTACAATGTTGGATAATCAGGTACAAGGACTGATTCATATTTCAGAGTGTAAGTCAGGTATTGTGCATGATTTAGGCAATGAATTAGAGATTGGCGATGAAGTAATTGTTACTGTTTTAGATATTGAACAATATAATGGTAAACTGAGTCTGTCATTGCGCCAAAATGATATGCCGCTCAAACAAAATTTGTCTAAAAATACAAGTTTACGGAAACATTTTTGGACTAATAACTTTCTTGAATATGGTTTTGCGCCCATTGCAAATCATCGTGATGAATGGGTAAAAGAGGCCTTACAGCGTATTGGTAAGTAAAGGAGAAGTGATGTCACTTATTGCAGCAACTGCGATTGCAGTAAAAGAAGATATGCCTTATTTTTTGGTTGAAAAAGATGGTGAAACATATCGATTTTTCACAGCGAAAATGCATCGCCATAATCATGACACCTCTTTGGGTGCAGTCTTACGTGAATTTAAGAATTTAGGACCTATAGATTTTGATCAATGGCGATTGGGCGAACTGACTACTATAAATGATAACGACACATTGATGTCGTTATATGCTTTTAATGTTTTTGACATGGCTGTAATCGAGAAGTCACTTAATAACAAGCTTATGTTTGTACCAGCAAGTAAGTTACATGGGTTGTTAGAGAGGGTACAAACGCGAGCGTTTGTACGATTTGAAGAATGAGGAAAAAGAAAGGGGGAAGAAAGTATTGACAAGTAAAAAAAAGGGTGTATAGTATTAATAGTTGTCTGATACGCGAGACGAAGAGCAAGGAAGCGAAAATTGTGAGACTTAAAAAAGTCATTGCAAAAAGTAGTTGACAGAGCGAAATGAGCGTGGTAAGATAGTATAGTTGTCTCAGAGAGAGATAGCGCGTAGCACATTGAAAACTGAACAAAACTTTGAACAAACGAATCTGTTGCTGTAATGCGAGAGCATTAAGAAGTAACAAATTTGCGAAGTCAATTCGTAACAAACAAAAAAACGGATAAACGTTATAGAGATATAGCAAAAGTCAGTTTAATCGAAGAGTACATCTTCAAGCGATGAATTTAAATTCATTTAAATTGAGAGTTTGATCCTGGCTCAGGATGAACGCTGGCGGCGTGCCTAATACATGCAAGTCGAACGCGCAGCGAAAGGTGCTTGCACCTTTCAAGCGAGTGGCGAACGGGTGAGTAACACGTGGATAACCTACCTCAAGGTTGGGGATAACATTTGGAAACAGATGCTAATACCGAATGAGACGAGTGATCGCATGATGACTGGTTAAAAGGCGCTACGGCGTCGCCTAGAGATGGATCCGCGGTGCATTAGTTAGTTGGTGGGGTAAAGGCTTACCAAGACAATGATGCATAGCCGAGTTGAGAGACTGATCGGCCACATTGGGACTGAGACACGGCCCAAACTCCTACGGGAGGCTGCAGTAGGGAATCTTCCACAATGGGCGAAAGCCTGATGGAGCAACGCCGCGTGTGTGATGAAGGCTTTCGGGTCGTAAAGCACTGTTGTATGGGAAGAACAGCTAGAGTAGGGAATGACTGTAGTTTGACGGTACCATACCAGAAAGGGACGGCTAAATACGTGCCAGCAGCCGCGGTAATACGTATGTCCCAAGCGTTATCCGGATTTATTGGGCGTAAAGCGAGCGCAGACGGTTGATTAAGTCTGATGTGAAAGCCCGGAGCTCAACTCCGGAAAGGCATTGGAAACTGGTCAACTTGAGTGCAGTAGAGGTAAGTGGAACTCCATGTGTAGCGGTGGAATGCGTAGATATATGGAAGAACACCAGCGGCGAAGGCGGCTTACTGGACTGTAACTGACGTTGAGGCTCGAAAGTGTGGGTAGCAAACAGGATTAGATACCCTGGTAGTCCACACCGTAAACGATGAACACTAGGTGTTAGGAGGTTTCCGCCTCTTAGTGCCGAAGCTAACGCATTAAGTGTTCCGCCTGGGGAGTACGACCGCAAGGTTGAAACTCAAAGGAATTGACGGGGACCCGCACAAGCGGTGGAGCATGTGGTTTAATTCGAAGCAACGCGAAGAACCTTACCAGGTCTTGACATCCTTTGAAGCTTTTAGAGATAGAAGTGTTCTCTTCGGAGACAAAGTGACAGGTGGTGCATGGTCGTCGTCAGCTCGTGTCGTGAGATGTTGGGTTAAGTCCCGCAACGAGCGCAACCCTTATTGTTAGTTGCCAGCATTCAGATGGGCACTCTAGCGAGACTGCCGGTGACAAACCGGAGGAAGGCGGGGACGACGTCAGATCATCATGCCCCTTATGACCTGGGCTACACACGTGCTACAATGGCGTATACAACGAGTTGCCAACCTGCGAAGGTGAGCTAATCTCTTAAAGTACGTCTCAGTTCGGACTGCAGTCTGCAACTCGACTGCACGAAGTCGGAATCGCTAGTAATCGCGGATCAGCACGCCGCGGTGAATACGTTCCCGGGTCTTGTACACACCGCCCGTCACACCATGGGAGTTTGTAATGCCCAAAGCCGGTGGCCTAACCGTAAGGAGGGAACCGTCTAAGGCAGGACAGATGACTGGGGTGAAGTCGTAACAAGGTAGCCGTAGGAGAACCTGCGGCTGGATCACCTCCTTTCTAAGGATAAACGGAAAGTAGCAGGGGCATTAGATTGTCAAATTCGAGAAGTTCAAAGTTTTGTTTAGTTTTGAGTGTGATACCGACATAGGGATCATGGTCAAAGATGACACCTATGGGGAATTAGCTCAGCTGGGAGAGCACCTGCTTTGCAAGCAGGGGGTCAGCGGTTCGAACCCGCTATTCTCCATAGGCAGTGTCAAAGCTGCCGGAGTTGCACATTGAAAACTGAATAGTAACAAATTCTTTTAAAGATAAGTAAAATTATTAATAAATTAAGCCGAGAAACAAAGCAAAAAAGAAATTCTGTAACAGGAATGGATAAAAAACGCAGGTCTGAAAGAAGACCAACTCATAAACTTAAAGCACAACTACGGTTGTGACGGTTAAGTTAATAAGGGCGCGTGGTGGATGCCTTGGCACTAGGAGCCGATGAAGGACGTGACTAACTACGATAAGCTTTGGTGAGCGGTAAGTACGCTATGACCCAGAGATTTCCGAATGGGGAAACCCAACTCGAAAAGAGTTGTCAATAATTGAATACATAGATTATTGACGGAACACGCTGTGAACTGAAACATCTCATTAGCAGCAGGAGCAGAAAGAAAAATCGATTCCCCAAGTAGCGGCGAGCGAAACGGGAAGAGCCCAAACCAGAGTGCTTGCATTCTGGGGTTGTAGGACTGATAAATAGGAGTTACAAAAGTGTTTTATAGCAGAACAAGTTGGGAAACTTGGCTAAAGAGGGTGATAGCCCCGTACGCGAAATAAAGCACACTTCTTTCAGGATCCTGAGTACGGCCGGACACGTGAAATCCGGTCGGAATCTGCGGGGACCATCCCGTAAGGCTAAATACTCCCTAGTGACCGATAGTGAACCAGTACCGTGAGGGAAAGGTGAAAAGCACCCCGGAAGGGGAGTGAAATAGTTCCTGAAACCACGACGCCTACAAGAAGTCAGAGCCCGTTAATGGGTGATGGCGTGCCTTTTGTAGAATGAACCGGCGAGTTACGGTATCGTGCGAGGTTAAGGTGGAAAGACCGGAGCCGCAGCGAAAGCGAGTGTGAATAGCGCGAATAGTACGATGCTGTAGACCCGAAACCAGGTGACCTACCCATGGTCAGGATGAAGGTGAGGTAAAACTTACTGGAGGTCCGAACCGGTGCATGTTAAAAAATGCTCGGATGAACTGTGGGTAGCGGTGAAATTCCAAACGAACCTGGAGATAGCTGGTTCTCTCCGAAATAGCTTTAGGGCTAGCCTCATTATAAGCATACTGGAGGTAGAGCACTGTTAAGCCTAGGGGCCCATCTCGGGTTACCAAAGTTTGATAAACTCCGAATGCCAGCTATGTATGAATGGGAGTCAGACGATGAGTGATAAGATCCACCGTCGAAAGGGGAACAGCCCAGATCGCCAGTTAAGGTCCCTAAATATATGTTAAGTGGAAAACGATGTGATAGTGCATAGACAACTAGGATGTTGGCTCAGAAGCAGCCACCATTTAAAGAGTGCGTAATAGCTCACTAGTCGAGTGCCATTGCGCGGAAAATGTACCGGGGCTAAACATATTACCGAAACTGCGGGTGTACTTAAAAGTACGCGATAGGAGAGCGTTGTAAGGGCAATGAAGGTAGACTGTAAGGACTACTGGAGCGCTTACAAGTGAGAATGCCGGTATGAGTAGCGAAAGACAGGTGAGAATCCTGTCCACCGAATGACTAAGGTTTCCTGGGGAAGGCTCGTCCTCCCAGGGTTAGTCGGGACCTAAGGCGAGGCTGAGAAGCGTAGTCGATGGATAACAGGTTGAGATTCCTGTACCAGTAGTAATGCGTTTGACCGATGGAGGGACGCAGGAGGCTAACAGAAGCGCACCGATGGATGAGTGCGTGCAAGCAGTAAGTTTGGCGAAGAGTGAAATGCTTTTTACTGATAAGAACAAGCTGTGATGCGGATCGAAATAAAGTAGAGAAGTCTGAGATGTCACACTGCCGAGAAAAGCTTCTAGGAAGTATTACACTGCCCGTACCGCAAACCGACACAGGTAGTCGAGTGGAGAACACTAAGGTGAGCGAGAGAACCCTCGTTAAGGAACTCGGCAAAATGACCCCGTAACTTCGGGAGAAGGGGTGCTCATTGTAAAAGATGAGCCGCAGTGAATAGGCCCAGGCGACTGTTTATCAAAAACACAGGTTTCTGCAAAATCGTAAGATGAAGTATAGGGGCTGACGCCTGCCCGGTGCTGGAAGGTTAAAAGGAGTGCTTAGCTTCGGCGAAGGTACGAATTGAAGCCCCAGTAAACGGCGGCCGTAACTATAACGGTCCTAAGGTAGCGAAATTCCTTGTCGGGTAAGTTCCGACCCGCACGAAAGGCGTAACGATCTGGGCACTGTCTCAACGAGGGACTCGGTGAAATTTAAATACCCGTGAAGATGCGGGTTACCCGCGACAGGACGGAAAGACCCCATGGAGCTTTACTGTAGCTTGATATTGAATGTTTGTGCTGCTTGTACAGAATAGGTAGGAGACGAAGAGGATTGGACGCCAGTCTAGTCGGAGTCACAAAGTGGGATACTACCCTCGTTGTATGAACATTCTAACACTGGTCACTCAACGTGATCGTGGACAGTGTCTGGCGGGCAGTTTGACTGGGGCGGTCGCCTCCTAAAAGGTAACGGAGGCGCTCAAAGGTTTGCTCAGAATGGTTGGAAATCATTCGTAGCGTGTAAAGGCATAAGCAAGCTTGACTGCGAGAGCAACAACTCGAGCAGGTACGAAAGTAGGACTTAGTGATCCGGTGGTTCCGCATGGAAGGGCCATCGCTCAACGGATAAAAGCTACCCTGGGGATAACAGGCTCATCTCCCCCAAGAGTCCACATCGACGGGGAGGTTTGGCACCTCGATGTCGGCTCATCGCATCCTGGGGCTGTAGTCGGTCCCAAGGGTTGGGCTGTTCGCCCATTAAAGCGGTACGCGAGCTGGGTTCAGAACGTCGTGAGACAGTTCGGTCCCTATCCGTCGCGGGCGCAGGAAATTTGAGAGGAGTTGCCCTTAGTACGAGAGGACCGGGGTGAACAAACCGCTGGTGTACCAGTTGTTCCGCCAGGAGCATCGCTGGGTAGCTATGTTTGGAAGAGATAAACGCTGAAAGCATCTAAGTGTGAAACTCGCCTCGAGATGAGATTTCCCATTCGTAAGAAGTAAGACCCCTTAGAGATTATGAGGTAGATAGGCTAGAAGTGGAAGTTGAGCGATCAATGTAGCGGACTAGTACTAATAGGTCGAGGACTTAACCAAAGTCAAGAACGGAAGTTCAAGAGAAGATATGAGTGGCAAAATTTAGAAGAAGAATTTGATACTATTTAGTTTTGAGTGTAAAACTCAAAGGTGTCGTGTTGATAGCATAGAGGACACACCTGTTCCCATTCCGAACACAGAAGTTAAGCTCTATCACGCTGAAAGTAGTTGCCGGATCGCTGGCTGCGAGGATAGGAAGATGCGGTGCCGTACATAGAGAGTACTCTGAGAAGGGTATTTTTTTTTGGTTATTGGATATTTTAGTGCCATATACTTTCTTAATAAAATTTGCTATAATGTAATTATTAGTTTTTTTAAGGAGGCAATATTTTATGGTCATGGTTAAATTATTTTCATCACCAAGTTGCACTTCTTGTCGAAAGGCAAAAATATGGTTGGACGATCATAATATTTCTTATATTGAACGTGATGTAAATAAAGTACCATTGCGTGCGGATGAGGTTAAAGAAATACTTCGCTTAACTGAAGATGGTACAGAGGAGCTTATTTCTAAACGCTCAAAAGTATTCGCAAAGTTAGATGTGGATATTGATAGTATTTCTATTAATCAATTTATAGAATTAATTGTGAACAATCCTTCTCTATTAAAACGTCCAATTATCATGGACGATCGTCGTATGCAGATTGGATATAATGACGATGAAATACGTCGTTTTTTGCCGCGTGAAATACGACAGCGTGAACTTGTTCGTGCGACATTTAAGGCAGACTATGAAGAACAAGGGAAGGATCTAGTAGTTGAGAGAGACTGAACGTATTAGCCATTTTCGATTACTTTTCCTTAGGAATTTTACAAATCAGGTGAAAGGTGGATACTGAGTTATGGAAATGGAAAGAATCAATGACAATACAATTCGGGTTATGATTGAGAATAACGACTTGAAAGATCGTGGCATTTCTGTTATGGAACTGTTAGGTGACCATGATAAAATTGAATCATTTTTTTATAATATTTTATCTGAAGTGGATGTTGATCATGATTTTAGTGATGATGATCAAGTAAGTTTTCAAATTTTACCAAATCGTAATGGACTTGAATTATTTATTTCAAGATTAGATAGTGAAAATCAAGTTGGCGATGTTATTAATAACTTGATGAGTTATGCAAAAAATAAATCAGCAGATGTGGATGATGATATTACTAACGAAAGACGCACTGATTTGCAACAGAATGATGATGGTGTGATGACTTCAAGTACGGGTGTGTCTGACCCTAAAAAGCTAGAAAAAAATTCTGAACTTGTCTTAAAATTAATGGATTTTGAAGCACTAATTGCAATATCAAAAATATCTCAATTAGAAAATGTTCTGTCTGACTTGTATCGCTATAATGCTATTTTTTACCTCGTGTTAACGTTTCCATTAAATATAATGGCGCCAGACATGATTAAAGATAGAAAATCTTTAGTAATTGAGTTTTCTGAAGTCAGTGATATTAAAAAAGATGTATTACGTGAACATGCTGAAATAATTATGCATGATAGTGCGCTTGATCAAATAAAAAGCATTTTTAAATGAACGTAGAGCGTTGATTTAAGTCAAAATATGAGCATTGTTGTTATTAGAAGGGATAAGTTATGAATTTATTAGCAACTGTCATTATAGTTGTTGTTGTGTGGGGTGTCATAGCATTAGGCAGTTGGCTGTGGGTATTTTTATCTGCGAAAGCGAGTGCTATTTTGCTTTCGCCAGTCGATTTTACAGAAAAAACAGCGAATGAAAATGGTCAAATTATTGATGTCAGAGAATCACCCGCATATAAACGCTCACATATAATGGGAGCTCGTAACATACCAATGGCTAATTTTTCACAGGGGAAATCTGGATTACGGAAAGATCGCGATATTTTTTTGTACGATGAACGTTTACGAGATGTGGTTCGTGTCAGTAAATCTTTGAAGAAACAAGGGTATGCCAAAAGTAAAATTTTTATTTTACGTGGTGGTTTTAGTCGATATGATGGCAAAACAACAAAATAATTTTATACAAAAAAGATATATTTAGTGTTTTTTGTAGTAACTTTCACGCGTTAGATTTTTTGGTCTAACACGTGAAGGTTTACTGCATGTCTAAGTGTATCTTTTTTGTTGTATGCATTAAAAGTTAAAACTAGATTTTTAATTTTCAAAAAACAAGTGTATAATAAACAGTGTAATAATGTAAGCGTTTACAACGTGAAGGAGTGATAGGAATGCAGTATATTAAATATTTTAATCAAGATGCTTATACCAATATTGCTATGGATGCGTGGTTATTAAAAAATTTAAAATCAAAGGAACCAATATTTTCTTTATGGCAAAATAAACGTGCTGTAATTGTTGGTGAAAATCAAAATACATTTTCTGAGGTTAATGCCGACTATGTTGATGCACATAACGTCGAAGTTGTAAGACGTGTATCTGGCGGTGGGGCAGTTTATCATGATTTAGGAAATATTTGTTTTACGTTCTTTGTGCCTGTGTCTAGTAGTGCACGTGTTGACTTCCATCAATTTGTTCAACCTATGGCTGATGCATTGGAGTCACTTGGTATTCATGTTGATATAACGGGAAGAAATGATTTAGAGATTGAGGGTAAAAAAGTTTCGGGAAATGCTCAGCGTTACGCCGGTGGGTATCTTATGCATCATGGGACGTTACTTTGGAATACAGATGTGGATGCAATGGTACGTTCATTGAATGTTGCTGATGAGAAATTTATATCAAAAGCAGCTAAGTCCGTGCGATCACGTGTTGGTAACATTAAAGATTACGCACCAAAAGATTTAACGACTGCTAAATTTATTGAGCAGTTAACTTATTTTTTGACAAATGAGGGACGAGATGATGAATATGAATTAAACGAGAATCAAAAATCTGATATTTTAAAATTGCGAGACGAAAAGTTTTCTCAATGGTCTTGGAATTACGGTCAAAGTCCTGAGTTTATGTACAATAACCATGCAAAATTTAATGGCGGTAGTATTGATGTGCAAATTGATGTTGATGACGGTAAAATAACAAATGTTAATTTCAAAGGTGATTTTTTGGGAGTTCGTGATTGGCGTGAGATGAAGGAACAATTAATTGGGGTGCCATTCACGCACAATGCTGTTACTGATATTTTAGAGAAAAACAAGGATGGTCAGTACTTTGGCAGCATTACAAATGATGAGTTACTAGAGACGTTTTTTCAGAAAGATGAGGTAGAAACTAATGCGTGATATCGTTGTAGCGAACAAGGCAATTCTTGATTTTGACCATCAAATTCAAGCACAAGATGATGCGTTTCCAATATTGAGTATTTTAGACAGTTCTGGTGAAATTGTTGATAATGATTCATTACAAAGAGCTCATTTATCCAATGAGGACTTGATAAATATTATGAAGCGTATGCTGCTAAGTCGCCAGCTAGATATTCGTTCAACTAAGTTGGCAAAGCAAGGTCGATTTGGTTTCTTTGCACCAACTGCTGGCCAGGAAGCTTCACAATTGGCATCATCATACGCTTTTAAAGCTGATGATTGGTTAATGCCAGGATATCGTGATATTCCTCAAATTATTGTTAAAGGTTGGCCGATTTGGAAAGCAATTTTGTGGTCACGCGGCCATGTTTTGGGAAATGTTTTTACAACCGAAGAAGGCAAACCAGTTAATTCATGGATGCCACAAATTATTATTGGTGCCCAATATGTTGAAGCCGCGGGCATTGCACTGGGCATGAAAAAGCGGAAAAAAGATGCAGTTGCTTACGCTTACACAGGTGAAGGTGGCTCATCACAAGGTGATTTTTACGAAGGGGTGAATTTTGCTGGCGCTTATAAAGCGAATGCAGTTTTCTTTATACAAAACAATGGCTTTGCTATTTCGACACCACGTGCGATGCAAACAGCAGCATCCCATTTAGCCGCAAAAGGTTGGGCTGCGGGTGTACCAAGTATCGTTGTTGATGGTAACGACCCCATTGCGGTCTACTTAGCAGCCAAGGAGGCGCGGGATTGGGCAACTAGTGGTAAAGGTCCTGTGTTAATTGAAACACTTACTAATCGTTTGGAAGCGCATTCAACAGCAGGTGATGATCCATTACGTTATCGCACACAAGCTGATATTGACGCTGCTTGGCAAAAAGAACCATTAATTCGAATGCGGCAATATATGACCAGTCAAGCTATTTGGGACGAAGAGAAAGAAGCAGCTTACATCACTGAGATAAATGCGCTTATTGATGATCAAATTAAGATAGCTGATAAGGTTTCTAAGCAGAAAATTTCTGACTTTATCAAAAATACACTTGAAGTACCAAGCTATGCGATGGCTGAGCAAATTACCAAGTTTGAAAGCGAGGGAAAGTAACATGGCTGTTAAAAGTTATATTGATGCGGTTCGTGAAGCGATGGACCTAGCGTTAGAAAAAGATAATAATGTTTTAATTTTTGGTGAAGATGTTGGTAAAAATGGTGGTGTATTCCGAGCCACAGATGGGTTACAAGCGAAATATGGCGAAGATCGTGTTTTCAATACACCTTTGGCTGAATCGGGCATAGGTGGATTAGCGATTGGATTGACGACACAAGATTATCGACCAATTATGGAAATTCAATTTTTCGGTTTTGTGTTTGAAGTGATGGATTCTATTGCAGGTCAAATGGCTCGTAATCGATACCGATTTAATGGGACGCGTAATATGCCCATTGTTGTACGATCACCTTATGGCGGCGGCACTAAGACGCCCGAAATGCATGCTGACAATCTCGAGGGTATGGTGGCACAAATTCCTGGTATTCGTGTGGTTATGCCAGCTAATCCTGCTGATGCAAAAGGATTGCTCTTGAGTGCAGTTGAATCTAACGATCCTGTTGTATTTTTAGAAAATATACATTTATATCGGTCAATGAAAGGCGAAGTACCTGAAGGATACTATACAACACCGCTAGATAAAGCGGCGGTTGTTCATGAAGGTTCCGATGTATCAATTATTTCTTATGGTGGCGGTGTGCCGGTTGCTTTAAAGGCGGCCGAAGAATTAGATAAAAATGGTATTTCAGCTGATGTGCTCGATTTACGCACGGTGTCGCCATTGGATATTCAAAGTATTGGTGACACGGTTACTAAAACTGGTCGGGTTGTTGTTGTTCAAGAAGCACAACGTATGGCGGGTATTGGTGCAAGCATTATGAGTGAAATTTCTGAGCGCTTTATCCTGAGTTTGAAAGCGCCGATTGGGCGTATTGCAGCACCAGATTCAGTTTATCCATTTGGACAAGCAGAAAATGATTGGATGATTAAATCTGATGATGTTGTCGCCAAGGTAATGGAGGTTGTGAATTATGACTGAGATTTTTAAAATGCCTGATATTGGCGAAGGTATGGCTGAAGGAGATATTACATCATGGTTAATTAAGGTCGGAGATGTTGTCGCCATGGATGACCCCGTTGCTGAAGTTCAAAATGATAAGTTGATTCAAGAAATTTTATCACCTTATGGCGGCAAAGTAACAAAATTATTTGTTGCAGCAGGCACAACTGTTGAAGTGGGTGATTCATTAATTGAATTTGATGGCGATGGCAGCGGTGAATCAGTAGGCGGCCAGGAACCAGATACAGTGGCAAAGAAGCAAGTTTCTGAAACATCGTCAGAAAAGTCGATCGTACAAATTGAAACGGTGACGAATCCACAAGCAGAAACAATGGTACAAGTTGCTAATGGTCATGTTTTGGCTATGCCTTCAGTGCGTCATTTGGCCCATGAAAAAGGTATTGATCTCACAAAAGTTGTACCGAGTGGTCGTCATGGGCATGTCACTTTGTCCGATGTTGAGAATTTCCAAGGCATTGACGAAACAACGGAAATTGACGCACAACCAGTGATCAAACCAAAAGAAACGACTGTTATGAAGAACAGTGTTTCTCTGTCTGCACCTGAACCATTGCGAGAGGGACGCCAGCCATTAACACCAGTGCGTAAGGCAATTGCTAAAGCAATGAGCACACAGAATAGCACTATTCCGGCCGTTACTAATTTTGATTCGGTTGAAGTTAGTAAGTTAGTGGCCCATCGTCAAGTATTTAAAGCGCAGGCTGCTGACGATGGCATTCGATTGACTTATCTAGCATATGTTGTGAAGGCATTAGCTGCCACAGCTAAAAAATTCCCAGAATTGAATGCTAGTTTAGATATGGCAACACAAGAAGTTATTTATCATGATGATGTTAACATGGGCATAGCAGTTAGTGCCCCATCAGGATTGTATGTACCAGTTATTGCACATGCGGATCAAAAATCAATTTTAACTATTGCTTCAGAAATTTCTGAACTGGCTGAAGCGGTTCGTACGGGTGTGATTCGACCACAACAAATGCAAGGCGGGACGATTACTATTTCTAATTTAGGCTCAGCACGGGGTACTTGGTTTACGCCCATAATTAGTGGTAAAGAAGTCGCTATTTTGGGACTGGGTTCAATTTTGAAAGAACCTATTGTCAATGAGGATGGCGAGCTTGCGATTGGTCAAAATATGAAACTATCGCTCAGTTATGATCATCGTTTAATTGATGGTATGCTGGGACAATCAGCCTTGAATTATTTGAAGCAATTATTGGTTGATCCGGCTTATATGTTAATGGAGGTGTAATCATGGTTGTGGGTGCTCAAGCACGTGAAATTGATACAGTAGTGATTGGCTCTGGTCCTGGTGGTTATGTTGCGGCTATTCGTGCGGCTGAATTAGGTCAAAAAGTCACTATTATTGAACGCGATACGATTGGTGGCGTTTGTTTGAATGTTGGGTGTATACCATCAAAGGCTTTAATTAATGTTGGACATCATTATCGTACAGCAATGTCTACAACACCTTTTGGTTTAACAACAACTGGTACAACGTTGGATTGGCATCAAGTTCAAGACTGGAAACAAAACAAGGTTGTTAGTGCGTTAACTAGTGGTGTTGAAATGTTGCTCAAAAAACACCATGTGGAAATTATTAAGGGTGAAGCAAGGTTTAATGATAATGCGACACTTAACGTGTTACAAGAAGATGGACATGAATTATTACAGTTTAATAATGCGATTCTGGCAACTGGTTCACGTCCAGTAGAATTAGCTAGCATGCCATTCGGTGGTCGTATTATTGATTCAACAGGTGTTTTGAGTTTAACTGCCATACCAAAGAAATTGATCATTGTTGGTGGTGGTGTGATTGGCTCTGAATTAGGTGGTGCTTATGCTAATTTAGGGACGCAAGTGACAATTATTGAAGGTTTAGATCACACATTAAACGGCTTTGATCACGAAATGACGAAGCCAGTATTAGATGATTTTACAAGCCGTGGTGGTGTAATTGTCACGTCTGCAGTGGCTAAATCAGCAGAACAAACAACAGACAATGTGACGTTAACCTATGAAGTTGCTGGCAAAGAACAAACGATCACCGGAGATTATTTATTGGTGGCGGTTGGTCGACGTGTGAATACGGATGATGTTGGAATTAATAACACGGACATTAAATTATCAGATCGTGGTGTGATTGAAATAGCTGATAATATGCAAACAAGTGTTGCGCATATTTATGCGATTGGCGATATTACTGCAGGCCCACAGCTTGCCCATAAAGCGAGCTTTCAAGCAAAAATAGCGGCTGGTGCGATTTCAGAAGATCCACAAGCGCATGATTTGCACTACTCATTACCAGCTGTGGCGTACACAAATTATGCATTAGCAACAACTGGTGAAACACCAGATTCAGTAAAAGACAAAAAACTTAATGCTAAAATTTCAAAATTTCCGTTTGCTGGTAATGGCCGTGCTATTTCCATGGATGATACGGTTGGATTTATTCGATTAATTAGTGATAAAGAGACACATGCGTTACTTGGTGGCCAAATTGTTGGGCCAAGTGCTTCGGATTTGATTTCTGAACTGTCACTAGCGATTGAAAATGGGTTGACTACTAATGATATATCATTAACAATTCATCCGCACCCAACCCTTGGAGAAGCAATTATGGATACTGCTGAACTAGCTGATGGCTTACCAATTCATATTTAAACCACAACGTTCTTTTAAATAATCATGATAAAATAAAGTTGTCACTATTGTGGCAACTTTATTTAGATAAGGATAAATATGGCAAGATTTACAACAACTGATGATGTCACCATTGACTACAATATATACGGGCAAGGACAATCTATGATTCTAGTTGCTGGTTATTCTGGTAATCAGGCAACCTGGACAGCACAAGTTGATGTGTTGGTAGCTAGCGGTTTACAGGTTATTACCTATGACCGTCGTAATCATGGTAAAAGTGAGACGGTTAATTATGGCATGCGCCTGTCACGTCATGGCAAAGATTTAGCAGAACTTATATCAGTACTTCAGTTAAAAAAGCCAATATTGTTAGGTCATTCTATGGGCGCAAGTACAATTTGGGCGTATTTATCATTATTTAGTGACAAAAATGTCAGAGCTGTGATTACTGAAGATCAAGTACCAACAATGTTACATGATGACACATGGCCCTTTGGACTCTTTCATGCTGACATGGGTACAATTATGCTAGCAATTGAAAAATTACCACATACAAAATTGACGCGGTTGAAAATTTCAAATGACATTAAACGGGCAATCGGTGAAAATTATCAACCCTTTGATTTTCAATTTAACATGCCATTATTGTTAAATAGTGCGGTACAAGATTGGCGTGATGTCTTGCACCGTGAACGTGTACCACATCTTTATTTAGCCGGTGGCGAGTCACCATTGTGGCCCGCGAAACATTCGGAGTTAGCGGCAAATATGACTGAAAATGGACAATACATTATTTTTGATGGTGCGGGTCATATACCGCATATTGAAGTGCCAGAGATGTTTAATCAAGTTGTGTTAGAATTTATTAATCAATTGTAAAAGAATAATAAAACACGTCCCAGATAAGATTTTATCTGGGACGTGTTTTTTTAAAAATATAAAAATGAAAAGGTTCGTAATTTAACAGTTACGAGCCTTTTCATTTTTATATTACTATAGTAGTTACTGTACCACCTTTAATGGAAAATGTCTATAATTTTGTTAGTATTTTTGTATATATCTAGAAATATACAAAAAAATGAAGAGGCTCGTAACTGTTGACTTAGGAGCACTGAAAACATAATGTTTTTGGGTCATACTCAGTTAAATTTTTTATTTTTAAGGATATGCTAAAAAGGTCAGTATAAGAAAGTGGAGAGATATAAGCATGGAACAGCAATCGAAAACTCATTACAAAATGTATAAGAACGGTAAACATTGGATATTTGCAGGTTTGACAGCTATAACAATCAGCTTATCATTTACTCAGGCGACTATGACTAAGGTCAGTGCTGATTCAACTGAAATTAACCAACAAAAAGGAAACACCAGTGTGCCATCGGCTACGCCAACAAGTGAAGTGGCAGTGCCAACAGCAACGCCAACAAGTGAAGTAACAGCGCCAACAGCAACGCCAACAAGTGAAGTAACAGCGCCAACAGCAACGCCAACAAGTGAAGTGGCAGCGCCAACAGCAACGCCAACAAGTGAAGTAACAGCGCCAACAGCAACGCCAACAAGTGAAGTGGCAACGACAACGGCTACGCCAACAAGTGAAGTGGCAACGCCAACGGCTACGCCAATAAGTGAAGTGGCAACGGTAACAGCTACGTCTGTACCTAATATCTCTAATGTAAAATCATTAATGTCTAATAACCCAATGCTTCGTGATGCTACTGCTGATGGTATAACACACGTTGACAAAGATAATTTCAAAGATTACTTTGACGTCCAAGGTTCTAGTTCTAATTACGATCAAAGTACAGGTATTGTAACAATTACCACGGACACAAACAATCAGGTCGGTAATTTTGCGTTGAAAAGTAAGATTGACATGGGCACAAGTTTCACACTAAAAGGACAAGTGCAACTAGGTAATAAAACTTCGGCTAACGGGGGAGCTGATGGTATAGGATTTGCGTTCCATACTGGGAATACAACTGATGTTGGAAATGCTGGTGGTAACCTTGGAATCGGAGGATTACAAAACGCTATTGGATTCAAACTTGATACATATCATAATGGGTATCGGACACCACAGACAGCTAAAGATGGTGCGCAAGTTGCTGTAAATGATTCTAATGGTTATGGTTGGGATACTGACCCAGCTAATCCTCAGTTTGGTGCATTTGTAACAACAGCAGATAAGTCAGTTCAAGCTACCGATGGTAATTACTATCAAAGATGGTGGGCCACTACTGATGCCAACAGTGCTAAGACATTAAATGCAGGCGATTTAGACGGAGAGTTCCATGATTTTGTAGTTAATTATAATGGAACTAGCCGTGATTTGACGATTAGTTATACTGAAGCTGATGGCACAACTTTGAGTTGGGTAACATCTGTATCCGATTCAAACCAAGCAATGGCTATGATTGTTAGTGCCTCAACCGGAGGATCAAAAAATTTGCAGCAATTCAAAATCGAAAGTTTTGATTTCAAGCAAGCTGCAACTGTTAATGTAAAATATGTGGATATGCAGGGTAATCAAGTTGCGCAAGGACAAGTTAGTTATCCTGATGGGCCATCACAAAATGGTCATTATGAGACAACCCAACTCAGCGTGACAAATTACAAGTTTATCAAAATGGATGATGGTAGCGTTACAGGAACAGCTAGTTTAGCCGCAAATGGCGTATTGGAAAATGCTGGAGATAACGGTACGGTTGTTTATGTGTATGCGCCATATCAAATGGCTATGGCACAAGCAACTGAAAATATCAAGTATCAGAATACTCACGGAATACGCATTCACGATGATAATAATGCGACAACGATTCAGTTTGTTACTGTAACAGATCCAGTTGATCAGTCTACCAAAACGTATTATTCAACGACGGCCTCAACTGCGACACTAGATGATAGTGGGGTACCAACAGGAAGCGATTGGACTGTTTGGAATGATGGGGATACCAATTTTGTTAGCGTTGCTAATCCAAAAATAGAGGGTTATCATGTGATTTCAACTGATGATCCAGCAAACGATTTGACCCAAACAACGGTTAAACCGGTAACGCCATCAACTGGATCGTTGAAGTACATTGTCACGTACGATCTTAATCCAACACCAAGTTCAGAGGTACCAAGCTCAGAGACACCAAGTTCGGAAGTACCAAGTTCAGAGGTACCAAGCTCAGAGACGCCAAGTTCGGAAGTACCAAGTTCAGAGACGCCAAGTTCAGAGGTACCAAGTTCAGAGACGCCAAGTTCGGAAGTACCAAGTTCGGAAGTACCAAGTTCAGAGGTACCAAGTTCGGAAGTACCAAGTTCAGAGGTACCAAGCTCAGAGACACCAAGTTCGGAAGTACCAAGTTCAGAGGTACCAAGTTCGGAAGTACCAAGCTCAGAGACACCAAGTTCAGAGACGCCAAGTTCGGAAGTACCAAGTTCGGAAGTACCAAGTTCGGAAGTACCAAGTTCAGAGGTACCAAGTTCGGAAGTACCAAGTTCAGAGGTACCAAGCTCAGAGACACCAAGTTCGGAAGTACCAAGTTCAGAGGTACCAAGCTCAGAGACGCCAAGTTCGGAAGTACCAAGTTCAGAGACGCCAAGTTCAGAGGTACCAAGTTCAGAGACGCCAAGTTCGGAAGTACCAAGTTCGGAAGTACCAAGCTCAGAGACACCAAGTTCAGAGACACCAAGTTCGGAAGTACCAAGTTCGGAAGTACCAAGTTCAGAGACGCCAAGTTCAGAGGTACCAAGTTCAGAGACGCCAAGTTCAGAGGTACCAAGCTCAGAGACACCAAGTTCGGAAGTACCAAGTTCAGAGACGCCAAGTTCAGAGGTACCAAGCTCAGAGACGCCAAGTTCGGAAGTACCAAGTTCAGAGGTACCAAGTTCGGAAGTACCAAGCTCAGAGACACCAAGTTCAGAGACGCCAAGTTCGGAAGTACCAAGTTCAGAGGTACCAAGCTCAGAGGTACCAAGCTCAGAGACACCAAGTTCGGAAGTACCAAGTTCAGAGGTACCAAGTTCGGAAGTACCAAGCTCAGAGACACCAAGTTCAGAGACGCCAAGTTCGGAAGTACCAAGTTCGGAAGTACCAAGTTCGGAAGTACCAAGTTCAGAGGTACCAAGTTCGGAAGTACCAAGTTCAGAGGTACCAAGCTCAGAGACGCCAAGTTCGGAAGTACCAAGTTCAGAGACGCCAAGTTCGGAAGTACCAAGTTCGGAAGTACCAAGTTCAGAGGTACCAAGTTCGGAAGTACCAAGTTCAGAGGTACCAAGCTCAGAGACACCAAGTTCGGAAGTACCAAGTTCAGAGGTACCAAGCTCAGAGACGCCAAGTTCGGAAGTACCAAGTTCAGAGGTACCAAGTTCGGAAGTACCAAGCTCAGAGACGCCAAGTTCGGAAGTACCAAGTTCAGAGGTACCAAGTTCGGAAGTACCAAGCTCAGAGACACCAAGTTCAGAGACACCAAGTTCGGAAGTACCAAGTTCAGAGACACCAAGTTCGGAAGTACCAAGTTCAGAGACACCAAGTTCAGAGGTACCAAGCTCAGAGACGCCAAGTTCGGAAGTACCAAGTTCAGAGGTACCAAGTTCGGAAGTACCAAGTTCAGAGGTACCAAGTTCGGAAGTACCAAGTTCAGAGGTACCAAGTTCGGAAGTACCAAGCTCAGAGACACCAAGTTCGGAAGTGCCAAGTTCAGAGGTACCAAGCTCAGAGACGCCAAGTTCGGAAGTACCAAGTTCAGAGGTACCAGTCAAATTAAAGAATGAATCAAAAGTAAAATTACCTAAAACGGGAAAAGGTAGTTCAAGTAGTGCTATTTCAGCTTTATCTGTATTAACGATGCTTGGATTGGCTGGCTTAATGACAAAGAAACGTAAAAAATAGAAATGTTAACAATATAGATTATTTTTAAGTGTCATTAAATAAGAAAAATTATAATTAATTTTTCTTTGTACATATTTAACTTTTTTATACAAGGATTGGAATTGTTATGCAAAGTATATTTTTAACGACGTTTTATGCTGAAAATTTATCTGGTGCTAGTTATGCAGTTGATAAAAGGCTAGAATTGTTTGAAAGACATAATGTCAGCGCGATAGCTATTACAACGACATTTTATGTCACAAACCGTTTTTATTTCATTAATCATTTTCCAGAAAAAAAAGATAATTTTTGTGATTTGACGGATATTTTAACAGATAATATTTATGTAGCAGAACAAGATGCTTATCAAAAATATTTGTTAAATAAAGACAGACAATATGAATTTAATCTTGAAATGAATTCTGCTTCGTCTAAAAATGGCAGTTATCTTTCTTGGAAGTGTTATCCTGATGGACGACTACTTAATATTTCATATTATAATCAAGCAAATAATTTACTACGCACTGATCATTATGATTGGCGAGGTTATTTATCTACTCGTTCATACTATGGATATGATGGCACTAATAAGAATAGCTATGTAGCTAAACGAGAACATTTAAATAGCAACGGCGATATACGAATTGTTTATTATTTTAATAGTCAAAATAAGATTAGGCGAGTAGATTGGATTCACGAAGGAAAACAAATAGACACATTTTACAACGAAAATGATTTGCTTAGCGCGGCGTTGATTTACTACACACGTGCGAATAAGAAACAATATCTGGTTATTGCTGACCTATTTATTAGTGATACATTAGCTAAATTACAAATATTAAATAAAAAAGATAACATTAAACTATTCATTCAGCTTCATAACATTCAATTGAAAGAAACAAAAAATTCGGATGATATTAGAATAGGCTATAGTTATCCGATATTAAATCAAAATAATTATACTGGCATTATTGCACTGACTCGGCGTCAAAAGCAAGACATTAATGAGTTACAATCGTATAAAACGGATAAGATATATTATATTCCCGAAAATTGGTTCTCATTACAAGATGTTAATAAACACGATGAAATTCGTTGGCAGGATAAAGAAGATGGGTTAATCATTATTTCAGCTCGATTAGATCGTGTGAAACAAATTGATCATGCAATAATTGCTGTTAAATTTGCCCACCAACGTAATTCTAAAATTCATCTAGAAATATGGGGCGATGGTGTAGAACGAGAATCATTACAGAAATTAATTAATTTAAATAATGCACAATCATATATTCAATTAAAAGGTATCACAAATAATCAACAAATGAAACACCGAATAGCACAAGCGCAGTTACATTTATTAACTTCAAAACATGAAGGATTACCTATGGTATTGTTCGAGGCACAAATGGGACAAACACCTTCTATTTGTTATGACATTGATTACGGCCCTGATGATATGATCACTAATCGTATTAATGGGGACTTAATTGCACCTAATGATAAAAAATATTTAGCAATGCGTATCGAGGAATTATTTAGTGAGCCAGAACAAGGAACTTTGAGATATTATGCGTTAAATAGTAAAAAAAACATGGAAAAGTATAGCGAAGATAAAATATGGCAACTTTGGGAAAAATTAATGGAAAGAAATTTCTAATATGAAAATTATTATTGCTGAAAAAATAAATAAAGAGATACAACAGTGGCAAAAAAAACAAAATGAACCGGTAAAAATTGTTTCTTGGACGTCTGATTTAAACTATAAAGTATCATTAAATGAAACTAATTTATATTACTTTACGCGTAGTAAAGAGCTAGGGATAAAGATAATAAATTTACCATGGACACAGTCGCATGTCTGGAATTATCGCTCAATACCTGGTGATCACGATTTTGAATTCAAAGACTTTAATCAAAATATCGTTGTAAATGCTTATTTGGCTGAAAAGCAGCATAATATCTCACGGGTAAATACGAAGGATAAAAACGGTAAAAATATTGACGTCATCCATTTTCAAAATGAACAAATAGCACAAATAGTTGATTACGATGACAACCAGCACCCAGTGATGAGTCAATTTATTGGTAAGCATAAGCGTATAGAAATGTATTGGCAAAAACAAAAAGATAAGTTAATTAATACTGGCATGTCATTATATGACAATGGAGAAGAGCGGTTTTATAATAATTATTGGGAGTGGTATTTTGAAGAATTCAAAAAAATAATAGCTGATTGTGAATTTGTGTCGGAAATTATTAGTTATGAAGCCCCTACATTAAATATTTCAATTCCTAATCGTCAGGTTATAAAAGGCCAATTAACTGATGAATGTGTGACAAGAGAGTTAAATAAAAGTAAGACACCTCAAAAATGGATTGTACAATTTGAAGATAAAAACTATTGGAAACCTAGAACAGATGTTACTATGACTGCAAAGGAAATGGGGTACAATATTGTCAATTTTGATACACCTTACCGCGATGAAAAAGACTGGATGGAACGGCAATTATCTAAATATTTTAAAAATGTTGGTCCTCGTGACTTGGTTGTTTGGCAATATCCTAAATATTCACCTACACTTGAGTTAGTAATGTTGCATTGGTTTCATGATCGCAAAGTTGTAGTGGCGGCATTTATTCATGACGTTACATTGGTTAGGGAAAAAATCATGCCTAGAAAACATTATATACCTGAAAATGATAGGCAACTTTTGTCGGAATTTGATGCTAATATTATACCTATTAATTTTTTGGGACCATTAAAAGAAATTGCAAGTGTAACGCTTAAAAATGTTGTTCCGCTTTCACCATATGATTTTAGAATTAATGCAAATGTCAAACCAGCAAATTATAGTCAAAATGTTTTTTATGCGGGATCCTTATCTAAATTTCCTAATTTAAAGAATGTTGATTTTGAACTAACTGTCTTTGGTGAGAAAAACTATTCAAATGTTCGGATAGTTAATAATAGTATTCATGACGGTGGTTTTGTTCCAGCTGAAAAATTAGCTCATCTATTAAATAATGGGTATGGTTTAATTTGGGATGAAGATACTGATAATAAATATTATCAACGTTATACAAAATGGAATTGGCCTTATAAGTTTAGTTTGTATATGGCTTCTGGTTTACCAGTTATTGCTTGGGAAAAATCAGCAATAGCTGAAGTTATTAAGTTGGGTAATTTAGGCTTGATTGTGAACTCATTATCTGATATTGCAGATTTGATTGCTGATATTACATCAGAAGAATTCGATATAATGGCACAAAATGCGGCTATTTTTGGCAATAAATTAGCACAAGGTGAATCTACCAAAACAGCTTTAAAATCTTTAGAATCTAGCCAGTTCGTTTAAAGTTTAGTAATTATACGATTTTTTTACTTTTTACCAAACATATGTTTATGCTGAACGAAGTTAAATAAGCTACAAAATTTTTCTGAATAGATTAATTTTGTAGCTTATTTTAATGATTCGGCAAATTACAAAAAATATACCTACGGTTAATTTATAACTTATTTTGTTATATTTATTAGCTTGTAATATGTTTGAAATTACTTGACTTACATATATAAATTACAAACAGCATGAGTGAGTATGTTTTCTGTACATGAATTAATATTACTGCTATGTATATATTAAGTGAAAATTATTTGTTGACTAATCAGTCAACAAAACATATACTAAGTTTATGGGCAGAAAAAAAAGTTTCAACCAACAAGAAGTTATTGCGCAAATGAGTCAAGTATTTGGCCAGTATGGTTTTGAAGGGACATCGTTAGATGACTTAGTAAAAGTTACAGGTTTGCTTCGTGGTAGCTTGTATAGTGAATTTGGCAGTAAACAGGGGATGTTTATTGCAAGCTTGAGTGCTAATTTAGAAAATCATACGAGGGAAACATTGACGTGGCGACTTTTATTAGTAGCCATGCTGGAGTTAACACCAAATAATCAGGCTGTTAGGGAAATAGTCAGGAGATGGTATGAAAACCAAGATAGTACAGATATTTCAGTGCAATTAGGTCAACAATTACTCAACCATAGTGGTATTTTATCAGAAGGAGATAAATATGGAAAATATAATTAATGTTCAAGATAACACACTGGTAGTGACACCTGCAGGATTAACCAAAATTGCGGCATTAAAAGAAAAAATTAGTATTCCGTTAAGCCATATTGTTGGGGCTTCGATTGATACAGGTATTTTGAACGACAGTAAGGGATTTAGAAGTCCAGGCACAGCAATTCCTGGCTACTGGGCAGGAACGTTTCGAAAAGATGGGGATATTACTTTTTTTAACATTAAACAATCAAGCTTACCTGTTGTGATTCAATTAAAAGATGAGCATTATAATCGATTAGTCATCGGTGTTTCTGAGCCGCGTGAAGTTGTACAAACGATTAATAATTTAGTGACAAAATAAATGACTACTCAAAAAAACCTGTGACTTATCAAAATTTATTGGTAAGTCACAGGTTTTATGGTTGATTTTAGTAGCGTGATTGATGTGCTGCAACACTACGACGAATTGCTTGTTTTGATACTTCTTCATGATGTTCTTCGGCTTCTTGTGCTGGCTTAATCACTGTATGGCGGTAGCTTAGTGCTGTGGCAGCAGCGACAGCAACTGAACTTAAAATACCAACAATAATACCTGACTTAAATGATTTCATAATAGTAACAACCTCTTTCTTAAGTTTTCTTAAAGTCTATTATCAACTATTTTGACGCATTTGTAAATGAATTTAGTATAATTAAGTTATGATGAATAAAACACAAATTATTGCGCATCGTGGCTACCGTGTCGTAGCACCGGAAAATACCTTGCCAGCTTTCGAAGCAGCTTTAGCTTATCAACCAGATATGTTGGAAATGGATGTTCACCGGACTAAAGATGGGCATCTGGTAGTGATTCACGATGAAAAAGTTGATCGCACAACTAATGGGACTGGATTTGTCAAAGATATGACGTTAGCTGAAATTAAATCGTTAGATGCTGGTAGTTATAAAGAACCAAAAATGATTGGTGTGACAATTCCAACTTTTGATGAGTTTTTGGCTTTTTTGCGTACACAAAATTTTGAGCAGACATTAATGTTAGAAATAAAAACAGATCATGTTGCTTACCCAGGTATTGAAAAAGAAATATTGGATAAAGTGGACGCCTATCAACCAAAATACCATGTGCTATATCAAAGTTTTAATTTAAATTCGTTAAAAATTGTCCGGAAATTACAACCAGATGCGGATATTGCGGCGTTGGTATATTGGGCAACGCCAATAGTTTATTGGCTGAAGTGGCGAGGTGTCTTTGATTATATTCATTCAGATATTCGTGTCTTAAAAAATAAACCAAATATTTTTTGGCGACCTAACGTGCACATGAGAACCTGGACGGTTGATAACGAGGCAGATATGCGTCGTATTTTTAAGGCTGGTTTACGGGGAATAATCACAAACCAAGTGGCATTAGCTACTAAAATACGTCAAGAAATTCAAGGGGATGAACATGACTAAACTAGTCGTTATTGCGGGACCGACTGCATCGGGGAAAAGTGACTTAGCCATTGCCATGGCACAAAAATTTAACGGTGAAATCATTTCAGCTGATGCGATGCAAATTTATCGTGAGTTAGACATTGGTACAGCAAAAGTGACTGCTGATGAACAGACATTAGTGCCACATCATTTGATAGATATTATTGATATGACCGACCAATTTTCGGTGGCTGATTTTATTACTCGTGCTGATGAGGCGATTGCCGATATTGTGTCACGTGGTAAATTACCAATTATTGCAGGTGGGACGGGATTTTATGTCAAAGCATTGCTTGGTGAGCAACCACTTGATTTTGTAGCGAGTGATGCACAAGAAGTGAGTGACTTAAAACAACGTGAATTGCCTGATCTTATGATTGAATTACAGACGCTTGATAGCACATTGGCGAATAAAGTCGATCAACATAATAAGCAGCGTGTCATTCGAGCGATTCAAATTGCTCGCCACGGGGTGCATGAAGCAAAGCAGGTGCGTCCGAAATACGATACATTAGTTGTTGGCATTGATTGGCCACGTGATATCTTATATGAGCGGATTAATTCACGCGCGCAGATAATGATTGCTGCTGGTTTGCTAACTGAGGCGCAGTGTATTTTAGATGCTGGTGGGGGAAATATTCAAGCGGGGAAAGCGATTGGTTATAAAGAATTTTTTCCGTATTTACGTGGTGACACAACGTTAGATGAGGCTATAGCACAAATGCAACAAGATTCTAGGCGCTATGCCAAGCGTCAGTTAACGTACCTTAGACATCAAATTCCTGGTTTAATCTGGCTTGATGGCGCGCAATCGCAGGCAGAATTGGCTGCACGTATTGAATCTTGGGTATAAAAATGATGATTTAGGTAGATAATATTAAGATTTGCTGTACTTTTTAGAAAAACTGAATGTACCAAAACTTCAATATAGGAAATAGAATTGTATATGGCATATTCTAAAAATATTAGGGGGGATTAACATGATTGACAACTCTGTTTTTTGTGAACTGACTGAAAGAGACCTGGCAAACATTTGTGGTGGCAGCTCTGAAGATATAGCAGTTAACCTTAAAGTACTAAGACTAACTGCTGGATTTAAAAGGGGAGATTTAGCGGACATGTTAAATGTTAGTTTATCAACAATTACGAAGTATGAAAAAGGCTCTAGGGTGCCTGACATTGATACAATAATCAAATTATCTGAAATTCTGAACACAGATGTTGATAACTTGATTTTTTGAAAGTGAAATTTCGGACAATATGTCCGAAATTTTATAAGTTATCTTGTATATAATATAAGATAACTTATAGAAGGAGTAATGGATATTTATGAATAAGTTGTCAGAACAAGAATTATCACAAATTTTTGGAGGAGCTAAGGGTAGTATAGGAGGGTATCTTGCGTCTACGTCTATTGGAACTGCTACTGGAATGCTAAAAGGTGCTTGGAATGGTCGTTTAGCTGGACCAGAAGGTATGGTTATTGGAGCGGGAATTTGGGGAACTGCTGGATTTTATGGCTCAACGATTACCTATTTGGGATCGCACAATTAATTATTTAACAAGGGAGGAAATGCCATGAATAATGTTAACATCATCAGTGAACAAAATTTATCTTTGATACATGGGGGTGCTAAGCCAAATATGGGAGGATATTTATCGACGGTTGCTGCCGGTACAGCTGGAGGTGCTACTAAGGGGGCTTTGGGATCTTGGTGGACAGGAGAAGGAATTGTTGCAGGAGCAGGCATTGGTGCTGTAGGTGGATTTTATATCAGTACAGCAGGTTATTTTGCAACGCATCATTAATTTAAAATTTAAAATTATTAGATATTTATTGATATCTAACAATAATGTATAGGAAAATTAATATGAAAAAAATATTTTTAAGAGAAACCATAGGCAGTATGGTTATGGCAATTGTATATTTTATAGGTATTTTTGTGTTTTCTTTGCTGTTTAAACAAAAGTTCAACTTTCATGACACGGTAATTGATAGTTTGATTTTTACAATTATTATGACCGTGATGTCAATTGTAATCAATAGATATTTTTATTCTGATAGAAAGTAATGATTGCGTATAAAGAACTATACGATCTTAACAAAAATAAGGACATTCATGTTTGATTATCATGAATGTCCTTATTTTTTATTGCGACACATTATACTTTTGATTTAGTATATTCGTCTGTATTTAATTGTTCGGTTTGATCTAATTGTAACATTTGTGCTTGATTAATTTCTTTGTAAAGTGCACTAGCCATTGGCTGTACAATATTACCTTCAGAAACACCTTGTTGCACGAAGTCATACTCATATTGGAATGCTTGAATGTAAAGTGCACTGCTAACAGGGACAGATTCGTGTTTGTAATCACGTTTCACGCGATTGAAAAAGCGATTCATTGCCTCACGAACGAGGTAAATATGATCATTATCATTCTTTTGATCAGCAAGGCTTTTCCTTAATATATTATCTAAATAAACGTCTGTGGCAGTGATAAGGTCATTGTTGAGCGCCATGAGTTCATCACGGGTATCGGTCCATTTTTTAACGTTAGCAGCAAATGTGGTATCAGTTGCTAATTTATTTTTTCGGAAACGCTCGCGTTGCGCACGTGTAATAACGCGATTTGCGATGTGCCAAGTTGATTCGCGTGCATATCGACGTAAAGTACGTTTGAGTTGGTGTTTGAATGATCTCGTCTGCTTGGGACCATTATTACGTGTGTGTTGTAAAATTTTAGCGTATATGCTAATTGCGTTGGGACTATATGTCTTAGTGATAGAGTCACTGTGACTATACATCAAAACAAAATCTTGTGTGTCCGCTAGTAGTTCAATAAATTGAGAGGAGGCTTTTTTTCGGTCATCCATCATAAATAATTTATTTTTTTGAGATTGGAGTTGTGTCGACAGCGTTTCACGGACGCTGTGATCGGAGACGTGATCAAGAATTTTTAGTGAGGCGTAATCTATCATTTTATCACGTGTTTGGTTGATATCAATGACTGTATAAGATGCGATTTTTGCAGGTAATTGTAAAGGTAAGATGATGGCACTAACAAGCATACTGATTAAAATGACTAAAGTTGCAACAATAATGAGTGCTTCACGATAGGGGAATGCATGACCTGCAATTTCATAAGGTAAAGAAAAAGCCATGGCTAAGGTCACAGTCCCATGCACACCACTGATAGCAAAAATACGAGCGTAAAACTTGTGCTGTTTATCATTGCGATCACCAAAAAATAATGTGAAACTGTTTGGCTTGTGACGGTTTTTTTTATTATTATCATCGCGCAAAGCCCAAAAGTATCGTAAAATCAGCATGATGACATAAATCAAGGTACTCAATGCCGCGAGTTGTAATGTACCAGACAAACCAATTTTTGTGATTGATAGCCAAACGCCAGGTAACGAAATCCCTAAAATCAGAAAAACAATATCATTTAATACATCTGCAATGGTACGCCAAATCGTGCGTGAGGTTAATTGCACGGTTGTTGAAGTCAAACGTAGGCGACTTGATTCCCAGTTATGTACCATGCCGGTTGCCACGACTGCCAAAATGCCAGAAGTGCCTAAGTGTTCAGCGAGTAAATAGACAGCGAATGGGGTTAACAAACTAATGGGAATGATGGTTGTTTCGGGGTTTGATGCCCGTTGTTGTAAATTAACGCGTAATGCCACAATGAGAAACCCAAGAATTGTACCAACAAGGACACCGCCAACCGCCACAAATAAAAAATGTTCTAAACCGTGAACAACGGAAAAGGTACCTTGTGATAAAACTGACAGTGCTAAATCCAACATAACTAGGCCGGTAGCATCATTAAAAAGTGATTCAAGCTCTAGTGCTTCGCCAACCCCTTCGGGCATATCAGTGCCTGCTGTTAATGATTTGACCGCTACGGCGTCGGTCGGGGTCACAATAGCAGCTAATGTAATAGCTAAAGGTAGTGTCCAAGTGACCTCAATGTGATTGGTAATTAAGCCGACAACGAGTGTCGTCACCACAGCTAAAACGACTGATAACAGCCAGATACCTTCAAAGCGTTGTTTGATTTTAACAAATGATTGTTTTTGACCGTCAATAAACATGATTGGCGCGATAATCATTAACATAAAAAATTCGGGTTCGAGCTCAAAATTTTTAAAAATTGATGTAAATGACATGGCAACACCAACAGCAATTAAAATAAAAGCCTCAGGTATTTTGGGGACAAACTCTTTAATGATATTGGTTGCAATGACACCAATCAATAGTAAGGCTAGCGTATATAAAGTCGTCATGGTGCTCCTCGCTAATTTTTTGTATGGGCCAACTGCGTCAAATTAAATAGTCATGACAAACGACGTTTTTCTTGATGGAAAAACGTCGTTTAACTGACTCATAACGAATCACGCAGTTGAATCGTAGACGGAATACGGATATTTTTAGGCAAAACACCATGTTCGTTCATAATCAAGTTTAACTTTTCAGCAGCAATACGGCCAATTTCTTGTGGATTTTGTGAAACAGAAGCAATAGCTGGCGAAATCATATCTGCGAACTGATCATCGTCATAACCAACTAATCCGACATCTTCTGGTACACGGAGTTGTTGTGCTTTTAAGAAACGAACAGCAGACCATAGCACTTGACCATTAAGTGCAAAAATAGCTGTTCGTTGACTAACATTTAGGGTAGCCGTTAAAATTGATTGCCAATTGGAATCATCAATTTCAATTAGATGAACTGTTATCTGACTTCCTGTCAGACCGGCTTTTAAACCATTATAGCGATTCATACGACTTGATACACCAGTAATACGATTGGCCAAAACAATGACTGTGTCGTACTGTTTGGTCTTAAATATTTTAGCGAGGTCAACTGACTTTTGAAAGTTATCAGACACGACAGCGGGCCAGGTAAACGGTTCAATGTAACGATCAACTTGAACGACCGGTGTTTTTTTGTTAATCAAAAACTGATAGTGATCAGGTTGATGAACCAGTGGTTGTAAAATCATACCGTCTATTTGCTCGGTCATCATTTGTTCTAAATTACTCAACTCACGATTGATGTCATTATCAGCATCCATAATTAAAACTTGATAATGTGTTTTTTGAAAATAATCCCCAATACCTTTTAGTAAACGAGAGGTGTACATATTAGAAATATCAGCCACAGAGACGCCAATTAAAAAAGAATTTCGTGCTTTCAAGGCTTGTGCTTGTCTGTTGGGATGATAATCAAGTTCAGCAATTGTCTGTTCAATACGAACTTTTGTTGTTTTTGACATATTGTCGAATTTATCATTTAAATAACGAGAAATTGTTGTTTTCGAAACGCCAGCTTTTGCAGCAATATCGTTAATTGTGATTTTTTTATCCATGCAAACATTATACGCCAAATTAAAAATGAGGGGTTGATAAAAAAACTGAAAGCGTTTACAATAGACTTTGTAAACCGGTTTCCGAAAACGTTAAACCAA
Organism: Leuconostoc aquikimchii; assembly: GCF_040838325.1. Classification (NCBI taxonomy): domain Bacteria; kingdom Bacillati; phylum Bacillota; class Bacilli; order Lactobacillales; family Lactobacillaceae; genus Leuconostoc; species Leuconostoc aquikimchii. The sequence goes on from NZ_JBFPER010000001.1 coordinate 577,352, forward strand.
AAAAGGATAAAACATGGAAAAAGAAAAAATCAGTATTGATCCTGAAAAATTCGCACAACAGTTCATTGCATCTGTCAAGTTTGACTTCAATGAAAAAGAACTTGAGAGTATGGCTAAAAAAGAGTTAGCAGCATATCTTTCTGCTTATTTCCTGGTTGAAAAATTTAACAAAATTGAAAGCGAAAATTTTGTTAAATCACAACCACATGATTTATCAGAGTTAGGTTTTGATGCGTTATTGAAACATGTTGCAGATTTAAACAAATATTAAGGAGTGTATTATGAAAAAATCACAAATTGTTTTGAACCATTTAGTGTTCGCATCTGATCGTGCAAATGGTGGGCAACAGTTAGATATGTTAAAAAAAGTCGTTGGTTTTGGCATTCAATCTGCTGAGTTACGACGTGAATACTTTGATGACATTATTGCAGAAACACCGGCTATTTCAGCTTATGCTAAATCACAAAATATACGTCTGTTTTATTCAGTACCAGATGACATGTTTGTTAATCATCGGGTTAACCCAAGGTTGAGTCAGTATTATCATGAAGCGAGTCAGTTGGGTGTTACTGCTATTAAGTTCAATACGGGAGATTTTGAGACCCTATTGCCAGAGGACATTGCGACATTAAAAACGTTATTGCACTTTGGCATTCAAACAAATATTGAAAACGATCAAACGCAAACATCTGGTAAAATGCGTGCCATTGAAAAGTTTATGACAGCTGCACATGCGGCGGACCTTGCTATTGGCTATGTCTATGACATGGGAAATTGGCGTTATGTGGGGGAAGATGAGCTAACGGCAGCAAAACAATTAACATCATATGTCAGTTATATTCATGTGAAAGATGATAAAGGATCAGGTGATAATCTTGTCACTGTCCCATTAAATGAGGGGGATATTTCTTGGCAAGAAATCATGCAAATATTACCACAAAACATACCGGTAGCTATTGAATATCCAACTGCAAATGAACAAACCATTATTGATGGTATCCAAGCACTTAAAGTGTATAACTGAGGTATATGATGACCAATATTATTATTAGTATTTTACTGCTATTGACGTTTGTCGGATTCATTTATTATATTGTTAAGGGTGGCAATTTAGTTATTGGCTTCTTCGTTATGGCGTTGCTATGGTCAGTGATTGGCCTGGTGCCATTTAATGTCGTGATTCAAGATGTCATTGCGACACCAGCACTTAATTACGGACCAACAATTATATATATTGTGTTTGGTTCATGGTTTGGTCGGGTGCTAGTAGATTCTGGTATTGCAGGATCTATCTCTGCACAAACTGAAAGAGTTGGCCGTAGGGCGCCGATCCTTGCGGCAATACTAGTTGTCTTAGTCACAGCGCTGATTTTTTCATCAGCGTATGGGGTGGGGTCAGTCATCGCGATTGGGGTCATTTTGATTCCGATTTTGTTATCAATTGGTGTCCCTAAAAAAGTCGCTATTCCAGCGTTTACAATGGCCATTGGTGCGCCAATGTATATTAACGTGGTATTGTTTAATCAAATTAAAGCTTTTTTTCCATCAGTTAGTTTCTCTGGTAAATATTTAATTTTTGGTTTAGCAGCCATGAGTGTGCAATTGATTGGTGTCATTATTTTTATTTTAATCAACAGTAAAAGTATTAAAAACGGTAAAATTGAAACGATTGCTGCCAATAGTCAGGTCGATTTCAAACGGACACATCCGATTACTTTCGTTGTACCAATCATACCAGTCGCCCTAAACATGTTTTTTCATTGGGACGCGATTCCAGCTTTGTTGTTAGCAACGATTATTGCTTTACTTTTAACTGGCCAAATGAAATCTTATACTGGCTTGGTTGCGTTTATTAATAAAACAGTGTCGCAAGCAATTAATGACATTTCCGGTTTAATTATCTTTTTGATGGCACTGGTTATGTTTGCCGGCGCAGCGACAGTTAATGTCCCTCATTTTAAGGGTATTATTGAAGTGATTTTGCCACATAGTCCTTTAGTTTTGGCAATTGCAGTTGGTATTTTGGCCCCCTTAGCATTATTTCGTGGACCGTTACACGTTTGGGGTGCTGGTGCGGCGACGGCAGCAGTATTGGCGGCAACTGGCACATTCCCACCAATTTTCTTGCTACCATTGCTATACACGGCAAGCATTATGGCAGTTTCTATCGATTTAACACAATCATGGAACACATGGGCATTGACGTATTCTAAGCTTGAAACGAAAGAGTTTTTAAAAATGGGTATTCCGGTGATGTGGGCGGTATCAATCGTCAATGAACTATTAGTGTTTGCTTTCTTTGGACACTAAGACTAGCAATTGGAGGAGAATAAAATGAGTGAAATTTTGACACTAGGTGAACCAATTGTTACCTTTACGTCAACTGATTTGAATGCGGGATTAGTTGACAGTATTAACTATTATAAATTTTTGGGCGGTGCTGAACTTAACGTTATGATTGGTGCTAGTCGTTTGGGACATAGTACTGAATATATTTCTCAAGTTGGTGCTGATCCATTAGGACAGTTTACAATTAAAGAAATATCAAAGTATCATGTTGGTAATCATTATATTGCAACTGATGACAATAACTGGACCGCTTTTCAGTTAAAAGAGTTAGTTGATCAAGGGGATCCAACCACGTTTAATTTCCGACGTCAGTCAGCAGCGGCACATTTTGATAAATCCAATATTGATCATATTGACTTTTCTGGCGTTAAAATGGCGCATTTATCAGGTATTTTTCCAGCTATTTCAATGCAGGCACGAGAAGCATTTCGTTACTTCGCCGAACAGCTTATTACACGTGGCATTCAAACGACATTTGACCCTAATTTACGTCCAGCACTATGGGAATCACAGGCGGTGATGATTGAAACAATTAACGATTTAGCTAAATATGGTGAAATTGTTTTGCCTGGTATTAACGAAGGTGAAATTTTGATGGGATCACGTGACCCTGAAAAAATTGCTGATTTTTACTTGGCCAATAGCGACAGAACGCAGACCGTGGTCGTAAAGCTTGGACCAGAAGGTGCATATGTCAAAAATAAATCTGGTGACAGTTACACAGTTAAAGGGTTTCATGTTGAGAAGGTGGTCGACACGGTTGGTGCAGGGGATGGCTTTGCACTAGGCTTAATTACTGCGCTAATTGAAGGGTTACCGATGGCTAAAGCAGTTGAACGTGGGAATGCAGTTGGTGCTTTGCAGGTGCAAACAACTGGCGATAATGATGGGTACCCAACATCCGATCAATTGACACAATACTTAGCATCAGAACAGAAAGAGGACTAAAAATATGACCAAGCAAGTATATTTACCAGATGATATTCCGGCAGTTGGTAAGAAGATTTTAACTGATGCCGGGTTTGAGGTGGTCGTTGGCTCTGGACGTGAGCGCGATAAAATGAAAAAAGAAGGTGCGCAAGCGTCTGCAATTTTAATTGGCACGCAACCTTTTGATGGTGATGTGATGGACAGCATGGCCAATTTGCAAGTGATTGCCCGTAACGGCGTTGGTTATGACGCGGTTGACGTTGCTGCAGCGACAAAACGTGGTATCTACGTGGTAAATACGCCAAAAGCCTTATCTGGTTCCGTTGCGGAAACAGCCGTATCAGAATTATTAGCAATTAGTAAAAATTTGTATCAAAATGCGGCAGCAATTCACGCGGACAACTGGAATTATCGTAAGTCGCATCCAGGTCGCGATATTGCCGGAAAAACGGTTGGTATTCTTGGATTTGGTCGCATTGGTCAACAGGTAGCGAAAAAATTAAGTGGCTTTGACGTGAAAATAATTGCTTATGATCCATTTGCAAAATCAACAGATAGCGTTAACATAGTTGATCGTGAGACAATTTTTAAAACAGCTGATTATGTTATGGTTCATTTACCAGCAATACCTGAAACAATACACACGATTGGTACGGCTGAATTTAAGATGATGAAAAACGATGCTTATTTAATTAACATGGCTCGTGGGGTGATTATTGTTGAATCAGAGTTAGTGACTGCTTTAAAAAATGGTGATATTGGCGGTGCTGCTCTGGACGTTTTTGAAGAAGAGCCGTTGCCGGTGACCAATCCATTGGTTGGCTTAGACAATGTTTTGCTGACACCACATATTGCTTCTAACACGATTGAAACAAAAGCACGGATGGCAATTGACGCAACACACGATATTGTGCGTGTATTGCAGGGAGAAAAGCCAGAATCTGCTGTGAATCAGTTGGATTGATAGTTATTTTTTAAACGTTCCTGATGGGGACGTTTTTATTTTAAACGTGTATAATGGAAGTATTCTAACAATTTGAAGGAGAAATTATGGACGAATTAACACGATTTTATAATACATTACAACCAAATCATTATGATATATATTTGGATATCGATCGTTCGTCAAAAAAAATTAGTGGGAAAACAACAATTTCAGGGATAGCGCAAGATTCAAAAATTGCCCTGCATCAAAAAGATCTGTCTGTTAGTGCCGTACAAGTTGCTGGCCAGCCAGTGCCGTTTGTGCTTGATCGTGAACTGGATGCGCTTAACATCACATTGCCAAAATCTGGGAAAACACAGATAACTATTGACTATACAGCACCGTTAACTGATACGATGATGGGTATTTATCCGTCGTACTATGAAATTGATGGTGAGAAGAAGCAAATTATTGGGACACAATTTGAGACCAGTTTTGCGCGTCAAGCTTTTCCTTGTATTGATGAACCAGAGGCTAAAGCAACATTTGATTTAGCGATTAAGTTTGATGAGCAGTCAGACGAAACAATATTAGCTAACATGCCAGAATTACGCGTCGAAAATAATATTCATTATTTTGATACCACAGTAAAAATGTCAACTTATCTGATTGCCTTTGCATTTGGTGAGTTACAAAACAAACAAACGCAGACGGCCAGCGGGGTTAAGGTTGGTGTTTATGCGACAAAGGCACATGACCCTAAAACACTTGATTTTGCATTAGATATCGCTAAACGTTCGATTGAATTTTTCGAAGATTTTTATCAAACACCTTATCCATTAGCACAATCAAATCAACTGGCATTACCTGACTTTTCAGCTGGTGCTATGGAAAATTGGGGCTTAGTCACTTATCGTGAAGCGTATTTAGTGCTTGACCCAGACAATACGGCCTTGGAAGCCAAACAGGTTGTGGCAACAGTGATCGCCCATGAACTCGCTCATCAATGGTTTGGTGATTTGGTGACGATGAAATGGTGGGACGATTTGTGGTTAAATGAAAGTTTTGCCAACATGATGGAATATGTTGCTATTGATGCACTTGAACCTGAGTGGCATATTTGGGAATTGTTCCAGACATCTGATGTACCAGCCGCTTTGCGTCGTGATGCAACCGATGGCGTGCAAGCCGTGCATGTTCAAGTCAATCATCCAGCTGAGATTGATTCGCTGTTTGATGCCGCAATTGTTTATGCAAAGGGTGCACGCATGCTGGTCATGGTACGTGCGTTAATTGGCGATGATGCTTTGCGTGAAGGTTTGAAAAATTATTTTGCTGCGCACAAATATAATAACGCCACTGGCGCTGATTTGTGGCAAGCATTGGGTGACGCTTCTGGACAAGATATTTCAGCTGTCATGAATTCGTGGTTGGAACAACCAGGCTATCCAGTTATTTCAGCTGAAGTGCTTGATGGTCAGTTAACTTTAACACAGCAACAATTCTTCATTGGAGAAGGACAAGATGCCAATCGTTTGTGGCAAATACCTGTCAACAGTAATTATGAGGCAGTACCCAAAATAATGACTGAACAAAAGGTTGTTCTAGGTGATTATGTCACGTTGCGTCGAGAGGCTGGCGAAGCATTTTACCTCAATATGAGAAATGACTCACATTTTATTGTTAAATATGATGCAACACTCTTACAAAATATTTTAGTTAATGTTGACCAACTAGATGCGATTACACAACGTCAAATTATTCAAGATTTGCATATTTTAGCTCAGGGACGACAAATCGCATTTTCAGAAATTGTACCGTTACTCTTACGTTTTGCTCATAGTAACTCTAAGATTGTTAACGATGCCTTATACGCTGTTGCGCAAGACCTACGTCAGTTTGTAACACCTGATTCTGATGAAGAAAAGAATTTGAAGCAGTTCTATGATAAATTGAGTCGTCAGCAGTTTGAACGGTTAGGTTGGCATGCAAAGGGAAATGAATCATTAGATGATGAATTAACGCGTCCTTACATTGTTTCAGCTGCATTGTACGCAGAGAATAGTGTCGCAACGACACAGGCGCATGACCTATTCAAAACACATGAGAGTGATTTGCAGAAGTTACCAGCAGAAATACGTGTGTTCATTATTCGTAATGAGGTTCAAAATCATGGGAATCAAACGCTATTTGATGACTTGCTGTTAAATTATCGCAAGACCTCTGACGCGGGTTACAAACAAGATTTGCGTGCGGCGATTACGAGTGTCACGGATCCAAAACTTGTCAGTCAGTTGGTGGCAACATTTAAAAAAACGGATGTGATTAAGCCACAAGATTTGCGGGGATGGTTTGGTAATACTTTGCGTAATGCACATGGTGAAAAAGCTGCTTGGGATTGGTTACGACAAGATTGGGATTGGCTAGAATCTAAAGTTGGTGGTGATATGGAGTTTACGACTTATATTACCGTGGCTGCTAGTGTTTTGAAGACAGCCCAGCGCTTAGAAGAATTTAAAAATTTCTTTAATCCAAAAATTGATCAACCGGGCTTAACGCGTGAAATTAAAATGGATACACGTGTGATTAGTGGTCGTGTGGCATTAATTGCATCAGAAAAAAATGCAGTGAATCAAATGATAGCTGATAATATTTAAGCACGTAGAAGGAACCATAGCTTGATGTGGTTCCTTTTTTTGTTGTAGTAAAAGAATTAGAAAATCAAGATAATGATAAAGTCATGAAGCACTTAGCTGCTTTAGTTTGACTAAAAAAGAAACAGATGTCTGTATTTTAATAAAAATGTTAAACGTTTAATTGCTTCTTATCGTTATTTATGGTTTAATATTTAACGGACAAAATAAAGGTTGCCAGTGAGCAATCATTTTGAAGGGGAATTATAATGTCACAGAGTCAGTCTAGTAACACCGAAGAAAATTTAATGTCGAGCAAGATGACTAGCGAACAAAAAGTGGTCCTTGGATCGACAACATTAGGCTTTACATTAGACCACATGGACGCAACATTTTTGTCATTTGCTTTGGCACCGATGATTGCAGAATTGCACATTACTGGGGCGCAGGGTGGTATTATTGCTGCCATGTCTAACTGGGGGGCCTTACTTGGTAGTGTCCTGTTTGGCATATTAGCTGATCGTATTGGTCGTGTACGTGTTTTGTCATATACAGTGATGTTAGTGACATTTGCGACGGTCATTCTAGCATTTCTTGATAATGCACATACGATTTATGCCTCTCGTTTCTTACTAGGTATGGGAACTGGTGGTGAATATGGTGTCAGTATGGCGTTGATTGCTGAAAGTTTCCGAGCCAACCGTGTTGGCAGAATGAGTTCAATTACAGCAATTGGGGGACAAGTAGGTGCTATTCTAGCAGCTATCTTGGCAACACTCATTATGCCAGCATTTGGTTGGCGTGGTTTGTTCATGATTGGTTTCTTACCGCTAATCGTCGTTTATATTGTTCGCCGACATTTAAAAGAAACACCGGCATTTGAACAACTGAAGTCTGATTACAAATCAGGTCGCAAAAAATTCAGCTTTAAATTTATCGCCAATACGCCGAAGCGTGCTTACACGTCATTCGTGTTGATCATTATGCTAACCATCCAAACATCTGGCTATTATGGCTTGATGAACTGGTTACCAACAATCATGAGAAAACAGTTGGGGATAACGTCAACTGTGACAGCTGGCTATGTAAACTTAGGCATGATCCCAATTATTATGGGTATGGCTGTTGGCATGATGACATTTGGGACTATTTTAGATAGAATTGGACCACGACAAGCGTTTGCTATTTTCTTGGTTGGTTCAGCGATCATGATTTACACGTTTACGTTTGCTTATAATATGTGGACGTTAACCATGTTGGGCGCAGTCGTTGGTTTCTTCTCTAATGGCATGTACGGTGGCTTTGGTGCTGTCATTAGTCGTCTGTATCCAGCCGAAATCAGAGCAACGGCTGCGAACACGCTCATGGGATCCGGACGTGCCTTAGGCGCATTCTCGTCAGTTGTTATTGGTTGGATTATGGATAATTATGATGTCGCCGCAGTCATGTTGAGTTTGACTGTGATGTACTTGATTAGTTTGGCATTCATGCTAACGATTCCAGACTTTAAAAAACTGGGTGCAAACAGTCATTATCAAGAAACAAATTAATAAATCTTTTGGTTCACAAATCATTTAACGATAAATGATTTGTGAACTTTTTTGATGTCGACTTAATGGGTGTATAATGAGAATAATTATTGAAAGGCATGTTAAAATGACAAAAATACAACAATTTGGCAAAAAAATAGTGGATAAAGCAACTGAAATAACCGAATTATCAACAATTGGCTTTTATGATGAGACATGGGCAAAAGCAGATATTTTAAATTATTTAATACGCCAGGCGTTACCTGAGTATCATAGTCATGCCGTAGAAAATGATTGGTTAACTGACCATCTAGCCACAGTAGAATTAACGATATTAGATTTTTTACAAACAAAACAACCATTAACTGCGCCTATTTTTTATACAATCGCTGCGCAGTTATTAGGCTTTGACGATGAATTGCAAGCGAATAATTTTAATGGGCGACAGGTCTTTAAAAATGTGGGGCTCGCCATAACTAATGCATCAGATATTTATCACGCGTGGTATGTTCTTTTAAACACGCATACGAAAAATGGTTTATTGTTCATTGATGATTTAGCAAGCCATGGTTATTTCAAAGCCAGCAATCAACGTCTTTTATTTAACGGTAAGTCTTTGGTGACTTATGATACGACAAATTTAATTCAAGAAACGGTCTGGGTTGAAACAGCAGTTGATTCAGATAATGACGGCCAATTTGATCTTGTGCAAGTCGACATTCAACGACCAAAATCACTTGAAAAGTTACCGGTTTTATTTACGGCGTCGCCATATTATCAGGGCATGATGTTAAAAGAAAACGATGCAAAAATACATGATGTTAATCAGCCGTTGCGCTATAAAACGCCGACGCAAGTGACTGACAAGCCGACCGCTCGTCATGATATGCAACACATGGAGGCCATTTCACCGCGAGTGATTACCGGTGAAACAACAACTGCAACAAAAACCTTTACGGATCTCGCAGGTCGCGCTTGGGATTTGAATAATTATTTCTTATCACGCGGTTTTGCGGTAGCGTATGCTGCCGGTGTTGGTACAAGGCATTCTGATGGCATGCAAGACACTGGTTCACCAGAACAGGTTGAATCTATGAAGAATGTTGTAGAGTGGCTAGCAGGCAACCGTGTGGCTTTTACAGACAGGACAAGCCAAATTGCAATGACTGCTGACTGGTCTAATCACAAAATCGCTATGACGGGACGTTCTTATTTAGGCACGTTAGCGACAGCAGTAGCGACAACTGGTGTTGAAGGCTTGAAAACAATTATTTCTGAAGCGGCTATTTCTGATTGGTATCAATATTATCGTGATAATGGCTTAGTGATTGCGCCTGGTGGGTTTCCAGGTGAAGACATGGATGTGTTAGCTGAGTTAGTTTATAGTCGTATGCAGGATCCTGCTGATTGGGTACGTACGCAATCAACTTGGCAGGTTTATCAAAAGAAAACGATGCGATTGCAAGATCGTCAAAATGGTAATTATGATGGTTATTGGGCCGCACGAAATTATCTGAATCAGGCTAAAGATATCAAGGTGGACATCATTTCTGTGCATGGCTTAAACGATTGGAATGTGAAGCCACGCCAAGTTTATCGTTTGTGGCAAGCACTACAGGGGAATGGTCATCATCATAAACTGATTTTGCATCAAGGCCAGCATATTAACATTAACAATAATCGGTCGCTTGATTTTGCTGACCAAATTAATTTGTGGCTTTCTGATAAGTTACTAGATCTTGATGTGAACGCCACAACAATGCTACCAACAGTGACTTGGCAAGATAACACACAAGCGCAAACGTGGCATAAATTAAATGATTGGGGGGTATCGGCAAATAAGACGACGTATTATTTGGCAACAAATCAACTGACCTTAGCACCTGCAAGTGGTGAAGGGGTTTTTACGGATTATTTGCCTGAGGTATTATTTAAAAAATATACAACAAATTTTAATCATTGGCGTGATCAAACCATAAAACAAGTACCAGAATTAGCACAGACGCAACAACATTTTAGCAGTGAAATTATCACAAAATCACAGGTCATTAATGGTGAAAGTGTCCTACATTTGCGTGTTAAATCATCGCAAAATATTGGGTTGATCAGCGCGATGTTAATTGATTATGGGGAAGATGATTATATAAAACCCCAGACGACCGAGCAAAATGTCATGATTGATCGTGGTGTTAATTTTGCTAAAGTCCCATTACAAGAATTCGAACTGCAAAAGGCCAGTAGCAAAATGATTACGATAGGGCATATTAATTTACAAAATCGCACAAACGCTTGGCAAAATGATGCGTTAGTTGCCAATGAATATGTAGCCATAACCCTTAAATTGCAACCAACATTGTACCAATTACGTCCAGGACATCAATTAGGATTAATTATTTATGCGACTGATTTTGAAATGACGGTACGCGGCAATCAAGCGATTACTTACACAATTGATTATGAAAATAGCCAATTAACGTTACCGCAATAAAAAACTGGCCCTCAGTCACTAGACTGTTATGGTGTCTTAGTGATTGAGGGCCAGTTAGGCTAAGTTGTTTAACTCTCGGGATTTGGTGTTGTGAGTGAATTGTTGTGAATATAACTACGAAATGTTTTAAAGGTATCTGCAAATAATTCGTCAGGTTCGATGTTTAACATTTCTTTTGGAAAATAGAAGCGTTTATCAAATGATACTTGTCCTTTAATGGCTGCAACAAGTGGCGACAGTTCCGATAATTCTCTATGTGAACCATCATCTAGTACAAAGTCGATTTGCGTCCGTGGTTTGGCGACGTTGGGCTTATAATCATCATAGGGTAGATCGAAGGCATCATTACGTGCTGTGTAGTAGTCGGCATTATAGCCGGCAATGCCGACTAGTTGGTCGAGATCTGCTAGCAGCGGCGCAGTTTCATCATTAATAATAATCGATTTTAATGGTCGTCGGTCTAAGAAACGCTGTGACAGGTCAGATAAAATTGGGTCAGGATGATGTTGCCACATGGCAATATATGTCATGAAAACATGGTCATCAATTTGTAAGTAATCATAAATAGTTAGCGGTGTGTCATTAAATAATGGGGTTAATAGTGGCCCGACAAAATCTTTTTCATGTGTGCCACTGGCACGATATAATTCGCGTGCACGATGCAATAAATGCTCCAGCAGTACTTCCATACCACGTGATACTGGATGGAAATAGACTTGTAGATACATTTGATAACGGCTGACAACATAGTCTTCAACGGCGTGCATACCGGCAATATCAAAGGCAATCCCATTTTTGGTTGGCTTCATGGTTCTTAAAATACGATCGATGTCAAACTCACCATATTTCGTGCCAGTAAAATAGGCATCACGTAATAAATAGTCCATCCGATCAACATCTAGTTGGCTAGAAATTAGTTGCACAACTTGTGGATTATCATAGGTTTTGGCAATCACACTGGCAACTTTGTTTGGGAAATCTGGCGCAACGCTTGCTAACACAGCATGTATTTCTGTATCACCAGTGATGATTTCGCGTGTAATGGCCTCATGATCTGTACCGAATAAGTGTTCAAAAGTGTGTGAAAATGCACCATGACCAATGTCGTGTAACAGCGCTGCTGCTAAAGTGACGAGACGTTCGTTTTTTTGCCACAAACCATCATCAGGTGTTTGAGACAGGTAGTATTGTTCAAAGTGTTCCGTGATACGTCTGGCAATTTCGTAAGCGCCAACCGAATGACCAAATCGTGAATGCTCAGCACCGTGAAAAACAGCACTTGTGATACCTAGCTGCTGTACGCGTCGCAGTCGTTGAAATTCAGTCGTATTGATTAAATCAAGGATGACACGATCTTGAATATGAATAAAGTTGTGAATAGGATCACGAAGTACTTTTTCGTTTAATAATTTATCTTTTAACATATTCTGCCCTTTTATCCTTTCTTATATTATAATAGATTTTTAAAGAAAATAATAACAAAAGTTGTATTAATGTGATGTATTTGGTAAAAAAACTATTTTTAATTTGAATCATAACGCTTGATTTTATCCTAAAATAATTGAAATGAGGAAAAAATGATCAATGATAACGTGAATATTTATTTAAAAACAACAATTAATCAAGCAGGCGAGTCTGAAATTTTTGAATTTGATACAACTGGTGAGCTGTTTGTTAAAAATGGTGCGATTTTTTTGCGCTATATCGAAGTCATCGCTGGGCAAAATCAGACAAAAGTGTTATTTAAATTGGCGGGTGATCGTGCACGATTAAATCGTAATGGGGATGGCTTAACTAAACTTGCTTTCTTAGAGGGACAACGATTACCGGCGCATTATCAAACACCAGCAGGACAGATGCAGCTAGAAACTTATACAACGGCGCTGTTTAGTGAGATTGATTTGACGCAATTAACAGGTGTAACAAGCATTAGTTATGACCTGTATGCAAACGATGTGATTATTGGGCAATATGATATTTTGTTGCAATTTACTCAAAAATCTAGTAAACTTAATTAGTTAGAAACTCGAAAGGACGTGCACTATGGCACTCACACAATTAAGCAGTCACCCAAAAGAAGAATTAGCATTGGTTGAAATTGCGTCTGAAATTTTGGCGGAACATAAAACTGTTATGCCGTTTAGTTCATTAGTACAAGAAATTCAGAATTTTTTGGCAGTCGATGCGGAGACGTTCAAGTCACGTCTCTCACAATTTTATACAGATTTAAACACAGATGGTTCGTTTATTTCCCTTGGAAACAATGAGTGGGGATTACGTGCTTGGTATCCAGTTGATGCCATTGATGAATCAATTCATGAAATTGATGATGACGATGATACACCAAAGCGTAAAAAGGTAGCCAAGAAAGTTAACGTCTTTGCTGATGCCTCTGCAGATGATGATGTCATTGATTATAATGATGATGATCCAGAAGACGAAGACTTCGGTGAAGTTAGTAATGATGAAAATGATGCTAACGGTTCAGAAGTTGCAGATGACGATGATGATGAAGACGATGTTGCTGTTGGCGACGACGAATCAATTGATGACAATTTGACTGAGCTCACTGGTACAAATGATTTAGATGATTTGAGTGACGGTGATATTGAAAAATAGTAATTTTTAAAATTCGCGAGAGCGTTTTTTTTTTGCAAAAAAACGTTGATATAGCAACGTTTTCAATATATATTACAAAGATGATTAACAAACTTTTCAAAAAAGGTTGCTTTTTTCGAAGAATGTCTGTAGTATATATAAATGTGCTACGGCATTGTTTGCTCCTTTAACTCAGTTGGTTAGAGTAGGGGATTTTTAATCCCAAGGTCCTCGGTTCGAGTCCGAGAGGGAGCACTGATTTAACAATCAGGAGACCTTGGGATATTCCATTTAAAAGCAAGTAACTTCGGTTACTTGCTTTTTTTTATCAAAAATTTGCAAAAAGAAACAAAACATAGTATTATTGATAACAAGCGTTGAGATGGATATTTTGTGAGATTAGCCTGATAAAGAGACATCATGTGTGGTGAAAGTGATGAAGGCAGCTAGCAAAAAACTACCATTGATGTATTGTATGAGTAAGCTATAAGCTGAAAGTACTGTCGGAGTAATTGGTCGTTAACCTAATTGTTTTAAGAAGTGCGTATATTTTACGCCTGAAACTGGGTTGGTACCGCGCAAAAGCGCCCCTAGATTAAGTTCTAGGGGCGCTTTTTTGACGCTGATAAATCTTAATTACGGAGAAACAAGTTGGAGGAATACTGCTAATGGCAGAAAAAAAGAATAGAGAATTAAGCAGGGACTTATCATCTCACCAAATGCAGATGATTGCCCTTGGTGGGACGATTGGTGTTGGCCTGTTTATGGGGTCAGCTGCAACAATTAAGTGGACAGGGGTTTCTGTTATATTAGCCTATGCACTTGCAGGCCTTGTGCTCTATCTGGTCATGCGCGCACTAGGAGAGATGTTATATGTTGATCCTTCTGTGGGATCCTTTGCAAACTATGCAACAAAATATATTCATCCGCTGGCCGGCTACTTAACTGTTTGGGCAAATGTATTTCAGTGGGTCACCGTGGGTATATCAGAAACAATTGCTGTTGGGTTATATTTGGACTTCTGGTTCCCAGGCATTCCGAGTTGGGTTACCGGTATGGTTGTATTAGCAATGCTAACGTTAGCTAATCTGACGACTGTTAAAGCTTACGGCAATATGGAGTCTTGGTTTTCAATGATTAAAGTTGTGACAATTATTTTAATGATTGTCTTAGGTTTGATGGTTATTGTGCTTGGCTTTGGTAATGGTTGGCAACCCATTGGTTTTTCTAATCTTTGGCGTCATGGCCCCTTTTTTGCGGGTGGGTTTAAAGGATTTATGTTTGCCTTATCAATTGTTATCACATCATATCAAGGTATAGAAGTGATTGGTATCACTGCTGGTGAGACTGAGAATCCTAAACAGGCAATTGTATCGTCAATTAGATCAATTGTCGCACGTATTTTAATTTTCTATATTGGCGCAATTTTTGTCATCATCACAATATACCCATGGAATCAGCTAGATCAAGTGGGATCACCATTCGTGGAAACTTTTTCACGTGTTGGGATTACAGCAGCAGCTGGGATCATTAACTTTGTGATGATGACTGCAGCAATGTCAGCGCTAAATTCTGGTATTTTCAGTTCAAGTCGGATGTTGTATACGTTGGCGCTAAATAAAGAATTACCACCAAAGTTTTTGGGGCTATCAAAACATCGTGTACCAACATTGCCAATTTTAGCTGTTTCAGGTGGTATTTTGCTAGGTATCATCTTAAATGCAGTTATGCCATTTTTCTGGCGTGGCAGTTCAAATATTTTCGTGCTCGTCTATTCAGCAAGTACACTACCTGGTATGGTGCCTTGGTTTGTTATTTTGTGGAGCCAAATAAAGTTTCGACGTGAAAACGCACACCATATGGTTGAGCATCCATTTAAAATGCCTTTGGCACCTTACACAAATTATTTTGCCATGATCATGTTGTTAATTACGCTTGTATATATGGTCATCAACCCAAACACGCGAATACCATTATTTATTGGTTTGGCATTTTTGATAATCATGTCTTTTATTTTCTTGCTGACACGTAAAGGTCATGCTCAGAAGTAAATAGCATATTGTCAACATTTTATTAAAATAAATGATAAAATAAATGAATATTAAATACGGAGGAAATATGCTTGGCATAGTGAGATAAGACTGTTGATGCTTAATTTTGTGATCGTTTTATTAAATCACAGTCAAAAGATTAGGACAACTACTGTTAATATCAAAAATGACATGCATTTCTAAAATTATGAAAATAGCAATAGATGCAATGGGTGGCGATTTTGCGCCGTTAGAAATTGTTAAAGGTATTGAACAGGCACGCGACCGTTACAAAGATATTTCATTTCAGCTCTATGGCACAGAAGACAAGGTGAAACCTTTAGTTCAAAATTGGGAACGCATTGAGTTGATAGCTACGACTGAGGTCATTGAGATGGGTGACGAGCCCGTGAAGGCGATGCGTCGTAAGAAGGACTCGTCAATGGTACAAGCTGCGATGGCGGTCAAAGAGGGGCGTGCAGACGCGTTGTTCAGTGCGGGTAATACGGGCGCCTTGTTATCAAGTGCTATCTTCTTGATTGGGCGCATTAAAGGTGTTGATCGGCCTGCGCTAGCAACAGCGCTACCAAGTTTTAATGGTCCGCACGATCAATTTGTCTTTATGGATTTAGGTGCAAATGCGGAAAACAAATCATCACATTTATATCAATATGGCATTTTGGGCAGTTTCTATGCGACACATGTTTTAGGTATAACAAACCCGCGTGTTCGTTTGCTTAATAATGGGGCAGAAGAAGACAAAGGTGACGACGTGCATAAGACAGCACACATGCTGATGAAAGATGCGCCGTCATTTAATTTCATGGGTAACATCGAAGCGCGTGAACTACTTGAAGGGACCGCTGATGTTGTGGTCGCTGATGGATTTTCAGGTAATGCTGCCTTGAAGGCAACAGAAGGCACCGCGTTGATGATGTTAAAACAAATCAAAAAAGCGATCATGTCATCTGGCTTTAAAGGTAAAATTGGTGGCGCGTTGCTCAAGCCAGCTTTTCGAGAGGTTCAAAAAAAATTAGATTATAATGAAGCTGGTGGCGCTGTTATTCTTGGTGTGAAAGCGCCGGTAGTGAAAACCCATGGTTCAGCTAAAGCTAATGCTGTGGCCAATACTATGGGGCAAATTAAGACAATGGTTGATAATCAATTAGTGTTAGATATACAGACTTATATCACAGCACACAAAGAGGAACTCCAATCAGGTAAGGAAGCCTTACATGCACAATACAATGATTAGTGGTATACTGTTCATTTGAGTTAATGATTAAATAAATATTGGAGAACCCGCAATGGCTATGGAAAAAGAAGCAATATATAATATGATGGCTGATGAGCTTGCAGAACGTTTCAATGTGAAACGCGCTGCAGTTACACCTGAATTAAACTTTTTAACTGATATTGATGCAGACTCTATTGATTTTGTGGAATTAGTTTTAGAAGTTGAAGATATGTTTAATATCAGCATCTCAGATGACGATGCTGAAAATCTCATCACATTACAACAAACGGTTGATTATATTGTGGCGCACCAGAACTAATTGATTAAAGATATCGTGATTGACACTTACTAAAAATAAGCTTATAATAACTTCAAAGTGAGTTGACTGTCAATAATATCGTGTCAAAATCAGTATATGATTTAAGCAAAGCATAGCGTGTTTTGATTTTACATGTTACATGTTAAATTACGCGATTTATGTCATGTATAGCATTTCTGAACACATTTAAATAATTGTGCAGAAATGCTTTTTTGATACAGTCAGACGATGAAAAAATTTTGGAGGATAACAGTATGACAGAAATACAACAAAATAAGCCTTTGATTTCACAATTATTAGACACATGGATTCAGGGTGAAGCAAGTGAAACCTATGCACTTGCTAACTATGCCAATGCTGCCGCTATTATATTTCAAAATGTTAGTGCAGTGAATTGGGCAGGCTTTTATTTGTATCATGCAGAAACAAACACGTTAGCTTTAGGGCCATTTTTAGGCAAACCAGCTACGGCTTTGATTGCACCTGATAAAGGGGTTGTTGGGCAATCATTTACCTCTCAGCAGACAATTGTTGTCCCTGATGTGTATGCATTTCCAGGTCATATTGTATGTGATGTTGACTCAAATTCAGAGATTACAATTCCTATTACAACTGCAAGTGGCCAAAAACTTGGTGTGTTGGATATTGATTCAACAGAACGCAACCGTTTTGGTAAACAAGAACAGGCTGATTTAGAAAATTTTGTTCAAGCATTGCTGCAATATGTTAAATTGGTTTAATGACGTGTTAAGTTATGTCTAACGATTCTGATCAAGTTAAGCTCGGTGGACAGGTACCACTTAACAAAACGCAACCTACTCAGATTGTAACGCAACCTGAATTGCAGGATTTTGTCATGCAAATTTCAAAAGCTTATTTTCAATGGCCGTTTAATCATGTAGCCACTTTCAATAAACGTTTGAAAACAACAGGTGGTCGTTATTTACTCGCAAGTCATCATTTAGAATTTAATGAAAAAATGGTTGGTCTGCCAGAATTTGAGGGTATCGTTAAACATGAATTGGTGCATTATCATTTGCACTTACAACAACTCGGGTATCAACATAAAGATTTAGATTTCAAAAAGTTATTGGCACAGGTCGGCGGATCACGCTTTGCACCACATTTAAAAAAAGCACGCGCAAGCAATCATTTTTGGTTATACCACTGTGAAAATAAGCATGATATTGTTCGAAAACGGCATTTTCAAGCAAGTAACTATCGTTGCGGTCAGTGTGGCACGAAGATATATTTTGTTGGTGAAATTGGCAATGAATGACAAGCTTCAGGTATAATGGTTATAGACAAAATATGAACGGGAGAATATTATGATTCAGTTGATTTTATCTGACCTCGATGAAACATTATTAAATGATGATGGGTCAATTCACCAAAAAAATATCGATGCGATTCAAAAGTTTACTCAGAATGGTGGTTATTTTGTACCAAACACTGGGCGATCATATAAATCAGTTACTGGTACCTTGAAAGCGCTAGGCTTAAATACAACAAGGCAGTATGTTGTGTCATATAATGGTGGCGCTATTGTCGCCATTGAACCTGATGGCCGAGAAGAAATTGTTGTACAGCATGATATGTCAATTGATTTAGCAAAAAGAATTTTCGAACTAGGACAAATTCAAGATGACATAGATACACATATTTATACACTTGATAAGTTATTTATTTATAATATTTCACCTGCGGATAAGCAATATATGAGTGAACGACAAGTACCGTATACGGAAATATTTAGTGATGATTTGACTTTTTTGGTTAATGAAGCACCAGTGATGAAAGTTATTTTTGAGCATAGTGACTCAAATGTGCGACAAAAAATTGCTGATACCGTGACAAATGAATTGTCTGACGCTGTTTTGTTGACTTTTAGTTCAAATCGTTATGTTGAGTTCAACCCTAAAGGGGTGGATAAGGGCGTGACAGGCTTGGAGTTAGCAGATATTTTACATATTGACCATGATAACACGGCTGCCCTAGGTGATAACTTAAATGATGCAGCACAAATCAAGGCGGCAGGTACTGGTGTCGCAGTTGCGAATGCAAAACAAGAAATTAAAGATATAGCTGATATCGTACTAACAACGACTAATAATGACGCTGCAGTCGCTGACTATATTGAAAACTATGCTAGCAAATAATATGGGGAATTTGATATCACGTATCATATTAGGCGTAGTGACGCCTATATTATTTCTGACTATTTTTATGTTGAGTGATAGACAACATTGGCCTGTCAGTATCACAATTGGATTGGCAGTCATTTTATTTATCATTGTTAATGTTAGTTTTACTTGGCTTTTTTGGCAAAAGCGTAAGCAACGCCTAAATGAAGAAGAGGATGATTAAACTTGCTTGATTTAACACACAAACCGCAACCGAAGAATCTCTTGCAAAGGGTAATAAATTTCGTTATTGTCACTTTGTTAATCATGATGGCGCCTGTATTATTAGGTTTGGCAGCCTTGCAAAAGGCCATGACATTACAAGTGATTTTTGTTCTGATAATGTTTGCAATATATAGCGCGATTGGTTACTATGCTTATCGGTTGTTAAAAGCAACGACCGTTAAGCCTATTTTCCACAAACCAAACAGTCGTCATTGGCAGCACATTTGGTTTATTATCGGTGCTTTTCTTGTCATGATATGCTTGGAAATAATAGTTAATCTTTTACGCATAAAATTAACTGGTGTTGCCACAACAGAAAATCAAACTGCTATTCAAGCGTTAACTTCAAATTTGAATGTGACGATGGTAGGTATGCTTGTATACGGTGTTTTCTTAGCACCTGTCGTTGAGGAAATTATCTTTCGAGGACTGGTTATTAATTATTTTTTCCGCCAGTCATGGTGGTGGGCAAATATAATTCTTTCCGGTTTATTATTTGCTTTTCCGCATATGGGTAAGATACCTACTAATTTGGCTGATTTACTGAGTTATCTAGTTTATATGATCATGGGAATGACAATGGCATTTGTATACAAAAAGACTGGTAATTTACAAGACAGCATCATGATTCATTTTATCAATAATGCGATTACAATGTTGCCACTGCTGATTATGGCGATTAGTAAAGCGATGTAATATAAAAGATGTCACTACACATGTAGTGACATCTTTTTGTGTGATAAATCAAAACTGCAATAATTTTTTAGGCGTTTGTGTATAAGAAACAAAACCATCTTGGCTCATATAGCCTGAGTCTTCAATCCGAACACCAGCAACGCCAGGCATATAAATACCTGGTTCAATTGAAAAAACCATACCCTCTTGCAATACGAGCTCATTACCAGCCATGATTGAGGGAAATTCATGAACAGATGAACCAAGACCATGACCTAGACGATGTACAAAATAGTCGCCATAACCTGCTTTGATAATAATATTTCGGGCAATAGCATCAAGTTCGCTAGCGGTCATACCAATCTTTGCTTGCGATTGCGCAGTAAGTTGCGCCTCTAATGTGACGGCATGAATTTCCTGAGCTTGTTGACTGACGGGGCCAAAGGCCACCGTACGGGTTGCGTCAGATGCATAGCCTTCAGTCATTGTGCCTAGATCAAACAGTGCCATATCACCAAGCTGAAGCTTTCGTATTGAAGTGGCGCCGTGAGGATCGGCAGCGTGAGCACCAAATTGTAGTAGTGTGTCAAAACTCATAGCAGGTACGCCAGATTTTTTGAGATCATATTCTATTTTTGCCACAACAGCTAATTCTGAGATGCCTTCAGATAGTGCATGGAAACCAATGTCGAAGGCACGATCTGCATCACGTCCAGCAGCAATCATATGCTTGATTTCAGCTTTAGTTTTGATGAGTCTTAGGCGATTAATTTGATTAGTAATATCCGTGATAAACGTAGCAGATGGGTAAGCTGATTGTAAAGCGTGGTAACGTGAAACTGTTAAATTATCAGCTTCGATAGCAAATGATTGGCCTTTTGTGGCATCTTTGATGTGGTTTACGAGCTTTTGCCAAGGATTTTCTTGATCTTCATAACCAAACGCTTGAAAATGCCAACCACTTTCTTTCATACTATTGACCTCTAAGGCCGGACCAAATAAAAAGGGCGGCTGTCCCGAGATAAGAACGAGTGCAAGTACGCGCTCGATGGGATCTGATTCAAAACCAGATAAGTAAGCAATGCTATGGTAATCGGTTATGATTGCACCAGTCAGTGAGTTTTTTTCAAGCCAATGCGTTAATGATAGTATCTTTTCTGTATTCATAAAATAGATCCTTTTTTTAAGTTTGTTGTTAATTGTATTTTAACACTTGTAATTATTTATTTCTTTTCTTGTAACAAACAGAAACAACGATGAAAACTTGTAAAATTGGCATTGTAAGCGTTTGCAATTTATTTTATTTTTGCTATAATTAAGAAGGAATATATTATAAGCTTTTTTAATCGAATACAAAAAAATAAAGAAGGTCAAATTATGCAGAAAAAAAATTCAGCAACAATTTATGATGTTGCACACCGTGTTGGTGTATCTTTAGCGACAGTTTCTCGTGTTGTAAATGGTAATAGTAATGTTCGTGACTCAACAAAGCGAAAGGTTTTGGATGCGATTGAAGAACTTGGTTATCATCCAAATGCCGTTGCGCGTGGGTTGGCATCGAAAAAAACCACGACAATTGGTGTGGTTATGCCAGATGTGACAGATGTTTACTATTCAGAATTAGCGCGTGGTATCGATGATGTCGCAAATATGTATCATTATGATGTTTTGTTGACTAATACGGATGAAGATCCCGTACGTGAAACAATGGCAGTTAATAATTTGGCAAGTAAGCAAGTTGATGGTATCATTTTTATGGGCAATGAGCTAGATCATGAAGTCTTAAATACGATTTCAGGCGTGAATGCACCAGTTGTTTTGGCAGGTTCTGTCGACAGTGAAAAAAGATTACCAAGTGTTAACATTGATTATGTGGCAGCAATTAAAGAAGCTGTGGGAGCCGTTATTAAAAATGGGCACGATCGTGTGGCAATTGTAACAGGTCCAGTAGAACATGCAATTAATGGTATGCATCGTTTAGTAGGTTATAAAATGGCCCTCGAAGAAGCACAAATAGATTTTGACGAAACGTTACTGTTTTCGACACATCAAGATTATGCTGCTGGCCTCCAAGTCGCTGAAAGAATCCTTGCCACAGGTGCGACAGCAGTGGTTACATATGATGACGAGGTTGCAATTGGCATTATGAATTATCTGCGGGATCACGGTAAACGAATTCCCGAAGACTTTGAAATTATTACGTCAAATGATACCAAATTCACGATTGTGACACGACCACAAGTCACTTCTATTGGTCAGCCTAAGTATGATATTGGCGCAGTCGCTATGCGCATGCTGACAAAATTAATGAATAATGAAGTCATTGAAGTCACACAGGTTAAATTACCACATACGTTAGAGCGACGTGGTACGACACTTAACTAAAATTATATACTAAAGAAATATAAACGTAACAATTGACATTTAAACGTTAAGAAAGTAGACTGGTAGAGGTAGTTTGCTTTTTATTTTGAAGAAATTTACTAGGGAAGGTTAATTTTTTAAATGGGGAAAAGACGTTATATTACAGGATTTGATGGTCTGCGTGCGATGGCAGTCATGGGTGTTATGCTATTCCATCTGATGCCAACTAAAATTGTTGGTGGTTGGTTGGGTGTGCCACTTTTTTTTGTGTTGTCAGGTTATTTAATCACGGATTTACTCATTCAAGAGTACGATAATAATCATGCCATTGCACCAATAAAATTTTATATCAGACGATTGAAACGCCTTTATCCGGCCTTAGTTGGGATGTTATTGATCAGCACCACAATTATTTTATTATTTGATCAACAGCTCATTTACAATTTAAGGCACATACTGATGACCAACCTGCTATATGTCTATAATTTTTGGGCTATTAGTAATGGACAGTCTTATTTTCAACAATTTGGTGGTGCCTCGCCGTTTACACATCTCTGGTCATTATCGATTGAGGGACAGTTTTATCTGATTTGGCCATTTGTCGTGTGGGGCGTTTTAAAATTACGTTTTAAACGCGTCTATATTTCTTTGGCTTTGCTAATAGTGTCAGGTGCGAGTGCAATTTTAATGGCTTTGTTGTATCAACCAGGCGCAATTAATCGGGCCTATTACGGGACCGATACCCGATTATTTGCCATTTTATTAGGGTCAGCCTTAGCATTTACTTGGGCATCAACACAATTACGGCCAATCGTAACGAGTAGAACACGAAATTTTCTGAATGGTACAGGGGCTATTACATTTCTGATTATGGTCTGCGGTTTTTTGTGGCTAAATGGCCAAAAAAGTGCCACTTATTATGGGTTAATGTATTTATTTACGCTTGTTATCACCGTTCTAATCGCAGTAATTGTCCATCCGGCATCGTGGTTTTCAAAAGCCTTTGATAACAAGTTTCTCAATTATCTTGGCACACGCAGTTACAGCATTTATCTTTATCAATTACCTGTATTTGTTTTTTATGAAAAATTTATGCCACATTTTAAAACATCGTTGTCAAATATGATCATTGAGGTGATCATAGTCATTGGTATCAGCGAATTAAGTTATCGTTATGTTGAACGAATTTTTCGTTATACGACGAAAATCACCCATGTCCTACATTGGTTTGAAGCATCGCGTAATCGATTTTTCGGTGGTGTTATCGTTGTTTTGGGGTTTGTTTTATTTTTAGGAAATGGCCTAACTGATTATCGCGCAGGCATCGCCGTACCAGAAACAAAATTGCAAAAAGAATTTAAAAAGAATGAAGCCGAAGTGGCTAAACGTAATGCAATAGCTAAAAAAGAAGCAAATAAATCACAGCCAAAAAAACAAAAAACAACAGCATTAACAACTGAGCAAAAAAGCATTGTTACCACGTATGGTTTGAAATCAAAACAGTATCTTGCTTTTAAAGATTTGTCATTTAAAGCAGTTGGAGATTCCGTTATGTTAGATGCGGCGCCTTATTTACAAGAAGTGAACAGCAATATGGTAGTTGATGCAGAAGTTGGTCGGCAATCTTATCAAACGCCACAACTAGTTGCTAAAATGTCTGAACACGGGGATTTAGCGCCCAACATGTTGATTGGTTTAGGCACCAATGGCGATATTAAACGTACGGACTTAGATCAAATGATGACTACTTTTGGTAAAAAACGACAGATTTATTGGATGAATAATTTTGTTCAAAGTCGATCGTGGCAAAATGAAAACAACAAAATGTTAGCAGAGGCTGCCAGACACTATCCAAATTTACATGTGATTAATTGGTTTGCACTAGCTGAACAACACCTTGATTGGTTTGCTGATGATGGTGTGCATCCAGGTCCAATGGGAGATCGTAACTACGTGCGTTTATTAGTAGAAAAAGCAAGTCAAGTGAATCATATTAAATAACGCATCTGGGGCTTTACAGGCCAATTGTATTCGCTTAGAATGAAAGAGAATACAATAATATGGAGGAAGTGTGTAGAGGATACACACGTAAAAAATAAAAATGACTAGTTTATATCAACACGGCACCTTAGCAATGCTTATGGGCAAACAAATGCAGGGCACAATCACAGCGGCTGAACTTTTAAAACATGGTGACACAGGCATTGGTACGCTGACAGGGCTCAATGGCGAAGTTATCATTTTAGAAGGTCAAGTTTATCAAGCACAAAGTGATGGTCAAGTGAACCATATAACAGATCTTGAGACATTATTACCTTTTGCATCGGTACATTTTTACAAACCAACGCAGGCATTGCCTTTTGATGCAGTTGATTTTACGACACTTAGTGATAAACTGCAAGCAGCACAATTACGCAACATTTTTTCATCTGTTAATTTTCATGCGGATTTTTCACGGATGCATGTACGTATTGCGCCAAAACAGGTACCACCATTTCCAAGCTTGCTAGAGGTTGCAACGAACCAACCGGAATTTGAAATGGCGAACGTCACAGGCACAGTTATGGGTTATTATGCGCCTGAAATATTTAATGGGCCAACAGCTGCCGGATGGCATTTACATTTTTTGTCGGATGATAAGACTTTTGCTGGGCATATTTTAGATTTCTCAGCAAGTCATGTAACGGGAACTTTGCAAATATTTGACGAATTTGTGCAACACTTACCAGTTCAAGACGCCGGCTTCCGTGCCATGGCACTTGATTTAGAGGGGTTGCATTCAGGGATTACGGCGAGTGAAGGTGGAAAAAAATAATGGGGCAAAAACCATTAGTGATTGGTATCACAGGCGGTTCCGGTTCTGGAAAGACAACGGTTAGTCGCGAATTAGTAAGACGCTTAACGTCAGATGGTTCTTCTGCAATCTTATTGCAGCAAGATTCATACTATAAAAGTCAATCCGAAAAACCGATGTCCGAACGTGTTTTAACCAATTATGATCACCCAGATTCTTTTGAGACAGACTTGTTTGTCTCGGATTTACGTCGACTACTACGTCATGAATCAATCAGTAAACCGATATATGATTATGAAACGCATACACGTTCTCAAGAGGTAGAAAATGTTGCACCAGCCGATGTTATTATTGTTGACGGCGTTTTATTGTTTAATGACGAACGGGTGCGTGATTTGCTCGATATGAAAATATTTGTTGATACAGATGATGATATTCGTTTTCTGCGGCGTTTAGAACGTGATATTGAAGAACGTGGTCGAACTGTCCGCGGCGTGATTGAACAATATTTGGCGACTGTTAAGCCAATGTACCATCAATTCGTTGAGCCAACGAAGCGTTATGCCAATATCATTGTCCCAGAAGGCGGTGAAAATTTGGTGGCAATTGATATGTTGACAAATCAAGCTAGGGCAATGATTAAAAAAGCTAACTGATGTATTTTTGATAATTAAATGTTAAAAAAATCTTGTCCAATTTGGACAAGATTTTTTAGTGTGAACGTGTTTCTTCAATAACATGACGCATCGTGTCAACAACGTTTTGCGTGTTTTTAGATAATTGTGAGCCAACAATTGTAAATAAGGTATCAATAATTGTGATTTGAGCAATAAGTGAACTCATAGATTCACTGCGAAAATTAATTTCTTCTGCAAGAGAGAGTAGAACCAAGTCAGCAATTTTAGCTAACGGTGAATCAGCAAAAGAGGTAATAGCAATGACTTTGACACCGTGTTCTTTCAGTTTTTGAGCGATAAGTAATGTATCTTTGTTTCGCCCAGAATGAGAAATAACAACTGCAGCGTCATTGTGATCAAGTTTGACTGCTTGCATCAATTGAATATCATAATCAGGATGGGCTATGACATCAAGCGGGGTGCGTAAAAATTTATGATAGGCATTAAAAGCCACAATGGAGGAGCCACCTATTCCAAAAAATCCGACACGTTTAGCTTGAATCAAGTAGTGGCTGGCAGCGTCTAGCAAATTGGGGGTTAAATTATTAATCGTAGCATTGAGTGCATTCGTAGCACCAGCAAACACTTTTTGTCCGATCGCTGCAGTATCATCGTCATCAGTAATTTCACCAAAGAAATCAGATGTTGCTGACGTTGGTGCACTGGCTAATGCAACTGAAAAGTCACGAAAAGAATCAAAACCCATTTTTTTTGCAAAGCGAGAAATGGTTGCAGTAGAAACGCCGGAACCAATAGATAGTTCTTGAATCGTTGCATCTCGTGCGCGATCAGTATTTCTGATGACATAATCGATTAGTTTATTTTCGGTTGTGTTAAATTGTTTTTTTTGAGCGCGTAGTTGCGCTATGATATTGCCTGACATATTTTATATTTCCTAAGTTGGCCAGTTAAAAACTAGCATGATGTGATTTTTAAAGCATGATAATTTTTTAATGATGGTTGAATATATTAAGTATACAAGATTAGAAAATTTTTTACAATAATAGGTTGCATTGTGTAAAAAATTTTCATATAATAGGTATGTAGCAAAAATACAAAAACATAAGAGGTAAGTAAACCATGAAGTTTGCGATGATCGGCCTTGGTAAGATGGGCTTGAACTTAGTTAAGAACGCTGTTGACAATGGGCATGAAGTTGTGGCATTTGATTTGAATGCTGATTTCGTTAAGGAAGCAACTGACTACTCATCATCAATTGAAAGCGCATCAGACATCGATGATATGTTATCAAAATTGCCTTCACCTAAGGCTGTTTGGGTAATGGTACCAGCAGGTGTCCCAACAAACTCAACAATCGATACTTTGATTGAAAAGATGGACAAGGGCGACATCATCATCGATGGTGGTAACTCTAACTACAAAGACAACTTGGAACAAAACAAGCGCACAACTGCCGCTGGTATTAAGTTCTTCGATGCTGGTACATCTGGTGGTATGAATGGTGCTCGTAACGGTGGTAACTTCATGATTGGTGGCGATGATGCCCAAGCTTGGAAGATTATCGAACCATTATTTGAATCAATTGCTGAAGAAGATGGTTACTTGTATACAGGTCGTTTAGGTTCAGGACACTATTTGAAGATGGTTCATAATGGTATCGAATATGGCATGATGCAAGCAATTGCTGAAGGCTTTGAAGTTTTGGAAGCATCACAATTCGATTATGATTATGAAGCAGTTTCAAAGTTGTGGAATCATGGTTCAGTGATCCGTTCATGGTTGATGGAATTGGCTGAAGAACAGTTTGCCAAGGATCCTAAGTTGGATGCTATTGCAGGTCGTATGCATTCATCTGGTGAAGGTCAATGGACTGTTCAAGAATCATTGGATCTTGGCGTACCAGCACCTGTTATCTACATGTCACTTGCTATGCGTTACCGCTCATTGCAAGATGACACATTTACAGGTAAAGTTGTTTCAGCTTTGCGTAACGGCTTTGGTGGTCACGCAATGGATTCAGCTAAGTAATTAATATGATGATTAATACTGTTCAATTTTTGAACAGGAGCTCCCGCTAAGGGAGCTTTTTCTGTCTTGAGTAACTATTGTCTAACGGTTAACAGAGAATTGAGGTAAAATGATGGAATATATGATTGGTGTCGATTTAGGGACCACAGCAACAAAAGCAGTTTTATTTGATGATCAGAATCAAGTTGTGACAACTGTGAGTAAAGCATATCCGTTATACCGTGATTTACCGGATATGGCTGAAGAAGATGTAGATGAAATTTTTGATGCATTAATGGACGCCTTGCACGATATTGTACGTGAAGCGAATTTTAAGAAGGACGATGTGGTTGCTGCCGTGTCCTTCTCATCAGCTATGCATTCATTAATAGCCTTTGATGATAATTGGCAGCCATTGACTCGTGTTATTACATGGGCTGATACACGCGCTGTAAAGTATACGGAAAAGCTAAAGGAATCGGGTCTTGGTGATGAAATTTATAAGAAGACGGGCACACCGATTCATCCAATGGCACCGTTATCAAAATTGCTATGGTTGCAGGCTGAACACCCCGATATTTATAATCATGCGGCACATTACTTAGGCATCAAGGAATATTTATTTCATCGGTTGTTTGGCAGTAACAAAATGGATATTTCTTTGGCTTCAGGTACCGGATTATTTAATATCTTTAATCTTGATTGGGATGAACAGGCTTTAGAAGTTACTGGTTTGCGTAAGGAACAATTACCGACACCAGTTGCGCCTTATGAATATGAAACAAAAATGGCCGCTGAATATGCGGTGATTACTGGTTTGCCTAGTAATACACCATTTGTCT
The DNA here is from genome assembly GCF_040838325.1 of Leuconostoc aquikimchii. Taxonomy (NCBI): domain Bacteria; kingdom Bacillati; phylum Bacillota; class Bacilli; order Lactobacillales; family Lactobacillaceae; genus Leuconostoc; species Leuconostoc aquikimchii. The sequence goes on from NZ_JBFPER010000001.1 coordinate 606,119, forward strand.
ATGGTGCAGGTGATGGACCGCTATCCAATTTAGGTGTGAATGCTGTCAAACCTGGTGTGGCGGCAATTACGATTGGAACGTCAGGGGCCATTCGTGTTGTCTCAGATAAACCAGTTATTGATCCAAAGGGACGGACATTTACGTACGCCTTGGATAAAGAACATTGGGTCATTGGTGGACCTGTTAACAATGGCGGCGATGTCTTTCGATGGGCACGCGATAATATGTTTGATGCCGAGAAATCAACGGCTGCCTTGCTTGGGACAGATGCTTATGATTTGATGACACAGATTGCTGCGCGTGTTCCTGCAGGTTCTGAAGGATTAATCTTTCATCCTTATTTAGGCGGAGAACGGGCACCTATTTGGGATGCGAATGCGCGTGGGTCATTTTTTGGACTAAATCATGGGCACACACGGGCACACATGTTGCGTGCGGTTCTTGAGGGCATCACGTTTAATATTTACATGGTGAGTTTAGCGCTAGAAGAGGTTGTTGGTGATCTGAAATCAATTCAGGCAACCGGCGGATTTGCGCGTTCACCTTTGTGGCGTCAAATGTTTGCTGATATTTTTGAGCAACCAGTAACCGTACCAGAAGCTTTTGAATCTGGTGCATTAGCAGCAGTGATTGTGGCACAAAAAGCGTTAGGTAAAATTGATGATCTATACGACATTGAAAAGTATGTTGGGACGTCAAATACGTATCAACCAATGCCTGAAAATTTTGAAGCTTATCGTGAGTTAGCGCCAATTTTTATTCGTTTATCGCGCCAATTACAAACGGAATATGAGAATATTGCAAATTATCAAAGAAAACATGCTAAGTAAAAATTGCTGCTTTTAAAAATGGCCGTAGTCAGTTTGATAGATGATAAAATTATCCGTTATCAAACTCGGAGCAATTGAATTGTTATATGTACTGTTAGAATAAATAATTGTTAAGGAGAAAACGCGTCGTTTGATGTACGCGTTATATAAATAACATGGAATTCGTCATGTTGATCGTTTCAATTTTGATCTTATTGCTTTTAATAGCTAAGTTCAAATTAAATACGTTCGTTTCATTAATCATCACAGCTTTCATTTTGGCTTTGTTACTTGGCATGAAACCGATGCAAATCCCTGATGCCGTGTTAGGTGCACAGGGTGTTGGTAACATCTTAGGACCTAATTCTGTTATCTTCATTTTTGGTGGCATGATTGGCCGATTAGTTGCTGATGCTGGCGGATCATACCGCATAGCAAAAACACTGATTGATTGGTTTGGTGTCAAGCGCCTACAGTGGGCGGTATTAATTGCTTCGTTTATTATTGGTATTTCAATGATTTTCGGGGTTGGTATGGTCTTGTTGATTCCAATCGTTTTTGCTGTTGCGATTGAATCGGGCGTACCGTTGTTGTACCTAGGTATTTCGATGACTGCTGCGCTATCGTCAGCTCAAGGATTTCTTCCGCCTCAGCCAGCACCGACTGCAGTTGCATCAGCACTGGGTGCTAATATCGGGATGATGTTGATTTTTGGATTAGTTGTATCAATTATCACTGCCATTGTTGCAGGGCCAGTATTTACGAAATTAGCACAGAAATATGCACCTGATGCATTTCAATTTAAAACTGAGATTGCTGCTGTTGGTCCAGTAAAAGAATATGATTTAAAAGCAACGCCGAACTTTGGCCTATCTGTGTTGACTTCGGTATTCCCATTGATATTTATGATTATTGCGACAATTTATAAACTGATTTACACAGGCGGAGTGACACCTAAAAATCCAACGTTGATGGATCAGATTATTGAATTTGCTGCTAATCCAGCAGTGGCAATGACGATTGCTTTAATTTTTGCGATATTCACAATGGGTATTTGGCAACATAAGTCAATGACTGAGGTTGGTAAGTCGCTAAATGCCGGTATGGCTGCTGTGGCTGGTATTTTGCTGATCGTTGGTGGTGGCGGCGCCTTGCGTGGTGTATTGGTTACATCTGGTTTATCCGATAAAATTGCATCGACATTCCAATCGGGTGGTGCGATGAGTCCAATTGCTGTTGTCCTATTTGCTTGGGGTGTTGCGGCAATTTTGCGTGTTTCAGTTGGCTCGGCTACGGTAGCAGGCATGACAGCAGCAGGAATTGTAACAGGTATTCTAGCTGCTAATCCGGGCAATACATTGTTGCCAGTGTTTGTGGCGTTGGCTATTGGTGCTGGATCACTTATTGCATCACATGTTAATGATGCTGGTTTTTGGATTTTTAAAGAATTTTTTGATTTATCAGTTAAGCAAACTTTCCAAATTTGGACAGTGCTTGAAACAATTATTTCTGTGACTGGATTGGTGATTATTTTAATTCTTACGGCTATATTTGCATAGTATACTTAAAACAGAATTTCGATTCTGTTTTTTTATTGACAATAAGATTAGAAAATGTTAATATTATCAAGTAACTTTTGTAAACTTTGGAGGGATGAATACATGTCAGAATCAAAACCAAAAACTGGGTGGTTTCATAAAGCGAGCCCCTCGAGCTTCGCGAGTAGTGATGCACATTTGCGAAAAACGCTAGGGGTTAAAGAAATGTTGGCACTAGGGATTGGTACAATTGTATCAACTGCCATATTTACATTACCTGGAATTGTGGCAGCCGACCATGCTGGACCGGCAGTCGCAATTTCGTTTGTTATTGCAGCTATTGTATCTGGATTGGCCGCTTTTGCTTACTCTGAATTTTCGTCTGCTTTACCCTTTGCTGGATCGGCATATTCTTGGGCTAACGTGGTGTTTGGTGAAGTATTTGGTTGGATAGCTGGTTGGGCGTTGCTCGCAGAGTATTTTATTGCTGTTGCATTCGTTGCTTCCGGTTGGTCAGCTAACTTTAAATTATTTCTTGCCTCCCATGATTTAGTACTACCACCTGCTTTGGCTGGCTCATTTGCAGCTGGGAACGGTGGCATCGTAGATATTTCAGCATTATTTGCTGTTTTGGTTGTCACATTGTTACTTTGGCGTGGCACTAATACGACTGCCCGTGTTGAAAATGTTTTAGTTGTTGGTAAAATTATTGTAATATTAATTTTTATTGGTGTTGGTCTCACGGCAATTCACCCTGGAAACTATGTGCCATTTATTCCTGAGCATCGTCCGGGAACGTCATTTGGTGGTTGGAGCGGTATCTTTGCTGGTGCCTCTCAAATTTTCTTGGCTTATATCGGGTTTGATGCCATTGCTGCCAGTTCAGCAGAAGCCAAGGATCCTAAGAAAACAATGCCACGCGGTATTATTGGTTCATTGGCAATAGCGACAATCTTATTTGTAGCAGTTGCATTGGTACTTGTGGGCATGTTCCATTATTCTAGATATGAAAATAATGCAGCACCGGCTGCTTGGGCATTATTGCACTCAGGCCATGAATTCACATCAAACTTGTTGTCTATTGTGGCATTACTTGGTATGTTTACGGCCATTATTGGTATGATGTTAGCCGGTTCACGGTTACTTTATGCTTTTGGACGCGATGGTTTGTTGCCTAGCTTCTTAGGAAAAGTTGATGATAAAGGGCTACCTAACAATGCCTTGTTAGTACTTTCTATTATTGCCATTTTAATCGGCTCTGTCTTTAGCTTTACAGAATTGGCTGGCTTAATTTCAGCTGGTACATTAATTGCCTTTATTATTGTCTCGATTGGTATTTACGCATTACGTCCGCGAGAGGGCAAAGATATTCCAATGCCAGGATTCAAAATGCCATTATATCCTGTACTACCAGCAGTGGCAGCGTTTGGGTCTGGGTTGATTTTTTGGATGTTAGATTCTCAAGCCAAAATATATGCCTTCGGTTGGTTTATTATTGGGTTAACTATTTACGCTGTTTATGGTGCTAAGCACAGTAAACTTTCTCGCAAATAAATTTTGAAAGTCCTGTGAATTCAGGGCTTTTATTGTAAGAAAAAAGGTAGGCGAATACTATGTCAAAAAATAAAGCTATTTTGGATGAAGAAAAACAGCATTTAGCTGATGCTTCTCGTGTTAAATATTTTGATATTGTTATTGATCATGGACAGGGAGCAATAATTACTGACGCAGATGGTCGTGATTATATTGATCTTCTAGCTAGCGCTAGTGCAACTAATACGGGTCATTCACATCCCAAAGTTGTGGCTGCCATTACAGCTCAAGCAAAAAAACTTATTCAGTATACACCGGCGTACTTTGCTAATACAACGACAGCGGCTTTAGCAAAACGATTAACGGCGTTGGCACCTGGAAATTTTGATAAGCAAGTTGCTTTTGGTAATTCAGGCTCAGACGCAAATGACGCAATGATTAAATTTGCTCGCGGATTCACGGGACGCCAATACATTGTAAGTTTTATTGGTGCCTATCATGGCTCGACCTATGGGGCATTATCAATCTCAGCTGTCAGTTTAAATATGTCACGTCAGATTGGACCACTGTTACCAGGAATCGTCAAAGTGCCTTTTCCAGACCAAAAGCAAAGACTGCCCAATGAATCAGACGATGATTTTTCTGAACGATTGTTTAAGCAATTTAAGTTACCATTTGAAACTTACTTACCAGCAGATGAAGTTGCGTTAGTGATTATTGAACCGATTCAAGGTGATGGTGGTATCATTAAAGCGCCACAAAAATATATGTCGTTGCTTTATAAATTTACCAGAGAAAATGGGATTGTTTTTGCTGTTGATGAAGTCAATCAGGGCTTAGGCCGAACAGGAAAAATGTGGTCGATTGATCATTTTGGTATTGCGCCAGATATGATGAGTATTGGAAAATCAATTGCGAGTGGTTTACCATTGAGTGCGGTTATTGGTCGGACTGAAATTATGGCTAGCTTAGCAGCACCTGCAAACGTTTATACCACTGCAGGGAATCCGGTTACCGCTGCAGCAGCATTAGCAACATTAGATGTCATTGAAGAAGAACAATTAGTTATGCGTTCTAAAAAATTAGGTTTATTAGCGCAAGCATTTTTTTCTCAAGCAGCCAAGCGTTACACGTTTATTGGGGATGTGCGGTTATATGGTTTAAATGGTGGCATTGATATTGTGGATGAAAAAGGTTTACCAGATAATGTGGCCACGACGAAGCTGATTTATCGCATCTTTGAATTAGGAGCAATTATGATTAGTTTACGTGGCAATACCTTGCGTTTCCAGCCGCCATTGGTGATAACAGAACAACAATTGACGCAGGCTTTTGGCATGATAGAACAGGCATTTAATGAGTTAGCGTCTGGTAAATTGGCTTTACCAGAAACTGATAATCATATTGGTTGGTAATGTGCTATAATAATTTATGAAATCTGAATATACAAAATTTTTAGGACGGCAATTAGAAATGTGTTGGTTAATGTAAAACACACGTCATGAATTTTGTGCTCTCAGATCATGTTGTAGCTGAAAAGTTACCGCGCCTCAGCGTTATGAGATATAAAGGTAAAGATTAAAGATCATTACAAATTGCGGTGGTACCACGGTCACGCGTCCGCACTTTGTTATGGTCTTTTTATGGTTAAATTAAAGGAGAAATTAACGATGAAAGAATTGCGTTCCTCAGAAATCCGTCAAATGTTTTTAGATTTTTTTGCATCGAAGGGTCATGAAATTGTACCTTCAAAAAATCTTATTCCGCAAGATGATCCAACCTTATTGTGGATAAATTCAGGTGTTGCCACTTTGAAAAAATATTTTGATGGGTCAGCTATCCCAGCTAATCCACGTATTACCAATGCTCAAAAGGCCATTCGAACCAATGATATTGAAAATGTTGGTAAAACAGCACGACATCATACATTATTTGAAATGATGGGTAATTTTTCAATTGGCGATTATTTCAAAGCAGAAGGCATTCCTTGGGCATGGGAATTATTAACAAGCCCTGAGTGGTATGGTTTGGACAAAGAATTATTATATGTCACAGTTTATCCAAAAGATACTGAAGCTAAAAAAATCTGGCAAGAAAAAACTGATATTCCAGATGACCATATTTATGAAGTAGAAGATAACTTTTGGGATATTGGTGAGGGGCCTTCAGGACCAGATTCAGAAATTTTCTTTGATCGTGGTAAAGATTTTCAAAATTTACCGGATAATGACCCAGAAATGTATCCAGGTGGTGAAAATGAACGTTATTTAGAAATTTGGAACATTGTTTTTTCACAATTTAATCATTTACCAGGTTTGACAGATAATGCCACATATCCAGAGTTGCCGCATAAAAATATTGATACTGGCATGGGACTTGAACGTGTTGTTTCTGTTTTTCAACAGGGGCGTACAAATTTTGATACGGATTTGTTTTTACCGATTATTCGGGCAACTGAGTCGATGTCAAATGGTTTTAAATACGATAGTGCCATAGATTCAGAAACTAATACAAGTTTTAAAGTGATTGCTGATCATATTCGGGCCGTGACGTTTGCAATTGGCGATGGTGCGTTACCTACTAATGAAGGTCGTGGATATGTTATTCGTAGGTTATTACGACGAGCAGTTTTACACGGTCAAAAGTTAGGCATCAAAGGTGAGTTTTTGACACACTTAGTCCCTATTGTGGGGGATATTATGCAAAGTTATTATCCTGAAGTGTTGGAGAATACAGTTAAAATTCAAAAAACGGTTGCGGCTGAAGAAAAACGTTTTAATGCAACATTAACTGGTGGCTTAACTTTATTAAATGAGGTCATTAGTCAGGCTAAAGCAGAAGGCCAGGCACAATTGTCTGGGGCTGATGCCTTTAAATTATCTGATACCTATGGTTTTCCTTTGGAATTAACACAAGAACAGGCTGCTGATGCTGATTTGACTGTTGATATTGTTGGGTATAATGAGGCGTTGCAAGCACAACGTACGCGTGCACGTTCAGCACGTGCAAATGACAAATCAATGGGCGTTCAAAATGCAGTCTTAACAGATTTGAAAATCGATTCAAAATATGTTGGTTGGTCCGTAACTGAAGTTGATGAGGCTGAAATTGTTGCTATTATAGGTCAAGATGATCAAGGAATTGATGCCTTATTGCAATCAGCTGTTACTGGTGACAAGCGACAATTAGTATTTGATAAAACACCATTTTATGCTGAAATGGGTGGACAAGTCGCTGATTATGGTGACGTATTGAATGCAGCAGGCAATGTCATCGCGCGTGTTATTGATGTGCAAAATGCACCAAACGGACAACACATCCATACAGTTAATGTGTTGTCTAATTTTAAGTTGCATGATCAAGTGAGTTTACGTGTTGATCTGGCACGTCATGTGGCTGTATCCAAAAATCATACGGCAACGCACATGTTGGATCAAGCTTTACGGAATGTTATCGGTGGTGACGTACATCAGGCCGGTTCACTAGTTGAACCAGAATATCTACGTTTTGATTTCACAAACGAAGGGCCTGCTTCAACGGCAGACTTAGAAAAAATAGAAACATTAATGAACCGTGAGATTGCGAATAACTTACCAGTCTCGTGGCTAGAAACAGATATTGAGTCTGCCAAAAAAATGGGTGCTGTTGCTGTGTTTGGTGAAAAATATGGGGCGTTAGTTCGTGTTGTATCTATTGGTGATTTTAATAAGGAGTTTGACGGTGGTACCCATGTCAATGCGACTTCAGAACTTGGTCTGTTTAAGATAGTGTCTGAATCAGGTATTGGTGCAGGTGTCCGTCGTATTGAGGCGGTCACTGGATTAGAGGCACTCGCTTTGTATAAAAACGAAGAAAATGCTTTGAAAAAAATCGCGACTACTGTCAAAGCACAAAAGCTTACGGATGTACCGGAAAAGGTGGCCGATATACAAGCAGAATTGAAAGCAACACAGCGTATGCTAGAGTCGCTTGAATCGCAATTAGCCAATACCGCATCCGATAAAGTATTTACTGATGTGAAAACTAGCAATGGCCATTCATATATCACAGCACAGCTACAAGTATCTGGAATGGATGGCTTGCGACAAGTAGCAGATAATTGGCAGGTTAACTATCCGTCAGATGTTTTGGTACTCGCTGCAACAGCTGCGGGTAAAGTCAATCTGATTGTGACGGCCTCGCCTACGGCGAACGCTGCAGGTATTAAAGCAGGGGACTTAATCAAAGCCATTGCACCAAAAGTTGGTGGCGGCGGCGGCGGTCGACCTGATATGGCGCAAGCGGGTGGTAAAAATCCTGCAGGCATTAAAGAAGCGTTTGCTGAGGTAGCTACTTATTTAGCGAAAATGTAAACAAAACGTTTGTTTTTTTACCTAATTGTTATGTTATAGTTATAATAATTAGGTATACTATAATTATATGAATCATTTCGATTTTGTATGACTATTTAATCATAAAAACTTTTAAAAGAAAGGAGCGTGTACGATGTCAGTAGGAGATGAAACAGCAATATTTGATTTTGGTAATCAAATGCCAAAAGATATTCATGAGACATTAGAAATTGTTTATAACGCCTTAGAAGAAAAAGGCTACAATCCAATTAATCAAATTGTTGGTTATTTAATGTCAGGAGATCCAGCTTACATTCCGCGTCTTAATGATGCCCGTAATTTAATTAAGCGGCATGAACGTGATGAAATTATTGAAGAGCTTGTGCACGCCTATTTAAAGAAGTAATGCGAATATTAGGTTTAGATGTTGGAAGCCGCACAGTCGGCGTGTCAGTTAGTGATCCCATGGGATGGACCGCACAAGGTGTTGAAATCATTCGTATCAATGAGGATGAAAAAGAATTTGGTTTGAAAAGACTTGGTGAAATTATCAAGGAAAAACAGGCTAAAAGTGTGGTAATCGGTTTACCAAAAAATATGAATAACTCTGAAGGACCACGAGCAGCAGCAGCGCGTGATTATGCCAAAATGATCGAAGATCAGTTTGGCTTGCCAACAGATTTTCAAGACGAACGCTTAACAACTGTTCAAGCGGAGCGTATGCTCATTGAAGAAGCCGATGTGTCACGCAAAAAACGTAAGCAAGTAATAGATAAAATTGCTGCCGAGTTTATTTTGCAAAACTATTTGGATGCTAATGGTAAATTAACAAAATAAGTAAAAACAACGTTTCTATACGAAACGTTGTTTTTACGTTATAATAAAGTTATTAACTTTGAAGGGAATGCGTGAGCGAGTTACTTCAGTAATCTGCTTGCGCGCTAATAATTATGGCAAATCAAAACGAGATTCAAAACATCACATTGGTTGACGAAAATGGGGATGAGACACTGTACGAGATATTATTCACATTTCACTCTGATGAGTATAGCAAAGATTATATTTTGCTTGTTCCAGAAGGTGTTGAAGATGATGAAGAAGTTGATATTCAAGCATACATCTTTAATCCTGATGAAAATGGGGATGCAACCGAAGAAGACTTGATTCAAATTGAAGATGATAAAGAATGGGACATGGTCGAAGAAGTTTTGAATACATTTTTAGATGATGATAACAATTTTGAATAACTCATGAAGACGCAGCTTGCGTTTTTTTTATTATAAAAAATTAATAGCTTAACTGCTTATCAAGTGATAAACTAGATAATGAAGATGAGACAGAAGATAAGTAATAATCCGCCGTATCTTTGATTATTTAAAAATGGATGATGGGTGTCTTGTCAGTCAAGATAAGTGCTGGTCATAACTTTGGAGGAACGCATGGTTACATTAGTAGGCATTCTGGATTTAGCAAGATTTCAGTTTGCGATGACGACGATATTTCACTTTTTTTTCGTGCCTATGTCAATTGGCTTGGGTGTTGTGGTATCAGTTATGGAAACGTTATATGTCATCAAAAAAGATGAGATGTACAAGCAAATGGCACAATTTTGGGGCAAAATATTCTTACTGAGTTTTGCTGTTGGTGTTGTGACAGGATTAATTCAAGAATTTCAATTTGGCATGAATTGGTCTGCATATTCACGATATGTCGGCGATATATTTGGGTCTTTGTTGGCCATAGAAGCGTTGGTAGCATTTTTTGCTGAATCAACGTTTATCGGTTTATGGTCATTTACGTGGGATCGATTTAAACCAGGCGTACACGTTTTGTTTATTTGGATCACGACAATTGGATCGGCATTATCGTCATTATGGATTTTAGCGGCAAATTCATTTATGCAAAACCCCGTTGGTTATGCCATTGATAATCATATGGGGCGTGCGCAGTTAGTCAGTTTTAGTGCGTTGCTCAAAAATAAACAATTATGGGTGCAATTTCCCCACGTCGTTGTAGGGACGCTAGTAACCGCTGGTTTCTTAGTTGCTGGTATGTCCGCATTTAAATTGTTAAAATTGAAAAAAGGCGATAGTCAAATTCTTTTTTTCAGAAAATCAATTAATATTGCTTTGGTTATTGGTATGATTGGGATAGCTGGTGCGCTAGTGACAGGTGATCGGCATGCTTTTGATTTGCAATCTATGCAACCTATGAAGTACGCTGCAATGGAAGGTGTCGATAAGACAATTAAGTCATCTGACAGAAAAGACAAAGCTCAGCCATGGTCTCTTATTTCTGTGACCAATCCTGATACACACAAGGTTATTGCAAAAATCGAAATTCCATATGTACTATCAATATTAGGTCATCATTCACTAACTGGTGGTGACACAATTGGGACAACAGAACTTGAAAAACAATTTCAAAAGAAGTACGGTAAGGCACACGGCGATATTAAAAATTATTACGTACCTGAAAATACACTATTTTATGCATTCCGTGTCATGGCTGTCGGTGCGGGTGGACTGTTAATGCTTGCAGTAGTTGCTCTATGGATGAATCGTAAAAAGTCTCAGCTTATTTTAACGCAACGTTGGTTTTTATGGATTTTAGGTATTGCAATCTATGTACCGTTTGCTGTAAACACGGCCGGATGGTTAGTGACAGAACTAGGGCGTTATCCTTGGGTTGTCTATGGCTTGATGCCAATTAGTGATGCAGTGTCACCGAATGTTTCGGTAGCTTCACTCTTGATTTCTAATATCATATACTTCTTAACTTTTGCAGTTATTGGTGGTGTGATGATTTGGTTAGCGCGTCGGGTGTTGCATGCGGGGCCATTCGCTGAAGAAGAGGAACAATTATCACAAAATGATCCCTATAATCATTTATCGGAAGGGGGTGAAGCTTAATGAGTACTTTAGAAATTGTTTGGTTTGTTTTGATTGGCGTTTTGTGGGCAGGTTTCTTCTTTTTGGAAGGCTTTGATTTTGGTATTGGGATGCAATTTGTCCTGAATGCTCGTGATCAAAAAGATCGTGAAGCTTTATACCAAGCCATTGGTCCCAACTGGGATGCCAACGAAGTGTGGTTAGTAACTGCAGGTGGTGCAATGTTTGCAGCATTTCCGTATTGGTATGCCTCATTATTTTCTGGGTTTTATCTCATGTTGTTCATTGTTTTAATCTCATTGATTTATCGTGGTGTATCTTTTGAATTTCGTGAGCAAATGCCAACGATTCAAGGCACGCAGATTTGGGAACGCCTAATTGCTTTAACATCGTTTTTGGTACCGTTTGTCTTAGGAATGATTTTTACAGCGATGGTATCTGGTACACCAATGGACGCACGTGGTGATTTGTCAGCTGGATTCTTTGATTATGTGACACCATTTACCTTGGTTGGTGGCGTGGCAGTGTCATTAATGAGTTATGTCCATGGTTTGAATTACACACGTTTGCGTATTGAAGGCGATTTACGTCAGCGTGCGTTAACACAGTTGAAATATCTCTATCCGATTTTATTGGTTGGTGAAGCACTATTTGCCGTGTTACTGTTCTTCTACACGGATTTCATTCAAGAAAAGACAGTATTAACGTTGACTATTTTGGTAGTTATTGTTTTGACAACTGTTGTTGGTTGGTGGTTAGCTCTTAAAAATAAACAAGAGATTGTACCGTTTATTTTATCTGGATTGGCTTTGGTTGAAGTGGTCACGTTGTTGTTTGCTGGCTTGTTCCCGCGTGTCATGGTTGCAAATAATCCATTGCATAGTTTAACTATCCTGACAGCGTCATCATCAGCTTATACATTGAAAGTCATGACAATTGTTGTGATCATATCTTTGCCTGTCACACTTGCTTATCAAATCTGGAGTTTCTGGGTTTTCCGTAAGCGTATCGTGTCACACAAAGTGATAGAATAAAATGAGTAAAAGCGTTTACAATTGTAAGTAGACGTTTTTTATTTTACAATGTATTAAGCAAAGAAAATGATTTTTAAACGAACAGCGATAAACGTAGGAATAAAGTAAAATGATAGATAAAAGACTCTTTAAACTTAAAGGTATTATTAATACATTGGTCGGACTGGTTTTTTTGACTGGTGTGCAAGGTTTAGCTATTTTAGCGCAAGGCATATTTATGGCCAGAGCCATTGTGGATTTTTGGCAAAATAAACTCTCCGCTGCAACAGGTGTCAGCATTGGTTTATTCGCATTGGCTTTTTTTGTACGGCAACTTCTGGTTGTCCTGAAAAACCAATATATGGCAACATATGCTGATAAGGCAGTTGAGACCTACCGCACTAAATTATTAGAAAAATATACAGAAAATGGCTCTAATATAATTGTTAATCAAGGCACCGGAAATGCAGTGACAATACTCGGTGTTGGATTAGACAATGTTAAAAACTATTTTCAACTGTTATTGGTGAAAGTATTTGATTTAAGTATTATTCCTTGGTTAATTTTGATTTATATTTTTTATATCAAATGGGAACAGGGCCTGTTTTTGTTGCTAATTTTTCCAGTAGTGATTATGTTTTTTATCATTTTAGGTTTGGCAGCTCAAAGCAAGGCGGATGCAGAATTTGATAATTTTAAAAATTTAAATAATCGCTTTGTTGATGCGTTACGTGGTTTACCAACTTTAAAGCAGCTCGGATTAGCAGAAAAATATAGTGATGAAATTTATCAAATTTCAGAAGACTATCGAAAAACAACCATGCGAACATTGCGAATTGCGATGACATCAACGTTTGCTTTAGATTTTTTTACAACACTGTCTATTGCCATTGTTGCTGTTTTTTTAGGATTTGATTTATTGAACGGCAAAATGACGCTTTTACCTGCGTTAACGTTATTAATTTTAGCACCAGAATATTTTTTACCGTTGCGAAATTTTTCTGACGATTACCACGCAACATTAAATGGTAAAAATGCTTTAACCGATGTGTTGTCAATGCTTGAGCAGCCAGCAATTGACCAGCAAGATAGTCTTAAACTAACAGGGTGGCACGACCAAAATCAACTAGCATTAACAAATATTGGCTTTTCTTACGATGAACAAGTAACTTTGAAAAACATTAATTTACAGGTTAAAGGCTATCAAAAAATTGCTATAGTGGGCGAAAGTGGTTCAGGCAAGTCAACATTACTGAATATAATTAGTGGCTTTTTATTACCGACAAGTGGACAAATCAACATTGCCAATCAAACAGTGCCACATCTTGCACAAACTGATTGGCAAAAACAATTTTTTTATATGCCGCAACATCCTTATATTTTTCATGATACACTAAGAGAAAATATAAAGTTTTATGCACAACAGGCAACGGACGAACAAGTACTTGTTGCCTCTCAAAAAGCTGGTTTGTCAAAACTTGTTGCTGAATTGCCAGAAGGATTAGATAGTATCATTGGTGAAAGTGGTCGACAAGTTTCTGGCGGGCAATCACAGAGAATAGCGTTAGCGCGTATGTTATTAGATGATCAGCGCAAAATTTTACTTTTTGATGAACCAACAGCACATCTTGATATTGAGACCGAATACGATTTAAAACAAACGATTGCGCCAATTTTGTCCGAACATTTGGTTTTTTTTGCAACACACCGTTTGCATTGGTTAGATCAAATGGATTATGTTTTAGTGATGCGACATGGCACAATAGTAGAACAAGGCGAACCGCAGCAATTGTTAACAGATGTGCATAGCCAATTAAATCAGTTACGTCATGAATTAGGAGGCGTATAGTGAAAAAAATAAAACAACTAGTGGCCAGTGATCGATGGATTGTACCTTTTTTAAAGTCACAAAAATCAGGCTTGTTTTGGTCAATATTGCTGAATTTATTTACAATAATAGCAGCAAGCGCATTAATGTTCGTTTCTGGGTACTTGATATCACGAGCAGCACAACGTCCTGATAATATTTTGCTGATTTATGTGCCAATTGTGTTAACGCGTGCTTTTGGTATTGCGAGGCCAGTTTTTCGTTATGCACAACGATTGGTGTCACATAACTGGGTACTACGTTTTGTTTCAAAGTCCCGTCAGCGCCTTTACGAGAGTGTTGCCAGCACGGCAAGTAGTATTCGTGGCAGATTGCAAACTGGGGAAGTTTTAAGCCTACTAGCAGATGATTTAGATCAGTTACAAAATCTATATCTCAGAACATTATTTCCATTAGGTGCTGGGCTATTAGTTTATTTGTTTGTCGGTGTAGCGGTTGGGGTGGCTAATTGGCTATTTATGCTATGGTGGTTGTTTATGCTGGCTATAGTTATGGTTATTGTGCCAATGTTTAGTTATTTTGCGAATCGGGCGCGTGTGCACAAACAGAAACAATTGCAGTCACAGTTATATACTGATGCAACTGATGCCGTATTAGGGTTACAAGATTGGATATTGTCTGGCCGTCAAAAAGACTTGGTAGCACAACAAGGGCGCATAATGGCTAATTTAGCAAAAACAAAACACAAAGGGATGCAATTTGGTTGGTGGCGCGATTTTGCCATTCAAATGTTAGTTTTAATCTTAGTGATCACAACGTTAATATGGTTAGGTGGTCAGTTTAGGAGCAATCAAATGGCAGTCAACTTTATTGCTGCCTTTACATTAGCTATTTTCCCGCTTGTTGATAATTTTGTGGCAGTTAACCAGGGTGTGAGTGAGGCATCTTTTTATGAAGATAGCATTGAACGTTTGAATACATTACCTGTCCCAGATGCAAGTCACATAGAACCTGAAAAACTTGATGATACAACAGTTGTTCTAAACCATGTGACATTTAATTACGGTAACAAAAAAGTGATTGACCAGTTAGACTTGGTGATTCAACCAGGTGCAAAAATTGCCTTATTAGGGCGTTCTGGTTCTGGAAAAACAACCTTATTAAAGCTGATAGCTGCAGACATTTTACCGTTATCTGGACGCGTCACGATTGGTAATCAATCTGTTAGTAAGTTGCAACATCAGTTATCACAACTTGTAGCAGTACTAGATCAACAAGCCTATTTGTTTGACACGACAATTTTGAATAATGTGCGCATGGGTAATATAAAAGCAACAGATGAGCAGGTTAAAATGGCTATTAAACAAACAGGTTTGCAGCCATTAATTGACAGTTTACCAGATGGCTATGAGACGAAAATGCAAGAAGCAGGTACGCGATTTTCAGGTGGTGAGCAACAACGTTTTGCTTTGGCTCGTATTTTGTTACAAGATGCACCCATTGTTATTTTAGACGAACCAACTGTGAGTTTGGATCCGAAAACTGAGCATGACGTATTAACGCAAATTTTTAAAGTATTACAAGATCGGACAATTATATGGGTAACACATCATTTGACAGGCATTGATTATGTCGAAAAAGTATATTTTTTGGAAAATGGGCAGTTTTCACTGGCAGATACACCTGAAAAATTACGTAAAACGTCAACTCACTTCCAACAACTATTAGCAATGGATGAATTTTATTAATGGCAAAAAAAAGAAAAAGACGCACAAAAAAAAGTGTATTAAGATTGAATTTATGGTTGTGGGTGAGTAGTATTTTAATCATAGCAATCGGGGCTACTTTTTGGTCGCAAACACTCATTTATGAGAAACAACAAATACCGAATCAAGATGCTGTGCGGCAACAAAAAATTGATTGGATTAATCAGTTGGCACCATATGCCAGGCAAATGCAAGAAGATTATGGTGTGATTGCGTCAATTAGTATTGCGCAAGCTATTCTGGAGTCAGATTGGCATACGTCAACGTTGGCAACACAATATAATAATTTGTACGGTATTAAGGCTGATGCCAATCAAAAAAGTGTGGTTTTGCCCACGCAAGAATTTGAAAATGGTCAGTGGATAACCATTCAAGGCCGTTTTGCGGCGTATGACATCTGGCAAGCTAGCATGAAGTCGCACGCAGAATTACTTTATCATGGCACAAGTTGGAATGCCGCGCAATATCAGCATGTCTTAAAAGCGCGTGATTATAAATCAGCAGCGCTTGCATTGACTCAGGATGGTTATGCGACGGATCCGATGTATGCGAAGAAATTAATAGCAATTATTGAAGAATGGCATTTATCACGTTTCGATGTGCCACAAAATTAAAAAACGAGAGAAATCTCGTTTTTTAATTTTCAAAGTGCGAACTGATGTTCGTTTTGAAATCTGTTATAATAGTAGAAGTTAATTCACACTTTAGGAGCGCACATGTCAGTAGAAGAACTTATCAGCGGAATGAACGATAAACAGGCCGAAGCAGTCCAAACAACGCAAGGACCACTCTTGATTATGGCCGGTGCTGGGTCAGGTAAAACACGCGTTTTGACGCACAGAATTGCACACTTAGTGCAAGATTTAAATGTCTTTCCGTGGCGTATATTAGCCATTACATTTACTAATAAAGCAGCAAAAGAAATGCGAGAACGTATCAGTTTGTTATTGTCCGAAGATGTTGCCCGTGATATATGGGTGTCGACATTTCATGCGCTAGCTGTACGTATTTTGAGACGTGACGGGGAAAACATTGGGTTGGCACGTAATTTCACGATTATAGATACGAGTGCACAGCGTACACTCATGAAACGTGTTATTGGTGATATGAACCTCAATACTGACCAGTTTGATCCGCGAACTATTTTAGGCATGATTTCAAATGCTAAAAATGATATGCTACGACCACGTGATTATGCTAAGCAGGCAGACAACGCATTTCAAGAAACAGTTGCGGAAGTTTACACAGCCTATCAATCAGAGCTAAAACGATCACAGAGCGTTGATTTTGATGACTTAATTATGTTAACAATTGATTTATTTCAATCGTCACCTGAAGTGCTTGAACGGTACCAAAATCAATTTGAATATCTCCATGTTGATGAATATCAAGATACAAATGATGCGCAATACACAATTGTTAATTTATTAGCGAAACGTTCACAAAATTTAGCTGTTGTTGGTGATGCTGATCAATCTATTTATGGTTGGCGTGGTGCAAACATGGATAATATTTTAAATTTTGAAAAAGATTATCCAACAGCTCATACTGTTATGTTAGAGCAAAATTATCGTTCAACACAAAGCATTTTGGACGCCGCAAATGCCGTTATTAATCATAATAATGAACGTGTGCCTAAAAAATTATGGACACAAAATGGTAAGGGCGACAAAATCATTTATTATCGTGCACAGACTGAGCATGATGAATCAAATTTTATTTTGTCAAACATTCAAAAAATGCGAGCAGAAAATAAAATGGCTTATAGTGATTTTGCTGTTTTATACCGTACCAATGCACAGTCTCGTAGTGTTGAAGAATCTTTAGTTAAGGCAAATATGCCATATACGATGGTTGGTGGTCATAAATTTTACGAACGTAAAGAAATTCTAGATATTATGTCATATATGAATTTAATTACGAATCCTGATAATAATGCCGCATTTGAACGCGTGGTTAATGAACCTAAACGTGGGATAGGAGCAACTTCTTTAACGCGTCTAAGAGAATTAGCTAATCGTCTAAATGTTTCTTATATGACGGCTGTTGACAGTATTGAACTAGCCCCAGAAATTTCAACTCGGGCTGCTACTAAATTCTTAACATTTGCTAAAATGATGCATGATTTACGTCAACAATCGGAATTTTTGAATGTGACAGAGCTTGCTGAAATGGCTATGACAAAATCTGGTTATCGTCAAATGTTAGCTGAGAAAAATGATCCAGATAGTCAAGCAAGATTGGAAAACTTGGAAGAATTTTTGTCTGTCACAAAAGAATTTGATATTAAATATAATTCTGAAGACCCAGAGTCAGTGAATCCAATGACTGATTTTCTAGGATCAACCGCCTTGATGAGTGATTTAGATGATTTTGAAGAAGGTGATGGGGCTGTGACCTTAATGACATTGCATGCGGCCAAAGGGTTAGAGTTCCCAGTCGTTTTCTTGATTGGTATGGAAGAAGGTATTTTTCCCTTATCGCGATCGTTAATGGATGAAGATCTCCTTGAAGAAGAACGCCGTTTAGCGTATGTTGGTATTACCAGAGCGATGAAAAATCTATTCTTGACCAATGCTTTTTCACGTTTACTTTATGGTCGAACACAGGTTAATGAGGCATCGCGTTTCATCAATGAAATACCACCAGAACTACTTGAATCACAACAAGGTGCGGCTCAAGTGGGTAATAATCGGGTCATGCCGTTTGATCGTAAGACACAACTGGCGACAGCCACAACATATCATGCAACACCGGTGACTAAAACAATACATGGTGCTACTGGTGGCGATGATGTCGTTTGGCTGGTGGGCGATAAAGTGTCACATAAAAAGTGGGGCACGGGGACAGTCGTGTCAGTAACCGGTAGTACAAATGATCAAGAGTTAAAAGTAGCTTTCCCTGCTGAGGGGATTAAACAATTGTTAGCGGCTTTTGCACCAATTACAAAAATGGATTAAATAATTAGCAAGTTGTGCTAATGAACTCGGTTTAGATTAGGAAAAACTATGTTACCAGAATTAATACCAATTGAAAAATTAACGACACAGGCTGCGCAACAAGAAATAAGTCAATTACAAGAAAAATTAACACAATATGGTGTAGCATATTATGAGCAGGATGCCCCACTTATTGAAGATGCCGTGTATGATGCATTGTATGCACGCTTAGTTACGTTGGAATCAGGATTTCCGCAGTTCGTAAACCCTGATTCACCAACACAAAATGTTGGTGGCGCCATGACTAAGTCTGGTTTAGATAAAGTCATACATCCGGCACCAATGTTGTCATTAGGGGACGTTTTTAGTTTAACTGAACTTGACGAGTGGGATACACGAACGACTAAATCATTGGGGTTTCAATCATCTTATAATCTAGAGTTAAAAATAGATGGTTTGGCAGTTGCGTTAACCTATGCTTCAGGTCAACTTGTGCAAGCGTCTACACGTGGAAATGGCACGATTGGCGAAGATGTAACGGCTAATGTAAAAATGATTCAAGCGATTCCGCAGGTACTAAGTGAGCCAATAACCATTGAAGTGCGTGGTGAAATATATATGCCAAAGGCTAGTTTTGCTGCTTTAAATAACCAACGAGAGTTAGATGGGTTAGCACCTTTTGCTAATCCCCGTAATGCTGCAGCTGGCTCATTGCGGCAATTAAACTCTAAAATTATGAAACAACGTCATTTGTCCGCGTTTGTTTACTATACAGCTGAACCGGATATTTTGGGTGTGACAACTCAAAGTGGTGCATTGACACGCTTTGCAGAGTTGGGATTGCCAACGGATACACATAATCGTGTGATTACAAAAATGACTGATATTAGTGATTATATCGATGAATACACTGCTGCACGTGATGAGTTGTCATATGGTATTGATGGTGTTGTTGTCAAAGCAAATCAATTAGATGATCAACTTGATTTAGGGCATACGGTTAAAATTCCACGATGGGCTATTGCCTACAAATTCCCACCAGAAGAGGCACTAACGGTTGTGCGTGAGATTGAATGGACAGTTGGTCGAACGGGGGCTGTCACACCAACGGCAGTTATGGATCCGGTACAACTTGCTGGGACGACAGTACAGCGAGCAAGCTTACATAATCCAGACTATCTGAACGAAAAAGGTGTTAGACTAGAAGATACAGTGACACTGCATAAAGCTGGTGATATTATTCCGGAAATTGGACAAGTTGTTTTGTCTAAAAGGCCCGATGATAGTCAAGCGTACGTGATACCAGGTTTTTGTCCGGCTTGTGAGTCAGAATTGGTGCATATTGAAGGCGAAGTTGCTTTACGGTGTATTAATCCATTTTGCTCGGCGCAAATACAAGAAGGATTGACACATTTTGCTTCACGTAATGCGATGAATATCGCGGGTATGGGACCTCGTGTTATTGGACAGTTATTGCAGGCGGGGTATATTAAAGATGTGGCTTCTATTTATCGTTTGAGTCAGGAACAATTGCTTTCACTGGATAAATTCAAAGAAAAAGCGGTTACCAACTTATTGACGTCGATTTCACTTTCAAAAGAAAACTCACTTGAGCGCTTGGTGTTTGGTTTAGGTATACGTATGGTGGGTGCTAAAGCGGCACGTGTCATTGCTGGGAAGTTTAAAAATTTACAGGTAATTGCAACGGCAACGGTAGAAGATATTGCTAACATCGATGGTATCGGAGACAGGATTGCGCGATCGATTGTGCAGTATTTTGATAAGCCAGAATCAAAACAATTGTTGGCAGAATTAACTGCTGCTGGGGTGAATCAAACTTACTTGTCTGAAGTCGATATCGATGAGAATTCTTTTTTCTATCACAAAAAAGTTGTTTTGACGGGGAAACTTGAACAAAATAGTCGTTCGGCCGTTACAAAATGGTTACAGAATCACGGTGCAAGTGTTAATGGTTCTGTTTCAGCAAAAACTGATTTGCTCATCGCTGGTGATGATGCAGGTAGTAAACTACTGAAAGCAAATGAATTAGGTGTGCCTACATGGACAGAACAAAAATTCATTGAGGCGCAAGCAAAAGAGGATATTGATCAATGAGACGTATAGGTTTTCGCGGTTATATGGTTATCGTAATAGTGATTGTGGCTATTGCCATTGGGGGACTTTATTTTTTTAATATGAATCGCGTCGCACCTACAGCGACAAATAAAGCTAATGGTGTCCAAATCACACAAAGAGCAGCAGGTCAATATCAAACTGTCATTAAAGACGGGCGTTATTTGGTGAGTGCGGCACGTGGTATTACAGCTACTTCTGAGCCTAACAGCTTAGATGTTAAGCATTTTGAATCCAGCCTGCTAGATTTGTCAAAAACGCAGTTTAAACCCAATCAATATATTTTCCAAGAAGGGCAATATTTAACTTCAGCTACGGTTAATAATTTATTAGATCGCAAAAGTAATAATAATCCAGATGGCTTAAATCCAGAGGATAATGGCAAAACAGATGCCGATCGCAACCCTATTTACGTACAAACCCTGACAGAACAAGATTTTATGACTAAATCAGGTAATGATTTGTCATTATCTGGTATAATTATCGGCGTTGCAATGAATACGCAAGATGATTATCAAAAAGAACAATATGGCGCGACTTATAAACAAGAAATTTCTGCTGCGGATAGGGTAGCCTATGGTAAAAGAGTGGCACCGCAAATCATTAAACAAGTACGCAAACAATCAGGCGTATCAAAAAACACGCCAATTGTCATTGCCATGTATGCTAATTCACCTTCTGATTCGCTGGCGCCGGGTGGCTTCTATGCTGAAACAAGGAGTACACAAGGTTCAAACTTGTCTGGATGGACCGATATTAGTGATCAATCAATTGTTTTACCAAAAGAAGCAACGGATACTTCAAGTTTGGGTAATGATGAAAACAATGGATTTGCTAATTTTAAAAATGATGTGTCTAATTTCTTCCCAAATATTGCTGGCGCCACTGCGGTAGCTAACTTTAAAAAAGGCACTTTGTCTGGCCTTAATGTGACAGTGACAACACAATTTTATAGTCAAACAGAAATTGATAGTTTTACAACGTATGTATCACAATCAGCTTTAAAATTCTTACCAACTAATGTGCCAATTCGTATTGTGATTCAAACAGCTAATGAATTACAGGCAATACTCATTCGTAACGCTAATGATAAAACTTTTTCGACAACGGTTCTCGATTAGGCATAGTACGCTATGCTTTTTTGTATATATGCATAAAAAGGGTATAATTTAAGTATGTCTGAAACACAAAAATATTTAACAATTAGCGCATTAACAAGCTATTTAAAACGCAAATTTGATGCTGATCCTTATTTGGAAAAGGTCTATATAACTGGTGAAATTTCTAATATTGGCAGACGCCGTGGGCGACATTTGTATTTTTCAATTAAGGATCCAAATGGTGGCGCAGTTATTGCAGCAGCAATGTTTTCTTATGCCAGTCGTTTGAAATTTGAACCTGAAGAAGGCATGAAAATTAACGCCATCGGGCGTATACAAATATATGAACCAAGTGGTACCTATTCAATTATTTTGGAGCAAATGACACCAGATGGCGTTGGTGAGCTGTTTTTGGAATACGAGCAGTTGAAACGCAAATTGTCAACGGAGGGACTATTTGATTTACCCAAAAAAAGGCTCCCTGTCTTTCCTAAAAAAATCGCAGTAGTCACATCACCAACAGGTGCTGTGATAGAAGACATCGCGCGTACAGTCCAAAGAAGATTTCCAAGTGCGCAAGTGGTGCTTTTTCCTGCAGTGGTTCAAGGTGAAAAAGCAGCACCAACAATTATTAAACAAATTTTGCGTATTGATGAATCTGGCGAATATGACACATTAATTGTTGGTCGTGGTGGCGGTTCAATTGAAGATTTATGGGCGTTTAATGATGAAAAATTAGCCCGTGTTATTGCTGCTGTGCAGATACCTGTTATTAGTTCGGTTGGTCATGAGACAGACAATACCTTAGCTGATTTTGTTGCCGATCGGCGTGCGGCCACACCAACGGCAGCTGCAGAACTAGCGACACCGGTGACCTTAGAACAGGTAGTGAGTCGTTTAAATGAGCTACAAATACGATTAAATTTACGTATGAAACAATTGATTGACGTTCGTCGTCAACGTGTTGACCGTATGATAAAACATGTTATTTTTCAACAACCTGATCGCTTATATATAGCATATAATCAACGTGTCGATCAATTATCCCATACGTTAATGCAAGTCATGCAACAACGTCTGACGACAGCCCAACATCAGCTGATGACCCTGGTGCAAAGGCAATTACAAGTGCGACAAATATTGTTGCAACGGCCTCGTGAACAAGTCCAACTCTTGACAGCCAAGTTAGATTTAGTGAGTCCGCTTAAAATACTAACGCGTGGTTATGTTCTGATTGAAAAAGATTCACAGGTTGTACGTACAATTAAGGTTATTCATAAAAATGATACGATTAATTTACGTCTTTCTGATGGCACAGCAAAAGCTAAAATTATAGAAACGAGTGGTTTAGAAAATGAGTGAAACAGTGAGTTTTGAGGAAAAATTACAACAATTAGAAAATATTGTTAGTCAACTAGAAAAAGGTGACAGACCGTTAGAGGGCGCTTTAGTAGATTTTCAAAATGGTGTGGGCCTTGTGAAAGAATTACAAGGGACTCTAAAGAACGCCGAACAAACCTTAGCAAAAGTAATGGATGATAACAATGAATTAACAGATTTGGAACAAACAAATGACTAAACTAGCTGTTTTTCAATCAGAATGGGCACCTAAAATTGAACAACAATTAACACAAGATCTAGGCGAGGCATCATCTGATAGTGCTTTTTCTGATATGATGGCGTATGCTGTTTTAAATGGTGGAAAACGGCTACGGCCAATGTTAACGTTGGCCGTAGTGACAAGTTTTGGTCAGAAAATAACACCAAGTATTTTAAAAGTTGCAACGGCAGTCGAGTGGGTGCACGCTTATTCATTAGTGCATGATGATTTGCCTGCCATGGACAATGATTTACTCCGTCGTGGCAAACCAAGTGTGCATGCATTATATGGTGAAGCAGAAGCCATTTTAGTAGGCGATGCGCTGCTGACTGGGGCATTCCATGTTGTCAGTAGTGCAAATAGTTGTAGCATCAAAAACGATAGGATTTCTGCCGAAGAATTGCTACTATTAACACAAATGCTATCTGTTCAAGCAGGCGGTTCTGGTATGGTGGTTGGGCAAGTCAAAGACATGCAAAACCATAGTCAAAAATTAAAAATTGATGCAGAATGGTTACTAAATGACGTGTACACACCTAAAACAGCGGCATTATTAGGATTTTCTGCAACGGCTGGTTCAAGACTAGCACACTTAGATTCTGAGCATGATATCAGTGATGATGAGATAATGCGTGGCAGGTTAGCCACGCACTTAGCACTGTTGACATTTGGCATTGATTTTGGCATTGCATTTCAAATTCAAGACGATTTAGATGATTTTAATCAAGATGATATAGAAAATATTACATCATTACCACATTTGATTGGGATACAAGCTGCTAGGGCAAAACGAGACGAATACCTAACCAATGCGCGAAAAATATTGACGGACCTTGCAGCGCATAATTTAAATTTTGACCGAACATTGTTAGATGATTTTTTGAATTTAATTGGAGATGAAATATGAGTGCCATAGAAAAAGAGCGTGTTGATATCCTGCTTGTCCAGCAAGGTTTATTTGCTTCACGAGAGCAAGCAAAACGAGCTGTTATGGCAGGAGAAATTCTCGGCGAAAATGAAGAAAGATTAGATAAGGCTGGACAAAAAATTCCGGTTACAACAGAGTTACATTTTAAAGGTGAAAAGCTGAAGTATGTATCACGTGGTGGTTTAAAATTAGAAAAAGCTTTAAATGAGTTTGATATTACAGTAAAAAATAAGACTGTATTAGATATTGGTTCCTCTACGGGCGGATTTACTGATGTTGCTTTACAAAATGGTGCCAAGTTAGTTTACGCATTGGACGTTGGAACGAATCAACTCGTGTGGCAGTTAAGAACTGATGAACGGGTTAAAGTGATGGAAAATACGAATTTCCGTTATTCAAAGTTAGCTGATTTTGCATTTGGACAACCAGCCTTTGCGACAATTGACGTCTCTTTTATTTCATTAGGATTAATATTGCCGCCATTATCAAATATTATTAGTATGGGAGGGCAAGTTGTTGCGCTAATTAAACCGCAATTTGAGGCAGGACGTGAAAATGTTGGCAAAAATGGCATCATTAAAGACCCATTAGTTCATAAACAAGTGCTCCAAAAAGTGACACAAATGATGATACAAGGTGGCTTTACCATTAACGCGCTAACCTATTCTCCCATTAAAGGTGGGCAAGGGAACATCGAATTTCTCGCAGTTTTAACGCGTGATGATTCAGCGAGAATGGGTGATAATATTAACATTGAAAAGTTATTAACGCAGACGTATGCACAGCTAAATCATACAGAAAGCAATGCCAATGAATAAAAAAATACGCCAAAAAACATTATTATCATTAATTCAACAACAACAAGTGGGCCGCCAAGAAGACATCGTGGCACATTTCGAAACATTAGGGGAAACTGTCACACAGGCTACAATATCACGAGACATTAATGAATTAGGCCTGATAAAAGTCCCTAACGCTCATGGTGGATTTCACTATCATTTACCTAAACAAGACGATCGACCATATCTTCAACGTTTACGACGTGCCTTACAGCAATCATTTCTCAGTCAACGTGCACAACGTGGTCAAATTATTTTAAAAGTACAACCGGGTAATGGGCAATTGATTGCGAATTTATTTGAACAAGTGAAATTTCCAGAAATTTTTGGCACTTTAAGTGACGATGGCGCTGTACTCGTACTATTAAAGGATGGGGTTGTTGCCTCGCAAATGACCAACACAATTCAAAAATTATTGGAAAAATAAGAGAAAGAAACTGTGTCTAGTGGCACATCATAATTATGTTAGAAAATCTTATCATTGAAAATTTTGCCATTATCGAAAAAGTTGAACTTCAGTTTGATACTGGCATGACTGTGCTAACAGGTGAAACTGGTGCTGGAAAATCTATTATTATTGATGCACTTTTAATGCTTACAGGCGGACGAGCTAATTCTGAAATGATCCGTCATGGGAGCAAAAAAGCGATATTGCAGGCTGTTTTTAGTGTACCTACAAATCAAAATTTGATTGATAAGTTAACCGAAAATGGCATTGATATTGACGATGGCGAGCTAATTATTTATCGTGAATTAAAACATAATGGTCGTAGTATGATTCGTATTAATGGCGTATTAGTTAATTTGAAAACGTTATCAATTATCGGTCGTCACCTTGTAGATATTCAAGGGCAAAATGATACGCAGCAATTATTAAACCCCGAGGAACATTTACCATTGTTAGATGCTTACGGGGATGCGCAATTGTTGGCAACAAAAGCTACTTATCAGAAAATTTTTCATGAATTTCGAACAATCACGCAACGTATTCGACGGATTCAGACGTCGCAACAAGAGATTACGCAACGTCTAGATTTATTGCAATTTCAACAACAAGAATTGGAAGATGCCGATTTACAGTCAAATGAAGAAGATGATCTACTTGATGCGCGTGGCAAATTATTGAACTATAAAAAAATTGCTGATAGTTTGCAAAATACACAAATTGCATTGAGCGGGGATCAAGGTGGTGCTGTTGATCTTTTGGCAGAAGCTATGCAGGCACTCCAGGAAATTGCTGAATATGATGATAATTATGCTGAATTAGCTCGAACGATAGCAGATAGTTATTATTCAGCACAAGAAGTTAGTCGCGATGTTGATGAACAAATGAGTGATTTGACGTATGATGAAGCAGAACTGCTACGTATAGACGAACGTTTGCAATTAATTCACTCATTGGAGCGAAAATACGGCACAACAGTTGGCGATGTTTTAGCGTTTAAAAAACATGTTGATAAAGAATTATCAACGATGGGCAACGATGAATTAGATGTTGAGAAGCTTCAAGTGACACAAAATAATTTACGACAGGTGCTGCGTAAGCAGGCCATTAAATTACGTGAAGTTCGTCAAAAAGTTGCGCGTGGTTTGGAACAAGCTGTTAATCAGCAATTGAGCGAACTTTTGATGGTTGGTGCAGAATTTACAGTTCATTTTGAACAAATTGAAGGGTTTGTGTCATCTGGCACAGATAAAGTTGAATTTCATGTACAAACCAATGTTGGTGAAGGCATGGCGCCACTTGTCAAAATTGCATCTGGTGGTGAGACAGCGCGCTTAATGTTAGCTATCAAAACAGCTTTTACAAAACAGCAACACATTATATCTATTGTTTTTGATGAGGCAGATACTGGTGTTTCAGGTCGTGTGGCACAGGCAATTGCTAAGAAAATGTTGACGATTGCTGCTGATTCACAGGTTTTTGCTATCACACATTTACCACAAGTTGCAGCGGCGGCAACACATCATTTTTTAATTGCTAAGGCAACTGAAAATGATCGTACGGTGACACAGGTGACAGCGCTTGATGAAAGTGGGCGTGAACGTGCGATTGCCATGATGCTATCTGGAGATAACATTACCAAAACTGCTTTAGCGAACGCACGTGATCTTAGAAAACAAGCGACAAAATTATAACATCGCGGCTAATAATAATTGCATGGCGTAAAAAATATAAATTAAAAGGGATCCAGCCTATGACTGAATCCCTTTTAATTTTAATGTGCAACAATGACTAAGAACAAGACGAATAATACAGCGAGAGCATACATCAAGGGGTGTACTTTCTTGCCACGACCAGTTGCGATCATTGTAATAGGATATAAAATAAATCCTAAAGCGATACCATCTGAAATTGAGTAAGTTAGCGGCATACCAAGAATAATCAAGAATGCAGGTGCAGCAATTGCTAAGTCTTCCCATTCAATTTGACGTAAGCTTTTAGCCATCAAAACACCAACAACTACTAACGCTGGGGCAGTGACCTGTGGTGTTACGACACTGAGTAGTGGCGAAAAGAACAGAGATAGTAGGAAGAATATACCTGTGAAGACACTGGTTAATCCAGAACGACCACCAACAGCAATACCCGATGAAGATTCAACATAAGCAGAAGTTGGGGAAGTACCAATCACAGCACCAACAGTCATACCCACGGCATCTGCCATTAAAGCACGGCCAACGCGGGGCATTTCATTGTTTTTCATGAAACCAGCTTGCGTAGCTAAACCAATTATAGTTCCTGCAGTATCAAAGAATGTTACTAGCAAAAATGTGATGACAACGGTAACCATTTGCAAGGAGTTGATATCACCAATATGCATAACACCAACACCAAATGTTGGTGCTAATGAAGGGACTGGCGATATGAGGGTCGTCGGCAACTTGATTAAGCCAGAAATGACGCCAACAATTGACGTGGCAATCATACCAATAAAAATGGCAGCAGGTGTTTTACGTGTTAATAAAATAAAGGTAACAATGATGCCAAAAATTGACAAAAGTGATGTAGGGGTTGTTAAGTTACCTAAAGACACCATGGTATCTTTATTTGCAACAATTAAACCAGCATCATGTAGGCCGATAAAAGCAATGAATAGGCCAATTCCTGCAGCAATGGCCAATTTTAAGTTTTGTGGAATAATGTTAATAATTTTTTCACGAATCTTAAAAAATGTTAGAGCCAAAAAGATAATTGCAGCAACGAACACACCGGCCATTGCAGTTTCCCAAGATACACCCATACCAATAACGACAGAATAGGCGAAAAATGCGTTGACACCTAAACCTGGCGCAATAGCAATTGGATATAAAGCAACAATTCCCATAAAGAGTGTGGCAACTGCCGAGGCCAAAGCTGTTGCGGTGAAGACAGCACCTTCATCCATGCCAGCAGCACCTAACACAGAAGGATTGACGAATAAAATGTAGGCCATTGACGTAAATGTCGTTAGGCCAGCAATGAATTCAGTACGAACTGATGTGTTCAATTCGCTGAGTTTAAAATAATTTGCAATCGCAGACATGATTGCCTCCCAAAAAATTAGTAACGTTAAACGTTCTATTTAATTCTAGCAGTATAAAAGATGAATTAAAACATAAAAAATTATTTTTTAGTGACTAAAACGCTCTTTTTAAGCTATAAAAAGTAATGAAAGCGCTTCAAATACGAACGATAATACAATAGCGTTCGTATTTTGTTGATAATTGTTTTCGAGTGGCTCAAAAAAATAATCTCACTGATAAACTTGTAACGTTGCAATCATTATATTTGTTAATTTGGTTATTCAAAAATAAGCTGCTATTGCCATTTTTGAATAAGGCACTAACATTTTGTTTAATTTTTAATGCTATAATAGAAACAACATTGATTTAAGGAAGTTAACTTATGGTTGCACAACTTGTGTTGGTTCGACATGGTGAATCAACTGCTAATCGAGATAATGAATTTACTGGTTGGACCGATGTCCCCCTAACCTCAAAGGGCCGGCAACAAGCCAAAAGTGTTGGTGTTATTTTAGCACAAAGACAAATGTTGTTTGATGCAGTGCACACATCTTATTTACAGCGTGCAATTACAACTGCAAATATTGTGTTGTTTGAAATGCAACAGTCTTGGTTACCAATGAATAAAACTTGGCGGTTAAACGAACGTCATTATGGTGCGTTGCGTGGGTTAAATAAAGACATGGCACGATCAAAATATGGTGTTGAGGCAGTCGCTTTATGGCGTCGTAGCTACACAGAAGTGCCACCATTATTAGAAAAAGTGACACCAGATCGACGTTACCCTAACAATATTGAGCCATTTGGCGAGAGCTTAAAAATGGCGAGCCAACGTATGTTACCTTATTGGCAGAACGTTGTGGCACCAGCACTGCAATCTGGGCATAATCAACTGATTGTGGCTCATGGCAGTACGTTACGCGCATTAATAAAGTATTTAGAAAAAATTGATGATAATGACATTGATGGTTTGGAAATTGGCAATGGCGAGCCAATTTGTTATACGTTCGATGACCAATTCAAGATGAGTGAACGCCAATATTTAGAGTCAAACTAGCGCTTTATTGCTTAAAGGAGAATGATTGTGAACGCTAAAACATGGGCACGTGTGAAAAAATATACTGAATTACAAGGCACATCAGGACAAGAACAAATCATTCGCAAAGCTTTTCGTGATGAATTACTACCATTGGTTGATGATATTAAACAAGATGGTTTAGGTGGTGTGTTCGGAGTTAAACATAATAGTAACGAACATGCACCGCGTGTTATGTTTGCGGCACATATGGACGAAGTCGGCTTCATTGTGACAAATATATTACCTAATGGTGCTTTGAAAGTGGCCAATGTGGGTGGTTGGAATCCAACCGTGATTTCGTCACAACGTTTTACACTATTTACAAAAGATGCTACTTATCCGGTTGTTTCAAGCTCAGTTTCACCACATTTATTACGTGGTCGCGGGAGTCAAAGCATCCTACCGACAATAGATGATATTTTATTTGATGCAGGTTTTTTGGATGAGATAGAAGCACATGCATTTGGCGTGTTTCCAGGCGACTTTATTGTGCCAGAGGTGACAACAATTATGACAGCGAATAAAAAACGTGTCATGTCAAAAGCATGGGATAATCGTTTTGGAATGGTCACTATTTTAGAAACCTTGGCTGCCTTAAAAGATGTGCAAACACCGAATACATTAATTATGGGTGCTGATGTCCAAGAAGAAGTTGGCGTTCGTGGTGCACATGGTGCTGTCAATTTAATGAAGCCAGATATCTTTTTTGCCATTGATTCGAGCGCAGCTGATGATATAGGAAGTAGTACGGGCAGGCAAGGTGTCTTAGATCAAGGCACACTTTTGCGTGTATTTGATCCGACTGTTGTCTTACCATTGCGGTTAAAAGAATTTTTGTTGTCAACTGCAGAGGATAATCATATTCCGTACCAATATTTTGTATCTCAAGGTGGCACGGACGCCGCAGCAGCTCAAAGTGAACTGACTGGTGTACCTTCGGTAGCTTTGGGTGTTGCTTCGCGTTACATTCATACACATCAAACAGTTTGGTCAATTGCTGACTTTGAAGCAGCAAAAGATTTTGTTATCGCGATTGCGAAAAATCTAGACGAAACGAATTTAAAAACAATTTTAGGTGATTAATTTTGCATGTTTAAAAAATTACGAAAATTAGATTATTGGATAGCGGCACCGTTTGCAATTCTTAGTATGTTAGGCATTGTGATGGTTTTTTCAGCAACTCAGGGAACGACAGCGGCCCTGAGTAATTTTATTAAACAAGCCATTTTTGTTGTGATGGGATTAATAGGGGCATTCCTTTTATATCATCTCAATCTTAAAAAATTGCAAAACTCAAAGTGGATGCGAAACATCCAACTTGGTGTTATTGGTGCGCTTATTGTCGCAAGGTTTGTCATGCCACCTGTTAATGGTGCGCATGGTTGGATTAACTTAGGGATAATAACCTTGCAACCAGCCGAGTTTTTGAAATTAGCGATGATTCTTTACTTTGCGAATTTTTTTGCACGGCAACCGTGGCAAAGTCACGTACGGTTTGGGTTACAACCAATGAGCCAGTTTAATGTTTGGGGATTACCGATAGCGGCGCTAGCGTTAGTGATAATCATGCCAGACAATGGGAATGGCTTAATTATAGTACTGATATTATTGGCATTGTTCTTAGCCTCTGGTGTCTCGCGTCGTGTCATCGCATTCGTGGCAGCTAGTATGGGGTTGGGATTTGGATTTTTGCAAACTTTAATTCGCCTTGCTGATCATTTTTTTGACTTAACAAGCAGTAACCATTATGCGCTTGCACGTCTGACAAGTTTTGTTAATCCGTGGGATCCAAATGCTGTTGACACGAGCCGACAATTGCTTTATGGTTATTATGCTATTGCACATGGTGGCATATTTGGTGTTGGTTTAGGAAACTCGTTGATTAAACCATATTTACCAGAATCAAACACTGATTTTATTATGGCAGTAATGACAGAAGAATTAGGTGCCATCACAACAGCGGCTGTGCTTGTTCTAGTGCTAATACTAGTTGGTCGCATGGTTATTTTGGGTATTCGCCAAAAGAGTCAATATGCACGACTGATACTATTTGGTGTTGCGACACTATTGTTCATACAGGCACTGGTTAATTTGGGCGGAGTCGTCGGTATTTTACCAATTACAGGCGTTGTTTTCCCGTTTATTTCCGGAGGTGGCTCATCCTATATTGTTTTTAGTGCTTCAATTGGATTGGTATTAAATATTGCTGCAACACAAAAAAAATTGGTCGCGATTCACCCAGCAGATATCATTGCTAGAAAGGATTTAAAATGACATTAGAAATACAGCCGCGTCGTGCCTTGTATGTTTATTTAAAAAATAATCGGCATGCAACACAATTAAAAAAGTTTGGTCAACTGACGTATGTTTCTCAAAAAATGGGTTTTGCCATGATTTATGTTGATGATATTGACGTTGATCAAAAAATTGAAAAAATCAAACAGTACAAATTTGTGAGAGATGTTTTACAGTCACCACGTCCAGATATTGATCCAGATTTGGGTGACATGCACGATGATATTTTCTTTGAAAATTATGATGAGGAGAGCGTAAATTGACGTCTGACTGGACCGGTAATATGAACTTGTGTTACTAACAGCAGCGACAATACGCGTATTGATAAAATGCGAGTAGTAGCAGGCCGATTTCGTGGTACAAAATTAGAAGCAGTTGCGGGGGACAAAACACGTCCCACAACTGATAAAGTGAAGGAAGCGATGTTTAGTATGTTGATGCCACACTTAGGTGGTGGAAATGTACTAGACTTATATGCAGGGACGGGCGGTCTTGGCATCGAGGCTGTGTCTCGAGGCATGCAACATGCAACTTTAGTTGATCGCCAAGCTCAAGCTATTCAAGTGATTCAAAATAATATTGAAAAAACTCATGATAAAGGTTCTTTTACAGTATTAAAAGTGCCCTCTCAGCAAGCACTTCAAAAATTTTCTGCAGAGCGAACACAATTTGATCTTATTTTTCTAGATCCGCCGTATGCTAAGGAAACACTTCAAGCAGACATGGGTTATATGGTAGAGAATCAATTATTATCCAACGGGGCAATAATTTTAGCCGAGAGCAACGATGTGGCAAATTTACCAGTGGCGGATGAAACGTTTGAAATTCTGCGACAAAAACAATATGGTATAACAGTTGTCACAATTTACCAATACAATAATTTATAACGAGATTGACGAGGGGGAACAAATATGAGTATTGCATTATTTCCAGGTAGTTTTGATCCGCTGACTAATGGCCATTTAGATATTATTCGTCGCGCAAGTAAAATCTTTGACACAGTGGTCGTTGGTGTAGGTAATAATACAAGTAAAAAAGCGCTATTTACACCAGAAGAAAAAATAGCACTTATCTCGGTGACTGTTGCTGATTTAGATAACGTTAAAGTTGCTGTTATGCATGGCTTGACAGTACAATTTATGGTCGAAATTGATGCAGAATTTATTGTTCGTGGTTTACGTAACAGTAAAGATTTTGAATATGAGCGTGATATTGCTGGTGTAAACAGTGCATTAGCTGATGTTGAAACAGTTTTGTTGTTGTCTAAACCAGAGAATCAAAATATTTCTAGTTCAATGGTTAAGGAAATTGGTGCAATGGGGGCGGAAAATATGGCAAAATTTGTTCCTAAAGTTGTTGTTGATGCACTGAAAGAACGGTTAAATTAATGCACAAAAAAAGTAAAATCATTGCGGCAATTGTCGCTGTTTTCGTAGTTATAGGGTTAGTATGGCTTGTTCGTCCACTTGATGGGTATATTGAAAGCCCTGGCGAAGCAGATGATTTGTCACAATTTGTTAAAATTGATGGTAAACAGGATACATCAAAAGGTCGCTATAATATTACGTCAGTATATCTTTCAAGAGCAAATGGGTTTAGTTATTTGCAGACCAAAATCAATCCACACATGTCTTATGCTAAATCTGAAGACGTTATGGGTGGTCAAAGTTCAGAAGTCTTTAATGAAGTGCAGAACTTTTACATGCAAAGTGCGATTGCTAACGCGGAGCAAGTAGCCTTTAAGAAGGCAAATCAAGAAATAACTGCAACTTATCGTGGTATTTATGTGTTGAGTGTCAGTGACACATCTCACTTTAAAAAATCAATTAAAGTTGGGGACACCATTACAGCAGTTGATGGGCATCATTATGAAAATTCTGACGGCTTCATTAAATATCTTGCCAATAAGAAAAAAGGTGTGCGGGTAACGGTTGATTATTTACGTAACGGAAAAAAAGGCCAAACTGCGGGTGACACAATTAAGTTACCTAGTAGTAAATCACCTGAATATCCTAAGGGGCGGTCAGGTATCGGCATTGTTTTGACAGATAATGTCGCGGTTTCAACAACACGAAAGGTAGCTGTCGATCCAGGTAAAATTGGTGGTCCTTCAGGCGGGTTAATGTTTACGTTACAAATGTATGACCAACTTACAGGTAATAAATTAGCTAAGAATCGTAATATTTCTGGTACTGGAACAATGAATGTTAATGGTTATGTTGGTGAAATTGGGGGTATCGATAAGAAGGTTATTGCGGCAAAAGAAGCGGGATCAACTGTATTTTTTGCCCCATATATAGCACCAACTAAAGAAATTTTAAAGTATGAAGAACAACATAAGACAAACTATCAACTTGCTAGAGATACAGGAAAAAAATATGCGCCAAATATTAAAATTATCCCTGTAGAAACATTTCAAGATGCAGTGAATTATCTTGAAACGGGTAAAATAATTAAGACGACAGATAAAGTAAAATGAAATTAGGCGGTACCTTTATGAAAAGGTACCGCCTAATTTTTATATTTTATGAATATAGATACTATTGATCCAACCACTGTTGGCCAGTTTATACCAAATAAGGCCATTATCATGACGTTCTTCTTTAGAAACGGCGACAAAATCGCCATCTAAAACACTACCAATTGGCAGGCCATAAGGTGTTGCAAATATTTCAGTTGATTTGCCTGGCAAGAAGTTCACTAGGGCATTGGGTTGATCATTTTCGACGCCTAAATCTTGTATATAGTTGATATTTTCAACATTAGGGGCTGTGTCTGATAGTGACATGAGTGATGCATCATAACGTAACCAAACGTGATCGCCAATTTGGTACCAAAATTGACCATTGCCTGAAATAACACGTAACGGCGTTGCCCAATTACTTTCAGCGGGTAACGTTGTTGCAACGGTAGCAGAGTCATTAGGATCGGTATGTGCAACAGTGGCGACCTGTAATGCAATGTACATATTAACACGATGTGCATCACGCCAGTTTTGTGGGCGATAGTACAAATGGAGAGACTGTGGGAAATTACCAAAAATACCGGATAAGTCACCCGAATTATCAACATAGACGTATTTTGAAATGTTAGGTGTGTCAATTGTATAGGTTGCATTTGGCAAACCGTCTAACCGTGTAGGTGTCAAAAGTGGTTCATGTGTGGCGATATTTTCATAATAAACCCAAATGGGTGATTCACTTATCATCGTTTAACCTCTAACATTATTATACCAAAATCAAGTATTGTACAACGACATAATATTAAGTCATATTATGTTTTAAATCAGTGAGTGAAATAGCGCATAGCTTAAAAATGATGTGATCACATTAATAAAACCACGTATCATATATTGTCACTGGTTCATGGCGCTTGTGTGCACTAGTTAAATACAATTGTTCAATTTTTTCAGAAGCCTTGTTTGGCACATTTTTTCCTTCTAAGTAATCATCAATATAGTCGTATGAGACACCTAGTGCCATTTCATCGGGTAATTGTGGGTGATCGTCTTCTAAATCTGCAGTTGGTATTTTTTCATATAGTGTTTTGGGTGCCTCTAGGGTACGAAGCATATCGCGACCTTGGCGTTTATTCAATCGCCAGAGTGGATTAATATCAGTACCACCATCACCATATTTTGTAAAAAAACCAGCAAAAGCTTCTGCAGCATGATCGGTACCAATCACAATACCGTCGTATTCGCGCGCCACGGCATATTGGGCAATCATACGCATTTTTGGTTTAATTGAGCCACGGCTTAAGTCGTTTACGATGAGACCACTGTCACGCAAAGCAAGTGTCATAGCATCTGTAGAAGATTTGATATTAGTCGTCACAGTTTGGTCAGGTTGGATAAAATCCAAAGCCGCAGTCGCGTCTACCGCGTCAATTTGTTCACCGTATGGTTGGCGAACCGCAATGAGCTGATAGTTAAGTGTGTGATGCGCGTTTAATTCTGTAATAGCAATTTTAGCCAGTTTTCCAGCTAGTGTAGAATCTTGTCCACCGGAAATAGCAATCACGTAACTACGATATTGTGGATTATGTTGTAAATAGTGTTTTAAAAAATCAACTGAGCGGCGAATTTCTGATTCCGGATCAATCACCGGTTGCACATGAAGGTCAGCGATAATTTTTGCTTGAAGTGGACGCATATCAATTCTCCTTAATTTTTAGTTGAATGTCAGCAATAGTAGCGGCTTTAGCATCTGCCAATTGTTGAGACAACGTGATAGCATAATGGTCGGGATGTTCAAGTCGTTTAAAACGGTTTGGTAACTTAGATAAGCTGTTTTTTGCATAGGCTTGTACCGCCTGAACTGTGGGCGTATTGTATACTTGGCGACCCATCACAAAAATATCATGAAGTAACGGTTGGCCAGCGCTGATTTCTGTTGCAAAAGTCAAAACATCACCGCCATTTGTACGCCAGATTTGTTTTTTACCAGGGGTTGAAATTTTAGTCATATCATCAGAGAGTTTGATCGTATTTTTACCAGCAATGCTAACCATTTTATAAACGGCACCCAACGCCGGCTGATCATAGGCAGTGATTATTTTGGTACCAACACCCCAGACATCAATTTTGGCGCCACGCGCTTTCAAATCGGAAATAACGTATTCATCTAAGTCGTTTGATGCAAAAATTTTTGCGTTGGGAAATCCTGCCTCATCGAGTAACTGACGAATTTTTCGAGATAACAAAACCATGTCACCAGAGTCAATCCGAATACCTTGAAAATTAATCTTGTTACCAAATTTTTTGGCAACTCGAATTGCAGCAGGTATACCAGATTTTAGTGTATCAAAAGTATCGACCAGGAAAACAACATCGTGATGTGATTTGGCATAGGCTGTAAAAGCATCATAGTCATTTTGATAAGCTTGCACAAGGGCATGTGCATGCGTACCGGACACTGGTAGATTAAATAGTTTACCAGCACGCACATTTGAGGTAGCGTTGAAGCCGCCAATGTAGGCTGCACGTGTGCCCCAAAGTGCAGCGTCAAATTCCTGCGCGCGGCGTGTACCAAACTCCATTAATGGATCACCATTGGCTGCTGTCACTACACGGGCAGCCTTGGTTGCAATGAGCGTTTGAAAATTAATAATATTAAGTAGCGCAGTTTCGAGTAGCTGTGCATCAACTAATGGGCCTTCAATCTGAAGTAATGGCTCGTGATCGAACATGACTTCACCTTCATAGGGTGCACGAAGGGTTGCGGTTAACCGCCATTTTTGTAAATAAGCTAAAAAGTCCTCATTGTATAGATTAAGTGACCGTAAATAAGCAATATCAGTGAGACTAAAGTGTAGACCTTCAAAATATTGCACAATATGTGCTAGTCCAGCAAAAATTACGTAGCCATTGTTAAATGGCATATTGCGAAAATAGGCTTCAAAAACAACTGGCTGTTGATCAATGCCTGCTTGCCAGTACGTGTAAATCATGTTTATTTGGTATAGATCGGTGTGCAATGCAAATGAATCATCTGAGTACAACATAATAGCATCCTTTGAAATTATTAAACTCATTATAGCAAAAATATTGTGTAAAAGCCGTGATATAATAAAAAGATGAAAGAAATTTTGACAAACAATAGAGATGAAACACAAAAGTTTGCGGCAGATGTGGCTGCTTTATCTAGACCAGGGTTGGTAATTGCCTTAAATGGTGATCTTGGTGTGGGTAAAACGACGTTCACACAAGGATTTTCGCGCGCACTTGGCGTGACGGCACGTGTTAAGAGTCCAACTTTTAATATTATGAATACCTATCGTACACGTCACTTCCCAATTTACCATTTTGACGCGTATCGCTTGGAAGAAACGGGCGCACAGGATCAAGGGTTTGAAGATTATGTTGGGACTGATGGGGTGACACTGATTGAGTGGCCACAATACATGGCGGACTTGTTGCCTAACGACCGACTGGAATTAACCTTCACACGAGGAAATCAAGATGACAGCCGCAGCATTTACATTAATGGTGTCGGTTCTGCTGCAGCAATAGAAAGGCAATTATGACTTTTGATATGACAAAGCCAATTACTTTTAGTTTGGAAGAGGCGAGCTTAAATCGCGCGCAAGGCTGGCAATCCTTAATTCAAGCGTTGATGACAGAAACAGATACTTTTTTAGTTGCGAGTGTACGTGATGGAAAAGTTGTACCTGAAGAAGCTGGTGATGCACCAGCAATTACCCTATTATTAATTGCTGAACAAAAGAATGAGACATTGCCAATTGGCATTGCATCAATTGAAAATGGTGAGCTTGGCATGGCAATTTTAAAGGAATTTCAAGGTGCTGGTCTGGGCAACAGTTTAATGTTAGCTATGATTGAGTGGGCAAATATGGCCGATTTAAGGGAAGTTTGGTTAGATGTACAAACAGACAATTTAGTGGCGTTACATATCTATGATAAGTTTGATTTTAAAAAAGTTGGGCCTGAAGTTAGTCTTACGTTACCAAATGGCCGCGTGACTAAGTTACAACGTATGACTAAGTCTTTAGTTAAGGAGAATACTGAATTATGAATTTTATAGCGATGGACTTTGAAACAGCGAATCATGAAAAACATTCTGCCGTGTCAATTGCAATTGCAGTGGTTCGTGATAATCAAATTGTTGATCAATTCTATAGTCTGATTAAACCAGAAACGTATTTTAGCTCACGTAATACGGCGATTCATGGTTTGCATGAAAGTGATGTGGTTGATGCGCCTAAATTCCCAGAGATTTGGCCGATAATTTCACCACTGTTTAGAGATAATAAGTTAGTTATAGCACATAATGCAGCATTTGATAATAATATTTTAAAAGGGACATTGGACTATTATGGCATTGAAGAACCACATTATATGTTGCTAGATACAGTGCGTAGCAGTCGTAAACTATTTCCTAAATTTGAAAATCATAAATTAAATACTGTTGCTAATAACCTGGGTATAACACTAGACCATCATCATAATGCACTTGATGACGCTGTTGCAGCAGCTAATATTTTAATATATGAAGCGGAACGTTTTGGTGTTGATAGTTTAAAGCAGTTTGTGCAAAATAAATGACCTATCACTGGTTGATAGGTCATTTTTTATATATTAATTGTTAGTGATATCGGGGCATGATCCTGACGTAACCCAGTCTCCAAAACACCAGTATCTGAAACAACAGTTGCAATACGATCACTGACTAAGTAATAATCAATGCGCCAACCGGAATTATTAATTTTACTTGTTTTGCTGATTTGAGCCCACCAAGTATAAATTTCTGGGGTGTTAGGATTTTGCATACGTAAGGTGTCAGTAAATCCTGCATCAAGTAAGGTTGTGAATTTGTCACGTTCTTGATTAGTAAATCCGGCGGAATTGTGATTTGTCTTGAAATTTTTGAGATCGATTTCTTCATGAGCAACGTTCATATCGCCACTAAAAATCACGGGTTTTTTAGCATCTAGCATTTGAATGTATGCGCGATAAGCATCATCCCATTCACCACGAGCTGATAAACGTGCAAGCGTGGCTCCGGAATTTGGTGTGTACACTGTTGAAACATAATAATTATCAAACTCCAATGTAATGATTCGACCTTCAATGTCCATTGTGTCCGGTGCAGAAATATTTGGAAATTCGACATTTAATGGTTCAATACGTGATAACATCATTGTGCCTGAATAACCTGAGCGTGCAGTACTAGAATCTAAATAAATATGATAACCAGGAAATAACTTAGCGATGGCTTCTGACTGTTTTTTGGTCATACCGGTTGCTTTGAGTTTAGTTTCTTGAATGGCGAAGACGTCGGGTTTGCTTGCAGCGATGTTTGTCAGTACATCCCAAGTCATTTCACCACGCGCTGATTTATGCTCGACAGCAGCATTGATTGAGTCGATGTTCCAAGATATGAGTTGCATGTTTAGGGTCCTTTTTAGATAGTATCGTGCAGCAGTTAATTAGTTAGCATATTTTTTCATGAAAATTGGTAAAGCCTGACTGATTTGTGTTGGCAGTGTGACATACTGCGTTTTTGCCAGTTCGTCTGCGATGGCCGAATGCGTATAAACAGCTGCCAATACTGTATCTGACAGTGTGGTTACATTGAATTGTGCAGTAAAGCCAGCAATAATCCCAGCTAAAGTGTCCCCCATACCACCAGTTGCTTGGTATGGCCCGCCAATAGACAATTCATAAATGCCGTTATCTGTATATATTTGTGTATGGAACTGTTTTAGGACAATCACTGGCTTTTTAATGAATTTGTCACGTGCCATTAAATTTAAAGCGTCAGACGGCTGTTGTGCAATTGCGATACCACTAATGCGTTGCCATTCCATTTGATGTGGTGTTAAAATTAATTTTCCTTTTGGCCAAGTTAAATGATGTTCAGCAGATAATGTCAAAGCAGAGCCATCGATGATAATGACTTGTTTTTCTGAAACAGCAGAAAAGGTTGTTTGGACAAGATCGACACGATCACCAAGTCCAGAGCCAATCAAAATGACATCGTTCGTTTGTATATACGGAGTCAAATCATCATTAAAATCAACAACCATGGCTTCAGGTAAATGACTATGGATTGCCGTGAAATTCGCAGCGTCTGTTGCAACTGTCACTAAACCAGCGCCTGAATGAACTGCAGCAATAGCGTTCATAATGACTGCGCCGCCAAACTGTTGTGTGCCACCGATTATTAATATACGACCATAAGTGCCTTTATGTGACTGATTAGGACGTTTTTTGATGACTTTGTACAGTATTTGTTCAGTTAGTAATGTCATAATTGACCACCTCGTTGACGCCATTTTTATGATGAGAGATGCTTTGTATGCGCAGCGTATTTACTTGGTAAGATGGTTGCGATTATCCCAAAGTGTTGCTACAGCAAGAATAAGCACACCCAAATTGGCGGAAAGTATGGCAAATGTCATCTGGTCAACTATCCAACTAACTAATGAAACAAACATGAGTATAATTGCAATAATAGTGGCGTAAAGTGTTGTTTTGTTCATGAATGACTACCTTATAATATCTGACTTATATTTTTCAAAAAAATTGAATGATCAAGATATATGGGACCTGATTTGATAAATTATGATACGAGCGTATATTGCAACGCTACTACAGTTAATTTTATATGATTCATCCAACATTTACAAATGACATGTTGCTATCTTACTAAGTTCTTGTCATTTGATATGAGTAGTAAATTAGTAATGTATAACAAGTTCATGTGCTTGCTATAATTGGAACAACCAGTATAATAAAGTTATATATGCTTGGTGAAAGGTTTTTTAAAGACTATGACAATTGATTGGAAACAAGAAGCAGCGGTGCGACAACTTGCTTATATTAAAGATTTGAAATCTTTATTGGCTGTTAAATCAGTCCGCGATGACACTAAAGCAACCGCAGATGCACCATTAGGACCAGGGCCCAAAGACGCATTACTTAAGATGCTGTCGATTGCTGAACGTGATGGGTTTACAACAAAAAATATAGATAATGTGGTCGGCTACATCGAAATCGGTCCAAAAAGTGCTGACGAATATGTTGCTATTTTATCTCATGTTGATGTTATGCCAGCAGGTGAAGGCTGGGAAACGGCACCTTTTGAACCGGTAGTCACTGCAGATAAAATTATTGCACGTGGTGCCTCTGATGATAAAGGACCAGGTATGGCTGCTTATTATGCCTTTAAAATTCTTTCAGATTTGAAGGTGCCATTGAAACGCCGTGTGCGTTTAATTTTCGGTACGGATGAAGAAAATGATTGGCTTGGTATGACACGTTATTTTGAAGTCGAGCCTGAACCGGTGTTTGGTTTCTCGCCAGATGCAGAATATCCAATTATCAATGGTGAGAAGGGCAATGTTCAAGTCCTTATCGAGGGCAAGGCAACTAATGGTGGGTCAGATACTTTGCTATCATTTGATTCGGGTTTGCGTACCAACATGGTGCCTGGCTTGGCTATTGCATCAGTAAAATCATCACAAGCAGCTGATATAGCGCTCAAATTTGAAACCTTTTTGACAGCGAATAAGCAAATTTCAGGTGTTTCTGAAACTCAAGATGACATCATTAAATTGACTCTAAATGGCAAACAGGTACATGGGGCGATGCCTGAAACTGGTGAAAATGCTGGGACTTATTTGGCTAATTTTTTGCAAAAGTTGTCATTTGGTGGCTCAGCGAAAGATTATTTAACTTATTTAGGAACACCGGCGCATCAAGATACAATTGGTGAAAAATTTGGTATCAATTATATTGATGATGTGATGGGTGAGTTATCAATGAACGTTGGTATTCAAAAGTTTGAGGCTGATGGTGATTTATTTATCAACTTTAACTTCCGCTACCCCAAAGGCATTCTACCAGAAGAAATTGTAGCTGGCTTGACGTCACAACTCAATGGTTGGGATGTGACACCAACGATTGGTGGTCATGCACAAGAACCACACTATGTTGCACCATCTGATCCTATTGTAAAAACATTGTTAAAAGTTTATCATGAACAAACGGGGTTACTAGCACATGATCAAGTGATTGGTGGTGGCACGTATGGCCGTCTGATGGCACGGGGTGTTGCATTTGGTGCCTTATTCCCAGACTCACCTGATACCATGCACCAAGTGAACGAATTTGCTCTTTTGAATGATTTATACCGATCAATTGCTATTTATGCACAAGCGATTGCTGAAATTACAAATTTAGATTAGATTATTATAAGGTAACCAAATATGCCAGTGTTCTGGCTTTTTTCAAAAATTATGTATTGTTTGATAACGAAAGGCATAAACCTATGAAAAAATATACAGATGAAGAACTCAAAAAGCGTTTAACATCAGAAGCGTATGAAGTAACCCAACACGCAGCCACAGAGCGTGCTTTCACGGGTGAATATGATCAATGGTGGAAAGCGGGCATTTTTGTAGATATTGTTAGTGGGGAACCGCTATTTAGTTCAACTGATAAATATGATGCTGGTTGTGGCTGGCCTTCCTTTACGAAAAGTATTGATGATCAGCATATCAAGCGACAGGTTGATCAATCATTTGGTATGACTCGAACAGAAGTGACTTCGCGTGACGCAGACTCGCATTTAGGACATTTATTTACCGATGGACCAATGGATAAAGGTGGCCTACGTTACTGTATTAATTCAGCTAGTTTGAAGTTTGTGCCGAAAGATAAATTAGTACAAGCGGGTTATAGTGAATACCTGTCATTATTTGATTAACAACTTTGTATCATTTGTTTACCCTGTTTTGGTATAATATAGAAAAATACTTTGTGGGGGAAGAGCGAATGACGGAAAATACCCGTACAAATAATTTTTGGCGCTATTTTAATCCTGTAAATATTGCCAAAGAATTATTATTAGGATGGACGATACCTGAGGCAATTTTATTAATTGTGTTGGTATTACTGCAAAGTACGGTGTGGGGACTGGGTGTCGCGCATACGCACAACTATGACTGGTTCGGCTTAGCGACAGGATTAATGAACATTATTACGGTTGTATTAGTAGCAAAGGGTCGAATTACTAACTATTTCTGGGGATTAGTCTATTCTGCTATGTATATGCCACTAGCATTTCAATCGCAATTATTCGGTGAAGTCGCGCTTAGTGCATTTTGGGTCGTGATGCAATTTGTTGGTGTGTTCGCGTGGTTAGGTTTCATGAAACGTGATAGTAGCACTGATAAAAGTGACCAAGAAGTTGTTACAACAAAATTCATGTCGCGAAAACAGTGGCTGTTTGTAATACCTGTCTTTCTTGTCATTTTAGCCATTGTTGGTTTGATTCTAGAACAAGCTGGTTCTAGACAACCGTATATGGATGGTATGACAACAACGATTTCGATGGGCGCGCAAATATTACAAACGGCAAAATTTGCTGAATCTTGGTATGCGTGGTTGCTCTTTGATATTGTTGAACTTGTTTTATGGGGGCGAGCTTGGACTGGACATGCAGATCCTAGTGCATTTGCGATGCTTGGCATGAACCTTGCACTGACAGTTAATGCGATTTATGGTATTATTCAGTGGCGAAAGTTAACAAAGAAAGAGTGAGAGGACAAGCTATCATTATAAAGTGGTAGTATAGTGCGTTTATAAACATGAGAACTTTTGCAGGTAATTTATACAAAGATGATTTAGAGGGCGAAAAAATTGGTGTTTTTTTTGGTACACTAGCACCAATGCACGTGGGTCATCAGGCAGAAATTTATAAGGCAGCGGCTTTAAATGATGGGGTTGTAGTGATTGCATCAGGATACACGGGTGATCGTGGCGATCAGATGGGGCTTTCTGTTGAAAAAAGATTTCGTTATTTACGTGAAGCATTCAGCGATGAAACAGCAATCAAAGTTGATTACATTAACGAAGATAATATTCCTCAGATGCCAGCAGGATGGGACGAGTGGACCAGAATTTTAGTTCAAACTGTCAAACGTAATGTCGTTAACCAACATGCTAAAATCACTTTTTATACTGGTGAAGCAGAGTATAAATTAGATTTAGAGAAACGTTTACCGCAAACTGGGCAATTTACTGTCAGTTTGATGGATCGTACGGTATTAAAAATATCAGCGACAGCAATTCGCGAAAACCCAATCGGCAACTGGGATTATATTAATCGTGTTTTCCGACGTCATTT
The DNA here is from genome assembly GCF_040838325.1 of Leuconostoc aquikimchii. Classification (NCBI taxonomy): domain Bacteria; kingdom Bacillati; phylum Bacillota; class Bacilli; order Lactobacillales; family Lactobacillaceae; genus Leuconostoc; species Leuconostoc aquikimchii. The sequence continues at coordinate 650,903 of NZ_JBFPER010000001.1, forward strand.
TACTAAAAAAGTGACGGTTATGGGATCGGCCTCAACAGGGAAATCAACTTTAGTACGCCGCTTAGCGCGAACGAGTAACTCACCATTTTCTGAAGAATATGCACGTGAATATCAAGAACGATCAAATGTTAGTGATGACGAATTAGTCGTTAAGGATTATATTCGATTGATTCAAGGGCAGTATGATGCGAATTCGAAAGAAATTAATTCACCAGCTAACAACGGTTTGACAATTTTTGATACGGATGCGATGGTAACCAAAGTTTATGCGGATTTGTGGTTGCGTAAAGAGGACAGCAGACAGTTAAAGCCGCTGTTTGATAATACAATTAGTGAAGAACTAATCGATCTTATCTTAATTATCCCACCAGTAACACCTTATACTAATGACGGTTTCCGTAATATGGACAATACTGATGATGCATCGCGGTGGGCATTTCACAATGAATTAATGCGTGTTATAGAAAACTATGGTTTTATGGACAAAGTTGTATTACTTGATGCTAAGGGTGATAGTGAAGATCCTGATGGCTATTATGCCCGCTATTTACAGGCTTTAGACGCAATTCAAGAAAAAACAGGATTTAATATCAAACATTTATAATCATGAATGGACCAATCTATTGTGATCGGTCTTTTTTATTGTCTAGACATTTTAATCATATAGTTCATGTATTTATCATTGACATATAGCACATATACTTCTACAATTAAATTGTTAACAATATCACAAAATATAGGTTAGGAGTATAACATGTCAAAAAAAGTAGCGATTGTAACAGGTGGTGGACAGGGAATTGGTGCAGGCATTGCATTACGACTGGCGAAAGACGGTTATGCTGTTATTGTCAATGGTCGTACAGAACATAAGCTCACAACAGTTGTCAACAAAATTAAGGCAGCTGGCGGTGAAGCAGCACTATTTGTTGGGGATGTTCAGTTACGTCAAGTGAACTTTGATTTAGTTCAATTTGCCATGGAAAAATATGGGCGTTTAGACACATTTATTGCAAACGCAGGAATTGATTGGGTAGACACGATTGAAGAAACACCCGAAGAACAAGTTGATAATATTTTAAACATTAATTTGAAGTCGCAGGTTTGGGCACTACAAGCAGCACCAGCAGCCATACGAAAGAATGGCAAACAGGGTGGCACAATTATTTTGGCATCGTCAATTGCTGGTATGGAAGGCTTTGAAATGTTGGGTATTTACTCAGCCACTAAGTTTGCTGCCCGTGGGTTAATGCAAGCCGCTGCCAAAGAATTAGCTGTGGATAATATTCGTGTCAATGCTTATAATCCAGGTATCGTTTTGACGCCAATGTGGGATGAAATAGATGCACGCTTTGCTGAGCGTAAAAATGTGCCAATTGGCTCAACACGACAAGCATTCATTGACGGTATTTTGCTAGGCCGTGGTGAGGAACCTGAAGATATTGCCAAGTATGTGTCATTTTTGGTATCAGATCAAGCTGACTACATTACCGGACAATCATTGGCTGTTGATGGTGGGATTAAATTTCAATAATTAAATAGCAGTTACAGACTATAAACATTAAAATACTTGTTGGATTTCTTTTTATGTCTTGATCTAAATCGAATTTTGATCCACAATTAAGATCAAAAAACTTGACGTGATAAAGGATCAGGCCCATGATTAGCAACAAGCAACAAGCAACAAGCAACAAGCAACAAGCAACAAGCAACAAGCAACAAGCAACAAGCAACAAGCAACAAGCAACAAGCAACAAGCAACAAGCAACAAGCAACAAGCAACAAGCAACAAGCAACAACTAGCTGAATTACGACCTTTTATAAAGTGGGTCGGTGGAAAAAGGCAACTGTTACCAGAATTGGCGAAGCATGTTCCAGAGCACTTTGGAACATATTTTGAGCCGTTTTTAGGTGGCGGTGCCTTTTTACTTACTTTATCAGCTGAAAATGCAGTCATCAACGATTTTAATCCGGAATTAGTCATTTCGTGGCTGATGGTGCGTGATAAACCAGAAGAATTATTAAAACAATTGAAGCAACATCAACTAAATCATAGTAAAGAATACTACTTGCATTTGCGTGAAGCAGATCGTGATGGCAGATTAGAAAAAATGACTTTAGTGCAACGCGCGGCTAGATTTATTTATATGAATAAGACGGGATTTAATGGTTTGTGGCGTGTTAATAAAAAAGGACAAAATAACGTACCATTCGGTAGTTATAACAAACCAAATATTGCGGACAAAGATACTATTAAAACGGTATCTAGATATTTAAATGATGCAACGATAAAAATAACAAATGCAGATTTTGAAAAAGTAGTTTTAGATGCTCAAACAGGTGATTTTGTTTATTTTGATCCACCATACATTCCGATTTCTGAAACGAGTAGTTTTACAGCCTACAGTTCAGATTTCGGTTATGATCAGCAAGTCAGGTTGCGAGATGTATTTGTAAGGCTTCATCAAAAAGGCGTACATGTGATGTTGTCAAATTCTGATGTACCTCTAATTGAAGAATTATATGGCCATATTGAGGGCATTGTCATTGACCATGTGAGTGTTACTCGCATGGTTGGTGCAAAAGCTTCTTCACGTAAAAAAGTTGGTGAGGTTATTGTTCATGGTTAAACAAAAAGCCTCCAAAAATGATGTTTGGCAAGCATTTTTAGATCAAAAACATAATCAAATTGAGGGCTTGACTGATAATTACATGAGCATAACTTCATCAGAGGTAAATAATATATCCAAGTTATTAAATGGACCTGATTTTCGTAATTTAGCAAAATTCGATAAACGTGAAGATTTACCAAAAGTTTTTCAAGAAAAAGAATTAAACATATTACCATTATCAAATCGCGAATTTGCTATTGGTCATTTTAATGAATATACAAATTTTAATCAAAAGAACACGCCTAACTTGTCAACGTTTAATGTACCCAGTTATGACACGCTGAACACTAATATAAAAAAATGGAATGAAAACTCATGGATAAATGCAACATCAGCAGTTCACGCCTTTGATATGGCTTTTGAGGATGAGGATTTAATACATACACTAGATGGTCGCATGGGTTCTGGTAAATGGTTATATGAAATAAATTCTCTGCGAGGAAAATTAATCAATATGACCGTCAACAATGCCATTATTGAAATTGATTCAGTATTTGAAACAAAAAAAGCGATTTATATTATTGAAGCAAAACGGGTAAAAGAATCAAATTTTTTAATTCGACAGTTATATTTTCCCTATCGTAAATTAATATCCGATTTCAATATTGTTCAAAAGCCTATTATTCCAGTTTTTTATGAAATTGATAGTCAAACACAATTAGCAAAAATTAGACTCTTTGAATTTCAGAATTCAGATAATTATAATAGTATTCGTGAATTTAAACGTTTTGAATTTCAATTTGTTGATCAAAATTTTGAGATAAATACAAAATCAGATTTTATTATTTATTCTAACACGGTGCAGACTGTTCCGACAAAAAGTGATTTATTTCCACAAGCAAATGATTTAAGTAAAGTCTTAGCACTGTTGCTAGATTTAAATGAAAAAGAAATGAACGTATTAGAAATCGCTTTACAGTTTGGTTTTGATGTTCGGCAATCAGATTACTATGCTAATGTGCTAGTTTATTTTGGATTTGCTAAGAGAAATATTTATAAAAAATTTACGTTAACACCTTCGGGAAACCGTTTAGCTAATCAACCGCAAGCGGAAAAAAATGCGATGTTTGCCAGGGCAATTGTTCGTGATCATTTATTCAATACGGTTTTTATTGCAAGCCAAAAATCAAATTTAACAACAAATAGCGTCTATCAATTAATGAAACAAGAAAATATGAGTTTATCTGAACAGACATTAAGGCGACGGGCAAGCACGATAATAAATTACGTTAGATGGATTGATGCACAGTTTATTTAATTAATAAGTGATGATGGATAAATAAAAAAATGACATTATTTACGTAAGATTGTGCTATTCTATTAATAAATTAATAAGGAGTAATTTATGACATATTCAATTGGTTTAGATATAGGGACTGGTTCCGTTGGCTGGGCTGTTATTGGGGATGATTATCGTTTAAAACGTGCCAAGGGTAAAAACTTAATTGGTGTACGATTGTTTGAATCAGCAACGACAGCAGCCGAAAGACGTGGTTATCGCACGACACGCCGTCGTTTATCACGTCGTCATTGGCGTTTACGTTTGTTAAACGATATATTTTCACCAAGTTTAGCAGAAGTAGATGAAAATTTCTTGCCCCGTCTCAAGTATTCTTGGGTTAGCCTAGCTGATGAACAAAATCTGCAGCTGAATAATAATGTTGCAAACGGGGCGTTATTTGGATCAAGTGAGGCGGATAAAGAATTTCACGACAACTATCCAACGATTTATCATCTGCGTCAAAAGCTTATGATAGATACGACCAAACATGATTTGCGTGAAGTTTATTTAGCAATTCATCACATCGTAAAGTATCGCGGTAACTTTTTGAATACAGCAGATAAAATTAATGCAGAGAATTCATTCAATGTTGATTTATTTGTAGAAGCGTTAAACGAGTATAATGGCTTTCTAGAAATGCCACTAGCGTCAATTGAAAATGTTCAATTGTTTGCAGACGTGCTAACAGACAAAAGCGCTCGTAACAAATCTGTCCGTGTAGAAAATGCTATGCTAGCGACTGTTGATGGTAAACCTAAAATTTTTAAAGCCATATTAACAGCATTAGTGGGTAATACAGCTAATTTTCAAACTATTTTTGAACTACCTGATCTAGAAAAAGACGAAGTAAAAAACTTTAAATTTAAACTAGATTTAGAAGATGTCGAAACAAAATTAGATGTTGTGCGAGCAAAACTGTCAGATGAACAAAATGCTTTTCTAGAGGCTATGTTAATAGCCTATGATGGTATTACTCTAAAAATGATTTTGGGTGATTACAAAAGTATTAGTCAATCAATGATTGAAAGTTATAAATCACATCAACGTGATTGGGCGTACATTAAAAATAATGTGCGAATAAACGAACAAAAAATTGAACCAGATAAAAACAGTGTCAAAATGTTCAAGTTAGATCCCAAAAAACTAATATATCCATCTAATTTAGCTTATTTACGGGTAATCTCATCAAATGAAGATGAACATAAAAAAGGTTTGGACTACTTTAAAGAAGCTATTCAAGATGCTGAGATACTACAACGCATTGAAAATGATACATTTTTACCAAAACAACGTACCAAACGAAATGGTGTTTTACCCTATCAATTACATTTAGCAGAGTTAGAACAAATTATTGAAAAGCAAAGCAAATATTATCCGTTTTTGGCTAACACATTCACGCAAGACAATAAATCAGAAAACAAATTGACGGGTTTATTAAAATTCAGAGTACCTTACTATGTTGGGCCGCTCGTAGAAGCACAAAAAGTTGCAGAAGATGGCAGCAATCATTGGCTAATTAAAAAGGAGACACAAGAGGACACACCAATTACGCCTTTTAACTTTGATGATGTTGTGGATAAAGATAAAAGTGGTGAACAATTTATTAAACGTATAACTGGTACTGATAATTATTTAATTGGGGAACCAACATTACCCCAAAATTCTCTTTTGTATCAAAAATATAATGTGTTGCAAGAATTGAACAATGTCCGTAATGAAAGACATCAACGACTACCAATTAAAGTGAAACAGGATATATATGAACATGTTTTTAAAGTAGATAAAAATGTTACTGCTAAAAAAGTGATGGTATATCTCAAATTAGCTGGTTATGGTGACTTTGAAATAGCTGGTTTATCGGACACACGGTCAGGCAAGTTTAACAGTAACTTAGTGAGTTATCATTATTTTGTTGACGTACTTGGTCGCGAAAAAACCGAAGCAATTGGTGAAGGGTAGTTAGAAGAAATTATTGAAATTCAAACAGTGTTTGAAGATAAAAACATCGTTGCGAGACGACTATCAAAACTAGATTATTTAACGCAACAAGAAAAAGATAAACTATCAGCTAAGCATTATACTGGGTGGGGCAGATTATCAAAAAAGTTATTGGACACTAAATTCATAGAGACTACTTTATCAGAAGCTGGCGATATCATACCGCAATCACACAGTATCATGGATTTGCTCTATCACTCTGATAAAAACTTAATGGAAATTCTGACTGATAAAAAATTCAATGTACAGGAATGGATAACAGAGCAAAACACTGGCGATGATATAACTGATAGTCTGTACGAGCAAATTAATGCGTTAGTAGGACCACAAAATATTAAACGTGGAATTACACAAGTTTTTGGTATTATTGATGACATCAAACAAGCAATGGGCAGCAATCCAGGAAAGGTCTACATAGAATTTGCCCGTGAACCACAAGATTCGCACGTAACTAATTCACGACTAAATAAGTTGCAGCAATTATATACTAGTCGCGAGTTGAAAGCTGAATTTTCTAAATTGCGTCAGGAATTGGCAAAGGAGACAAAACAATCCGTCCAAAATAAGCGCTTGTATTTATATTATTTACAAGAAGGTAAGGATATGTATACTGGCTTGCCAATTACATATAATCAAATCAGCACTAACTATGATATTGACCACATTATTCCACAAGCGTTTATTAAAGATGACTCATTTGATAATCTAGTGCTAGTCAACCGCGCGACGAATGCACGTAAGTCTGATTCACCAACCTTTACCAATGATATTATTGATAAAAGAAAAGTTTGGTGGCAGTCATTGGTCAAACATGACCTGATGTCGAAAGCAAAATTTGACCGATTAACTGATCGTCGTCAAAATTTCAGTGATAATCAGACAAGCCATTTTATTGCCAGACAATTAGTTGAAACACGCCAAATCATCAAAAATGTCGCTGATTTGATTAAAAATAATTATGAAGGGACACAAGTAGTGGCAATTCGTGCATCATTAACTGGTGAAATGCGCCGTTATATGAGGTGGCCAAAAAGTCGTGAGGTTAATGACTTTCACCATGCACATGATGCACTTATGATGGCAACTGTGGGTAAATATGTTGACAAACGTGGCTTTTTTGATAAAGGTAACGTCAGCGATGACACTGAGAACGCTTATAACCTATATACGAAAGACTGGCTAAAGCATGCACGTGCTGGCGTTAAAGATGATAGTCAACGCGTCAATCCATATGGCTTCATTGTGGGGTCGATGCAATCAAAATCAGTACGTCAACAGGTGAATACAGAGACTGGTGAAATTGTCTGGGGAGATGAGCAATTTAAATACTTGCAAACTGTGTTGGACTATAAAAAAATATTAGTCACAAGACGTTTAAGTGGTCCATCTGGAAAATTATATAATGACACACTGCTTGGACCAAATCCTAAAGCTAAATTAATTGCCCAAAAAGTGAATCGCTCAGTCGAGCTATATGGGGGATTTACACAAGCTAAGTCAGCTTATATGAGTTTAGTTGAGTTTGATAAAAAGGATGAAAAGTCCTATAAATTATTAAAAGTGCCGATGACTATCGCTAATCGGGTTAATGACAAACAATTAACAGTATCAAAGTATATTGAAACGTTGAATTTGCGTGACTTTAGTCGTGTTGTTATCGACAAGTTGCCTTTAGGTACTTTAATTCGAGAAACTGATGGCAGTGAATTTTATGCAGCAACGTCAGAAATGAAACACAATGCTAAGCAACTTTGGGCGCCTAAAGAAATTTTAAGAAGTGCCGAAAAATTAGATAAGGCAACTGCTGAAGAATTAATTGCTATATTTGATTTCTTGACCAGTGACAAGACAGTCACTAATTTTAAATTTTATGAAAAGGATTTGCTACACTTGATAAATGTGCGTGACAAGTTTATTGAAGTGAATGACGACATTAAAGGAAAAGTCTTATCGGATGTTATCGATGAACTGCACAATGATGCCGGATGGTGTGATCCGTTTAAGCATATTAGAGAGAGACCAGCATGGATATATTTACAAACTCAAGATAAAGGTAATGGCGGCATTAAACTATCTTCAGGCGCAAGTATAGTATATCAATCACCAACAGGGCTATTTGAAACAATTAAAATCGTCGGTGAATAAAAAAGAAATCCCGTGCTGTTTAGTAACAACACGGGATTTTATGTACGGCCATAAGGCCACTCTGATGAGTAATTAAGCTTGGCATAAAGCCTTGCGTTACTTCAATATTGTGTATCAGATCAATGAGGTTCAACCTCTAAGGAATGACTAATTCCTTAAATATCATTTTATCATAAATAACCGGAGGATACAACATGGCATGGCGGACAGTCGTGATAACAAAACATAGTAAACTGAACTACAAAATGAATCATTTAGTAGTCCAAACGTCTGAAAAAACGTTTCAAATACCCATGGAAGACATTCAAATTATTTTGATTACGACCACGCAGGCAGTTGTCACAGCTTATGTGATTGCCGAAACAATCAAAAGGAATATTAAAATTATTTTTTCAGATATCAATGGACAGCCCATTGGTGAAATTAATCAGTATCATACGAACGGTAAGCATAATCGTAATATTAGTCAACAAATTGTTTGGTCGACGCAGAGAAAAAATTTGTTGTGGAGCGAAATCGTCAAACGTAAAATTGAAAATCAGATGCAGGTGCTTTTTTCTTATCAGACGGCAGACAAAGAAAAATTTCAAGCCTTAATTGCTGGTATTGAAGTTGGCGATGAAACTAATCGAGAAGCAGTAGCTGCGAGAATGCACTTTAATCGACTATTTGGCAATGAATTTGTGAGACATGAATCAGGAATCATTAATGCGATGTTAGATTATGGTTATCAAATTTTGATGGCTGCAGTTGCCAGAGAAATTGTATTACAAGGTTATTTGTCAGAGTTGGGTATTCATCATAATGGCGCACAGAATGATTATAATTTGGCTTCTGACTTAATGGAGCCGTTTCGACCGTTGATTGATGCAGTCGCAAAAAAATATGAACATGAAACGGCGCTAAACTTAGATATCAAATTGGCTTTGGTAGATGTTGTTAACCAAGTTATTGAAATCAATGGGCAACAAATGTTAGTGACTAATGCAATCACTATTTTAGTACGTGATGCAATAAACTATTTAAATAATGGTTTAAAATTACCAGAATGGCGGTTTGAAATTTGAGGTATCGTATAATGAGAGTGATGATTTTCTTTGATTTACCAACTTTGACTGACGCTGATCGACGAAATTATCGTCATTTTCGAAAAAGTTTGATTAACGAAGGCTTTTTGATGATTCAAGAGTCTGTTTATGTACGTGTAACAACTAATCGTCAAGCGGCAACACTGTTAGAAAATCGTATTCAGACGATTACACCAGTTGATGGCTTAGTACAATCTTTAATTGTGACAGAAAAACAGTATACGATGATGAAATTTCTATCTGGTACACCTAGTGATGATGTCAGAAATTCAGATGAAAAGATGGTTGTCATATGACTTATTCAATTGTATGTTTTCCAAATAGTCCCATACAGGTAACTTCAGGATTGACTATGATTTCTATCGCTAATCATAAACTATATTGGCAATTAAGTACAGGATTGAAAGAGACTAGTGAAGACGTAACATTAGGCCAAGATGGCCACATTGTCGATGTTAATAAGGCTGTTATGTTTATTGGTGATATAGGTGCGCAACTCGATGTGAATAAGTTATATCAAAAAAGTATTGTTAATACGATTAAAAATTATGCAGATGACCAAGCATTAGAAACGTTTTATAAAATCAATGCTGAATTAAATCACGTACTAGAAAATATTATATTAGAGAATAATTTACCTTTCTATTTTCAAACAGAATTTAATATTGTTGAACTAATAAATGAGAAAAAAATTAAGATAGAAACGCTGACAAACAGCTCTGGATTTGGTAAAATAGAAGATGTAGTGAACGTTGCTGGTGAGTTTTCAGAGCAACGTTTAATCGTTTTTACCAATATCTATTTGTTGTTGTCGATTGATCAGATTGACTATCTGAATAATCTAGCGAAGACAATGAATTTATGTTTGATTTCTCTTAATTTGACACAAAATCCTGTTATGACTAAACAGGGTTCGTCTTCAGAAATTTTCATTGATGAAGATTTCGTTCGCATTGGTGCTGACTAACCAATGCGAACAGGCGGTCTGCTTCAGATGTGTGTCAGATCAATGAGGTTCAAACCAATAAAGGAGTCGCAACCTGATACGCATATGCTTCAGATGTGTGTCAGATCAATGAGGTTCAAACCATGGGTGGATATGATAAACCCCTAAATGATGCTTCAGATGTGTGTCAGATCAATGAGGTTCAAACCTTTAAAGCCTTCCGCAGTGTATACTTTAATGCTTCAGATGTGTGTCAGATCAATGAGGTTCAAACCACGACATGAATTTCTTACTTAATTCTTTGTGCTTCAGATGTGTGTCAGATCAATGAGGTTCAAACCAAAAATATCGCTTTTGAAGAAAAATAAGAAGCTTCAGATGTGTGTCAGATCAATGAGGTTCAAACCTTGTCGTACCAGAACCATCGTCGATATTGTGCTTCAGATGTGTGTCAGATCAATGAGGTTCAAACCCTAGTGCCGGAATGGCAACAGCGCGTTCAGGCTTCAGATGTGTGTCAGATCAATGAGGTTCAAACCCATATTCTATCGTGTCTGAATACATCCCCTGCTTCAGATGTGTGTCAGATCAATGAGGTTCAAACCTCATATTCTGTATATGTTGACAAAGGCACGGCTTCAGATGTGTGTCAGATCAATGAGGTTCAAACCTTATTGTATTAAGCGATTAGGAGAACGACAGCTTCAGATGTGTGTCAGATCAATGAGGTTCAAACCACATTGGCTAAAGAAGAAGTACATTGACAAGCTTCAGATGTGTGTCAGATCAATGAGGTTCAAACCATCTGTCTCAATCAGAATTAGCTAACTTTCGCTTCAGATGTGTGTCAGATCAATGAGGTTCAAACCTATTTTGATTGCTGTTTCTGGTTCTTTAATGCTTCAGATGTGTGTCAGATCAATGAGGTTCAAACCCATGACTCAAGACGATTTGCATAGAATACTGCTTCAGATGTGTGTCAGATCAATGAGGTTCAAACCCACGCTTGATGAGTGGTGACGATGGCGCATGCTTCAGATGTGTGTCAGATCAATGAGGTTCAAACCATGTGCTGCGTTCTTACTGCCGTTGAATACGCTTCAGATGTGTGTCAGATCAATGAGGTTCAAACCAATCCCATTAGTATACATGTTTGCGTTTGAGCTTCAGATGTGTGTCAGATCAATGAGGTTCAAACCAACGGGCGATGAATCTAAACCATTTCTAGAGCTTCAGATGTGTGTCAGATCAATGAGGTTCAAACCACTTGTTGCGGTCATACTCTCGTAACCTCTGCTTCAGATGTGTGTCAGATCAATGAAGTTCAAACCAATTTTGATAATATGTGTTGTTCTTTTCTTGCTTCAGATGTTAAATGTCTTAACAAAAAGCAATCAAGGGGTACACTCATGAAAATCTCAACAATATGAGTTACAACTTTCGCGGTATTAACTTTAGTCCGGCTATGGCGTTTACGTCTTGAACAAGCCAACCAGCCAAGACCCACCAACTAAAGCTGCAGGCAGCGAAAATTCTGAAGTAACGCAATCAATCGAGTCAGCAGCACGATCGACACAAACAGATGCGGAACATGTTCAATCACTAGAGACCCAACCCCTACCAAACGAAGGGCAATACGGGGCAATGACAACTAACGGTAATAACGCTGACAAGTCAGTTGATTTTGATAACATCATCTATCTTGCATCACGTATGCAAATGTCGCGAGACAACAAATTAACTCAGTTAGACGCTTGGGGACTCAAGGTAACCACATCACAGCAAGCAGCTACTGCAACCATATGGGCGCGGGACCACGAAACAATCATCGGATATATTTACACCGATGGGTCAATTTACCTACCTTACACGCATCCCACAGCAAAAAATTAAAGCGCTTAGGCGCTTTTTTATGTTTTATATTTATCAAAAAATAAGTTTAAGCGAATAACAATTATGGTATGATATATTATGTTATAAATAATCACGTCAAACGTGTGATGGAGAAAGGGAGATTTTCCTGTTTTGGTAAATAAAAAATTGCGAGTCAAAGAACTACTCGTTTCAACAATAATTATTGGAGGTGTCTTGGGCACCATGTCCACGGTTAATGCTGCTGAAAATACAGCGCGTGTATCGACACAAGTGTCAAGTACAATGGCAACAAGTTCGAGTGTTGCATCACAAGTGCCCAGTACTAAGGCGTCAAGTTCAACGATAGAATCACAACATTCAGTTGCAACAGATGAGCCAACACAAAACGCTAGTACTAATGCAACGCCGTCAACACGGGCGATTCAAATACCTCAGGCCAAATTTAAAATTGGTTCTGTCATCGCATTGACCGCTTCAGCAAAAACGTCCAACGGTACACAACTTCAAAGTTATGGTAACCAATCAGGTGTTGTGACAAAGGTTACAGCGTCAAAACATGCAAATTCAGACTATGTATATGATATTACGTTAGATAATGGTGTTGTTGTGTCTAACATCTTAGAGCAAGGTGTTGTTTCTTTTGACAAAATAAGTGCATTTAGCATCAATAATCGCGTTGAAATTAAAAAAGACGCTACGCGAGACGGTGACGCTAAAAATATTACGGCCTATCGCGGCATTGGTGGTACGATCACCAAGGTCACGCGGTTCCACCAGTTGTCATCAAATTTCTATTATCAAGTTACTTTGGATAATGGTGTTGTTATAGCCAAAGTATTGGAACAAGATTTACAACGATACACGAATAAACCTGTACATAAAGATGGATGGTCAAACGAAAATGGTGCAACCAAGTACTATGTTAATGGCCTGTCTGTTGTTGGTGAAAAGAAAATTGGTGGGCATTGGTATCATTTTGCCAGTAATGGTGTGCAATCAAAAGGTCTGACGACACTTGCACATAAAACGGTATTTTATGATGTCAATTCTGGTCAAATGACGTACGGATATGTTTGGGCTAATGGCGCTCTGATGTTTTTTGATACAGCTGACGGACACGCGTTAACTGGTGTGAGACACTATAGCGGTGGTGTGGAAGTTTATGGTTCTGACTTCAAGCAAATCCGTAATAACTATGCGACAATAGGTGGGACAAGATATTACTTGACTGGTAATGGTGACGCGTTCAAAGGCGCGCGAAAAGTCAATGGTCAGTTAGAATTTTACGGTGCTAATTATGTTCAAGTACGTCATAATTACACCTGGTTAAATGGGGCATTGATGTTCTTTGATGGCAATGGTCATGCGATGACAGGTGTGCGTCATTATGGCTCGAACATGGAATACTATGATGCTAACCATAAGCAGGTTCGAAATAGTTATATTCGTACCGGAAACACGTATTATTATTTGAAAGCTAATGGCGACGCTTTTAAGGGTCTGCGCCAGTATAGTAAGACAGGTATTGAGTATTACGGTTCTGATTTCAAACAAGTGCGTAATAACTATGCCACGGCTAATGGCGCAACGTACTATTTCAATGGTGACGGTGATGCAATTAAGCGCACACGTACAATCAACGGTAAACTTGAATATTATGGTGATAACTACAAACAAGTGCGCAACAATTACGCTTGGCTAAATGGTTCACTGATGTTCTTTGATGCAAAGGGTTACGCAATGACGGGTGTACGTCAGTATGGCGCCAATATGGAGTATTATGACGCTAATCACAAACAAATCCGGAATAGCTATGTGCGTACGGGTAACACATATTATTACATGAAAGCTAATGGTGACGCATTTAAAGGTCTGCGCCAATATAGTCCAACAGGGATTGAATATTATGGGACTGACTTCAAGCAAGTGCGCAATCAATCAGTGACGCTTGGTGATAAAATTTATCATTTCAACAAAGACGGTGATTCTGATGCAATCAAGCCTAAAAATCCTGCGGCTGCTAAATATGCAAAGAATGCTAGCGTATATATTACCAGTAATGCTGACCAATCAGTTAATGGTAACCATAATTTGAAAAACTATGTTGGACAAAATGTTAAAATAATCGCTGTAACATCTGAACAACATTTACAGTCAAATTGGCAGTACACGATTGAGCTCAACAATGGCACTGTTATAAAAAATGTACTTGAACAAGATTTACAAGAAAACAAGGTTGACTTTAAAGTTGACACGAATAAATTAATTGATTGGTTCCAAAGTCGCAAAGGTAAGTTGACTTATTCAATGTCTGGCTCTCGTAATGGAACAGATGGGACGGCTGATTGTTCAGGTTCTGTTGTACAAGCCATTCGTGACGCTGGCGGCACACCATACACATGGTTATACAATACCGAAGCTATTCATGATTACTTGAAAAGCAATCTCTATCAGCTCCTTGCTAACAATGATCGTGATGGTTGGTTATCAAAGCGTGGTGATATTGTTATCTGGGGGCAACAAGGTCATAGTGACGGGGCAGCTGGTCACATTGGTATTATCACGAATAATGCAGATAATCCATTATTCATTTCAACATGTTACATCACGCAAGGACAAAAAGGCACTGCTGTTCAAGAAGTACAATACAATCAATATGCTGCTAAGAATGGTTATCCCTATTATTATGTTTATCGTCTAGCGCAATAATAAAAAGTGCAAATTGAACAAACCCCTTTGAGTAGAAAAAATCTAACTTGAGGGGGTTTGTCTATTGCAGTACCGGGATTTAAATTAGCCTTAAACAATGTCATAATTGGCATCTTAATACTAATATATTAATTAGTTTTTAACAAATAAGACAAACTGGTTGTGATTTAGTCGCATTTAAGATAAAATTAAAAGGTATTTAAAACATTTGGAGGACTTACAATGTCTAACTGGACAATAGCTGCGGATCAAAAGAACCAAGGCACATTAGAATTTGAAATTTCACGCGCACAAGTTGAAGCAGGTCTAGAAAAGGCTTTCCAACAGAATAAAAATGAAGTTTCTATCCCTGGATTTCGTAAGGGGAAAGTAACTAAAGCACTCTTTTTCTCAAAATTTGGGGAAGAAGCTTTGTATCAACAAACAATGGATATTGTTTTGCCAGCTGCATATGAAGCGGCTGTTGATGAAGCCGGTGTGACACCAGTAGGACGTCCTAATATCGAACCCGTATCAATGAATAAGGGTGAAGACTGGACAATGAAGGCTGAAATCACAACTGCACCTGAAGTGAAATTGGGTGAATACTTGAACCTTGAAGTTGAAGCAGCTGATACAGAAGTAACAGATGATGATGTTGAAGCAGAAATCAAGCATTTGCAAGATGGTCAAGCTGAGCTGGTTTTGCAAGAAGCCTCAGTTAAGGCTGAAGACGGCGATACAGTTATTATTGATTTTGATGGCTCAGTTGCCGGTGATCATTTTGATGGTGGCCAAGCTGACGATTTCTCATTGGAATTAGGTTCAGGTCAATTTATTCCTGGATTCGAGGAACAATTAGTTGGTCATTCAGCAGGTGAAGATGTTAAGGTTACTGTGACATTCCCTGAAGACTATCAAGCAGCAGACCTTGCTAATAAGGAAGCCTTGTTTGAAGTTAAAATTCATGAATTGAAGCGTAAGGAATTACCTGAAATTGATGATGAATTTGCCAAGGATGTTGACGAAGAAGTTGAGACTTTAGCTGAATTGAAAGAAAAGACAGCTAAGAAGTTAACTGAAGATAAAGCAGAGGCAGCACAAGCAGCTTTTGAAGATGCAGTCATCACAAAAGCAGTTGATAATGCATCAATCGATGGAGATACAATTCCGGAAGCAATGATTGATGAAGATGTTCACCGTCAAATTGATCAATATTTGGCACAACTACAACAACAAGGTATTTCACGTGAGATGTTCTTCCAAATTTCAGGTCAAACTGAAGATGATTTGCATAAGCAATTTGAAGAAGGTGCAGAAACTCGTGTTAAGACTAACTTAGTCCTTGAAGCAATTGTTAAGGCAGAAGCTATTGACCCAAGTGAAGATCAAATTAATGAAGAAGTAACTAACTTGGCAACACAATACAAGATGGAAGCTGCGCAAGTGCGTGCAAACTTGTCAGATTCATTGTTGAAGCATGATATTGCAATGCGTGAAGTAATTAAGACAGTTACTGACTCTGCAAAAGCAAAGTAAAAGTAGTTTTAGAAAAAGCCGTTAGGCTTTTTTTTAATCACTTAGGATCAGTGACAAATTTGAATGGTAGCTTTATGATATTTGCGCGTACGAACCAATAAAAAATTTGCACTTAAAATTGTTGTGTAATCTGTTAGAATAGAATAGTATTTAAAATTGATAAAATGACATGATTTAAATAAAATTTAAAGGATAATAATATGGCGCAGACACCAGATTTTGAAGAAGAAATTTATTGCAGTTTTTGTGGTAAATCTGCGAGTGAAGTACAAAAAATTGTTGCTGGACCAAGCGGCATTTATATTTGTAATGAATGCGTTGCGTTAGCTAAAAATATTATGGAAGAGGAATTAACAGTGGATCAAGCAGCAACAAAGCCCGTATCACTAGCATTGCCCACACCACATGAAATTGTTGAAGAATTAAACGATTATGTGATTGGACAAGAAGATGCAAAAAAGACCCTTGCAGTGGCAGTTTATAACCATTACAAACGTATTAATGAAAACTATACGCCGACGACCGACGTTGAATTACAGAAATCCAACATTGCTTTGATTGGGCCTACCGGTTCGGGTAAAACATATTTGGCACAAAGCCTAGCGCGCATTTTAGATGTACCTTTCGCTATAGCCGATGCTACGACATTAACAGAAGCTGGTTATGTTGGCGAAGATGTTGAAAATATTGTATTAAAATTATTGCAAGCAGCTAATTTCGATATTGAAGCGGCACAGCATGGTATTATTTACGTTGATGAAATTGATAAAATTGCTAAAAAATCTGAAAACGTCTCAATTACACGTGATGTTTCTGGTGAAGGTGTCCAACAAGCACTTCTAAAAATGTTAGAAGGCACAATTGCCAGTGTGCCACCACAGGGTGGTCGAAAGCATCCACAACAAGAGTTGATTCAAGTAGATACGACTAACATTTTATTCATTGTTGGTGGTGCTTTTGCTGGGATTGATACAATTATTAAGGAACGCTTAGGTGAGCGAGTTATTGGATTTGGATCTGATGCCAATGAAAATGCCGCAGCTTTAGATTCTGAAAATATTCTTGAGCATGTGCAACCAGAAGATATGACTAAGTTCGGGTTAATTCCTGAATTTATTGGCCGTCTACCAATCGTAACTGTATTAGATGAGTTGAAAATAGATGACTTGACGCGTATCTTAACTGAGCCTAAAAATGCGTTGATTAAGCAGTATACAGCTTTGCTTGGGTTGGATGATGTGATATTAGAATTTCAACCGGATGCTTTAGAAGCAATGGCTGAGTTGGCAATAAAACGGCATACTGGTGCAAGAGGTTTACGGTCAATTATTGAATTGACTATGAAAAATGTAATGTATGACATTCCAAGTCGTGATGATGTAGCAAAAGTTATTATCACCAAGGCCAGTGTTGTTGCTGGTGAACAGCCAGAACTACAGTTAAAAAAGGTGAAATAATGGATGTACACAATGTTGACATGGTAATGAGTGCAGTTTCAGCGGCCCAATATCCTACAGATGGCAAACCAGAAATTGCGTTAGTTGGTCGCTCAAATGTTGGTAAATCATCATTAACTAATACGCTGATTCAACGTAAGAATTTTGCAAGAACATCATCACAACCAGGAAAAACACAAACACTAAATTTCTATAATGTTGAAGATAAGTTGTATTTTGTGGACGTACCTGGTTATGGGTATGCCAAAGTTTCTAAAAAACAGCGTGAAGAATTTGGTCGTATGATCGAAGAATATATCACGTCACGTAAACAATTACGTGGGATTGTCAGTTTAGTAGATGCACGTCACGAGCCAACTGAGGATGATGTCTCGATGTATGAATGGTTACATTATTATAATATTCCGATTTTGATTGTTGCAACAAAGTCAGATAAAATTTCAAAAAGTAAGTTTAATAAATACGCATCAAATATTAAGCAGACCCTTGGCTTTGATGAAGATGACAGTGAGTTTCAATTTTTTTCATCTGAAACAAAGTATGGTAAAGACCAAGTTTGGGAATGGATTGAAGCGCACATGTAAGCAGAGAAGAGTCGGTATTTCCGACTCTTTTTTAGTACAAGCGGTATATGACAAAATTAATTTTATAGAAGATGGTGGTTAGGCATATGATAAGTTCAACAGGTAATAAGTCTGATGCTTTGCGTCATCAGTTCATGCTATTGACAGATTTGATACAATAAGAGTATGACAAAATTACAGTATGCACAAATCATCGTTGATGTACCAACGATGCAAACGAATCAGCCGTACACGTATGTTGTACCAGAATCTATGTGTGAGACACTACAAATTGGCATGCGTGTTGATGTGCCATTTGGTCATCGACATGTGATGGGTTTTGTTGTAGCATTACAAGCAACGACGGATTTAGAGACGAATAAGTTGCGTTATATTACCAACCTATTAGATTTGACACCGGTTTTGAATGCAGAATTACTCCAATTGTCAGATTATTTAGCTGATGAAACTTTTGCGTTTCGTATTTCTATTTTGCAAACGATGCTACCCAATGCTTTAAGAGCAAGTTATGAACGCATTTTGAAAATTATTGACGACGTTGACGCTGATGTACGTGATCGTATTTTTAAAGGACTAGATGAAATTGTTTATCAAGCGCGCGAATTAAACGATTTGGATATTGATACGTTAACTAAATTGCGTCGCAATCACAAAATTGAAGTATCGGTCAATGTATCGAGTCGTGCAAAAGTTAAAACGCAGTTAGCCTATCAAGTTAACAATGATATTGAATTTTTGGAAAATGAATACCATGATTTGGGAGCAGCAAAAAAGCAACTTGAATTGTTAACGTTTGTTATGGGTCACTTAGGTGAAACGTGGGTTAAAAAGTCATTGCAAGAAATTATAAATGTCAGCGCTGCGACACTCAATCAAGGTGTCAGTAAGAAGTGGCTAAAAAAAACACGGGTAGAACAGTTACGTGATCCATTTTCAATGATTACTATCAAACCAACGATGGCTTTAACGCTCAATGACGAACAGCAAAATGCGTTAAATCAAATTGTGGCAAGCGCTGATGCGCAAAAGTATCAACCTTTTTTGTTGGCAGGTATTACAGGTTCAGGTAAAACAGAAGTTTATTTACAAGCAGCTCAGCATGTGTTTGACCAAGGGAAAACAGTCTTATTTTTAGTGCCAGAAATCGCGTTAACACCGCAAATGGTTCGTCGCGTGAAATCACGTTTTGGCACTCAAACAGCTGTGTTACACTCTGGTTTGTCTGATGGGGAGCGTTATGATGAATGGCGTCGGATTGAGCGAGGGGATGTCAAAATAGTTGTTGGTGCAAGATCAGCAGTTTTTGCACCGCTATCTCATATCGGGTTAATTATTGTTGATGAAGAGCATGAAACAACTTACAAACAAACAGATAATCCACGTTATAATGCGCGAGATGTTGCGCTTTGGCGTGGTAAATATTATCAAATTCCGGTCATATTGGGTTCAGCAACGCCATCATTGGAAAGTCGTGCGCGTGCACAACGTGGTGTTTATGAATTATTGCGTTTGACGCAACGTGCCGGGGGGGCTAAGCTACCACTTGTTGAAGTGATTGATATGAAAGCAACATTAGCGGATGGACCAGAAACAAATTTTTCTGATCAGCTAAAAAATAAATTGCAAGATCGTCTTAATCGGGGGGAACAGTCCGTATTAATGTTGAATCGGCGTGGCTATTCTAGTTTTGTCATGTGTCGTGACTGTGGTTTTGTGCCGCGAGATCCAGATTGTAACTTGGCAATGACATTACATATGGATTCCCACACGCTAAAATGCCATTACTGTGGACATGAAGAACCCATTCCAACAATCTGTGCTAATTGTGGTTCAAAAAGAATTCGTTATTATGGTACAGGAACTGAAAAAGTTGAAACAGAATTGGCAATGTTATTTCCAGAAGCACGTGTTATCCGTATGGATCAAGATACAACACGTAAAAAAGGGAGTATGGACAAAATGCTGCAAAAATTTGGGAATCACGAGGCTGATATTTTGCTTGGAACGCAAATGATTGCGAAAGGACTTGATTTTCCGGATGTCACGTTAGTCGGTGTTTTAAACGCTGATACATCATTAGGTTTACCGGATTTTCATGCAAGTGAACGCACTTTCCAATTGTTAACACAAGTCAGCGGTCGTGCTGGGCGGGGGAAAAAGCCTGGGGAAGTATTGGTCCAGACATTTAACCCTAAACATTATGCTATTGCTTACGCAAAAAACCATGATTATGAGGGGTTTTATAAACAAGAAATGGCAGTTAGACATGCAGGAAATTATGCACCATATTACTATACTGTCCAAATTCAAGCGAGCCATGTAACGGAAAATGAAACTGCAAAGCAGATGATACAAGTTGCGCGATGGCTACGAGCCCGCGTTGACGAACAGGTTATTATTTTAGGACCATCACCAAAGCCAATTGCAAAATTGCGTAATCGATATTATTTTCAAATTATTTTAAAATTTAAGCACCCGCATGAATTGGATGATTTGTTGTCAGAATTACAAAATCGCGCGCAAAAAGCCAAAAACGATTTGCGATTAATTATCGATCGTGACCCTGTTTCTTTTATGTGACAAATGTATGACAATATTCTATGCTATAATAGAAAGAAGCAAAATACTCGTAGTGCGAGTATTTTTTAGTGATTACAGGTATATGATTTGTAATCACTAAAAAATTAGTGTCGTTGAACGAACTAAATATAATCAATTCATCATTTAATTATAGAAAAGAGGCCTGATCTATCATGACATATTCTGTTGTACTCATGGGAACGCCGCAATTTGCGGTTCCTATTTTAGAAGCATTAATTGCTGATGATCAATATGATGTAAAGGCTGTTGTTACGCAACCTGATAGACCTCAAGGACGCAAACATATTTTGACACCTAGTCCAGTTAAACTTACGGCATTGGCACATGAATTGCCTGTATTACAACCTGAAAAAATTAGCGGATCAGACGAGATGCAACAAATTATCACATTGAATCCCGATTTTATTGTCACTGCGGCTTTTGGCCAATTTTTGCCTACTAAGTTGTTAGAAGCGGCTAAAATAGCTGCTGTCAATACGCATGCATCGTTGTTGCCAAAATATCGTGGTGGGGCACCAGTTCATTATGCGATTATGAATGGTGACACAGAGACAGGTGTTTCCATCATGTATATGGTTAAAAAAATGGATGCAGGCGATGTCATCGACGTTGTAAAAGTACCGATAACGAAGCAAGATAACGTTGGGACAATGTTTGATAAATTAAGTTTGGTTGGGCGTGATTTATTACTGGCAACTTTACCCAAAATCGCTATCGGTGATATCTCGCCGGTCAAACAAAATGATGATGATGTATCATTTTCACCTAATATTCCGCACCACATGCAAAATTTAAATTTTGCAACGGAGACAGCACAAAAAATCGACTGGCACGTTCGTGGTCTATATCCAACGCACCCAGCCTACGTTCAAGTTGCTGGGCAGCGTGTGAAACTCACAAAAGTAACGCCATTAGATGAAACAACTGACCAAGTTGCTGGACATGTTGTTGAAAGTACAAAGAAACAACTAAAAATTGCGGCAGCTGATCAGACAGTTGTTAGTATTGATAGATTACAACCAGCTGGTAAATCCGAGATGGCAGTTGCTGCCTATCTAAACGGAGCCGGTAGCCAGTTACAAGCTGGATATTTATGGGCAGAGGAGCCAATTAATGAGTGACAAACGTGTTTATAGTGATAACCCCCGTGTACTAGCGGTACAAACTTTAGCAAAAATTAAAAATGGTGCCTATTCTAATTTACAACTTAATCAAGTCATTAAACAACATCATTTAGGTGAGGCTGATAAGCGTTTATTAACAACGCTTGTATATGGCGTTATTCAACACCGAATGACTTTTGAGTATTGGTTGCTACCGTTTATTGGTGACAAAAAGATTGATGCTTGGGTGCGTGAATTACTGTATACGGCTATCTTCCAGATGAAGTTTTTGGATAAGATACCAGAGCATGCTATCTTTAATGAGTCGATTGAAGTTGCCAAAATATTGGGCCACGTAGGTACCGGAAAATACGTGACGGCTATTTTACATAATATCGGGCGTCAAGGCTTACAAGATACTGCTAAAATTGAAGATTCGATTCAGCGTTTATCTATTGAAAAAAGCCTACCAATTTGGTTAATTGAAGAATTAGTCAGACAAAATGGTGAACAAGCAACACGTGCTATGATTGAAACCATTAATGATGCACCACAACAGTCTGTTCGTGTGAATACGGTATTAGCAACGGATGAGGAAGTTGAGCAAGCATTAATAGCTGAAAACTTTACCTTTGTTAAATCACATGTCGCTGATCATGCTTATGTTGTTTCTGGTGGTCATGTGGCAAGTTCTAAAGCTTTCCATGATGGTTTATTGACCATACAAGATGAGAGTGCGATGTTACCGGTTGAAAGCATGCACTTGACAGAGGATGTTAAAACGATTCTTGATGCGGCGGCAGCTCCCGGTGGTAAGACAACGCAAATTGCACAATATATTGCTGAAGATGCGATGATTACAGCATTAGACATTCATGAACATAAGATCAAATTAATTAAGAGTCATGCTGAACGATTACACGTGTCAGAAAAAATAAATACGCGTGTGTTAGATGCACGTAAAGTACCAACAGAAATCGATCAAAAATTTGACCGTATTTTAGTTGATGCACCGTGCTCTGGCTTTGGTTTGCTACGACGCAAACCAGAAATTCGTTACGATAAAACTTTAAAAGATGTCGATAATTTAGCACATTTGCAGTTTGAAATATTAGATTCAGTTAGTCAAAATGTTGCTGATAATGGTATGATTGTTTACAGTACTTGCACGATTTTACGCCAAGAAAACGATGATGTCGTCGCAAAGTTCTTAGCAAAACATGCTGATTTTGAACTTGTACCAACACAAACATCAAAAAATTTAAAGCCAAATCGTCAAGAAAAAGTGTTACATGTTTACCCGAATGATTATCAAACAGATGGCTTTTTTGTGGCAACATTTCAAAAGAAAACAGCAACTACGAGTGCATAATCTATCGTAAAAAGTAAAGTGAAAATATATAACGTGAGATAAGACTTTCTAGTTATTTATTAGAAAGCCTTGAATAGTCCGTTTATAGAAGATAAAATAAACCTATGCAGATTGCATTTTATACAGATTCCGGCGCCAAACGTGTTGAAAATCAAGATTACGTTGGTGCATTTACTAATCAAAAAGGTTGCGTGATGGTCGTGGTAGCTGATGGTGTTACTTCCACTGAAGGCGGTGAAGTCGCTAGCGCTATGGCTGTGGAACATTTTGGTTACGCTTGGGAAAAGACAACAATTGAAACAATCAACCCGTCAATTACTTGGTTAAAAGAAACAGTCATTTTTGAAAATGATGTTATCTTAGAGGCGGGAAAACGATTTGATGATTTAAAAACAATGGCTACGACACTTGTAGTGGCTGTTTTGTTTGAGGAACAGGTAATTATTGGTAATTTAGGTGATTCTAAGGCATTTTTATTGCATCAAGATAATTTAAATCAAATATCATTTGATCACAATCTGAAAAATGAGCTTGTGCGGACTGGTACCGTCAGTCAAGCACAGGCGGAAAATGTGCCAAATGCAAATAGTGTGACACGATTTTTAGGGGTGGATAGGCATGCAGATATTGAAATTAAGCAGCATGCTTTTTCCGAAGATGATATGCTATTTTTAACATCTGATGGCATTACTAAAGTGTTAAATAAAACAACAATCAAGAAAATTATGACAGCTAAAACTACTTTAGATTTGCGTGCACACGAATTGATTCGGTCCGCTAACCGCAACGGTGCGTCAGACAATGTGACGGCACTATTGGTGAGTCGTAACAACGAAGAGGATACAAAATAATTATGTTACCAGATACAGTGATAGACAATCGTTATAAAATTATCAAATCGCTTGGTGGGGGTGGCATGGCCAATGTTTATTTGGCGCATGATGAATTTTTGGATCGCGATGTCACCTTTAAAATGATGCGATTGGATATGAAAAATGATGCCGAATTAGCAAAACGCTTTCAACGTGAAGCTGTTTCTGCGACAGAATTAGTGCATGATAATATTGTTCAAGTATATGATACCGGTGAATACGAAGGAACACAGTATTTGGTGATGGAATATGTCGCAGGTAACGACTTGAAATCCTACATTGCCGAACATTTCCCGATTCCCTATCAACAAGTGGTCGATATCATGACACAAGTTTTAAGTGCAGTGCAAGAGGCACATGATGCTGATATCATACATCGCGATTTAAAGCCGCAGAATATTTTAATTGATGACCAAGGTCAGGTTAAAATTACTGACTTTGGCATTGCTATTACAAAATCGGTGCAAGATATGACGCAAACAAATACTGTTATCGGTTCAGTCCATTATTTATCTCCTGAACAAACGCGTGGTGGTCTGGCATCAGCCAAATCAGATATTTATGCGCTTGGGGTCATGCTTTATGAGATGCTTACAAAACAAGTGCCTTATGAAGGGGATACACCGGT
Source organism: Leuconostoc aquikimchii (assembly GCF_040838325.1). Taxonomy (NCBI): domain Bacteria; kingdom Bacillati; phylum Bacillota; class Bacilli; order Lactobacillales; family Lactobacillaceae; genus Leuconostoc; species Leuconostoc aquikimchii. The sequence goes on from NZ_JBFPER010000001.1 coordinate 675,750, forward strand.
TGCGGTTGCAATGAAGCATACGACTGAGGATATGCCATCTGTTCGTGATTTTGATCCACGTATTCCGCAAGCGCTAGAAAATGTTATTCTCAGGGCAACTGCCAAAAGACCGCAGGATCGTTATTTAAGTGCTGCTGCGATGTCTGAAGATTTGAATACAGCATTATCACCAAGACGTTCAGATGAAATGCGATTTGCGCCAATATCTGATACTATTGATGAGACACGAATTATTCCCATGGCGCAAATTCAAGATCAATTAAAGACTGGTGTATCATCAGACAAAATTTTTCCAGATGACGTACCAGAAGAACCCTCAATAAAAGATGTGATTATATCACATGGTAAAAAGGGTTATTCTGTTAAAGATATTGCCCATATTGTTGATCGGGAGCCCAATTATGTCCGTAGTGTTTTGCGAGGAAATGGTATTAAATTTCGTAAGCCACCTAAATGGCCTTGGGCTCTGTTGAGTATTGTCTTAATTGCTATCGTTGCTATTGTGTTTTTAAATTACCAGTCAAGTAAAGCGGTTGTACCAAATGTTGTTAATTTAACACAAGATCAAGCAACAGCGAAAATTAAAAAAGCAGGTTTAGTTGTCGGAACAGTTAGTTCAACACCGTCAAAAATAATTACTAAGGATCATGTTGTACGTTCAACGCAAAGTAGTGGGTCAGAAGCTAAAAAAGGAGATAGTGTTAACTTAATTATGTCTTCTGGACGCGCAAAAGTACGTTTTGGCGATTATGTTGGCTCGGACTATGATGTAACTGCGGCACAACTCCGTGCACAAGGGTATTCTGTTATTAGAAAAGACAGTCCTTCTGATAGTGTATCCGAAGGTAGAATCATTTTACAATCGGTTGATGCTAATAATCGCGTTGATCCTACTGCAACAGATGTTCAATTCACCGTTTCAACTGGTGCAGAGAGAATTAATGTACCGGATTTCACTGTGAAAAGCACACAGGAACAAGTACAAAGTTGGGCAAGTGAACATGACATTGTCGTTAATTTTAATACGCAATATGATGGTAACACTAAAAAAGACCATGTAATCAGCCAGTCTATTCGTGGTGGGTCAAGTATTACTAAAGATATGGTATTACTTGTCACTATCTCACAGGGGCCGCAAGAATCATCGAGTGCGTCGTCTAGTAGTTCAAGTTCGTCTGGCTCCTCTTCTTCAAGTAGTTCGAGTTCATCGTCAAGCAGTTCATCAAGTAGTGAATCAAGTAGCAAAAATAGTGATTAAACAGATACAAGTCGATTATAATCGACTTTTTTGTTATAATAAAATTATGAAAACAGGACGCATTATTCGATCATTAAGTGGTTATTATGATATACAAATTTCAAACGGTGAGGTGCAGCGCACACGAGCACGAGGCGAATTCAGAAAATCAGGACAAAAACCACTTGTTGGCGATTTTGTTGACTTTGAGAGTGAGAACGATGAAGGTCTGATTTGGAAAATTCATCCAAGAGAAAATTTCCTTGTACGGCCTCTAATTGCTAATATTGATGTGGCAGTCATTGTAACCGCGCTGAAGGAACCAGATTTTGCACCAAATCTGCTAGATAGACAATTAGTTGCATTAGAAGCAGCTCATGTTACACCATTAATTTATTTAACAAAATCAGATTTATTAACTGAATCTGAATATATAGAAGCAACAAAAATAGCGGAACGTTATTTGACTATTGGCTATAAAATAATATTACCTCTCTCAAACAGCACGCATGATGATTTTTTGGAACTGCGATCTGAATTACGCGGCAAAGTTGCTGTATTTATGGGACAGACTGGTGCCGGAAAATCAACACTCTTGAACCAATTGTCGCCTGAGTTGGGGCTTGAGACTGGTATTGTCTCAAAAGCACTAAGCCGCGGTAAACACACAACGCGTCAGGTGACGCTGATTCATGTTGACGATGCTTTGATTGCAGATACACCAGGATTTTCGTCTTATGAAGTCTTTGATTTTTCAGCTGAGACGCTAGATGATTTTTTTCCTGAGTTTGTGGTTGCACGTCAGAACTGCCGTTTTCGTGGCTGTTTACATCTCAATGAACCAGGATGTGCTGTAAAGGAAAGCGTAAAAATAGGCACAATAGCACAATCACGGTATAATAGTTATAAGGCCTTCTACGATTTGATTAAGTCGCAAAAGCCAAGATATAATACAGATAACCGAAACATTTAGGAAGAAGGAAAAGTAACATGGCAGGAATTATTGCACCATCTATATTGAGCGCAGATTATACGAATTTAGAGCGTGACGTAAGGCTTGTAGAAGCGGCTGGTGCTGAGTATTTGCATATCGATGTGATGGATGGCAGTTTTGTCCCATCAATTTCTTATGGTCCAAATTGGGTTAAACAGTTGCGTCCAGAAACAGATATGATTTTGGATGTGCATTTAATGGTTGTCCATCCGGAAAAAATTGTTGATGACTTTGCTGATGCTGGGGCCGATATCATTGGTGTGCACGTTGAGGCAACGCCACATATTCATCGTGCACTACAAATGATTAAGAACAAAGGTGTTAAAGCGGAAGTTGTCATAAATCCAGGAACACCCGTGTTGGCAATTGAGTCTGTATTGGATATGGTTGATCAAGTACTTGTGATGACTGTTAATCCTGGTTTTGGTGGACAAAAGTTTTTACCATCTGCTATTGAAAAGATTGCGCAACTGAAAGCTATTCGTGATGAGTTGGGTTATGATTTTGATATTGAAATTGATGGTGGCGTGAATAATGAAACAATTTCAGCTGCTTTTGAAGCAGGTGCAAATGTTTTTGTTGCAGGGTCATATGTCTATGATAAAATAGATCCAGCGGCTAAAATTGCTATTCTGAAAGACTTGACAAAATAATGCAAATTAATATTTTGGCAGGTGGGCCAACGGCGTTGTGGTCAAGCGACTTATTTGATACACCAGGGCTATGGATTGGTGCCGATCGCGGTGCTTGGCGATTATATGAGCATCATGTACCGATGTCGCTGGCTGTGGGAGATTTTGATTCACTGGCTCCAGATGAGTTGCAAATATTAGAATCACATTTGAAAACAAACGAAGTGATACATGTTAAGGCTGAAAAAGATGAAACTGATACAGAACTTGCTTTAATGTATGCGCAAGCACAAAATCCAGATGAGATTAATATATTTGGCGCAACGGGTGGCCGATTGGATCATCTATTAAGTAATTTATGGTTGTTAGCCGATCCGGTGTTTGAAAAAATTATTGAAAAAACAAAGTTCATTGATGATATGAATATTGTCAGTTATTTAACAGCGGGTTTAAAAACAGTTAATAAAGTACCAGGTACAAAATATCTTGGGTTTATGCCACTGACAACAGTTTCTAATTTTAAGATAATTGATGCAAAATATCCTTTAACATTAACAAATAATGTTAACAAAATGTGGTCATCGAATGAATTTTTAAATGACGTGGTACATGTGAGTTTTGATGCCGGCATTATTATGGTTACGCAAACAAGAGATAAAGCGTAATATAATTTTGTCATTAGAAAAGTAAGCATATAGGCTTATGAGGATAAAATTATGACAGTAAAAACAGTTGAAGATGCAACATTTGAACAAGTCACAGCTAGTGGTGTAAGTATCACAGACTTTTGGGCAACGTGGTGTGGTCCTTGTCGTATGCAATCGCCAGTATTAGAGGCCTTGTCTGAAGAAGTTGATAACGTTAATTTTATTAAGATGGATGTTGACGCCAACCCTGATACACCAGCGAAATTTAGTATTCGTGCGATTCCAACGTTACTAGTTCAAAAAAATGGTGAGGTTGTTGAACGGCTAACAGGTTTTCATACAAAAGACCAATTAGCTAATGTTTTGGCGAAATATGCAAAATAACTTGCCAAAGTGCTTCTAATCTGGTAAAATTTACTAATGTTGTAGAAAGAGCTTTTTTAAAATAATAGCTCGAAAAGGAGGGTCGAACATGGCAAAAGATGCTATTACAGGCGCACGCACACGTTTTGGTAACCAACGCTCACACGCGTTGAATTCAAGTCGTCGTAGCTGGAAGCCAAACTTGCAAAAAGTGACTGTTAAGATTAATGGTGCACCTGCAAAAAAAGTTTACTTATCAGCACGTACTTTGAAGTCTGGGTTGAAGACCGGTACTATCGAACGCGTATAAGCAGTCATGCGATTAAACTGAGGTTTAAATGTTATTCGCGCATAACTGACATAAAACGGCCACCACTCCGGTGGTTTTTTTATGTCAAATAATTGATTGTAAGGGTACGTTTATTGTTGAGGTATGTTAAAATAATAGCAATAGACCTTTCAGGGAGGAAATGCACTAACTTAGTGGGACTCAGATGTTTAAGGACAAAATCGCTGTGCATGTTTTATCGTATGGTTGTGCGATTTTTCTGAGTTAGTGTTTTAAATATTATGGCAATTAAAATTAAAACTAAAATTGGCGACATTACAATTGAAAATGATGTTATCGCGACAATTGTTGGTGGTTCCGCTATCGAGAATCCTGGCGTTGTTGGTATGGCTTCACGTGCAACGTTCCGAGATGGCATGAATCAGATTTTAAATCGTGAAAATTATGCTAAGGGTGTTGTCATTCATCAAGAAGAAAATGGCGTTAATGTAGATGTCTATTTGGTAGCGCAGTATGGCACGAAATTATCAGAAATTTCGAAATCAGTTCAAGGCAAAGTAAGATATAATCTCGACGCACTACTGGGAATTCACGCAACGTCAGTTAACGTGATTGTTCAAGGTGTACGCGTCACGGACTAGGAGTATCATGACTAAAATTACGACAATTACCAACGTTGAGTTTGGTAAGATGATTAACGCTGCAGCAGCAGCGCTTGCCGCAAATGCGGATACAATTAATAAATTGAACGTTTTCCCTGTACCAGATGGTGATACAGGGACAAACATGAGCTTGTCAATGGCGAGTGGCGCACAATATGAGCGTGATGCATTGGATACAGATATTGGTGCACTTGCCAAGGCAACGTCTAAGGGCCTTTTAATGGGCGCTCGTGGCAATTCGGGTGTTATCTTGTCACAAATATTCCGTGGTTTTTCTAACGCCGTTGAAGGTAAAAAAACGTTATCAGCACGTGATTTAGCTGATGCATTGATGTCTGGTGCGCAGGTGGCGTATAAGTCTGTTATGAAGCCGACAGAGGGAACGATTTTAACGGTCATTCGCGAAGCAGCAGCAAAGGCAAATAATGTGGCTGATGAAACGGATGATCTAGTTGCGTTAATGCAAGCGGTTAATGAGGCCGCGCAAATCGCTCTAGCATCAACGCCTGATTTACTCCCTGTACTAAAACAAGTAGGGGTTGTGGATTCTGGTGGTCAAGGGCTTGTTTTTGTGTTGCAAGCGTTTTACCAGGTATTGAGTGGCGATTTCAGTGAAGACGACCTTAAAACACCCGACAATGCGGAATTAGATCAAATGGTAAAAGAACTTCATGCCGGTGCACAAGCAAATAGTCATTTGAACCCGCAAGATATTGAATATGGTTATTGTACGGAAATTATGGTACAGATTGCTAAGGGCACAACATATGATCACGAATTTGATTATGATACATTTTATCATCATTTATCAAAACTCGGTGATTCTTTACTAGTCATAAATGATGATGAAATTGTTAAGGTTCATGTTCATACAGAAGATCCAGGCGATGTTATTCATTGGGGAACGCACTTTGGATCCCTAGTCAAAGTCAAAGTCGATAACATGAGAGATCAACAGCAGGCAGTTATCGACGCGCAACGCACAGAAGAAGCGCAAATGGTTAAAATAGCAGCCGCGGCAGTGCCTGTTTCAGATACGGCAGTGATAGCAATTGCTGCTGGAGACGGTGTAGCTGAATTATTTAAAAGTCTAGGTGTGCATACGATTATTTCTGGCGGACAGACAATGAATCCGTCTACGGCTGACGTGGTTGATGCAATTAAAGCTACTGGTGCTAAAAATGCTTTAATTTTACCAAATAATTCAAATATTTTTATGGCAGCTGATCAAGCTGTTGACTTAGTGGATATACCGGTACGTGTTGTCAAGACACGCACTATCCAGCAGGGCCTCACAGCCATGATGGGATATAATCCAGAAGCAGAGTTAACAGCTAATGCTGATGAAATGACTGCTGTGATGGCGGATGTCAAATCAGCTCAAATTACACAAGCTGTGCGAGACACAACGTTAAATGGTACAACAATTAAGCATGGCGACTGGATGGGAATCCTTGACGGTGAGATTGAAGTTGTTGCAAAACGATTGTTAGATGCTGCCACGCAATCGGTAGTGAAGATGATTGATGATGATTCTGAGATTGTAACAATTATCTTTGGTGAAAACACTAAAGAAAAGGACGCAAAAAAACTTGAAGAAGCTATTTTAGCACTTGATGATGGCCTTGAAGTTGAAATTCATAACGGAAAACAACCATTATATCCTTTTTTGATTTCAGTTGAATAAACCAGGTATCATCAGTAATATTTAAAAATCCCGAGGAAAATAATCACTATTTTCCTCGGGATTTTTATTTTGTTAAATAGCAATCATCATAGCCAACCTAGTGCGCTGATTGCAGCATAGAAAACGCTACCAACCATTAACACAACCATAACCCATGACATCACAAGTGTCATCTTTTCAATCCGTGTACGTGGTTTTTGCACAGCTTTAGGAATACGATGTTGATTTAATTTTGCGTCAATTTCTGCTTGTAATTTAGCATTAACAGGCCGCGTTCTTTGTTCGTCTGTCATGTTTCACCTCATTTATAATTCAAATTTAGTGTAGCATAATAAGCTAGCTATATGCAATTTTAAAATGTAAAATGTTTTGTATAGGTAAATGATTTATAATGATTAACATACGTTGTTACAAAAATTCTTGCCTTTTTGTATATGTTTCGGTATTGTTATTAAAGTACAAGGGTACGATGGGGTAAAATTATGCAATGGTGGATTTGGCCGGTAAGTGCAATAGTTATGATATTGTTTGTGTTTGCATTAAACAGGTGGACGCGACTTGGTGATTTCAAAATTAAAACGTTAGATATTATTGTCATACCAATCTGGTTGATATTACATGTTACTATGGGATACTGTTTTGGTGTCAGTTTAATTTTATGGTTTCTATTACTGTGGTGTGTTATGGGCGCTGTTTTGTCGTGGTTTTTATTACAAAACAAGTGGCATTGGCGCACTTTTTGGCATAATTATTGGGAATGGAGTGGGTTGCTTGGCATATTATTACTTTTAATTGTGACAATTGTTGGGTTTTGGCCCCACTAATACATTTTACTGACGAAAACGCTGCTATTTAAAAGATGGTAGCGTTTTTTATGTGTGTTAAAATTTACTAAATGATGACAAATGAGTAATAAGGTGGAGGGAAGTGGTGAAATGTGGTAAATTAGTAGTATAGAATTTTTAATGGAGGTGGTCCTGATGTTTATGGGCGAATATTCGCATACGCTCGATTCAAAAGGGCGACTTATAATTCCAGCAAAATTTCGTAACCAATTAGGCGAAAAATTTGTTGTGACACGTTGGATGGAACATGCATTGCGTGTCATGCCAATGCCAATTTGGGAAAAATTAGAAAAACAATTGAATGAGTTACCACTCGGTAAAAAAGAAGCACGTCAGTTTAAACGTTTTGTTATGGCCGGTGCGATGGCGGCTGAAGTTGATAAACAAGGCCGAATTATAATGCCGTCAAACTTAAAAGACTATGCTGGGCTTGAAAAAGATGTGACAGTGACAGGATCTGGGGATTCATTTGAAATTTGGAGCTCAGAAAATTGGCATGATTACACACTGGCAACAGCGAATGATTTTGATGAAATTGCAGAAGGACTAGTTGACTTCGACTTCTAGTTAAAAGGATAAATTTAATGACTGAATTTGAACATGTCACAGTACTCTTAAAAGAAGCAGTTGCATTACTTAATATTAAAAAAGACGGTAGTTATGTTGATGCGACCTTGGGTGGTGGTGGACATACTGGTGAAATTCTTAAGCAACTGGAAACTGGCACGTTGTATAGCTTCGACCAAGATGATACGGCAATTCAGTATAACGAAGAACAATATGCAGATGAAATTGCCTCTGGCAAATTGGTATTAATTCATCAAAACTTTCGCACACTAACTGCTGCTTTAGCGCAACGAGGTGTGACACAGGTCGATGGTGTGATTTATGATTTAGGTGTCAGTTCAGTACAATTTGATGATGGGCAACGCGGTTTTAGTTATAACTATGATGCCGATTTGGATATGCGCATGGATCAACGTCAAACATTAACAGCCAAAACAATTATCAACGACTGGTCGTTTAATGATCTTCTACGTATTTTGAGTCGCTATGGTGAAGATCGCTTTCCTAAGCAAATTGCCCGTAAAATAGAACGACACCGTGAGGCAGGAATGATTAATACAACTTTTGAATTGGTTGATATTATCAAAGAAGCTATTCCAGCACCGGCACGCCGTAAGGGCGGACATCCTGCAAAACGGACGTTTCAAGCTTTGAGAATAGCTGTTAATGATGAGTTAGGGGCGTTAGAAGACTCTTTGACTCAGGCGCTTGATTTACTTGCGCCAAATGGTCGTATTAGTGCGATTACATTCCAGTCGCTAGAAGATCGATTAGTTAAACAAATGTTTCGTGAAAAAGCATCAACACCAGAATTGCCAATTGGGTTACCAGTATTACCTGGACAATTCGAAGCAGATTACACACTGTTAACACGTAAACCTATTTTGCCAAGTGAGCATGAGATGACGAACAATCATAGATCACAATCAGCTAAGTTACGTGGGATCGAACGCAAATAATATTTAGGAGCTGCAATAATGGCACAGAATGCATATCAATATTCAACGGCAGCTGAAGCGCTACCTCTAACACAACCTAAAACGCGTATAAAGTATAAAGCAGCACGTTGGACACGAAAAGAGCGACTCATGGTAGTCTTCGTTTCAGCTGTCATCATGGTATTGATGGTGGGGGTTGTTTTTTCAAGTATGCAAACGAATGCAGCACGCTCAAGTGCTGCAACTATGCAAACAAAGACTGATACGACAAAAGAAACAAACAATGCCTTGCGTAGTGATATTCAAAACAAGACCAGTAAACAAAATTTAAGTGAGGTTGCTAAAAAATATAATATGACGTTATCTGATGGTAATGTCAGAAATATTAACCAATAATTATGAAAAATAGAGTGAGACGGATACCGAATAAAAAAGTTACGCAAAACGCTAAAGTATTTGGCGGTGTATTGTTGGGCGCAATTGTGCTTGTAACTTTAGGACTTGGCGTGCGTCTTTTTGTGATAGCAAGCGGTTCAGTTGATGGACATAACTTAAATGATGCGACACGCCGTGCATTTATGGCCAATCAGGTCGTACCAGCAACGCGTGGTAAAATTTATGATATCAATGGTCAAGTATTGGCGGAAAACACAACAGTTTATGATATGTATGCTGTACTCGATAAAAAAGTGGCACGTGCTAAAAATGCGCAAACCGGTAAGTATGTTGATGGGTCAGGTCATGTGGTTGATAAAGAAGCAACTGCAGAGAAGCTGAGTAAAATCATTGGCATGAGTCAAAAAGACATATTAAGTCGGTTAGAAAAAAATGTTTATCAAGTTGAATTTATTTCTACAAAAGTTCAGGCCAGTAAGAATTTAAGTATTGATCAGTATAAAAAAATTCAGGCGCTTAAATTACCAGGTATAAACTTCACATCACGGGCATCACGTATATATCCTAATGGCAATACGGCTTCTCATTTAGTTGGTGCCATGCGAACTGACGACAATAAAAAAACTGGCCAATCTCAACAAGTGGGTCTTATGGGTATAGAAGATTCTGAAAATACAACACTTGCGGGTAAAAATGGGATTAAAAAGTATGATGGGCAAGTAGAAAATGTCAAAGACAGCAGAACAGTAGAACCTGGGAATGACGTCTACCTCACGCTAGATGAGTCACTTCAAAACACACTTGAAACGCGCATGGATGACTTGTTTAAAACAACGAAGGCGCAGTCTGCGGTGGGCGTTTTGATGGAAGCAAAAACTGGTCGCATTGTTGCAGCAACACAACGACCTAATTTTGATCCAAATGCGAAGTCAATTAATCCAAAATTATGGTCTAATTTATTGAATCAAGGCGCATTTGAACCAGGTTCTACAATGAAGGGTGTGACATTAGCTGCGGCCATTGACTCAGGGAAATGGCAACCTAACGCAACCTATCCATCGGGGACACTGCTAATTGATGGCAAAAAAGTTGTTGATGCATTTGGGCAAGATCAAGGGACGTTAACTTATCGAGAAGGTTTTTGGCGTTCATCAAACGTTGCGTTTGCGCGAACAGAACAACAACTTGGGGCAACAACTTGGCGTAACTATTTGGAGAAATTTAGATTTTTACGGTCGACTAATTCAGATTTAAATCACGAAGAACCTGGTGAAATGTCTTATACTTATCCTATTGATCAAGCTAATACGGCCTATGGTCAAGGGATTACTGTAACACCGCTACAAATGGTGCAAGCGTACTCAGCTATTGCTAATGATGGGCGCGAAGTTAAACCGTACTTTGTGGATAAGGTTGTTAATCCTAAAAATGGTGCAATTGTGAAGCAAGGAAAGACTGAGACTGTTGCACGTCCAATTAAAGCTAGTACAGCGAAACAAGTTCGTAAATATATGATTGACGTTGTTAATCAAGATACAGGTACTGCAAAAGAATTTGATTTACGTCAATTTGGTTATCAAATTGCGGCTAAAACTGGTACAGCCCAGGTATCTGAAAAGGGGCAATATTTACAAGGTTTGAATAATGCGATTCATTCTGTTATGGTATTAGCGCCGGAAAAAAATCCAAAGTACATTTTCTACATGGCTGTGAAACAACCTAAAGTATTTCCAGATCCGACGATTCAAATAACAATGAATAAAGTATTTCAACCGTTAATGCTGCAGGCCTTAAATAATAGTGACAGTGCTGTGAAATCAAAAACAACGAAACAAACGGTACCAAATGTTGTTGGACAATCAATTGATGGCGCGACTAAAACAATGACGAATGCTGGTTTTAGAACAGCTATTGTAGGCACAAGTGGTCAAATTGAAAGTCAATCGTTACTACCAGAGCAAAAATCATTGACCAATCAATTAGTAATTTTACGAGCCAAAGGGAATACACATTTACCTGATATGACTGGGTGGAGTTTGACAGACGCACAAACGTTCGCTAGGGAAGCTGGGTTTAAGCTCACTTGGTCAGGATCTGGATTTGTTGCGGGGCAAACAGTTGCTAAAGATCAGCTGGTTGTGGATACTAGCCATGTGGCTATTAGGTTAAAAGAGAAGAAGTAGGGAAAGAATATGTCTGAAAATTTATGGGCGCTGGCCCGGGCGTTAATTGTCACAGCTTTATTTATGCCGTTATTGATTAAGTTTTTAAAACAGTCAAAAGAACAAGCAGTTATCCGAAAACTCGGACCGGACCATCAAGCAAAATCAGGTACGCCAAGTATGGGTGGGGCACTCTTCGTTGTCGCCGCATCTTTAAGCGCACTTATTGGTGGGGGTGTTCATAATGGTTGGCAGGGTGTGATGGCAATGGCCATTCCTGTCTTTGCATTTTTGGCTTATGCCATTATCGGTGGTATTGATGATACCTTAAAATTAGTTAACCACGCTGATGATGGTTTTGCTTTTAAACCAAAACTACTGGCACAAACTGCTAGTGCAGCAATTATTATGTTGATCATGTGGCTTATGGATGTGCCTTTCACGTTATATGTGCCATTGCTTGGCACATATAATCTAGGTATTTTCTACTTTATATTTCTTTGGTTTTGGCTTGTTGGTTGGTCAAACGCTACTAATTTAACCGATGGGCTGGATGGCTTATTGGCGGGTATTAGTATCATTGTTTACGCAGCTTATAGTGTAGTTGCCATGCATATGCAAAACCAAATCATAGTCGTTTTTAACTTTGCAGTTATTGGTTCTTTGATTGGATTTTTAATTTTTAATAAACCAAAAGCAAAGATTTTTATGGGGGATACTGGATCGCTTGCCTTGGGCGCAGGTTTGGCTATTGAATCGATCTTACTCGGTGTACCATTTTCTTTGATATGGTTTGGCTTGGTATTTGTTATCGAAACATTGTCAGTTATTATTCAAACGATTGGTTATCATTTCTGGCACAAACGGATATTTCCAATGGCACCAATTCATCATTCATTTGAAAAATTTGGCTGGAGTGAATGGCAAATTGGCACCTTGTTTTGGATCTTATCTGCGATTTTAGCGGTTGCTGGCATATTCTATATGAATTAAAAGCGAGAGTTGCTCGCGTACATAAAATTTTAGAAATCAGGTTATAATGGCAATACAAGATTTTAGTAATAAAAAGGTGATGGTATTTGGATGGGCACGTTCAGGAAAAGCAGCAGCGCAACGATTATTTGAACTTGGAGCGCAGGTCACAGTTGCTAATGGTGGCGAATTTAAAGATGAAGCTGTGTATCGAAAGCTCCTAGCAGCAGGTGTTATATTTATTAATCATGACGATGCAGCATCATTGAATAAAACCTTCGATTATCTCGTCAAAAATCCAGGTATTAATTATGAAACGGCATTAGTTAAGCGAGCAGTGCAATTAAACATACCCATTTTAACCGAAGTAGCGGTTGCTTTAAGTTCTTTTGAAGGACGTTTGATTGCTGTCACGGGGTCAAATGGTAAAACAACAACAACGTCATTAATTCGAGACATGCTCAAAAGTGATGGCCAAAAGGTAACGACTGCTGGTAATATAGGTATACCAGTATGTGAAGTTGTCAAAGACCTCACAGTAGATGATACGTTATTGTTAGAATTATCAAGTTTTCAATTGATGGGTACCCCAGATATACGGCCGGATATTGCATTAATTACAAATATTTTTGCAAACCATTTGGATTATCATGGCACACGTGAAAATTATGTTGCAGCAAAATTTCAGTTAACAAAAAATCAAACAGCAGATCAGTTGTTAGTATTAAACGCAGATGGTCAGGATACGACTGATTTTATAAAAAGGACACAGGCAAAAGTTATTGAATTTTCCCGTACCCAATCAAAATACATGGCGCGTACGGAAGGTGTTAATCTTGTTATTTCTGATCATAATTTAATGCCTTTAACTGATGTCAAATTAGTGGGGCCACATAATTTGGAGAACATTTTGGCTGCGATAACAGTAGCAAAATTAGCCGGTGTGCATGAAGCGGCAATGCGTCAGGTACTTGAAATGTTTGGTGGCGTGGCCCATCGCTTGCAGTACATTCTCACTGCCAAAGGTGTTGCATTTTATAATGATTCTAAGGCAACAGATATTGAAGCGACACAAACAGCATTAAATAGTTTCCAACAGCCAACGATTTGGTTAGCTGGCGGACTAGATCGTGGTGATGATTTGATGAGATTATTACCAAATTTGACCCATGTTAAGGCTGTTATTGCCTTTGGTGAGACACAGCAAAAAATTGTGGCTGTTGCACGTGCTGCGAACAAACCAGTCATTAGTGTGACTGACGTTGAAAAAGCTGTGCCAGTTGCAGTGAAGTTGGCTGTGACTGGCGATATTGTCTTGCTTTCACCAGCAGCGGCCAGTTGGGATCAATATAAAAATTTTGAGGTGCGTGGTGACAGTTACGTCGCTGAGTTAAAGAAAGAGTTGGGGCTATAGTATGCGTGTAATTTTATCAGGTGGTGGCACAGGCGGTCATATTTATCCTGCTTTGGCTTTGGCTGAAGTCATTAAACAACATGAACCAGATTCAGAATTTTTATATGTTGGTTCAGAACGTGGTGTGGAATCAGATATTGTACCAGCTACTGGCATGGCTTTTGAAAAGCTCTCTGTACAGGGATTTAAACGATCATTATCGTTAGATAATGTTAAGACGGTCAATTTATTTTTAAAAGCGGTTAAACAATCTAAAAAAATTATTAAAGCGTTTAAACCTGACGTTGTTGTTGGAACAGGTGGTTATGTCGCAGGGGCAGTTGTCTACGCAGCACAACGTATGCACATTCCAACCGTTATCCATGAGCAAAATTCCGTCGCTGGTGTAACAAATAAATTTTTGGCACGCGGGGCAAGCAAAATTGGTGTTGCATTTGATGTTGCAAAACAACAATTTCCAGCAGGAAAGGTGACGCTTGTGGGTAATCCACGTGCACAGCAAGTTGCACATATTGTGTCAACCTTTTCTTGGCAGACACTGGGGCTACGAAATGACAAGCCAACACTATTAATTTTTGGTGGGTCACAAGGTGCACCCGCGATTAATTCAGCAGTCATTGAGGCAATGAGTACTTTTAATTTAAGAAGTTACCAGGTAATGGTTGTCACGGGACCTAAGCGATATGATGGTGTGATAAAACAGTTAAATGATCAAAAAATTACTGTCGCTGATAATGTGCGTATTGTCCCTTACATTGACAATATGCCACAAGTACTAGCTAAAACAAATGCGATTGTGTCTAGAGCTGGCGCTACGTCAATCGCTGAAATCACAGCATTAGGCATTCCATCGATTTTGGTTCCAAGTCTACATGTTACTGGTAATCATCAAACTAAAAATGCGCAAAGTTTAGTTGATGATGGGGCAGCACTTGTGATAGCGGAACCAGATTTAAGTGGTGAATCACTCATCGCTGCTGCTGATACCTTATTGCTTGATGACACAGTCAGTGAAAATATGGCGGCGCAAGTTGCAAAGGTGGGGATGCCAGATGCAGGTGATAGGTTATATCATTTGATACAGGATGCATTGTTAGAAAAGAAAGACTAGAACAGTGGCAGTTGTAACGAACAAAAAAATACTGAAAAAAAAACGACCGCTACAACTTTGGATAAGTCTAGCGACTTTTGGTGTGTTTATAATTGGTATCTTGTTGTTGCTACAGCCATGGCGAACAATTAAGACGATTAATATCAATACAATGATGATGCCAACAGACAAAATAGAAAAGTATGCTAATATCAAGCAACAAACACCCTATTGGCGTATAGTAGGTCAGACAAAGTTTATTGCACAACACATTGTCAAACAAGATGACCAAATTGATTCAGCGCAGGTAACATTGCAAGGCAGTCAAGTTAATATTGATATTGTTGAAAAAGTCACTGCGGGCTATATTGAACAAAAAAAAGGTTGGTATGTCATTAACCGAGAAGGTCAACTGGATAAAGTTCAAAATCCTGAAGGCAATGCGCCGGTATACTCAGGATTTAAATCTAATCAAGACGTCAAACAACTGGCCAAAGAATTTGTCGCCTTGGAATTAACGCTACGTCAAAATATCAGTCAAATCATTTATTCACCGAATAAAGATAATGCTAATCGACTAATAGTTATTATGAATGATGGCAACACAGTATATGCAACCTTAGATACATTTGGTAGAAAAATTAATTATTATCCTGGGATTGCTGCACAAATGCCAGTTAAAGGCATCATTGATTTACAATTTGGCGCTTATTCGTATGTTTATGGTACATCAAGAACAAATACAACCAATAAAAAAACTGATAATAATGATAAACAAAAGTGAGAATTGGTGGCGTAACAGCCATGATTTATGATATTATTATTGTTAGGTATATTTTATTAAAAAATAATTTTGTAAAGGGGCACGACGCATGAATAACTCAGGCGTGACGGTGGGTTTAGACATTGGTACGACATCCATCAAAGTAGTCATTGCGCAAACAACTGGTAATCAATTTAATGTGATTGGTGCAGGAAATGCACCTTCTCGAGGCTTACGTAAGGGTGTGATTGTAGATATTGACGCAACCGCAAGTGCAATTCGCGAAGCGATTGATCAAGCACAAGAAAAAGCAAATTTTCAAATTAATGAAGTTGTTGTAGGCATTCCTGCAAATCAAATTGAAATGATTCATGTTGAAGGCCTCGTTTCTATTGCGAATCAAAACAAACGTATCACATATGCTGATGTGCAAAATGTAGCAAATCAAGCATTATCGCATAAGGTATCATCAGACCATGATGTGATTGATTTAATTGTTGAAGAATTTAGTGTAGATGGTTTTGATGGTATTAAAGATCCACATGAAATGATTGGTGTTCGTCTTGAAATAAGTGGGACAGCATACATTGGACCCAATAAAATTTTAGATAACACACGTATGGCGATTCAAAAAGCCGGCCTGAAGTTACGTGAATTTGTTTTGGCACCATTGGCGATAGGCACTAGCATTTTAAATGATGGTGAGCAAGACTTTGGCACCGTGCTGATCGATCTTGGTGGTGGTCAAACAACCACTTCTATTATACATGACCGGCAATTAAAATTTAATCATGTAGATTTAGAAGGTGGTGATAATGTCACTAAAGACATTTCAACTGTTTTAGGTATATCTTATACACATGCAGAAAAAATTAAACGTGACTTTGGTTATGCTGATCCAACACAGGCAAGCCCAGATAAAGAGTTTTCAGTTGAGGTAGTTGGTGATAACACACCTCAAGTGACGAATGAACATTATCTTTCAGAAATCATTGCGGCTCGGCTAGAACAAATATATACGCGTGCATTTGAACCACTGAATACAGTTAATGGTTTGAATATGCCTGGTGGTTTTGTTTTAACTGGTGGGAATGCAGCATTACCACGTATGGTAGATTACGCTAAAACTATTTTAGGTGAAAATGTGCGACTTTTTGTACCTGATCAAATAGGATTACGTCATCCTGCTTACACACGTGCTATGGCATATGCCATGTTTGCTTCGCGTGAAAGTATGACACAACAGGTTATTAAACAAGTTATCATGTCACGTCACGAAGATACCGATAATATACAACCTGAGGTGGCAGTATCTCACCAATCGAATGAGTATGTCGAAACATCTGAGTCAAGTGATAAGCCAGTGTATAATTATAGTGGCTTAGATGAACAACCGCGGCAAGGCTTCTTTAGCCGTTTGATACAAACAATTAAAAATTTATTTCGCGAAGATTAGTATTAGATAAGGAGACAACAACTTATGGATTTTTCAATTGATGACGCTCAAGAAACCGGGGCAATTATTAAAGTTATCGGTGTTGGCGGTGGTGGGTCAAACGCTGTCAATCATATGATAGAAGAGGGTGTTAGTGGCGTTGAATTTATCGTCGCCAACACTGATGTGCAGGCTTTGGATAAGTCCAAGGCCGATATTAAAATTCAAATTGGTCCAAAGTTAACAGGTGGCCTAGGCGCTGGTTCAAATCCCGAACGTGGGACTAAGGCTGCCGAAGAATCATCTGAAGCTATTGCTTCAGCTATTTCAGGTGCTGATATGATTGTCATCACTGCAGGTATGGGCGGCGGTACTGGAAACGGTGCGGCGCCAGTTGTTGCACGTATTGCCAAAGAACAAGGGGCATTAACTGTTGCTGTTGTAACACGTCCGTTCAAATGGGAAGGACCAAAGCGTGGTCGCTTCGCGGCTGAAGGGCTACAAGCTTTATCTGAATCAGTAGATTCGCTCATTGTGATTACCAATGAACGTTTGAAGGATCGCATTGACTTACGTACACCTTTGTCCGAAGCATTTAAAGTTGTAGATGAAGTTGTGGCTCAAGGTGTTCGTGGTATTTCAGAATTAATTACAAATCCTGGTTTCATTAACCTTGATTTTGCTGATGTGAAGACTGTTATGCAAGATGCTGGACCTGCTTTAATGGGTGTTGGTCAAGCCAGTGGTGAAACACGTGCCGCAGATGCCACGAAGCAAGCTATTTCATCACCATTACTTGAAGTAGATATGTCAGGCGCTGAGGATGTTTTGCTCAACATTACTGGTGGTTTGGACATGTCGCTATTTGAGGCACAAACAGCCTCAGAAGTTATTGCTCAAGAGGCTGGACGTGAAGTTAACGTTATCTTTGGTACGTCTATTGATGAAAACCTTGGTGACTCAATTCGTGTGACGGTTATTGCAACCGGCTTGCAAAATGTGACGGTTGATCCCGCATCAAAAAAAGCGGCAGCCCCAAAAGCTAACGCTGCCAAGGTATTTGGTACGGCTAACAATAATGTTAATTCAGCAATTCCTAACGCATCAATATTTGAAAAACCTGCAACTGAACCTGTTAAATCAACAACGCCAGCACCACAAAATGATCCATTCGCTGATTGGAATATTAGTGGGGCTTCAAAAGATGCATTTGCAGAAGATGATCGATTTGACGGCGTACAAAAACAGGCATTTGATGTGTTTAATACCCCGACATCAAATGACACACCGGTAGATTTTTCAAATAACGAAGATGATAATGAACAACCCCCATTCTTTAAAAAGCGTTAACATTGAAGAACGTGAGTTGTGTACATTTTGATTGTGTGATAAAACAATGACTTAATATGTGTTGCGACCTCGTAACCATTAAAGTGTTGTATGATACATAGTAAACAAAGCAACCTGCGTGTTTAAGGAGAAACCATGGCATTAGGCGACACAATTAAACGTCTTTTCAGCAATGATGAAGATGATTTATATGAAGATGGCTACGATAGCAGTTATCAAGAACAACCACAATATCAACAACCCGTGCAACAAACATCACAGCAACAAGCAACCTATTTTGGTCGTCAATCGTCTCAATCAACAATGACAGATCCAAGTAATGCTAATAGCAAAATTGCGTTGTTTGAACCTAAAGTGTACTCGGATTCTAGAGCTATTGCTTCCCAAATATTAGGTGGTGAAGCGGTAATAGTGAATTTTACGCAAATTGATGAGGCACAAGCTAAGCGAATATTAGATTTCCTAGGTGGTGCTATATATGCAGTAAATGGCGAAATTGAACGCATTGGACAGTCTATTTTTTTGGTTACGCCCGCAACATTTGAAATTTCAGGGACGTTAACAGATAATTTAGAACCGAATACGCGGTATTAACATATGCTAGAAATACTAAATTGGATCATACGTATCGCACATTATTATGAATATGCAATTGTCATTTATGTCCTAATGTCTTGGTTACCTGGCGCGCAACAATCGATTTTTGGCAAGTGGCTTCAACGCATTGTTGCACCCTATTTAAACTTATTCCGAATTATTCCGCCAATTGGTGGCATAATTGATATTTCACCGATTGTTGCTATTTTGGCATTAAACTTTGCAATTAATGGATTATCTCACCTCGTGTTACTTTTCGTGTAACATGGTAGATGACTTTTCAACAATTGAACAGCACTTCCGACCGGAAGAAGTCGCATTTATTCAGCAAGCAGGTGATTGGATTCGACAAAGTGAAGATGAATATCGAGGTATTTTAACACGATTTTTGAATCCTCGCGAACAATATATTTTACAGACGTTAGTCAATCGGTCTGAAGATTTACAAGTGCACTATAGTGGGTCGCATATTAATACTGAAAATCAACGTGCTTTTATAGCACCGGAATTTTATGATGTCATGTTATCGGACTTTGAATTAGCCGTTCTTGAAATCAAATATCCAATTAAATTTTCTGAATTACATCATTCAATGATATTGGGTGCGTTCATGCATGCGGGTATAAAGCGCGAAGTTATTGGAGACATTTTGTCTGATGATAAACAGTGGCAAATTATTGTTGATGCAAAAATGGTCGGGTATATGCAACAAACGGTTCAAAAAATTGGTCGTATTAAAATTGAATTGATTGTACGGGATCTGTCACAGGTTATTGCAGTACATGATGATTGGGAAGAAATATTCTTATTATTATCGTCTTTGCGCATTGACACAACTATTTCATCAGCGTTTGATATACCACGTAGCGTAGCAAAATCATTGGTTGAACAGCAACAAGTCCGAGTTAATTGGACAACGCTTGTTAAGCCGGATCATATGATTGCAATTGGAGACATTGTATCTGTTCGTAAACATGGTCGTTTACAACTTAAAATGTGTGATGGGTTGAGTAAAAAAGATAAAATCAAGGCAATTGTAAATATTATTCGACGTTAAGCTAACGTGAGTTATATCAAAATTAAAAGGAGATTAAAATGGTACTAACACCTGATGAGATTTTGAAGCATGAATTTACAAAAAAAGGTTCACGTGCCTATATTGCATCTGAAGTTGATGCGTTTTTAGACCAAATTAATAGTGATTATGAAACCGTTATTTCTGAACGTGATAAACTTTCAAATAATAATGAACAATTGCAAGTTAAAGTTGATGATTTAGAGGCGAAGCGTGAACAAATTAATCAATCGATTTTTGTTGCACAAGAAGCCGCTGATCGGTTGAAGCATGAAGCAGATGTTGAAGTTAAAAAACAATTGATGCACGCACAAGAATCAGCCACAAAGATTATTAGCGATGCACGTATAAAAGCCGAGGCTGAAGCATCAAACTTAGCACAAGAAAATTCTGATTTGATTACAGAACAAAACGAACTCAGAGCAGAAGTTGAAAGTTTTAAAAATTCATTCTTGAAATTATTGGAACTTCAGCGTACACTATTAGAAAATGATGATTTAGCTGAGGCAGTTCACCGTCTACCAGTTGGGCAGACAACAGCTAATCGTGTTGATCAACTGGTGACCGATAAAGATGAAACATTTCAGTCAGAGGTAAAGAATGAAGTAGAGCCCGAGAAAACAGAAAATGTGGAAATTGCGCCAGAGCAAGGACCTATTGTTGTGTTTCCCGAAGCAGACGAAAATAATAAACTATAAAAAACATAACACAATAAGAATGGCATACATACGCGCAGCGAGTCATGGTGGTTAGAGATGACCGTCCCTGTAGCTTTTTAAATCAGTTATGAAGTTTTTTGAACTGAAATTTTAGTAGGTTTGAACGGTGCAGATCGTTAACACTGGTTTAAGGGTTGTTTTTTGACAACTAAAATTGGGTGGTACCACGTGAAAACGTCCCTGTGTTGAAAAAACACAGGGACGTTTTTTATTGCGTTATAACCAGCATATTACTAGGATTAAAACATTTATAGGAGAAGACATATGAAGTATAAAGAGACACTTAACCTTGGAAAAACAGCCTTTCCAATGCGCGGATCATTACCAAAAACAGAACCAGTTCGACAACAAAAATGGTATGATTCTGATTTATATAACCAACGTTTGTCACAAAATGAAAAGAAACCACATTTTAATTTACATGATGGTCCCCCATATGCTAACGGAAATATTCATTTAGGGCATGCTTTGAATAAAATTTCAAAAGATATTATTGTTCGCTACAAGAATATGGCTGGTTTTTACGCACCCTATATTCCAGGTTGGGATACACATGGGTTACCAATTGAACAACAATTAACCAAAGCGGGTCATGATCGTAAAGCAATGCCTAAAGCTGAATGGCGGAATTTGGCAAAAGATTTTGCTTTGGAACAGGTTGATAAGCAAAAAAATGATTTTAAACGTCTGGGCATTATGGCAGACTGGCAAAATCCATATATCACATTGCAACCAGAATTTGAGGCTGCGCAGTTACGTGTCTTTGGTGAAATGGCTGGTAAAGGTTATATTTTCAAAGGTTCAAAACCGGTTTATTGGTCATGGTCATCAGAATCTGCTTTAGCTGAAGCAGAAATTGAATATCATGACATTAAATCAACATCTTTATATTATGCCAATCAGGTGAAAGATGGTAAAGGCATACTGGATGCGGAGACTTATTTTGTGGTTTGGACCACAACACCGTTTACAGTGACAGCATCACGTGGTATTACACTTGGCCCTGATATGGATTATTCAGTGATTCAGCCAGCAGGAGAGGTGCGTAAATTTGTTGTGGCCACAGGCCGTCTCGAGGCTATTACACCACTCTTTGGTTGGGATAGCTACGAGACGTTAGCAACGTATAAAGGGCAAGAGTTGGACCGTATCACTGCCTATCACCCGTGGGATATTGACGCCGAAGAATTGGTTATGAATGCAGATCATGTGACTTTAGATTCTGGTACTGGTTTGGTTCATACGGCCCCTGGTTTTGGTGAGGATGATTTTAATGTTGGTAAACAATATGGCCTTGAAGCAGTTGTTACAGTTGACGAAAAAGGCTATATGACTAAGAATGCTGGTCCGGATTTTGAAGGTAAATTTTATGATGATGTTGTTGGTCTTGTCATCAATAAATTGACTGAGGCTAATTTATTCTTAGCCAAAGAGAAAATTACGCATTCGTATCCATTTGATTGGCGTACTAAAAAACCAATTATTTGGCGTGCTGTGCCACAATGGTTTGCGTCTGTAGAAACGTTTCGTCAAAATATTTTGGATGAATTGGATAATGTTAATTTCTTCCCTGAGTGGGGAAAGAAACGACTGTATAATATGATTCGAGATCGAGGCGATTGGGTTATTTCACGTCAACGTGTTTGGGGTGTACCGTTACCTATTTTTTATGCAGAAGATCAAACACCTATTTTAGATCAAAACATTATTAACCATGTGGCAGACTTGTTTGAGGCGCACGGTTCAAATTATTGGTTTGAGCATGAAGCTAAGGATTTATTACCTGAAGGCTATACAAACGAACATTCACCTCATGGCAAATTTACTAAAGAAGAAGATATTATGGATGTGTGGTTTGATTCAGGTTCTTCTTGGGCTGGTGTCATGAATACACGTGACCA
This sequence comes from Leuconostoc aquikimchii, assembly GCF_040838325.1. NCBI lineage: Bacteria > Bacillati > Bacillota > Bacilli > Lactobacillales > Lactobacillaceae > Leuconostoc > Leuconostoc aquikimchii. The sequence goes on from NZ_JBFPER010000001.1 coordinate 698,485, forward strand.
GTTAGATTATCCCGCAGATTTATATTTGGAAGGATCTGACCAATATCGCGGTTGGTTTAATTCTTCATTGATTACTTCGGTCGCTGCTACAGGACATGCGCCCTACAAAAATGTATTATCGCAAGGATTTACTTTGGACGGGCAAGGTAACAAAATGTCTAAATCACTTGGCAACACGATATCACCACTGGATGTTGCTGATAAAATGGGGATTGAAATTTTGCGATTGTGGACAATTTCAGTTGATACATCGCAAGATATGCCTGTGTCAAATGACATTTTAAAACAAGTATCTGAAAGTTACCGAAAGTTACGTAATACGTTACGTTTCTTAATGGCTAATACGGCCGATTTCAACTATACGACAGATGCTGTCGCTTTCGATGACAGAGCTGGACATGATCAATATTTTTCAGTTATTTTAAATAATTTTGTTAAAGATGTGCGTGATTCATATGATAATTATCAATTTAATGACATTTTCAAACGTGTAATTAATTTTGTTAACGTTGATTTGTCAGCATTTTATTTAGACATTGCCAAAGATGTTGTGTATGTTGAAGCCCCAAATGGGCATGCACGTCGGTCGATGCAAACAGTGTTTTATGACACTTTAATCGCCTTGACGAAGTTATTGTTGCCTATTTTGCCACATACAGCTGAAGAAGTGTGGGAATATCTGCCAAATGAGACTTTAGATTTTGCCTATCTTTCTGATATGCCTGAGATAAAGAATCTTGGCGATACAAGTGCGTTATTGAATAATTGGTCCGCGTTTATGTCAGTGCGAAATGCAGTTAACAAAGCACTTGAAGAAGCGCGAACAGCTGAATTAATTGGTAAAAATGCTGAAGCAGCATTGACATTATATTTGACATCAGCGCAGCAACGTTTATTGTCTGATTTGAATGCTGATATACGTTTACTCTTGATGGTTTCTCAATTACATATCGTTGATGCTCAAGCAGCAATTGATGTGAAGTCGTATGACGGTGTGTTAATCACTGTAAAACATGCTGTCGGTGGTGTATCTCCACGTGATCGGATGTTCCATGAAGATATTGGTGCTGATTCAGCATTTCCAGAATTATCTAAGCATGAAGCTGATATTATACGTGAGTTCTATCCAGAAGCTTTGGCAGAAGGTTTGGAATAAACGAGTTGCTTTATTGACTGCAATAACGTTATAAATGTTTGAAAAGCCTTTGATGTTATTAAAAATGTAACAGGAAGGCTTTTTGTGCGCATTTTGATTGTGTAAGCAATCGTCAAACGGCCGTTTATTCTTTTTGATTGTGGTTACGGTGTGACTAAGGTATAATACGGTTATTATGCAAAAGGGGCGGTTGTGAATTGTTGATATGACCGAAAAAATATGACTAATCCAAAAATAAAATATTACGTTGTTGCGACATTATTTGTTGCAATTGTTCTGTTACAAATGGTTGTGCCTTGGCTTGGCGTCATGCCGTTGGGTGCGTTTGTCATTGGTGCGAGTGCGACGATTATCCAATTTACAGTTGCGTTGGCTGGTATCTTGCTTGGTCCAAAATATGGTGCATTAGTTGGCTTTTTTTGGGGAATGATGTCTTTTATTAACGCATTAACACATCCGGGTACAATAGGATCGTTGATGTTTCAAAATCCCTTCACGGCGTTAGTGCCACGTATCTTAGTGGGACTACTAGTTGGCTTCCTATTTAATCATTTTTTGCGTAAAAGGTCGGCAACGGTTCGAACTATCGGATTAGGTGTTCTAGGTGTCCTGGCTGCGTTAATTAATACAATTGGTGTCGTCATTTTAACTGTCGTAGGTTTTACTATTATGCATACGAATTTTACAGGTATTCCTGATCAAAATCTCCTGCAGTGGCTCATAGGTATTGTATCGTTTAATGCAATTTTTGAGATGATTGTCGGCTTTATTTTGGTTACTGTTGTCGGCAATATTTTATTACCTATTGCTGAACGATCAGGTATCAAAGGATAATAAAAAAGGATGAATATATTATTCATCCTTTTTTCGATGCACTAACCCAGACTCGAACTGGGAGCTAAGACTTAGGAGGTCCCCGTTTTATCCTGTTAAACTATTAGTGCGAACTATCATATTATACCCTAATTTAGCTAAAAATAAAATGCGAATATCAGCAACATTGCGTAAATAGGATGACATGAGATTTTAGGCAATTAAACTAAATCTTAGAGCTTTTAGTATTCGAATATAGTTTAAAGTTCATTTAATTGATATTAATTTAATTTATTGTTGTTAAAGTGATGATATTAAGCTAAGTTGAAGGAGCATTAATATGGATTTCATCAAACGTGCAGGACTGTATTTACGGCAAAAGATTGGTCGAACAGCGCTTATCACTTTGATTATGAGTGCCATTATGATATTTGTATTAACGGGAATCATTATTCAAAATGCAGCGATTGAAGCAACCAATAGCGCTAAAAATTCCGTAGGGACAACGGTGTCATTGAGTGCTAATCGTGAAAAAGCATTTTCATCAATGCGTAAAAATCAAGAAAATAGTTTGTCTAGTGGTGCTTCTTCATCAACTATGGGTCGACCAACTATTTCGTTGCCAAGTGTTAAAATTACCACGGCAGAAAAGATAGGCTCTCTTGAAAACGTTGCAGGGTATCAATTCAGTAATAGTACATCAGTTAATGCCAGTGGATTTAGCGCCATCTCAACGTCATCAAGTAGTGCTGGGCCACGAGGTGGTTTTGGGGGCAACGAGTCAACTGGTGATATTAGTTTGTCAGGAGTTTCAACTACTGCAGCGGAAAGTAATTTTAAATCTAAAAGTGACACAATTATGTCTGGTCGAGGCATCACATCTGCCGATAAAAACACACATAATGTTGTGATTGAAAGCGAATTAGCGACAAGTAACAGTATGAAAGTTGGTGACACGATCACAGTTAAGACCACTGATGATCGTGAAAAAAGTTATAGTTTGAAAGTTGTTGGCATATATCGTGCAAAAACAGTGTCTTCACAATCTGGCCAAGGTGGGCCAAGTAGACCAGGTATGAATCAAGACCCAGCTAACACAATGTATAGTAGTTACACCTTAGCTGGCACAATTAATGGTGATACAACAAGTGTTAACAGTGTCGTTTATACGTTGACAGATTCTTCTGAAGAAAAGTCATTTATGAAGGCAACAAAAAAGTTAATTTCAAGCAATTTCAGTTTGACATCAAGTTCTGAAACTTACGCACTATTGATGAAACCCATGAAAAATGTACAAAGTTTTGCCAACAAAATTGTTTGGGTTATTGGCATTGCTGGGACAATCATTTTAGCATTGATTACAGTTTTAATGATTCGTGAACGACGTCATGAAATTGGTGTTTTGATGTCACTTGGTGAAAGTAAATTTAAAATTGTGCTGCAATTGTTTTCAGAATTGTTTGCCATTTTGGTCGTGTCATTAATCATAGCCAGCGTTGCGGGTAATTTCGTTAGTAATGCTGTTGGTAAACAACTTGTATCTCAGCAAATAACAGCTACACAGACGACTCGCGCAGACGCAGGCTTCGGTAGTAACAGACAACAAGGTGGATCAATTGATGGTTCGCCAATGGGGCGTAACAAACAGAACGCTGTTACGGTAACAGGCAGACAAGTCGATACATTAAAGACTAAATTAAGTGGGCAAGCAATGATTGAATTGGGCGGCTTAGGATTGGGAATTATTGCTATTGCAGTTATTGCAGGCGCAACGCCAATATTTCGTTTGAAACCAAAAAAGATTTTATCAAATGAATAAAACAACTTGATGTATGATGGCGTTTTAAAATTATAAGAGGAATGATTAATGACATTAGTAATTAAAAATTTAACGCATCAATATAATGCGCAAGAACAGCCACTTTATGAAAATGTCAATATGACATTTGAGCCTAGAACTTTATACAGTATTGTTGGTCAATCTGGATCAGGAAAAACGACGTTATTAAGTTTTTTGGCCGGGTTGGACACGCCTCTACAAGGGACAATGACGCTTGACGATCAGAATATTAAAGCATACGGTTTGACAAAGTATCGTAATCAAAAAGTTGCAATTATTTTTCAATCATATAATTTATTGAACTATATGACAGCAGCGCAAAATGTTTTATCTGCGTTGGCCATTACTAAATCTAAACATGCTGGTGATAAGGACTATGTATATGTCACACTTGGCAAATTAGGAATTGATCGCACATTGGCAGATAAAAATGTACAACAATTATCTGGTGGACAACAGCAACGTGTTGCAATTGCACGTGCGTTAGCAGTTGATGCAAAAATTGTTATTGCTGACGAGCCAACTGGCAATTTAGATGAAGAAAACACACAAGAGGTTATCAGTATCTTTCAAGAATTGGCACATGACATTGGAAAAACAGTTATTTTGGTTACTCATGAATCAAATGTTGCTCAAGCTGCTGATGTACAAATTAGTTTGAAAAATCGTCAATTTACAGTTATTTAGCTGTAGGTGACATGGTAAAATAAAATCGTATTATTAACCATGATATTTTGAAGTTAATAGTCAGATTTCGTCGGTTAAATTATCTTGTTCATTATTGGAATAAATGTCTTTACATCATCAAAAAATACCGTTTGTGTGCTAAAAATATTGTTGCCACATAGAAATTAAGATATAAAAAAGTAATTGTAGAAACACATATTAAAAAACAAGCTATAATTAGGGTAGTTTCCTTGTAGAAGAATTTTTTGTTATAATGAAAAGAGAATAACTAATTTGAAAGGAAATGCGTTGTAATTCACACCTTACGCGCTAATAATACACATTATGGGAAAATTTGTCGAAATGGACCACCCGCTAATCCAGCATAAACTCACAATGATTCGTAATAAGAATGTTGGGACAAAAGATTTCCGTGCGCTTGTTGATGAGATAGCAATGTTAATGACATATGAGGCAAGTCGAGACTTACAATTGGAAGATGTTGTTGTCGAAACGCCTGTAGCAATGACAACAAAAAAACAGTTAGCTGGTAAAAAACTTGCTGTTGTGCCTATATTACGAGCCGGATTGGGGATGGTTGATGGCATTGTTCAATTGATTCCTGCTGCAAAAATTGGCCATATTGGCATGTATCGTGATGAAGAAACATTGGAACCGGTAGAATATTTTATTAAATTACCGGAAGATATTGATCAACGTGATGTTTTATTAGTTGATCCCATGCTTGCTACTGGTGGTTCAGCCAAAGATGCTATTTCTGCGTTAAAAAAACGCGGAGCTAAACATATTAAACTCATCACGTTAGTGTCAGCGCCTGAAGGTGTTAAGGCAGTTCAGGAAGCGCATCCAGATGTTGATATCTATACGGGGTCATTGGATGAGTCATTGAATGAAAATGGTTACATCGTGCCAGGATTAGGTGATGCGGGTGATCGTTTGTTTGGGACAATGTAAGCCATAAAAGCGTGTATTTTTAAAATACACGCTTTTTTATGTCATTTAAATGATAAATATAAAAATGTTGACATTATAATCACATTAATGTATAGTAATGTTTATTAAGAACAAGCAATTAATTGCTCATAAAGGGAGATGAATTATGATTAAAATAGTAAACAAGCAAGTTAATAATGCACTTCTCCTCAACCTCCTTCTCATTTGAGTCTAGTTGGTTGTTATTTGAGCAAAATCAGCTACTAGACTTTGATAGTAAGTTTATAGTAGCTGGTTAGGAATATGACGTGAAAACGCCCTAACGAGCAATCGTTGGGGCGTTTTTATTTTCCCCCAATGATTGCCTTGCTCAATTGAAGTGTAAAATTAAAAGGAGATTAGAATTATGGCACAAAACGTAATGAATAAGGAATCACAAATCAATAAAAAAGTAATCCAAGAACAAGTTGGCAAATCTGAAGAATCTATCCGTGACATTGTGTATAACACATCGGCTGCCGTTTCAAACGCCATTTTAGTCACTCTGGGCATGGGATTATTGTTGCAAACCATTGCTGGATTTATCCAGTGGGAACCGATGGTACAAATGGGAGAAATTACTAAAGTCATGTTACCAGCTGCATTTGGCGCTGCTGTTGCTTCGCAAATGAAAACGAATACGATGGTCATGTTTAGTGCAATGGCAGCTTCTACAGTTGGCGCTAATGCAATTTTCTTTAGTAACACAGCAGTTCAAGGTATAACAGCGACTGGTTACGCTGGCACACAAGCGGCTGGTTCGGCAATCATTACTACTGGTCAGCCTATATCAGCTGTCATGGCAGCCATTATTGCTGTACTGTTCGGTAAATGGTTAAGCGGTAAAACACCATTGGATATGATTATTGTGCCAGCGGCAACTACAATTGTTGGTACAGTGAGTGGTTATTATTTGGCAATGGTCACAACACCAGCATTAGTTGCTGTGGGACAATTTATTGCTTCTAGTGTGGCACTTAATCCAATTTTTGGCACAGCAATTGTCGCAATGATATTTGGTGCGATGACTATGACGCCAGCCTCTGCTGCAGCATTAGCTATAGCGATTGGCGCGACTGGTGTCACATCGCCTCAAGCAGCTGGGGCGATCTTAATTGGTACTACGGCTGTATTTGTCGGATTTCCAGCCATGTCATTTCATGAAAATAAAATTGGTGCGACAATTGCACAAGGGATTGTGACACCTAAAATACAGTTCCCAAATTTGACTAAAAACCCGGCATTGATTATACCACCTATGATTGGCGCAGCTATCGCAGCACCAATTGCGACATTAGTATTTAATGTCACAGCGCCATTTGCGATGGCAGGTATTGGATTTAATTCGTTTATCGTGCCTTTGGCGTTGGCTGGATCGAATCCGGTTGCGTTTGCTGCATATATGGGTGTTGGTGTTGTAGTACCTGTTGTTGTGTCATTTGTAGGCTATCATGTCATGCGGAAAATGGGTTGGGTTAAGCCAAATCAATTACACTTGGAAATGATTTGAAATAGTCACTATAGATTGAAGCAGTACGGATCGTCCTATCGCGCTGAATAGAAAAATTGTATTTTTATTGTCACAGATATTGACATTGTTAAAAATGTCTGATAGTATACTTTTAACGAAGAAAAGATGAGTAGTGTCTGTTATGTTGTTAGAGAGCCTATGTATGGTGAAAATAGGCAACGTACAAACATGAAGATGGTCTTGGAGTGATGTTATTGTGAGCATATGTTGAAATCAATGTTAGCGATAATCGGGAAAGCCCGTTATAGCTAACATAATAGCGTTCAGATATAGCATGAGTCAAGCTAATTATGTTTAAGGTGTGCTTAAATAGTATACAAATACCGGGTGGTAACACGAAATTTCGTCCCGCAGTCTGATTTATTTCAGACTGTGGGATTTTTTTGTCAAAAATTACAAATAGTAACGCATTGGCGGTATAGGGAGAAAATATGGCAGAAAAATTAAAGCGTGTCATGAGTGCACGACAAATTCAAATGATTGGCTTAGCCAGTGGTATAGGCACGGGGCTGTTCCTTTCTTCGGCGTACACAATTCACACAGCAGGTGCTTTGGGCACGATTATAGCTTATACAGTTGGGGCCATTTTAGTTTATTTAATTATGCTTAGTGTTGCCGAATTATCAATTGCGATGCCGCAGCCGGGTGCGTTTCATTATCATGCACAAAAACTCATTGGGCCAGCAACCGGGTTTTTTGTGGCCATAGCTTATTGGTTAACATGGACAATAGCTTTGGGCTCCGAATTTACAGCATCAGGCATTATTATGCAAAGATGGTTACCTAATATACCAGTTTGGGCATTTTCAGGTGTATTTATTGTTTTGATTTTATTAAGTAATATTTTTTCCGTAAAAATATTTGGTGAAAGCGAATACTGGCTTGCTATGATTAAAGTTGTAGCGATTATTATTTTTATAATTGTTGGTGTTTTAATTTTGACTGGGATACTTCATTCAAATTTAGGCACAAAACCAGGATTACAAAACATATTTAGTCATGGTGCCTTTCCCAATGGCATTGGCGCTGTATTTACAACTATGTTAGCTGTTAACTTTGCGTTTAGTGGCACGGAGTTAATTGGAATAACAGCTGGAGAGGCTAAAGATCCTAATGTTGCCATTCCAAAAGCAATTAAAGCTGTCTGGTGGCGGCAAGCCATATTTTTTATTGGTAGTATTACGATTTTAGCTGCTATTATTCCATATGAAAAAGCTGGTGTAACAGAAAGCCCCTTTGTCACAGTTTTTAGTGCGGTGGGGATCCCATATGCAGCTGATATTATGAATTTTGTGATTTTAACTGGTATTCTTTCTATGGCCAATTCGGGTTTGTATGCATCGACAAGAATGCTGTGGTCATTAAGTCATGAAAAACTAATATCCAAAAAATTTGAAAAAGTAAATAAAAATGGCATTCCAGTGGCTGCGTTACTTGCTAGCTTAGTAGGCGGTGTATTAGCATTGGGATCAAGTTTCATGGCGGCAGGGCCATTATATTTAATATTAGTGCAAGTATCTGGTTTAGCTGTGGTGTTTGTTTGGATTGCGATTGGATGGTCACATTATAAATATTATCAATTATTAAAATTTGAAAATCGTATGCAAGACTTAAGATATCCAAGGTGGGCTTATCCATTGTTGCCATTAGCTGGATTTATTGGGTCATCACTGTCAGTTATTTTGGTCGTTTTTGATCCAGAACAGCGCTCAGCATTACTCTGGTCTGTGCCTTTTATAATTGGCGTGTATAGTTATTATCACCTGCGATTTAAGTGGTGGCCAAAATATCAGAAACATCGTGTGTAACAATTAGTATAATTCAGAAAGGAAAAGTAACATGTCAAAATTTGAAACGTACATTAATAGCAGAACAGTTATTTTAGACGGGGGAATGGGGAGCGAACTGGCTAAACGAGATGTGACTGTCGATACCAGCTTATGGTCCTCTGGCGCGTTGATTGATGCGCCGAATGATGTACGTGATATCCATAAGAACTTTTTCAATTCGGGCGCAGATGTTGCCATTACAGATACGTATCAGGCGCATGTTAAAACATTTGAGAATGTCGGAATAGACGAAAAAAAAGCCTATAGCTTAATTGATAAGGCAGTCACGCTCGCAAAAGAAGGACTCGAACAGTCGGTGAAACAAGATGGCATTATTGCAGGGTCTATTGGACCGTATGGTGCGTATCTTGCTAACGGAGCGGAGTACACAGGCGATTATCAGCTGTCTCAGAAAGCTTATCAAGATTTTCATAGACCGAGATTAATTCGTTTGGTGGCCAGTGGTGTTGATGTATTAGCCTTAGAAACGATGCCGAATTTTCAAGAAGCTAAAGCTATCGCTGATCTGATAAAAAATGAGTTTCCCGCGAGTGATGCTTATTTATCATTTTCAACGGAAGCAGGGGATCATTTATGGGATGGCACACCACTTAGTCAGGCAGTCGCGTATTTTGAAAAAATTCCTCAAATTAAAGCTATAGGCGTGAATTGTACAGCACCACAAAACATACTACCTGCACTTAAAAATATCACGCCAAATACAAGCAAAAAAGTGGTGGTATATCCAAATTCCGGTGATGATTATGATCCAGATACGAAACGGTGGGTAAGTGAACACGGACCAATTAACTGGGCCGAGCTTGTGCCATTATGGCAAAAATTTGGTGCAGATTTGATTGGTGGCTGTTGTCGTACAAACCCTGATGATATCTATGAAATTCATGAAGCAGTACATGCGCATCAGGACTAATCTGTATGATTAAATGACATTGAAAACGGCATCATTAGGAAGCATATGAAGACAGGCAAAAAAATGAACATATCAGATATTTATCAGCATAAAAAAGGACCCGTGCTTTCAGTTGAGCTGAGTCCAAAAGATATCAATTTACCTGCGAATCAAGCGCTAAGTGAGGCACTAGCATCTCGGTGGATTGATTATGTTAGTGTTACTTATGGTGCAGGCGGTTCTGAGGCCAGTTACTTTGATAAAGGGCACTTACCAATTCAGATACCGATACTGCAACACTTGACAAGCATTAAACAGACAAAGGATACATTACCAAATACGCTAGAAAAAATAAAACAGTTAGGGGTCAATAATATCTTGGCTATGCGGGGTGATAGCCATCATATAGCATATCAAGAAACCGATTTTCCCTATGCTAAAAGTCTCATAAAAGCGATTGATGAAGAAAAACATTTTAACATTGGGGCGGTCATAAACCCATTAGATTTTCAACAAGATAGTGATAAAGAGTTGGCGATAAATCGTGTGTTAGAAAAGGTTGAGAGTGGGGCATCGTTTTTCATTTCACAGTTCTTTTTTGATAATGATATATTTTTTAATATGCAGAATATATTAGAACAGAAAAATATTAAAATACCAATATCGGTCGGTATTATGCCAATAACGAGTTTAGCGCACTTGAATCGTATGCAATTAATAGCTGATGTGACATTACCACAAAATTTGATCGAGCTATGCCAAAAATATGAAAATCAGCCTAATGATTTTCAAAAAGCAGGATTTGAATTTACGATAGCGCAAGTAAATGATCTTTTAAATGCTGGTGTTGATGGTATTCATTTATTTTCACTTAATCGTGCATCGGCATTATTGTCAACGGTTCACTCAGAAATAGAAAAGCGACAATAATTTTTAATTTCAAAAGGCATTCATTCATTTATTGAGAAATGTCAATTCAAAACGTTCATTTTGTCCAGGGAGCCATTTTAATTTTGTTAATGGATTGGATTTTGTGCCCCAAATATCTAGTAAAGCAGCAATCGCAATGTGGACAGGTGCCTGAGAATCAAATGTGATTTTAAGCTGGGTATAGATGCCATCTTGACGTAACTCGGGCTTGACACTGAGTAATTTTTTGGTATTATGAGTGGTGATGTAGCGACCGGCAATAAAATTACCCGAAACTAACCAACCGAGATGACGGATGTAGACAATGTCACCTAAGTGGCCTAAAGTAAAGCTAATTGAGCCGACAATATGATCACGGTATTTTAATGAAAAACGTGGTAAGATACCAAATGATGTCTGTTCTATACGAACGAGCACGTTCCCAGACATATCTTGGACATGTAATTCATCATGTTTTTTACCCGTACGACCAGATACTAAATAACTTGCTTGAAAATTTTCATCAAACACGATGTTCACGCCGTCGTCTATGCTGTGCCTTTGTCGGAGATAGTATTTTGTCATAATCGCCTCTTGACACTAATTTTACCACGAAAGAAGACTTAATATGCCACTATCGCATACAACTTGGGCACCATATGTCAATGAAAAGTTGACGCTTAAACAAATCAAAGATATTCAATATTTTTTAAACACTGTTTATCAAACTGACACTATTTTTCCACCACGCGATAAAGTGTTTTCGGCGTTAGTTGAGACACCATTAAAAGCGACTAAAGTTATCATCATGGGACAAGATCCATATCATGAAATTCACCAAGCACAGGGATTAAGCTTTTCTGTTCCCGACAGTGTGCCTGCACCGCCGTCCTTACGTAATATTTTAAAGGAGCTGGCTACGGATATTGGTCAGCGACAGTCGCATGATCTAACATCATGGGCAACACAAGGTGTCCTTTTGTTGAACGCTGTTTTAACTGTGCCTGAGGGACGTGCAAATGCACATGCAGGTCAGGTTTGGGAACCATTAACTGATGCCATTATCCAAACGTCTTCTGATGATGATGCGCCAAAAGTATTTATTCTTTGGGGCAAATATGCACAATCTAAACGGCGCTTGATTGATGAATCGAAGCATTTGGTTTTGGTGTCGGCGCATCCTAGTCCACTATCATCATATCGCGGTTTTTTTGGTAGCCAGCCATTCTCGAAGGCTAATGCTTTTTTAATGGCAAAGGGCCGTTCACAAGTTGATTGGCTAAATTGAGTGAAAAAAATCACAAAAAGTAATGAAACCACAGACAAATACAATGAGTTCTGTTACAATGAACATGTAAATTAAATTAAGTGGTGTTTGTTAAACACGTTGGAGGAAGTATCTTGGTTGAATTATTTGAACAATTAAAGCAAAAAATTAGTGGTCAAAATAAAGTCATTGTTTTCCCTGAAGGGGAAGACGTGCGCATTCAAGGAGCGGCTTCTCGATTGGCAGTTGAAGGATTGATCAAGCCAATTTTGTTAGGAAATGAAAAAGCAATCATAGCGACTGCTTCTGATCATGGTTTTGATTTGTCAGATATAGAAATAATTGATCCGTTAAATTATAATGTGAAGGCTTTAGCAGCATTGAATGCTGCTTTAGTCGAACGTCGTAAAGGTAAGACTGATGCTGAAACAGCTGAAAAGTGGCTGAAAGATGTTAATTATTTTGGAACAATGTTGGTATATACTGGTAAAGCTGATGGAATGGTTTCAGGTGCAGCACATCCAACTAGTGATACTGTGAGACCAGCACTCCAAATTATTAAGACAGCACCAGGATCATCACGCATTTCAGGCGCTTTTATTATGCAAAAAGATGATGAACGGTATGTTTTTTCGGATGCTGCAATCAATATTGATATCGATGCGTCAGCAATGGCAGAAATTGCAATTCAATCAGCACAAACAGCTAAAGTGTTTGATATTGAGCCGAAAGTTGCTATGTTATCATTTTCAACTAAGGGTTCAGCCAAGTCACCGTTGGTTGATAAAGTAGTCGAGGCAACTAAGTTGGCTAAAAAAATGGCACCGGCATTAGCTGATCAAATTGACGGTGAATTACAGTTTGATGCCGCATTCGTTGCAAGTGTTGGTGCAGCTAAAGCACCAAAATCAACGGTTGCAGGGCATGCTAATACATTTATTTTTCCAAGTTTAGAATCAGGTAACATTGGCTATAAAATTGCGCAACGCTTAGGTGGGTATGAGGCAATTGGTCCTATTTTGCAAGGTTTAGCTAAACCGGTATCTGATTTATCTCGTGGCGCTAATGAAGAGGATGTCTATAAGGTAGCGATTATTACTGCAGCACAAGCATTATAACATTTAAATCACGCAATACATGAAATAAGAGATGTGATACAAAGTATTTTGTATCACATCTCTTATTTTGTTATTTTAGCAGACATGTGTTGATTGAGAATAGTAATGGCTACAAAATCTTCAACGTTCAAGTCGGTCATTAAGTTTTCAGCATCACTGTCGCTTAAATCGATATGTTGATCGCCCATTGTTAATATATACCGGTCAGCCATATCATAGAATTTAATTGTTGCTATTTGTGCTTTATGCGTTGTCATTAAGTTAAAAAGTTCATTTTTTGTCATTATTTTATTCGAATTGTGCGTCATATAGATGCCTATAAATACCGTTATCAGCAAGGAGACTTTGGTGTGTACCAACTTCTGCTACTTCGCCTGCGTTCATCACAATAATTTGGTCAGCTTTGTGTATTGTACTCAGTCGATGGGCAATCACAATTGCAGTTTTTGCGACCATTAAATTATCTAATGCATGTTGAATTGCTTTTTCAGATTCATTATCTAACGCAGCCGTGGCTTCATCAAGAATCACGATGGGTGCATTTTTTAATAAAGCGCGGGCAATGGATAACCGTTGCTTTTGACCGCCAGACAATTTGACGCCGCGCTCACCAACTTCTGTATCTAATTGATCAGGTAATTCTTTTATGAAATTGGCAATATCAGCTTGTTTTGCTGCTTGCCAAATTGCAGCGTGAGAAACGTTTTCAGTACCGTACATAATATTATCAGCGATGGAGCCATCAACAATAGTGACATCTTGACTGACAACGGCAATATTGTGACGTAAATCGGTCAGGCTAAAAGATTTAATATCTATACCGTCAAACGTTAGCGAACCATCAGAACGATCATACATACGGGTGAGGAGTTTAATAAGGGTTGATTTACCAGAACCAGAACGTCCAACTAAGGCTGTTGTTTTGCCATTTGGTATTGTTAAAGAGACATGCTTTAATGCTGGGTTAGTAGGCGTCGCGTATTGAAATGTTACCTGTTGTAAAATAATACCTTCTTTTAGTGGCTTCGGAAAGGCGACAGGTTCTTGCATTTCAAGAATGGTTGGACGATAGCTTAAAATATCCTTAATGCGGTCGTATGAAACTTGAGCAGTCTGAAAGACGTTCATTAGCATAGAGAATGAACGAATAGGGTCTTGTAGCATAGCAACGTAAGCAATATAGGCTACTAAATCACCAATAGTCATGGTGCCATTCATAACAAATAATGAACCAAACAATAAAACTATTGCTGTACCTATGGTGTTAATTAACACGATCAAGGGTTGAAAAATAGCTTGCCATTTAGTAGCAGTTAATGAATAGTCATTTGATTCGTTAGCAATTGCTTCAAATTTATCTGTCTCTAAATCTTCTGACGTGTAAGATTTGATTAATTCGATTTCTGTGAGTGTGGCTTGTAACTGATTGTTAATTTTACTTTGTGCATAACGCACATTTGAGTAAGATTCACGAATACGACTACGAAAAAATCGAATAGTCACAAATAAAATTGGGAAAGTTATGGTGACAAGTAATGCTAAGTGCCAGTTCTGAATGAATAGAAAGGTTAAAACGACAACAAAGGTAAATATGTTGCCAATAATGCTAAAAGTATTGGTGCTAATTAACATTTGGAGATTACTAATATCGCTGGTTAATCGGACCATCAGATCGCCTGTTTTTGTATCTTGAAAAAAGGCATAATCTTGTTTGAGTATATAGTTGTACGTTTTAATGCGCAAATCTGTAATCGCACGTTGTGATAATATTTGCATCATATAGGTAGAAAAAAATGTGATTATGCCAAGAATAATGGTAGTAGTGAGCAACCAAATAACGTTACTATAGAGTTCATAATGATTGTTTTGAGGTAAAGCATGGTCAATAATATTTTTAGTGAACTGCGGCATCATAAAATTCAAGCCAGCCATAATAATGAGTAAGCAGACATTTAAAATGACGAGACCGCGACGCTTTAAAACAGAACCAAAAACAAAACGAATCATTTCACCGATCGTTGAATTTGATTTTGCAAGCTGTTTTTTAATTTCAGAGGGGCTCATACGCCTGTTCGAATTATCCATAATGCTTTATTATACGCTAAATCATGGTTAATTTGAATATGGTATGTTCAGATTACCAATGCCGTAAATTGGTAATAATCGCGTAAATACCATAAAGTAATAAACTTATTAGATAGAACCAACCAATAATACGCCACCATTTAATGTGAAAATGAGGTTTAGATTGTTGCATATGATTAGCCTCCTCAATATTATTATTATTTAATTTTAATATAACGCTGTTATATGACGACTGTGTAACAATAATTGCATGTTTAGAAAATGCTATGATTTTTTATGAATTCTTACAAAAGCACACTGAATTGATGCATTACTGTAACCTTGATTTGAAGCCAGTTTGTAACCCAAAATAATAGAAATAGTTGTTTAAGGTTTATTTTAGCCATTTATAGCAACATTTAAGACATAAAAAACGATTGAATCGGCAGCGTGAAAATGCTCAAAGGTGCTGTCGTATATATAGTTTAAATTTAATTTGTAAGCGCTTGCATTTTTAAGTTTTACATGTTATACTTTAGACATAGATTAGGAGGAAGTCCTAATAACAATTCAAGTTGTTGAAGTTATCTAAATTGGTGACGGAATGGGTTTCTTTCAATCCAGAGATAGTCTGCTCGATGTTTGAACTAGGAAGTGATGAATGTGTTAAAGTGTTCATGTAACTGATAGTTCGAGCGAATAGTAAGGTTTCATAAGACATAGGTCTTATAGACATTATCTGAGAGTAGTCTGTTTTTTGTTTGCTTTACTAAAGCCATAGATAACCATATATTTTGAAATAAATGCACAAAAACGTTATAATGTATTTGTAACATCAAATAAGAATCAAGGAGAACATTACTATGTCAATTGAAGAAAAGTTTGATAGTGCTAAGGACAAGGTTGCTGGTAAGGCAAAAGAAGTAGAAGGCAAAGTTACCGGTGACAAGAGTCGCGAAGCAGAAGGTAAAGCACAAGGTGTACTCGGCAAAGTGAAAGATGCCGTCACAGATGTTAAGGATAACGTCAAAGATACTATCGCAGATTTGAAGAAGGACAGCGACAAGTAATATAAACTTTAAAATCAGAGTAGGGCTGACATTTGTTAGCCTTGCTTTTTATCTGTAAAGATAAATTTAAATATTTAAACAATCTGGCTAAGCCATAAACTTAGTAGGTTTCCTTTCAAAACTTTCATTCTCCCAAATGCGAAATTTTTACGCCAAACCTGCTAGTTTTTTATTTGCTGTCATTTGTAGCACTCAGTGCCTATTTTTTTTACTTATTCATACTATTTATCACCTGTTTGTACCAACTTGATTAGTCGTTTAAACGTTGACATAGCAAGGTTTATCCAAATAAAAACCGTTCTATCAGTCACACTGATAAAACGGTTAATATGCCGCTGACAGGAATGTATACCATTGGTGTGACAACGTTTTATGGGGTAAAGTAGCCATTTTGTAGCCTTATAAGTTATTCAGAGAAATTATTGTAGCCGCTGTTTCTTGTTCACGTTTTTTATCAAGAAGGTGGGCATAAACACTTAATGTGATATTGACGTCCGAATGACCCAATCTTTCACTAACATACTGAATGGCTATATCTTGTGATAATAGGTAACTAGCATGCGTATGTCTTAATCCGTGAAAGGTAATAGGCGTACTATTATCTATATCTAAATAGTACTTTAAACGTTTGTTTACGGCATTGTTTAATATAGGCTTGCTGTTGTCACCCTCAAAAGCGAAACGCTCGCCAAGTGTCCATTTATTAGCAATGCTCATATATGAATCAGGCATAGTAACTATTCTGTTAGAAGTTTCTGTTTTCGTATCTTTGAACGCTTGGTCTTGCATTTGCCAAGATTTATTTACGTTAATAGTGCTATTGTCAAAATCAAAATCAGCAGGCGTTAATCCGGTTATTTCTGAAAAACGCAGACCTGAATATATAGCGGTTAAAATCATTTTACAAGAAACAGAATCATTGTAGCGTATTCTATCGATTAACTTTTTCATTTCATTAGTTTCCAGAAACTTTAAAGTCACATCTTTACTTTTAACTTTAGAACGTGTGGTTACATTACGAGTAAAATCTTTCAAGATCATACCGTCATCTAAAGCGAAAATTACAAATGACTTGATAATATTTTTTATTTTTAAAATAGATGACTTAACATGAGTATCACCGTAGTCGTTTAAAAGAATCTGAAAGTCCTTAGATGTTACTTCATTTATTTTTTTATCTGGCCATTTTCTGGTTAGTAAATTCGTCGTTGTTTTGTACCAAACTTTTGTAGCTGTTTCTAACTGTGGTTCCTTGAAAACGGTATACCAATCTTTAAATTCATCGATAAATAACGAATCTTTTGTTGATAATTGTTTGTTTTGTTTCTTAAATTCAGTATCGTTTGCCCATATCACGGCTTCTCGTTTAGTAGTGAAGCCAGACTTTGTTTTTCGTATACGTTTACTGTTTTGCATGATTGATACGTTAGCCGTCCAACCTGTACCGCGTTTGTAGATTGATGCCATAAGAAAAGCCTCCTAAAGCTCATACTTAAAAAGGGGGCTTAAATCTGTTATAATTTAATAGAACGCCCCGTGCGTTTACTTGATTTAGCACACCTGCTGTCTGTCCGGACAAGGTGTGCTTTTTTGCAACAAAAAAGTCAAGTAGCTCAAACTACTTGACCTCAAAATTTATGTACAACTTGTTATTGATACCATCTCACAAGCCATCGGGCGAACCAATGTTTCCGTACTTTTATCGTACTACATTTAATTTTGAGTGTCAAGAATTTGAGAAAAGACTATTTCAAACTGCTGGATAGAAGCCATGCCGTGAAAATATTCAGGATGGCGAGTTAAACGGTTTAGAGTTTCACGGCCATTTTTTTCTGTGTAATATCGTGCACGTTCACTAGATAATTGTTTGTTTAAATAGAATAAAGCAACTAAGTCGTGGATTTTCATATCTTGTATAAACTGACGTTCTATACCATTTTCTCTTGAAAAATTTGATACGACTGCCGATGGTTTTGGAACATACTCTTTTGGAGTAAATAAATTGATCAGTATAGGGGACGAATGTGCCACTGCATTACGAATGTTTTTTGCATATTTCATTGTATTAATAAATGTTTTGAGTTGTTTGCTTGGATATTTGGTAGCATAGAACTCAATAAATTTTGTTAGCGCACCAAACGACATTGTTTCTAGCAACACCCAAACGGCGGGGTCACTCCCGTGTTTTTTGTAAAGATCTTGAGAGTAGCGACTTTTTTTCATGTATGTAATAGTTGTCTCGTAAAAACCTGTATATTTTTGCTTAAACTCATCAACTATTGTGTACCCGTCCTCGTCTGGGTTGTTATTTATTATGGCGAGTATTTTGACTTTCAGACCATGTTCAACATTTATAGCGACGTCAAATAAGTAACGACGTAGTTGAGCATCAATTGCAGCTAATTCTACTAAATAGGCGAAATCAAGATTTATATACTTGCCATCTACCTTTGGGAAGTTTGAACGATATGAAGTGGCTTTAAAATAATAATTTTTTGTATCTAAAAATTGTTCAGCATCATTTTCTGATATCAGTGAAAAGGTTATACCTTTAGATTTCATGTGCTTAATTAATGAACGCGTGTCTAATTTTGGTTTATTTTCTCTGCTCATAACTTTTTCTTCTTTATATTTTATGTACGCCCGAAAGGGCATTAATTAGTTATTAAGATTTTGAATAGCATAATCGGCTTCTTCTTGTGTAAATTTTTCGCCAGCTTCAGATGTCAACTGATCATGTATTGCATCTGTCGACATGCTCATCTGTTTTTGGTATGTTTTAGCCTTTGCCAATGCATTTTTATTATAATCTACTGTTATGTTATCAATTGCATATTGTGCAGCCTCTGCAGGAAACTTCTCACCAGCATCTGATGTTAATTGATTATAAATACCTGCCTTTGACATATTCATCATTGTTGCATAAGTCTTAGCTTTAGATGTAGCAGCTGCAAATTCTGCAGAAACTTTAGGCTTTTCAATAGAGCTACTTTTTGCTGCTTGATTGTTATTCGTGCTTGTGCTTTTGCCATTACTATTTGTTGAACTCTTATCGCCACTTCCGAGATTTCCGCCGATTACAGCGATTACTATGATGGCTAAAATCCAAAACCAGAATCGTTTGTATATAGGCTTCTTTTGAACGTATGTATTGCCGTTCTCGTCTACAATTTTCTTACTCATTAAATTTCTCCCAAAACCTTTTAATGTGGTTGCTCAGCACATATGCTTAATTAACTAAAAACGGTTTTGAATATTCTAACCAAACTTGACGAACTAAATGTTCCATAGATAACGGTAAGCCTAGTGCGTACATAACGGCTATGTAATTTGGTACGTAGTCTTCTTCACTACTTTGAAAGAATAAACGTATAGCAAATAAATGCGCATTTTTCTCTTCTGCCTGTTTAGCCAAAGGGGAGAATGCGTATATTTGTTGATCAACACTGTTTTGTGTGACGTGATAAATCTCGTGGGCCAAAATAAAAATAGGGGATATTTTGGAGTCATAGGCATCATTCATAATCACGACATTTTTGTTAGGGTAAGCGAAAGGTGGATCAGTTGGTTCAACCATAACGTGTTGTATCTTGATTTGATAATTAACAATTGTTTCTTCTAAGCGTTCTTGATATGGCGTTAAATCGTATTCAAAATTATCCATACACAATTAGTCTTCTTCACTCAATAATTCAAGTATGATGCGTTTGTATTTGTCAGATATTGGCTTACCATCGAAAGCCAGCATGATGTCATTCTCAAGCGCATTCTTTATATCAATATCTTTTTCGGACTCATTACTATATGCATTCATCACATCAGTACGACCTAGTAGATAATCTGTTGATACATTTAAAACGTTGGCTACTTTTTGTAGGTTTTCTGATTTTGGGCTA
Source organism: Leuconostoc aquikimchii (assembly GCF_040838325.1). Lineage (NCBI taxonomy): Bacteria > Bacillati > Bacillota > Bacilli > Lactobacillales > Lactobacillaceae > Leuconostoc > Leuconostoc aquikimchii. The sequence goes on from NZ_JBFPER010000001.1 coordinate 718,547, forward strand.
TTTCTATCCCAGTTATATATTGATTTACTACTTAATCCCGCTTTTAATGCAAGATCATCTAGCGACAAACCTCTCAATTTTGATATTTTTTTAGTCCGCGAAAGTAGTGTCATATCTATGATTTTCCTTTTTTTTGAAACAGTTAGTATAAAATATTGACTGTTTTGTTGACAATGTCAAAGTTTTATACTATACTAATTCTTGTAAGTTAGTTACTAATTTTTAAGCGAAACAAAAACACCTACATTTTATCTATCTTGGCGGAGGGATAAGGACGTAAACGGTATTTGTTATGCGTATTTACTATGCAATTATAGTATAAAAGTTTGACTAGGTCAATAAAAACTTACAACTAATTGTATAGAACTTAATAAGTTTTATACAGAAAGGAGAATGTGAAAATGGAAAATAATCAAATTCATCTAAAGTCGCGTGTTAAAAACATTGACAAATTAAATAGCCTGTCTTTAAAACTTGTCGAGTTATCAGAACAGACTATTCAAACGATTAATGAAATTAACAATTTAACACTAGAAATCGAAATCAAGGGTTAAATCAATTTCTTTAGAACAGAGTGGGCAAATGCTTTTTCCAACTGGAACGTTTACTTCACTTTCACAGTGTGGGCAATCAATAGCGTATGTGTCTGATTTCGCAGATTTCTTAGCAAAATCATAAGCCTGATTTTTTAGATCTTCAGAAAACTTATTCATATCACGTTTGCTGTTTAAATCGTATTCTTTGCTCATAAGTATTTCTTCTTTCTTAACACTGAATGCTTGTAACTACAATTATATTGCTTATAGACAATAGAACAAGGGCGGCATTAGACCTTGACAATCAATCAAAAAATAGATGAACAATTGAATAGCATCAACAAAACCTGGTATTGGCTATCAAAAAAATCAGGCATTTCGTTAGGTACGTTATACCCAATTAAGTCAGGTGCCCGAACACACCCAACGTTTGAAACAATGGAAAAAATAGCTGATGCATTAGAAGTCAGCTTAGATGATTTTAGAAATTAGAAAGGAGAAACACATGACAGAACAAATGATTGTTGATGCTGCGAAACAATTTAAAAAGCACATCAAAGATGAATTGTACGAACGTGATATGACACAGCGTGATTTAGCTGAGGCAGTTGGTGTAACGGAGGCATCACTAAGCCTCGCGATTAATACATTCGCCGTAAATAAATCATCACGTGAAATTCGTGAAAAGGTACGAAAGTTACTGAACATTGATGATAAATAAGGAGATATCAGAATGACTGAAACAAATGATGATGTATTTCATATTCAGCAACAATGGCGTGAAAAGCCAAGTAACGTTCGCATTATTAATGTGAGACCGAACACGCATCGAAAAATAAGACTGTTAAGCAAGTCGACAAATATTCCAACTTATAAACTTGCCTCAGACTTAATCGAGTGGGCATTGGAGCGTGTTGAAATATCAAATTATATGGAAAGTGACAACGATTAAGGAGATCACACATGGCAATGTTTGAAAGCAGAAGTTATTTGCAGAAAGAAGTTGTAGATGTAAAGCATCTCAACATGCACCTTACGACATTTCAAAAATATCAAAAACGAGAGAAGGATTTTCCAAAACCGTTTTTTGTAAGTGGTAATAAGAAGCAGTGGGACGGTGATAGGTTGCAGTATTTCATAGACAAGAAATCAGGGAGGTAACACATGACAACATCAATCACATGGGTCATCATCATCTCAGTAGGTGTTGTTTGGTTCAAATGGGATGAACGCAAGTTCGATGAACGAGAGTCAGCAAAAACACGCAAGTTCCTGCAAGAGGGCGGCTGGTCTGATGCAGACATTGACTACTTCTTTGAACATGCAGAGGGGTAATTATGGCAGAAACAAAACAATCAAGGCTTCAATATTTACACATTGAGCGTGATAAGTCATTTGAAGAAATAGATCAAATTAACGATTACATTAACGATCTGGATGATGAGATTAAACAATTGGAGTTTGGCGATGATTAAAGCCGAAAGATTATACGCCTTGTATAAAGGGGATGAATTAATCGCAGATGGCATCATGCGTGAAATAGCGGATAAAACAAGCAAAACATTTAATCATATCTACTTCATGTCATCTCCAGCATATCAACGAAGAATTGAAAAACGTCGTGTTAAACGCGGTATTACTAACTCACTTGAACTAATCGAAATAGAGGAGGAATGACATGACAAACGATCTAACACAACCACAGATTGATGTTGAAAAAGGACAGATTGTCTTTAAAAATATTGATCAGTTTAAAAAAGACTTTGAACAAATCATACAACGGCACAATAACTTTATTGTCACAGAAGAGACGCTAGTCGGATCGAGAAAATCACGTGCTGAATTACGTAATGCAGCGAAAGAATCAGCAGCATTACGTAGCAAGATTAAGACAGAATTATTGAAACCGTTTGATGAAGTGTCCCAAATTGCTATTGCTTATGAAAAGCAAGCTAAAGATGCAGCTGATGTGATCGATACAGATGTTAAAGTCTTTGATGAAATAGAGAAACAAAAGCGGCGTGACGGCTTAAATAATTGGTTAGCTGAACGGGCCAATGAATTAGATATTGATCCTGATATTGAGATTAACGAGAAGTGGTTTATTAAAGGCAACTTTAATGGCACTTTACCTAAGCAACTATTTATCGCAGAACATATCAAACCACAATTTGATCTGTTAATAAAAGCTAAAGAGCAGCGACTTGCTGATACGGTTGCTGTACGAAATTATGCCGAGAGTAAGTCATTTGATCCAGAAGGCTACCTTCACACGCTTGATTTTAAAAGTTTAGCTCAAATCATGATGGACATTGATAGTGACGTGACGAAACGCCAAAAGCGTCAAGAAGCTGAACAAGCAGTTTCGGACATGGAAGCTGAGCAAGAACGACAACGTCACGTTAACGAGGTCACAGTCAATGACAAAGTGATTGACACACAAACGGGCGAAGTTGTTGCAGAAGTGCCACAGGAGCAACCACAAGCACCAACGACATCCCCACAATCTGAACAGGTAGTCACACACTTAATTCGTGCGACTGGTACCGTTCCAAAATTTCAAGCCTTAGCTGAGTTTATGAAACAGTCTGGTATTCAATACAGAGGTGTGCAAGATGAAAATTTATGATCTAGGTCAAATTCCTGATATTCATAATATGTATTTTATCTACGGCAAAGGTGGTTTAGGTAAGACGACAATAGCCAAGCAATTCCCTGGTAAAAAATTTATTATTAGTCTCGATTATTCGACAAATGCAGTGAACAAAGAGAGTGAATTTGGTGGGTTATTCTTTGAAAAGAGTGATTATAAAAATATTCAACAACTTATTATGTCTGTTATTGAACATGCATCAGAAGGCATTAAAGGTGTTAAGTACGACACTCTTATACTAGACGATGTCACTAGACTGCAAGATTTAGTGCTTCAAAATATAGAAAACTCTTCAAAAGACGGTCGAGCGAATTACTACAAACTGCAAAATTGGCTCGGCGAATTATCAGAAACTTTAAAAACAAGCGGTTTAAATATTTATGCAACCGCACATGAAACAGAAATTAGTGACAGTGTAATGAAACACTACACAGCTGATATGAACGAAAAAGCATTTATACGCTTCACTGCTGCTTTCGATATTGTAGGGCGCATTTATAGTGACAATGGTACACGAATGATTGATGTGGATATAGACAGTGGTAATCATGTCAAAAATCGCATTGACAATCGCAAAAAAATACTAGCAACAGAACTTATGACACCGGAAAAGAAAGAGGAACTCTAATCATGGCATTCACATTCAATTCAAACGATATTCAAATGGCGCGCAAGCAAGTTGGTTTCTTAGGAGACTATAACGTATCAATCGTCAGCGCTGAATTTAAGGGACTTAATAAAGTACAACAAGAATATTTTGTCCTACACTTAGAAATTGCTGACGGTACTGAAAAGGGTGCACAATTGATTCACACCTTTATGGATGATAGTAAGGCCGAAAAGGCATTCCGCTATCGTGAAATTAACGCATTGATTTCAGGTATTGGTGGCATTCAAGATGGCCAGTCATTTGAACTAAAAGACGTTGCGACATTCTTACCTAACAAGAAGTTAGCCGTTCGTGTAGGCAAATTTGATAAAGACTTTTACAATGGCAAAACAATTTACAAGCCACAAATTACTAATTTTGCACAACTCATGTCTGAGTCTAAACCAGACGTAGCGCAACCGCGGCCACAAACTGATTCATCAGCACAATCATCAGCATCATCACAAACAGGCATAACTGATCCATTTGCAGGTATGGCTGAACCAACAAATAGTGCCAGCGCAATGCCTGTCGACCCATTCGCATAATGGTATCAGCATTCAAGAAGTCTGGTGTCTTTGGCGGTTACGATGTTGTGGATGATTTAGATGTGATTTTGTATGCCAATTCACTGCCGTATAAACATGAAGTTGTGGATGACACAGATGATTTTAAAACTTATCAAGCACAATATTTTACGCCAAGTAAATTGATAGATGGTTTAACAAGAAGTCGTGACAATATAGCGAATATTGAAGGCATATTGTTTGATTTAGACGAAGTGCCAGACTTCTTGATATTGCGCGATCTATTCTATCGTATGTTAATCCAATCAAAAGTAGAGGCCTACTTATGGAAAACACCTTCATCAATATTTGGTGGCAAACATGTCAATGCATCAAGATTATATATCCCATTGCGCGAACCAATCGCACCAAAATTATTATCACAAGCAGTTGATGAGTTAGTTGTTGTTTTGAAAAACGTTGGTATTGATGTTGAAAAATTTGGTGCGGACCTTGTGTCATCGAAAACGATTGGCCGGTTAATGGGCTTGCCTCTTCAGCAAGAAGGCACTATTGTGCCATGGGATATTGATACAAGGTTCAAATATCAAGTCAAGTCTGTTTACATTGAACCTGAATTTAAGCCATTGATATTGCCAACGTACGACAATGAATTTATCACAACTGAAAATGGTGATACGGATTTAATTGGTTTTGTCATTAATTACACTAAGAAGCATGGCATTACTTGGTTCAAAGGTGAGCGTGATGACAACTTGACACGTGTGATTGGCGCCATAAAAAAAGCGTTTCCAAACATGCATGATGATGAAGTCTATGAAGCGTTTGACATAACAGGTATTGCATCACAACTAGATAACCCAGAAAAAGATATCAGAAATAAAACAAAGAGACTATTGCGAGGATAACAGATGTCACAAGAATATTCATTACGGTCAGTCACATCTTTCAAACAAAATAAAATACCTTTGACCTACGATGATTTCAATGATGGCATGTCGCTTGGTTTTGTTAATAAGTTGAATTGGTTAGATGTGACTGTCAAACAGAAAGAAAACCAGATTAAATATAAAGTGACCTCGATTGTTAGTTTTGCAGAGTGGTTAATTGGCTTTGATAGCGTGGCGGTTAAAGATGATTATGGCTACATTTGGAATGGGTCGTATTGGCAAAGTATGCCAGTTAAAAGTATCTTCAACATGATTGACGTCAGTATATTGACCATTGCGGATAAGTTGCAGCTGTCATCTAACAAGAAACGCGAACTACAAAAAGATGTGAAACCAATATTAATTGAGCAGTCACGTAGTTTTGATAATACAGCGAAGCCTGGTTACATTGCTTTCAATAATTGGACTTTGAACATCAACACTAATAATTTCTTTCCACCAAAAAAAGAAATGAACTTGATTGACGGTTTTGATTTTGCACCTGATGAAACGGGTAAAGCACCTGATACATGGATTGCGTATGCAGATTATATGTTTGGCGATAATTCAAACTTTTTATGGGCTTGGTTAGGCTATGCCTTTCAATCAAATATTAATTGGCGACAAGGTGCACTTTTTCTGCTTGATCCAATTGGTGGCACTGGTAAAACGCATTTTGTTACTAAGATTACACAAGCTATGTTTGGCGAAAAAAGAGTAGGCGCATTTAAACTAAAAAACTTGCAAGGTAATAATGCGCGATTTGAAACAGCAAGATTTGTTGGGAAGTCAATTATGGTTGATGATGATGCCACACGTGTGCGTTTTAAAGAAGACGACACATTTAAATCTATTACTGGTGGCGGCCTGTCCCCAGTCGAGCGAAAGGGTGTGGACGGGACGGATTTTCAGATCACTTCTAAAATGATTATTAACGTGAACGAAATGCCTATTTTTAACAACGCGGGTGCGATTAAAAGACGATTGCATATCATCAAGACACAAGCGCCAGTTGCCACAGCAAAAGAAATTAATCTCCGTAACACGTTGTTTTTAGAAGAAGATTTAGAAGACGAGATACCTCGGTTGGCGACTTATGCTATTGAAATGTATCAACAAGCTGTCAAAGAAGATTGGCATGTTCAAAAAAGTATTGTTGATGATATTGTCGCACAAGATCCATTTGTGACTTGGCACGAAACTTTAAAGCCAGGACTACAAAAAGCAACTTATTTGTATATGGATTACACTGATTTTTATGATGCGAAGTTTGCATCTAAAAATGAAGATGATAAGCCAATGTCAACAACGGCATGGGGCAGGAAAATGGCTAACTGGAATGAAAAAATCAGAAACAAAGATGGCGTTTTTTACAAAATTTAATTATGTGGGGTTTTAAAATCAACAACTGTTCCAGGCGTATCAATTTAGCTGTTTTATGTAGGGTTTGTGTAGGGTTTACGAACGGTTTGATGTAGGGTTTTGTCTTACTCTGCCATGGTCTATGTAGGGTTGTGTATAGTTTTTATTACTTTATTCTCTATACTAAATAAATTAGTAAAAATAAATAAGATATAAGAGAAACCGTGCAAACCCTACATAAATATCAAAAGTCAGTCGTATCAAGGCTTTATGAATTTTAAACCCTACATGCAACCCTACATTAAAAAATATGATTTGAGGTAAATTTTGGATAATATTTTACAGTTGTTCACTTCGCTGCGTGCTTATCTTGATAAGAAATTTTTAGAGATTAACAGGCCTAATAATGTCGCAGGCTCAAAAATTTTTGATGCACTTATTGAATTAGATCATGACTTTGGAAGTGGCAATGATTTACAACATAACACGAAAACGAATCAAGTCTATCGTGGAAAAAAGTATCACGATTACAAAGATGAATTGATCCAAGCACTAGACGATATTAACGAAAAAACCAAAGTTGAAATTGATAAGTCAGATGATTTATCAGTCAGCTTGACCTTTTATCAGACTAATATCAAACAGAATAACAGGCAAACTAAAGATTTGGATAATATGGAAAAACCAACTTTAGATGCCATGCAAGTAGCATTGGGATTTGATGATGCACAAATAACAGACAAGAGCAGTCACAAGCGTACTAATTTTACTAGGGCGTTGCATGTGACGATTTGGAAAGTATGAAGGAGAAATGATGGCAAAAGGTTACGAAATTAGAGCAGAAGAGCAAGGGTGGTTGGATAGTTTTAATAACTACTTTGATTATCAATATAAGAATAATGGTCATGTACTGGATAGTGATTTTGAGCAGGTACGCGACAATATTAATTATTTTAATAACATGGTTGCGCACGGTGAAGCAATTGAATTGTGGGAGAACTAATCATGTTTGGTGATTTCATGCTGTGGTATTTGAAATTTATCAAGCAAATGTTTTGTATCCATAGCTACGAAGTTGTAAGCCATATAAATGGTGATTGGATGATTAAAGCATGTTCAAAGTGTGATAGAGAAAAAGTTGAGAAATATTGAGGAGAAAAACATGGATAAGTTAGTTAAAGTTGGTATTGGTTCATTTGTAACATTGGTAATTGTAGTCATTAGTGGCTTTTGGTTCTTTGAGAAGATTGACAATGGTAATGTGGGTATTCGTTACTCAATGAGTGGTGGTGTACGTAAGCAATCGTTGTCACAGGGTGTTCACTTCGTTGGGTTAGATAAAGTGACCCAGTATCCTATTCGGACACAAACGACGACTGAAAAGGTTGGATTAGCAACCGAAGATGGCAAGAAGACAGACGTTAAGTTGACGTATAACTTCCATGTGGACCCAACAAAGGCGGTATCTGTTTATCGTAAGTTTGGCTCAGCTAACATTGAAACAATTGAAAAAGGTTGGTTGTCACAAAAGTTACAAAAAGCTGGACGTGATACATTGGCAAAACACACATTGTTGGAAGTTACTGGTAGTGATGCCGGTAAAGTACAAGCAGACATTTTGAATAGTTTTCAAAAAGAAGTAGAAAATCAAGGCTTTATTGTCGAAGATTTGTCATTCGGTGTCCCAGCTATTGATCAACAAACACAAAAGTCAATTGATGATTTAATTCGTGCCGGGCAAGATAATAAAAAAGCAGAGTTAGAAGCTAAGACACAAAAGACAAAAGCAGAAGGTGATGCATCAGCAAAAGTTGTATCAGCAGAAGCAGATGCCAAGACAAAACAAATTGCAGCACAAGCAGAGGCTGATGCGAACAAGAAAATTAATGATTCAGTCACACAAACAACGATTGATTATATGATTGCACAAGCTCGCAAGGATAAAGGTTGGGTTACAGTGCAAGGTAACGGCGGCGTGATTGTAGATAAGGACAAGTAATATGGCATACTTCATTATTAAAGCGTTACTAATCGCTGGTGTTATTAGTTTGTTGTTAGTTTTGCGAGAATACTTGAAACGTAAGTAGGAGAATACATGGCGGATAAAATTGACAAAATTCTGCGTAATTACTTCACTGGTCGCTTAGATCTGATGATAAAACAACGTACTGATGAATTAAAAAACGTACATGTAGATGATGAAGATAAGTATCTGCCAGTTGTTAAAAAAGACAAATTAACCGGCGAACTGCATACCGATTGGAAAAAAGTCTTTTCGCGCAGTGAGGATGATAATATCGGCGGTGGACGTGCGCAGAATAAACATACACGGCCGTTAGAAGATATGATGATAAGAGTTGAAAGTGATCCAGTATTAAACAGGTTGAATAAACAAAAGGAAGATGTTGAACGCTGGTTAGCGACATTTGAACCTGATAAGCAAAAAGTTGTGGCATACTATTATGCGAGCAAGTCGGTCACTTGGGTTAAGGTAGCACAACAATTTCATATATCTGAACGCACAGCACAAGCATGGCGTGTTGAAATCAAGCACATATTAGGCGCAGTACTATGATACTGCGCTTTTTCTGCAGTTTTATGCCTGAAAATGGGTGTAAATTAGTATTATCGAAGAATTACAAAAGATCATGCCTGCAGGAACAGGTGAGTGTTCGGTTTAAATAGATAGGTTGGAATATCATGTGAATGTATACGAGTTGCGTCCGCTTCCGGTTATACAGCAGGTTCGAGTCCTGCCATTCATATTGCTAGCCAAGGAAGACGGTCTAGCAGTCTTGTATCTGTAAATGAGTAAGCCTGTCGCTTGCTCGTACATAATGGTCGAACTTGTTTGTTCAAGTAAAACGTGTTGACGAACATGGTAGCCTGTTGACGACTTGGGGTTACGCGTACATAGTGGTTGGTGCAAAAATTGAACGCACCACACGAACAGTTTCCATTTTAGAAATAGTTCAACTATTAAGTAATCCTTAATAATTGAGTTGCACCTTAACAGGTGCTTTTTTAGTACATAAATTTAAGGATAAATCATGAACGAATCAACAAGAACAGCGCGCAAACGCAAGCGCCACATAAAAACAGCAACACAAGTGAATAAGCAACATGCTGATGACTTGAAACGCGAGAGTGCAGCACGTCATACGAGATCACGGGTACAGATCGTGTCTGAAGTGTTGGATAACAGGCAGATTGACTACAAGAGCCATATGATGTGTCTGAGGAGGTAGGTACGATGTCAAAAAAATTTAAAATTCCTAAGTCAATTAAAGTTGGCGCGATTGATTATAAGATAGAGATTGTTCATCTTGAAAATAACGAAGACGGTGATACGTTGTTGGGACATTGTGATTACGTCACAAATACCATTCAAATCAACGAAAAGTCTTCAAAAGAACGGCAAGAGCAGACGTTGTATCACGAGTTAGTCCACGCCATATTATTTGAATCAAGTAACGTTGAGTTTGAAGATAATGAACGTTTAGTTGATTCATTAGGACTGATGTTACACCAAATCATTAAGAATAATAAATTAGGTTAGGAGAGACATTATGCATCATTACATCACTAAATATGAAGCAGAAGATGGCGTTAGATACGCTGAGAGTTGGTTTCAAATCAATTTATTTAATTGGTGTTTTTGCATTCTAAAGCAAAAAATAGTTTTATAAGATATTTTTGTAAATTCTAAATGAAATTACAACTCACTAATGGTATGATTATTGCTATTGGAGGTTGGAGATGAAACTTGAGTTAAGATTAGTTAAAAAGTTAAATAAATATAGAGCATATTTAAATGTGGCATTTGTAGTGTCCTCTGTAAGTATTGTGCTTAATGTATTTGTTGTTCCGCGGAAATTTCATATATTGCCATTTTTTTACTATTTTGTATTATTAATTTGTTTGTGGAATATATTTATTTTTCTAAATTGGAATGAAAATGAAAAATTACTATTGAAACAAATGTTTATAACATCAAATGATTACAAAAAAAGTAAATCGGATGAGTTCATAAGCAGTATGATGAATTACAGAGAACAAGTATATAAGATAAGATTTTTTATTATTATATTCTTAATATTTTTTCCGTTGTTTCATTTATTTTTGTTAATTGATGCAGGAATTATTTTAAAAGTACTAAGCTTAGTAATCACCGCAGCTAATGCTGTCTCGATAGTGAATTTTTTAATTAAATCCGATAATGATTTTGATACCATGGTATTGAAATACGGAGATTCTGAAACTAAAAAAATAGTTGACAAACTATAAGCGATTTTTATTTTGCAGTGAATTTGAAAGGAGGTGACACGATGACATGAAAAAGTATGAAGAAGCCGAACAAGATTATTTGTCTGGTTTAAAGTATAAGGATATTGCTGATAAGTATGACGTATCTGAAGGAACTGTTAGGCAGTGGAAACGTAGATACTGGTCAAAAGAAAACGTTACAAAAATTGTAACAAAAAAGAAGCCGTTACAAAAAAATGTTACACGGAAAAAGCCAACTGAAAAGGCCATTGAAGAGTTAAGCGAAAGTGGCTTAACAGTTCGACAAAAAGCCTTTGTACTAGAGTATTTACGCATTTCAAATGCTACACAAGCGTACATAAATGTCTATGGTGTTACCTATGAAACTGCAAAAACAGCTGGCCAAAGATTGTTGACAAATGTTGACATTCAAAACGAAATAAAACGTCTGCAAAAAGCTAAATTGAAAGAGCTTGGTGTGGGCGTTTTTGATTTGCTAGAAGATATGGCGAAAGAGGCACGTGCTGACATTGGCGATTATGTCAATTTTGGGGCGTATGATGAAACGTTGTATGAAGACACAAATGGCAAGCCTGACAAAAATAAACCCATACTTGATGATGACGGAAATCCAATCGTGTCGCATAAATCGTGGGTGCAATTTAAAAACAGAGATATGGTAGATACAAAGGTTATAAAAACAATCAAGATGGGGAAAGATGGCCCTGTGATTGAAATGCATGACCGAAACAAGTCACGTGACAAACTGATTGAGATCATGGGTGAATATGTTAAGGAAGAAGTAACAGAAGATGGTTTGATTGACGCCATTAAGAATAGTAGTGTATTTGGAGAAAATGATGGCATCGAAACGTAAAATGAGTGCGACATTTGATTTCAAACCGTTCTCAGTTAGACAAATGCAAGTGCTATCGTGGTGGACTAGTCCATTGTATAAAAACAAGGAAGCTATTATTGCTGACGGTTCAGTTCGTGCTGGCAAAACAGTTGTCATGTCGTTAAGTTATATCGTTTGGTCCATGACAGAATTTAATGGCCACAACTTTGGTTTGGCAGGCAAAACGATTGGCTCGCTAAGACGAAATGTTATCAGGCCGTTGGTGTCAATGTTAAATGCATCAGGATATTCAGTAAAAGACAATCGTAGTGAAAACCGGTTAGATATTACCAAAGGCAACAAAACAAATTCTTATTTTCTGTTTGGTGGCAAAGATGAAAGTTCGCAAGACTTGGTACAAGGTATCACAACTGCGGGCTTTTTCTTTGATGAAGTTGTGTTGATGCCACAAAGTTTTGTTAACCAAGCGACAGCTCGTGCTTCAGATACTGGCGCAAAGTTTTGGTTTAATGGCAACCCAGAAGGACCATATCATTGGTTCAAGCAAGAATGGATTGACAATCTAACCAAGCACAATGCGATACGTATTCATTTCATGATGAAAGATAATCCATCGTTGACTATTGAAACTCGAGAACGTTATGAGCGAATGTACTCTGGTGTGTTCTACAAACGTTATATTTTGGGTCAATGGTCAGTATCAGAAGGAGTTATTTATGACAACTTTGATGAAACAACTATGGTGGTTGATTTGCCAAGTGAGACAGTCTATGACAGCGAATGGGTATCAGTTGATTATGGTACCCAAAACGCGACCGTATTTAAGCGCTGGTCGCATTATAAAAACGTTTGGTACAACACTGATGAATATTACTACTCGGGCCGTGAAACGGCTAAACAAAAGGCTGATATCCAATTTAGGGAAGATCTAGAAGAGTTCTACGAACATAATCACTTAGCTAAAGAACAAGTCAAGATAATTCTCGATCCTTCTTCTGCTAGTTTTAAAGCAGAATTAAAGCAACACGGTTTTCGCGTTGTTCCTGCTAAGAATGATGTTTTGAACGGTATTAGAGCACAAATGTCGGCAATGAATGAGGGCAAGATTAAATGGTCATCAAAAGCTGTTAATACCTTCAAAGAAATTAACTCATACATTTGGGATAAAAAAGTAGCAGACAGGGGAGAAGATAAACCCGTAAAGGAACACGATCATGCAATGGATGCAGACAGATATTTTGTCTACACAGTAATAACTTCAAGAACAAGGATTGGATGGTGATTGCGTTGGATTTAGAAGTAGCGAAAAAAGTATTTAAAAGTACCGATGAAGGGCGCTCACGAGCCATTGATGAGTATGAACAAAGTGTACGTTATTACAATAACAAGAACGACATAACACGTGATAAAGGTGGGAAAGACACTTTAGATGATGAAGGCAAGAAGGATAGCTATATTCGTAAAGCCGACAATCGCATTAGCAATGGTTATCATCGTATATTGGTTGATCAAAAGGCACAATATGTTGGTGGTGTCGTCCCAACTTTTGATGTGGAAGATGATACGTTAAATAACAGTGTGGCGAATGTGCTTGGTGATAATTATGCCCGTGTGTTCAATCGTTTGGTAGTTAATGCCGCTAATTCTGGTACAGCTTGGTTACATTATTGGACAGATGAAGCAGGTATATTCCATTATGCAACAATTGATCCAGCGCAGATAACGCCAGTTTATGATGGTAGTTTGGAACAAAAGCTATTAGCTGTGCGACGCACTTATGAAGCATTGGACAGTGAAACAGGCGACGTTTATATTTACGACGAGTATTGGACAGACGAGCAAGCACAATTTTTCAAACATGAACGTGATCTTGATTATTCATCATTGATGTATGACTATCGTGTGCCGGTATTTGACATTAACACAGATGAGGCATTAGAAAATAGTTATATCTTAAAGCATGACATGGGGACTGTTCCTTTTATTGCATTTATGAATAACCAAGATGGCACGACTGATTTGCAACGTTACAAAGGACTTATTGATGTTTTTGATCGTGTGTACAGTGGGTTCGTTAATGATGTTGATGACGTTCAGCAAGTTATTTTGATATTAACGAACTATGGTGATGCGGGAAGTGCAACGGAATTCAAGCAAAAGTTAAAGCAAGATCAAGTGATTAATTTAGAAAATTATGGTGACGGTGACAAGTCAGGACTTGATAAATTAACGATTGATATACCTGTTCAAGCGCGTGATGATTTACTAGACCGTACCCGTGAAGCCATATTTTTACATGGACAAGGTGTTGATCCGTCAAAGGTTGAGATAGGAACAAACAAGACAGGTGTGGCCCTGAAAATGATTTATACTTTGCTCGAATTAAAAGCTGCAGCATTAGAAAGTGAATTTAGACCAGGGTTATCTAGTTTGATTCGCGCAGCACTTCACTATTTGAACGATGGGAAAGCTGAATTGAGACACATCACACAACAATGGACGCGTGCTGCAGTAAAAGATGATACTGAACAAGCAGACATTGTGGCCAAACTTGCTAATGTTACTAGTGATGAAGCGATAGCAAAAAGTAATCCACTTGTTCAAGATTGGCAAGATGAATTAAAATTGCGTGAACAAACAACAGATAGTTATGACAATCCTGCAGCACGTGATAACTTAGAGGACTAGTAAATGAAGAGTGCTGATTACTGGCGTCAACGTGCTTTAAAAATTAAAAATAATACGTTAGTTCAATCTGAATCCTATGAATTTGATATGGCCAAAAGATTGGCTCAGGCAGCACTTGAAATTGAAAGTGTTATTGATGAGTGGGCTACAAAATATGCTGATGAAGATGGCACGGTTAACACTGATGAAGCACGCCAGTTACTTCGCGGGACAGAGAACCACAAGTGGCAAAACACATTAGATGAGTGGGAACGTAAAGCACGTGCAGGCGGTTATGATCATGAGTTGAATCTAGAATACTATCGTAGCCGTGTCAGTCGTTTACAAGCACTAGAGGCACAATTAAAGAATGTGCTGGCCGGTTATGCCAAACCTGAACAAGTAAAAATGTTGAGTGTGTTAACTAATACTTATGAAGATAGTTACTATCGTACAATTTATAATGTACAGGAGCACGCTAACAAGTTCTCCGCAGATTTCGCCCAATTTGATACACAAGCATTGCAACGGGCGGTTAGTAAACCTTGGCATGGTAGTGATTTCAGCAATCGTTTGTGGGGCAATATGACTGAAGTGTTACCTGATATGTTACAAAAATCTATCAGTCGGGGCATTGTGCTTGGTTACAATCCTAAAAGGTTAGTGAACGAGTCACAAGTAACGTTTAGAAACTTTAAAAAGTATCAAATTCATCGATTAATTACCACAGAATTGGCTCATGTTACTGAAGACGCTACTTTTGAAGCTTACCGACAATCAAGTATTGAGAAGTATGAATATTTAGCCACGCTCGAGACAAAAATATGTGACATTTGTCGAAAATTGGATAGTAAAGTATTTGCCGTCAAGGATAAAGAAGAGAGTGTCAATTACCCAGTCATACACGCGCACTGTCGTTGCACAACAGCACCATGGTATGAAGAACTTGAAGATGAAGAATCAACTCGCTGGGCACGTGATCCTAAAACAGGAAAAGGTGGACAGGTCCCTAATCAAACATTTGATGAGTGGTTTGCATACCAGCAAGCCATATCAAAAAATGGTATTATTGGTGTAGCAACAAAAGATGGTGTTCAAATATCTGGTGTGTCACGACATGTCACAGAGCGCATGGCACAACGAGAAGTCAGTGTTTCTAGTATTAAGCAGGCATTGACTAACCCATTACACGTTTATCCAGATAAATTGAGCGATAGCGGTAAAGTGGGCCGTAAATATTTAGGGAAACAATCAACAGTTGTTATTAACCCTGAAACCGGAAATGTTGTGACAACTTACAAAACACAAGAAAGGTATGCTAAAAAATATGCAAAAAATAAATGATTTTCTAAGTCATGCTGACATTGCTATTTTAAAGCGTGACTTTGATGTGATATTTGAAAGTACAATGACTGATGACGATTTTGATAAAGCCTTTGACAAAATGATTACTATCGAAACAGATGAAGTGCAAAATAATGATACATCTGAAAATAAAAAACTCGCTGTCATATCAGGTTTAATTACTAAAATGACAACATCAGAGAAATGGTAAAAAATAAATTAGAGCAAGCACTTAGGTGGTTGCTTTTTGTTTGACCAAAAACGACCCGAATAAGTCGCTAAACTTTTCTTTTTTCATACCTAAACTCATGGCAGGGTGGACTGCCGTAAAAACCGCGGGAGGTAACGTATGAACACAGAAGATTTGAAGAAGTTAGGTCTTGACGGCGAGCAAGTCAAGGGTGTCATGGCGCTTAAAGGTGAATTGATTAAGCATGAAAACACCAAATTAGATGCCATCACTGCCGAACGTGACACTTTGAGTGAACAAATGGCACAGCGTGATAAAGATATCAAAGACCTGAAGAAAAACTCAGGCGACAATGAAGAATTATCAGGTAAGTTATCAGATTTGCAAAATAAGTATGACACTGACACGCAAACACTTAATGACAAGTTGGCAGCAACTAAACTTGATAGTGCATTGAGTGAAGCTTTAGTTAAGACAAAGGCACGTGACCCACAAGATTTGAAGGCCTTCCTAAACATGGAAGAAATCAAACTTAACGATGATGGCGAATTGTCAGGACTTAACGATCAAATTACACAGCTACAAGACAGTAAAGGTTACTTGTTTGATGGTGGCACACAGCAGGGATATAAACCAACAGGCGGTGGCATATCAAAGCAATCAAATAATCTTTCCGAAGCAATGAAATCAAAGGATTTCAATTTCACAGAGTTTCTGAAACAATCACAAGGAGAATAGCAAATGGCTAACACACAAATTATTGATACGATCACGCCTGAAGTGTTCAATCAATATATGGAACAATATTCAACAGCAAATTCAGCATTTATTCAATCAGGGGTTGCAGTAGCTGACGCACGTGTTGCTGCTAATATTTCAGCAGGCGGTACTTTGGTCAACATGCCATTCTGGAACGACCTATCAGGCGAAGATGAAGTACTTGAAGACGGTGAAAAAGAATTATCAACTGGGAAAATCACAGCTGGTCAAGATATTGCAGCCGTCATGTACCGTGGCCGTGGTTGGTCAGTTAATGAACTAGCAGCTGTCTTGTCAGGTGCAGACCCAATGGGATCATTAATGAATAAGATTGGTGCCTATTGGGTGCGCCAAGAACAAAAGGTTTTGACATCAACATTGGCTGGGTTGTTAGCAACTGATGGTGCATTGACGACTGCTGATCATCAGCATTTGAATGCTACATCAGCTGCAATTGATGCATCAGCGGTTCTTGATACAAAACAATTACTGGGGGATGCTTCAGACAAGTTGTCAATGCTAGTTATGCATTCAGCAGTTTATACAGATTTGCAAAAGCAAAACTTGATCCAATTTATCCCAGCTTCGCAGTCACAAATTCAAATTCCAACGTACCTTGGTTATCGTGTTGTTGTGGATGACGCGTTGTCACCAATTGATGGTAGCTACACAACTTACTTACTCGCTGGTGGTTCATTTGGCCGTAACACTGCTGCACCTTCTGAATTAACAACGTTTGAGAAAGATCGTAATGCTGCCGCTGGAAATGATCGTGTATTCACACGTCGTGCGTTCACTATGCATCCATATGGTGTGAAGTTTAAGTCAGCGTCAGTCGCTGGTGTGACACCATCAAATGCTGAATTAGCAACAGTTGGCAACTGGGAGGCTGTTTACGATACAAAGAACATTGGTATCGTTGCTTTGAAGCATAAGCTAACACCAACTGTTTAATTAGGAGGTATTAAAATGGCTTACACAGTATTACAAAGTTTTCGTGACGAACTAACACACATTGTTTACAAGCCAGGTGTTGAGTATCCGGCAGACGCACCAATTGATCGTATTGAAAAACTAACAAGTTTGTCGGTCATTGCAGAAACTGTCGAAGTGGTCACGGAAGCTAACACAGTGGGCGAAATAAAGACGTTCTTGGATGCTAAAGACATCGAATACCCAACAAAGGCAACAAAGGCTGATTTATTGGAACTTTTGGAGGACTAAATATGGTATTTCCACGACTAGATGAATTGACAGATAATGTTAAGACATTACAGCCTAAGCCAGAAGATGTTGATCAAAAAGTATATGACTTGCTGATTAAAACAGCGATTGACAAAATAGTTAATGATGTAGTAGCTTTCCTCAACCGACCTGTAACAGATTTGCCGGAAGAACTTGATACAGCAATTTTATTACAATTATCAGGCTGGTTTACTGATGCTGATGTATTTATGGATAAACAAGAGCGCCATGAAGGTACTGTGACTGGTACTACTGAAGGCGATACACAAGTGTCTTACAGTAGTCCTAAAAACGCACTATTATCATTAAGTCACGTGTCATTTATTGATGATGGCTTTAAAGTATTGTTGACACCGTATCGACGTATCCGGGGGTGGTGATATGAATGATCCATTTAAAAAAATGGGTAAAGCATTGTCTAGATTGTATCATGATCGTGTCACAATTTATGGTGGCAAGCCAGTTGAACGCAATGGTGCAACTGAAATACAAGATGTGGTTATTATTTCTAATTATGCTTGTAAGATTTCACTCGCCAAACAACAAGCGAGCGATGATGGCGCGTTCGGAACAGATAGTTATGATGCCAAGTTGTTTCTTGATAACGACGTCAAAATACCTGCTGGTGCTATTTTAGATGTAACTGATGTAAACGGGAATACAACACGCTATAAACGTTCATCTGCGAGTTATACGGCATATGCTAGTCATCAAGAAGTAACCATGGTTCGTGATGAGAAAGCAACGGTAAAAATCAATGGGTAGTTTTGGTAAATTTGATACAAAAGATTTTGATTCATTTGTGAGTGAATTTGAAAATAAGGTTCGAGGAAAGCTAATTGTGACTGAAGTCGAAGTAGCTTTATCTAAAACTGCTGGCATGGCGGTTAATAAGGTCAAGAAGAAAACACCTGTTGCTAAAGTAAGTGGTGGTACGCTGAGACGTAATTGGCAGGCGAGTAGTACCAAATATTTTGGCAACACGTTCATGGTAGATATTTATAATGACACGGAATATGCGCCATTCGTTGAAAATGGGCATCGCATAGTTAGAGGTGGTAAAACAGTCGGTTATCAGCCAGGCGTGTTCATGTTGCGTGATGCGATTCAAGAAGTTGATCGTAATTGGGATAAATTAGTCGGTAAGCGTTTCATAAAAGCTATTGACAACATTTTAGGAGGGTAATTTATGGAAGACATCACATCATTATTGATAAAAACCTTACATGATAAATTACCAGATATACCAGTGTATCGAGAGAAAATACCAACGGCTTTCAGTGAGCCATCATTTGCGCTTAATCGTATTGGTTTAGCTTCTAAAGGTGAACCAAACGGTCGTGACATGCGATTGTATTCGTTTGATATAGCTTACTTCCCAGAACCTAATCGCCCTCGTGAAGATATGGATAACATGGCCGAATGGCTCACGGCTAATTTGACAAGTATTGAGCCGAATTATGCAACGTTAATTAATCGAGATATATCCGTAGTCGATGACATACTGCATTACACGTTCGATGTTCGAGCGCGAGTACGCTTTGGCCACGGAGAATTGTTTAATCAACCGATAGATTATAAAGGAGGACTTAAAAATGGACAATAACAATACAGTAGCTGAAATTAAAGCATATTTAGACGAAAATCAAATTGCATATAGTTCATCAGCGACAAAGACTGATTTATTGGCACTTATACCTGTGGCAGAACCAACCACAGAAACAGAAATAGAGCCAGAACAGCAACCAGTGGTACCGGTTCATCGTGAACCCTACTATACAAAAGCAGAGCTGTTAGGATTGATAACTGGTT
This sequence comes from Leuconostoc aquikimchii, assembly GCF_040838325.1. Classification (NCBI taxonomy): domain Bacteria; kingdom Bacillati; phylum Bacillota; class Bacilli; order Lactobacillales; family Lactobacillaceae; genus Leuconostoc; species Leuconostoc aquikimchii. The sequence continues at coordinate 738,345 of NZ_JBFPER010000001.1, forward strand.
ATATGCACGACTATTTCTTCATCGCATTGGAGAATGGCCGTACTTATACGTACAAAGAAGCGCTTCAATCAGTCGATGACTGGAAGCACTCTGGCACAATTTTTTAAATAAAAGGAGGTCATTAAATAATGGCAGGTGGAAATTGGAACTCACAAAGTAAGACATTACCAGGCGCATACGTTGATGTTTATTCAAGCAAAAATGCAACCCTTTCATCAGACGATCTACGAGGCGTTGTATTTACATCAATTAGCGGCTTAAATTGGGGACAACGTGGTGTTGTTAAAGCTGATTTGTCAACAGACTTTTTGGCATTATTCGGAAAATCAATTGATGATCAAGCATTGCTTGGTTTGAAGATGATTTTACAAAATGCACGTACAGCTTATGTGTTTAATTTTAATTCGGGTACAGTAGCTACAGGGACATCAAACGTGTTGCCTTGGTCATTTGCTGCTAAGCATCCTGGAACGATTGGCAACACAATTAGCGTAGCAATCACACCAGACCCAAGTAACTTAGCTCGCTTTATCGTCAAAACAATTCTTGGCACAGAAGTCGTTGCTTCACAAACAGTTGCTAAGGCGTCTGAATTGGTAGCAAATGGGTATGTTGTGCCAACTGTCAACGCTAGTGATACAGCAGACGATGGCGCAGCTAAGCTGGGATCATTGGTTACTGGCGTCACTATTAAATTGGAAAACGGGACAACAGATGCTTCAAGTAGCCTTGATGATTTCGTTGTTGCAGCTGAAACGTATGAATACAACACGATTACAGCACCTATGTCTGCGGCAGGTGCATCAATTCAAACTTTGATTGCATCAACAGCAATTCGTTTGCGTGATGAGCAGGGTCGCAAGGTGCAAGCTGTTGTACCTTACAGTTCATTGTTTAGTCCTAACCATGAAGGCGTTATTGTAGTTGGTAACGGTGTCATGTTGGCAGATGGTACAGTGTACAACACATCAATTATGGCTGGCTGGTTTGCTGGTACAACTGCTGCCGCAGCGCCAAATGAGTCATTGACTTATAAGCGTGTATTTGGAGCTGTTGATACAGAACCACGTTTGAATGAATCAGCACAAATTGCTGCTGTCCAGTCAGGTCAACTTGTCTTTGATGCTTCGCGTAACTTGGTTCGTGTATTAGTTGATATCAACAGTTTGACTCAATTTACAAAGACAAAGGGCAGTGAATTTTCAAAAAACCGTGTTTTGCGTGTGCTTGATGCCATCGCAAATAACACCCGCGAAACATGGGAAGATAACTTTATTGGACAAGTCACCAACGATGCAGCTGGTCGTGATTTGTTCAAGGCTAACCGCGCTGAGTACTTGGCAAGTTTGCAAGCACAAGGGGCGATTGAAAATTTCACAACTGATGACATTGTTGTATCAGAAGGCAATAACAAAGACAGTGTTGTTGCTACAATCAACGTGCAACCAACTGACGCAATGGAAAAGTTGTACATGACAGTTTACGTAAAATAAGGAGGTCATAGATAATGGCGGATCAAGTAGTATTAAATCAACGTGATGCAATCAATTCAAAAGAGGGAACCGTTGTCATTAACATTAATGGCAATAACTATCCATTCATCGAAGCCACAGAAGTATCAGCACAAGTCGACTTCAACAAAGAAGATGTCATGCGCTTAGGTACTCGATTCAAGGGATCAAAGGTGACATCAGCAGAAGGTACCGGTACAATCAACGGTTATCTTGTATCCTCAATTTGGGTATCAGAAGTTCTTGAAAACTATAAGAACACAGGCATTCTACCAAGCATGTCATTGACTGTAACGGTTGAAGACAAGGATTCATCAGTTGGCAAGCAAGTGATTGTTTTGACTGGATTCATGATTGACACAGTACCATTGTTCAATTTGCAATCAGATGACGGTGTAATGATGGGTGAGACTGATTTCACATTCGACGGTTATCAGTTGACAAACAAATTTGGTGGGCCACGACGTTCATAAGCGTTTGTGACTTTTTTATGATTACCACTTACAAACATAGGAGATAAAGACATGACACAAAAATCAGTAAGCGCATTTATGCTACAAGACACATCAGTTTTGGAAGAAACGAAGGAAATCAAATTCCCGCAATTTGGTGAGGCGTTTGTTATTCGTTCATTGACAGCTGATGAGTTTGATAACATTACTAAACGTTCAACACGTCGCACTAAGCAAAACGGTGCAATGGTTAAAGAAGTTGACCAAAATAAGCTAGTTGATACGTTGGTATCCGAAGCTGTTGTGACGCCAGACCTGAATAATGCCGGGTTGCAAGAACACTACGGCACGATTGGTAATGCAGCTGGGACAGCTCGTAAGATGTTGAAGGCTGGACAATGGGGTGATTTGATTAAGGAAGTTCAAGATTTGAGCGGCTTTGACCAAGAACCTTTGGATGAATTGGTTGATGAAGTAAAAAACTAATAAATGCCGATGATGGTGCAGACTTTCAATATTACTTTTATACGATGCACAACTTCCACTGGAAACCTGATTATTGGGCGGGCTTAAAAAAACGCGAGAAGGCAATTGTAATTGCTGGTATCGACATTAAGATCAAGGAAGAAGAGCGTGAACGTAAACGAGCTGAAAGTAAAGCTAGACATCGGCATTAACGTGAGGTTTTTTCTCACGGTACATAAAGTAAAGGGGGCCAGAACATGGCAACAATTGGTGCAACATTACAAATATATGATCGTTTTACTGGCCCGTTAAAAGATTTTGCTAGTGGCATAAAATCAGCTGCTCAAGTATCTTCTGGTTTGAAAAGTTCGATGTCCAGTGCGGCAAAAGGTATGGATTTTCAAAAACCAAGGCAAGAACTAAACGATTTAAGTAACCAAGTTGAGAAGACAAATGGCATGTTTAAGTCTATGTTGGGGGCCAATATTATTGGTGCAGGCATTGTTAAGGGTATTTCAGCAATAAGCAGTGGCATTTCAGGTTTGATAGGTGACCTAAGCGCATCAAGTGCTACCTGGCAGACTTTTCAAGGCAATATGGAGCAATTAGGTAACAGTAAGACAGATATTGCTTCAGCTAAAAAGAGTATGCAGGACTATGCCACACAAACCATTTACTCAGCATCAGACATGGCTTCGACCTATTCACAGTTAGCGGCAGTTGGTACAAAAAATACTGGCGAACTGGTCAAGGGCTTTGGTGGGTTAGCTGCGGCGTCTGAAGATCCAGCACAAGCCATGAAAACATTGAGTCAACAAGCAACCCAGATGGCTGCAAAACCAAAAGTAGCTTGGGAAGATTTCAAATTGATGTTAGAACAATCACCAGCAGGTATGGCCGCTGTGGCAAAGACAATGAATATGTCGACAGGCGATTTAATTAAGAATATTCAAAGTGGTAAAGTTGCAACGCAAGATTTCTTTAATGCTATTCAAAAAACCGGAACAAATGCTAACTTCACGAAGATGGCTACGCAATTCAAAACGGTTGGACAAGCAGTTGATGGGCTTAAAGAGACACTCACAAATGCATTACAACCAGCATTTGATAAGATTAGTAAAATTGGAATCAGTGCAGTCAGCGGTATAAGTGACATGATTGGGAGTATTGATTTTTCATCCTTAGCTGATAAAATTATTGGATTTTTCTCTAACGTCGGGAAGCAAGCAGCGAGTTTTTGGACGACATTCAAAAGTACAGGTGCTGTAATTGCCGTTATTGATGTTTTTTTTGCAATTCGTGGTGCGATTGATTCAGTTATGTCAGCACTAAAATCAACGGATGGGAATAACTTATTTACAATTAAAAACGCCGCTGAATTACTCGGTACAGCAGTTGTTTGGGCGGCTAATCAAATTGACAATTTGGCGACGTTTATCCAACGTTTGGATCCAAATATCATAAAAGCTATTGCAACAGCTGCAGGAATTGCGCTAACTGCATTCTTGGGTTGGAAAGCTATAAATGGTGTTATTGGTGGCATATCCAGTTCTATTAAAGGATTATCAAGTGCCTTTACAGGCGTAGGCTCAGCAATGGGATTCGTTACAAAACATCCTATACTCAGTGTCATTATTGGACTGGCAGCAGCATTTGTTTATGCCTATGCGACATCTGAAAAGTTCAGGAATGGTGTCAATCAAATAGCAGGATCAATAGGAAAAGTAGTTGGGGCAATATCTGATTGGATAAGTAAAAATCAAGGCATGGCTAGTGGTATGGCATGGGGTACTGCATACGGTGTGATTATCTTTGCTTTGTACAAAAAGTTTCAACAGTTACAAAACCCACTAAAGACTGTTTCTGGATTATTAAAAACATTTGGAAAAGCTAAGTCTTCTGGATTAACACAAGTTGCAGATCAAGCAACAAAGACAGCTAGTTCTGTAACCAGTTTGAAAAGTAAATTAGCTGGTGGTTTAAACTTTGCAATTAAAGCTGTCGGTGTTGCTGCAGTAATTGGTAGTCTGGCATTACTTGCAAAGTCACTAGAAGGCATTGCAAATGCAGGAGCGCAAGCACCAGCGAACTTAGCGACATTCGGTGCAGTAGTCGCTGGATTAGCAGGTACATTCGCTTTATTGGGGTCAAAGTTGCAAACATCAATGGGAGGCATTATTGTATTTGCCGCTGCCATGGGTATTATGGCACTAGCTATGGCACCAATCGCCAACGCAGGACAAAACGCTGCAGTTAATTTAGCAGCGTTTGGTTTAGTAGTGGCTGGCTTAGCTATGGTATTTTCTATTTTTGGCTCAGCACTAACAGCTTCCATGGCTGGGATCATCGTATTTGCTGCTGCAATCAGCATAATGGCTTTGGCCATGGCACCAATAGCAAATGCCGGTGCCAACGCAGCAGCTAATATGGCAACATTTGGCCTAGTTATCGCTGGTTTAGTTGTCGTCTTTGCATTGTTTGGTTCAGCATTAACGCTTGCTATTCCGGCCATGTTAGCGTTTGGTGCAACTATTTTAATGATTGGGGCAGGAATTGGCATGGCAGCACCTGGATTGGCTATGATGCCACCAATCATTATGGCACTTGGTATGGCGTTTTCAATGGCAGCCATGGCGGTTGCCACAGCAATTACGATGATTATCGGCGCAGTTGCCGGACTAGTGACAACGATTGCTGGCGCTATTATGGGTATTGTTGACACGATTGGAAACACATTAGTTAATGTATTTCAACAAGCCGGTGACTCAATCAGTCAAGTAGTCACATCGATTGGCGACTCAATTAGTCAAGTTGTGACAGCTATATCTGATGGCGTCTCACAAATCGTTACCTCTGTTGGTGGCGCAGTGAAGGGTGTATTGAACGCACTCGCAAAAGTATTCGATAGTATCGGAACGGCTGCCTTGAATGCTGGAAAAGGATTTCAGTTACTTGCTGATGGTATTTCGCAGTTAGTCGGACTTTCACTTGTTGACTTAGGGTTCACTCTAGCAGCAGTTGCTAAGGGTTTGGGGGCTATTGCACTTTCTGGTCCTGGATTAACAGTGGCTGGCGCTGGTATGACATTATTGGGTGCTGGCACAATGTTATTCGCAACAGCAGCAATGGTTGCCAATGCTTCGATGGCACCACTTACGGCAGCAATTCAGGCATTAAGCACAACATTGCCACTTATTGGTACTGCTGCAGTAGTCGCTGGTGGCGCTATGGGCGTGTTTGCCGCAACTGTGTTAATGTCACTTGCTTCATTAATTGGCGCTACAGCAATGCTTACCGCCTTTATGGCAGTTATGACAATGACAGGCGCAACAATGGGAATTATTTCAGCATTGGCTATGGTTGCTAGTGCTGGGTTCTTAATGTTCGGTGCCTCAGCAACAATGGCATCATTAATGGTTACGATGTTGAACGTTAGTTTGATGATGGTATCAACGGCAGCGACGATGGCAAACATGAGTTTAGCGGCTATGATTGCTAGTTTGACAATGGTTGGTATTGGGTTATTAACAATTACCAGTGCTTCACTGGCATTAATGGTTACATTGACAATGATTTCAGCTGCAACAATGATTGTCGATGCTGCTTTAATTGTCTTGTCAGCAAGTGCGATTATGGCAACTGCAGGCATGATTACATTAGGCGCAGCATCTACAATTGCAGGCTCAGGTATGGTGATTGCTGGTACTGGTGCAGTTGTGGCTGGGGCTGGTTTGGTTGTTTTGGCGTCAGGAATTGCAGTAGTCGGTGCATCGTTGGTTGTATTAGCGTCTGGTATTATGGTGCTTTATTCAACGATTTCATCTGTTTTCTCACAAATTGTCTCTGCGGTAAGTAGCGCAATGAGCAATGTTGTTTCAACAGTGAGCGGTGGCATTCAAGCAGCAATTAGTGCTGTAAGAAGCGCAAGTGGTTCATTAGTTAGTGCAGGCCGTGACTTTGTTATGGGCTTTGTCAACGGTATTAAAGGGGCTATTGGTGCAGCAGCAGATGCGGCAGCAAGTATGGCTAAATCTGCTGTGAATGCCGCTAAGAGTTTATTGAATATTCACTCACCGTCGCGAGTTATGCGTGATCAAGTTGGTAAATATGTGGCATTGGGTATGGCGGTTGGTATTATTGCTAATACTTCGGCAGTTGGTGATGCCAGCGCGGACATGGCAACGAATGCCGTCAAGTCAGCACAAGGTTATACGATGCCAGACATTGCAGCTGGTCAAGCACAGGACTATACATTGCCAGAAGCACCAGTTCTTAAAGATGTTCAGCAAAGTTACACTTTAAATAACACTGCTAATAATAAGGTGCAGCAAGCAAGTGATCAAAGTGCATTAATTGCGTACACAAATTCTGTGCCAACTGCGCCACAAATTAGTGATCAAACATCATCGATTAACTACCAAAATGTTGAACCAATGACACCATATATCGCTAACCAATCAGCAGCTGTTCAATATTCAAATATTATGCCAAAAACACCAGATTTTGCTAATCAAATAGCGACCGTTGGTTATAATACTATTGCACCGTCACAACCGGTCATCAACAATCAAAGTGCTGGTATTAATTATATAAATGCTCTACCTAACGCACCACAAGTTGACGACCAAAATGCAAATATTGTATACACAAACTCTGTACCAGCTACGCCAAAAATTAGTGATCAAACATCAAAAGTTAAGTATATTAACCAACTTCAACAATTAGGTAATGTGCAAGACCAAAATGCAACGATTAACTATATGTCATCGTTGCCACAAACAAAAGACTTGTCACAAAATGCCGTATTGAATGACAAGACAAATTACACAGCAAGTTTTGATACAGGACTTATCAAATCAATTGCAACCGGTTTTGACCTTGCAACACAAGCCGTTCTTAGTTTCATTTCAGCCATCGGCAACATCGGCGTAGCACCACAGCAGACAATAAGTCGTGATACAAGCACAGAAAACGTGCCGCAGTTAGCTGGTAAGTTTGACAAAAATACGGCTTCGGGTGCTATGCTTGGCAAGAATGGCGATAATTCAAATACAACAACAAATAACAGTAATCAAACTAATAACTTTAATTTCGGTAATGGTTCGATTGTTGTGCAATCAAGTAGAAACGAAAGCGGTGAAGAATTATTGAATAAGATTTCAGCAGCTGCGCGTAAGTATTCAGATAAAGGACTAGCATTCTAAGGAGGGATAATATGGCAGAACATTACGGTATTTATTTAACCACACCAGATAATAAAACGTTTGAGTTACCAATCATGCCTACTGAAATAGTTGTCAATCGTGTAATGGACGTGACGCAAAATACAATTGTGGCACTAGGCGAGATTGACCAGATTGGCAGTAAAAAATTAAACGAGAATACAATTGAAGGTATTATTCCTGTTGATGTAAAAACAAGCCACTTGATAACTGCAACAAAATTATTGTCAAGTGGTAGTGACTACATTGGTCTAATTGAAAAATGGCAAGGCAGTAAAAAACGTGGCCGTTACGTTGCCACAGGTGATCGGAAAATGAGTGGCTGGGTAACTGTTTCAAAATTCGAGTGGGGCATGAAAGAAGGTAACGCTAATGAGTTTTATTATAGCTTGACACTTCGTGAATGGCGTGATTATGCTGCAAAAAAAATAGTTATCAAGAAAAATAACACGACACCAGCAAAACCGAAGCCACGACCTGCACCACCGGCAAAAATTGGTGTTAGGTCACGAGTGGTTGTTAATGGTCGATTATTTCGTGATAGTTACGGCACTGGCGGTGGACTAACTGAGCGTAACGCAGATCGCGTGATAACATTAATTGCTAATGGCAGAACAAAACCATATCATGTGGCGCTTGTCGGAGGTGGTGCGCGTGGTTGGGTATCTGCATCGTCAGTGAGGTTGAAATAATGGCAGTAACTGAATTTAGACTAGGAAAAAGAGACTTATCGCAACCATGGGACGTATCACAAATTGTGACAAATATTAAATGGACGACTGATATTGACTTTGCGGCCGGAGAATTAGTGTTCACGATATTAGAAGTCAATGAGGGTTTCTTCCCATCGAATGGCGATTCGGTATGTTTCAAGTGGGATAATAACCGCACATTCTTTGGTTATGTATTTTCAATCAATTATACGAGTGATGAAAAAATTGAGGTTGTCGCCTATGATCGGCTGCGCTATTTTAAAAACCAAGATACAATTGTTTGGCCAGTTGGTAATGCGTTACAACGTTTCAATTCAATTATGGCGCGTACGTCTACACCACACGATAATCTAGCAACGGCAACCGCCAATTTACCGGCAGAAGTGTCTGATGGTAAAACATATTTTGATATGTTGAAGTCTGCGTTTGAAGCAACACACGCACAATCTGGTAATCGTTACGCTATGCGTGATGTTTATGGTTTGGTTCAATTCATACGTGTTGCGACTAACAATGGCGCGTATATATCAGATCGAACAACCACAATTATTGGTGACGGTTCATTGTTGATTGACTTTACATTTGGCTCCTCAATTGATGAACTTTATAACGTTGTGAAATTAATTCGTGAAACGGAAGATGAACAAAAACGTACTGTTTACACAACCAAAACGTCTAATTCAGACAGTAGCCAGAGACGTTATGGGACGTTACAAGTTGTTGAAAAGGCAGACGACAAACTTAACGACTCACAAATGCAAGATAGAGCTAACCAATTATTGCGTCAGTACAACAAAGAAAAAGTTACATTAACAATCAACGCGATCGGTCACGAAGCAATTCGAGCCGGTACGCGTTTTTATATTTCAATCCAAGATTTGCGTGATATTGGTATTGGGACGCGTGAAGTATTAGCAACCAAGGTGACACATAATTTCAAGCATGACTGGACAATGACAATTGATGCGGAGATAGACTAATGGCAAATAATATCGAGTGGTTTATTGATCGAATGAACTCACAGGGTGGCACTGATAGCGATTATGCTGATGTATTGTTTGGCACAGTTGTATCTAGCAGTCCTCTAAAAGTAAAAATCAGTAATGAAATTGTGCTTGATCGCACGTTTTTAGCGGTTACGGAAACTGCAATAAAAGCCAAGCTTAAAAGTGGTGATGGGGTTGTTATTTTACGTGGACACGGTAACAAAAACAGTCATGTAGGTGCGCAACAGTTCGTTGTGATAGATAAAATAGGAGGCTAACAACATGGTAGATTATGACACGCCAATTTTGGACGATGTCACGCAATCAGTTAATGATTTGCAGGTTGTGACGCTTCCAGGTTTGACTTATCAAGTTGTCAATGGCCGTATTTTGGGGAAGACTGATGGCATAAAATCTATGGTACAAGCTATTAATAAAATATTGCGTACAGATCGTTTTGTGTTCACGATATATAGCGATCAATATGGCAATGATTTATCTGAACTAATTGGCAAAGAGTTGCCGTATGTTAAAGCGGAATTGGGACGCGTTTTTGACGAAGCACTAAAAGCAGATGATCGTGTGGACAACGCAGAAATTAATTCAGTCACACAAATAAACAGAAATACATTACTGGTTAATTTGACAGTAACAACTATGTTCGGTGATGCAACAGTTGAAAGTGAGGTCAGTGTATGACACCTAAAGAATTAGCGAATAAATTCCAAGCGATGGACTTCGATTATTTTATTAATGCAGCGCTTGATCGTGTGCCTAGCAACCTAGATACACGTGAAGGGTCAGTTATTTATGACGCCATTGCACCAGCTGCTTATGTCATGGCTGAAATGTCACTGAACGTAGCAGATACTGTGCTAAATACATTTACGCAGACAGCCAGTGGAGAATATCTTGACTACCGAGCTGAAGAACGGGGTTTAACACGTGAGCAAGCAACATTGACACGATTAACGGCAACACTGACTGATGAAAACGGTCAGCCCTTGGTAGCCAACATCGGTGATCGATTCGCAAGTATTGGTGTTGAACCTAATTACTATCAATTGACTAAGTTATCAAATATTAGCGGACAAGCGACGCTTACGGCTGAAACTGCTGGCGAAATTGGGAACTCATACATTGGCCAGTTGTTGCCTATTTCAGCAATCGCTGGCTTTGGCAATGCGATTGTTAATGAGGTAATTATTCCGGCTAGAAATGCTGAAACAGATGATGAGTTGCGTGAACGGTTGTTGACTTCAAACGAAGTGATTGCATTTGGTGGCAATGTTACCGACTATATTAAGTTTATTATCGATATGGAAGATGTAGCTGCGGTTCAGGTATATCCAACGTGGAATGGTGGCGGAACGGTCAAGGCAGTTATTTTAAACAACCAATACCTCGCACCGTCTCAAGCATTAATTGACCAAGTTAAGAATGCAATCGATCCAAGCAATTCATCGGGTAACGGTTATGGTATTGCACCAGTTGGCCATACAGTCACCGTAGCCGCACCAATATTGCGAACGATTAACGTCGGTGTCATGATTAGCACGACATCAACAGTCACAGTTGAAGATGTGCGCCAAAAAGTTGAACAAGCAATCGCTGAATATGTTAACAGTGTGCGTGAAAAATGGGGCAATGTTAATGCCAACGAACGGACATACACTGTGATTTTGTATAGGTCACAGATTATAATTGCGCTTCTAAAAGTTGATGGTTTAACCAATGCAACCAACGTGAAATTTGACGGTGCAGACAAAGATATAACATTGACAACTACTGCAACAATCGAAGAATTACCAATGTTAGGCACGGTGACAATTGATGGCTGAATTAATGAAATTGAAGGAGTTACTACCAAATTTTTATGACGGTGTTTATGACATGGACGTTATCGTGAACGTTGAGCAGCCGTTACTTGATAATTTTCAAACACTGATTGACCAGGCGCGCAACAATCACTATGCAGCTATTGCCAATGAAGATGGTATTTCAATGTTTGAAGCAATGCTAGGTATCACAAATGTTGTCGGCCAAGATATCGAAACACGGCGTTACAACGTTATTATGCAATTATTGCCACCTAAGCCTGTCACAATGGCATATATGCGTGAATTAATGGGCGTATTAAATATTGGTGCAACATTGACAATTGATACCAGTAAATTACATGTCAATGTTGAGACGCGTACATCAGACAACGCAGTAATGCAGCGTTTATCAGTGTTGCTAAAAAGACTTTTACCGGCAAATATGACGTTTACAACGTTTAACTTGCTGATAACATCGACAACAGGCACAGTATCAACTGGGACAGATGTACTTTATAACACAACAATCACAAATAAAGGGGGTAGCGTATAGTGGCTGAATCGTACAGTAAATGGATCATGACAACCGCATTTGCAAATAATTCGCAAGCAGCGTTGAATACAGGCAATAAGATTGAATGGGTGGCGTTAAAAACATCAGACGATACGCATACAGTTAGTGATTTACAAGGTTTCAATGACACAACACTGGCTACTGCTAAAATTAAGCAAACGGCTAGTATCAATTCAGTTGTGCTTAATGGTAACACCGTTACAATTACTGGAATATTCAATAGTGGTGGCAACGCGGCAGATTATTACATCAAAACAATATTCTTAGTTGCAAAATACAATGGTACAGAGTTTTTGGCCGGCGTTACCATTGCCAATTCATCTGGTAGCGCATTTAGAATGCCAACATTAAGTACAACTGAAATTACAGAATTTACAGCTCGTCCACAAATTACGGTGACGAATAGTTCAACAATTAGTACAACAGTTAATCCAGTAGCTGCAGCAACTAATGAACGCGTCAATAGTTTAGAAACATCGTTAAACGGCAAAATTGTTGAAAGCAACGCGGACAAACAGAAATTGTGGAATAAGCTGGCTGATTATGTGACCAAGGCAACCGCTGAAACGATTACCGGCGTTAAAACCTTCACTCAGACAATCGTTGGCAGTATAACAGGAAACGCCGGAACAGCAACAAAATTGATAACGGGTAGAAAAATCAATGGAGTTTCTTTTGATGGTTCAGCGGACATTACAGTTAAAGCATCAAATGACGATAAAATTGTTCATAGCGATGGCGATCAAACTATTAAGGGGAGTTTAGATCTGCCAAATGATAACACAATGATTCGCGTCGGCAATAATAGTGATATTGGGCTTGTAAAGAAGCAAGGACAAAGTGGATCCCTTGTTATCGGAAGCAGCAATCAATTTAAATTGCAAAAAAGTAACAATGTTAAGATATCGCCAACTGATACATTCACTGATTTGATGAGTGTTGATCAGGATGGAAATATAAAAGCAAAATCGTTTTCTGGTATTATACAGCCTAGAGAATTTTCATCTGCTGATATGAACTTGTTAGTTGAAAGTGGCATTTATAAAATACCTAATTCATTTAAAAACGTACCGGTAGGAATGCCTAATGGCGGTATTGTTGAGGTATATACCTATGACGGGAATGTTACTTATCAAATTTTGCATGTTCAAGGTAGCAAAATATGGAAACGTTACAAATTTGGCGTAACTTGGTATGATTGGAATTTATTAGCTGATGATAAAACTGTTGTTCACAATACTGGTACTGAAAATATTTTAGGTGCAAAAAGCTTCGAAACTAATAGAAATTCTGCTGACGGTATTTATTTAAAAGTAAGTTCAGATAACATAGACAATTCAAGTCACAAAATATTTTGGTCACGTGATGATATATTAAATAGTGGATTTGGCATGAATGTAGGTATTGGAGCAGGTGGTAACTTAATTATTGGCGGCGGAGAAAGCGCACCTAGCTTCTTAGATGCACTTGCAACCGGCAACATACCTAAAAATATTTCTGATTTAGGTATGAAAGGAGATAGTGAATACGGTATATTTTCATCTGATGAAAATGTCGTATTACTTGCTGGTTATCAAAGCGGTGGTTCTACAGGTAAAGCATGGATTTTCAGAAACAATGGAATAATATTAACACCTAATGGTGCTAATATTATTGAAGATAACACTGGTACATTGTCTTTTAAAAAACAAGATGGTACTAAAATGTCATTAGGTACTGATATAGACGGTAATGCTGCGATGTTATCAACAAAAATGTTATCTAGTGGTGAAGATTTAAATAATTATAAAAAATCTGGTTTTTTCATCTGTGGAACTAACGCAGTCGCTCAAGCACTAAAAAATTCACCTACAACTAATGCTTTTAGCTTAAGAATATATCCAACAGGATTAAATGATTATTCAGTAGTTCAGTATATAGATGAATATGTTAATAATACACAGTCTCAAACTTATAAAAGAGCATATTACCCAGTTAACGGTTGGGGTTCTTGGCAAAAAGTTGCTTTTGATACAAATTCAAACATTTGGAAATATTCACAACAGTTTGAGGGTGGCGTAGAAATATCACAGGCAACACCATTTATTGATTTTCATTTTGGTAAGTCCACAGATGATTGGACATCAAGAATTATTGAAAGTGCCTCAGGTAAGTTAAATTTTTACGGCAATGGCATGGCTAAAATGACAATGGGGGCAAACATTGATGGGAACGCAGCAACAGCTAGTGCTCCTAATGTTATTGGCATTAGCACTAATACTGATTTGAATACTTTAAAAAATAATGGTTTTTACTCATTTCAAGGTGGCACCGTTTTAAATAGCCCTGTCTCTAATTATTTCTCGTTAAATGTTGTCGCGGTCGGTAGTGTTAATAGTTCTCAAATGCTCATTGACACTAATACAGGAAACGTATGGTCAAGAGGTTGGAACCGTGGCAATACATGGACTGATTGGAAAAAATTAGGAGTTTAATTATTATTAACTAGAAAAGTATTTCCAACTATTCTCTTGAATATCGTGTAGGAGAAAAAATGAAAAACTATAGGAGTACACATGGACCAACTTATACAATATTTATTTGCTAACCTAAATGGGGCTACCGAAACGGCAGTCCTTTTTATTTTGGTCTTTTTTGATACCTTTTTAGGCTCGCTCTGGCGTAAACGTAACGGTGTTGCACGCACGAGTGGTGGTGGGTTGGGTGGGCTGATTACCTCAATACCATTGGCGTTGATGCCTGTGGTCATTTGGTCTTTAACGATATTTTTTTCGTTTGTGCCCACCCATTTAGGAGGCCGTGACTTCATATTTCAGCCGTTAATTTTTGACGTGATTTCATTTGTGGTTACCATAATTATTGGTAATTTCATGTTGAAATCAATCATGGCCAACATGAAATTAGCCGGTATTGATGTGCCGCCATTCTTAAAACGGTGGGCTTTGAAATGGGTTGATAAGTGGATTGAAGATGAGTACCACGTCAAATATCAAAAGATTGGCCAAGAGCCGGAATCTGTTAATAAAGAAAGCGAGAAATAATTATGGGATATACAATTGAAAAAAACATCGTTGTGCCAGGACGACCAGCAATGGATAATGGTTTAGCTTTACGGCCATTTGGTCAGGTGCATATGCATTCAACAGCTAACGAATCAGCAACTATGAACAATGAAGTAGCATTTCTATCTAGGAACTGGCAAAACGGCTACTACACGCATTTAGTTGGTGAGGGTGGTCGTATTATTCAAGTGGCTGAAACAAACGGTGGCGCCTACGACGTGGGCGGTGATTGGAATTGGGAAACGTATGCAGCGATTGAATTTGGTGAGCGGGTCACTTCTCAAGCGGACTTCAACAAATCGTATCGTGCTTATATCTGGCTTGCTCGTAAATTAGCTGATGAAGCAGGAGCAAACTATGATTTAGATGATAACGACACGTTTGGCATCAAAACGCATAACTTTGCTTCACGCACTGGACACGGTTCAGATCATGTTGACCCTATTGCGTTCTTAGCTAAATGGGGCGTATCTTATCAACAGTTGAAGAATGATCTTGTTAAGGGCTTTGACACACCTGTTATTCCAGCAGCAAAGTTTAAAGCGAATGATCAGATTGTCTTAACTACAAATGCCTACGCCACACGTTGGGGAACTCAATTTAACAATGCGGTTAAAACGTCATGGGGTACTATTCGTAAAGTAACTCAAGCTTCACAGTCAAAGTCTAACTACTCATACGAAGTGGACTTCTCGGGTCGTATTTGGAATGTACTTGAGCAAGATCTACTAACACGTCCAGCACAACCAGTAAAGAAAGCAGGTGGTTTCAAGGTTGGACAAACTGTCACCCTTAAAGGTAGCGCCTACAAATGGCAAACAGGCCAAGTGATCAAAGATTTTGCAAAGAACAAGCAATATAAAATTAAGAGCGTGAAGGCAGTCAATCAATCTAACAGTAACCAAGCCGTGTTACTTGAAGGTGTGATTAGCTGGGCATTGGCGCAAGATGTACAATAATTGAATAAACATTAACAACTAATGATTTTCACATTAATATGTAAGACATTAGTTGTTTTAATTGCTCCATAGTTCAGTGGTAGAATGACGCACTGTTAATGCGCAGGTCCTTGGTTCGAATCCAAGTGGGCAGTAATGAAAAACGTCCAACTAGATTATCTAGTTGGACGTTTTTTTGTGTGGTTATTTTTTTATAAGGGATCACTAATGTTACGAAAAAATAAAGTTTTCCCTCCGATTTTATTATAGTCTAACTCGTGTTTAACCGATATTTTTTTTAATTCTTGTTGATCATAATAATACCAAAAACCATATGTTCCTGGATAATCGTGGTTTTTAGGGAAGTCGTCTAGTAATAATGTTTTTTTACTTGAAAATATTAGATTATTGCTATGAAAATAAATCGATTTATTAAAACTGTCAACACTATCTGAAAAAAGACGCTGATGTTTAAATTTTTTAGGAGTACGTAATAAAGAAATATTATAAGCCGCTGGATTACGATTTATATAAAAAGTTAATACTAAGTCGGGTGTTAAAGGAAAAGTAAGCGTTACGCGTTCTAATAAGCCCTCATCCATGCCTATAATATATCCATTATCATTGTTAATAAAAACATTGTGTGCTGATGATTTAAAAATTGCTAAATCGGCATACATTAATAGCGGGCGTAATCTTTGCATTTCCATTACACGTGAGATGTTTGTATTATCTTTAACAGAAATCAATTCTTCTTTTTCTAATGATTCATAATCAAAAATAGTATTTATTCGTTCATTATAATTTTCATTGAACTTTGGGTTTCTGACAATTAACTGTGTACAGAATTCAACAAAATATAAAAACACATCCATTGGTAATTGATCTTTAGCATATGATCTGCTTAATCTATTTATCATTGTTGGAATGTACGGCTCAATGCTATCCCATATTGCATCAATAGCATTCTTTTTTAATCCAGTCGACTCGCTTGTTAACGTATAAAAATTTTTCATCTTTAAAATTTCAGATGGCGTTCTTTCGAAGGGATCTGTCTGTTTTCGAAGACGAACGTATATTTTTTTATTTCTAAAAGGAGTTGAGGAGTGAATATTTTCAAAAGTGAACTGTCCAATCAAAGCAGCTGGCATAAAATGTTGTCGTTTTCCTGATGACATAAGTTATCTCCAAATAATTTACTATACTAACAATTATAGTCTGATTTTTTTAAGTTATCACTCAGCATAAATATATTTTAGGAGGTGGAATAGTAACTGTGCTGGTTTATTGGTATGGATTTTAATTGCAATAATTTGTAGCCATTTTGTAGCCTTTAACTCGAAAAACATTGTATTCTGTTGACAGTTAGTGAATGCAGTTATAACCTTAAAACCCAGTAATACCAACGTTTACAAACAAAAAAGCTGCCCTACCAACAGTGTTGATAAAACAGCCAATATGCCGCTGACAGGAATCGAACCTGCACGAGATCACTCTCATATCGACCTGAACGGTACGCGTCTGCCAGTTCCGCCACAGCGGCATTACATGATTCATTATACTAAACTTTTGAGTAAAATAAAAGATTGACTTTCAATGCCAATATAGTATTATATAAAACAATAGGAATAAAGAAGCTAATGTTAGGTTTTTGAGCCTTTTTATGCTTTTTATGACTTATTTGTTAACTTATACAGCAAACTGTCTACTTGTGGTATTAGGGGTATTCGTAAAAAAATGCGTTTAATGTAGTAGAGCGTTTCATTGTTGAACACCAAATGGAGGGTGTGCAAAGGCACAAAATCATGATGAAAACTTATAATTTTTCTGCTGGGCCAGGTGTTATGCCGGAAGAAGTCATCACACAAATTACACAGGCGTTTGAAACAAACGCACACACACATATGAGTATTATTGAAATATCTCATCGCTCCAAACAATTTCAAACGATTATCACTGGTGCTGAAAAGAAATTGCGCGAATTAATGCATATTTCCGATGAGTATGCTGTTGTCTTTTTACAAGGCGGTGGGTCGACACAGTTTGAAATGATCCCATTAAATTTTGCAACAAAACACCATAACATTGCATTACTAGATTCAGGTAATTTTGCCGAAAAAGCTGCGGAAGCTGCCAAACAGCTTGGCAACAAAGTGACGATACTAAATAGTACAAAAGATAAACATTATCAAAAACTGCCACTTTTGCCGGATAATTTTGATGCGACATCTGCTGATTATTTGCATATTGTGACCAACAATACGATTGAGGGCGCGACTTTTCATCAAAACAACTTGCCTAAAACAGCCGGACGTCTTGTTGCTGATATGAGTTCAAATATCTTGGCAGAGCCATATAATGTATCAGATTTTGATGCGATTTTTGCTGGCGGTCAAAAAAATCTTGGTCCAGCGGGTGTCACTGTTGCGATCATTAAAAAGTCATGGTTAACAGAGCAAGATTTAACTGGTGTGGGACCGATGATGCGTTATCAAAATCATATTGATAAGCAGTCAATGTATAATACACCACCTGTTTTTGCGATATACGCCTTAAATTTAGTACTTGATTGGGTCATACAACAAGGTGGCGTTACTGAAATGTATCGTCGTAATTTGGAAAAGGCAGCACGACTGTATGCTTATCTTGACCAGTCAGAATTTTATACTGCGCCCGTCGAAGTAAGTGCGCGCTCGTTGACAAATATTGTTTTTACAACAGGCGATCTTGAACAAGATAAGGTTATTGCTAAGCAAGCAACTGAAGCTGGTCTGTTTAATCTTAATGGACATCGCTCGGTTGGTGGCTTTAGAGCATCGTTATATAACGCACAGCCTATGTCAGCAGTAGATGCGTTGATTGCATTTTTGCAGAAAGTAGAACAACAAGCATGACAACTATCAAAACATATAATGCCATTAGTACTACAGGATTAGATTATTTAAAGCAACATGATTATGATATTAATACCAGCGATAGCCCAAAAGGCATAATTTTGAGATCTCAAAATTTACACAATGAAAAGATTGCGGATAGTGTACGTGCTGTTGTAAGAGCCGGTGCAGGATTTAATAACATTCCAGTAGATGACTTATCAAAACGAGGTGTGGTCGTATTTAACACACCTGGTGGTAATGCAAACGCGGTTAAAGAATTAACTATAGCATCATTGATTTTAGCTGCACGGCCGGTTATTGGTGCAATTGGTTTTGCAAATGAAACACGCGGTGGCGATGTATCTTTACGTACAGAGGTGAGTAAAGGCGGCTACCGCGGCACTGAGTTAGCTGGTAAAACGTTAGGGGTTATTGGTCTAGGAAACGTCGGGTCAAAGGTAGCTAATACTGCTTTAGCTCTAGATATGGATGTGATTGGTTATGATCCTGGGCTAAATGCTAACACTGCTTGGCGAATTGATCGACATATCGTACACGCTAAAAATGTGCAAGAGGTTCTACAAAAAGCTGATTATATCACAGTGCATATTCCGTTAACCGAAAAAAATAAGTTTTTTATTGATGCTGATAGTCTCGCACTTATGAAACCAACGGCTGCTTTATTAAATTTGTCGCGCAGTGGGATTGTTAATGACTTGGCAGCTAAAACGGCGTTAGATAATGATGACCTACGCGTCTATATTACAGATTTTGCTGATGAAGCCTTATTTGATCATCCAAAAGTCATCATCACACCACATATCGGTGGCTCAACAGTTGAAGCAGAAGATACAAGTGCCTTAATGGCAGCACGTCAGTTAGATACGTATCTGACAACTGGAAATATTATCAATTCGGTTAATTATCCTGATATTGATGAACCGTTTACAACAAAATATCGTGTTGGTATTATTCATGAGAATGTCCCTAATATAATTAGCCAAATTTCAAAATTTTTTGGCGATAACAACATTAATATTGAACAATTAAGTAATCGTGCGGTAGGTGCTTATGCATACACGTTAGTCGCGATAAATGGCTTTAGTGATGCGCAGCAAGAATATGTTAAAACGGCATTAGACGAGATTCCGCATGTTATTTTAACTCGTCGCTACGTTAATAAAAACTATTAAGAGGATAATCATATAATGAAGGAATTACAAGAAGCAGGGATTGCGAAATTATCTCAGCGCGGTGTCAACATCGATGATATTGTTGAAGGGGCACGTACTTTTTTAATAGAAAAATATCATGATGCTATTGATGAAACATTGTTAAATACAGCGATTTTACGTGTGTTACATAAAGATGAAGTGGCAGACATTATACTAACAGCGCTGTATTTAGACGAACAGGCAGAAAATATGCCTGATACGCAACCGCTTAAAGCACGTTTACAGCGCGACGCTAACGGTCACAATGTTGATGAAATATTAGCAATTGCAATTACACAACAGTTCTCAGCAGCAGCAACAGTGCACTATGGCTTACTAGATGATCTCAAGCCGGGTTTGATTGGTATTATTAATGACAAAACAGATACCATTAATGTTTATTTGGATGATATATTAGCTGCTTTGATTGCCAGTTCAGCGATGCTGTACTTAGAATTATCAGGTGGTAACACGTATTAAAGCATAGCAATAGCTATCGCATCATTAACTTAAAAAAGACGTAACCATGACTGTTTTAAAAACTGGCAAGGTAAGCGTTTTTTTGATAGAATTAAAGGCATAATAATAATTTCAAGGAGATGTTAGGATGTCAGGACATAGTAAATGGCATAACATACAAGGACGTAAAAACGCCCAAGATGCTAAGCGTGGTAAAATTTTTCAAAAGCTAGCACATGATCTGTACGTTGCAGCAAAAGCTGGCGGTGCAGATACAGATATGAATGCATCATTGCGTTTAGTTGTCGAAAAAGCCAAGTCGGCCAACATGCCGAAAGAAAATATTCAACGTGCGTTGGATAAGGCTTCTGGTGCAGGTGGTCAAAAGTTCGAAGAAGTAACTTATGAAGGTTACGGTACGGCTGGGGTTGCAGTGTTGGTTGAAACATCAACTGATAACATTAATCGTACGGTTTCGAGCATTCGTAATTCTTTTAAGCATTATGGTGGTGCACTGGGGACATCGGGGTCGGTGGCATTCCAATTTGATCGTCAGGGTTATTTGGCAATTGATCGAGAAGCATTTCCAACGTTAGATGAAGATACAGTTTTGGAAGCAGCATTAGACGCTGGTGCAGAAGACGTGCAGACGCTAGAGGCAGTTTTTGAAATTTATACGGCACCAAATGATTTTCAAACTATTGAAGGTGTTTTGGGGGAGTCGGGTTATATTTTTGATGAAGCTGAAGTAACAATGATTGCTCAAAATCCGATGACTATTTCCGATGAAGATCGTGAGAAACTAGAACAGTTAGTAGATGAACTAGAAGAAAACGAAGATGTTTTGGCTGTTTATACAACAGCAGATTAATGGCATATTTAAAAAACATACCCAGTAAAACGGACCATTTAGAGGCTGTTTACTGGGTATGTTTTTTTATTTGATTTGAATTTTTTTCGATTTTTGAATCAATGCTGTCACAAATGCGTTTAATTTGGTAACGTCTGCATCATCAGGTCTTAAATTTATTTTAACGCCAGTTGCGCCTTTTATGCCCTTTGTTTTAGCAAATTGTGCTTCAAATTTTGGTACCGCCAACCCGAAATCACTCATATAATAGGTATCACCTGACCCGGCAACGCCGTAAACGACGCCACTTAAATCAGCTTGGGCTAAGTCATCAAAAAAATCAAGTCCTTCGTCCGGCAAAGAACCATTATCGTACGTATAAGGTACAACAACGGCAATGTCTGTGTGTTCTAGTTCATCAACTTCAGTTTGTGATATTTCCGTTTTTTTAACAGTGATATCAGCAGTGTTAAAGGCTGAAACAATAATATCAGCAACATCTTCATTATTACCAGTGATTGTTGCATAGACGACATGTGCATTCATAATTAATGTGAGTTGTGCTAGTATACGTTTTGGTATATTAGACACATTTCCTCCGATTCAGTTTTATAGTTACAATTATAAAGACTTTACAGAGAATTGCACCTATTATTTTCGTGAAATAATGCACGAATGTGACGGTTTGTTGACAAAATGCAAAAACATCTTTACACCACAGGTTTATGGCCTTACTATAAAGAATAGAAATAAAAAGTAAAAACCGCGACTTCTTGATAGATTTGCGACCGCTTAGGAGATTACAAATGGTACACCAGTTGTTGGCCGAATTTATGGGCACTGCTCTAATGATTATTTTTGGTGTTGGCGTTCACGCCGATGAAGTTTTGAACCGAACGAAGTACCACGGTTCAGGGCATATTTTTGCTATTACGACCTGGGGGTTTGGTATTTCAATTGTTTTATTTATATTTGGGGATGTTTTTATCAATCCGGCTATGGCTATGGCACAACTTGTGCTTGGAAAAATTAGTTTAATATATTTTCTCATAGTTAGTATTGTCGAAGTACTTGGCGGTATTGCTGGTGCCTTGATTGTTTATGTGATGTACGCTGATCAATTTAAGTTATCAGAAAAAGATATCGATCCTGTTATCGTGCGTAATATTTTTTCAACAGCACCGGCAATTCGTAATTTACCGCGTAACTTTTTTGTTGAAGCCTTTGCGACGTTTGTATTTTTAACGAGTATTATGGCAATCTCAGCGCGCGCTGAAAATGTGCCTGGCATGGTACCATTATCAGTTGGATTTTTGGTATGGGCAGTTGGTATGGGCATGGGTGGCACGACGGGGTTTGCTATGAATTTGGCTCGAGACATGGGCCCTCGGTTAGCCTATACAATTTTGCCTTGGAAAAATCGTGCCACCTCTGATTTTCAATATGGCTTGCTTATCCCCGGTATTGCACCTTTTGTAGGCGCAATAGGTGCAGCATTGTTTTCAAAATACTATTTGGGTCTCTAATGATATTTTTTATTTTGTAAAACTGACTTGTAATTTCTAATTGCTAGTCTATAATAAAATTATGACATTTACAAAAGGAAAAAATTATGGGACTGACACAAGAACAATATGATGCATTAAAATTGGCATTTGACAGTGGTATTTTAGATCATGATGCTCTTGCCAAGGAAGCACTAAAGACAGTATTATTAATGGCTATGCCAAAGTAACTGTTGCGTAAAAACATAAACAGTGTTAAAATTATTTTCAGTAACGTTGATAAGGACAACTTAAGTGTAACAAATGATAAAGAGAGCCCATGTTTGGTGAAAATGGGTGATTTGTGCATGAGAGACTACCTTTGAGTGAGGGCTTAGTAAGTAATGAAAAACCTCCGGGTGACACCGTTAATTGTCATTTAAGTAACATGCGTTAGCATGTTAAACTTGGGTGGTACCACGGTGAAACGTCCCTTTAAGTCGCATAGACTTAAAGGGACGTTTTTGTTTTTATCAACGCAACGTTTGTTAACTCAAACCTATAAAAATGGCACAAAATTTGAAAGGAATAGCAATATGTCAGAACTTAAACTTACATTTCCAGATGGGGCAGTAAAAGCCTTTCCCGAAGGAACAAAACCAATCGAGGTCGCTGAAAGCATCTCAAAATCTTTAGCTAAAAAGTCAGTATCTGCTAAATTAAATGATCAATATGTTGGCATAAACGATATTATCCCAGAATCTGGTGATTTTCAGTTAATTACGACAAGTGATTCTGAAGCGTTATCATTATTGCGCCACTCAGCTTCGCATCTTTTGGCACAGGCCTTGAAGCGGATACCGAAATTTGCAAATATGCATTTCGGCGTAGGGCCATTCATTGATAATGGTTTTTATTATGATACAGACAATGGCGCAGGGAACCAAGTTTCAGTAGAAGATTTTTCTGAAATTGAAACTATGATGCATAAGATTGTCAAAGAAGATTTGCCAATCGTTTCACGCCAAATTACACGTGAAGAAGCGTTAGATATGTTTGCAGATGATCCGTATAAGATAGAATTAATCACGGATTTACCTGTTGATGAAAAGATAACAATAGCAATTCAAGGCGACCATATTGAGTTAGATAAAGGTGGTTTAGTGCCATCAACTGGTTGGATTAAACATTTCAAGTTGACATCCGTTGCTGGTGCTTATTGGCGTGGTAAATCATCAAATCCAATGATGCAACGTATTTATGGTATTGCTGAATGGAAGCAAGCTGAGGTTGATGCAGAAATTAAGCGGCGTGATGAAGCGAAAGAACGTGATCATCGTACAATTGGTCGTGATTTAGATTTGTTCTTCACGAGCCAAGAAGTTGGTTCAGGTTTGCCAGTATGGTTGCCAAATGGGGCAACCATCCGTCGTCAAGTTGAACGTTATATTATAGACAAAGAATTAGAAAATGGCTATCAACATGTCTACACGCCTGTATTATCTAATTTGAATTTATATAAAACATCAGGTCATTGGGATCACTATCGTGAAGATATGTTCCCACCAATGGATATGGGAGATGGCGAATTCTTAGAGTTACGTCCTATGAACTGTCCGTCACATATCATGGTCTTTAAGCACAAGCCACGGTCGTATCGTGAATTACCAATTCGTATTGCTGAACTTGGC
Organism: Leuconostoc aquikimchii; assembly: GCF_040838325.1. Lineage (NCBI taxonomy): Bacteria > Bacillati > Bacillota > Bacilli > Lactobacillales > Lactobacillaceae > Leuconostoc > Leuconostoc aquikimchii. The sequence continues at coordinate 762,662 of NZ_JBFPER010000001.1, forward strand.
ATGATGCATCGTTATGAAAAGTCGGGCGCCTTAACTGGCTTGTCACGTGTCCGTGAAATGACGTTGAATGATGGCCATACATTCGTTGAACCAGAGAAGTTGGAAGAAGAATTTAAGTCAATTCTAACAATGATGATGTCCGTTTATCGTGATTTTGATATTACTGATTATCGTTTCCGATTATCATATCGTGATCCTAAAAATACCGAAAAGTATTTTGATGATGATGAAATGTGGGAAAAGTCACAAGCGCAGCTCAAACGTGCAATGGATGATCTTGAATTGGACTATTACGAAGCTGAGGGTGAAGCTGCTTTCTATGGTCCAAAACTGGATGTGCAGACGAAAACAGCTTTGGGTAATGAAGAAACGATGTCAACAATTCAGCTAGACTTTTTGCTACCTGAACGTTTTGATTTGACATATATTGGTGCAGATGGGCAAGATAATCATCGGCCAGTCATGTTACATCGAGGCATTGTCGGGACAATGGAACGTTTCACGGCGTACTTGATTGAAATGTACAAGGGTGCTTTTCCAACCTGGTTGGCACCATTACAAGTGCAAATCATTCCAGTTAACCTTGGTGCACATGGTGAGTATGCTGCTAGTATTCAGAAGAAATTGCAAGCTGCTGGGTTGCGTGCTAACGTAGAAACAAAAGAAGCGAAGATGGGTTACTTGATTCGTGAAGCACAAAAGAATAAGGTGCCATATACGTTAGTATTAGGTGATTCAGAAGTTGATGGTCAGACTGTCACGGTACGTCAATATGGTGAAGAAAAGACAGAAACGATGTCATTTAATGATTTTCAATTGGCTATTTTAGCAGATGTTGCACGGTATTCTCGCACAGCAGAAGTAAACTAATTAACTTAATGAAACATCTAATTAATCATTTGTTAGATGTTTTGTACATACGGACTGATGTACGTGTTTGAAACAGGGGGATAAATATTTTTATGGCAGAAACAACGGAAGACGGTAATAAACCGCCAAAACATGGTTTACAGAATCGTCATGTGCAATTAATTGCTATTGGCGGCACGATTGGGACAGGACTCTTCATGGGTGCTGGTAATTCAATTCATTATGCTGGACCGGTTATTTTATTGGTATACCTGATTGTTGGTTTGTTCATGTTTGTCATGATGCGCGCAATTGGTGAATTGTTATACGCTGATCCAAAGCAACATACGTTTATCACGTTTATTACGAGGTATATCGGCAATCGCGCAGGCTTTTTTGCTCGATGGTCGTATTGGCTGACCGTCGTGTTTATGGGTATGGCAGAATTAACAGCAGTGGCAAAATATGTGCAATATTGGTTGCCAGGGTTACCTGGCTGGCTGATTCAAATCACTATGTTGATTATACTGACATGTGTTAATTTAGTTGCTGTGGCATTATATGGTGAAACAGAATTTTGGTTTTCAATGATTAAAATCATTGCTATCTTAGCTTTGATTGTTACAGGTATCATGATGGCATTAACGGGCTTTAAAACACCTGTGGGTGATGTAGCATTTAGCAATGTTTTTAATCATTTTGCCTTTTTCCCAAATGGGTTTGGTAATTTTATTAATGCTTTTCAAATGGTTATGTTTGCCTTTGTCGGTATGGAATTTATAGGGATGACAGCGGCAGAAACAGATAATCCGCGTGATGTGTTGCCGAAAGCCATTAATCAAATACCTTGGCGTATATTATTTTTCTACTTAGGCGCATTGTTTATTATTATGACAATTTATCCTTGGCAAAAAATTCCTGCTGATCAAAGTCCCTTTGTTATGGTTTTTCAATTAGTGGGGATTAAATGGGCGGCAGCAGTGGTTAACTTTGTTGTTTTAACAAGTGCTGCTTCGGCATTGAATTCAGTATTATTTAGTGCAAGTCGTAATTTTTATGCGTTAGCATTTCAATCAAAAGCGCGTTTTTTACAACCATTTAGGAAAATGTCTAAAACGCAATTACCAATTAATGCAGTCTTATTTACATCTTTGATGATAGCCTTTTCGGCAGTCATTTCTGTTATACCGGCTATTACGAATGCATTCAGCTTTGTGACAAGTGCCTCAACGGACTTATTTTTGATGATTTATGTCTTAACGTTAATAGCCTATATGAATTACCGTAAATCCAATGATTATATGCAAGATGGCTTTTTGGTTATTGCACCTAAAACACTAGTACCACTTGCGATAATATTCTTTAGCTTTGTATTTATTACGTTATTTTTCAATCCAGAGTCGCGTATACCGGCTATTGGTTCCACGATTTGGTTAGTCGTGTTTGGCGTGATTTCATGGCGACAACCAAAAACAGCAATACGGTAACACCAGTGACTGTTCAATTTAAAAGATTGAACAGTTTTTATTTGATATGATACACTATAAATATTGCCAAAGGGGAATAATATATGCGTGATAAAGTTTTAAATATAACAATTGTCCATGTCATGGTTTTTTTATTTTTTGTGTTTGTTTATGTAACACCCACACATTTTACATTTTTAAACTGGAATGTTTTTCTATCGTTACTGCCTTTTGATTTTGCAGTGATTGTGGCAACGACACATTTTAAAATGATTAAGTCTGTTTTTCTTGTATTATGGTTGTTATTTTTCCCAAATACGATGTATATGATGACAGACTTTATCCATCTATATGCTATTGGTACAAACTTGAATCAAGCGACACAATACTTTAATTATGCGGTATTAGCAACGGGTATTTTTATCGGTGTTGGCCTTGGAATTTTGAGTTTAGAAATCGTTACGCATGCAATTTTTAAACAACATGTGCATGTGGTTTACTTTAGTGTGACAGCAGTTGTATCAGTGGTATCTGCATTTGGTATTTATCTTGGCCGATATATGCGACTGAATTCATGGGATGTTTTTACGCAGTTTAGTACTGTAGTTGACAACGTTTTATCTTCGGTAGGTTATCATATGATAACCTTTGTGATATTGTTTTCAGGGGCATAATTTGCAATACTGGTTATTTATCATTATGGTTTGCGATTGATTAAAATAAGTGATACACAAGCTTGACAGTTATAAAATAATGCGGTAATATTATATATGTTGAACAAGTAGAAGCACCCGCTTCTCGCCAAGTGATAAAATTGCTTGGCAGATACAGTTATCCGAATGGATTGCAAGTGTTGAAGTGGGTGAAGATTAAGTTCTTTATCCACTTTTCTTCTTGATTCACAAAATAAATTTGGAGGTGCCTGACAATAGCACGTCAACCAAGACAAGTTGATTTAATCAACGATAATATTCGCGCATCTCGCGTACTGCTTATTCATGAGGGTAAGCAAACAGAAATGTCTACGCGAGACGCACAACAAATTGCTAACGATTCAAACCAAGATTTGGTACTGGTACAAGCTAACGCTGAACCACCAGTGGCCAAAATCATGGATTGGGGAAAAGCCAAGTTCGAAGCACAAAAGAAACAAAAAGAACAACGCAAAAACCAAAAAATCGTTCAAGTTAAAGAAGTTCGTATGTCACCGGTGATTGATTCGGGTGATTTCGAAACACGTAAAAAAGCTGCTATCAAGTTCCTTGGACAAGGGAACAAGGTAAAGTTGAATTTGCGTTTTCGTGGTCGCATGATTACACACCAAGACATTGGACGTCAAGTATTAGACCGTATGGCCACAGAGCTTAACGACATTGCCAAGGTTGAGCAACGTGCCAAGATGGACGGTCGCCAGATGTTTTTGGTCTTAGCACCTAGAGATGCCAAGTAATTAAAGGTTTAGTTGCTTAATTGCAAGTTTAAACAAAAAAATCACACAGTAGGAGAATGAGTCACATGCCAAAGATGAAGACACACCGCGCATCAGCAAAGCGCTTTAAGAAGACAGCCAACGGTGGTTTGAAGTCAGCTTCAGCCTATACTTCACACCGTTTCCACGGTAAGACAAAGAAGCAACGTCGTCAATTGCGTGGTACACGCATGATGGATTCAACAACTGTTAAAACATACGCAAAGATGCTGTCAAACATCTAATTCGCGTTGCGATAGTTCATCTATCTATATTTTGGATGTCAAATCCAGTAATTTATTTTTTAGAATTCTAGGAGGAATTACCCATGCGAGTTAAGGGTGGTACAGTTTCACGCGCACGTCGTAAGAAGATGGTTAAGTTAGCCAAGGGTTACCGTGGCCAACGTCGTATTAATTTCAAAGTTGCTAAGCAACAAGTATGGAAATCATATTTGTATGCATACCGTGATCGCAAAAACACAAAGCGTAACTTCCGTAAGTTATGGATTGCTCGTATTAACGCAGCAGCCCGTATGAATGGTTTGTCATACTCTAAGTTGATGCATGGTTTGACACTTGCGGGTGTTGAATTGAACCGTAAAATGTTAGCTGATATTGCTGTGACTGATTTTGATACATTTTCAAAATTAGCAGATCAAGCAAAAACTGCGTTAGCAGCTGATAACGTTTTGGTACAAGAACGTGTAGCCGCAACGTTGGAAACAACTGTTAAGGTTGATCGTTAATATTATCAATACTAAAAGTTCCGAAAATCTTAAACAGATTTTCGGAACTTTTAGTATTGATATAATAAGAAAACCGGTAATTGACGTTCAATCACCGGTTTTCTTATTATTGTAGGCCAGATTGCGATTTACTGCTTGCAACAAGACTGAGATTGTCTTTATTTCCTGTTGGTGTGAAGATAATTGACACTTTGGCACCGCTTGTGCTTTGCCAAGTGGCGTAAGCTTGATCACTTGCTGTGAGATAAGTTGGGGGGCCATAAGCCGCACGTACTTGATCATACGTGGCAGAACCAATCGCAACTGAGTCATAGGTTGCTACAGACCAATTGCCAAATGAGGCAGGGGTTGATTTGGTAGTGCTTGAAGAAGCTTGTCCTATGTTTGCGTCTTCTGAATTAGCAACGCTACTTTCAGCAGTCGTGTTGTCGCTAATGGGTGTTTGCGTTGCATCATTGGTGACAACACTAATAGCTGAAGACGCCGCAGAACTAGCTGTTACAGGTACTTGAGCAACAGAAGTTGATTCACTTGCCGGTAATTCAGATGGACTAGTTTCAGCAACGGTTGATGTTGACTTTTTGTGACTCTTAGTTTTTTTAATTGTGGTTGATTCAGAAACATTATTTTTAGCAGTTTTTTGATCACTGCGACCAAAAAAACTAAAAATAATAATCAGCACAATAACAAAAGCCAAAAGTACCATAAGCATGTTGCGTAATTTGTGCGATTTTTTAAACGGTTTACGTTGCATGATAAATTAAATGTAGATAAACGGTATCCACATATTCCTTTCCTAACAATATGATACCAGAAAAACTAAAAAGTATGTTAAAATAGATATAATTACGTATCGAGACAAAAAATAGGATAACCTCAGCGTTTTAGAAACCAGCAGTGTCCACTTGTTATATTTACGAAAAATAATGACTTATAAAGTAAGTCTATTTATAGAGGAAAGAATTATGACAGATTTAAGTATTATTCCATTTGGCGGTGTACGCGAAAATGGTAAAAACATGTATGCAATCACAGTAGATGATGAAATTTTTATTTTTGATGCTGGCTTAAAGTATCCAGAAACCGATCAACTTGGGGTTGATGTGGTCGTACCTGATTTCGAATATTTTATTAAAAATAATGATAAGATTGCCGGTGTATTTTTGACACACGGCCATGCAGATGCAATTGGGGCACTACCATACTTCTTACAACAAGTACAAGCACCTATATTTGGTTCTGAGATGACAATTGAATTGGCAAAACTGGCTATCAAAGAGCAAGATGCATTAAAAGATTATGACGATTATCATGTTGTTAATGATAAAACAGAAATTGATTTTGGACACGTAACAGTTTCGTTTTTTAATACAACACATTCTATACCAGAATCATTGGGTATTGTTCTGGCAACGCCATATGGCCAAATTGTTTATACTGGTGATTTTAAATTTGATCAGACAGCAGAATCTTATTATAGTACAGATATTGCGCGTTTAGTTGAAGTTGGAAAAGGGAAGGTGTTAGCATTATTAGCGGATGCAGCCGGCACGGGTAGCGAGTCAGATTCTGTCAATGAATCTAAAATTAATGACTATATACTTGAAACATTCCGAGAAAATAAGCAAAAACGTATCATAGTAGCTGCAGTTGCATCAAATGTGCAACGTATTCAACAGGTAATTAATGCCACTGTGGCAACCAAACGACAATTAGTTTTATCGGGCAATGATATTGAAAACGTTGTTCGAACTGCAATTCGTTTGCGTAAATTGAATTTACCGATACCGGAAAACAAATTGTTTGTCAATCTTAAAAATGCTAAAAATTTGCCAGCGGCAGAGGCTGTTATTCTGGAAACAGGTCGTATGGGCGAACCAATCAAACATTTAAATCGTATGGCTAATGGTGAGGACCCTTATGTCCGTATTGGTGAAGATGATTTGGTGTTTATTACAACGACACCCTCAACAGCTATGGAAAGTGTTGTAGCAAAGACACGAGACATGTTGTTTAAGCAAGGCGCAGATGTTAAACAAATCAGTAGTGATTTGCGTTCAAGTGGCCATGCCTCACGTAATGACTTACAAATTATGCTTAATGTGTTAAAACCTAAATACTTTATGCCTGTTCAGGGCGAATATCGGGTAATGACAACTGCTAAAGCTGCAGCCCAAGAAGTTAATATTGCTGAAGATCATATTATGATGGCAATGAAAGGGGATCAATTTAAATGGTTAGGCGATCGTTTTGAATTGCAAGATTCCTTTTCAATTGGTGAAACATTAATTGATGGGGCAGGAATTGGCGATATTGGCAATGTTGTTTTACGTGATCGTCGTATTTTATCAGAAGATGGCATTTTTGTTTCTGTTGTGACGATTGACCGTAAAAAAAGACAAGTTGTTTCTAAACCTAAGCTCACATCACGAGGATTTGTTTACGTTAAGGCAAATCGTGATTTGATGAAAGAAGCCTCTGAATTAACTGTTAAGCAAATTGAAAATTACCTCAGCACCACTAAGAGTTTTGATTGGAGTGAGCTGAAAAATGGCGTGCGAGAAGTACTGTCACGCTATCTATTTGAACAAACTCGCCGTCGTCCAATGGTTATGCCAGTTGTAATGGAAGTTAACCAGAATCGCCGTCCGGCAGCTCATAAGCCAGGGCAACAACGCAATCAACAAGTGGCCAAAATAGAAAATAAACAAAACAGCCCTGTTAAGCAGCCTAAAAATCAAAATAATAAGACCACAGTAAATTCTGTCAATTAGTCGTTACTAGAAGACACTAAAAATCCAGATTATTCATGAGAATCTAGAAAGGAAATGCGTCTTTGATCATAACATGCAAAGGCATACTTATTTTATGACCCAAGAAAACCAGCTCTCACCAAAATTAAAAAGTATGATTGATCGTGCCCATACTGAAATGAAACAAGAAAATTGGCATGATGCAGCAGAAACTTTGACAGAAGTATATGACTCTTTGTCTACGTTCGAAGTCAACTATCGCTTAGTAACCGCCTTATTTATGGATGAACAGTACCAATTGGCATCATCATATGCAGATGATTTTTTGTTAAACTATCTTGAAGAAGAAAGCAACTTTCGTATGATTGTCGCGCTGGCCATTCAAAATCAAAGTTTTGTTTATGCGCAACAATTGGCAATGTTATGGGATGATTTAGATATACAACAAAAGGTATCTCAAGAAATACGTGATGCTGAGGTGAAAGCCGTTGAAACAATGGCAACGACATTTCAAACAATTTCGCGACAATTTTATCATCTCAGTGATTATAGTATCATTGAACAGCGTGATCGTTATGAATCTGCAAGACATTTACCGGTATCACAATTTATAATTGGTGCAAAGTATTTGTTGGTAGATCCTTATGCCACGCCAATCATTCGCGCAACGTTACTTGAAGATTTACAAAAATTACGTGTATCTGAAAATATAGAGTATCGGTGGCTAGATGATGAATTATACACAATTAAATTAAGCGAATTGCCATTACTTACAAATTCTAAAATTTTTGAAGATATTGCTGACTTTCTTGATGAAAAATTAGGAAATGATGATCCCATTGCTATGGATATGCTTGCTCAGCAAGTGCGTTTTGAATTAACGCTGCTTTACCCACGTGTAGAGGAGGTTGTGCTAGATCCAGAAGGTTGGGTAGAGGCAAGCATAGATCGGTATTATGAACACCAAAACACGACTGAAACAGTTACGCAAAAGAAATGGCATGAAAAAGTTAGGATACTGACTCAAAACTTTTTTGAAAATTAATTTTTAAAAACTGTTTACATTTTCTTAATAACTCGGTATAATAATTTTTGGCTTCAATAGCCGGAAAAACGCAATTAACTGTTGTCTTTTGATGGCTTGCGTTGTAAAATATATTTATAAACATTTTCCAGATTACTGGTAAATGAATTTTTGGAGGAAACTACATTGGCTAAGGAAACTTACGTTCGCACTAAGCCCCACGTTAACATCGGTACTATTGGACACGTCGATCACGGAAAGACGACTTTAACAGCCGCAATCTCAAAGGTATTGGCTGAAAAGCAAGGTATCGTGGCGACTGATTTTGCTGAAATCGATAATGCCCCTGAAGAAAAAGAACGTGGAATCACGATCAACACTTCGCATATCGAATATGAAACAGAAGCACGTCATTATGCTCATATCGACGCCCCTGGTCACGCCGATTATGTTAAAAACATGATTACTGGTGCAGCACAAATGGATGGTGCTATCTTAGTTGTTGCGGCAACTGATGGTCCTATGCCACAAACACGTGAACATATTTTGTTGGCACGTCAAGTTGGTGTTGATTACTTGGTTGTATTCTTGAACAAAACAGATTTGGTCGACGATGAAGAATTGATCGAATTGGTTGAAATGGAAGTTCGTGAATTGTTGTCAGAATATGACTTCCCAGGCGATGATATTCCTGTACTTAAGGGATCAGCTTTGAAAGCTCTTGAAGGTGACCCTGAACAAGTTAAGGTTATCGAAGAATTAATGGATACAGTTGATTCATATATTCCAGAACCAAAGCGTGAAATTGATAAGCCATTCTTGATGCCTATTGAAGATGTCTTTACGATTACTGGTCGTGGTACAGTTGCTTCTGGTCGTGTTGACCGTGGTGTATTGACTACTGGAACTGAAATTGAAATTGTTGGTTTGAAAGAACAAGTTCAAAAGACTACTGTTACAGGTATTGAAATGTTCCGTAAGACTTTGGAAGAAGCTCAAGCTGGTGATAACATTGGTGCATTGCTTCGTGGTGTTGATCGTACTGACATCGAACGTGGTCAAGTTTTGGCACAACCAGGTTCAATTAAGACACACAAGAAGTTTAAGGCTGAAGTCTATGTTCTTTCTAAGGAAGAAGGCGGACGTCATACACCATTCTTTACAAACTACCGTCCACAATTCTTTTTCCATACAACTGATGTTACTGGTGTTGTTGAATTACCAGCAGGTGTAGAAATGGTTATGCCTGGTGATCAAGTGACATTCGAAATCGAATTGATCTCACCAGTCGCTATCGAACAAGGTTTGAAGTTTACTGTTCGTGAAGGTGGCCATACTGTTGGTGCCGGTACAGTAACAGAAATTGAAGATTAATTAATATTTTTATGATTTTAAAAAATACGCTTCGGCGTTTTTTTTTTGCTTTAATTTTTAAAATTAAAAAACGCATGACATAAGAAATCATGCGTTAATTTTATTTCTTGTCTGCATTGACCTTTGACTCACGGCCTAGTGCAGCTGCGCGTGCTTCCTCAGCAGTGTCCTCGAGTGGTAACGAAATCATATCATCGAATGAATTCGCTAGTTGTTCTTCCTGATTAATAATTTTTGCCATTACATACCTCCATTTTAGTTAGTATAACGTATTTTATATGCGAAAATATGCAAATATTCATAATTATTTGCATAATATGTGCATATCATATATTATCATGTATACTTATAGATAGGTATAAAAAGGGAGTGACAAGATGACTGAATTATTAACAGTAACTAATTTAAAAAAGCAATATGGTGACAAAATCGTTTTTGATAATGTCAATACTCAGGTCAAGCAAGGCGAAGTAATTGCAATTTTGGGACCATCTGGTGCTGGTAAATCTACTTTTTTACGAGCAATTAATTTACTGGAAGCACCAACGAGTGGCCAAGTAGTATTTGAAGGCAACGAGTTAACTAATTTGGCTGAAAAAGAGTTGGATATCTTACGCGAAAAAATCGGTATGGTATTTCAAAGTTTCAATTTGTTTCCTAACCTAACTGTTATTGAAAACATTAAGTTGGCACCGATGAAGGTTAAACACTTATCCGATGAAGAAGCGACACAGTTGGCAAAAAAGTTGTTAATGCAGGTTGGCTTAGCTGAAAAACAAACTGTTTATCCGGCCAGTTTGTCTGGTGGACAACAACAACGTGTCGCGATTGCAAGAGCTTTGGCAATGTCGCCTGATGTATTACTATTCGATGAACCAACTAGTGCACTCGATCCAGAAATGGTTGGTGAGGTACTAAACGTTATGAAACAATTAGCAGAGAATGGTATGACAATGTTAGTGGTGACACATGAAATGGGGTTTGCACGAGAAGTTGCTGACACTATTTGGTTTATGGCAGATGGTGGGATTCAAGAAATTGCAGCACCTGAAGTGTTTTTCGAAACACCTAAAACAACACGTGCTAAAGAATTTTTACAAAAGATATTATAAGAGTATGACGAATATTAATTTAGAAAAACAACATGCGGCTAATGCTGCAGCGATGCTCATTAAAAATGGTATGACAGTTGGATTAGGAACCGGATCAACTGTTGATTATTTTCTGAAGGCACTTGCGAAACGTGTGCAACGAGAAAATTTACAGATTGTAGGTGTGACGACTTCATTTAAAACCGCCAAAAGCGCGCAAGACCTTGGCATTAAAATAATCGATATTGATGATGCACCAATGATCGATTTGACTATTGATGGGGCAGATGAAATTGATGCGCATATGAATGGTATTAAGGGTGGTGGCGCTGCGTTTTTAATGGAAAAAATTGTTGCAAAAAATTCGAAACGAATCGTTTGGATCGTTGATAGTCAAAAAGTGCATGTCAAATTAGGTATGGTGCCATTACCGGTGGAAGTTGTACCTTTTGGTAGTGGTAAATTAATGGCCGAATTAACTAAGCATCAATTACATCCGACGTGGCGGAAAAGTAATGACGAACTTGTGGTGACAGATATGGGGCATTATATTATTGATTTATCTTTGAAATCGATTGATCAACCCTATGAGTTGGAACGTTATTTAGATGGACAAATTGGTATCGTAGAGCATGGTTTATTTTTAGATGTGGTGGATGAAATAATTATTGGCACTGCTACGGGTGTTGAGCGGTTGTTACGAAGTCATTTACAGAAATAAATGACTGTAAATGTAAAAGCGCTTACATTATAAAGTTAGAAGCGGTATAATGAACTTGTAAGAATAAATGTGAAGGAGCATGTCGCGCAATGATGCGTAGCATAATAATTAATGATGGCATACAATAACATTTTAGTAGCAGTTGATGGATCAGAAGTGTCAAACCTGCTCATCAAAAAAGTACATGAGTTTGCGCCTGAGGCACATATAGATATTTTGATTGTGGTAGATACAAGTGGCGGATACTTTGGCACTGTTATCATGAACGCCGATATTGTTTATCAGATGGAACAAGATGCCGAAGTAGCAATTAACAAGGCGTATGATTATGCTAAGCTGATTGGGCACGCGAACACAGATGTTCACGTGCGATTTGGGACACCTAAGCAGGTAATTGCACGTGATTTTCCAAGGGATCACAAAAATGATTTAATTGTGGTTGGGGAAACGGGATTGAGTCGTTTGCAACGTGCGATGGCTGGTACGATACCGTCATTTGTCACACACACGGCGACGACTGATGTTCTTATTATGCGTACGGCAAAAAAAAAATAAATACTTATTTTGTGAAATGTATAACGACATCATTTTACAACAAAAAGCCAGGAAATTTTATGTAAAATTTCCTGGCTTTTTGAATAAGAATAATTAGTTGGCCTGTTTTAAAATTGTGATACGTGTGATTCTAATTGGCTTAACGGGGGTAGAACCTTCACCACCTGATTTAACTTGAGCTGAAGCAATTTTATCTACAATGTCCATACCTGTAATAACTTGACCGAATACGGTGTAACTGCCATCAAGTGATGGATTACCACCTTTTTTATAAGCGTCAACTATTTTAGAGGGATATTTATTTTTATCAAAGTCCTGAGTTGCATTTTTTGAGTTTTGGTTAATGAAAAACTGCGAGCCGTTTGTATCAGGACCTGCGTTTGCCATAGTCAAAGCCCCACGAATGTTGTATAGAGATGGGCTGATTTCATTTTTAAAACCATTGCCACTATCAATACGTTTGTTTCGACCATGCCAAATGGAGGTACCACCTGTGCCATCGCCCTTCGGATCGCCACCCTGAATCATAAAGCCTGCGATGACACGATGAAACGATGTATGATTGTAATAGCCATTTTTAGCATGTGTTAGAAAGTTTTCTACTGCCAAGGGTGCGTAGTGATTAAATAACTTTAAAGTTATGTCACCAGCTGTGGTTGTCATGTTTATTTCACTTTCATTCGTGGCAACTTTATTGTCTAATTGCGGCAAAGTAACTTTATCTAAGTTAGGATCTTTTTTAGTTTGTGATGACGATGATGCATCAGTGTTAGTCGATGTTGTTGCATCCGAGCTATCGGCGGTTTGATGTGGTGTCGTCATGATTAAAATACCAATAGTTAAGGCAAGTAATATCGTGCCCATAGCTGCGAGTATAATGTAGTGTTTTTCTTTATTCATGTTCTTATCCTTTATATGCGTGTAATGAAATGAGCCTGAATGGTATCTGTTATATAAGTTGCTTGCTTAAAATCTGCACGTATTAAATTGTGCATGTAATCTTCCAAACCAATTGGCATGCTATTAAATTTGATAATTAGCAGCCCACCATGGGTTAAGCGGGGCAAAATGCGGTCAACTTGTTCAAGATAATTTTCCGAAATATCGTTGTTATTTTGTGCGTCACTTGAGTAGTCAAATATAGCCATACTGGCTTGCCTTTGAGCGCCTAGTTCTGTGACAAAATGAGAATCAATGGTTTTTCCGAGTAAGGTTACACGATCTGAAAGACCGCTCATGAATAGTGATGCTGCAGTTGCATTGGCATTGTCTTTAGTGGCTGTGTAACTGAGTACATGACCTGTTGTGCCAACGCGTGTTGCCAAAAATCGCGTGTTGATACCATTGGCTGTGGTCGCATCGATGACAGTGTCGCCAACGTGGACTGTCTGTTCGATTAATTGGTGAACTAGTGTTTGTGTTGTTGGAATCATGCGTGTTGACCGCCAATGTGAAATATATTTTGTGACATAATAAGTAGACTATAACCTAGTGTTAATCCAGCTAGAATATCACTAGGGTAGTGGACATTAACGTAAATGCGACTTATTGGAATAATAATAATCAAAGCGAAACATATAGAAGTTGCGAGCTGTTTTAACAACTGTTTTTGTAAATGAGCCTGTATGATAATAATCAAGGTGCCATATAACAGAATGGCTATCATTGTATGACCGGATGGAAAACTGTAGCCGTTTTCAGAAATCAACTGTGGCATTGGCCGGGGATTGCGAACAAGGTATTTGACAAGTTGTGTTATAACGCCAGCAAAGAGCACGACGTTGACAAGTAAAAAGCGCAATAAACGAAACTGTCGCCGGACAATAAAAACTAGTGATAGTAGCAATGTTAATGTTGATGTCACTATCACACTGCCAAGGTGCGTGATAGTTGTAAAAAAGGCATCTGCAAAAATAGAACGATGCTGAATCAGTTGTTGTCCCGCCAAATTTAAATTGTTCAGCCACTGAGCCTGAGACACGACGCCTATTAATAGGCCAATAAATAGGCTAAAGGCTATTATGGCAGAAAAAAATTGAAGTTTAGGTTTAATAATCATAATATATAGTATACCCGATTTCAAGGAAACGTGATATAATTAGAGCATTATATTTGACAATAGTATACTTTCGCGAGGCATCAGAAAATAAACGGCATTGAAAGTTTATCAATCAACAGGTAGAACTCAGTCAGATTTTTTGAAAGTGAAATAATAGTAGTTTTCAACGTGTTGTCGCGTTAAGATATTTGAGACGTAGTGATACGTGAACATAGGTGGTACCGCGATAATTCGCCCTGTGTTGCACTTTTTAGTGTGACACAGGGGGGATTTTTTAATTGTTAAGTCAAAAATAAAATAGGAGGAAATGCAACGATGTTGTAGTAGTTATACTAGACATTGACTGCATTAAAAATGATATGCCATACGAACATCAACGAATTGAACAAAAATGGCAAAAATATTGGGATGCGAATCAAACTTTTGCAACAACTGATGATACAAGCAAGCCAAAATATTACGCCATGGATATGTTTCCATACCCATCAGGGCAGGGACTACATGTTGGACACCCTGAAGGATACACTGCAACTGATATAATGAGTCGTTTTAAACGTGCGAATGGTTTTAACGTTTTGCATCCTATGGGATGGGATGCATTTGGTTTGCCAGCTGAGCAATATGCAATGAAAACTGGTCATAACCCAGCTGATTTCACAAGTCAAAACGTAGATCATTTTCGTGAACAAATTAAATCACTTGGTTTATCATATGATTGGAATCGTGAAATAAATACGACTGATCCAGAATATTATAAGTGGACGCAATGGATTTTTGAAAAATTATATGAAAAAGACTTGGCCTACGAATCAAATATGATGGTCAATTGGGATCCTATTGATCGTGTTGTTTTGGCAAATGAAGAAGTCATTGATGGTAAATCAGAACGTTCTGGCAACAAGGTTGAACGTAAGGCACTGCGCCAATGGGTTCTTAAGATTACGGCTTATGCTGATCGTTTAGTTGATGATTTGGATGATTTAGATTGGCCAGAAGCAATTAAAGAACAGCAACGTCACTGGATTGGCCGTTCAAAGGGTGCAGCGGTGTTCTTTAATGTTGCAGGTTCAGATAAGCAAATTGAAGTCTATACAACACGTCCTGATACGTTGTTTGGTGCATCTTATATGGTTTTGGCTCCTGAACACACATTAGTTGATGAAATTGTCACAGCGCAACAAAAACAAGTCATTAGTGATTATCGTGCCATTATTTCTGCTAAATCAGACCTAGAACGTACTGATTTAAATAAAAATAAAACGGGTGTCTTTACTGGTGCCTATGGTGTAAATCCTGTTAATGGCGAAAAGCTGCCTATATGGATTGCTGATTATGTTTTGGCCTCATATGGTACAGGAGCAATTATGGCCGTCCCTGCACATGATGACCGAGACTTTGAATTTGCTCAAAAATTTGACCTAGAGATTAAACCAGTCATTGCAGGTGGCGATGTGACAAAAAAGCCGTATACAGGTGATGGGCTGCATATCAATTCTGATTTTTTGGATGGGTTAGATAAATCAACGGCTATTAATAAAACCATTACGTGGCTTGAAACGCATCATTCTGGACATGCCCAAACTAATTTCCGATTACGAGATTGGATATTTTCTCGGCAACGTTATTGGGGTGAACCTATTCCGGTGGTACATTGGGAAGATGGCACAACAACTTTGGTTCCTGAAGATGAGTTACCACTGTTATTACCACATGCAACAGAATTGAGACCATCTGGTAGTGGCGAGTCGCCATTAGCTAATTTAACTGACTGGCTTGAAGTCACACGTGCAGATGGTGTGAAAGGACGTCGTGAAACAAATACGATGCCACAATGGGCCGGCTCCTCTTGGTATTTCTTGCGTTATATTGATCCACATAATACAGAAAAAATAGCAGATTTAGATAAGTTGAAATACTGGATGAATGTCGACCTGTACGTTGGCGGCGCAGAACACGCTGTGTTACACTTATTGTACGCACGTTTTTGGCACAAATTCTTATATGATTTGGGCGTTGTACCAACCAAAGAACCCTTTCAAAAATTGGTCAACCAAGGGATGATTTTGGGATCAAATCACGAAAAAATGTCAAAATCAAAAGGCAATGTGGTTAATCCTGATGATATTGTTGCGGCGTTTGGTGCAGACACACTGCGTGTTTACGAAATGTTCATGGGACCTTTAACACAAAGCAAGCCGTGGTCAGAAGAAGGTATTACTGGGTCAAGACGTTGGCTAGACCGTGTTTGGCGTCTGCTCATTGATGATGAAGGACAAGTCCGTGATCATGTAACGACCTATAATCCTGGAGATTTAGATAAAATTTATCATCAAACGGTCAAAAAAGTGACCGATGATTTGGAAAACATGCATTTCAATACGGCCATTTCTCAAATGATGGTATTTATTAATGATGCCTATAAAGCTGATGCGTTGCCAATAGTTTACATGAAAGGCTTTGTCCAGCTATTAGCACCTTTTGCACCACATTTGGCGGAGGAATTATGGGTACTATTGGGTAATAAAGCATCACTATCGTATGTAACTTGGCCAGTATATGATCAGAAACAACTGGTGGATGACACTGTCGAAATCATATTTCAAGTTAATGGAAAAGTGCGCGGTAAGGCAACAGTAGCACGTGACATTGATCAAGATAGTATGATAGCTGCTGCAAAATTAGATGATAATGTTCAAAACTTTATGTCAGGGAAAACAATTCGTAAGGTTATTGCGATACCTGGTAAATTTGTCAATATTGTCGTTGGGTAGATTAATCATGATGAAGAGTTAAAGGCATATAAGCTGGTGTTGTTGGCCAGCGTACATAATTTAAGAGGAGTACACAAATGACGGATGAACAACGTCCAGATGATCTGAAAATGAAAGGTCAGCACGTTGATAAAGTCAATGTTGATGGGCAAATACTAAGCGCAGATGAAATATTAGCGCGAGCACAAAAACGCGTTCAAAAAAAGCAACCACTAAAATCAAATAATGGTAATCAATCAGCACGAGTAAGGCAGCCCACGCGTGAAGAAATTACAATGATTAAAGCAAAAAATGATCACTCTCGTCAGCGAATTATTAAAAAGAAGCCGACGCTTGATTACGCGCAAACCTCAGATCCATTTGCTGAAGAGGTGGCGGCGACGACTGTAAAGCAAAATTCAAAAGCTGATAATCAAGCAACTTTAGTCAAGGGCTCAGCGTGGTTGTCTGCTGGGAATATTGTATCTCGTGTATTGGGTGCAATTTATATTGTGCCTTGGATGGCGCTGCTTGGTTCTAATTCCAACCGTGCTAATGGCCTATTTGCACAAGGATACACAATATATGCGATATTTTTGGCCATTGCAACATTTGGTGTGCCTGCTGCAATTTCAAAATTAGTGGCAGAATTCAACGCACGTCACGATGTTTATCAGTCGCGTCAACTGATACGTCAGTCGATGATACTAGGTGTCATATTGGGAATTGTATTTGGTGCTGCAATTTATTTCTTGACACCAATATTGGCTATGGGGAATGCTAATTTTATACCAGTGTTACATTCATTAGCACCAGCTGTTGCTATTTTCCCCTTGATGTCAATGCTTCGTGGGATATTCCAAGGTTATCAGCTCATGAGTATTTCGGCGTTGTCGCAGGTTGTAGAACAAATTGCCCGTGTGATTTACATGCTAGTCACAGCCGTTATTATTTTACGAATGAATCCTGGTAATTGGAGTGGGGTTGTTGTTCAATCAACATTTGCAGCGTTTATTGGTGCTATATTTAGTATGATAGTGCTCGTCTGGGGCTGGCTAAAGTATCGTTATATTTTGATTGAGCCTTTACGTCAAAATATTAAACCAGTTAAAAAGCCGACGTTAAGTTTAATTTTTAATATTTTAAAAGAATCTTGGCCATTTATTATTATTGGATCAGCAATTACATTGTTTCAATTAGTTGATCAATATACTTATTTTAATGTTATGACTCATTTTTTTGCGAATACTAATACGCAACTGCAGACACAATTTGCATTATTTAGTGCTAATCCGAATAAATTAATTATGATTATTGTGCCTTTTTCAACAAGTATTGCAGCGACGGCGCTACCAATGTTGTCTGGTAGTAAAGCAACATTGACGCGAGAAAATATTCAAGACCAGTTAATGCAAGTCATTAAATTATTTGCTCTGGTGATGTTTCCAAGTGCTTTGGGTATGTTTGCTATCTCAGCGCCACTTTACAAAATGTTTTATCCAATTGACGTGTCAAACCAAGAAGGCATATACTTGTTGCAGTTTTCAACGATGCTAGCAATTGTGTTTAGTTTGTTTATGTTGTTGGCGTTTGTACTGCAAGCATTATCCGAAGTGTCAATTGTTATTAAAGCGTTTATGCTGGGCTTGTTGGTCAAAATAGCTTTACAAGTGCCTAGTATTCGGTACTTTGAGGGTATGGGGGCCTTGATGGCCAGTATGATTGGGATGATCATTGCAATTGCTTACATGCTCGATTATCTAAAAGCAGTATATGACGTGTCTTTGTCATCCGTAGGCAAAGAACTTTGGCAGTTATTTAGTGGGGCAATAGTGATGGCAATCGTTTCTTATGCGATTGTATTCGTTATGAGTAACTTTTTATTCCCAATGGATACAAAGCTTTCAGTTACCTTCACAGCTCTAATTAGTGCTGCTATTGGGGGTATTGTTGTGATACTTTTGTATTTGCGTATGGGATTTGGTGATGATTTATTAGGCAATAAAATACGGCGTATACCAGCCAAATTACGTCCAAAACGATGAGATAATCATCGTTTTTTTATCTAATAATTAGATAAAAAATTATTAACAGGCTATTTTTAAAGTCAGAGTTGGTGTATGCTGAAATTATAATTTGTGCTTAATGGAGGCGTAGAAATGACAATTCAAGACACACAAACAATATTGCAACCAGAACTTGTTAACAAGTTAGAACGTAAAATTTCGTATTTAGTACAGTTACAATCAGCTATTAAAAATAATCAAATTTCCCAAGTGTATCAGTTATTAGATACGCATAAATTTAATGACAGTTTTCAAAAAGAATCAGCGTCAGAGTCTTCGGAACAGCTAGGACCATTAATAGCTGATAGTCAACAGCTTATTGCTACTTTTTTGGCACCTGAATTAGTGAATTATTTTGCCACAAACTTTAATTTTTTGACATTGGCACCTGTTCTTGAAGACCCGAATTTTTATGCAGTTTATATAGGTGATTGGTGG
Organism: Leuconostoc aquikimchii; assembly: GCF_040838325.1. Taxonomy (NCBI): domain Bacteria; kingdom Bacillati; phylum Bacillota; class Bacilli; order Lactobacillales; family Lactobacillaceae; genus Leuconostoc; species Leuconostoc aquikimchii. The sequence continues at coordinate 782,024 of NZ_JBFPER010000001.1, forward strand.
CATCATCGGCGCCTCGGGACATTAAATGTTTTGTCAGTGATGATAACAATAGATGAAGCGGTAACTTCTGAACTTATCATGACCACAAAATTACCTGTGGGTGAGACAATTAATACAACCAAAATTAAAGCAGCAACCAAAATTATTGCAGGTTTAGAATCTTTTCTATCTGACAATACCAGACGTTCGCTTGAATTGAAAGTCATAGCGGATCAATTGTTAGAAGTATCAGCTAATAAATCGGGATTGTTTGGACGTAACGATAAAACAGCACGAGAAGCATTAGAAAAAAAACAAGCCTTGTTAATGGCAACGCAAAAACGTGTGCCAGAAGTTGAACAAAAGCTCGTAAAACAACAAGAAGAGCTATTGGCATTTGAAAAAGAAGATGTACTACGGCAATTAGAATTACAAGCGATTTTAGAACATCATGTTGATGTACCGACATTTATCACAGAATTACAGCATATCTATGTGTCATATATTACACAATTAGGTCAGAAATAGTGAACAATGGATAACTTTAAAACAGAGATATATAGTAAACAATTAAAAGAAGATTTGAACTTGTTTAATCGTTGGCAAATGTTAATTGATTCTTTGAGTACGACGGAAGATGTACCAGAATTGCTTGATATTTTACAGAAAATTTTAGCTTTTGATAGTCATCAGTCTAAAATGGTACGCCTTGCCACCGATGCCTGGTTTCCAAACACACACTGGGTTACGGTCGTATTTGCCAAATTTGCCGAACAAGCATCTTTGTCATCGACTGCGGTGATATTACCCAATGCACAAAAAGTTGCGGAATTACATTTTTCTGAATGGCCTAATGCTTCATTCCGCTTTATGACAGCTCCGTTGGCTGCAGGTGGGTATTATTTAGAAGAAACAGCGCAAAATTTAAGAGTATTATATTGGGATATAGCACATAAACGTTTCTATTTAGATACACAACAGTTTGCGAAATTGGTTCAAACACAAGCTGCGCAGCTAGCTGGCCTTGATGCTTTAGCGACATTTCAAAAGCGTTTAACGGCGATTGCTTCACAATTAAGAGCAGTAGCATATGATACCATGTTACCGGGCATTGACGCGCAAAAACAAGGTGATTTGCCAATGTCTCGAAAAGATTTATCCACAGATATTTTGGATAGTTTATTTGTTCTTGCTGCCAAACAACACTTTATTTTGAAACGTCTGCTGGATGAAAAAAAAGGTGTTGTCATTACTATTGGTGAGGTATCATTAAAATTAATAGCACATCGTACAAATGATGGGCACGAGCAATGGACTTATGATATTATAGATGATAATAGAGAAGTAACGCTATATACATTATTTCAACAATTGCCTTTTTTTTATCAGTGGTATTGTGACCATGTGACTACAGTCGGATTAAAAGATAAACGCGAAGTGTTTGTAGATTAACAAATTTTATGAGAAAATAGTATAAGAGGCTTTTAGTTTGATTGCGGACAACTATCTTAAAACGCCTATCATAGAAAGAGGTAGCACGTATGACATTAATTATTATTATTGCCGTAGTCGCACTGGTTGCGATTATTTGGATTAGTATTTACAACAGTCTGGTTAAATATCGGATGCAAACGCAGGAATCATGGAGCCAAATTGATGTGCAATTAAAGCGCAGAAATGACTTGATTCCTAACTTGGTTAATACGGTCAAGGGTTATGCAGATTTTGAAAAGACAACCTTACAAGCAGTTACTGACGCACGAACAAGCGTTAATAATGCGCAAGGTCCAGCGGCCACAATGGTAGCATCAGATCAATTATCGGGTGCATTGACGCATTTATTTGCTGTTGCTGAGGCATATCCTGACCTAAAAGCAAGTGCAAACTTTACAAAGTTACAAGAAGAATTAACGAATACTGAAAATAAAATCGCTTATTCTCGTCAATTGTTCAACACAACAACAGCTAGTTATAATACAAAATTACAATCATTTCCTAGCAATATTATTGCGGGCATACATCATTTTGAACCAAGTGAATTTATTGTTGTACCAGAAACTGAAAAAGAAGTACCCACGGTTAAATTTTAATGTTATATGAGCAAATACAATCAAATAAGCGTCGGACCATTGTGCTTTTGGTTGGTTTTCTTATTCTAGTTGGAATTGTGGGCGCAGCAGTCGGATACATGCTGTTAAACTCACTCACAATGGGTGTTGTTGGGGCATTACTTATCGGGACAATCTACACCGTGATTATGATTAGTAATTCTACCAGTATTGTTATGGCAATGAATCATGGTAAAGAAATCACACAAGCTAATCAGGCACCAGAACTATGGCATACAGTTGAAGATATGGCCATGGTTGGACAATTACCTATGCCACGTGTATTTATCATTGAAGATGCAAGCCCAAACGCTTTTGCCACGGGTAATAGCCCTAAAAATGCTGCAGTTGCAGCAACAACAGGTTTGCTAGCGATTATGGATCGTCATGAACTTGAGGGTGTTATTGGTCATGAAATGAGCCATGTTCGTAACTACGATATCCGTATCTCAACAATTGCGCTGGCATTGACTGCGGCAATCACGTTACTGACTAATTTAGGTAGCAACTGGTGGTTTTTTGGCAGTGGTAATCGTAATCGTGACAACCGTGATAATAGCAGTGGTGGCTTACAAATATTGCTGTTTGTCTTCTCCATCGTGGTAATGATGCTAGCACCTTTGGTTGCAGCCATGATACAAATGGCTATTTCACGTAATCGTGAGTATTTAGCAGATGCTGGTAGTGTTGAATTAACGCGTAATCCACAAGAATTGATTTCCGCGCTACGTAAGTTAGATTCAGCAAAGCCTATGCAAGATGTTGACCCTTCCTCAGCTGCATTATATATCAGTAATCCATTGAAGAAAAAGGCACGTTTATTTGATACACATCCGCCAATTGAAGAGCGGATTACACGTTTAGAGAAAATGTGAAGCCACCAGACACGACTTAGTGTCTGGTTTTTATTTATTTTGTTGCTATCAAACGTTAGAGCGAGTCAAGTTGTTTTGCCATTTTATATTTAAAAAGATAAGCGACCAGGTCGCAAATTAAGGGTTGATTTTTCTCATAAAAACCGGTAAAGTAATACCAACAACTAAATCATTTGTTTGCAGATATATCGCTGGAAAATGGCCGGCAGTTTCTACCACGTCCCAAAATTCGTGACTATCCGCAAATGTCAGGTACTGTCTATGATGGTGCCCGAGCATTTGTGGATCTGTGTATCCCAAATGCTTTTTTTTGTACCAAGTATTTGAATTTTATTACTAATTATCTATCTTTCGGCGGATCCGTTAACAATGGTGTTAACAAAAAGGCCAACTAGACAAGCAATGATGTAAAAATATTAATGATGTGTTTCATGAATTGTTAATAATTTACGTTTAAAATCGGAGGATCTTATGCAAAAATTTTTCTTAGATGATGAAAACCCTAAGTTCAGCTCGCGCAACAAGTTTGCAAAAATGGGTTTGACTTTTGGTGATATCAAGTTGGTTTATGATCAAAAAAGTGTTGTCAAGGTTGATGAAGTGACTGTTGAAACTAGTCTGACACCAACGTTGAAATTAAAGTTACCACTACTTTCAGCAGCAATGGATACTGTGACAGAATCACGTTTTGCTACAGAATTGGCTAAACTTGGTGGTTTAGGAGTCGTTCATAAAAATATGACGATTGCCGAACAAGCAGATGAAATTAAACAAGTTAAAACGGCGGTGTTTGATCATGCACAATATCCAAATGCTGCAGTTGATGCGCAAGGGCATTTGCTCGTTGCAGGGGCAGTTGGCGTGACATCTGATACAGTAAAGCGTGTCGAAGCAATGTTTGCTTTTGGTGTAGATGCTATTGTATTAGACTCAGCACACGGGCATTCTGAAGGGGTGTTGCGCAAAGTGTCAGAAGTTCGTGACGCTTTTCCTGAACTAAACATTATTGCTGGCAATATTGCTACTACAGATGGTGCGGCAGCTTTGTATGATGCCGGGGCCGATGTTGTCAAAGTAGGCATTGGACCGGGTTCTATTTGTACAACGCGTATTGTTGCGGGTATCGGTGTCCCACAAATTTCTGCTGTTCGTGATGCGGCTGAGGAAGCTGCAAGACGAGGTAAGGCCATTATTGCTGATGGCGGTGCTAAGACGTCAGAAGATATTGTTAAAGCACTTGCTGCTGGTGGGAATGCGGTGATGTTAGGATCAATGTTCTCAGGAACAGAAGAAACACCGGGCGCTATTTTTGAAGATAATGGTAAAAAGTACAAAACTTATCGTGGTATGGGATCTATTGCTGCCATGGAGGCCGGATCTAAGGATCGTTATTTCCAAGGTGAAGTGAATGAAGCAAAGAAGATGGTACCAGAGGGAATTGAAGCACGTGTGCAATACAAGGGAGCATTGGCTGATATCTTAACAACAATTATGACAAGTGTTCGTGAAGAAATGGCTAAAATGGGTACGAGAACTATCACTAATTTAACGCAAGATAATCATATTGCTCGTGACATTGACGTGATTGATTACGAAGCAGAATTGTCAAAAGTTAACAATTCAGTTGTTATTCCAACATTTTAATATTAAATTCACGGAGAGAAAACATGTCTGAAAATAATGAAAATCAAGGACTTGGTTATGATCAAGTTTTACTTGTACCAGGTGCTTCAAATGTCTTACCACACACTGTGTCATTGGCAACAAAATTAGCTGACAATTTCATTTTAAATATACCAATTATTGCAGAAGCAAATGGTGTAGCAACAGATGGGCGTGCAGCCGCAACAGCGTTGAACGGTGGTTTGGGCGTTATTGCTGAACAAGAAGATATTTCAGCTCAGATGGCTGCTATTGCTGCAGCTAAATCAGTAGCAGTCGACCATAAAAAGTACCCTAACGCTTTTTTGGATGTGAATGGTCGTGTTAGAATTGCTGCAGAAGTTTGGTTGACAACTGGTGCACAAGCACGGGTTGAAAAGCTAATAGCAGCTGGTGCTGATGCAATATTCTTTTATTTGCATGATGCATTAAACAAAGAAACAAATGATATTGTAAAAGCGGTTCGTAAGACGTTCCCAGAAACATTTTTAGCCGTAGGCGTGATTGAAGATCAAGGCATTGCTGGTGCATTATATCAAGATGGTGTTGATGCAGTGATTGCTGGCCGATCAGTTAATTCTAAATTACCAAATAACACATTGTATCCATTTTTAACAGCAACAATGGCTATTGCTGAAGTCGCAGCGGAATTTGATAAAGCAGTTATCTCAACGGGTGGTGTGCATTACTCAGGTGATGTGGTTAAAGCCATTTCTGCTGGCGCTGACGCAACGTTAGTGACTGATTTGCTAAAGGGTGAAGTTTTAGAATCAGATGGTACTTTCGCCGGTGGAGATATGTCAATTGATGATGCGATATTCCAATCGGATGGCGGCTTGCGAGCTGGCATGGGTTATACTGGCTCATCAACCATATTAGATTTGAAATTAACAGCACAATTCGTTCAAATTACTGATAATGGGCTTCGTGAATCACATCCACATGATGTTGAAATTACTAAAATTGCCCCCAATTATGCAAAATAATTTTTTGAAATAGAGGAGAGTAACAGATGGCCGATGTAATAAATATCGACAAGGTTTTAGTATTAGATTACGGTAGTCAGTATAACCAATTAATTACCCGCCGAATCCGTGAAATGGGTGTTTTTTCTGAATTAAAGTCACGCAATATGACAGTTGACGAAGTCAAGGCATACAACCCTAAGGCTATTATTTTATCGGGTGGTCCAAAATCGGTCTACGAAAAAGATGCTTTCACCATTGATAATGAGATTTTTAACCTTGGTGTACCCGTCCTTGGTGTTTGTTATGGCATGCAATTAATGGCACAAAATCTCGGTGGAAAAGTTGAAGCCAACACTGGCAACGGTGAATTTGGGCAGACTATTTTGAAGCAAACTGAAGAAAGTGGTCGGTTATTAGCAAATACGCCGCTGTCTCAGACAGTTTTGATGAGTCATTCAGATAATGTCGTTGATTTGCCTGATGGCTTTGTTATTGCTGGTGGATCAGATGCAACGCCAATAGCTGCTATTGCTAACGAAGAACGTCGTTTGTATGGCGTACAATTTCACGCTGAAACGACATTGTCAGAGCACGGTAAACAAATTTTACAGAATTTTGTGCTAGACATTGCTGGAGCTGTTGCCAATTGGGATATGAGCGGCTTCATTGATGAACAAGTTGCCCACATTCGTGAAGTTGTTGGTGATAAAAAGGTTTTGCTTGGTCTTTCTGGTGGTGTTGATTCATCAGTAGTCGGTGTTTTATTGCATAAAGCGATTGGGAATCAATTGACATCGATTTTCGTTGATCATGGTTTGTTACGTAAAAACGAAGCAGAGCAAGTTATGGAGATGATGGGCAAGCAATTTGGCCTAAACATTATTAAAGTAGATGCACAAGAACGATTCTTATCCAAATTGGCAGGCATTAAAGACCCTGAACAAAAACGTAAAATTATTGGTAATGAGTTTATTCAAGTCTTTAATGATGAAGCAACTAAATTAGATGGCATTGAATTTTTGGCACAAGGGACACTATATACTGATGTGATTGAGTCTGGAACAGATACGGCGCAAACAATTAAGTCACATCATAATGTTGGTGGCTTACCAGAAGATATGCAATTTAAGTTGATTGAACCACTCAATACACTTTTCAAGGATGAAGTTCGCGAACTCGGTGAAGCGTTAAATATGCCACATGAAATGGTCTGGCGTCAACCATTTCCTGGTCCAGGATTAGGTATTCGTATTCTCGGTGATATTACAGAAGACAAGCTTGAAATTGTGCGTGATTCTGATTGGGTTTTGCGTGACGAAATCGCTAAGGCAGGACTTGAAGCTGATGTATGGCAATACTTTACAGTATTAACTGGTGTGCGTTCAGTTGGTGTTATGGGAGATTTTCGTACCTATGACTACACAATTGCCATTCGAGCTATCACTTCTGTTGATGGCATGACAGCTGACTTTGCACAATTACCTTGGCCACTACTACAAAAAATTTCTGCACGTATTGTTAACGAAGTTGGTCATATCAATCGTGTCGTGTATGATATTACGGCTAAGCCACCTTCAACTGTTGAGTGGGAATAACATAGATACCTTCATAGTGCGTTTTGTGGGAGGAATTGAGAACATAATGAACAGTTGTGGTCTTGAGAAACAGTGAACCGTTTGTCGTAATAGATAGCGATTTTATTGTTTAAAATATGATGTGAAGCGATTTGAAAGCTGACAAACTTATAAGCTAATGAAGAGATGACAAGTTTTAGCTTGTCATCTTTTCTTTTATGGTAAAATAGTAACTATATAGTTTAAAATTTAAGGTTGAGGGGATTAATGACAATCAATTATCCTGCTGGGACTCATCGTGTCCAAGACATTCAAAATACAATACGTACAGGTAAAACAACTAAAAAAGCGCTAACTTTTGGCAAACGAGGGATGGGTTTGGAAGAAGAAATTAATCTTGCAAATGACTACTATCTTGCAAATCATTTAGCAGTCATCCATAAAAAGCCGACGCCAATTACGATTGTGAAAGTTGACTACCCAGCACGTTCGGCAGCAAAAATTACTGAAGCTTATTTTAAACAAGCTTCAACAACTGATTATAACGGTGTATATCAAGGACGTTATATTGACTTTGATGCAAAAGAAACTAAAAATAAAACGTCATTTCCGTTAAAAAATTTCCATGAACATCAAATTGTTCATCTGGCGAGTATTTTATCGCAATGTGGCGTTGGGTTTGTCATTATTAAATTTACAAGTTTAGATGAGACCTATGTGTATCCAGCGCAACATTTGATTGCACAGTGGCAAAAACTGAAAGGCAAACAATCTATTGCGTATCAAGAAATTGTGCATCATAGCTACGTTGTGCCAAATAGTCTCAACCCAAGTTTAGACTATTTAAAAGCTGTCGATCAGTATTTTGAACATTTAAACTAACAATTAGGAGTACTTTAGTCATTATGGCAAATGAGAATCAATGGTCGCGTGTGAATCGCAATCACAATATGTATGATAACCATCCAGCAACTGAACCACCACGCATGCCAAAACAAGCTGGTAATGGTGGCCCTAAAAAACCAAAAAAGCCAAAAAAGAAACGACGTTGGGTACTAGCAATATTTTTGTGGTTAGTTGTTTTAGGTATCATTGGTGGTCTAGCTGGGGCAGCTGTTTTTATAACTTATGCAAACGATGCGCCAAATATTACCCAATCGAATTTAGCATCTGAAACATCAAGTAGTATTTATGATAATCAGGACAATGCGATTTGGAAATTATCCACGGTAGATCGTGATTATGCCAATTCAAATGAGATTCCCAAACAATTAAAACAAGCAGTGGTTGCAACAGAAGATCGACGCTTTTATAAGCATAATGGTGTTGATCCTATTCGTATTGCTGGGGCATTGTTGGCCAATATCCGTGGGTCATCGCTAGGTATGCAGGGGGGCTCGACGTTAACGCAGCAGTTGGTTAAATTATCTGTGTTTAGTACATCAACAGCTGATCAAACAATTAAGCGTAAGGCACAAGAGGCGTGGTTAGCACTGCGTGTCGAAAAGAATTTTTCAAAAGACGAAATATTAACTTTTTATATGAACAAAGTTTACATGGGACATGGTGTTTCTGGCATGAAAACGGCGTCTGAATATTTCTATGGTAAACCGTTAACACAATTGTCATTGGCACAACTTGCTTTATTGGCCGGCATGCCACAGTCACCAACTAATTACGATCCTTATTTAAAGGATACATCACGTGCTCGTGAACGACGTAATACAGTTTTGTCATCTATGGTGAAATATGGCGCAGTCACACAAAGTCAAGCTGACGCAGCGACTAAGGTGCCTGTAACTGACGGACTGCAAGATTTAACTGCCAAAGCACAATTGGCAAATAATAATCGTCAGGTCACTGATGCGTATGTACAATCAACAATTGCTGAAGCAAAAGCGTTGGGTTATGATACGACCAAATCAGGATTGAAAATTTATACGAACATGGATTCAACCATGCAGCAATACATGTATGATAACGCTAATGGTAATAGTATCGCTTTTCCTTCAGAAGATGCGCAAATTGGTGCAACCATGACAGATCCCAGTAATGGAAAAGTTGTTGCACAAATCGGTAATCGTAATACCTCAGTGTTACAGGCGACGAACCATGCGACGCTAACTGGTCGATCGGCTGGATCATCAATTAAGCCGCTGTTAGATTACGGACCAGCTATTGAATACTTGAATTGGCCAACATACCGTACTGTAGAAGATAAAAAATACAAGTACGCTGGCACAAGTATCGATGTGTATAATTGGGATCGTAAAGATATGGGAAATATAACGATGCGTTCAGCATTGACCCAGTCACGTAATATTCCGGCTGCGCGAACTTTGGAAGAAGTCGGCGGTGCAAATGCAGGGAAATTCGTTAACGACCTCGGTATACCAACATCCCACGTACCAGGCGGGCAAGATGCGATTAATTTGGATGCTTCCACTGAACAAGAAGCAGGTGCTTATGGTGCTATTGCCAATGGTGGCACATACTATAAACCAAGCTATATTACTAAAATTGTCACAGCTGATGGGACAACACATAATTACAATACGACTGGTAAACGGGCGATGAAGACGAGTACAGCTTTCATGTTAACTGATATGATGAAAGGTGTTATCAAACCTAATGCAACCGCCAGTGATGCAATCATTCCAGGGCTTAATCAGGCTGGAAAATCTGGATTGGTAGCCTATGGCGATAATGAAAATATGCCAGACCAAGCAATTAAAGATGCCTGGTTTACAGGATTCACAAAATCATATGCGTTATCAGTATGGACTGGTTATGATTGGCCTGCTAAAAATTATATTCCTTGGTCATTTCAGGATTTACCAGCACAATACTATCAAAGAGTCATGTCATATGCTATGCAAACGAAACCAAATACTGATTGGACAGCACCAGATACGGTCACACCAAAAGTAAGAGGAAATATTGTAGAGTATGAAGTTAAGGGTGAAAAATGGAGTAATGGTGGCTTACCATCTGTTAATTCATTACCACAATCTGGTGAAACACCAGCAGAAGCAGGTATTTCAGGTTCTGCAGCTGTTGGCGCGACAACAGGTAATAATTAGTCTAGATTTATAAAAGTCTTGCGTAAGCAAGACTTTTATTTTGGAGGTGAATGAGATGTCAAGATTATGGGTGACAGGGTATCGTAGCTATGAAATTGGGACGTTTGGCGATCAAGATCCTAAGATTGAAATAATTAAATATGCTTTAAATAGGACCCTTAGAGAACAAATTGATAACGGCCTTGAGTGGGTAATTACTGGGGGCCAACTGGGTATTGAGCAATGGACAGTTGAAGTTGTTGCCGACTTAAAACAAGAGTTTCCGTCTCTGAAGGTGGCAATAATGCTGCCATTTCAGCAATTTGGAAGTCAGTGGAAACCTGATAATCAAGCGAAACTCAAGGCTTTATTTTCAAAAAGTGATTTTTTCGAAAGTGTATCCCAATTACCCTATGAAGGGCCACGTCAATTACAAAGTTATCAACAATTTATGCTGGCGCATACTGATGGGGCTGTTTTAGTTTACGATACGGAATTTGAAGGGAAACCATTGTACGATTTTCGTGTCATTCAAGAACAGCAGCGTATAAGCCCCTATCCTCTGACAACAATTGATATGGCGCGATTGCAGGAGTACGCAACGGAATATCAGGAGATCAATGATGAAAAAAATAACTTTGACGAATAAATAAGTAATTACCTTGTAATTTTAGTTATTTATTGGTAATATTAAATAAGTAAAAAAATAAATGAGGTGTGAACTTGTGGAACAAGTAAAGTACACGCAAAAAGACATTTTAGAACGTGTTTTTAAACAAAAGCGCATGGGTGTTGGATATGATCCAGCTGATGTGGATAATTTCTTAGATGATATCATCAAGGATTATGGTGCTTATGCTGGGCGTATTGATCAATTACAAAATGAAGTTGCGCGCTTGCAGGCGGCCTTAAAGACTTCTCAGGAACAATTAGTAGCTGTTAAACAACAAGCAGTTCCAGTAGCAGCTACGGTTGTTTCTGAGGCGCCATACGTGGCACCTATAGTAGAAGTACCTAAACCAGCACCAGTAACTAATTTAGATTTGATTAAGCGTGTTGCTAATTTAGAGCGTGCTGTATTCGGACATGATGCTGAAAATAGTTAATGTCATTGGCTACTAGTCAACGGATTATATCTTAAGTTGTGTGTGTTAATATTTTTAATTTGTAAGTATCGGGTAATTGCGCGCTATATTTCTAGCGTGAGGAAGGTCCATGCTCACACAATCTGAGATGATTGTAGTGTTTGTGCTGGGATAAAGAATAAGCCCAGGGGCAGTAATGTCACGGCAGTCGAAAAGGCTAAGGTTGCGGCTATGTCTTAATAGACTCGAAGGTGCCATAGAAACGTACGCGTTAATGAAAATTAGCGTTTGAGACGAGGTAAACCCCACAAGTGGGCAACCCAAACTTTTGGTAGGGGCGGCTGATCTAGCAAATTGAAGCGATGGTCGGTATGGTTTGGCAACAAACTTAGATAGATGATTACCGAAGGTGGTATGTGCCTGCATATCACTGGAACAAAACATGGCCTACAGATGCTTACAACAGGTGACGTCACTTTGTGGCGTTTTTTTGTGATGTTTTATGCAGCTGTTCAGACAATATACACTTTATTAGTGAATAAACACCGGGTAATGTTGCATAAAAATTCATAACAGGTTATGATTAAATACGTTAATTAGGATATAGGAGAATTGAAAATATGATACATAAAATTGTAAAAAAGATAACTGTCATGGCGTTGGGACTGATGCTATTACTACCAATGTTTTTGGTATTTGTTCCGCAAACGCAGGCGGCAGATACAGACCCAGCCTATGCTGCAATTAAGAAACGTGGGGTTTTAATCGTAGGCTTGTCAGCTGACTATGCACCATTTGAATTTCATGCGACAGTGAATGGCCGTGATCAAATCGTCGGTTTTGAAGTGTCTATGGCTAGGCAGATTGCTAAAGATTTGGGCGTAAAAATTCAAATTAAAGAAATGGGATTTGATGGGTTAATTGGCGCTGTACAAACCGGTAAAATTGATGTGATTATTTCGGGCATTAATGCAACGCCTGAACGTGAAAAAATTGTGGATTTTTCAAAATCTTACATGTCACCTAAACAAACCATACTAATTTTAAAAAAGAATGCCCCACAATTTACAACAAATGTTGATTCATTTGCAGGTAAAAAAGTTGGTGCACAGCGGCAAACAACACAAGAAACTTTTGTGCAAAATAACATGTCCTCAGCAACATTAGTTAGCATACAAAAGGTACCAGATTTGGTGTCTCAGTTGTCAGCGGGGAAAATTTCAGGCGTTGTTCTGAATGATCCAATCTCTGGGGCATATGCACAACAAAATAAAGCACTCCAAGTTATTTTCCCAAAGCCAAATGAAGCTGAAGGGGCTGTCTCAATCGCAATGCGAAAAAATTCACCTGTGTTACAGTCAAAAATTAACGCATCAATAGATAATATTGTGTCATCTGGTAAATTAAAAGAATACCAAAAAGAAGCTAATACATTAATGTTCGCAAAACAATCTTTTTGGGCAAAGTATGGTAATTTGTTTATTAAAGGCACACTAATTACGCTTGCTTTAGCAGCTATTGCAGTCGTTATTGGTGCCGTACTTGGAACAATTGTAGCACTGTTTAAACTATCACCGAACTTCCTCTTAAAGGCACTTGCTAATATATATATTGAGTATGTCCGTGGGACGCCTTTGTTAGTTCAAGCATTTATGGTGTTCTTTGGTACACAAGTTATTGGATTGAATTTGTCAGCTTTTTCTGCAGGTGCGCTGGCAATGGGATTAAATTCAGCTGCCTACGTTGCTGAAATTATTCGTTCAGGTATTAACTCGGTTAATTACGGTCAAACAGAAGCTGCAAGGTCTCTAGGTTTATCTAAGGGTAAGTCTATGCGATATATTGTTTTACCGCAAGCTATCAAAAATATCTTACCAGCCTTGGGTAATGAGTTTGTGACCGTTATTAAAGAAGGATCTGTTGTGTCAGTTATTGGTGTTGGTGAATTAATGTTCCAGACCGGTGTTGTGCAAGGCGCAAGTTTCCAGCCATTCTTCCCGTTGCTTATTACATCATTGATTTACTTTGTGTTAACATTTAGTATTAGTCGTGCGCTAGGTTATGCTGAAAAGCGTATGGCACGTACGAGCCGTTAATTGAGAACTACAAAGTGAGCTTTTTATGTTTGTGTCTAAACGATATGACAAAAGCAACGTTTTGAGTGGTATATTTTCCGCGTGAATCATAACCGAATATTAAGATTTTGAATTTATGAAAGTGCTTACAAAGCAAACGTTCGTAAATAAACAAAAAAAGTAGGCGATCGTTCGTATTTCACGAACGATTTTTTTATTTGTGTGAATTTTCTTATTTAAAAGCGAAGCATTTTATGTTGATTTCTGTTAAATTAGAATAGTAAACGAACGAATAGCAAATGTGAATTGAGTTTCGGAATAAAACACGAACAATGGAGGGTGATATGCCACAAGTCGCAGTAGTTATGGGGTCAACGAGTGATTGGCCTGCTATGCAAAAAACAACGTTGTTATTAGATGAACTCGGGATAACGTTTGAAAAACATGTGATTTCAGCGCATAGAATGCCTGAACAGTTACAAACATTCGCGCAAACAGCACAAAAAAATGGGTTACAAGTGATTATTGCGGGTGCGGGTGGTGCAGCGCATTTACCAGGTATGATTGCCGCGAATACACTTATTCCGGTAATTGGTGTCCCTATGCAGTCCCATGCGCTCAATGGTCTAGACTCATTACTATCAATTGTGCAAATGCCCGCCGGAATTCCTGTTGCTACGGTCGCTATTGGTGATGCCGGGGCAAAAAACGCGGGTATCCTCGCTGCACAAATTATTGCGTTACACGATGAGGGTGTGAGACAAAATTTAGTGTCATTTCGAAAACAACAAACAAAGAAATCTATTGATAGTGAGGCAGAATTAGTATGACAAATATTGTTTTACCACCAGCCACGATCGGTATTATTGGTGGTGGTCAATTAGGTCAAATGATGGCATTGTCTGCAAAAATGATGGGTTATAAAGTTGGTATTTTGGATCCGACGGCACAGTCGCCGGCTGGTCAAGTATCAGATTTTCAAATTGTTGCTGAATATAATGATGAATCAGCATTAACGGAACTCTCAGAACGTAGTGATGTTTTGACGTATGAATTTGAAAATGTTGATATTGCAGTCTTAGCCAAGCACAAAAATATATTGCCTCAAGGTACGAAATTACTCGAAATAACGAGTAATCGTTTAACAGAAAAAACAGTCGTTCAAAATATTGCCAAGGTACCTGTGGCTAAATTTATAGCAGTGCATAATTCTCAAGATTTTAAAACAGCCGTTACAAAAATAAAATTGCCAGCAATTCTTAAAACAGTGAGTGGGGGCTATGACGGTCATGGCCAATGGCACGTCGACAATCAAGAAGATGTTGATCAGCTCATAAAAGATTTTCCAATGGGCACCTTAATACTGGAGCAAAAGGTGCCGTTTAAAAAAGAACTTAGCATCATGGTGACACGTGATGCACAAAGCAGGGTGACAATGTGGCCAATTTCTGAAAATGTGCATGTTAATCATATTTTAAAAACAAGTGTCGTACCTGCTAATATTAGTGACATGCTTACAGAGAAAATACAGCAAATTGCGACTGAAATTGCTCACGCACTAGATTTAAGAGGTGTTTTAGGTATTGAATTATTTATCAGTGATGATCATGTTTGGGTCAATGAATTGGCGCCACGACCACATAACTCTGGGCACTACAGTATTGAAGCGACAAATGTATCACAATTTGAAGGCCATATTCGCAGTATTACAGGTTTACCTTTACCTGAGATTACTTTAGAAAAACCAGCGCTTATGCTTAATTTATTGGGTGATGAAATTCAGCAAGCTCGAAAAGATTTAGTGAACCACTCTGAGTGGCACTTTCATGATTATGGCAAAGCAGTCGTTAAATATAATCGTAAAATGGGTCATATTACAGTCATTGGCGAAGATAATATCAAAAAATTATATGAATGGAGTCAAACACATGGACAGCGTTGAATATGACAATCGTACAGTAACACGTGGTGCACTACAGTACACGGGTAAAGCAAAACAGGTTTTCACAACAGATGATCCCAATATATTGTGGGTACATTATCTTGATCAGGCCACAGCACTAAATGGCAAAGTGAAAGAAACGATTAATGGTAAAGGTGAACTCAATAGTGCTATTAGTCAGTTATTATTCAACTATTTGACTGAAAATGGTATTAAAAATCATTACTTGGGTTCAATTTCAAAAACGGATGAACTCATCACGAGTTTGAATATTTTACCAATTGAAGTTGTGACACGAAATTATGCGTCTGGACATTTTGTTAGCAAATTTGATGCGGTGGCCATGCAACAATTGTCACCGATTGTACAAGAATTTTATTATAAATCAGATGCTCTGGATGATCCGTTTATGAATGATTCACAAATTATAGCGTTAGGCTATGCAACAAGTGATGAATTATCAAAACTTCGGTACGAGTCGTTAATGATTAATCAACGATTAACAGAATTATTTCAAAAAGCCAACATTCAGTTGATTGATTTTAAGTTAGAGTTCGGTCGTACTAAAAATGGCGACATATTATTAGCTGATGAGTTATCACCTGATAATATGCGTCTAGTGGACATAACAACTGGCAATTCATTAGATAAGGATGTTTTTCGCAAACATTCGGGCGATGTCACAGTTGGTTATCATGAAGTCCTCACGCGATTACAACAGGTCATTTAAGGAGAAAATACAGATGTATTTAGCAAAAATTTATGTCACTTATAAACCATCAATTTTAGATCCGCAAGGTGAAGTGATTAAGTCGGCACTTAAGCGTATGGATTACGCCGGTATTGAACAAGTCGCTCAAGGTAAATATTTTGAAGTGAAGTTAAATGCCAAAGACGTCGATGCTGCAACTGCTGAAGTTGAAAGCTTTACAGATGCTTTATTGATTAATCAAAATACAGAAACTTATCGTTTTGACTTAAGTTTGGTACCAGATGAGGTGAATGCATGAAAGCGGCCGTTATTAGTTTTCCCGGATCAAATTGTGATTTTGACATGCTTTACGCGTTACAAGATTTTGGTTTTGATGCAGAAATTATTTCGGCCAAACAAAATAGTTTAACAGGATTTGATGCTATTTTTTTGCCAGGCGGTTTCTCTTATGGTGATTACCTTCGGACAGGTGCTATTGCGCGTTTTTCCCCAATTATGAGTGCGGTGACGCAGGCAGCAAATGACGGTAAATTAATTGTTGGTGTATGCAATGGTTTTCAAATTTTGACAGAAGCCGGTCTACTACCTGGACAGTTGTTACCTAACGCAACGCCAGGGTTCATCTGTGATGAAGTTGCGTTGCGTATCGCTAATGGTCAAACAGCATTCAGCAGTGAATACGCTGATGATGACACAATTCTAATTCCTATTGCACATGCTGAGGGTAATTATTTTGCTGATGAAATCACTTTAAATAAGCTTGAAAAGAATAACCAAATTGTTTTCCGTTATGTCAATAACCCGAATGGCTCAGCGCATGATATTGCTGGTATTATGAACGAGCAAGGTAATGTTTTTGGGATGATGCCTCATCCAGAACGTGCAGTTGATGCAGTACTTGGTAATATTGACGGACAAAACTTCTTTAAAAGTATCCTTTCAGGTATTTTAATCAAATCATAACTGACATGATCTAGTCATAAAAACATACTTAATGTTCATGCAAAGACGTTTATGAAAGGCAAAAAAATGACAACAGTCACAAATAACGAACTCTCGCCAGAGCAGGTACGCGATTCTAAAATTTATACACAGTGGGGTTTGACTGAAATAGAATACAATCTCATTGTGACAGAGTTAAAACGTTTACCTAATTTTACTGAAACTGGTATTTTTTCTGGTATGTGGTCAGAACATGTTTCTTATAAAAAATCAAAGCCAATTTTGCGCAAGTTTTGGTCAACGAATGAACGTGTGTTACAAGGTCCAGGTGAAGGCGCTGGTATTTTAGATATTGGCGATGGCCAAGCTGTCGTGTTTAAAGCAGAAAGTCATAATCATCCAAGCTTTGTTGAACCATATGAGGGTGCGGCGACAGGTGTTGGCGGCATCTTACGAGATATTTTTTCAATGGGGGCCCAACCAATTGCTGTTTTAGATTCACTGCGATTTGGTGAGTTAGATAACGCACATACCAAGCACATTGTTGATGGCGTGATTGCAGGGATTGCAGGTTATGGTAATGCGATTGGGATTCCAACAGTTGGTGGTGAAATCAGTTTTGACGCTGTTTACGCTGGTAATCCATTGGTAAATGTGATGGCCGTTGGGTTGATTGATCAAACGGCTATGCAAGTTGGTCAGGCCAAAGGTATTGGCAATTCGATTATTTATGTTGGGGCAAAAACAGGTCGTGATGGCATTAATGGTGCGTCATTCGCCTCTGCTGAATTTTCAACAGCACAAGCATCAGATCGTTCTGCGGTTCAAGTAGGTGACCCATTTTTAGAAAAATTGGTGATGGATGCGACGCTTCAGGCTGTTAAAGACCATTCTGATATTATTGTTGGTATTCAAGATATGGGCGCTGCAGGGCTATTATCATCAAGTTCAGAAATGGCAGCCAAAGCTGGCATGGGGATTACGTTGAACTTGGATCTTGTACCGCAACGTGAGTCACATATGACACCTTATGAGTTGATGCTCTCAGAGTCACAGGAGCGCATGGTGTTAGTTGTTAAACGTGGTGAAGAACAAGCCATCATTGATGTATTTCAAGATGCTGATTTGGATGCTGTCATTATTGGCGAAGTAACAGATAACGGCCGCTATATCTTAGAATTTGACGGTCAAACTGTAGCAGATGTGCCCATTAATTTCTTAACGCATGCACCAAAACAAGATTTACCTATGGTAGCACCAAAACGATTGTCAGCAGTTTCAAAAACACAATATCAACCCGATATGACGCAGGTTAAACAAACAATTAAGGCATTAATGGCACAGTCGACGATTGCTTCCAAAGCCTCATTATTTAGACATTTTGATGCCATGGTGCGCGCTGATACAGTAATTAAACCTGGTGGAGATGCGAGTCTAGTTCGTGTGCGGGGGACCAAAAAAGCCTTAGCAATGACAACGGATGTTAATGCACGTTATTTATATCTCAATCCACGTGTTGGCGCAAAAATGGCAGTTGCTGAAGCAGCACGGAATATTGTAGCTACGGGTGCCCTGCCAATTGGAATTACAGATGGTTTGAATTTTGGCTCACCTGATAATCCAGAAGTATATTACGAATTAGATCAATCGGTAGCCGGTATTAACGATATGGCTAAGCAACTTAATACGCCTATTATTTCTGGTAACGTATCCCTTTATAACGAAACTGATGGTCAAGCAATCTATCCCACACCTATGATCGGTATGGTTGGATTGTTGGATGATATCAGCCAAGCGACGACAATTGCCTTCAAACATGCTGGTGATGCTATCTACTTAATTGGTGAAACAACAGACAGCTTCAATGGGTCTGAAATTCAAAAATTACAAGTTGGTCAAATCAGTGGTCAGTTGTTCGATTTTAATGATGAAGCAGAATTAGCATCACAAACCTTAGTTCGTCAAGCTATTGCGCAAGATTTACTAGCTAGCGCACATGATCTTTCAGAGGGTGGTATGATTGTCGGCTTGCTAGAAAGTAGTTTTGCAGGCGATCTGAGTTTTAATGTTACCACGAAACAGTTGGATAAGTATTTGTTCTCTGAAACACCCAGTCGATTTATTGTCAGTATACCGCAGGCTAAAGTTGCAGATTTTGAACATATAGCTGGTAAACAAGCAACGAAAATTGGGTTAGTAACAAATGAGTCAGATGTTGTGATTAATACACTAACACAAGCGATTACTTTATCACGTAAAGAAATTCAAACAGTTTATCAGGAGAGTATTTCATGGCAATTAAAGGGTTAGAGCAGCAACAAATCGCACAAAGATTAGCCCGACAAACTGAAAAAACACGTGTGAACGTCCGTAGTCTAAATGAAGAATGTGGTATTTTTGGCGTTTGGGGACGACAAGATGCCGCACAACTCACTTATTACGGCCTACATGCTTTGCAACATCGTGGCCAAGAAGGTGCCGGCATTGTTTCAAATAACAAAGGACATCTCTGGCAGGAACGTGGTTTAGGGCTACTGAGCGATGTCTTTAGGGATCCTGCACGTATTGAAGCATTAACTGGCACGGCTGCAATTGGGCACGTACGCTATGCTACAGCAGGATCTCATGGTGTTGAAAATATTCAACCACTCATGGTGAATTTTCACGATATGCAAATATCTTTGGCACATAATGGCAATTTAACAAATGCCATGTCTTTACGAAAAGATTTAGAAGAAGAGGGTGCTATTTTCCAAAGCTCATCTGATTCTGAGATTTTGTTACACTTGATTCGACGATCAAAAGCAAATACATTTGTGGGAAAGTTAAAAGAAGCGCTTAATATTGTTCGTGGTGGTTTTGCCTTCTTATTGTTAACACCACATGGCATGTATGCCGCGCTTGATCCGCATGCATTTCGCCCATTTGTTGTTGGACAAATGCCTGAAGGCAATTATATTGTAACATCTGAGACAGCTGCACTAGATGTCATTGGCGCACGTTTTGTTCGTGATGTCCAACCTGGTGAATTATTGGCAATTGATGACAATGGTTTGACCATTGATAGTTATACCAAAAACACCACATTGAATATTGATTCAATGGAATATATTTATTTTGCTCGTCCCGATTCGACAATTTATGGTGTCAACGTGCATAAAGCGCGCAAACGTATGGGTGCTGCACTTGCTGCAGAGCAACCAGTGCCTGATGCTGATATTGTTGTTGGTGTGCCGAATTCAAGTTTATCCGCAGCAGCTGGATTTGCTGAAGCCACTGGTTTGCCAAATGAGATGGGTCTCGTGAAAAACCAATATATTGCGCGAACGTTTATTGAACCAACGCAAGATAAACGTGAACGTGCCGTCCGAATGAAATTGAGTGCAGTTAAAGATGTTGTGCGTGACAAAAATGTGGTTTTAGTTGACGACTCCATTGTTCGAGGAACAACCTCAATGTTTATCGTACGCATGTTAAAAGAAGCCGGCGCAAAATCAGTCCATGTGCGTATTGCTAGTCCAATCTTTAAATTTCCGTCCTTTTATGGGATTGACATGCAAACAACCAAAGAATTGATGGGAGCTAATAATACGTTAGATGAAATGCGTGAAAAAATAGAAGCTGATTCACTTGGATTTTTATCTGTTGATCAACTTGTCAAGGCGATTGATTTACCTTACGATGGTCAAGGTACTGGGTTGACAACTGCCTATTTTGATGGTCATTATCCCAGTCCGATTTATGATTATGCAGCCAGTTTGTCATATTTTGTGGCAAAAGATCTTGTTGATTTTGCCCCTGAACCGACAACAACTTATCATCCACGCCAAGTGTCATCATTACGTAACGAAGAGACTTTGGCAGATGGGACAATTCACTTAGACTCACAAACAATTCAGGGAGTAGAATAATGACTGAGCAAAACGCATATCAGCAAGCAGGCGTTGATATTAAAGCTGGTGAAAAGGCTGTTGAATTGATGAAAGACGCAGTAGCTGATACCTATACAGATAACGTTTTAGATGGCATCGGTGGTTTTGGTGCAGCGTTTGCACTTGGATCAGACTATAAAAATCCGGTATTAGTGTCAGGTGCTGATGGTGTGGGCACAAAATTATTGCTCGCGATTGCTGCGAATAAACACGATACGATTGGTCAAGATTTAGTGGCTATGGTTGCTAACGACATTCTGGCACAAGGTGCAAAACCGGCCTTTATGTTAGATTATCTGGCAGTTGATAAAATGAGACCAGAAGTTGTGGCAACAATTGTTACTGGTGTCGCAAAAGCAGCAAAAGCATCTGGGATGGCACTTATTGGTGGAGAAAGTGCGGAATTACCAGGCTTATATGCACCAAATCATTACGATTTAGCAGCTTTTGCGGTTGGTATAGCTGAACGTGACCAATTATTGGACCCAAATCGTGTCAAATTAGGAGACGTATTAATTGGTTTGCCATCATCAGGTATTCATTCAAATGGTTATTCTTTGGTCCGTCATGTGTTAGGTATTAAAACTGACGCTGATTTTAATCACTTGGCTACCGAGACACAAGAGACACTTATGACACCAACTGCGCTATATGCTAAGTCGGTTTGGCCATTAGTGTCGCAAGGCATGATTAAGTCAATGGCACATATTACGGGTGGTGGGTTAACTGAAAATTTGCCGCGTGCGTATACGACTAACTTATCTGCTCAAGTTAATTGGGGATCGTGGCCCATGTTGCCTATTTTCAACACCCTACAGGCAGCAGGAAATTTGTCAGTTGATGATATGCTATTGACATTCAACAATGGTTTAGGTATGGTGCTCGTTGTTAAGCCAGAAGATAGCAAACAGGTGATAGCGCAATTATCTGAAGTCAGTCAACCAGCTTACCTAATTGGTGAAATGACTGCACGTCAAGATGATAGCGTTGTATTTCAAGGGGTAGCGCCATGGTGAAATCAGTCCGCCTAGCTGTATTTGCATCAGGGACAGGGACAAACTTTCAAGCGTTACACGATGCTATTTTACAGCGACAACTTGATGCAAAAATTGTGCGTTTAATTGTTGATAGGTCTGCAGCTGGTGCATTGAATCTGGCAAAAATATTTGGTATTCCAGCAACCTTTATTAAATATTCAGATTATAAAACCAAACCAGAAGCTGAACAAGCTATTTTGAAACAGTTGCAAATAGATGAAGTCGATGGTATTTTATTGGCTGGGTATATGAGAATTTTAACCCCCACTTTAATTAACGCTTATGCTGGTAAAATTATTAATTTACACCCAGCGATGTTACCCAATTTCCCAGGTAGACACAGTATTTTAGATGCTTACGAAGCGGGTGTTGATACGACAGGCGTAACCGTGCATTTTGTGGACAATGGGATTGACACAGGCAAAATTATTGCGCAACAAAAAGTGCAACGTTTAGACGCCGATGCCTTACAGGATTTGGAAACTCGCGTGCATAATGTCGAACATGTCTTGTATCCAAACACACTAGAACAGTTACTTAACGAAGGAGTATTCTTAAAATGACACGTGCATTACTTAGTGTTTCTGACAAAAGTGGTCTGGTACCATTTGCCCAAAAGTTAGTTGAATTGGGTTACGAATTAGTTTCAACTGGCGGGACGCATAAAGTTCTTGCTGAAGCGGGCTTAGATGTGATTGCAATCGATGATGTGACAGATTTTCCAGAAATGTTGGATGGTCGAGTTAAAACATTACATCCCCGTGTGCATGCTGGTTTGCTAGCGCGACGTGACTTACCAGCCCACATGGCAAAATTAGCTGAGTTTAACATTACACCAATTGATATGGTTGTGGTCAACTTATATCCATTTAAAGCAACGATTCAAAAAAGTGGTGTAACAGAATCAGAGGCAATTGAAAATATTGATATTGGTGGACCCTCAATGTTACGCTCAGCTGCAAAAAACTTTGCATCAGTTTTGCCAATTGTTGATCCATCTGATTATGATATTGTGATTGAAAAATTGCAAGCTAATCAAGTTGATCAAACGTTTCGTAAGTCATTGGCAGCAAAAGTATTTCAACATACTGCTGCTTATGATGCGTTAATTGCTGATTATTTAACGGTATCAGAATTTCCGACAAATCTAACATTGCCATATGAAAAATTTGATGATATGCGTTATGGTGAAAATCCACATCAAAAAGCAGCAGCCTATACGACTGCCTTACCAGAAGCATATTCAGTATTAAATGCTGATATTTTGCATGGTAAGCAATTATCATATAATAACATTCGTGATGCTGATGCCGCTTTGCGTATTATTGCTGAATTTGAGGAAACGACGGTAGTCACTGTTAAACACATGAATCCAGCAGGCATCGGACAAGGGGAAAGCTTAGAAGAAGCATGGGATAAGGCCTTTGCTGCTGATGATATTTCTATTTTTGGTGGTATTGTGGCCTTGAATCGTCAAGTTGATGCTGTAACGGCTGAAAAAATGCACGGTATTTTCTTGGAAATTATTATTGCACCTAGTTTCACACCTGAAGCCTTTGAAATTTTGTCGGCAAAAAAGAACTTGCGTTTGTTGACGTTACCATTTACGCAGACGATTTCACAAAAATTGGAAGTCACCTCTGTTTTGGGTGGTGTCGTTGTACAAGAACGTGACTTGATTGGTGAATCAGAAGCTAACTTCGAAGTTGTCTCAAAAGCACAACCAACAGCTGAACAATTACGTGCAATGATTTTTGCACAAAAAGTTGTCAAGCATGTGAAATCAAACGCAATTGTTGTAGCACGCGATGGTCAAACACTTGGCATGGGCGCAGGGCAACCAAATCGCATTGATTCAGTTGTCTATGCGATACAAAAAGCTGAAAATAAGACAGGTTATAGCGAAGCAGTGTTGTCATCAGATGCTTTCTTTCCAATGGATGATTCTGTGGCATATGCAGCTGAACATGGTATTAAAGCAATTGTTGAACCTGGTGGTTCAATTAAGGATAAAGACTCAATTGCAAAAGCAGATGAGTTAGGGGTCGTGTTGGTATTTTCTGGTACACGTCATTTCAAACATTAAAAATTAATTTAAAGCGCTGAGTGTAGCGCTTTTTCTATGCTATGATTTCTCACAGAGAAATCAACATGACACGTACAATGCCAATCGCATTGACTATTATGATTGCAAATCCAAAAACACATGACATGCTAGTTGAAATCCGCAAAAAATGCCATTTGACCGGGCGTAATCTTGCCAATTTAACACAGTGAAGCTGCGTTAAATAGTTAAGTGAAAGGGCAATCATGACGTTAATAACGAACATTATTTACTTTTGTGAGAAAAAGATAATTTATTAACGAACAAAAATTCTTAAAAATCTGATAAAATAGGTTATAACACAAAATAAATATTTTAGAGGATATGATGAAAAAAGTATTGATTATTGGTTCTGGCGCTCGCGAACACGCTTTGGCACAAACATTTTTACGTAGTGAACAGGTAACGACGGTTATTGTTGCACCGGGAAATGATGGTATGACTGATGATGGATTAAAACGTATGACTGTGCCAGTAACTGATTTATTAGGTCTTCGTGATTTAGCCATTTCTGAAGCGGTTGATTTGACATTTGTTGGCAATGAGGAACCATTGACGTTAGGCATCGTTGATTTGTTTGAAGCATCTGATTTGGCTATTTTTGGGCCATCTAAAGTGGCAGCGCAGCTAGAAGGTTCAAAGTCTTTTACAAAAGATTTGTTGCAAAAGTACGCAATACCGACAGCAAAATCTATGACGGTGGACACGTTAGAACAAGCAACTGATGCATTACAAGCATTCGGCGTACCAATTGTGTTTAAACTTGATGGCTTGGCCCTTGGAAAAGGGGTCACTATTTTAACTGATTTTATGGCAGCTGAAGCTTATTTGACTGATTTATATTCAAAAAATACCACGACTAAACTAGTTATTGAGGAATATCTAAAAGGGGTTGAATTTTCAATTTTTTCTCTTGTTGGGAAAAATGGGGTTATGATTCATACACCGTTAGCACAAGATCACAAGCGACGTTTTGATCAGGATAAAGGGCCGAATACTGGTGGAATGGGTGCTTATAGCCCTGTTCGTTGGCTTAGTGATGACGTTGAAAACCGTGCGATTACCGAACTTGTCGAACCAACGATTAGTGCTTTGGCACAAAAAGATATGCCTTTTACAGGTGTCTTGTACACTGGTGTGATGTTGACAGAAGAAGGACCAAAAGTGATTGAATTTAATGTTCGGTTCGGTGATCCAGAAGCTCAGGTGGTTTTGCCACAATACACCGGTGATTTTTATGAATTGATCAGCCGATTAATCGCTGGTCAACAGGTGTTAGCAAAATGGCAAGAAACGGATGTTTATGTCGGCGTTGTTTTGGCCGCAGCAGGTTACCCAGAATCACCTATTAAAGGTGCGATTGTCCCCTCAGTAGCCGAAGTAACACCGCTGCTTGTTAATTTTGCTGGTGTTAAGGCAGGGCTTGCAAATGGTGGTCGTGTGGTAACAATAGTTTCACATGATATCAGTGCATCTTTAGCGCAAAAAAGTGTTTACAACAAAATTAGTCAGTTGAATACTGAACTAGCTTATCGACATGATATTGCCTATCAAGCAGTCAGTCATGAGAAAAATTAAGTCATGTAAGATTTGAGTGTGAATTAAGCAGTTGTTTTTTCAAAAATGATTCGGAACAATGTAAAAGGGGAGTCAAACGATATGCAAACAGATATTGAAATTGCTCAGGCAGCCAATATTATGCCAATTACAGAAATAGCCACTATAGCTGGATTACAGGCGCATGAAATTGAACCGTATGGTTATGATAAAGCAAAAATAAAACTAGATATGACTGTTAATCGACAGGCAACACTGGGTAAATTAATACTTGTGACGTCGATTAATCCAACACCTGCTGGTGAGGGGAAATCAACGGTGACTGTTGGGTTAGCTGATGCACTACAACTTGCTGGTAAGAAAACCATGATTGCTTTACGTGAACCGTCTCTGGGACCAGTTATGGGGATGAAAGGTGGTGCTACTGGTGGCGGTTACGCACAGGTTGTACCAATGGCAGACATTAATTTGCATTTTACGGGTGATTTTCATGCCTTAACATCAGCACACGATACATTGGCTGCCGTGTTGGATAATAGTTTGCAGCAAGGAAACCCGCTCAATATTGATCCACGCCGTATTTTGTGGAAACGTGTACTGGATATCAATGACCGAGCTTTACGTCATATCAACATTGGGATGGGTGGACCAACCTCTGGGGTACCACGGGAAGATGGTTTTGATATTACGGTAGCCTCGGAATTGATGGCTATTCTAACGCTATCAACGGATTTAATGGATTTGAAAGCGCGTATTGCACGTATTGTTGTTGGTTATACGTACACTAAAGAACCTGTAACAGTAAAAGATCTCGGTGTCGCTGGTGCATTAACAGTGCTTTTGAAAGAGGCAATCAAGCCTAATCTTGTACAAACATTGGCACACACACCAGCAATTATTCACGGTGGGCCATTTGCTAATATTGCACAGGGAACCAACTCCATTTTAGCCACTAAAACAGCCTTGAAATTGGCAGATTATACTGTCACCGAGGCGGGATTCGGAGCTGACCTAGGTGGTGAGAAGTTTTTAGATGTCAAGGTGCCGCTGTTGGGTAAAACACCAGATACAATTGTTATTGTCGCAACGATTAGAGCACTGAAACATCACGGAAACGTCGCATTAAAAGATTTGAACACAGAGAATGTTGATGCACTAGAGATAGGTTTAGAGAATCTAGGGCAACATTTAACTGCAATGGGTCGCTATGGGGTACCAATTGTTGTGGCAATTAATCGTTTTAGCGCTGATACAGAGTCTGAGTTACAGGTTGTCAAAACATATGTTGCACAATTTGGGGCAACAGCTTATACGACTGAGGTTTGGGCAAAAGGTGGTGTTGGGGCGGAAGAATTAGCGGCAGCAGTTATTGAAAAAAGTGCGCAAGAATCTGATTTTACACCACTTTATCAAGCGTCAGATGATCCTATCGATAAATTAAATCGCATTGTGCAAACAATTTATGGTGGTCAGGGGATTGAATTATCTCATTTAGCACAAAAGCAATTATTAGAATTTAGGCAACGTGGTTGGGATAAGTTGCCCATTATTATGGCTAAAACCCAATATTCATTGTCTGATGATGCCAAACAACTAGGAGCGCCAAAAAACTTTGTCATTCATATCCGTGAATTCGTTCCTAAACTTGGGGCAGGATTTTTAGTCGCTATGACAGGATCAATCTTAACAATGCCTGGTTTGCCGAAACATCCAGCAGCACTAGATATTGATATTGATGAAAATGGCGTCATTACCGGTCTTTTTTAAAAGGTAGTTGCGTTTGTAAAAAAATAAAAAGGGGTACGATACTATGGCGTTTTTACAGGTGAATTATTATTCGCAGGTTTTGGGTATGGATCGTGTCATGAACGTTATTTTGCCTGAACTGTCTGATCACAATCCAAACTGGACGGCTGCTGATTTAAAAGACATACCAGTTCTTTATTTATTGCATGGTATGTCGGGGGATCAAGCAGTGTGGTCACGTCGAACACATATCGAACGTTTAGTCCGACAAACACCAATAGCCGTTGTGATGCCATCAACTGACTTGGCTTGGTATACAAATACCCAATATGGTATGAATTATTTTGATGCGTTGTTTGATGAACTACCCCAAAAAATAGGGACGCTGTTTCCTCAAATTTCAAAAAAGCGTGCCAAAAATTTTGTTGCTGGTCTTTCTATGGGTGGATATGGTGCGTTTAAAATGGCTTTTAGTGGGCAACAGTTTAGTTATGCAGCGTCATTATCTGGTGCGTTAATAGGCGATCCAAATTTCCCAGGACGAGATTCATGGCAAAATAACGCCTATTGGCAAGGTATATTTGGCGAATTGAAAAAATTTACAGGTTCAGAAAATGATATTATTGCATTAGCAAAAAAACAATCAGCTATCAAACAACCATTACCAAAACTTTATGCATGGATTGGTGAGCAAGATTTTTTGTTTGATAATAATCAACAAACCATACCACAAATTGAATCATTAGGATATGATGTAACTTTTGAGACAAGTCCGGGGGAACATGATTGGTATTATTGGGATCAAAAAATTGAACGTATTCTCGATTGGTTGCCGATAAATTATCAACCAGAAAAAAGATTATCTTAAATTAGGTTAGAGAACGATGACATGAAAAAACTTCAGGATAAATAATAATAACATAACAAAGGGAAAATAATTATTGTGGAAAATAAATGGGTGCGGGCAGCCTTGCCAGCTTTGCTGATTCATGGCAGTATCGGGACAGTCTATGCATGGAGTATCTTTAAACAGGCTATTGCGGACGACATTGGCACGACTGTACCAAATATTGAATGGGCATTTTCGATTGCCATTTTATTTTTAGGTTTGTCAGCAGCAGCTTTAGGACATTTTGTAGAACGTGATATCAAAAAATCAGCACTATTATCGACGCTATTTTTTGTTGTTGGGATGGTTGGTACCGGTATTAGTATTCATCAAAAGTCATTACTTGGCATCTATATTTTTTATGGGATTATCATGGGCATAGGCTTGGGAATTGGTTACTTAACACCAGTTAAAAATTTAATGCTTTGGTTTAAAGACAACAAGGGACTTGGAACAGGACTAGCTGTGGCAGGATTTGGACTAGCCAAAATGATTTTCTCACCAATTATGGTGAGTTTACAAATACATGTTGGCTTATGGCAGATGTTTGTTATTTTAGGCGCTGTTTTTGCCATTATGATGTTGATTGGCGCAGCCTTAATTAAGAAACCAGCTGATTGGCAAGAAAAACCACTTGTCAATAAATTCAACCCCTTAAACTTGATAAAAAATCCAAACTTTATTGGCATCTGGTTTATGTTTTATCTTAACATTACAGCAGGCTTAGCCATTATTTCGCAAGAAAAAGATATTCTCATGGGGCTTAAAACAAGTGGTGGATCGGCTATATTTTCAGTTGCGGCGATAACGATGATTGTGAGTATTGATGCCTTCTTTAACGCTGCTGGTCGGATTGGATTTGCCAGTTTTTCAGATCGCTTACAGGATCGCAATACAATTTATCGTGTTATTTTTATCATGTCTCTCATTGTGGCGTTAAGTGCTTATTTATTACCATCACAGGCTAGTTTGATGCCAATCGTGATTGTTGCCACTTTTTTCTTAATCAACGCTGGTTATGGTGGTGGCTTCTCTGCATTGCCACCGTTGTTAGCAGATCGATTTGGCATGCATGCCATTTCAAAAATTCATGGGTTAACCTTGACAGCTTGGGCCGCCGCCGGACTATCAGGAAACCAATTAGCTAGTTTTATTGTTCATGGTTTGGGTATGCATTACAAGATGGTATTTGTAGCAATTGCTGTGTTATATGCTATTGCTTTCATCATTTCAATCACTGTAGTAACACCAAAACAAACGTTAGTTGAATAAAACGCTGAGCAACAGCCGTATCGCTCATTTTTCTAAAATGACAGTGTTATTCGAAATTAACGAACGATATGTTTTTTTGTGAGATAAAACTTATAAAATAACGAACGCAAATGGTTCATTAACTGGTACAATTATATTTAAAGACAGAACATAAAGGAATCTAAAAATGATAGAACGTTATTCTCGTCAAGAACTTCGCGATATTTGGTCAATGCAAAATCAATATCAGACTTGGCTCGATGTTGAAATTGCTGTTGATGCTGGCTGGGTAGCCGCAGGACATATTCCAGCTACCGACCTTGAAAAAATCCGTGCTCATGCTAAATTTGACGCAGAACGTATTGCGGAAATTGAATTATCAACGCGTCATGATGTTGTGGCATTTACACGAAATGTCTCAGAATCACTCGGTGATGAACGTAAGTGGATTCATTATGGCTTGACTTCAACAGATGTGGTGGATACAGCACAAGCATTACGATTACGCCAAGCTAACGTTATTATTAAACAAGATTTGCAAGACTGGCGTGATGCAATAAAAAAGTTAGCATTACAGTATAAAGATACAGTTATGATGGGACGCACACATGGGGTGCATGCTGAACCAACAACATTTGGTTTGAAAATGGCACGTTTTTATGCTTCAGCAACTCGGGCGATTGCACGTTTTGATCGTGTGGCCGCAGAAGTAGAGACAGGTAAGTTGTCAGGTGCTGTGGGTACATTTGCGAATGTGCCACCATATGTGGAAGAAATTGCTATGCAAGAGCTTGGCTTGACAGCACAACCTATTGGTTCACAAGTTTTGCCGCGTGATCTGCATGCTGACTACGTTCAAACCATTGCTTTAATTGGGACACAAATGGAAGAATTAGCGACAGAAATTCGATCTTTGCAACGTTCAGAAATTCATGAAGTTGAAGAAGGATTTGCTAAGGGACAAAAGGGTTCTTCTGCAATGCCACATAAACGCAATCCGATTGGTGATGAAAACATTACTGGGTTGGCACGTGTGTTACGTGGTTATGCTGTTACTGCCTTAGAAAATGTGACATTATGGCATGAGCGTGATATTTCACATTCATCGGCAGAACGCATTATTTTAGCTGATGCAACTGCCATTATTGATTATATGTTGCAGCGACATACGGGTATTTTGAACAATTTGGGTGTCTTTCCTGAGACCATGCAAAAAAATATGGATCGTACCTATGGCTTGATATACTCACAACGCCTGTTGCTGAGCTTGATTGATGCGGGGTTGTCTCGTGAGCAAGCTTATGACACTGTACAACCGTTGACTGCTCGTTCTTGGGATGAGCATTTGATGTTCCGCGACCTTGTTGACGCTGATAGCACCATTGGCACACACTTAACCAAAGAACAAATCAATGATGCCTTTGATTATCATTATCATTTACGTCATGTTGATGAGATTTTTAAGAGAGTAGGCTTGGCATGAGATCATTAATTAACCACCCAGCGATCAAAGCAGTTTTGGCAACTGAAACTGATATTCAAGCCCAAGTGCAACGTGTTGCAAATGAGTTAACAGATAAGTTTGAAGATCACATGCAACGTCCAATATTTATTGCTGTGCTCAAAGGTGGTGTCATTTTTGCGACAGATTTGCTACGTAAAATACCACTTGATGTTGATTTTGATTTTATTGATGTCAAAAGTTATTCGGGTGTTTCGTCAACCGGGCAAGTTAAAGTCGTACATGACGTTAGTATGGATGTCACTGGCCGTGACGTTGTTATAGTCGATGAGATTATTGATTCAGGACGAACGATGCAATGGTTGAACAATTATTTTGAGTTAAAAGGTGCAGCCACAGTGACAACGGTAGCATTGGCTGATAAAAAAGCAGCACGTGTCGTTGATTTTGAAGTAGATTATTTTGGTTTAGATGTACCTGATGAATTTTTAGTGGGTTATGGTATGGATTACAATAATTTTTTCCGTAATTTACCAGTTATTGCCATTGTAGATTTTGACAAGCTAGATTTGATTAAGTAAAAGATGGTTAGATCAGTTTAATATTTTTTCTACGATAGGTTATTTTTAATAAATTAGAAAAGCGCGGCTCCTAGTGAGTCGCGCTTTGACGTTGATTGATAAAGTTTTGTAATGCGGGTGAATACAGTCTTTCTGCATGTTGTAGTGATTGCCCGTTTTTGGCACCCAGTAGTGTGAACAAGCGTGGTAAAGCACGTTGCCAATCTTCAATTTGTTGAATAAGTGCCGTTTCGCCTTTATCCATTAAGGTTGCTAACATAAATCCAGCGCTTGAAGTTAAAGAAGCACCAAGCATTAAACTGGTTATTATATCATTAGCAGATTGAATACCACCTGTTGCAATAAGCGGTATTTGATTGTTAGAAAACTGTGCTGATAATAAGCTTTCCACTGTTGATAAACCGTATTGATCGATGTTGAAGGTATCCGGTTGACGATTACGGCGACGTTCAATTACTGCAAAATTGGTGCCATTGGCACCACCCACGTTAATTGCAGCGGGTGCGAGTTGTTTAATGGTTTTAAAAGCCTGGTTGCTCATACCAAAACCAACTTCTTTGATAATTACAGGAACAGGTGATTTAGCAATAATTGTGGATAAATTGTCAAGCCAATAAAATTCACGATCGCCCTCAGCCATAACTAATTCTTGAGCGACATTGACGTGCATTTCAATCGCGTTGGCATCAATCATATCAATCGCATCGCGCACATTTTTTATTGAATGATCTGCACCAAGATTGGCAATTAAAAATCCATCAGGATTGTTTTGACGTGCAATTTTAAAAGAAGCTACTGCATCGGATTCTTTTAAAGCAATAGATTGTGAACCAACCGCCATTGCTAAATTTGTTTTTTGTGCTGCTTGTGCAAGTTGCCCATTAATACGGCTCGTCAAATGTGAGCCACCAGTCATCGCTTCGATATAAAAAGGCCAATCAAAATGATGGTTTAAAAGCATGACACCAAGATCAACATCAGATACTGACATTTCTGGAAAAGTGTCAGGTAACCAACGTATATCGTCAAAATTAGCGCCAACTTGTAGCCGTTTATTTTGACGCCAGATATTGACGCTAAGAGATAAATGTTCATCTTTACGATGTGCTTGATTAGATTCACTCATAAATTCCCCTTTTGTGCTGAAATAACAATGATTTGTGGGTCGATTTGATGCAATTGCCAGAACCGTATGAGCTGATCGGCATTGTCATTAAACACTGCAAATCCGTTGTCCCCGAACCCGGCGCCACTGATTTTACCAGCGATATCTTTTAGACTATCGAGTAACACGGCTAGTTTTGGCGTGACATAACCAGCAGGTAAATTATGAGTGAGTAGTCGCTGATTGGCACGTAGGCCCTGAGCAAAGTGCGCATAATTACCTACAACCACTGTATGAATAATATCTTGAACGATAAGTTGACTATCAGATAAAAATTTTTGAGTTAAGTTCATATTTGTGAGGGCTGACTTAGTGTCAGCCGATTCATGTGTTGCACCGAGCAGTAATTGCCAGTTTTTTGGCCAAGGCAGTGATGTAATTGCTAATTTTGGCCAAGGGTCATTGATAATATCAGGGTTTAGCCAACCATTATCAGTTAGCACAAATTCTGATAAATCTGGGCTTTGATAGGCAATGACACCGCCATAAGTAATTGCTGCGATATCACCTAGAGAACCGTTTTTTTGTACATGTAGGTGAGCCAAACTGGCTAATTTAAAGCGTGTCAAAATAGGTAGATCAAGTTGAAAAAAATCGTTGAAAGCCTCGATAATACCGACCACAACAGCTGCTGAAGAACCTAATCCAATTTTACCAAGCGGACCATTTAAATGACTGATAACTGTAATCGTTATGTCGCTTAAAGGCCTATTTTTATAGTTAAGCGTCATATAGTTACGGATAATTTCAATTGCCGAGCCAACGTAACGCCAATCGTTTGTATAGTGGTTATCAAAACGAGCCATCTGAAATTGCCATGGGTGAGAAATTGTGTTTGAAAAGACGCTTGATTGTGCACTGGCCGCACTTATTTCAACAGTTAAACCAGTGGTTGTCGCAGCAATTATTGCTGTGTTACCAGGATGTGTAATAGCATATTCGCCAGCTAAAAAAAGTTTGCCGGGGATGAAAACTTTAGTCATAAGTTATACCTGATCCGCTTGTAGCAGTTTCTATATGAAGTTGTGGCAGCATGTCGTGTAGGGCTGCTACAACATATGGCGCAGTAGTTAAAGTGGTAATGATTTTAACATTTGGACCCGCATCAATCGTTGCAAAAGCCAAAAAGCCCTGTTGCCGTAAGCCTTGGACGATTTTGAGTATTTGTTGTGTTTCACTTGTGAAGTAGGTGAAAGGCTGTTGTTGTGCAGTTAGATTTAAAGCATGCATACTCAATGCGTTATCTTCGGCAAGGCTACCAATTTTTTCAATGTCTGCAGCCATCACGGCAGCCTGCATGTCAACGAATTGGGCGTTACTTTTTCTTAACCAGTCACCATAATTTGGTGAAGTGACTGCACGACGCATGCCTTCACTAGAACTCACTTTTTTAACATCAGCTGATACCTCCGCTACTACAAGGGCAATGGGCATATCTGGCGCGTGCAGACTTTCCGCAAAGGAAGACATATCATCGACACCTTCATGCCACATAGCAAAATGCCCATAAAATGACCTTGATGCTGACCCAGATCCGCGACGAGCAAGACGTGACAAAGCTTCATTTGGTATGGTGAGTTTGAGTTCACGAGTAACTGCGCCAGTTAGCGCTGCAAATGCAGAAGCAGAAGAAGCTAACCCAGCACTTGTTGGTACGTGATTTGTTGAGGTGACTGTTAGTGGGCCAAAGTTGCCAAGTTGTTCACGTAATATGTTTAAAAATTGGTGCGTTCTTGTGGTGTCTACTGGTATATCGTTTAAAATTAATTGGTCAGCTTGTGCATGAGTCGTGACTGTTGTTTGTGTATAAAACTGATCAAGTGTTAAAGACAAAGAACTGGTAGTCGGTAAATTTAAAATAGGGTCTTTTTTACCCCAATACTTGATGAAGGCGATATTCGTGTGTGCGGTTGCAGTAGTAGACATAGGGATTCTTTCTGAAAATATAAGTTACTTCAATATTATCATATTTAACCCTTTTAGACAGTGTTCATTATCTAAAAAGAGGAAGATTATACGTTTAGAAGTGTGGGAAATATGGTAATATAGTGGTAATACAATATATGCGAAAAATTATTAAATTTTCATTTGAATAGAGAGGGCTTTTCATGGGTAAAAATAAAGAACCACAGTCGTGGTACCGGCGGTTATTGTCGGGTAATGATTTAGTGCATGGGTTGGTTGTGATTTTGCTGGTCTTGTTAATTATTTTTTTGGGTTGGCAAATCCGTTTTGTGTTTGAACCAGTACGCGCATTATTTACAGCAGTTGGTGCACCAATTTTAATTGCGGGCGTGCTTTATTATTTGTTAAGCCCAGTGGTCAATTTAGTTAGTAAATATACCCGATTACCACGCGGCATATCAATTGGTATTATTTTGGTCTTGTTGTTGGCAGTGGCAGCAGGTCTTATAACGATCGTTGTGCTCGTGTTACGCAGCCAACTGGTAACTTTTACAGCCAATTGGCCAAATTATTGGCATACAAGTCAGAATTTTATTAACGAAACGTTTAAATCAGACCAGTTTAATCCAGTCAGAGAGTTTTTAAATCATACAAACACGAATATTAACCAAACTGTGATTGATTGGAGTCGTAAATATCTGACAACTGGTGTAGCTGGTATCAGCTCGTTTGCATCAGTATTAACAACCGTTAGTATAACGGCAGTCGCCACACCGTTTATTTTATATTATATGTTGTTGGATGGGCATAAGTTTTCTGAATTTATTGGCGAAAAATTCCCACCACAAGCGCAGCATTCAGTACAACAATTGCTGACAGATATTAGTAAACAAATTGCGCAATATATTCGTGGTCAATTAGGGGTGGCTTTTGCTGTCATGATTATGTTCAGTATTGGTTTCACATTGATTGGTTTACCCTATGGTATTTTATTGGCATTAATGGCGGGATTCTTTAACATGATTCCATATGTTGGTTCAATTATTGCGCAAGTGCCAGTTTGGACAGTTGCACTCATTGCAGGTGGACCGAAAATGTTGATTTTAGCCATTATTGTCTTGGCGATTGAACAGCCAATTGAGGGCCACGTTATTGCACCCAAAATTTTGGGTGAAGCGTTATCTATCCATCCAGTAACTGTCATTGTTGTGTTATTAAGTAGTGGTCATATTTTTGGTGTGCTGGGAATTATTTTAGCCGTACCAACCTATGCTGTTTTAAAAGTTATTGTGACTCGTATTTATATGTGGTGGCGTAACAATTCAGAATTTTATAAAGATGAAGATGAAGATGAAGATGAAGTGGAAGAAATATAAAAATGACAAATCATATTGTATTGTTTGAACCTTTAATGCCAGCAAATACTGGTAATATTGCCCGTACAACCGCTGGTACAGATGCGATTTTACATCTCATTGAACCGTTGGGTTTTGATCTCGATGATAAACATGTTAAACGTGCAGGGTTGGATTACTGGGAGCATGTCAAATTAGTAAAACATGCAAGTTTACCTGACTTTTTGGCAACTTTGGATGAAAAAGATCAACTTTATTTAGTATCTAAATTTGCTAATATGGCTTATACACAGCCCAATTATAAGCAAGCGGAAGGCGATCAATATTTTTTATTTGGGAAGGAAACAACTGGCTTACCAGAAGTGTTTATGCGCCAAAATTCTGAAAAAGCGATTCGAATTCCACAAAATGACACACATATTAGGTCATTAAATCTATCCAATACGGTTGCAATTGTTTTGTTTGAGGCTCTCCGTCAGCAAAGTTTCCCCAATTTGGACACGATTCATACTTATGAACAAGACAAGTTGAAGTAAGTATTTGACAGCATTTAGAAAAGCTGTTATCATAATATAGTTATTTCAGTAATGATATAGCACTGACCATGGCTCGTTGGTCAAGCGGCTAAGACGCCGCCCTTTCACGGCGGAATCGAGAGTTCGATTCTCTCACGAGCTATAAAAAGTCGCAGCTATCGTTGCGGCTTTTTATATTCTTTCTGTAAGACATTTTTAAGTTTGCAAACGAACAACTGTTTGCCTAGATTTCATGATAAAATAAAGTATTACATAATAATTAATTATAAAGGTGAAGATAATTGGCCACACGAAAAACACCACAAAAGCGACGTGCAACAACGTCGCGGAAAAAAGCAAGCACCAGTCATATTATTAGTAAAAATATTGCCATTTTAGTGAGCGCATTGTTTGGTGTATTAGGGATATTTAAGCTGGGTCTATTAGGCGCATATGTGGCGAATCTCTGGCGTTTTTTCTTCGGTAATTTGTATTTAGGATTTCTAATACCCTTGACGGCAGCGCTGATTTATTATTTTATATTTAAAAAATTACCCAAAGTTGCGAGCCATTTTTGGATTGGGGCCCTGATGGTTTATATTGCATTACTCACCATATCTTCTTTGTTGTTTTTTACATACACATTGAAAAATGGTAGTGGTTATATTAGTGAAGTTGGTCGGTTAATTGGGCAAGACTTTGTAAATAAAGCAGCGAATACACCTGTAGGTGGTGGTAGTGTTGGTGCAATAATTTATCAACTATTATTTACGCTCATGTCAAATATTGGTACATGGATAGTGACAATAATAGTATTGTTTAGTGGTATTATTATTTTTTTCCGCATCCCTGCCCGTGATTTAACGCAAAAAGGTATCGAAAAAGCGCAGAAAGGTGTTACTTATATTCAAGATCAGCATGCGAATATGCCACAACGTGCACCGCTTTTTAAAAAGCGTGACCGACAAAAAAAGCGGATTAGTGATTATGACACTGATCCATTAGGTGTGCATAAAGAATCAGTCGTGGCGACCGATGAAGCCCCATTGTCAACTCATGATAAGGCAACGCAAGTAGGTGGTAATTTTGTAGAGCCTGAGATTAAATGGCAAGGGCCTGTAACAGCAGAAGCAAAGAAGCATGATGCTGTGGTAAAACCAGTGACAAAGAACATAGAAAAACTGACTGAATCTAATGACGAACATATTGAATTGGCTACAGGTACACCTGAAAATGAGAATCCAGACTATCAATTGCCAACCATTGATTTGTTAACACAAGTAGCGCCAACTGATCAGACCAAAGAATTTAAGAGTTTGACCGAAAAATCACGATTAGTTCATGATACATTGTTAAGCTTTGGCGTGGAAGCGGAAGTAACCAGTGTATCTCTTGGGCCAACCGTGACACAATATGAACTCAAGCCGGGACAGGGTGTTAAAGTCAACCGCATTGCCAATCTATCTGATGATTTGGCATTAGCATTAGCGGCTAAATCAATTCGTATTGAAGCGCCAATACCTGGTAAACCCTATGTAGGGATTGAGGTACCT
Source organism: Leuconostoc aquikimchii (assembly GCF_040838325.1). NCBI lineage: Bacteria > Bacillati > Bacillota > Bacilli > Lactobacillales > Lactobacillaceae > Leuconostoc > Leuconostoc aquikimchii. The sequence continues at coordinate 820,060 of NZ_JBFPER010000001.1, forward strand.
AATGATACACAAGCGACTGTTGGGTTCCGTGACATGATTGAGCAAGCACCTAAAGATAATGAACATCTTTTAAATGTGCCCTTAGGCCGTGATGTCACAGGGAATATTATTATGGCCAATTTAGCCGACATGCCACATTTGTTAATTGCTGGATCAACAGGTTCAGGTAAGTCGGTTGGTTTAAATGGTATCATTATTTCAATTATTCTCAAAGCAAAACCAAGTGAAGTGAAATTGATGATGGTTGATCCAAAAGTAGTTGAACTATCAATTTACAATGGTATACCACACTTATTGACCCCAGTTGTTTCTGATCCCCGTAAAGCAGCCAAGTCTTTGCAAAAAGTTGTGGACGAAATGGAAAATCGTTATAAATTACTGGCACAATTCGGGAAACGTAACATTGGCGAATACAATTTAGCAGTTGAAAAGCAGAATGCTGAGGCAAAAGAAACAGGAGCATCTGTGATGCAAAAGATGCCTTATATTGTCGCAATCGTGGATGAATTTGCAGATTTGATGAGTACAGTTGGTTCAGAAATTGAAGTGTCTATTGCCCGTTTAGGCGCGAAAGCCCGTGCAGCAGGAATTCACATGATTTTAGCAACTCAAAGACCAGATGTGAAGGTTATTAACGGCACAATTAAAAGTAATATTCCAGGCCGCATTGCCTTTAGAACGGCTTCTGGTATTGATTCACGTACGATTTTGGACAGTAATGGCGCTGAAAAATTGTTAGGTAAAGGAGATATGATTTTTGCGCCACCTGGCAAACCGACACAACGTGTCCAAGGTGCATTTATCAGTAATACTGATGTGACTAATGTTGTGGAGTTTGTCAAGGCGCAACAAGCCGTTCAGTATTCTGAGTCGATGACGGTAACAGATGAGGAAGTTTCACAAGATAAAGGTGATGGTTTGAGTCAAGGAGATAGTGAGGATGAACTATTCCAAGAAGCTGTACAATTTATCATTGAACAGCAAAAAGCCTCAACATCCTTGTTACAACGCCGTTTCCGTATTGGTTATAATCGTGCAGCACGATTAATTGATGATTTAGAGTCGGGGGGGTATATTGGTCCCGCTGATGGGTCTCGTCCACGTCATGTTAATATCAGTGACGGTAGTTCAGGTGTGGAACAAGATTAATTTTAACTGATAAGATGATTGATAAAAAATACACGAACTTAAGACAAGGTCTTAAGTTCGTGTATTTTTATTGTTGCTTAAACATAGGTTTAATTTTTGCGACAAAACTATTATCAGGATCATTCACAAATTTAGTATAATCATACCAATAATTATCAGATAGAATAACTGGTTCTGCAATATTGTCTGGAATAAGGCTTCTCGGGATATCACCATTATTAGTTAAAGGACCATCATAATTTTTAGAAAAATCTTGCAACTTTTTTTCAATGACTAATGATTGCGGGCCAAACCAGTTGTAAGGCTCACGATGGATTTGACTGTCATCGGTTTGGAAAATACCAGGTTGTGTGCACACTGTAAATGGATGAACCAGTGAAACAAATGTGATTTGGTTTTTATCAAAATAAATGATGCAACCAGCCATTTCAGAGGGGAGATGTAACTGCTCATTCTTTTCTGCTACCAGTAGTAGCAGGCCAGTATAGTCAATGTTTAATGTCGCTGGTTGACCAAGCAAAATTGTGAGTAGTTTTTCTGGGGACGTACTTAACGTTTGCATAATTAGTCTTGAACCTGAATAAATGAAAAGCTGTTGAAGTCAAACAAGCCCTGATCAGTGATTTTAAGACTTGGGATGACAGGTAAAGCCATAAAAGATAATGTTAAGAAAGGATCGAACGTAATATCGCTCATAGCAGAAAAAGCATGCTGTAACACGTTATTAGCTGCAATGACGTCTTTGAAGGACTGATCAGACATTAAGCCGCCAATGGCTAGTGGCAAGGTGGTTATCTTGCCATTGTTAACAACAACTTGACCACCACCAATTTCACGTAATGTATCTGCAGCGAGAATGATATCTGAATCATTGGTACCAGCAATGATGACATTGTGAGAATCATGAGCAATAGTTGAAGCAATGGCACCAGATTTAAGGTTGAACCCTTTGATTATGCCAACACCGCGACCAAGGTTATGATAACGTTCAGCAACAATTATTTTTGCGTAGGTATTATTTGGTTGAAAATAACCAGCGATACTTGGCACATGTTCAACGGTGTGCTGGGTGGTAATGTGGTGAGGCATAATATTAATCACATGTGCAGGTTTGCTAGGATTAATTTTTAACGCAATATCTGACGTTGTTAAAGTAAAATTGAGTAATTGATTGGCTAATTGTGTGACTTTTGTTGCAGGTTCAGCATACCACTCACCATTGACCATGGTTTTTTTTACAGTAAAATCATGTAGTTGATCGAGTATGACTAGATCAGCTACAAATCCGTCTGTTAAGGCGCCTATATTTTGGAGATGCTGTGCCTGGGCAGCATTATAACTACCAATTGTGAAAGCCATGGCAGGATCCATACCATTTTTGATGGCTAACTTCACACTGAAATCAATCGAACCTTCATGTTGTATGTCGTTTGCTGTTTTATCATCAGTGGCAAATGAAAAATGTGATTGATTTGCCGCGTTGATCGCTGGTAAAATAGCAACTTCATCACGTTCAACTGTGCCTTCACGTACAAACACAGAAAAGCCTGCGTTTAAACGGTCAAGGGCTTGCGCAGCATTTTCACTTTCGTGATCCGTATCAATGCCATACTTACGATAAATGGCGAGTTGCTCACGAGACAATCCCGAGGCATGACCATCAACATGTTTACCAGCTGTTTGCGCATCAATGATTTTTTGATGCATATCGGCATCTTCATTGAAAACAGCAGGAAAATCCATCACTTCTGCCAAACCATTAACTTCAGGGACGCTATAAAACGGTTTGAGCGCGTCTGCATGAAGTGTTGCACCGGCATGCTCAAATGGTGTTGCCGGAACAGATGAGGGCAGCATGTAGTGTATATGGAGAGGTGATTGACGCGCATCCTCTAGCATATATTGAATGCCTGACACACCTGAAACGCTCGCAATTTCGTGTGGATCAGCAAAAATTCTCGTAATGCCATGTGGTATGACGAGCTTACTAAATTCACTAGGCGCTAATAATGAGCTTTCAATATGGACATGAGCATCAATTAATCCGGGGATAACATATTGTCCCTGAGCATCATAAGTATGCGCGGCTTTTAAATCTGACCGATGGCCACGATAAACAATTTGAGCCTTGTCAATCCATAGTTCGGTTTCATCAAATTTAAGGTTAAATACATCTAAAATCTTGGCATTAATAATATGCCATGATACGTTTTTTGTCACGATAACGCTCACTTTCATTTTTTAATAGTTTACCACAATTCAGTGTTTGTGTTTTATAATGTCATATAGTACGAGAAACAACCTGTTAATTAGAACTATACCAATTTTTTTATATTGTTGACAAACAGGCTGTCATACTTTAGAATAGTGGGTGTTAGTCTAATATTAAAGTATTAACCAATTTTAAAAAAGAGGATTTATATATGTGTGGAATTGTTGGCGCTACAGGGTTAAATCAAGTTTTACCAAGTTTGTTAAGAGGTTTAGAAAAATTAGAGTATCGTGGTTATGATTCAGCAGGCGTTTATGTTAACGGCGGTGATGCTGGTGGCTTTTTAGTACGAGAAAAAGGTCGTGTTTCTATGTTAGAAGCAGCAACCAAGAATAAAAACATTACTGGTACGGCGGGCATTGCACATACACGGTGGGCGACACACGGTGGCGTTTCTGTTGAAAATGCGCATCCACATATGTCTGAGGACGGGCGCTTTTTCTTGGTCCATAATGGGGTCATTGAGAATTATGAAGAGTTACGCGAAACATATTTACAAGGGGTAAAGCTACACTCGCAAACAGATACAGAAGTTGCGGTGCAATTGATTGATAAATTTTCAAGAGAAAATAATATGTCAACATTTGATGCGTTTCGTCAAATGATTTCTTTGTTAGATGATAATTCAGCCTATGGCTTCTTATTAATGGATAATGAAACGCCTGATTTATTGTATGCTGCTAAGAAAAAGTCACCTTTATTAATTGGTGTTTCTGAACAAGGAAATGTTGTGACATCCGATGCGGCCGCAATGCTTGATGTGACAAAAGATTTTATTGAGTTAATGGATGGTGAAGTTGCAGTTATTGACAAAGAAAAAGTGAGTTTGTTTGATGCACAGGGTAACCAAATTACGCGTGATTCATTTCATTTAGATATTGATGCTTCAGAAACTGACAAGGGTATTTACCCTTATTACATGTTAAAAGAAATTGATGAGCAAGTGGTTGTGGCACACACATTGGCACAATATTATTTTGATGAAGCGGGGCAGATTCGAAATATTGATGACAAAATAATTGAAGCCATTAAAGCGGCTGATCGTCTTTATATTGTTGCTGCTGGTACATCGTATCACGCTGGTCTTGTGGGCAAACGTTATTTCGAGCAATGGACAGGTATTCCGACAGAAGTGCATATTTCTTCAGAATTTGCCTATGACCAACCGCTGTTGAGTCAGCATCCATTCTTTATTTTCTTGAGTCAATCAGGGGAAACGGCCGATTCCCGTGAGGTGCTTGATAACATTGTTAAACAAGGCTTTCCTTCTTTGACTGTTGCCAACGTTATGAATTCAACCTTAACGCGTGAAGCAGATTTTGCGCTACCATTACTAGCAGGACCAGAGATTGCAGTGGCATCTACAAAAGCTTACACGGCACAAATTATTGTCGAAGCAATCTTGGCACATGCAGCAGGTAATAGCCATGTTGATTTGAAAAATGAATTAGCAAAGGCCGCCGTTGAAATGCAGGTTATCATTGATCAAAAAGCTGCCTTTAAAACTATCGCTGAAGAAGCTTTACGGGGACATCAATCAGCATTTTATATTGGTCGTGGTTTGGATGCAGCAGTAGCTGTTGAAGCAGCACTAAAATTAAAAGAAATTTCTTACATTCAAACAGAGGGATTTGCCGCAGGAGAATTGAAACATGGTACAATTTCATTGATTGAAGAAGGGACACCAGTCTTTGCACTGTTGACACAGTCAAAGACTGCAGGATTAGTTCGCGGAGAAATTGCGCAAGTAGCAGCCCGTGGCGCTAATACTGTCATTATTTCAGGAAAATCACTGGCGAAAAAGAATGACGCATTTGTTTTGCCAGATGTGAATGAATTATTAATGCCATTGTTAACGGTTATACCAGCCCAATTAATTGCTTACTATGCAACATTGGATCGCAATCTTGATGTTGATCGTCCAAGAAACTTAGCGAAGTCGGTTACTGTACAATAAACTTTGGACGTGATAAGAAAATTCTTATCACGTTTTTTTGTACCTTGGCGTGACATCTGGTAAAATGTACTAGATACCATTGCGCGTACTGCGCATCAAGGAGGGGGCCATCTTGGCGCTTTTTAAAACGAAAACGAATCTTAGTACCGTACAGGCACAATTAAAAATACCAGAGCATATTGCCATTATTATGGATGGTAATGGTCGTTGGGCAAAGCGACGGTTGATGCCACGAATTGCTGGACACAAGACAGCAATGAATACTGTCAAAAAAATTACCATCGCAGCCAATGATTTAGGTGTTAAGGTGTTAACTTTATACGCATTTTCAACTGAAAATTGGTCACGTCCTAGCGATGAAGTTAATTTTTTGATGCAATTGCCAATTGACTTTTTTAATGATTTTGTGCCGGAATTGGTTAAAAATAATATTCAAGTGCAAGTCATGGGAAATGTTGATGGGTTACCAAAAGGGACACAGATAGCAGTAAAAAATGCCATTAATCAAACAGTCCAAGGAACGGGGATGATTTTGAATTTTGCCTTGAATTATGGTGGACAAGTAGAAATCATTGAAGCAACTAAAGCTATCGCGCAACAAGTTGCTGATGGTGAAATTTCACCTAGTGATATTGACGCCAATATTTTTTCAAAAGCATTACAAACAGCTAATCTTGGCATTTTGGCTGCACCAGATTTGATGATACGGACTTCAGGTGAATTACGTTTGAGCAATTTTATGCCCTATCAAGCAGCCTATACAGAACTATATTTTACTGATGTCTTATGGCCCGACTATACTGCAGATAATTTAGTTGAAGCTATTGAATCATTTACCTTACGTGATCGTCGATTTGGCGGTTTAAACGACAAATACGAAAGCGAGTCTTGATACATGAAAGTCCGTGTTATAACAGCCGTTGTGGCTTTACTCATCTTTGTACCACTTCTAATTATTGGGCATTTACCATTGCTGATTTTGACAGTGATAATGGGTGTTGTTGCTGTAAGTGAAATCTTACGGATGAAACATATTATCTTTGTAACAACAGAAGCATTTATTAGTTTTGTTGGAGTTATCGCAATTATTTTACCTAATAATTTTTGGCATGACGTCCCTTTTATTAAAAGTGCCCATGTTGTGTTTTACATATTAGCTTTCTTAATGCTATTAAATACGATACTTGTTCGTAATCATTTTAATTTTGATGATGCAGGGGCAATGACTTTGGCGATGCTCTATATTGGTACTGGCTTTCATTATTTTTTTCAAGCAGCAAGTGTGGGTCTGGCGACAGTCTTGTTTGGTATGCTGATGGTTTGGCTCACTGATTCTGGTGCATACATGGTTGGACGGGCAATAGGGAAGCACAAGTTGGCACCTAAAATCAGTCCCAATAAGACATGGGAAGGATCAGTCGGTGGCAGTGCAGTTGCGATTGTTATTATTCCTGCGTTGTTTAGTATTTTCAATTGGTTACCAAGTTATAGTTTTATTGAGTTGTTGGGATTTGCAGTTATTCTGTCAATTGCTGGGCAGTTGGGAGACCTAATTGAATCTGGCTTTAAACGTCATTATCGTGTCAAAGACTCAGGAAATATATTACCAGGTCATGGTGGCATTTTAGATCGTTTTGACTCAATGCTCATTGTCATGCCATTAATGGCTATTTTAGGCATGTTAGGATAAAAACCATATGAATTTAACTGCAGTTATAACATTTATAGTTGTTTTTGGTGTATTGGTAGCAGTACATGAATTTGGCCATTTTTTTGTCGCTAAAAAATCTGGTGTATTGGTTCGAGAATTTGCGATTGGCATGGGGCCAAAATTATTAAGTTGGCGCCGTAATCACACAGCCTATACGATACGTTTACTGCCAGTGGGTGGATATGTCCGTATGGCAGGGTTAGATGACACAGCGGACTTAGATGCCGGGCAACGCGTGCGACTCACATACAACGAACAAAATAATGTTATAAAAATAGACACGCGTATTGATGAAATAGGTGATGGCGTGCCATTTCAAGTGGATACGTTTGATTTAAGCGACGCATTAATTTTAACGGGTTTTTTAAATGGCGACGAGTCATCTCAAACGTTTAAAGTGGATCATAATGCGACGATTGTTGAAACTAATGGGACAGAGGTTCAAATTGCACCACGAGATTCGTGGGTTCAAAGCGCCAGGGTTTATAAAAGGGCGCTGATTAATATTGCAGGCCCAGCAATGAACTTCATTTTGGCGCTGGTTATATTTTCCGGATTGGCATTTGCCTTGCCAAACGTGACTTTAAATGAGCCAATTGTGGGGACTGTCCAAAATAATATGCCCGCAAAAGCAGCTGGTTTAAAGTCTGCTGATCAAATTACTGCGATTAATAATCAAAAAACAACGACTTGGCAACAGGTGGCAACAGAGATCAGCAATACTAAAAATAATAAGCTGACATTTTCCGTGTTACGACATGGCAATGAAATGACATTAAATATGACCTCGAAAACTGTTAAAATAGATGGTGTTAACAGATTGTTAGTAGGCATAACACCAAAGACATACACTGATTTTGGTTCACGTATTAAATATGGTGTCTTAACAACGAGCACAACGATACAAAGAATTTGGTATGCTTTGAGTCATCTTTTCTCTGGTGGCTTTAGTTTAGATAAATTAGGTGGTCCCGTATCTATTGCAAAGCAAACATCAGCAGTAGCTAAAACGGGTATGTTAGAGACTTTGGCCTTTATGGCTGTGCTATCTCTTAACTTAGGTATTATGAACTTGATTCCAATACCAGCTTTAGACGGGGGCAAATTAGTTTTGAATGCGATTGAAGCTATTCTTCGTAGACCGTTACCATCAGCATTCGAAAATGCAGTGACAATTGGTGGTGCTGCATTCATGTTTGTTTTGATGATTGCTGTCACAATAAACGACTTATTGCGATGAAAAAGCAAGTTAAAAAATAATATCTTTACTTGGCGCAAGACGCCGTACATAATTCAGAAAAAGAAAATTGAGGATCATGACTTATGAAACAATCTAAATTGTTAATGCCCACGTTACGAGAAGTTCCTGCTGATGCAGAAGTTAAGAGTCACCAGCTACTGCTTAAAGCTGGATTTATCCGTCCTGTGGCAGCGGGTATGTTTTCATATTTGCCAATGGCTAAACGGGTGCTTAATAAAATTGAAAACATTATTCGTGAAGAAATGAATCTTATTGATGCAAATGAGATGTTAGTGCCAGAAATTTTACCAGCTGAACTTTGGGAAAAATCAGGGCGATACGCAACATATGGACCGGCATTGTACAAATTTAAGAATCGACAGGATCGGAATTTCATTTTAGGACCAACTCATGAAGAAACATTTACGCAATTAATGTCTGATGATATTAAATCTTATAAAAAGTTGCCATTAGTTGTTTATCAAATTCAACCAAAGTTTCGTGATGAAAACAGACCACGTTTTGGCCTTTTACGTACGCGGGAATTTATTATGAAGGATGCTTATTCGTTTAGTGCGGATCAAGAAGGTTTGGATCAAGCCTTTCATAATATGGAAACTGCTTATGTCAATATTTTTGATCGTGTAGGATTGACATATCGTGCAATTGTTGGCGATGCTGGGGCAATGGGCGGCTCAGATTCAAAAGAGTTTTCAGCGCCGGCTGCTGCTGGAGAAGATGTTATTGCTTATTCCGATGCGACAGACTATGCGGCTAACCTAGAGATGGCGAAGGATTTTTATGAACGTCAAAATGCAGCAGTTGTACCTAAAGAATTGACGACAATTGACACACCAAATGAAAAAACGATTGCGGAAATTTCAGACTTCTTATCAATACCCACGTCAGCCGTTGCGAAGACAATGATGTTTATTGCTGACGATAAGTTAGTCGCCGTTGTTACAACTGGTGATTTTGAAGTCAATGCTGTGAAAGTTCAAAACTTTTTAAACGCAGATGTATTTGAAGTAGCAGAAGAAAAACAAGTGCGTGATGTATTGGGCGTAGGGTTTGGATCGCTTGGTCCGGTTAATTTACCTGAAACAGTTCAGTTATTGGTTGATGAACGTGCTGCCGACTTAGGAAATTTTGTTGCTGGTGCGAATGAGGATGGCAAACATTATTTGAATGTCAATTGGCAACGAGATGTTAAACTTTCTGAAGAAAATATTGGTGATTTCCGAACAGCACGTGAAGGTGATACTGCTGTTGATGGAAAAGGCAAGCTCGTATTTACGCCAGGAATTGAAATTGGGCATATATTTAAACTAGGTACGCGTTATTCAAAGGCCCTCGGCGCACAAGTGTTAGATAAAAATGGGCGTCAAACAGACCTGATTATGGGATCATATGGTATCGGCGTGTCTCGGTTACTTAGTGCCATTGTTGAGCAAAAAGCTGACGATGATGGCCTGGTATGGCCAGCAAGTGTAGCACCATTTGATGTGCATATTGTGCCAGTCAATATCAAAGATGATGATCAAGTACGTGTCGCGGAACAACTAGAAAAGTCTTTGACAGCACAGGGACTAGAAGTTTTAATTGATGACCGTAAAGAGCGTGCCGGTGTTAAGTTTGCTGATGCAGATCTAATAGGCTTACCAATTCGTATTACAGTTGGCAAAAAAGCTAGTGAAGACATCGTTGAAGTTAAGGTACGAGAAAGCAATACTAATATTGAGATGCGACTGAGTGAAGTCGTAGATTCTGTTTCAGTACTATTAAATGGTGATAAATAAGACAGAAAGCCGATGATTTCGGTTTTTTTAATCAATAAATTAGAGGGAAATATGACATTAACCCAACAAGAACAATTGCAACATCTAGTGAATCAAATTCAATTACCTGAAGAAATTTACAGTTTTTTTAGCAATGGTAAATTAACACAAGTTGTCGTTTCGAAGCAGTCGAAAACTTGGACATTTCAAGTGGTACTGGATAATATATTACCGGCTAATGTATTGATGCAATTTCGGCAACATCTACAGACAGCATTTACTAATATTGCGCGGACTGCACTCGTCATTAAAACACCAGTACAAGCGGTTGACGACGAACTAGTCAATCAATATTGGCATATTGTATTAGCAGAATCCAATCTTAATCATGCAATAATTCAACAAATGGCTAGTAATACAATGTTGAAAAAAATAGGTCAAAATCATTATAGTGTTGGCGTTGGGGCAGCGTTATTATTCGATTCATTAAGTGAAGCTGCGTTAGTTTCACTTGTGACTGCGTACCAAAATGTTGGCTTTCCTAAAATCATTTTAACACCAAGTAAAGATGATGTACTGACCCAACAAATTGAAGAAAGTGTTGCACAACATCATGCCAAAGCGCATGAAGAGTTACAAAAAGCCATTCAAGCCAGCGAGCAAGCTAAACCAAAATCATCAATAACAGGTGTGAAATTAACATTAGGTCGTAAAATTGCAGCTGATGCTGAAATAACACGAATTGAGAAAATTGACAATGAAGAGAATCGTGTGATTGTCGAAGGTTATATATTTGCTAATGAAGTCCGTGAACTACGTTCAGGACGTAAACTCATGACAATTAAAGTAACGGACTATTCCAGCGCAATAACTGCTAAAAAATTCTCAAATAATGAAACTGATGAGGCCGTATTTGAAGATTTAAAAGCTGGTATGTGGGTACGTATGTCTGGTAATATTCAAGAAGATACTTACGCACGTGAATTAGTCCTTAACATTTATGACCTGCAAGTTATTGATCATGAGGGTCGTCAAGAGAAATATCAAGGTGACAAAAAGCGCATTGAATTACAGGTACATTCTAAAATGTCATCAATGGATGCCGTAACTGACTATGGCGCTGTTGCCAAGCTTGCTAAAAGTTGGGGTCAAGAGGCATTGTCAATTATTGATACAGCCAATGTACAGGGTTTTCCAGAGGCGGTTGCCGCTGGTCAGAAAAATGATTTAAAGATGATTTATGGGATGGAAGCTAATCTTGTTGAAGATGGCGAGCCGATTGGCTTTAATTTAGCACCTGTTACGTTACTTGGTAAAGATACAGTTTATGTGGCATTTGACTTGGAAACAACAGGGTTGTCAGCTGTGACGGATAAAATCATTGAGCTGTCAGCTGTTAAAATGCAACTGGGCAATGTGATTGAAAAGTTCTCAGAGTATATTAATCCTGGATTTCCGCTATCTGATTTTACAACAAAATTAACCTCTATAACGGATACGATGGTTGCTCATGCGGATACTGAAGAAAACATTATCAACCGTTTCAGACAATGGGCTGGGGATGCTGTTTTAATTGGCCATAATGTGACATTTGATGTTGGCTTTATGAACGCTGCTTATACACGGTATAACCAAGAAATTATTGCTAATCCAGTCATTGATACATTGCCTTTTGTACGTTGGTTATATCCTGATTACAAGTCTTATCGTTTGGGGACGATTGCTAAGCGATTTAATATTAACTTGGAACAGGCTCATCGGGCAATATTTGATGCAGAGACGACGGGGCATATCGCATGGCGTTTGATTAAAGAAGCACATGCACATTATGAGTTGACGCAGCATGATCAATTAAATGATCATATGACCGAAGGTGAGGCTTGGAAACATGGTCGGCCAGTTCATGTCACGCTACTTGTTCAAAATAAGGTTGGCTTAAAAAATCTATATAAATTAGTATCCACATCTAATATTAATTTTTTTGCTCGTGTGCCACGTATACCGCGCTCGGTTTTAGATCATTATCGTGAAGGACTTATTATAGGTACTGGCGATACGAGTAGTGATGTCATTATGACATTGATTGAAAAAGGGCGAGAAGAAGCACTTAAAAAGGCACGGTACTATGATTATATTGAAGTGCAACCGACTGCTAATTATGCACCAATGCTCGAATCGCAATTAATAGCAAACCCTGAAGAGTTACATATTATTTTAAAAGATATGGTCTCAATTGGTGATGAATTAGACAAACCTGTTGTTGTTACTGGAGATGTTAAATATACAAACCCAGAGGATAAAATCTATCGTGATATTTTAATTGCAACGCAACCCGGGAATCCACAAAATAGGACGGCATTACCAGAATTGAATTTTCGTACCACTCAGAATTTGTTGGAAGACTACGCTTTTATGGGTGATAGTTTGGCCAAAAAATTGGTCATCGAAAATACACATGTCATTGCCGATATGTTGGAAACCATCTCACCACTTAAGAGTGGTTCATATCCACCTAACATTCCAAGTGCTGGGGATGAGCTGACTAAACGGACATTAGAAACCGCCAAAAAATGGTATGGTGATCCTGTGCCAGATGTTATTCAGGCGCGAATTGATCAAGAATTGGCTGCAATTATAGGTAATGGCTTTGCGCCACACTATATTATTGCGCAACGATTAGTTGAAAAATCAAATAAAGATGGCTATTTAGTCGGTTCACGTGGGTCGGTGGGTTCTTCTTTTGTAGCAACAATGTCAGGTATAACAGAGGTTAATCCTTTTGCACCACATTATCGTAGTGCGCATGGTGATTATTTTGAATTAGCAGACCCTAAAATTTATGAATCGGGTTATGATTTGCCCGATAAAGCTGATCCGAATCATCCAGATGAGATGTTAATTGGGGATGGTCAAAACATTCCCTTTGAGACATTTATGGGTTTTAAAGGGGATAAAGTGCCAGATATTGATTTAAATTTTTCTGGCGATTATCAACCAATTGCACATAACTATATGAAGGTATTGTTTGGTGAACATAATGTTTATCGTGCCGGCACAATAGCAACAGTTGCTGAAAAAACTGCTTTTGGGTATGTCAAAGGTTATGAGAGAGATCATGAGAAGCAATATCGTGGCGCGGAAGTAGAACGTTTAGCTCAAGGTGTGACTGGGGTTAAACGAACAACTGGTCAACATCCAGGTGGTATTCTAATTGTGCCTCGAGAGTATGAGGTATACGATTTTACACCTGTTCAATATCCAGCTGACGATCAAAAATCATTATGGCAAACAACGCACATGGATTATCACGCTATTCACGATAATTTGCTCAAAATGGATATATTAGGACATGATGATCCGACAATGGTACGTACTTTGAAAGATATGTCTGGCATTGACCCACAGTCAATTCCGGCTAATGATCCAGGGGTGTTAAGCTTATTTACATCGCCAAAGGCTTTGGGCGTGACAGAAGAGCAGATATTTTCAAAAACTGGTACCCTTGGTATACCAGAATTCGGGACAAATTTTGTACGTGGCATGTTAGAAGAAACCAAGCCACATAATTATTCGGAATTATTACAGATTTCTGGTTTATCGCATGGGACTGATGTCTGGTTAGGGAATGCCAACGAATTAATTGAAAATGGCACGGCAACAATTGGTACTGTTATTGGAACACGTGACAAAATTATGACGGATTTGATTAACTGGGGATTTCCGGCAGCCGATGCCTTTAATGTCATGGAAAAAGTACGTAAGGGAAAAGGCATTACGGATGACTATCAAGCGCAGTTGCGTGAAGCAAAGATTCCGGAATGGTATATTCAGTCAATGTTAAAAATCAAGTACATGTTCCCGCGTGCTCACGCAGCAGCCTATGTTTTGATGGCCTTGCGTATTGCCTATTTTAAGGTCTATTTTCCAACAATTTATTATGCAACCTATTTCTCTGTTCGTGCCGATCAATTTGATATCGTGGCGATGAGCCGCGGGAAAAATGCCACAAAGGAAGCATTGAAACGTTTACGTACACTTGGGAATGATGCCACTGTTGGCGATAAAAACCTCTTAACTGTGCTTGAAATGGCGAATGAAGCGCTCGAACGTCATATTACTTTTTCGATGGTAGATTTGTACAAATCGGAAGCTAACGAATGGGTTATTGATGGTGAAACATTAATTCCCCCATTCTCAGCAGTGCCGAGTTTAGGAGATAATGTCGCTAAACAAATTATTGTTGCCCGTCAAGACAAACCTTTTTTAAGTAAAGAAGATCTCAAAAAACGAGGTAAAGTATCACAAACAATTATTGAGTATTTGACTCAAAATTCTGTGTTAGATGGGATGCCAGATGAAAATCAATTGAGTTTGTTTGATTTTTGATAACTATATTGGATTGAAGACAATTTTCTAAAGGATGAGCTAGTAACACGACATGACGTGAAAATAGGAGTCGAAATATGAGACATGAGTGGCACCAGAAAGTTGCAAGTAGTTTTGAATATGTATTAAATGTAGTCATGATTCTCATTGGCTTTGTGATTTTTGGTTTTTTATTACGAGAAATTTATAACTTAGCACATTTGTTGATAACTATTGATGATATGCGCGCAAATTTCAATGAAATAACAGAGGCAACACTGGCGGTGTTCTTATTTTTTGAGTTTATGAGTCTCGTGCGTGAATATTTCATTAAAGATGCACATATTAGCATGGAAAGTTTTTTGTATATTGGGGTGACAGCCCTTATACGTGCAATTTTGGTATACCATGATCAAACAACCAAAACGTTACTATTGGCAATGTCCATTGCTTTGCTAGTTATTGCATTGACGATTTATCGCTTTTTTAGAGAAAAGACGATAAAATGAACAATACGATGAGCATCAATAATTAGGATTAAAAAAATTTCTGTTAGATTGGTTTTTTTGTGCCAATTCAAGAGATTTTTTTGTTTGCTTCTGCGTATAAAAGTATGCGCCAGACTAGATAGACTTTTTATAATTTTAAATTTTATGCTATGTTGCCCTATCGGGCATAAACATTGCCTAATGGTACGATGTTTTAGCTTCAGGTTGATGATATATTTTATATACATTAACTTTGAAGGAGAAATAAAGTCATGGGCAAACAACTTGGGAAATTAGGGATATGGATTTATAGGCATGCTAAATTAACAATAGCTGCATTTTTTGTCACACTGGTCATTTCAGTCATTGCTGCACTCAACTTTGGTATTGATTTTGATAGTGCCGGTATGTCAATTCAAGGGTCACAGTCTGAAAAAGCTAATAAACTCATGGAAAGAGAATTTCCAGCTACTAGACAAGATGGCGGGCAGGTGCAAATTGTCCTTCATTCCAACAATCGGCAAGCATTAACGACCGTTAACAATCAAAAAGTCGTGGCCGAAATGTTGCAAGATGTACAAAAAAATAAGCATGTAAAAATGGTCGTTACACCAACAATTCTTCGTAGTTACAGTGAAGACGGGATGACCGCTACAGCGCGAGTTATGTACAAACCAAAGGGCGACGCTGTGTCTGAAAAGACTGTTGATGATTTAGAAAAGTCGATTAGTGTGACGCGTCGTCAAAATATTCAAACAGAGTTATCATCAAATAATGTCACAATATCAGGTATGGATAATGGTGAACAGGCTGAAGTTATTGGTTTGGCTATTGCGTTTGTTATCTTGGCAATTACGTTTGCTTCACTATTAGTTGCTGGCATTCCCATCTTATCTGCTTTATTAGGATTAGTCGTTGGTATGATGTTGGTTTTAATTTCAACTCATTTCTTATCAGTTGCTACCTTTTCAATGTCGCTAGTAGGTATGATGGGGCTGGCTGTGGGAATTGACTACGCGCTGTTTCTTATCTCACGTTATCGTCAAGAACTTCAGGAAAACAATAGCCAAAAAGAAGCGGCTTTAGTTAAAACAATGTCTTCAGCGGGTACGTCAATTGTTTTTGCTGGTGTAACGGTTATTGTCGCTTTGCTTGGCATGACAATACTAGGAATTGATATGCTGTCGGTTATGGGTATAACAGCTGCAATGTCTATTGTTACCGCGATGTTGACTTCTTTGATACTTGTGCCTGCTATGTTGACCGTGTTAGGAGATCGTGTGACCGGTAAGAAACCCAATCGGATTTTACACTTTGCGAGTAAAATTAGAGTCAAAGGTGGTTGGGGTAAGTTAGTAACAAAATATAAATTTGTACTAACTATTTTAGTGGTTGTCATTTTAGGCATAGCAGCAACACCTTTTGCACACATTAATTTGGGACTTCCTAATGACGCAGTTAAGTCTGAAAAGCTAACAGAAAGACGGGCATACGATTTATTGACTAAGGCGTATGGTGAGGGCAGTCAGGCCACATTGGTTGTATTAATGCGCACCAGTGATCAAAATGAAGCGCAAAGCAATGTTACCGCAATTAAAAAATTAGATAATATTGCCTCTGTCTCTCAAGTTATGCCAAGTACAACTAATGATTATCAAATGATTACAGTATTGCCTAAAACAGATACGAATTCAGTAAAAACTAAGAAATTAGTGCATGATATTCGTGAGTTAGAAAATAAACACAGTGTGTCCCGCCTATATGTTACTGGGGCAACCGCAATTAGTATTGATATGTCAGATGCTTTAATGAAAGCATTGCCTAAATTTGCCATTTTAATTGTTATCTTTGCCTTTATGCTTTTGACGGTTGTCTTTAGATCATTGCTAATTCCAATTGTAGCGGTAGTTGGGTTCATATTGTCGCTCGGTGCCACACTAGGCGCAATTGTATTTATAGCACAAGATGGGCATTTCATTGATTTTGTTGGTATTCCAGCTAAGGGTGCTATCTTAAACTTCTTACCTGTCTTGGTAATTGGCATTATGTTTGGTTTGGCGATGGATTATGAGGTATTTCTTGTGAGTCGTATTCGCGAAGCGTACTTGAAGACAAATGACACGCATCAAGCTGTTATCGCGGGGATGAGGGACAGTGGTCCAGCCGTAGTAGCAGCAGCATTGATTATGATGGCTGTATTCTCGGGATTTATTTTTGCCAGTGACGCGATTGTTAAGTCTATGGGAATTGTCTTAACATCAGGAATTTTGTTTGATGCTATACTGGTCAGATTAATTTTGGTACCTGCCACCATTGCTTTATTTGGGCGAGCAAGTTGGTATTTACCGAAATGGTTAGACAAATTGCTACCAAATGTTAAAATTGATTAAGGCATTGCATAAAAAAGGGACTAAGCAAAAATAAATTGTGATGATAACGCAATAACGAGACAGAATAAAATCTGTGCAGTTATGACACTCACCTCAATTAAGGCTTAGTCCCTTTTAGAAAAGAAAAAACATGGAAAAAGAAATTGCATTAGAAACACGGCAACATTTTTTGAAATTGTCCCGTTGGCCAATGATTTTTTGGAGTGTTATGATTTACTTTTTGGCTTATTATTTGAGAACGAATAGTGGTCATTTTGATCAAATATCGTCTGTTATTTTCTTCGCGCTTGTTTTTATACAATTAGTTATTAATTTTAACAGTTACCAGCTCATTGATCTGAGTAAATTTTTTTTTATTGGATTACAAGTCATTTTAATTATAATTTCAGGTATTCTTATTTCCCCGGGTGAAACAGTTTTGTATATGAGCATGTTACCAGTTATTGGTATACAAATTTTGTCATTATACAATATTAAATGGCAAACATTGTGGTTGTTACTGGCACCAGCGCAAATTATAATTCTTGTTATTCAATTAATGAACTACGGTCTTTTTTTAGCTTTTATGACAATCGAGGCATCTGTATTTTTGAATACAATTATCTTTTTAGCCTGGCGGGCTTATCATCGACATATTAATACGCTAGTTAAAACACAGCACTTATTAGATGAACTTCAGCTAACTTATACTGAGGTGCAAGAAATATCACAGCAAAATGAACGTAACCGTATTGGCCGAGATTTACATGATACATTGATGCAAGGTTTGGCAGGTGTTACCATGCAATTAGAGGGCATTAAAGCGCTACTGGCTAAAAACAACATTGAACGATCAATAAAGGAAATTGATAAAACCATTGATTTATCGCGGGATTCATTGCAGGAAGCACGATCAGTTGTTTATGACATGCGATCCAAAAGCACCGAAGATGTTAATTTGTATATACGGCTTGAGGCACTTGGCAAAGTATTTTATGAGAATTATGATTTAATTGTCAAATTTAAAATCAGTTCTGAAATTACGCTACCGCAAACAATGTATGATGAAGTTGCTCGAATTATATCAGAAGCGTTAAGTAACATTGTTAAGCACGCAAAAACTGATGTTGCGATCGTGAAGGTGACCCTAGATAAAACATTAGATATCAATATTGTTGATTATGGTGTTGGGTTTAATGTTGATTCTGGTAAGAAAAAGTATAAGCATTTTGGACTTCATGCAATTGATGAGCGTGTTAAAAAGTTAAATGGCTTGCTCACGATTAATAGTCATAGTGGTGAAGGCACAGAAATACACGTGCAAATTCCTAAAAAGTTAAGGTGGCAAAATGACAAATAAAATTATGATTGTTGATAATCATTTTATTATTCGAGAGGGTTTGAAATTAATTTTTGACACAAACGATCATTATGAAATTTTATATGAAGCAAGTAACGGGGAACAGGCGATTCAAATTTTGGAAAATTCGCGCCCTGATTTAGTGTTACTTGATATTAAAATGGAAAAAGTTGATGGGTTTGGTGTTATGTCTTATATACATGACAATTGTCCTGAAATACCAGTGGTTGTTTTAACGACTGTTGACAGTGCAGAACATATTCAAAAAATGTTGAAATTAGGTGCCAAAGGCTACTTACTTAAGGATGCTAAAACGGCAACTATTTTTACAACGGTTGATAGTGCTATACGAGGGAATATCATCTTGCAAAATCACGTGTCAAATATTGTTTTTAATTCAGAAGTACAGCAACAAATCCCTAATTTTAAATTAACTGACAGAGAAACGCGTATATTAACAGCTATTGCGCAAGGATTAAAAATCAAAGCCATTGCGTTGGAAAATCATGTATCTGAAAGAACGATCAAATCGCAATTAACGGGAATTTATACCAAGATGAATGTTGCAACTGGGGTTCAAGCGGTAGCGCTAGCTGTTAAAAATAACATGATTCAAATTGATTAATGATGCGATGACTTACCAAAATATTTGTGAACATCAAAATATTATCATGGTTGCGCAATTTTTTGATGTCTAAATGCTGTGGTTCAGTTTTAAACAGCGTCGTTTTGCGCGCTTTTTGAAACGTAATAATCATGGTATGATGTTAGGTAAGAAAAAATAACGGAGGAAATACGTTTAGTCGTACGCTACTATTCATGTGTCATAACTTTCTTATGAAGAAGTCATAACATATTGAAATGAAGATTCCTATGACTTGACGTTCTAAATTATGACTAAAAATATTGTTGTACTCGGAAGCTTAAATGCCGATAATATTATGAAAATGCCACGTATGCCACTTGTTGGTGAAACTATGGCGCTAACAGATGTGACAACTGCACCAGGCGGAAAAGGGGCTAATCAGGCGGTAGCAGCCGCACGTCAAGGGGCTAATGTATCATTTATTGGTGCTGTTGGGAATGACAGCAACGGTCAATTTATGCGTGCTACCTTGCTGACAAATGGTGTTAATGTTGATGCTGTGACAACAAATAGTGACGTACCAACTGGTTCCGCCTATATTATGTTGCAAGAAAATGGGGCGAATACAATTTTGATTCATGGTGGTGCTAACCAGGCACTAACGATTGCTGACTTAGATACAAATGTTATTGCACAAGCGGATACACTAATTGCACAGTTTGAAGTACCCTTAGAAGTTATTATTGCAGCTTTTAAAATTGCCAAGGCTAACAATGTGCAAACTATTTTGAATCCCGCACCAGCAGTTTATGAGTTAACACCAGAATTAATGCACGTGACAGATATTATTTTACCAAATGAAACTGAGGCACAATTATTGTCGGGCATAGCTGTTGAAAATGATGAAGCAGTTTTGAATCGTGTGAGTAATGCCATTCTAGCAAAAGGTGTCGCACGAGGTATTATTACATTGGGTGCTGCGGGTTCTTTTGTGGCGGACGGTGATAAGCGTTGGTGGGTAAAGCCCACTAAAGTTGACGCAGTCGATACAACAGGGGCTGGGGATACTTTTATTGGGACATTGGCAAGTGTTGTTGATCGCAATTTTAATAATTTAGATTCAGCTGTAGCGCGTGCTAGTATTGCGAGTGCAATTGCTGTGACACGTGCTGGTGCCATTCCTTCAATTCCGACGAAGGATGAGGTTGATGGCTTCTAATGGCAATTTTACCAGAAGATTTTATAAGCAAATATACCCGTTTACTGGGTAACGAATCAACTGAATTTTTTAAAGAATTTGAAGGGTCAGTACAAAAAGCTTATCGTATTAATCCATTAAAAGCTAATATGAACCTAGTTGATATACCAAATGAGGGACAGGTGCCTTACGGGCAATGGGGTCATTTTGGTGCGGTCTCAGGGCACGCTATGGCGCATGTAACGGGAGTAGTCTACTCCCAAGAACCATCAGCCCAGTTTGTTGGTGAGGTGGTTCACCCAGAGCCTGGCGAACGTATTTTAGATTTAGCCGCGGCACCTGGTGGCAAGACGACTCATTTGGCAGCCTTTATGCAACAAAAAGGTCTGTTATGGTCAAATGAAATTTTTATGAATCGTGCGAAGATATTAAGTGAAAATGTGGAACGTATGGGTTTGCAAAATAGTATTGTGAGTTCACATACACCAGCGGAACTTAGTGCTAAGCTACCACAATATTTTGATAAAATTTTACTCGATGCCCCTTGTTCTGGGGAAGGGATGTTCCGAAAAAATAGCACTGCTATCAAGCAATGGCATAAAGATTTTCCACAAGAGTTAGCTGAACTACAACGTGAGATTTTGCATGAAGCAGTAAAAATGTTACGTCCTGGTGGTCAACTTATCTATTCGACATGCACATTTGCGCCGGAAGAAGATGAACAAATGATTGCTTGGTTGATGGCTGAATATCCTGAGTTTACTTTAAAAACAATTGATAAACCACAACATACACATATTAGTGATGGTCAACCTTCATGGGCAGATAAGCAGTTTACAGATGGTCGAACCGCGCAGAGCACAACCGCTGATTGGGATGAACTTAAAAAAACAGCACGTTTGTGGCCCCAACGTTTGACCGGTGAGGGACATTTTGTTGCTAAACTTGAGAAATCATCAGCTGTGCCTTTGAGTGATCATCTGGTTAAACCACTCAAATCAACGGTGCTGAGTCGTGAACAGCAAAAATTAATGGCTTTATTTATCAGTGAAACATTTGCTAATTTCCAGTTGGATAAACGACAATTTACCTTGTTTGGGGAACGATTATATTTAGCACCTGACGCAACACCAGATATTGATGGGATGAAAATTTTACGTCTTGGTATTGAAATGGGAACTTTTAAAAAAAATCGTTTTGAACCGGCACACGCATTAGCATTGGCGATGCATCCGGATGAATTTTTACAAAGTTATGATATGAATACGAATGATTGGGTTAAATTTGTACACGGTGATGTTGTTCGGCCAGATCCTAGTCTGTCACTAAAAAAAGGTTGGGTATTGATGGTTGCTAACGGTAATGGGGCCGGTTGGGGCCGTTACGTTGATGGACAAATTAAAAATTTTTTCCCAAAAGGACTTCGTTTTGTGGTCAAACAAACTGGCGACGATTTATTGGATGATATGTATTAAAATAAAGTAACTTGAAAAGCCTATCGGCTTTTTTGTTTGTCAAGGACATTAGGAGTCCTTGTTCTCTTTGATAGATGTCGTATAATAATATTTTGGACGCACGAAATTGTAAGACAACGGTATTTAAAATGACGAGATTTATATTGACATATTATCTCACAAAGGGAGAATCATCATCATGAATAAATCAACTAAAATCATCATTAGCGTAGCTGCTGTAGTGGTTGTTGGCATTGGCATTTATACAACAATTACGCGTCAATCAGTTGCAAAAACTGATACGAGCACAAGCGCAAAATTAGGGTTAGTGCTAGATGTTGGTGGTGTCGACGACCACTCGTTTAACCAGTCTGCGTGGGAAGGGGCTAAACATTATGCTAAAGCAAATAAACTGCAAGCAGGACAAAACAAACCAGTCACTTACTTCACTGCAACGGATCATTCGGAGTTAGATCAAAACTTTAATTTGGCCACAAAAAATAAACAACATACCATTGTTTATGGTATTGGCTATTCGTTGAATCAACCAATTACAAAATCAGCTAAACTAAATCCTAAGCAAAAATTTGTTTTGGTCGATGACATTGTCACAAACCGGCCAAACGTCGCTTCAGTCATGTTTCGTTCAGAACAGTCATCATATTTGGCAGGGGTTGCAGCCGCCACAAAGTCACAGACAAATAACGAGAAAAAAATCGGCTTCATTGGCGGTATTCATGGCAATATTATTGATGCCTTTGATGCTGGTTTTGAGGCAGGGGTTAAAGCAACGGCGCCAGCGCTAACAGTTGAAAAGCAATACGCCAATTCGTTTACAGATGCTGCAAAAGGGAAAACAATTGCAGCAACCATGTATGCTTCAGGCATAAAGACTATCTTTGCTGCAGCGGGATTTGTTGGCAATGGTGCATTTTCGGAAGCAAAGGCTGAAAATTCTAAATTGAGCGCTGATTCCAAAGATCGCTTATACATTATAGGTGTCGATCGGGATCAGAAATCAGATGGGGCATATACGTCCAAAGATGGCAAAAAAGAGACATCAACATTAGCTTCTTCAATAACGTCAGTTGGGGATGGGGTTAAAAATATTGCCGATACTTATAATAAAAATAAAACCTTTCCAGGTGGTAAGACAATTGCCTATGGTTTGAAAGAAAACGGTGTTTACTTAACAGATTCAGAATTAACACCAGCAGAAACAACTGCAGTTGAAAAAGCACAAAAAGCCATTATTGATGGCACGATAAAAGTTCCTAATCATCCAAAAGGGTCACAATTTGATCAAAAATTTTAATCATACATGACAGAGTGATGACAAATAAAAATCTTTAAAATAATAAAATTGAGAAGCGCCACGATTAGAGGCGCTTTTTTGTTATAATTATAGTTAGTATGTTTTAGGAGGAAATGTGTTTAGAAACGTTGAATGATTCACAATCATATAAAATTTGTCATATTAAAAGACAACAACGCGCACATAATAATAAGATGGCTTTCAATAAAATAGTAACGATTCCAGATGACGCAACTTACCAATTAAGTAATGACATTAAAAAATATACACTGGGCGATCTTGGTTTTATTACCAATAATGCTGGCGTATATGTTTTACATCGTGCGTTAGAACCAGAAAAATCATTAGCAAATGCAATTCAATTAAAGATGTCAGTTAATCAAGAACTCACAGGATTTAAACTAAGTACAGTGTCTGCTGGTGATGTTGTTCGTGTTAACATTTTTAAAAATAGTCATGCCGAGGAAATGGTGACACTGTATCATTTTTTCATGACTGAACTTGTAGCACGTGGTGTGCTGGAAAAGATTTAATATGACTAAATTTTATTTCGTCCGTCATGGACAAACTGAATGGAACCTTGAACGTCGTTTTCAAGGTGGGCATGGTGATTCAAATTTATTACCATCCAGTTACGATGATATGAAAAAAGTGGGGGACTTTTTAAATGAGGTGGATTTTGCACGCGTATATGCGTCGCCATTAAAGCGCGCACGCATCACTGCCGTCAATATTGTTCGCTACTTGAAGTATCGCGGCCGGTTGTCATTACGCTCAAATATTGCTGAAGTTGGGCTTGGTAAGTGGGAAGGTGAGCTTGTAGCAAATGTTAAAATAAATTATACAGCAGCTTTTCACAATTATCGTGAAGATTTAGACAAGTTTGAAGGCAAAGAGTTTGAAGGCGAAGGGTATACGAAGGCTGAAACACGTTTTGTTCGCTTCATTAAAAATATAGCCCGACAATATCCAAACGATAATATATTGATTGTGTCACATGGAATGGCATTGTCTTTTGGTATTAATGGCTTGCTTGAACAACCACGGATGAGTATTCGTGACCGTGGGGGATTAAGTAATACATCAACTACGGTGCTGGCGACGTCAGATGGACAAAAATTTACTGTCGATGACTGGAATAACACAACTTACTTGAATAAAAAGCAGAGTGCATCAACCACGATTTAAAGTGTGTGTCATATACTGCTGAAATAAAACTACTGGACACAATGTTAAATGGCCTATCAAGAAGAAACACAATTAGAAAAAATTACTGGCACGTTGCAAAATGTTATATTTGCATCAAGTGATTCCTATTTTAAAATTTTATCAATTCAGATTGAAGATTCTACGCTTGAAAACTGGCAAGAACCTGAAATTATTGCAACCGGAACATTTGCTGATGTGCAGGAAGGCAGTATGTACGCTTTTTATGGTACTGTTGTACGCCATCCTAAATATGGGCAACAACTTAAAGTTGTACGTTATGAAAATGAGTTACCACCGGATGAAGCGGGGCTCATAAAATATTTTGTGAGTGGTCAATTTTCAGGTATTGGACAAAAAACAGCTGAAAAGATTGTTGATCATTTGGGATTAAACGCGGTTAATTTAATTTTAGATGATGTGCATGTGCTAGATGGGATCATCAAGGAGGCAACATCTAAAAAGCTAGTCCACAGTTTACAACTAAACTTAGGACTAGAACGTTTGTTTCAAGTAGGCAATCGATTTGGTATTGGTGCGGACATCGCTGGCAAATTGTATGATCAATACGGCAGTGAAGCACAGGATATTTTAACACAAGATCCCTATCGTTTGGTGTTCGAATTTGAAGGTATAGCATTTAAAACAGCAGATCTTATCGGACAAAAAGTGGGGATTGATCGTGAGGATGACAGGCGCTTACAGGCGGCTGTTTATGCGACAATCATGACTATTAGTTTTCAATATGGGCACACCTATTTGACCCGCCAACAGCTACTACAATCAAGTATACAATTATTACATGATGAGGCAGTACGTCAGGATCTAGATCAAGCAATTACTAAGCTTTTGACGACACATGTTTTAGTGGCTGATGGTGATAAATTATATGCTGCAACTTTATATGAAGCAGAAACACAGGTAGCAGATGACTTGAAACGTTTATTACATGCTAATCAACCCTTTGATATGTCAAGTGAGGATATCGATGTGGCATTTATGACACCTGGGCAATTAGTACTAGATAGTACGCAGATTGCGGCAGTTAAGGCAGGCTTGAAAGCGCAGGTGTTTTTACTGACTGGTGGCCCTGGAACAGGTAAAACAACAATCGTGCAATCAATTGTCGCAACCTGGAAAAAGGTGCTGCAAGCACAGGCCAAATATTCAGATAATGCACAAGATTTTTTGAAAATGTATTCAGTTAAAATGGCTTCGCCTACTGGTCGGGCGGCTAAACGTATGACTGAAGTAACAGGATATGACGCAACCACAATCCATCGTTTACTTGGTATCGCTGATTTGGGTGAGCCGGAATTCACATCAGATAATCCGATTTCTGGTGGTCTGTTAATTATTGATGAAGCATCGATGCTTGATATTGAATTGACAGCTAAACTGCTCGCTGCCGTGCCAAATGGTATGAAATTAATAATTGTGGGTGATTCAGATCAATTGCCTTCAGTTGGTCCTGGTAATGTGTTGGCTGATTTAGTTGGTAGCGAAAAAATTGCGCACGTTGAGCTTGATACAATTTATCGTCAAGGCAGAGGAAGTAGCATTACGACTTTGGCGCAACACATCAAAAATGGTCAATTACCGGCAGATTTTAGGCAAAATCAACGTGATAGGTCAACATTTATGGTGTCGCATGATCAAACCGATTTGGCCATCAAACAAGTGTTACAAGCAGCTATAAAAAAGGGTTACACGCAAGATGATTTACAAATTCTGACGCCAATTTATAAAACAACCGCAGGTGTTAATGCTTTGAATGCAATGGCTCAAGCGCTATTTAATCCAATCAAACCAGCACAAAAATCATTACAGTTTGGCACAACAGTCTTCCGTAAAGGCGATAAAATATTACAATTAGAAAATGATAGTGAGCGTGATGTCTATAATGGCGATATGGGCAAAATTATTGCGGTGCAATATAAAAATGATAAAAGTAATGATGATCATGAGGACCGCATCGTTGTTGATTTTGATGGTAAAGAGTTGTCCTATCCTAAAAAAAATCTTAATCAGTTAGCACTCGCTTATGCAACTACCGTGCACAAGGCACAAGGTAATGAGTTTAAACTCGTTATTGTTGCCTTGACCACACGATTTGGTCTCATGCTTAATCGTAATTTACTCTACACAGGTATTACCCGTGCTAAAGAAGCATTAATTTTGGTTGGTGAATATGAGGCATTCAATCGCGCTGCACAAACGGCCGTGCCATTTCGAGCAACTTTTCTAAAAAATAGACTTGCAGATGACAGTGTTAACTTACGCAAAAGTAGTGATGACAAAAAAGTAGAACAATCAGTTTCAAAAAGAACATTAACCTTTGAAATGACTAATTCGGACATAATTGCGCCGTTAATCGGATTGAATGGGATTACACCGTATGATTTTATGCCAAATTAAAACCTGTCCTGTTATAATAAAGTTAGAAAACAAAATGGAGTACAACTCATGACGACCCCTGAATATCAACTATTTAGTCTTGGCAGCAATCCAAAATTAGGCATTGAAATTGCTGAAATTTTAGGGACTAAACTCTCTGCAATAGATACACGACAGTTTGCTGATAATGAAATATACGAACGTATTGAACAGACTGTGCGCGGACGTGACTTGTACGTCATTCAAGGTATTTCAGATCCAGTGAATGATAATTTTATGAAATTGATGATTTTTATTGATGCTGCAAGACGCGCTTCAGCGAACACGATTAATGTTGTGTTACCTTATTTTGGCTATGCACGCGCTGATCGCAAGGCACGTTCTCGTGAACCTATTTCAGCACGTCTCATTGCTAATATGTTAGAGTCTCAAGGTGTAAAGCGTGTGATAACAATGGATCTCCATGCTGATCAAGTGCAAGGTTTCTTTGATATACCTGTTGATCATTTGATTTCCATGCCGGCTTTGGGACACTATTTTTATAAAAATAATTTATTGGGTGATGATTTGGTTGTAGTTGCACCCGATCATTCGAGTGTTGGCCGAGCGCGTAAGTTTGCCGAGTTACTTCATGCGGAGTGGGCAGTTGTCGACCGACGAATTGATAATTTATCACCAAATGAATCTTATGCTGTCACGGGTAATGTGACTGGAAAACGTGCAATTTTGTTGGACGATATTATTGATACTGGCACAAGTATGGTGGTTGCCAGTGAGGCTTTAACTGCTGCTGGTGTCACACAGATTTATGCGGTTGCCCCGCATGCTGTTTTTTCAGATCAAGCGGTTGAGAAGCTTGTGAAATCAGACATTCAACATGTGCTTATAACAAATACAATTGAAGTACCAGCAGCAAAACAATTTAGTAAATTGATACAAATATCTGTAGCAGCGCCGTTTGCGGAAACGATTCGGCGAGTTAATGAATTTGAAAGTATAGAAGATATTATGAAGAGTTCAGATAATGTGGATGTGCTACTATGAAAACGGTTAATATCAAGCCTTTGCTTTCACCAGAGTGGGGGATTTCTGGCGAAACATTTGTGGCAACGCAATTTGGCGCATGTATTGAATTTAAAACGACTGATGTTACAAAAATACAGTTGAATTTTATAACAGATGATCAGGCATTATCTTTTGCTGTCAAAGTTAATCAAGAAAACTGGCAAACAGTGGCAGTTTTAGAACAAAAATTGATGTTATCTATACCGACTAAGTTTGCTCATGTACGAATTATGTTGCGTTCAGTTGGTACTGATAGTATGGCGTTATGGCGGCAAACGGTCAGTTTGTCAACAATGTTGATTGATAGTGGTGTTGTAGATCAAGTGCCGCATGATGTACCGTATATCACCTTTATTGGTGATTCTATTACGGCTGGAGAGGCAATGGCACAAGATGGCAATCATCCGGAGTTGAGTTACCCATTATTAGTTGCCGAAGCACTTGATAAACCGCTGAATCGTATTGCATATGGGGGAACTGGATTAACGGCAAGCGCGCCATTTCAAGAACCGTCAGCGATTACTGCCTTGTGGCAAGTGGCGTCAGCAATCGAAAGACAACGCGTTCTAACTGATCTCGTCATTGTAAATTACGGTACAAATGATTTTAATTATCATGCAACACCTGAAGCTTTTGCATTTGGTTTGCGAATTTATTTATTAGAATTGATAAAACGCTTTCATGCTGCTAAAATAATTTTGATGGTACCTTTTAATGGTGCATTTAAAGATGTTTATCAAACTGAAATCAAACGGTTTGATAATTTCAAAATTATGATCACAGATGATTGGCCAGTATCAAATCTGAGAGTACATCCATTAATTAGTGAACATCAGCAAATTGCTGAGTATATTTTGAGAGGAATTTAACTATGGTTTATGCAGCAGACGAACAACGCTATGACAAGTTACCTTATCGTCGGGTAAGTGATTCTGGGCTGATTTTACCAGCTTTATCTTTTGGTTTGTGGCGTAATTTAGGCGATCAGATGCCACTGGAAAATTCAAAAAAAGTTATCTTGAAAGCCTTTGACAGTGGTATTTTTAGTTTTGATAATGCTTCTA
This sequence comes from Leuconostoc aquikimchii, assembly GCF_040838325.1. Taxonomy (NCBI): domain Bacteria; kingdom Bacillati; phylum Bacillota; class Bacilli; order Lactobacillales; family Lactobacillaceae; genus Leuconostoc; species Leuconostoc aquikimchii. The sequence goes on from NZ_JBFPER010000001.1 coordinate 849,034, forward strand.
ATTATGGGCCAAGTAACGGTACGGCTGAAGAAACATTTGGTCAAGTTTTCCGAAGTGACTTAAAGCCCTATCGTGATGAATTAGTTATAACGACAAAAGCTGGGTATCATATGTGGCCGGGACCAATGGGCGAATTTTCAGGTAAGAAAACGTTGACAGCGGCATTAGATCTAAGCTTGCAGCGCATGGGGCTTGACTATGTTGACATTTTTTATGCACACCGCTGGGATCCAAATACACGATTAGAAGAAACTGCGCGCGCTTTGGATTTGCTAGTTAAACAAGGTAAAGCTTTGTATATTGGTATTTCAAATTATACTGCAGCGCAAACCGAGGCCATCGCTAAAATATTTAATGTATTGGGCACACCATTTATAGGTAATCAAGTATCGTATAATATGTTAAATCGTACGGCTGAAAAAGATGGGCTGCTTGAAATATTAAACAAAAATCACGCTGGATTAATTGCCTATGGCCCACTCGCAGAAGGATTATTGACAGATCGTTATTTGACAGATATACCAGATGATTATCCAATTCATCGTACAAATGAATTCTTATTTGAATCTGGAAAAGATGCACTAATCGCTAAACTGAATGCACTAAATGGCATTGCAGTGTCGCGTGGTCAAAAATTATCACAGATGGCACTTGCTTGGTTGTTGAAAGATGATCGTGTGCCAAGTGTTGTCATTGGTGCAAGTAAGATGGATCATTTATTGGACAACTTATCATTCAGTGACAATATGTCGTTTAGTGACGATGAACTGGCACAGATTAAAAATATTTTGGGAAAATAATAGTAAAAAAGCCTATCGTGTTTTGTGACAGTATGAAAAAATAGATAGTCATTACAACTTGATACCGTAACTGTTGATTCGTAGAGGTTATCAAGTTATTTTTGATGATACAGCGCATGATTAAAAAGACAAGGGTACATTGTGATTTCAACAGTATTATTTAAAGCAGCAGCTATGCCTTCGCAAAACGTTCACCAAATTTTCTTATTTGGCACCGTTTTTTTTGCGACATTTATTATCTTTAGTATTGGGCAATTAATGCTGAATTACAGACGAAACCGACGTAATTTTTCATTTTATAATGGCATAATTGTTTCGTGCATGATGACAGTGTTGGCAATAGGGACAGTGTACGTCTATCAAAACAATCTGTTTGATATTAATGATACGACACGAAAATATCTTCAAAAGCATGAACGAACACGAGTGAATCAAAAAAGTTTAAAAGATCACACACAACGGTCTATGATATCTAAAATGGTCATGCGTAATGCAACAAAAGGGTTAGAAAAGCAAGGCTTTGTTTCTATTCCAAGTCAAAATATTTTATTGCCAATTTACAATGACGCTTATTCTGATAGCGGTTTAAACGCAGGCGCTAATTATGCTAATCGCTCAGAAGTTGATCCTACAGGACAACACAAACCAATCATGGGGCAGGGAAATTATGGATTAGCGGCACATAATTTTAATGACGGTCATACTGGATTCAGTGCTTTACAAGAATCCACCAATCATAATGCGCCTTATTTGGTTCAAGGTCAGTTAAAGGGATCGACATGGTTAAAGGGCCAAAATGTCTTGCTAGCTAATCAAAAAGGTATTTATCAATATGTTATTTCGGGACAAACAACAGTCTTAGCAGCGCAAGTATCTGTTTTAAATCCGACAAAAAATGCTGAATTAACGATTATCAGTTGTTTGTTTCCATCAACACAATACCGTATTATTACACATGCAAAATTACAAAAAACATATACCTGGGAACAAGCACCTGCGACATATGTCAGTGAGTTTAATTTGAATGTACGCAATACTAACGCACATGTTAACTGGTGGAATCCAGGCGTGGAAGAGGGTGCTAATGGCGATAAGGGTGGTAAAAAGTAGTGCGATTTGAAAGGCTAAAAAAAACCGCGTTTTTATGAGAAAATGTCAGAAATACTGGGACGTTTTCTCATTTTTTACAACGCGGTTTTATAATGGTTGAATCCAAGTGTTTTGTGCGCCGGCCTTAGTTAACGCATTAGCGATTGTAATGGCGTCGTCATTGTTTCTAGCTAAAGCAAACATCGCACCACCTATGCCAGCACCGGTTAATTTAGCGCCTAATGCACCAGCGTGAATGGCAGCATTAACAAGGTTATCTAGCTTTGGATGAGATATGCCTAGTGATTGTAGTTCATGATGAGCAGCCGTGAATAATAAGCCAGCATGTTCTGAGTTATTATGAGTCAAATCAGCACGTACTTTATTTGTTATTTGACCCAGATGAACAATTTTTTGCCAGGTTAGTTCATAGTCTGTGTCAAGTTGACTTTTAACAATATTGACAGCATGCATTGTTTGACCATGAATGCCAGTGTCAGCAACGACTAAAGTGCCTGTAAGTGACATGGTAAAAGCCGTTAGTTGTTGATGCTTTATAAACCAAATGGGATCATTTGAGCCAACAGTCGCGGCATCTAATCCGGATGCGGAACCATGAGAAATAGTTTCCTCAATATCAGTGAAATATTTTAATTCTGCGGTAGTTAATGGTGCATCAACAAAGTCAAAAAAAGCTTTTGTAATTGAAGTGGCAAAAGCGGCGGAGGCGCCAAATCCACGCTCTTGCGGAATATTCGTGTCAATTGAAAGTGTAAATGGTACATTGGTGAGTTTGAATTTAGTAAGCAAGCGTAAAATTAATTGACGCAAGCCTTCAACATTAGCACCCAGCTCGTCTAAATCGCCATGAAACGTGCTACTTTCAATGGTTTGTGCACGAAAAGCTGGCCGAATTGTTGTGGTAACAGTCAGGTTTGTTAGTGGAATAGCAATAGCTGGTTGGCCATACACGACAGCATGTTCGCCAACTAAAATTATTTTAGCGTGGGCAATCCCAACGCCGATCATTTGATTAATCATGTTTTTTCTCCAAATATCCTATACTATTGTACCGCATCGCGTTAAATAGTGTAAAATAATAAGAGAATTACGTTGTTAAGTTTGTCGTAAATTTAATATTTAAAACAAAGTTAACAACGTAATTCGACAAATAAATCACAGAAAGGTGTTTGTTATGAACGCCAACGAAACCTTTGTAGTTGTTGATTTGGAAACGACGGGGCAGAGTGTCACTAAAGGTGGCCGAATTATACAAATTGGCATGACTTTTATTAAGCACCGGAAAATAGTCGATCATTTTGAATCCTTTGTAAATCCTGGTCAATTAATTGACCGTAACATTCAGCAATTGACACATATTGCCCAAAAAGATGTTAAGAATGCACCGTATTTTGAAGAATTAGCCCCCATGTTGCAAACACTCTTACAAGATGCAATTATCATCGCACATAACGTTAATTTTGATTATCCCTATTTAAATGATGAATTTAGCCGAACTGGGTTTCCTGAACTTGGCTCGTCGGCAATTGATACTGTGCAGCTTGCGCAGATTTTGTTGCCAACAGCGCCCGGGTATCGTTTGTTAGATTTGACAACTTATCTCGATATTACGCTGAATAATGCGCATCGTGCAAATGCTGATGCGCATGCGACAGCGCTATTGTTTTTGAAATTATGGCAACGGGCTGAACAGTTACCTGCTGTTGTTTTGAAGCAACTTCAGAATGGTCAGTGGCCGCTTTTGAGACAAACACAAGCCTTTCTGAAATTGGTCAAAACAAGTGGACAACGGGAAGATGTTAAACTCTCTGGAAACATTGCAGTTAAACAGCCAGTGCAGGCGGTACAATCAAGTAATCAAAAATTACCTGATTATCCAACTTCGGCACAAGAAAAAAAGCAATTATTTGGTCAGTGGTTAACCCAAAATGATGCACAAAATAGTTTAATGAATCGTGTCAATGAATTCGTAGCAAAAAGATCTGATGGTATTTTAACGATATTAACAGCGCCAAAAATTGGTAAAACATTGGGATATCTTGTGCCATTGTTGTTAGATGCAAAATCAAGACCAATTGTTTTGTTGACCAACGATAGTAGTCTTCAAACTCAGCAATTACTATTGGTTCAAAAACTAACCAAGCTATTAGATATTAAGCTAAATACTGCTATTTTGTATGATCCAGCTGAATATATTGCACTTGATCGTTTTGCAGATATTTTAAGTACGACAACAGATGCCAGTCAAATACAGTTTTTTAAAGCGCGTATACTCGTTTGGTTAACGCAAACAACAACTGGTTTATTACGTGAAATAAAAGTTGGTGCCCAGAACATTGATATTCTACCAGATATTCAAGGGGACACCGACAGTCAGTATTTTAAAAAAGCGCAAGCCAATGCGGATACGGCTGATGTTGTTATTATGAATTTTGAATCGTATTTTAATCAAGAACAACACTTACGAATGACGCGAGAAATTGAAAAGTGGCCAATTGTTGTGATGGAAACACCGAGTCAATTTGTGACAAATTTGCAAAACTATTTTCATGTTGATTTAAATTTAACGCAACTTCAAAATACATTAAAAAATTTAATTCATCAAGAAATTCTCGGGTTGTCACATAAACAACGTGTATTTCTTAGGCAGAACACAAGTGAGGCTTTAAAGCTCATTAAGCAAATTAATCATCCAGAAAATACGGTGCCGAACCTAAAACGTATTGAACGCTTATTGACAATCATTGCCCGTTTAATGGCTATTATTAAAATTGGTGGGACACAAATACCAACTGATTGGGCACTAGTGCCCAATCAGTTGGTTAAAATAAGACGGCTACAACAGCAGGTTGATGTCATCAGCAGCGTTGAAACACAAAATATTAATGAGCAGCAACAAGTAATTGTATCTTTTGATATGTTAGATAGCCGTGTTTATCAAGAGAGATTTGTTGCGCATATTCATAAATTATTAATTGTCAGTGAATATTTAGATAATAATGTGAGTGAGTTCTTGCGTGATGCACCAAATCAGGTCACGGTTGAACGTGATTTTATTCATAATAATGCAGCACCTGTGCGTGTTGTACAAATGCAAAAAACTTCGCCGATCGTACATTTACAAGCTATCACACAACAAAATGTTGGGGAAATACTTATTATTTTGCCCGATATTGCACGTGTGAATCATTGGTATCAAAAAATAAAACGAACTGTCACCACTCAATATAGTATTGTTGGAGAAAGCGTGACAGGTTCTTTGGAAAAGATACAGCGACAAAGTCACCTAAATCAGGCTAATATTGTCATTGTTTCATCTAAAATATTTAGTACGATGTGGTTGCGCGATCAGGAATTGCCAGCTGTTGTGATTGTGCCAGAACGCTTAGTGTGGCAACCGGTATCTCGTTTAGCATTGGTGTTAACACAAATGCAAAGACATGATGCACCTTTACTGATCACACAATTAAATGCCATGCAGCGTAATCGTTTTAAAATGCAAATCAAAATCGTACCCAATTTTGATGTCAAAAATAATTTAATACGTCAGTATGGCCAAATTTTAAAAGATGTTTGATATAATATTGAGTATACGATGGGGGAAATTGATAGGATGATGCAATTTAAAGACGATGTTCGAATCAGACATCGTCAAAAACAAAGGTATGTTCATTGGGCACGTGTGTGGTTCATTATCGCTGGTGTTGGTATTCTGTTTTTTGTCTTAGTACTAGGCTATTTTTATGTGTCGTTAACGCCTATGAGACATGATGAGGCACGTTTACAACGCTTTGTGAAAGAAAAAACAGATATTGCTACGGTGGAACAAATAGATGTTGATCATCGGCAGCACACAATTTACGCGATCACAGGAACAACAGCCTCTGGCAAAGAAAAAGTTGCTATTGTTGACAGTAAAATGAGTCGCGCAAAAACGTACAGTCGTACAGATGGTTTAACTGATAAGCAATTGCGCCAATTAATTTTAACAAATTATAAACCTAAAAAAATTTATTCAGCTAATATTAGTGATTATCAGAACACATTAGTTTGGGAAGTGAGTTATAAGGGGCAAGATAACGCCTTAAATTACATCACACTTGATTTTAAAACTGGCAAGTCCTATCGTGTTATTAATGGCCTTTAAGCAAATATGTTAAGGAGAAAAAATGATTTCAAAAAAAGCGGCGCAGGTCCAACCTGCAGCGACATTGGCAATGAGTGGTTTGGCTAAGGACATGCAAGCTGATGGGATTGATGTCATTAACTTGGGCGTTGGTGAGTCTGATTTCCAGACGCCAAAACACATTGCCGAAGCAGCAATTTCAGCTATTAAATTAAATAAAACAAGCTTTTACACACCAACCAGTGGTGTAAAAGAATTAAAGCAGGCCATCGTCAACCAAGTTGCACAACGCTATCATGCTGATATTGCGCTAAACAACGTCACGGTGACCACAGGGGCTAAATTATCGCTGTATGTTTTAATGCAAACGCTTTTAAATCCGAATGATATTGTTGTTGCAGCGGCACCACTATGGGTCAGTTATATTGAACAAATTAAACTTGCGGGTGGCATAGTAAAAACGATTCAACCAAAAAATGAGGCATTAAAATTAACCGTCGCTGATTTAGAAAAAGTCGCAGAGCAGGTCAAACTGATTATTGTCAATTCACCAACCAATCCGACTGGGCAAGTTTATACACGTGACGAGCTAATAGCAATAACCGATTGGGCTAAGCAACATGACACGTATATTATTTTAGACGAAATATATGGGCAACTTGTTTACAATGGCACGACTTTTACCTCTGGGTTGCAAATTCAACCACTTGAAAATAGTCGTATGATTATTGTTGATGGTGTTTCAAAAGCTTATGCGATGACAGGGTGGCGTATTGGGTGGACTTTAGCTTCTTCTGAAATTATTGCTGTGATGAATAAGTTGCTTGATCATATGACTTCAAATCCAACGGCAGTCGCACAGTATGCGGCAATTGCTGCACTCAGTGGTGATCAAAGTAGTGTCGAAACGATGCGTTTGGCGTTTGAAAAAAGATTGAATACAACGTTTGATTTGTTAAATACTGTGCCTGGTTTACAGGTGGTAAGTAAGCCACAGGGGGCATTTTATTTGTTTCCTAAAGTGTCAGATGCAATGCTGTTAGCGACAGGCGTGGCTGACACAAGTGACTTATCAATGAAAATCTTAGAAGAAGCGCACGTTGCCATGCCGTCCGGCGAAGGCTTTGGTATGCCAGGTTACTTACGTATGGGGTATGCCAAAGATCAAGTCGTACTAAATGAAGCGGTACGACGACTGACAGTGTTTTTTCAACAATATATTTAATTAAAAATAGGAGAAACATGTGCATAACTGTTAAATAACTTTGGTGCTGTGTGACTGAAATGGTCATATCAGAATCTGTCATTATTTTGCTAAATGTCATCATGTTATATACATATTCATGGTACAAGAAATTCCCACAATACAAATAGTTGATGCTAAGAATTATGTTGGTCAAACAGTTAAGATTGGCGCTTGGTTACGTCAAAAGCGTGGGTCAGGTAAACTCGCTTTTTTGCAACTGCGTGATGGGACAGCTTTTTTTCAAGCTGTTGTTGTAAAAGCAGACGTCGCAGAATCACTTTTTGAACTTGCGAAGGGCTTGAAACAAGAAACAAGTTTATATGTTACTGGTGAAATTCATGAAGATACACGGTCCTCATTTGGTTATGAAATGGCTGTTTCAAACATTGAAATTATCGGTGAAAGTCATGATTATCCAATCACACCAAAAGAGCACGGCACGGAATTTTTGTTTGATGAGCGTCATCTATATTTACGTCATTTAAAGCCGTTTGCAACCTTGAAAATTCGTAACACACTTATTGCAGCAACCTATGAGTTCTTCAACAATGAGGGCTTTACAAAATTAGATTCGCCGTTATTGACAGGGTCAGCACCTGAGGGAACCACTGATTTATTTGAAACCGATTATTTTGGTGAACCCGCATTCTTATCTCAAACTGGACAATTATATGCTGAGGCTGGCGCGATGGCATTTGGGAAGGTCTTTACCTTTGGCCCAACATTTCGTGCTGAAAAATCTAAAACACGTCGTCATTTAACAGAGTTTTGGATGATTGAACCAGAAATGGCTTTCATGCATCAAGAAGAAAGCTTAGTCATTCAAGAGCGTTATATTTCATTTTTAATTACAAAAGTTTTGGAAAAAAACGATCAAGAACTAGATATTTTAGAGCGTGATAAAGACTTACTTCGCTCGTATACAGAATTGCCTTATCCACGCGTGAGCTATGATGATGCAATCAAGTTACTACAAAATAATGGTTTTGATGTTGAATGGGGTGTTGATTTTGGTTCACCTGAAGAAACATTCTTAGCCAATCATTTTGCTAAACCAGTATTTATTTTGAATTTTCCTAAAGCTATTAAAGCTTTTTATATGAAACGCCATGCGACACGTGAAGATGTTGTTGTATCAGCCGATTTGTTAGCGCCAGAGGGTTATGGTGAAATTATTGGTGGTTCAGAACGTGATACGGACTATGATTACCTCAAACAACGTATTGAAGAGGAAGGGTTAAGTTTGGCGGAATATGAGTGGTACTTAGACTTACGGAAATATGGTTCCGTACCGCATGCTGGATTCGGCCTTGGGCTTGAGCGAATGGTAACGTTTGTAACTGGTGAAGAGCATATTCGTGAAGCAATTCCGTTCCCTCGTATGACAAATCGTTTACGGCCTTAATTTAAAATCAAAACGTGTATTAAAAAACATGTTAAACTAAAAGTAGATAAAAACGTCCAAGATTAACTTGGACGTTTTTAAAACGAAGTATGAACGGAATGAAAGCGGTAGGAATATGGCGTTAGATAAACGTTTACAACAATATATTCAAGCTGGTCAGTCAAGCATTAGTAATGACTTGTTATTACATTATCAAGAAATTGACATGGATAATGATGACTTGGCCTTGTATTTACAGGTGACACGTATTCAAAATCAAGGAGATGCCGCAAGCCCAAAAACCTTAGCTCGTGTGTTACATTTAACTGAAAGTGTTGTTGTGACACGACTCAAAAGTTTGATTACGCGAGAATTAATGGTCATTTCAGCTGCGACAAAACAAGTTGAAACCTATAATTTTACACCAATGATTGAAAAATTATTACAGGGAAAACAAGTTACTGCAGACCCCATTGCTTCCGATGGCAAATCAGCACGAAAAGAAATTTTTCAAACAATAGAGTCAGAGTTTGGCAGGCCGTTAACACCAATGGAAATGCAAACAATTGCCCATTGGTTTGACCAAGATCATTTTGAACCTGATTTGATGCTACTGGCCATACAAGAGGCAGTTGCAAATAATGCACGTAGCCTGAGATATATTGAAACAATATTGGTCAATTGGCAACGGGATAGCATTAAAACACCAGCGCAGGCTCAGATCGCGAAGCAAAAAAGACGTGGTGTGACGTACACTTATGATAATTTATTTTAAGATAATATGTGGTGCTATATCGTCTAAAGACAGATGAAATCCAAAGATTGGCTGTTGCCTGGCGGACAGTAGTTGCGTATCATCGCTCATGTCATGTAAACGTGCGGTCAATTGAGAGACTGTCATTGGTTTCTTACCAATAACGACCTTTATGTTGGGAGAATTAGGCACAAAACGTAATTGTGAAATAGCCATAATGTTATCTCCTTCTTGCCAGTACAACAAGCTTTTTGGTGACATGTACTGTGTTAAATTTTGGAAGTCTATTAATTTCATATAATCACCCTATCAGAATACAGATTAATTGCGCAATTTATTGCTCAATCTATTATAAAGGAAAACTAATGGAAAAAACATATCATTTAATGGCAACAGCTGCAGCAGGGCTTGAAGCCCTTGTAGGCAAAGAACTTGAACGATTAAATTATGAGCATCAAGTTGAAAATTATCGTGTGCGATTTGACGGCACAGCGCGAGATATTTTGAACACGAATGTTTGGTTGCGTACTGCAGATCGTATTAAAATTATTGTTGGCGAATTTGAAGCAACAACATTTGATGATCTTTTTGAAGGCGTTAAAGCCTTACCTTGGGAAGAATATTTGAATTATGATTCAGAATTTCCAGTTGCTGGGCGATCAAAAAAATCAGAACTATTTAGTGTACCTGATGTACAAGCAATTACAAAAAAAGCAATTGTCAGTCGCTTGCAGGACGCGTACCATATTCACACGCGTTTGCCAGAAAATGGTTATTTTGCACAATTGGAAGTGATGCTTGAAAAAGATCATGTCATTATCACTCTTGACACAACAGGTCCGTCATTATTTAAGCGTGGTTACCGGGTCAATAAAGGCGGGGCACCATTGAAGGAAAACTTTGCTGCAGCATTAGTTCTGTTAACAAATTGGCATCCAGATAGACCATTTGTTGACCCGACTACTGGTTCTGGTACAATAGCTATTGAAGCAGCTTTAATTGGTCGTAATATTGCACCCGGATTAATCCGTGATTTTGACGTTGAACAAATGGATTGGTTTGATAAGTCGTTATCTGAAACAGTGCGTGATGAAGCTGAGGCGCAAGCAGACTATGATCGTGAACTTGATATTGAAGCGTTTGATAACGATGAAACTATGATTGAAATTGCGATTGAAAATGCAAAACATGCGGGTCTGAGTAAAGATATTGTGTTCACACATTTAGCAGCTAAAGATTGGCAAACTGAAAAAGTCAATGGTGTGTTAGTTTCTAACCCACCATATGGTGAAAGATTAGGTGAGCTGGAAGCAGCTCAAGAACTATACGTTGAAATGGGGAATGTTTATCGTCAACTGCCTAGTTGGAGTAAATATATTTTGACAAGCGATTTGGAATTTGAAACCTCTTATGGTGAAAAAGCCACAAAGCGACGTAAATTATACAATGGTGCCATGCGTGTTGATTATTTCCAGTATTGGGGTAAACGTGCAAAGTAAAAATAAGCTTGATGTATATCGTGCATCAAGCTTATTTTTTTATAGTGTTAAAAAAGTTGGTCTTTGGGTTGGTTAAACCGAGTGGGACACTTAATTTTTTGTTTTAAATTTTATGGTAATCGTGATAAAATAAACTATCTTTGTAAGGGAGTGATTGCGTTTTGACGCAATCAAATAGGATTATGCCAGTAGTATATATGCGTCAAGCACGGCATGATGATTTAGCAAATATTGCTGCTATCATTGATCATGCGAAAATTTATCTTAAACAACAAGGACTTAATCAATGGCAATTTGGTTATCCAAATCACGAGACCATTTTAAATGATTTAAATCAAAAACGTGGCTATGTGCTCATTGTCGACAGTCAAGTAGCTGGATACGCTGCAATAGTAGCAGGTGAAGAGCCAATTTATACAAAAATTGAATCGGGTGATTGGTTAAACCAGTCAACTGACTATGTTGCCATTCATCGTTTTGCATTGTCACACCTTTATCGGGGACAAAAACTAACACAACGCTTCATGACAGCTATTTTAACGCATTTTTTTGAACGCCATGTGGTTGATTTTAGAATTGACACGCATCCTGAAAATGTGCTAATGCAATCTGTGATACGAGACACTGGTTTTAGTAAACGAGGTGTTGTGCATATTGATGAGGGAAATGATAGTCATATTCGTTGGGCCTATCAATTAGTTATAAAATAAAATAACAAGACTATTTACTTATTAAAAGTAAGTTGGTATGATAAGTGTATGAACTAACATGAAGATATAAACATACTTAAGGAGAAACTGTGTGCTACTAAGCAATTGTCAGATTAGTTCAATGCTTTGGTAGTATACAAAAAAAATTATGACATTTACAGATTTGCAAAAGCAACGTCGAACAACTTATGTTTTGGGTAAAAAAGTATCTCAAACCCCAGAAGAAATCTATGATATCGTAAAATCAGCTGTTACAAATGCCCCAACGGCATTTAATAATCAGACTGTACGAGTGATGACGTTAACTGGCGATTTTCATGAAAAATTATGGCATTTGACGGCTGACCGTTTAAAAACAGAAGTGCCTGATGAAGCGGCATACAATAATACATTGGCTAAAATTAATAGTGCATTTAAAGCTGGCTATGGGACAATTTTGTTTTTTACAGATACGTCAGTTGTGAAGTCTTTTGAAGAAAATATTCCGTTGTATGCTGAAAATTTTTACGACTGGTCAGAGCAAGGTCATGGTATTGCTGAGTATGCAACATGGCTAGCGTTAACAGAAGCTGGTTTAGGCGCTTCATTACAGCATTATAATCCACTTATTGATGAATTGGTTGCTGAAAATTTTAATGTACCGACATCATGGCGTTTACGAGCACAAATGCCTTTTGGGTCAATTGAATCGTCAGCAGATGATAAAACATTTTTGGCTGATGCAGATCGATTTAAATTATTTAAGTCGTAATATGCGTTTGACATTAAATTAAAAAACAAGTAGAAAGCCAATGTTTATGCTTCCTACTTGTTTTTTGTTTGTGTAAACTTTGCTTTTAAAGCAGCAACTTGCTCAGCCTTAGTTAACTGCGTTTGTTGACCTGACTTGTAATTGGCATTTGCCTGCTTTTGTTTAAAATCGATTTGATAGCGTCCCATAGTATAACTCCTTTAAGATATTAATTATACCATTATTTTTTCAAAATGACAGCCTGATAGGGCTTCAGAGTGATAGTTTTTGAAATTTTGGGGATTGATGATTGTGTTGAAAAGATAATTTTCCATTTTTGTGATGACATAAAATCAGGGAGGGAAATATTTTGGTTATACTGTGATAAACTAACAATAATTAAACGTTGCTCAGTTGACGTATATCGTGTAAAAACTAGCATGTTATCTTGTCTTGTCGACAAAACTTTGAAAGTACCAGTTTGTAGTACTGTATCTGCTTGACGTATGGCAATAAGTTCACGATAGCAGTGGAGAAGCGATTCGGGATCTAGTATAGCGTTGTGATAATTTAATACTGTCGTATTAGGATTAGTAATTAACCAAGATTTTGTCATGTCTACTGCATTATCTGAGAAACCAAAATTTGACCATTGAATAGGTGTTCGAGCGTTATCACGAGACCAACTAGTTGTTTCTGTTAACGCGGCATCAGGTGATCGACCATGAGCAATTAATTGCTCATAATTTTTTAAAGTTGAAAGATCATCAATTTGTTCAGAGCTGGTAAAAATAATGTTAGTCATGCCTAACTCTTGTCCTTGATAAATGAATGGGGTCCCACGTAATGTCAGTAGGAGAGTGGCTAAAGCCTTAGCAGCGTCTACATTATTATCCGCATAAACGGTCATTGAGCGCGGTTGATCATGATTTTCTAAATATAACCCTAACCAACCTTGGTCATTGAGAAAAGTTTCCCAATAGGTTAATATTCTTAATAGCTGACCTAGATCAGCTCGAGGTGGTATTTGTGTTTGACGTACTTGATGTTCTAGTTCGAATATCATATCGATAAAACCATCTGGACCAGTCCATTTTTTTGCTGTGTCAGTATGAACGCCACCGGCTTCACCTACTGTCATAAGATGACGTGATTGAAAAGTTTGATGTAATAATGATAAGAATTTTTCAATGCCGCGATTATTAACAAAAATATCAAATTTATGATCATTTTTTGATTGTGGTGTGTCAAAAGAAGCTTTTTTGAGGTGACTAAGTGCATCGAGGCGAAAACCATCAATATTTTGATCTGCCCACCAATTGATCATTTTAATAATTGCCACGCGTACTTTTTTGTTTTCCCAGTTCAAATCGGGTTGTTCAGTAGCAAATAAGTGGAAATACCATTCATTTGTGAGCTCATTGTACGTCCACACACTATCATCAGTAAAATTAGTCCAATCGTTTGGGGTTTTGTTGTTGACATTTTTTTGCCAAATATAAAAATCATGATAAGGATTGTCACGACTAGTTCGTGCTTGCTTAAACCAATCATGCTGGTCGGAGGTATGGTTGACAACTAAATCCATAATAATCCGAATATGATACTGATGAGCGCTTTTAATGAGGGTACGTAAATCTTGTAGCGTGCCATACTCAGGTGCAATGCGTTGAAAGTCGGAAATGTCGTAACCATTGTCGATATTAGGGGATTGATAAATCGGATTTAACCAAATAAAATCAACGCCAAGCCATTTTAGAAAAGGCAAACGACTCGTAATACCTGGAATATCACCAATACCATCAGCATTAGAATCTTGAAAAGAACGCGGATAAATTTGATAGCCGATAGCTGATTGCCACCATTTTGTTGTCATAAATGACACATCCTTATTTGTTGACAACATAAACAATCAAACCACTAGGTTTGATTATGTTGTGGGCAAAGTTTTGTTGTAAAATCACGTTTTGAATATCTGTATTAGTGATTGGGTAGTCTTTTTCGTCGTTATTAAAGACAGCTATCAGGCTCACTTCTCCTAATTTGCGCGCAAAGCTCACTATATGTTGATCATCTTTGATTTTCCAAGACAAGGAACCTTCCGATAAAACAGGTTGATAATTATGACGTAATTTAATCAATTGTTTTAAAAAGTGATACATTTGTGTGTCTTGCGTTGCCAAGTCCCACGTCATAGGCTTACGATTATCAGGATCTTGTTGACCAAGCATACTATATTCACTGCCATAGTAAATATTTGGTGTGCCTTGTTGTAAGAACATGAAAGTGTACATTTGTTTAACAATATCTTTGTTTTCGTGGGCCACAGAAAGAATACGCGGTGCGTCATGAGAGTCAAGTAAATTAAACATGACTTGATTGGTTTGATCACGATTTAACATAAGTTGTGTATTTAAATTATTAATCATTTCAGAAGGTGAAATGGTACGCTTTGCAAAGTAATCAATAATTGAACCAGTGAATGCATAATTCATGACGCCAGAAAATTCGTCACCTTGCAGCCAAGATTGTGCACTAGTCCAAATTTCACCCAGAATATAAAATTCGGGTTTTAATGTTGTTGTTTCAGTATGAAATCGCTTCCAAAAGTGATGATCTACTTCATTGGCAACATCTAAACGCCAAGCATCAATATCAAATTCTTTAATCCAATATGTTGCGATTGATAGGAGGTAATCTTGTACTTCAGGATTGGCAGTATTCAATTTAGGCATGTGTGGGGTAAAAGCAAATGTATCATAGGTGGCATTTGCAGTATATTCAAAATTATCTGTTGGCGTGTATCGTGCCGGAAAATCATGGATATGGAACCAATTAGCGTATTTGGATTGACGCCCCTTTTGTAGGACATCTTGCCATTGTTTACTTTGATCACCAATGTGATTAAATACGGCATCCAGCATAATGCGTATGCCAGCTGTATGAGCTTTATTAACCAATTCTTTGAAATCTGATTTTGTACCAAAATGTGGATCAATTTCAAAATAGTCTTGGGTATCATATTTGTGATTGCTTGGGGCTTTAAAAATGGGTGTTAAATATAAACCGGTAATACCAAGATTAATAAGGTGATCAAGATGGTTGATGATACCACGTAAATCGCCGCCATAAAAGCTGTCAGCGGCAGGATGATCACTTGATTGCCAGGGTAATGTGTTGATATTATCATTGTTAGTTTCGCCGTTCGCAAATCTTTCGGGAAAAATTTGATACCAAATTGTTTTTTTAACCCAGTTGGGTGCTTTAAAACGATCAATTTCTTGAAAAAAAGGCATTTTAAAATAATTATTAGCGCCCATTAAACCAGCATTCTTTTGATTAGGAGAGTAGACATTTTCAAAACCTTGATCACCATAAAATATTTGATGCCCTTGTTGATCGGTAATCACAAACCCATAATTAAGTCGGTCATGAGTGGCAGTTAATGATGATTCCCAATATTGATGTGTATCAGTTGTTAGTGCTTTTGTCATAATAGTATCAGCAGATTTTTCCCAAACGCCGTCATGCCAGTCGTATGGGTCACCAGAAACGATGGTGATGGACTGTATGTCATCTTTTGCAGTACGTAATCGTACACGCATCTCATTTTTTGTATATAAATATGCATATTCGGATTCTGGCCGGTGATAAATTGCTGCTCTATTCATAAAGGGCTCCCTCGTAAGTTATTTTCTAAATGTATCGCCTATGAATTAAACGATACGGTTTGTTGTTTCAGAATCGAAGAAATGGCCTTTGTTCATATTGAGAGCCAATGAAATGGTGGCACCAGGTTGATGGTAGTCTCTGGCATTAACACGCGTAATCAATTGCAATGAACCAACTTTGGTGTAAAGCATTGAATCCGCACCCATAAGTTCAGCAATGGTTACCGTGGCAGTCACAGAGTTACTTGGGTAGGTGTCTAAGGCAACTTGTTCTGCATGAATATCTTCTGGACGAATACCAAATACAACTGATTTACCTTCGTAGCCTCGTTCAATCAGTTGCTTGGCCATTCCTAATGGCACATTGAGTGATAAGCCGTCATTAGTTGTGAGAGCATTCTGGTTAAATTGACCTGTGATCAGGTTCATAGAAGGCATGCCGATGAAGGTTGCGACAAATATATTTGTTGGTTTATTGTAAAGTTCTTGCGGTGTGCCAACTTGTTGAATGTCACCATGGTCAATGATAACAATTCGATCAGCCAGTGTCATAGCCTCAGTTTGATCATGTGTAACATAGATTGTGGTTGCACCAATACGCTTGTGAATTTTTGTAATTTCAGCTCTAATTTCGACACGTAACTTAGCATCTAGGTTGGATAATGGTTCGTCCATTAATAAAATTTTGGCGTCCCGAACAATGGCTCGACCCATTGCAACACGTTGTCGTTGACCGCCTGATAAATCCGCAGGTTTACGATCTAAATAATCTTCGATACCCAATATTTTGGCAGCCTCCTGTACGCGCTGTGAAATTTCTAATTTTGGAATCTTTCGTAACTTCAAGCCAAAAGCAATATTATCAAACACGCTCATGTGAGGATAAAGCGCATAATTTTGAAATACCATGGCAATATCACGGTCTTTAGGAGCGACATCATTCATTAATTTATTGTCAATGAAAAATTCACCGCCAGATATTTCTTCTAAACCAGCAATCATGCGTAGAACTGTCGACTTTCCTGAACCAGAAGGACCAACAAAGACAATAAATTCTTTGTCGCGAATTTGAAGATTATAGTCGGCCACTGACGGTATGGTCATGTGGGGATATGTTTTATTGATGTGTTCCAAACGAATTTCAGCCATTTTTTATTCCTCATTTTTTGAAGTATCTTTCGGCACAAGTATTTTATGATAACGCTTACATTGTTTAGATTAGCATATTTTAAAATAAATGCAAGCGTTTCCACAAAAGTGTTATACCAAAGCACAAATCATTCTGATTAATAGAGTGAATGATGTCAAATAGGTAGACGTGATTCACTCAAAATAATAGCTTTTTTCCTTTAAATCATGCTCACATATTATCAAAGGGAATACTATTACTTGACTAGACCAATTTATAAAAATAAAAATGTAAGCGCTTGCATTGTAGGTTAAAATGTTTTATGATGATTGCATAATCAAAAAAAGAAAATTTTATGGAGGAAAACACATCATGATTAAAATGATGAAGATGACGACTGGTGCAATGGTAACTCTGATGGCAGCCTCTGCCGCAGTTGGTTTGTTGAGTATGTCAATTGACTCACCAACAGTCAGTGCTGCTAAAACACAAAAATTGAAGCTATGGGTCGATACAGATACCAAGCCAACCTATGTTCAGGCTGTCAAGGATTTTGAAAAGGCTAATCCAAGTGTCAAGGTAACAATTAAGTACACTAATTCAACTGATGCACTTAAAAATTTACAAAAAGATCCTTCTGCAGCTGCCGATGTTTTCATGTTCCCGCATGATCAAATTGGTTCGTTGGCTTCACAAGGTTTGCTCTATCAAAATACCAAGTATGCGAAGAGTTTGAAATCAACACAGATTACTAACGCAATGAAAGGCGCAACTTATAAGGGCAAAGTATATGGTTATCCTTATGGTATTGAATCTCAAGTTTTGTATTATAACAAAACACAACTTAGTGGTGATGACATCAAATCTTGGGCTAACTTAACAACAAAAGGCAAAATTGGCACTAATTTGGCATCAGCCGGTGCTAATTATATTTTCGCGCCACTCTTTTACACAGCTGGTGATACATTGTACGGTTCAAATGGTGAAAAGGCCAAGGGCACTAATATTGACAACAAAAATGGTGTGTCGGTTCTGAATTGGATTAAAGCACAAAAGGATAACGCCGGCGTTGTTCAAGCTAGTACAAATACGCTGAGTTTGTTACAATCGGGTAAAATATCTGCGACATTGTCAGGCCCTTGGTCATACAATGATTATAAAAAGGCACTAGGTGATAACTTAGGGATTGCACCTTATCCAACTATAGATTTGGGTTCTGGTGAAAAGCAAATGCAAGCGTTCTTAGGCGTGAAGTTGTTTGGTGTTAAGCAGGATACAAAGCAACCACTTGCAGCTATGAAACTAGCAAAGTACTTGTCAGGTGATAAAGCACAAGAACTTGGATTCAAAAATTCACATTACATTCCTTCTTCAAAGAAGGTTCAATTGTCAACTGACATTCAAAATGATGCTTTAGCTAAGGCTGTCGTTGATATGTCAAAGAAGGGATTCTCAACTCCGATGCCTAAATCACCAGCAATGGCTAATTTTTGGACGTCATCTGATGCTTTGTTTAACGACACATACAAGGGTAAAATTTCAGACAGTAAAATGTTACCAAAGCTTACAACTTTGGTTAAAAACGCTTCAAAGTCGGTGAAGTAAAAGTCATGCAGTGAATATCAGTTATTCACTGCGTACATATTTATGAAGGATGGGAAGAAAGATGTTTAAAAGGAAGAAGCACGCGACTTTTGAAGAGCATGTGTCACTAACTAAGTTATTTCAAAAAGCTGATGGCGCAACCAAAGCATCTTATGTTATCATGGGTGCTGCAAATATTGCTAACAAACAGTATTTCAAGGGCGTTGTCTTTTTACTCTTAGAAATCAGTTGGGTCGCATGGTTGTTCACGACGGGTTTGAAAGCCTATCATAATATGATAACTTTGGGCACGCACGCGCAAGGATTAGTTTACGACAAAAAAATGGGTATTTCCGTTTTAAAAGCGGGAGACAACTCAATGCTGTTACTGCTTTGGGGGATGTTGGCGGTAATTATTACTGTGTTGTTTATTCTTCTATATCGTGCTAACTTGTCTTCGGCCCGTAAAATTTGGGAACTTAAGCAAGCTGGGGAGTTATTGCCAACGTTGAGACAGGATTTTGCATCTTTGTTAGACGAAAAAATGCACATTACTTTGATGGCAATCCCAATGACAGGTGTGTTATTTTTCACTATTCTACCTTTAATTTATATGATTGCGATTGCTTTTACATCCTACGATCATAATCATTTGCCACCGAAAAATTTGTTCAGTTGGGTTGGATTTGCTAATTTTGGTAACGTAATTTCTGGGCAAATGGCTGGCACTTTCTTTCCTGTGTTAGCTTGGACGCTCATTTGGGCTGTGGCAGCCACTGTGTCGTCATTTTTCTTCGGTGTGATTTTGGCTATGATGATCAATGCCAAGGGCATCAGGGGGAAAAAAGTTTTTCGGACAATCTTTATTTTAACAATGGCTATTCCAGCATTTATTAGTTTATTAATTATGAACAATATGTTTGCTGATGGCGGCCTAGTGAATACGCTTTTAATTAACTCAGGTTGGATTAAAACATCACTACCATTTTTTACTAATCCTTTGTTTGCCAAATTCACTATTATCGTTGTTAACTTATGGATTGGTATTCCAGCAACGATGCTGGTGACAACTGGTATCTTACAAAACCAATCTGAGGAACAAATTGAAGCTGCCGAAATCGACGGTGCGAATAAATTTCAAATTTTCAAGTCAATTACATTTCCGCAGATTGTTTTTGTCATGGCACCTAGCCTGATTCAACAATTTATTGGCAACGTGAACAATTTCAATGTGATTTATTTGTTAACAGGTGGCGGTCCAGCTAATTCTAATTATTACGGTGCTGGTTCAACAGATTTGCTGATTACGTGGCTGTATAATTTGACATTGAATACTGCCGATTATAATTTGGCTTCGGTTATTGGCATCTTAATCTTTATCCTATCAGCATTGTTCTCGCTTATTGCGTATAAGAAAATATCGAATTCTGGAATGGAGGACTAACTATGCATAGTCTAAAAGGCATAAAACACCGTAATACGCTGATTTTATATGCATTACTTACTGTTATGGCAATTGTTTGGCTCGCACCCATTCTATGGATTGTATTGACTAGTTTCCGTGGTGAGGGTGGTGCATTTGTCAATTACTTTTGGCCCAAAACCTACACCTTTCATAACTATGTGCAATTATTTACTAATGAACAATACCCATTTGGACGTTGGTTCTTGAATACTTTATTTGTTTCAGTTGTGAGTGGTATTATTTCCACAGCGTTGGTGCTTGCAATGGCATACTCGTTGAGTCGCCTGAAATTCAAACTAAAGGGGCCATTTCTGAAAGTTGCGTTGGTTTTGAACATGTTTCCCGGATTTATGGCTATGTTTGCAATTTACTATATTCTGAAGGCAGCTGGTTTAACACAAAGTTTGTTTGCTCTGATTTTGGTTTACGTATCAGGTGCGGGCTTAGTATTTTATATTCAAAAAGGATTTTTTGATACGATCCCGTATTCACTAGACGAAAGTGCCATGTTGGATGGGGCAACTAAATGGCAAATTTTTACTCAAATTACGTTGCCGTTGTCTAAACCAATCATTGTCTTTACAGCATTGACAGCATTTACTGGACCATGGATGGATTTCATTTTTGCACAGGTCATTATGGGCGACAATGTCAAAAACTATACAGTTGCCATTGGTTTATATTCGATGATGACTAAGGAAACTGCTAATTCATTGTTCATGAGTTTCGCTGCAGGAGCAGTAATTATTGCCATTCCTATTACGATTTTATTCATCGTTTTGCAACGTTTCTACGTTTCCGGTGTAACGAGTGGTTCTGTCAAAGGCTAAAAAGATTGGGGCGTCTGTTCCAATCTTTTTCATGTTAAAATAACGTGTACAGGAGGTCAGTATGGTAACAATACAAGATATTGCAAATAATTCCGGCGTTGCTATTTCAACGGTTTCACGCGCGTTAACAGATTCACCAAAAATTAGCGTCCAAACAAAGGAACGCATCAAAAAAATTGCTCAAGAAATGGGCTATACACCAAATTTTGCTGCACGTAACTTAACACAAAGTGAAAGTAACACTGTCGGTGTCGTGTTTCAACCACGGCCATCAGGGAGTGCTGGAAATGACTTTGCAATGCAGTTATTATTTGGAATCAATTCACAATTGGTGGCCCGTCGATATTTACTCACAACTGCAACTGGTAATAATTGGTCAGAAGTTTTTAACGCTGTTAAAATGATGGTTGAGGCTGGTCAAGTACGCCGTTTCATTTTGTTGTATACGGTTGAAAATGATCCTATTACTGAGTTGTTGCGTGAAAATAATGCGCGTGTTGTGGTGACAGGTGAGCCTGAAAAATCGAATAACGTATTGTACGTTGATAATGACAATCGACGGGCAGGGGAGGAAGCAACACGTCTGTTAGTTGAATACTTTGATCTCAAAGCCCCTTTGTTTGTGCGAACGTTGGCGGACTGGCGCTATGAAAGAAATCGTGAAATAGGGTTTCGTGTCGCACAGCCAAATGGTGAAGTTCTGTCGTTACCGATAGATCTTCAAGCACAAAAACAAGTGTTGGAATCTTACTTTGATGCGCACCATGAAATTGATGGGCTAATTGCTAGTGATGACAAAATAGGTTACTTGGCGCGTAATCAGGCACAAGCACATCTCCAAACACATCCAAAATTACCGACGATGGCTTTTAATCGCTCAGAATATGCGCGGTTAGGAGGAAAAGATTTCTACTCAGTCGATGTGTTATCTCGCAGTTTGGGTAGCGAAGCAGTACGATTATTATTCAATGATCAACGCCCATTACTTGAGCAAACAAAGGCAACAAGTGTGATTGTGCCTTACCGTCTGCCTGAAATGGATAACGACACATGATAAATTTGAACGATGTAGCTTGAATTGCTCATGTTTTCAAAAAAATTGAACTAACAATAATGCGAGTGCATCAGAAAATTTATCAAATTAAAAAATGTCAGTAATAGTATTGTGCAAACGCTTCCATTAAATTAAAAAAGAGGTTATACTGTTAAATGTAAGCGGTTACTTTTTGCGGAATTAATCTGCTGAGTGACAGGTCAATATGTGTGGACAGGTGGCATAGTACCTGTAATTATCAACATTTTCCACGCGCTGGATCTAATGAATAATTGGTTGTTAATACGGTGATGACTTGTATTTTAATGCTAATTGTGGTTATTAATGTCGGTTAGATCAACTAAGTTCACAGTAATCTTATGAATGCACAGTAATGTCTAGCGCTGAATCTAAGCCTTAAGAAATGGAAAAGGGTAGAAAATATTATGAAGCGAATTTTTGAAATTGATCCATGGACAGTCACATCACATGATTTGAATTCGACTGATAAGCGTCTCCAAGAATCTATGACGAGTTTGGGTAATGAGTACATGGGCATGCGTGGTATGTTTGAAGAAGTGTACTCCGGCGACACGCATCAAGGTATTTACATTGGTGGGGTCTGGTTCCCCGACAAAACACGTGTTGGCTGGTGGAAAAATGGTTATCCACTTTACTTTGGCAAAGCGATTAATGCTTTGAATTTTGTCAAAGCAGACATTTATGTCGATGGTAATCAAGTTGACTTGGCAAAAAATGATGTCACTGATTTTGAAGTATCTTTGGATATGAAAACTGGTGTTTTGAATCGTACTTTTACTGTGTTTGATGTCACATTCAAAATTACGCGTTTGGTTTCAGTAGCAGTTAAGGAATTGGCAGGCATTCATTATGAATTATCGTCTGCTGATGGTCAAACTCACCAAATTCGCTTTGACGCCAGTATCGATGCTGATGTCGTCAATGAAGACGCTAACTATGATGAAAAATTCTGGCAAGTATTAGATGCTGGAAATGAAACAAATTCATCATTTGTTGCCACGCAAACAATTGAAAATCCGTTTGGCGTACCACAATTTACAGTGGTTGCTCGCCAAAGCTTTGTTGGTGGTGAGAAACATGGCACGAACCGTTCTGAGAAAGAAGTGACCGATAACTTTGATATCGAAGTACCAACTAAGGGTTCGGTGACCTTTGAAAAACGTGTCATTGTCACAACTTCGCGTGATTACGATAGTTTGGAAAAAGTAATCGCTGCAGGTGAAAAATTAACAGCAGAGGTCGCCACAAAATCATACGCAGATATTTACAATGCGCACGCGCAAGAATGGGCTGATCGCTGGGAAAAGGCCGATGTCCAAATTGCGGGTGATGATGCTGCACAACAAGGTATTCGCTTCAATTTGTTCCAATTATTTTCAACCTATTATGGTAACGATTCGCGCTTGAATATTGGGCCAAAAGGTTTCACTGGTGAAAAGTATGGTGGTGCCACTTATTGGGACACTGAAGCGTTTGCTATTCCGGTTTATCTTGGTGTCGCTGATCCATCAGTGACACGTTCATTGCTCCAATATCGCTTTGATCAATTAGGTGGTGCTTTCCACAATGCCAAAGAACAAGGTTTAAAGGGTGCTTTGTATCCAATGGTGACCTTTGATGGGATTGAATCACACAACGAATGGGAAATTACGTTTGAAGAGATTCACCGAAACGCAACCATTGCTTATGCGATTTACAATTACACCAACATTACAGGTGATCACTCATGGTTAGTGGGTGATGGGGCACAAGTTTTGTATAACATCGCCCGTTTCTGGGCAGATCGTGTTCATTATTCGGCACGCAATGACAAGTATATGATTCACGGCGTTACTGGGCCAAACGAGTATGAAAATAATGTGAATAACAATTTCTACACCAACTGGATGGCTAAATGGGTGTTGCAATATGCGCTTGAACACTATGATGAAATTAATGCTGATGAAAAAGCTCAGTTGGCACTGACAGACGACGAATTGGCTAAATGGCAAGAAATTGTTGATAAGATGTATTTGCCAGAAGCTGATGTTGAGACTAAGACAGGTAAAAAGCACATCTTTGTGCAACACGATACATTCTTGGATAAGGATTTGACGCCAATTGCTGACATGCCACAAGATAGTCGACCAATCAATCAGAACTGGTCATGGGATCGCATCTTGCGTTCGCCATACATTAAGCAATCTGACACATTGCATGCGATGTTCTATTTTCCAGATGCCTTCACAGAAGAAGAGAAGCGTAACAACTTTGAATTTTACGAACCATTGACGGTGCACGAATCGTCATTGTCACCATCTGTTCATTCAATTTTGGCGGCTGACTTGCAAATGGCAGACAAAGCCGTTGCAATGTATGAACGTGCGGCACGTTTGGACTTAGATAACTACAATAACGATACATCTGATGGTTTGCACATTACGGCGATGACAGGCTCATGGTTAGCTATCGTGCAAGGTTTTGCTGGTATGCGTGTACGTGAAAACAAGCTTTATTTGAAGCCATTCTTGCCAAAGAACTGGACGAAGTATGCGTTTCGTTTGGTGTTCCGCGGTCATGTACTTGAAGTGTCAGTAGATGAGCAAGGTTCCCATGTTAATTTGATTTCAGGTGAACCATTGGTCATTGATTTGTTGGGCCAAGATGTTAGTTTGACAAAGTAATGAGCGAGAAAACGGTATCATTGAAGGTAGTAGGAAAAGAATTTTGACGGTTACCTGACGGCAAAATTGTGATGGCGAAAATCAGAAATTGCTAGTACAGTTTGATGAGATGCAGACGCTGCCTGACAGTTTTGAAATGAAATAAATGGTCAATAAAAAACGCCGGTTTAACCGGCGTTTTTTGCTATTTTAACCGATTGTTGCAACTGTTCCACCCGGAATAAGGGTGATGTCGGTAAAAATAACGCTATGTGGTGAGCGTGAAGGATTCGCGAGATTAGTAATCGCCAATTCGCCCATTTGAGCGAAATTTTGTTGCGTGGCTGTTAAAATAGGACGCGTTAATTGTGTTAATTCCGTACCATCAACAGTTACAATAGATAAATCGTTGGGCACAGAAATACCAGCATCTAGGGCACCATTAAGTAAACCAATGCTGATGATATCAGCTGATCCAATGACGGCAGTAAATGGTAGTGGTAAGCCAAATTTTTTAATGGCATCTATTCCAGTTTGAAAAGCCATTTCAACGCCCCAAATAAAATCGGGATTGTACGTGATGCCGTGAGATGCCAAAGCATCAATATATCCCTGACGTCTCAAAATTGCAACAATAGGGTCGGGATCAGAAGCGCCAATTAGCGCCATTTGACGATGACCATGTGCGTATAAATAATCAACAATGGTGTGCATCATGGCATAATTATCAGACGAAATTGAAGGAATATCATTATTAAGCTGGTTAGAGACACTCAAAAGCTTAACATCAGCACTGTTTAAAACATCAAGCACAGCGTCTTCAATATCAATCGCTAGCATGACAACTGCTAACAATTGTCGCGACAAAAGTGATCGCACAGTTTTTATTTGTTGTTGACTATCAGTTTCAACAAAAGCAATTAATAATTCATAGCCTAGTTCGTAAGCTTTTTTTTGCATGCCTTTTATGATTTCATCAGCGAAATTTGTATGGTTTGTAGGCACTAAAATACCGATCACGCGACTTGTTTTTTGTGACAGGTCTGCGGCTGATTGATTTTTAAAGTAACCCATTTCATTAGCTAATTCTCGTACCCGCTGTGCCGTTTCTTCACTAAAACGCCCACGATTTGTTAAAATTCGTGAGACGGATGCTGCTGATATGCCAGCTTTATTTGCAATGTCTTTAATTGTAATAGCCATAATTTATATTATAACTCAAAACGGGTTGACAAATATAATGAAAGCGTTTACAATAATAATGCGTAAACGTTTACTCAATTTATTTAACTAAGAACTAGTGAGGCGAGATAATGGTCAAAAATAATTGGTGGCAAAAAGCGGTTGTCTATCAAATTTACCCATGGAGTTTTCAGGACAGCAATGGCGACGGCGTTGGTGATATCCATGGTATCGTCCAACGGCTGCCATACTTAAAAGAACTGGGTGTGCAAGTGATTTGGTTGAGTCCAATTTACCAGTCACCAAATGATGACAATGGTTACGATATTAGTGACTATCGTAAAATTTTACCGGAATTTGGTACGATGGCTGATGTGCAAGAAATGATTTCGGTCGCCCATCAGCTGAACTTAAAAATTATGATGGATTTAGTTGTTAATCACACGTCTGATGAACACGAATGGTTTCAGCAAAGTCGTCAATCGCGAGATAATCCGTACCGTGATTACTATATTTGGCGGGATCCGGTTGCGGGGCATGAACCAAATAATTGGTTGTCAGATTTTGGTGGATCAGCTTGGGCATTTGATGACAAAACTGAGCAATACTACTTGCATCTTTTTTCAAAGAAACAACCTGACCTAAATTGGGAAAATCAAATGCTGAGGCAAGACATTTACGATACGATGTCTTGGTGGCTAGAACAGGGGATTGATGGCTTCAGAATGGACGTCATTAATTTGATTTCTAAGCAGAAAAGTTTACCAAATGATCCAAATGTTAATGCTGACAGTCATGGTTCATCGATGACATTTGTGGCTAATGGGCCAAAAGTGCACCAATATCTGCAAGAAATGAATTCAGAGGTATTATCACAACATGATATTATCACAGTGGGTGAGACACCTGGGGTGACGACCACAGATGCGATTCAATATGCTGGTTTCGATGCTCGCGAGTTACAAATGATTTTTCAATTTGAGCATACTGAAATAGATAATAGCCAGGAAGGTCTTGGTAAGTGGAGTGATGCGCGCTTTAATTTAGTTGATTTAAAGAAAATTTTCTCTAAGTGGCAAAATGATTTGGCAGGAAAAGCTTGGAACAGTCTATATTGGAATAACCATGATCGTCCCCGCGTTGTGTCACGTTTTGGCAATGATTCTGAAAAATATCGTGCTTTATCTGCCAAAATGTTGGCGACAACGTTACATTTTATGCAGGGTACGCCTTACATTTACCAAGGTGAGGAAATCGGCATGACTAATGTCAATTGGTCGTCAATCACTCAGTATCAAGATATTGATACGCTAAATGCCTTTGAAGATTTAGTTAATCAGCAAAAACGTGTCACCTCAGAAAAAATGATGACGTATGTGCACCATTCATCCAGAGATAATGCTCGGACGCCGATGCAATGGGACAGCAGTGAAAACGCTGGTTTTACAAAAGGGAAACCATGGCTAAGTGTAAACGATAACTATTCAACGATCAATGTTGCGCAATCACTAGCCGATCAGCAATCTATCTTCTATTTTTACAAAAAGTTAATCACTTTACGGCAACAAATGCCAATTATCACCAATGGTCATTATCAGGTCTTGGATATGGATGATGAGTCAGTATACGCCTACAACCGCATTGACCAAGATTCAGAGTTGCTAATAATTAGTAACTTTACAGATCAAATTCAAACGCGTCATTATTCATTGAAGGATAGCGCGAACCTGCTTATCAGTAATTACGAAGATGATCAAGGTGACAGATTACGACCTTATGAATCAAAAGTTTATTTTGAAGGCACTTAACTTTCAAAAATGTAAGCGGTTACTTAAGTGCGTAATCACTAACTAAAATCACTTAAAAGGAGAGTGAATATGTTAAATAGTAAGACGCAAACAAAAGGTCAGTTACCAAAGCTCACAAGTATGCAATTGTTTTTAATGACATTTGGTTATGCTGGCGTACAAGTTGCTTTTTCAGTTCAGACCGGTAACATGGGCAGAATATTTCAAACATTAGGAACTGATCCAACCAAGTTAGGCTTTTTCTTCATTTTACCCCCATTGGCTGGTATGATAACGCAGCCACTAATTGGTTTATTTTCCGATAAAACATGGCTACCAAAGTTAGGGCGGCGTATACCGTATTTGATTGGTGGTTGTTTAGTATCGATTATTGTCTTATTATTATTACCCAATACAGGTTCGTTTGGCTTTGGCTATGGGTCTATGACCGCACTGTGGTTTGGAGCGGTCACTGTCTTATTTATGGATTTATCTGCGAATGTTTCCATGCAGCCATTTAAAATGATCATTCCAGATATGGTCAGCGAGCAACAAACAGATAAAGCATGGACACTACAGAATATGTGGGGAAGTTTAGGCGGTGTGATTGCCTTTATATTTCCATTTGTTTTAACGGTTTTTGGCATTTCTAATACGGCGGCTCGAGGTGTCGTACCTGATTCGGTCAAAATATCATTTTATGTTGCAGCAGCAATTTTGTTGCTGTCTACAATTTTTACTGTCATCAATGTGAAAGAATATGATCCAGAAACACTGGCTTATTACCACGGTATCACAGTTAATAACGACAAACGTGATTCGCTTGTTGATATCTTAAAGCATGCGCCTAAAGTATTTTGGACACTAGGCATCGTCGAATTCTTTGTTTGGTTTGGTATTCCATATATGTGGACCTATTCAACTGGTGCTTTATCAGAGAATATCTGGCGTGTTTCTGATCCTGCCTCTGCAGGATATCAAGCAGCAGGTAATTGGTTTGGTATTTTACAGGCAGTCTATTCAGTAGTAGCAATATTAGTAGGTATTTTTTTCCAACATCTCAATAAGAAGACACGTAAATGGGCGTTTTTCTTTAGTTTAATTGCTGGGGGAATTGGGTTTATCGTTGTTGCATATGGGCATACACATATGTCATCGTTGCTTGGCTTCATATTAATAGGTATTGGCTGGATTGCTATTATTTCTATACCCTTTACCATATTAACAAATGCTTTAAATGGCAAACATGATGGTATTTATCTCGGATTATTTAATTGTTTCATATGCATTCCCCAAATTGTCGCTTCAATTGCAAGTTTCGCTATTTTCCCAATGGTTGGCCAATCAATGGCACATATGCTGGCCATTGCTGGTGTGGCTTTAATAATTGGTGGTTGCTTAATTTGGATAGTTCAAGAAGACGATTCACACACGAAAAAAATAAAAAAAGGAATATAAATCATGACAGAAGATATTAAATGGTGGCAAAAAGCAGTTGTGTATCAAGTTTATCCGCGCTCATTTCAAGATGCTAATGGCGATGGCATTGGTGATTTACAAGGCATTGAACAACGATTAGATTATATTGAAAAATTAGGGGCAGATGTTATTTGGTTAAATCCAGTATATGCATCACCTGATAAAGATAATGGTTATGATATTTCAGATTATGAAGATATTAATGCTAAATTTGGTACAATGGTAGATTTTGATCGTTTACTTAGTAAGGCACATGCTAAAGGCATTAAAATTTTAATGGATTTGGTGGTTAATCACACGTCTGACCAACATCAATGGTTTATTGAAAGTCGGTCATCTAAAGATAATGACAAACGTGATTTTTATATTTGGCGTGACCCTGTTGCGGGCCATGAACCAAACAATTGGGGTTCATTCTTTTCAGGTCCAGCTTGGAAATATGATGAACGTACTGGGCAATATTATCTGCACTTGTTTGTGGACGAACAACCTGATTTAAATTGGGCTAACCCTGAGGTACGTCAATCTGTGTTTGATATGATGAATTTTTGGGTTGATAAAGGGATTGATGGTTTTAGAATGGATGTCATCTCACTAATTTCAAAACCAAATGGCTTACCAGACGGTGATGTGCCTGCAGGTGGGGATTATGGCAACGCCGACAAAGCAGTAGCCAACGGACCGCATGTACATGCGTATCTACAAGAAATGCGACAAAAAGTATTGAACCGTGCCGATATGATGACGGTTGGTGAGGCTTCTGGTGTTGATATCAATAACGCGATTAAATACGCTGACAAGAATGCCTCCGAATTGAATATGGTCTTTCAATTTGAACATATGGGATTAGATAATAATCCTAATTCAGCACTTGGTAAATGGTATGATAAAAAAGTTTCGTTGCTTGATTTGAAAGAAAATCTATCTAAATGGCAAAATAAGTTGGCTGGAAAAGCTTGGAATTCGCTGTATTGGGATAATCATGATCAGCCACGTGCTGTTAGTCGGTATGGTGATGATAGGCCAGAATATCGCGTCGTGTCAGCTAAAATGGTTGCCACATTATTGCACTTTATGCAAGGAACCCCATATATTTACCAAGGTGAAGAAATTGGTATGACCAACGCTTATAATTTAGAGCGATCTGATTTTGACGATATTGAGATTAAAAATGCTTTTAAGTACTTAGTTGATAAAGATCATTTGATTGATGATGAAACTATGTTGTCTTATGTACACGCTAAAGGACGAGACAACGCACGAACACCTATGCAATGGGATGAAACGAAAAATGCTGGCTTTACAACAAACACGCCATGGTTGAAATTAAACGATAATTATCAAGATATCAATGTGAAACAGGCCTTAGCAGATGAGCATTCAATTTTTTACTATTATCAAAAATTAATACAATTACGTCATGAAATGCCCATTATTACAACAGGGGAGTATCAGTTGTTGGATGCAGAAGATGATCAAGTATATGCTTACCGTAGACTTGGGGATGGCGAGCAGTTGTTAATTATCAATAATTTCACCAATCAAAAATTAACACGTCATTTTGACGTACCAAGTCAGGCAACAATGCTGATTGGCAATTATGATGATGACCAGGGTGATCGATTACGACCTTATGAGTCGAAAGTGTATTATTTTTAGGGTCAGTAGATTATAGTGGACTTGACTTTACAGTTAAATAAAGCTATGATTAAAACAATATTAAAGCCGATGAATTGGAAAAATCATAGTTTGGACAAGTAGAAATTTTGCGGATGATGCAAGCAAAACGATAACGTGATTTGCGACACCTTGGAGGTCACTGTTGTTTAAGGCAGTGCGTGGTTGCGCGATAAGCAGACCAAGAGATACATAAATGTGTATCAGTATTTAAGGTGGTACCGCGCAAAAGCGCCCTTAACGAGCAGTCGTTTGGGGGCGCTTTTTTCAGGTTAAATATTAAAATTTTAAAGGAGAACGTTGTTACCTTAGGATAACTGATGATAGCAACGGTTAAATAAAATGGCAAAATCAACATTTCAACGACCAAAAGGAACGGCCGACTTATTACCGGACCAAACAGCACAATGGCAGCATATTGAAAGTATCGCGCGTTTATTATTTGGCGATTATCATTTTAAAGAAATACGGACGCCAATATTTGAAAATTTTGATGTCTTTTCACGATCAGCAGGAGATACATCTGATGTTGTGACCAAAGAAATGTACGATTTTCATGATAAAGGTGAGCGTCATATCGCGTTACGTCCTGAAGGAACGGCTGGCGTTGTGCGTGCATATGTTGAAAATAAATTATATGGCCCAGAATTTGACAAACCTTATAAAACCTATTATATGGGACCAATGTTTCGTTATGAACGTCCGCAAGCCGGTCGTTTTCGTCAATTTCATCAAATCGGCGTCGAAGCATTTGGATCAAAATCACCTGCTTTAGACGTTGAAATTATCGCAATGGCTGTCGACTTATTTAAAACATTAGGACTTAAAAATTTAAAAGTAGCCATTAATACATTAGGTGATCAAGCCTCACGATCAGCTTATCGTCAAGCTTTGATTGATTATTTAAAACCACATGTTAATGAGCTATCGGCTGATTCACAAAATCGTCTAGAACAAAATCCATTACGCGTTTTGGATTCAAAAGATCCGCGCGATAAAATATTTGTCGCTGGTGCACCAGTCATATTAGATTATTTATCTGAAGAAGCCATGCAACATTGGCAACAAGTACAGGAAATGTTGCAGGCGCTAAACATTAATTTTGATATTGATGCCACAATGGTTCGTGGTTTGGACTATTACAATGATACAATATTTGAGATTATGACGATTGATGACAGTTTGAAAGGTGCTGCCACAATTGCTGGTGGCGGCCGTTATTCTGGACTAGTAGCAGAATTCGGTGGGCCAGAAACACCTGGTGTTGGCTTTGGCATTGGAATGGAACGCCTGATAAGTTTACTTAACGCGCAAAAGGTGACGCCAATAATTGATGACAGCTTAGATTTTTACGTGGTTAACATTGGGGAAGATACGGACGTTGCGGCAATGCAGACATTGCAAGCTATTCGATCATTTGGCTATGTTGCAGAACGCGATTATCTTGGTCGTTCTGCCAAGGCGCAGTTTAAAAGTGCTGACCGTAACCATAGCAAATATGTTGTGACAATCGGTGATCAAGAATTGGTTGACCATGTTGCTAATGTCAAAAATATGGCAACTGGCCAGCAGCAAACTGTAAAATTAGCAGATTTGTATACAGACTTACCAACAATCATTGCTTCAGAAGGAGATAAATAATGAAACGAACAACATATGCAGGATTAATAGATGAAAAATATCTTGGGCAAACGGTTACTTTGTCAGGATGGGTACAAAAACGTCGTGATTTTGGAGATCTCATTTTCGTTGATTTGCGTGATCGTGAAGGCATCGTTCAGTTGACCTTTAGTGCGATGAATCAAACTGCATTATTAGTGGCAGAAGAGATGCGTAGTGAATATGTGATAGCAATTACCGGTTTGGTTGTTAATCGAAATGATAATCAAGTCAATAGCAAAATTCAGTCTGGAAAAATTGAAATTAATGTTACTGATGCAAAAATTTTAGCCACTTCGAAAACACCACCATTTTATATTGAAAACGGTGTTAATGCTAACGAAGAATTGAAATTAGAATATCGCTACTTAGATTTACGACGTCCAGAAATGCAACAAAATTTGCGCATTCGTTCAAAGATCATGTCGAGTGCGATGCATTTTATGGATCAAAATGACTTCATTAATATTGAAACGCCAATTTTAGCAAAATCAACACCTGAAGGGGCACGTGATTACCTTGTCCCATCACGAATCTTTCCTGGCTCATTTTATGCATTACCACAATCGCCACAGTTGTTTAAACAGCTTTTAATGGGTGCTGGATTTGACCGTTATTTCCAAATTGCACGTGCATTTCGTGATGAAGATTTAAGAGGCGATCGGCAACCAGAATTTACGCAGTTGGATGTTGAAATGTCATTTATGTCTGCTGATGAAATCCGTGATTTGGTAAATGCTTGGGTTAAGACTATGATGCACGATGTCATCAATTTTGATCTCAACACAGCAGAAATACCAACGTTGACTTGGCAAGAATCAATGGCTAGATTTGGTACAGACAAACCTGATTTACGTATTGCTTATGAATTAAAAGAGATATCATCTATTGTCAAAACGTCAGATTTTGGTGTTTTTGCTAATGCAATCAAAGCTGGTGGTGTAGTTAAAGCTATTGCTGTCCCAGGTGGTGCGGATAAGTATTCACGTAAAGACATTGACAAATTGGCACAGTATATTGAACGTTTCGGGGCTAAAGGTTTAGCTTGGCTAAAAGTGACTGATGAAGGACTTACGGGACCCATTGCAAAGTTTTTCCCAGAAGCTGCTGACTTAATTGCGGCAATTGGTGGAAAAGTTGGGGACTTATTGTTATTTGGTGCCGGCCGGGCTGATGTGGTTAACGCAACTTTGGATTACCTGCGTCGTCAGACAGCTGAAGAATTAGAACTAATCGATCAAGAAAAGCCATGGGCTTTTGCTTGGATTGTTGATTGGCCATTATTTGAGTATTCTGAAGACTTTGATCGCTGGATTGCAGCGCATCATCCATTTACCATGCCAAATGAAGAAGATTTACATTATTTGGACGAAGGTGAGGATCCTCATCAAGCGCATGCACAAAGTTATGACTTAGTATTGAATGGTTACGAACTGGGTTCAGGTTCAATTCGTATCCACAATATGGCGGTTCAAGAAAAAATGCTTAAGGCACTTGGGTTCACACCCGAAGCAGCACATGAAGCGTTTGGTTTCTTGCTCGAAGCCATGGCATTTGGTTTCCCACCAATGGGCGGAATTGCGCTAGGATTAGATCGTTTGGCAATGTTACTGGCTGGACAGAAAAATATTCGTGAAGTGATTGCTTTCCCTAAAAATTCTCGTGCTACTGAGCCTATGACAGAAGCACCAACACGTGTGGACGGGAAACAATTGAATGCACTTGGTTTGTTTGTGTCAGAAGTTTAATCATCAAAATATAAAGATGTTATAATTACAGCATAAAGAATTTACAAATTATAACGCTTATTTTCTAACGTTCACTAGCAAGACAGTTAAAATACTTTATTTAAAAGGAATGTACGAATAAGTACAAAAATCATGCAAAAATTTTTCCATAATTTTATGAAACATCGTTACACTGGCCGCGTTGGTGGTGCCATATTCTATGCCGTGATTGTTGCTGTTGCAATGAACTATTTTTGGCGACCAGGGCACGTTTATTCGTCCGGTTTTACAGGATTTGCGCAGCTCGTTTCAACATTAACAGGTGGGAGAATACCTGTCGCATTAGCATTAGCACTGGTCAATTTACCCATGTTAATTATTGCGTGGTGGAAACTGTCTTGGCGATTTGCAACTTTTACAACGCTAGCAGTGCTATTGAGTGCCGCACTAATGCCGCTATTTGATACCACACGTGTGTTAACACCTGATCCGTTAATTAACGCATTATTTGGTGGTGCTTTAAATGGGATGGCAGTCGGAACTGCACTCAGGTATGGGGTAGGTACTGGTGGTCTTGATGTCATTGGCATGCTAGTGAAAAAGAAGTTCGATCTTAAAATGGGACCGGTAAATCTAGGCTTTAACGCGTTAATTATGATTGGTGCCGGCTTAACTTATGGTTGGAAGTATGCGCTTTACTCTATTGTCGGTGTTATTGTGAGTTCGCGGATGATTGATGCCTTCTTTACACGACAACAGCAAATGCAAGTTATGATTATTACGACAAAACCTCAGGAAATGGTACAAGGTATTTATGATAAAATGCGGCGTGGCGTCACAATTATTAATGACGCGCGTGGGGGCTATACTGGTGAAGATCGTGCGGTGTTGTTAACTGTTATTACACAGCAAGAACGTTTTGAATTACGGGAAGCCATTAAATCTGTTGATGATCATGCTTTCTCATCAACTTGGAAAATTGAACATACAGTTGGTCGATTCTATGAACCAGAATTATAAAAATAATTAAGGTGTTGATAGCGTTAGTTTGATAATCATGAGCGCTTGGACAGTTAAATATACTGAAAAAATAGTATACAGGTGGTGTGACATATGCGTTTAAATCCAGATGACATACAACAAGAAATCTATAATTTAATTCTGAATCCTGCCACAAGGGAATGGGAACGCGATTTGCTAGTACAGGCAAAAGACGACCAGTCTGGCGTACGTTTTAATGAACGCCTTGATGTACTAAATAATGGCCTGAAACCTTTAGCTACAAGAAATAATTTGACACCAGATGTGATGGATTTTTATTTAAAAATAAATGGGCAACCACAAAAAGATTCGCAAGATAAACTGGATCTGCATGCTGCATCAAATCCACCTTATCAAGAGCGTGCAATTTTTGCTGGTGGCTGTTTCTGGTGTATGGTGGAACCTTTTGATACACGTCCTGGTATCATAGCGGTTATTTCAGGTTATACTGGCGGTAACTGGCAGTCACCTACTTATGATCAGGTTGTTGGGCAGTATACTGGACATGTTGAAGCAGTTGAAATATTATTTGATACGCGATTGATAACTTATCAACAATTAGTTACTATTTATTGGCAGCTGATTGATCCAACTGATGATTTAGGTCAAATTGATGATCGTGGTGATAATTATCGACCAATTATTTTTGTAAATAGCGCGCAACAACGACAAATTGCTGAGCAATCAAAGCAAGCAATCATTGCGTCGCAACGTTATTCACGACCAATTGTGGTAGCAATTGAAAGCGCCACCACATTTTGGCCGGCTGAAAACTTTCATCAAGATTTTTATAAAAAAAATAAAGTGCGTTATCGAAAAATAAAGCATGCACGACAACTATATTTGTTTTTACAACGCTTAACTAACAAGGCTCATAGAATATTTAAAAAATAAATCGTATATTAATTTGATGTGGCTGATGCGCGAAAGATAGTTATATGATACAATAGTTTTTGTACTAGGGGCGCCGGAAATGGCTGAGAAGAACCCTTTGAACCTGAACCAGATTATACTGGCGTAGGAAAGTGCTACACTGATGACTTTTTAGGTAGCATTTTTCTCTAGTATGAGAAAAATGCTTTTTTATTGTGGTGAATTTATAATGCAATTGTAACATCACTTTAAAAAAACAATCCGTATCAGTGACGATAGTTTTGAGAACTAAACCAATCATATTAGGGAGCTCATATAATGACTGTACAAATCAAGAAAATAACTATTGTGACAATCATGGTAGCATTAGATGTTGTGTTATCACCAATTTTTAGAATAGAGGGCATGGCACCAATGTCAAGTGTGATGAATATTATTGCGGGTATCCTATTAGGACCGTTTTATGCTGTGATTATGGCAATCATTACTGGTGTTATTCGAATGATGGTATTAGGTATACCGCCATTGGCGTTAACTGGTGCGGTTTTTGGTGCTTTTGGTGCCGCAATTTTTTATAAGTATGGCCATCATATTTTTTGGTCTATGTTTGGCGAAATTTTAGGAACAGGTATCGTAGGTTCGTTATTATCATACCCAGTTATGGTTTGGTACACTGGTTCTCAGCAAAGTATGTACTGGTTTATTTATACGCCACGTTTTGTTGGGGCAACTTTGATTGGTTCAGTCATCGCTTATTTTATTTTAGGTAGGTTAACAAAAATTTCTGCTTTTAAAGATGCACAAAGCATATTTTTACATTAAAAAAATGCACGTCATTATGATGAAAAAGTGTCGTTAACTTGCTAGACTTTAAATAATTTACGGGTTACGATAGAAATATGGAAAAAAATTTGAGTCAAACAAGTGTCATGTGGTTTCGTAGGGATTTAAGAATAACTGATAATGTGGCTTTGGCAGAGGCAATAAAGTATAGTGACAAGGTGTTACTGATTTTTATTCTAGATCCACAGCAAGTAAATAAACGAAGTACGGTTAATCAAAGCGCATTTTTTGCTAGTGTTAAACAATTGAAAGATGATTTAATACATAAAGATATTCATCTTCAGATTTTACAAGGTGATTTAATATCGGTTTTTAGCAAAATAAAGCAGTTGCTGCCTAACTGGCACAACCTTTATTTTAATAATGATGAGAATGGTTATGGTAGGTTACGAGATCAAAAAGTGGCAAAATACTGTCGAGAAGTGTTAGGTGTTAGCTCACATTCATTTGTTGATTATAATTTACATGGGGCAACTGAAATTAAAAAAGATAACGGGGAAAGCTATAAAATGTTTACCCCATACTTTAAAAAATGGCTTCAGTTACCAAAAAAAGCACCTATTCAAATACAATTTGATGATATACGTCAAAAAAATATGAGTTTATCACTCACAAATTATGATGGGCAATTGAATCAACTCATCAATGAACATCACAAATATGCAGTGATTGATCAAGTTGGTGAAGCATCTGCAAATAAACTATTAAAGGCGTTCATTCAAAATAAAATAAGTTATTATGAAGAAAAACGCGATAATCCGATGTTTGACGGTACGAGTCACTTGTCAAGATATTTGAGAACGGGTGAAATCTCTATTAGAACAATTTATGAAGCTGTCAGACAAGCACCAGATGGTGATGGACGTCTCACGTTTATAAAAGAACTTTGTTGGCGAGACTATTATAATATGATTTATGCAAATTACCCTGACCAACAAACGCATGCTTTACGATCTGAATTTCAAAATATTGTTTGGAAAAACAATGCAGTAGACTTTAAAAAATGGCAAACTGGACAAACTGGTTTTCCACTTATTGATGCAGCCATGAGACAGCTCAATACGACGGGATGGATGCATAATCGTTTACGAATGATTGTTGCCTCTTTTTTAACAAAAGATTTATTAATTGATTGGCGCTGGGGAGAGGCATATTTTCGTGATATGCTAGTTGACTATGACCCAGCAAGTAACATTGGTGGGTGGCAATGGGCAGCATCTACAGGCACAGATAGCGTACCTTATTTTAGAGTATTTAATCCAACGTTGCAATCAAAAAAATTTGATCCAAAGGGGCAGTTTATTGCCAAGTTTGTGCCAGAATTAGCGCGTATAAAAGGACAAAAAATTCACGAGCCAAATTTATTAACATTGGTTGAACAAAAAGAATATGGTGTTAAGTTGGCATTAACTTACCCATCACCAATTGTCAATCATAAACTTGCTAGAACGCGAGCCATTGCTGTCTATGAGGAAAGCAAAGATGTTTTTAATAAGGCTTAGTAAACTTATTTTTACTTTTGAAAAGGGTTATTAATAGATTTTATCAAGCGATAAGTGTAAACTGATTGTACAGTAAAAATTTGTATATGAGGAGATATCAATGTTTTTAGCCATTAAAGAAATACGATATGAAAAGTTGCGATATGGATTAATTATTGCACTCATATTTTTAGTCAGTTATTTATTGATTATTTTAACCGGCTTGTCATCAGGTTTGGCCAATCTCAATAAGGCGGCTATTAATGAGTGGGGCGCTAAAACAATTATTTTAGATAAGGACTCTGAGGGGCGATTAAGTCAATCATTTTTATCTGCTCAAACACTCAAATCTACTCAAGGAACGCAGATTTCGCAATATAGTTCGTTGGTCAAGTCTGACAAGGATTTAAAAGAAAATGCCCAAATCATTGCGTTGCCTAAAAAGTCATTTGTTTATAAAAATTTAAAAGTGACACAGGGTGATAAGTTTTCAGCTAAAAACACAGCTTTTGTATCAGATGTTTTTAAAAATGATGGGTTTAAAATTGGGGACAAATTACAAGTAGCTAACTCAAATGTAAAATTAAGCATTGTTGGTTTTACACCTCGTGCAACGCTGAGTGTGTCACCGGTTATTTATACATCGTTTGAGACAATCAAACCAATTAATCGTGGTGTCATCAGTGCTATTTTAACGCTAGACGCCCCGGGGAAATTGGCAAAATCCAATAACACTTTAGCGATGAGCATGAATCAATTTATTAATAAATTACCGGGATATCGTGCTCAAAATTTAACCTTTAATTTTATGATTGGTTTTCTGTATGTTATTATTTTTATTGTTATTTCAATTTTTTTGTATATTTTAACGGTCCAAAAATTACCAAATT
The DNA here is from genome assembly GCF_040838325.1 of Leuconostoc aquikimchii. Lineage (NCBI taxonomy): Bacteria > Bacillati > Bacillota > Bacilli > Lactobacillales > Lactobacillaceae > Leuconostoc > Leuconostoc aquikimchii. The sequence continues at coordinate 888,428 of NZ_JBFPER010000001.1, forward strand.
TCGGTGTCCTCAAGGCACAAGGCATTTCAACCAGTTATCTTGTGTTAAATACGTTGGTCCAATCGTTAATTATGTCAGTTATTGGCGTCGCTTTAGCTATTATTATTGGTGCAATAACTGCTATGATTATTCCAAGTGAAGTACCAATTATGATTAATGTGTCTAATATCTTATCAACGAGTGTTGGCGTAATCATGATGTCGTTGTTTGGTAGTATTATTCCAGTTCGTCAAATCACTAAAGTTGATCCGTATACAATTATTGGAGGTTGAATAGCATATGGCAAATTTTGTTTTTTCATCAGTTAGTAAAATATTTGGCCAAAATACCAGTGAATATGTTGCCTTGGATAAGGTTAATTTTGAGGCAAAGAGCGGGCAACTGATCGTTGTTGTCGGACCATCAGGTTCTGGAAAAACGACATTTCTGACAATTGCCGGTGGGTTACAGACGCCAACGTCAGGCAGGGTGATGATTAGTGGCCAGTCAATAACCGAACTCACAAAAAAAGCGCAGGCGCAGTTGAGACTAGAAAAGATTGGTTTTATTTTACAATCTTATAACTTGGTACCATTTTTATCCGTTAAAGAACAGTTTACTTTAATTCATAAGATTAAAAAAGACAACATGTCAACGCATGAGTTGAATCAATTACTTGATGATTTAGGCATTCTTGCTTTAAAAGAAAAATATCCTAGTCAGCTGTCTGGTGGTCAAAAACAACGTGTTGCCATTGCACGTGCATTATATACTAATCCCGAATATATCTTAGCTGATGAACCAACAGCGGCTTTGGATACAGAACGCTCATTAGAAGTAATGATGCTCTTAAAAAAATTGGCACATCAACATAACAAATTAATTATTGTTGTAACGCATGATTTACGACTCAAAGAAATGGCTGATAAAGTATATCAAATTATAGATGGAAAAATGTCTACTTTATCATAAGATGTGATAAAAAATAAGTAGTCAGATGAAGCAGCAAAGTGGAAATCATTCTGTCAAGTATGGTAAATTTAACATTGAAGCAGAGTATTGTATATTATTGATAATTTGAGGAAAGCAGGTATTTTATGAAGAAAAATCGTCAAAATAATAACGTCGAAATTAATTCAGATGAAGCGGAGTTTAAATCATTTTTTTCAGATGTGTTAAAACAAATGCCAACTAAAACATCAAAAATTATACAGCATACCTTTGATAAATCCAGAGTTCAAGCTGAAAAAGTATTATCTAAGAGTCAACATCAATTCAAACGTACTTTTTCAGAATTTTTAGTTGGTGTAGATGATCAAACTAAAATAAAATGCCATCGAATTATTCATGCAGCCTCTCTAAGTGCAGCAATTGTTGGTTGTTCACCAATACCGTTTTCGGATGCTTTTTTGCTCGTACCTATCCAGCTCACAATGATGTCACGATTACACAAATTGTTTGGCCAATCATGGTCGGCAAGTGTAGGAAGGAGTTTATCTAAGGAGCTTGTAGTGGTTGGCTTGGGCAGGAGCGCTGTTGGTAATATCATCAAGTTTGTTCCTGCTGTCGGCACTGTGGCAGGCGCCGCAATAAATGCATCTGTGGCTGTGTCCATCACGGAAGCTCTGGGATGGACAACCGTGAAAATGTTAAATGATGGCGAGGATTTATTTGAACAAGCGATGTCTTTTAGAGGCCAGTTTAATATCTTGTTTAAAGCATTGTATAAATCAAAGTAGCAATAATCTATTCAGCTCTAATGTTTGTTTGAAAGTAGCCGTAATTTGTCGTTGTCCCGTGTAATTGCGGCTAAAAAACCTTTCATTTGCTGTTAATATAAAATTAATAAACAAAAATTTCTCATTGCTATTGTTTTCAAATCATAACAAAATAATAATTATCATGTTTGAGTCAGTTTCCGGAATTGAACCCGGTGATTGGCTTTTTTAATTTTATTTCCGTAATAAAATACCCGAAATGTTAGACAACATTTCGGGTATAAGGCGTGCTATTTTAAAGTGTTTTTAATTATATATCAGTAGCTACCTTTGCAAACTTTCGATGAGCTAGATACCCAAAAACAATGGTAAATATAACAGCACCAATAGCAGATACGCGAGAATCTGATTGGAAGAATAGACTGAAATAGATAGCAACAAAGAATAGTAATGTCAGGGGACTTGTGAATTTATATCCTGGCATTGTAAAGCCATCTGGTAGATAGTCAGATGATTCACGGAACTTGCGATGGGCATACATTGTCATAGCATAAACAATAATGTACATGTTTGAAGAAATTGATGTGATGAAACTAAATGCAGAAGTAATTTGTGGTATAGCATTAATAACGGGTGAGAGTAGTACTAATACTGCTGTCAAAAGAATTGCATTAGCAGGAACCCCATGTGTTGAAATTCTGCTAAAGTGAGACATGAGTGGTGTCTTTGAGTCCTCTGCGAGTTGATAAAAATGACGACCAGCAGAATATATTGCAGAATTTAAAGCTGAAGCAGCAGATGTCAAGACAACAAAGTTAATGATAATAGCGGCGGCTCGTAAGCCAGCTAATTGGAATACCATAACGAAAGGACTTTGATCTGGTGTTCTGGCAATAACGTGCCAATTAATAATTGACATAATGATAGTCATTGCCCCTAAATAAAAGATTAAAATACGAATAATAATTGTATTAATGGCCTGTGGTAACACAGCCCGAGGATTTTGCGTTTCAGCTGTTGTGATGCCAATGAATTCCATACCTTGAAAAGCGAAGAAAACCATCGGGAAAGCAGCAATGAACATGCTTGGACCATTTGGGAACATTGAGAAATTGTGTGTAATGTTGCTAAAGGATGCAACCGTGTGGCCACCTGAAGCAGGGGCTTGAAAGCCAGTAAAAATCAAAACCAAACCGGTAACAATCATGGCAACAATTGCAATAATCTTAATCATGGCAAACCAGTATTCTGTCTCACCAAAAATTTTAACGGCAACCAAATTAATTAGTGTTAAAACAGCTAAAAAGGCAATTTGTATGATCCAAGTTTGCCAATGCGGGAACCAAAATTTGACATAAGTTGAAACAGCGGTTAACTCGGCCATTGCCACGAAAACTAAACCGATCCAGTATGACCAACCTGCGAAATAACCAGCACCAGGACTAACGTACTTACTGATAAAGGAGACAAATGTATGCTGCGAAGGATCTGCGTACAACATTTCGCCAATACCACGCATCATAAGGAAGAAAAAGGCACCTAAAACAGCATAAACAATTAAAATTGATGGACCAGTACGGGCAATAGAATTACCAGCACCTAAGAAAAGTCCTGTTCCGATGGTACCGCCAATCGCAATCATTTGGACGTGTTTCTTTTTGAGACCACGTTTAGTGCCATCAGCGTTTGTTGTGATATCTGTCGACTCGATCATATAAATGAACCTCCCAATTTGTAAATGACTATGAAAATAGTCGTTGAAACTATACTATCATTTTCATCATTTTTTACTCATTTAAAAAGCACAAAAAATATTTTTTGTTTTGTGCAACATGCACAGTTAAATCAATAATAATGCCAATTGAATATCCGCAAGGACATCCGGCATGTCTAAGTCAATCTCTAATAGTGCGCTAATGCGTTTAAGACGATAATTAATTGTGTTGCGATGTACAAATAGAGCTGTCGCAACAGCAGTGACGTTTTGATGTAAAAAAATGTAGCTTTTTAGCGTTTCCAATAATTCCGGATTTTTTAAAATCTTACCCAACGTTTTTTCTACAAAAACATCACGTTCTTGTGTGGGTAGTAGATGTAGCAATTCTTGTGCATTTTTTGGTCGAAACTGCATGATTGGGTGTTGACTCGAGGTTAATTTTAAGGCATTATTTGCTTGATCATATAGGTCCGCTAACTTATGTATAGGCTGAGCAATTCTTGAAAAACCAATTGTAAAAGGATAATGTAGTGCTTTTTGCAATTTTAAAAATTGAAATAATTGTTTCAAAAATTGCCGTGTATCGATATCTTCATCAATCAGTAGTACAAGCTGCTGACTATGCGAAAAGGTTAGGACTGGCAAATGGTGTTCGGAAATAAACCACCGTACGAGTTGTTGGCGAATTTCAAATTGATGTGATTCTATGATTTTATTTTGTTGAACAAAATCTATTATGGCCACACGAAAACATTGTTTGTTGTCAATATTTGCATCGTGTAAATAATTATCTATGGCCGTATCGCTTAAGCCACCTTGCATCACATTCAAGAAAAATCCGGAACGGTTACGAAAATCAGTTTCGTTTAATAAGTCCGTTCGAGAATTAGCGAGGCCTAAGGTATTCATTACTTGTTGTTGTCGTAACATTTGAAAATCTGATGGTTCTGATTCGTTGACAACAAACGCAGCAAACGCTTTATTTTCGTTTAACGCTGAAAAAATTGGTAAGATATCAATCTGTTGATGATTAAACGTCATGCGCGTTGCTGTTGATAAGTTAAGATAATCGATACCAGATTCATGGCGCAAATAATATGTTAAAAATTCACGTTGAGCAACCCACTCACTACTAGCATATATTGCTGTAAAATGAGAATTCAATAAAGCCAGTGGTGTTTTTAACACTTTAGCACTTTGATCAAGTAAATGTTGATAGGTAATGTTTTGCGCGTTTAAGTCTGATAATCGCTGGTTAATAGCGATGATTTGCCGTAGTTCAGTATTTTGTGTTTCCAAAATAACGGCTGTGAGACGCTTGACCGTTAAAGATAAAAAATCATCCGCAGGTGTCCAAAGTATAGGAACAGCTAATTTATCTGCTAAAATAACAATGTCTGCTGGTAAGCTAGATATGTAACGGCCTGATTTGATTGCAATGCCGCCTGCATTTATGTCATGCATACCAACAATGAGATCATGTAATAAACGCGGATTTTTAGTAAAGTGAAAACCAGAAGTCACTAATAATTGGCCTTCAAAAAGGAAATCCTGAATATCGGGTGCATCGATCATACCCACTTGGGATACATCACGAGATAAACCGCTGACACCAGCAGCGACTTGAATGTTCTGAAGTGACGGGTGTTTTAGTATATCGTTTAGTTTCATTATTTTAACCTCATAATTTTATTGTTATTCTACCGTACTTGTCTATTATGCACAAGGATTATATAAGTATTATGCAATGCGTACGAAGACGTTCATGCGATAACATGTTAAATTACGTCATAACAGGGTTGTAGGAGGATTGATTATGCGATCAGAAAAGAAAATTATTAGTAACGTCCTAAAAGGATCACTAGGCAATTTAATTGAGTGGTTTGATTGGTATGTTTATGCATCTTTTGCAGTTTATTTTGCACCATCATTTTTCCCGTCACATGATAAAACGGCTGAGCTACTTAGTACAGCTGCGGTATTTGCAATAGGTTTTTTGATGCGTCCGTTAGGTAGCTTAGTGTTGGGGAAATATGCGGATCAACATGGCCGACGAGCTGCATTAACGCTGTCAGTGCTTATCATGGCAAGCGGCTCATTTGTTATTGCTCTTACACCAAGTTACGCTCAAATAGGTATTTTTGCACCAATTATTTTAATTTTAGCACGTCTATTTCAAGGTCTATCTTTAGGTGGTGAGTATGGCACTTCCGCCACCTATTTGTCAGAAATGGCCAGTGCTGGGCATCGGGGATTTTATGCATCATTTCAATATGTGACACTGATCAGTGGTCAATTGATTGCTCTGGGTGTTCAGATTATTTTGCAAATGACAATGACAGAAATAACTTTGATGGCATGGGGTTGGCGTATACCATTTTTTATTGGCGCTATGGGAGCACTTGTGGTGCTAATATTACGATTGAGCATGGAAGAGTCTGATCAGTTTATGGCTCAAAGTAAGAAGGCAAAAGGCAATTTGCGTGAATTGATGCGCTATCCGAAGGCGATTTTAACGGTGGTTGGTCTCACATTAGGCGGTACGATTGCTTTTTATACTTATACAACCTATTTACAAAAATTTATGATTAATTCTGTGGGTTTGCCAAAACAACAAGTTGCTTGGATTAATTTTGTAGCGCTGTTTATTTTTATGATTTTGCAACCGTTGGCAGGCGCACTTTCTGATAAAATTGGCCGTAAGCCATTACTGTTTTGGTTTGGTGGCTTAGGAACTGTATTGACGATACCAATCTTAACGTTGTTATCACATGTTAAAAGCGGTTGGGCAGCTTTTGGCCTGATGATGGCTGGCCTAATTATCGTAACGGGTTATACATCAATCAATGCTATTGTTAAAGCAGAGATGTTTCCAACTGAAATTAGAGCGCTGGGTGTTGGCTTGCCTTATGGTTTAACTGTTGCTATTTTTGGTGGGACTGTTGAATATGTCGCCCTATATTTAAAAAAGATAAATCATGAAAATTGGTTTTTTATTTATGTTACGCTGGTGATCGCGATTAGTTTGGTCGTTTATTGGCGAATGACAGACACAAAACACACTTCTAAATTAGATGAATAAATGATAAGATAATTATAAACAAATATTTAATTTATTAGGAGTAAATATGACGACACAGCAAGATTTATTTGAATCAGTTAAGGAGCAAACAGTATTATCGCAACTTTCAGCACTTTCAGGTTGGGATGCCTTAACGGGCATGCCAAAGGATGCTGGACACTTTCGAGCGGATACTGATGCTTATTTGGCTGAAAAGTTATTTCAGGTAGCAACGGGCGATAAAAGGCGCCAAATTTTAACAGACTTAACCTCTGATGGACAGGCATTAAATGAATTGGGCCAGCTCGTGTTGAAAAAGGCACGCGAAGATTTTGAAATCACTGGTAAAATTCCTCAAACAGATTTTGTTGCTTTTGAAAAAACGCTTTCTGAGGCACAAGATTATTGGTCAAGAGCACGCGAAGCAAACAACTATAACATTTTTAAACCTTATGTTGAACGCATTATTGGTTACTTGAAACAGTTTATTCCTTTGTGGCAAAAAGAAGAAGCAACGCCTTATGATGTGTTGCTTAATCAGTATGAACCAGGTTTAACGGTCAAAAAATTAGATGACATATTCGAACAATTAAAGGTGGGCATAACGGCTTTAAGGTCGCGATTGTCTGTGTCAGGTACAGTACCCGAAAACATGTTTTTATATCGTGAAGTGTCTAAAAGGCAGCAAAGTCAATATGCCATGTCAGCCGTACAACGACTAGGTTATAATTTAAATAAGGGGCGTTTGGATGATACAATTCACCCTTTTATGGAAGCTTTGAATCGCGATGATGCGCGTATAACGACGCGATGGGACGAAAAAAATTTTCAAATGGCAGTGCTTGGTATTTTTCATGAAGCAGGGCACGGCGTATTTGAACAAAACGTTGATCCAAAATATGATGATGCACGTGCTGTATTGCCAATCAGTATGAGCATCCATGAATCTCAGTCGTTATTTAATGAAGTCATTATTGGCCGTTCAAAAGAATTTTGGACATCGGAATACCCGAAACTTCAAGCGACTTTTTCACCTGTATTAGATGATATTTCAGTGAATAAATTTTATAAAGGGTGGTTAAAAACGGATGCAACTTTGATACGTACAGAAGCTGACCCACTAACTTATCCGTTGCACATCATTATTCGTTATGAAATTGAAAAAGCTATTTTTAATGATCATGTCGACCTGGCTGATTTGCCAGCGCTTTGGCAAGCCAAATATAAAAAATACCTTGGCCTAGAGGTACCAGATGATTTAAACGGTATTTTACAAGATATCCATTGGGCAGGCGGATCATTTGGCTATTTTCCAAGTTACGCTTTGGGACACCTATATGCTGCGCAATTTAAGGCAACAATGGCTAAGACGCTTGATTTCGAAGCTATTTTTAAATCAGGTGATTATTCACCTATCTTTGATTGGCGGCAAGCACATATTTGGCAGCATGGTGGCGCAGTGGATCCAAATGAAATTTTGGAAAATGCGACGGGTGAGTCATTGAATCCAAAATATTGGCTTGATTTTATGACAAAATTATATGAAGATGCTTATCAGTTATAACTTTATCGGTATTATTATAGGAGAAAGACATGGCACACGAGCAAATTTGGCTTGATTTTATGACGGAATTTCCAATTTTTTCTAATAGTCCACGTACGTCATGGCAGTTTGGTGTTGATCCAACGGCGTTGGCACAATTAGTCATTGCAGGCAAAAAAACAGCCACTTCAAGTTATTTTTTGGATTACACAAATGATAATGAAATAGTCCCCACTGTCGGTCATGTGAATTTAATTTTAGACAATGCCGCGCAACCAAAGGTAATTACAGTCAACACAAAAGTTGTCTTACAACCTTACAAACAAGTTGATGACGAAATCGGTTATTTAGAGGGTGAGGGGACACGAAATTTGGCTTACTGGCATAAAGTACATGCGCCTTTTTTTAGTGATGTGGCGCAAGAAATTGGACATACTTTCACGACAGATGATTTAATAGTCACAGAGTTTTTTAAGGTATTGAAAGTTTTATAACATTGACAACAAGTATTATTTCTGATAGAATTAGTGAGTATTTACAGCATGTCGTTAAAACGAAATAAAATGCGAGAGAGGAGGGTTATCACATGGCAAAGGTCATCGTACGTAAGAGCGAGTCTTTGGATGATGCATTGCGTCGCTTTAAGCGTGGTGTTTCAAAAGACGGTACTCTCCAAGAATACCGTAAGCGCGAATACTATGTTAAGCCTTCAGTTGCTCGTAAATTGAAGTCTGAAGCAGCACAAAAGCGTAACAAGAAGAAGGGCCGTTAAAGGTTCTAAACGTCACTTTGGTGGCGTTTTTCTTTTGCGTCAAAACGACTGAAGTATAAGTTGTAAGGAAATGTCACGCCTTACAATTTTTTTACATCAATTAGTTAGTTTCTAATTGACTAAACTAACTAATTGATGTAAACTGAATTTATATTAAATTAGTTAGTATAAAAATAAATAAACTAAATAAAATAACCGACAAGAGGAAATCAAAATGAATAATCAGACATTATTTAATGAGTTGGGCGAATTAGTCCAACAGCCACTAATTTGGTTGGCTGCACAGCATAGCGTTGGTGGCGGTAACGGGCGATCGAATAACAGTCATCGCTTGTTACGTATTTTGTCGGAAACTGATAAAGAATTAACGGCCGGTGCAATTGCTGAAATTTTAGATATTCGCCCAGCATCAGTTACAGCTTTAATTAATAAACTTGCAACTGACAGCTTAGTTGTTCGTGTGAAAGATGGTAATGATGCCCGTGTCGTTAAAGTTAAAATTACAACAACTGGTCGTCAACAATTGCAAGATGTTGATGATTCACGTCAAGGATTTCAAGAATCGCTATTCAGTGTTTTAAATGATAACGAACGTCTACAACTTGCTGAAAGTTTGCATAAATTAAATACACATGTGGCTTCGGAAGAATTTACAGAACAATTGACGAAAAATATGGATAAGCATCGCAAGATGATGTTTGAACACTTAACCAAAGCACGTGGTCATCAGAATGATCATATGCGACGAGGATTGAGTCAATTAAAACGTCAAATAGATCGTGAAACATTTGATAAGCATGAAGGGCATTGGCCGTGGTGGCCTTAATTTCATAACTGAATGACCCATGTTTCAAAAAATAGACATATCGAGGACATAACTATGAATGACAATGGAACCAGGGGTGCCAGTAGGCGGCCTAAAAATAAAGGGAAATTTAATTGGTCACATTTTTTTGGTTTAATCAAAATGGCTCATCCGCAATGGCGGTATTTAGGCACCGGATTAATTTTGGGTATCGTCGGTGTCGTTGGGAATTTAGTGACGCCGGTTTTTGCTAGTCAAATTATTTCAACCTTCAAAGATGGTTTGAACAAGCAATTAATCACTGTGGCATTGGCACTTTTTATTGGCGCTGCCATAGTGACTTCTGTTGGTAATTTCTTGTTAGGCGTTGCCGGTGAACAAATCGTACAGAATTTGCGCAAAACATTATGGGATAAATTAGTTGTTTTAAAAGTTAAATATTTTGATGAAGTCAAGTCTGGGGAAATGATTTCTCGTTTAGTGAACGACACGTCACAAGTTAAGAATCTGGTAGCCAATAGTTTTCCTAATTTTATCACGGGAATCATTCAATTATTAGGTGCTGTTATCTTAATGTTTATAGTAGACTGGCATATGGCATTACTTATCTTAATTGCTATTCCACTAGCCGCAGCGACTATGGCGATTCCTATGATTTGGGGTTGTAAAATTGGTAGAGCGACACAAGACGGCATTGCTGAATTTAGTGGGCAATCTACTGACACACTATCTGAAATACGTTTAGTTAAATCGTCTGGCTCTGAAAAACAAGAACTAGAACGTGGACATCATCAAATTACGCATTTATTTAAATTAGGACGTCGTGAAGCTATTATTGATGGTGTATCACAGCCTTTAATGACTATGGTCATGATGGGTGTATTCATGATTATCATCGCGTTTGGTGCTTATCGCATTTCTCAAGGAGACATGACGACAGGAAAATTAATTGCTTTTATGATGTATTTATTTCAAATGTTACCACCAGTTGCGACCATTGCAACGTTTGCAACGACTTTGGCCAAAACGCAAGGAGCAACTGAGCGAATTGGTGATATTCTTGATGAAGCTGGCGAGGATTTACAAGCTGGTGACATAATTGATGTGACAGGTAAGATCTTGTCTATGAAACATGTGACCTTTGGTTATAAAGATGATGAACCGATTTTATATGATATCTCATTTGAAGCTAAACCCAACACAGTTATTGCTTTTGCTGGTCCTTCGGGTGGTGGAAAATCAACAATATTGGGGTTATTAGAACGATTTTATATGCCTAACGCTGGTGAGTTTAAGATTGGGGATATTAATGTTGATCAAATAAGTTTGGCATCATGGCGTAACCAAATTGGTTTTGTATCACAAGATTCACCAATCATGGCGGGCAGTATTCGAGATAATTTAACCTATGGACTTGTTGCTACTTATACAGACAATCAGCTTTGGGAAGTACTAGCCCTTGCTTACGCCAAAACATTTGTTTCGGAGATGAAAGATGGCTTAGATACGGAAGTTGGTGAACGTGGGGTTAAAATATCTGGTGGTCAACGCCAACGGTTAGCGATTGCACGTGCATTTTTACGCGATCCAAAAATTTTAATGTTAGACGAAGCCACTGCATCGCTTGATTCTGAATCGGAGTCGATGGTCCAGCATGCGCTTGAAAAATTGATGCAAAATCGCACAACGTTAGTTATTGCTCATCGTTTGTCAACAATTGTGACTGCGGATAACATATATTTTATTGAACAAGGTACAGTAACTGGTTCCGGGACGCATCAGGAATTATTAAAAAGTCATGCGTTATATGCAAAATACGTTTCTGAACAAGTAGTTACCAGCTAACAGGCAGTTGTTTGGCTAATTTGTTAAAAATAATGAACACAATCCTGTCACGCGTCGCAAGAATCGCGTGCTTTTTTGTTGCTGAATTCATAGTTTGACTCTTTTTCGATGTATGCAGTCAAGCAGTTTATGGCAAAAAGTAATGTGCCAGTAAAAAAATGATAACGTGGTCATATGATAAAAGTCCATACAAAAAGAAAAACGCTATTTGTGTTACAATATTCTGTGATAGTCAGAATATTAAATGTAATAAAATGCGCGCATGTTCATACAAAATAGAACATGAGCATTTATGGTAGAAAGAAGAGAAAAAATGACATTACTAGAAACCCTTAACTCTGATATGAAGCAAGCTATGAAAGACAAAAATAAAGGTGCTTTGTCAGTGATTCGTATGGTTAAATCAACTGTTATGAATGAGCAAATTAGTTTGGGACACGATTTGACATCAGACGAAGAATTGACAGTCTTATCACGTGAGGTAAAGCAACGTAACGAATCTTTGTCCGAATTTGAAAAAGGTAACCGCGAAGATTTAGCAGTCGGTATTCGTTCAGAACTTGCCATTTTAGCAAAGTATTTGCCGGAGCAATTAACTGAAGAAGCAGTTCTAGCCATTGTTCAAGCAGCTGTTACCAAAACTGGTGCAACCTCATTAAAAGATATGGGTAAAGTCATGGGAATTGTGACACCACAAGTAAAAGGAAAAGCTGATGGTAAGTTAGTGGCTGATCTTGTCAAGTCAACATTATCGTAAAAATTGTTTTTTTTATAGATTATGTTAACTTATCCATGGTAAACTAGGTTACTAAAGAAAAAGCACGTGAAGTTGCGTGTCAGAGGAAAAATAATGACAAATCCAGCAGTTGGAACAATTATAAAAGCAGATGTGACAGATGAAAACGATCGTTACTTTTTTGCTCAAGTAGACGGTAATACATATGAAATTGATAAGTCAGAACTTGAAAAACCCCTAAAAATAGGTGGTTTGGTAACAGGGTTTGCCTACGAAAATGAAAATCATAAATTTCAGATAACAAAGCAACTGCCCACAGTACAAAAAGATGTTTATGGTTGGGGAACTGTTGTAGCTAATCGACATGATTTGGGTGTTTTCGTAGATATTGGGTTGCCCAACAAGGATTTAGTTGTATCGTTAGATGATTTACCAACAATTTCAACTTTATGGCCACAAAAGGGCGATAAATTGATGTTGGCTATGAAAGAAGACAACAAGGGTCGACTATGGGGTGAAATTGCGCAGCAATCAATTATTGATGCTGTTTCTCGTCGTGCACCGCAAGAATTAAAGTCAAAAACAGTTAAAGCAACTGTTTACCGTAATAAAATGGTGGGGACGTTAGTCGTAACAGACGAGTACTATCTTGGTTTCATTCATCCCTCACAACGTGATGATGAACCACGTTTGGGACAAGTTGTTGATGCACGTGTGATAGGCGTCCGTGAGGACGGCGCGCTCAATTTATCATTGAAGCCTTTAGCCTATCAAACGATGGATGAAGATGCACAATTCTTGTTGTTGCAATTGCAACGTCGGGCTGACCACTTCTTGCCATTTAATGATAAAAGTAATCCAGAAGCAATTAAAAGACAGTTTGGATTTAGTAAAAGCCAATTTAAACGCGCCTTGGGACATTTGTATAAAGACCGTGCCATAGAACAAATTGATGATGGTATTAAGCTAATCGAGAAATAATGACACATAATATAGATAACGCGATTGCTGACTATTTGCATTACATACGAATTGAGCGTGGCCTGTCGGATAATACCATTAAAAGTTACCATCAAGATCTACAGCAGTTTGCGCTTTATGTGACGACTGAAGACTTGCAATTAAATGCTATTGACCATATTGTCATATTGACTTGGTTAAACCATTTACGCGAGCAAGGTAAGTCCAATAATTCAGTGATTCGAATGGTCACGTCGTTGCGTAAATTTTTTGGTTATTTAGTGCAAGAAAAACTTGTGGTGCATAATCCAATGACTGATGTGAAGCCACCAAAAAAAGCGGCACATTTGCCATCTGTGTTAAGTGTTGCAGAAATTGATGATTTGCTTGCCGTGCCAACTGAGAAAACACCCTTGGGTGTACGTAACCGGACACTAATTGAAGTACTATATGCTACTGGTCTACGCGTGAGTGAACTGGTTAATTTGAAAATGAGTGATTTACACTTGCAACTTGGTTTGATTCAAACCATTGGCAAAGGTGATAAGGAACGCATCATCCCAATTGGAGAAGTTGCTGCAGAGTGGTTAGAAAGATATTTTTATAATAGTCGTTTGATGTTATTAAAAGATGGTGAGTCACCTTTTGTTTTTTTAAATGATCGTGGCAGCCAACTGAGTCGACAAGGTGTTTGGAAAATTATCAAAAAATTAGTTTTAGAAGCCGGTATTAATAAGAATGTTTCGCCACACACACTGCGTCACTCATTTGCAACTCATATCCTTGAAAATGGCGCGGATTTGCGAATTGTGCAAGAATTGTTAGGACATGCAGATATTTCGACGACACAGATTTACACGCATATTTCCAAAAAAAGGCTGAGTGAAGTGTATGATAACTTTCATCCGCGCGCATAATTTTTACGAATAAGATGCAGGAGAAACAATGTTAACACAGGTTAGAAATGACAATCAGAAAACGGTTATGGGTATTCTATCATTGTTACCAGGACTGCGAGAATTATCTCATTTAAATGCGGAAATTGCTTGGTATAATGATCGTGATACACGTCTTTTGTACATTTGGCAAAGTGAAAGTCGGGTACAGGGTGTTTTAGGGGTCGAACTATTGTCACAAGATATTGCATTGATTCGACATGTAGCTTTGACGCCAGAATCCCGTACAGCAGCCAATTATTTTGCGATGCTCTCAGAATTTCAAGGTCAAAATCAGACAGCATTTATTATGGGGACATTGGATAATCAAAAATTGATTAATAAGTGGAGAAAATCGTCATCGGAGTCAGTAGTTTAACAATTAAATTAAACGAATTTGAAGGGCCATTAGATTTATTACTCCATTTAATTAAGCAATCGGAAATGGATATTTTTGATTTACCGATCGCCAAAATTACAGAACAATACCTGGTCTTCATTCATGAGCAGCAAAACATGCAATTGGATGTTGCAAGTGAGTATCTAGTTATGGCAGCGACCTTGGTTCAAATTAAGTCGGCTGATTTGTTACCCCAAGAAACTGTTGAAGAGGACTTCATTGAAGAATCATATTTTGATCCGCGAGAAGAATTGATGCTGCAGTTGCTGACTTATAAGCAATTCCAAGCAGCCAGTGGTAAATTACGTGAGCGTGAGAACCAGCATCAGCAATCATTTGCTCGATTACCTATGTTAGTACCAGCAGATGTCAAACTAGAAACAAAATTAGCACCAGGGCTTGGATTAATTGACCTACAAACGGCATTTGCACATTTATTAAGTAAAAAAAGGCAACAAACACCTATTAGTCGACGTGTTATTAGTGAAAAATATACAATGACGACAGCTATTAATAACATTAGACAACGTTTTATGACTCAAAAAGTGGGTGATGTTGTAACCTTTGAGTCGCTGTTTGATGACCTATATGATCGCGATCCGTTGGTCATGACTTTTTTAGCTTTACTTGAGATGGCTAAAGAGGATAAAGTTACAATGCATCAGGCAAGTGTACAATCAGAAATATTTTTAAAAATTGAAAAGTTGGACGATAATGAATAATCTAGCTCAAGTAGAAGCCCTACTGTTTGTGGCGGGGGATGAAGGTATCAAAATCGAAGACATTTGTCTTATGACACAATTTGCTAAACCAGCTGTGGTGACATTAATTGATGACCTAGCAACAAGTTATGCTAACAATTTAGCGAGTGCCTTAGAGATTCGAGAATCAGATGGGGCTTATCGTTTGGTAACGAAACCAGAGTTAGGTGCTACCGTGAAAGGCTATTTTGAGGCACCAATTAATGCGACTTTATCACAAGCACAACTAGAAACACTTGTGATTGTTGCTTACAAACAGCCGATCACGCGTGTAGAAATTGATCAAATCCGCGGTGTGCAATCTTCAGGAACCTTACAAAAATTAGCATTGCGCCAATTAATTGTGATGATAGGTCGAAAAGATGAGCCTGGCAGGCCAATTATGTATGGCACAACGACTGAATTTTTAGACTATTTTGGGTTAAAAGAATTAGCAGAGTTACCATCTTTACCAGATTTTGATACATTGGAAGTTGGCGATGAGGGTGGCGAGTTATTTACCAGCGCGTTTGAAGCACGCGTGGCAGAAACGGAAGAAGAGAGTAAACATGTCTGAAGAAGCACAACGGTTACAAAAAATTATTGCACAAGCTGGGTTAGCCTCGCGACGGGGTGCAGAAGAATTAATTGCCAAAGGTCGCGTAAAAGTTAATGGACAAGCGATTACTGAACCTGGTATGAAGGTCGAACCAAGTGATACGGTTGAAGTAGATGGTTCACCAATTGAGGGTCGTGAGAAGCTGGTTTACTATTTGTTAAATAAACCGCGTGGCGTTGTCACGACTAATAATGACGAAAAAGGGCGTCAGACAGTCATAGATCTTTTGAGTGATGTTAGCCAACGTGTTTATCCTATTGGTCGGTTAGACTATGATACGACCGGTGCGTTATTGTTGACTAACGATGGTGTGATTGCGAACCAGTTAATGCACCCTAAATCACGTGTAGATAAGGTGTACATGGCTAAAGTTGAGGGTATTGCAACGGATGACAAGCTAGCGCCTTTGAAACATGGTGTCGTCATTAAAGGCCGTAAAACAGCACCTGCGCGCGTAACAGTTGAACGCGTTGATAAAGATAAAAAAACAAGTATGGTTCGCGTGATTATTCATGAGGGCCGTAACCATCAAATTAAAAATATGCTACAAAAGGTGCATTTGCCAGTTGCTAAGCTGACACGTGAACAGTATGCTTTTTTTGATTTGATCGGTTTACAATCTGGTGAGTATCGTAAGTTGACTGGGGCTGAAGTTAGACGATTAAAAGCAGAAGATTACAAGAATTATCGTAGAAAATGATAACTTGTTTTTAATTTGTGGATTTGATATAATAATAAAAATTGAATAAACTTCAGGGTCGGGTGAAAATCCCAACCGGCGGTGAAACATGCATGACATGGCAAGCCCGCAACCTGCGAAAGCAGTTGATCTGGTTAAAATCCGGAGCCGACCGTAAAGTCGGGTATAAAGAAGTTAAAAAAGAAAGTTAAAACTGCCTTTTTGTGATACCCTGACAAATTGTGCAGTTTTTTTTGAGGATAAAAATATGGCCATTTCTACAACAACACGAACACAAAAGTTAACATTGATTGCAATATTAAGTGCGATCTCGTTTGGCTTAATGTTATTTCCACAAGTGCCAATTATGCCTGGCGTTAGTTTTTTAAAGCTAGATTTTTCGATTATTCCGGTCATTATAGCGGGCTATTGGCTTGGTATTTCTGCGGCTATGTGGACGGTTATCTTACGTACGATATTAAAATTAGTTTTGGCAAATGAAGGTGTCAATACTTATTTGGGCTTACCAGTTAATTTAGTTGCCGTCGTTATTTTTTCTGTTATTATGTTGTGGATAATGCCGTATGTCGCATCTAAAAACATTGGCAAAAGTCTATTAGCGGTTATTGTGGCAACAATAGGGATGACTGGATCAGCTGTTATCATGAATTGGTTTGTGGCCGTACCATTATATGCACAATTTGCGAATTTTGATATTGCAAAAGCAATTGGCTTAAGTCGTTATTTTATTGCCATAGTGTTACCTTTTAATTTGATACAGGGGATTGTTTGGGGAAGCGTGAGTTTAGTTGTGTTATCCCTGCTAAAACCATTGCAACATAAATTTATTTCTTAATGAAACATTATCAACACGAAAGCGTGCAATGTGGTAAAATTTTAAGTGAATAATATTATAGTGGAGGTCGTGATATAATGAACGATTTTGATCCAAATCATATGAGCCGATCAGCGAAGAATAAGAACAAAAAGGTTGAACCAAAGTTTGCGCGCGTAACAGATAAAAAATTAGGTGAACACAAGGGATTACGGGTTCTTTTGATTGTATTAGCCTTCTTAATTTTGGCAAGTGTACCGGTCTATGGTTATTGGGCAAATAAAAAAGAGCCACAAGGGCAAACAGCCACATCGGTTAGTCATAAAGTGTCATCGTCTACTCGAAAGACAACAACATCTTCAGAAAGTCAATCTGAGGCATCATCAAGTTCAGAAGCTGTATCAAGTAGTATTGAACCGAGTTCGGAGGTCAGCTCAGCGCCATCTTCTAGCGAGGCAACAAGCAGTAGTGCTGATGCTGCCTCAAGTGTAACAGGACAAACTGCGGTTCTTGGTGCAAGTCAGACCTTGTATAATTTTGCAGTTACTCATGGTATGACAACCGATCAAGTCGTTGCATTGAATCCTGGTTTGACAGTCGGTAATTACACACAATATGCAGGCAGAGATATTAATATTCAATAGTCTAGAGGAAACTATGACAAAAAATTTTCAAATAGCGATTGACGGACCAGCATCAGCTGGTAAATCAACTATTGCCAAAATATTGGCCACTAATTTAAAATATGTGTATGTTGATACCGGTGCAATGTATCGCGCGATTACGCTGGCTGCTAGTCGTGCAGGGTTATCATATGAAGCGGAAGAAGAAATAATAGCCTTACTTCCTAAAACCGTCATACGCTTTGAACCTGGTACACCTGGTCAACGTGTTTTTCTAAATGACGACGAAGTAACTGAGGTTATTCGTTCAACAGAAGTCACTAATAATGTCTCACTGGTGTCATCCTATGCAGCTGTTCGTGAAGATTTAGTTAGTAGGCAGCGGAACATTGCAAACAGCCAAAATGTCATTATGGATGGGCGAGATATTGGGACGACGGTTTTGCCGAATGCTCAAGTTAAAATATTCTTAGTAGCCAGTGTTTCAGAGCGGGCACAACGACGTTATAAAGAAAACCTTACTAAAGGTATGACAACCAGTTTAGCAGATTTAGAAAAAGATATTTCGGTACGTGATTACAAAGATTCTCATCGAGAAATTAGCCCATTAGTGCAAGCAAAAGATGCTATTTTAGTCGATACAACAGGTCAAAGTATTGAAGAAGTGGTGTCTAAAATTACCGAAATTATCAAAAATAATCAGTAACAGTAAAAAACAGCGTGAAAACGCTGTTTTTTTACTATACAAGAGCAGACTATTCTGGTAAACTATATTCATAGTGTAAATTGTAGGAGGACGTTAGACGTCATGAGTGAAACAAACAACGAGTTCTTAGCAGCTCTCGAAAGCGCAGCAGATCAAATTAAGGTGGGAGATGTTGTTATAGGTGAACTTTTAGCCATTGACAACGATAACCAAGCAGTAGTTGGTTTGCCTACCGGTGAAGAAGGAGTTGTGCCAGCACGTGAGTACTCAGACGATCGTAACATCAACCTGGCAGACGAATTGAAAATTGGAGATAGCATCGAAGCTGTTGTTATTTCTAACGTAACGAGTGACAAGGAAGGCGTAGCCTACTTGTTATCAAAGAAGCGATTAGATGCACGTAAGGCATGGGAAAACTTGAGCTTCGGCGAAGGTGATACAGTAGATGCCAAGGTTATTAACGCCGTTCGTGGTGGTTTGATCGTTGATGTCAACGGTGTTCGTGGTTTTGTACCAGCATCAATGGTTGCAGAACGTTTCGTTTCTGATTTGAACCAGTTCAGAAATAAAGATATTAAAGCACAAGTTATCGAAATTGATCCTGCTAATGCACGTTTGATTTTGTCACGTAAAGCTGTTGCAGCCCAAGAACGTGCTGCACAGTTAGCTGAAATATTCAGTAAGTTGTCTGTTGGTGAAGTTGTTGAAGGAACTGTTGCGCGTTTGACAGACTTTGGTGCCTTCGTTGACTTAGGTGGTGTGGATGGTTTGGTTCACGTTTCAGAAATTTCGCATGACCGCGTTAAAAACCCAGCAGATGTTTTGACAAAGGGTGATAAGGTCAATGTTAAGATTTTGGCTTTGGATACTGAAAAAGGTCGCATCTCGTTGTCAATTAAAGCAACACAACGTGGACCTTGGGACGAAGCAGCAGAACAAATTGCTGCTGGTGCAGTTCTTGAAGGTACAGTTAAGCGCGTAAAAGATTTTGGTGCTTTTGTTGAGATTTTGCCTGGTATTGAAGGACTTGTCCATGTATCACAAATATCAAACAAGCGTATTGAAAACCCTTCAGAAGTTTTGAAGTCAGGTGATAAGGTACAAGTTAAGGTATTGGATATTAAGCCAGCCGAAGAACGTATCTCATTGTCAATGAAAGCTTTGGAAGAAAAGCCACAACGTGAAGATCGTCGTGGAAATGACGGAGCAGCATCACGTGCGGATATTGCTGCTTATAAGCAGCATGGAGATGACTCAGGTGCAACATTGGGTGACATCTTTGGTGATAAGTTGTAATATGAGTAAAATAAAAGAGCTGGTTAGCCAGTTCTTTTATTTTTGAAGAAAATTTGAGTGGGCATTAGTGGAAGCCCACGGTAAGAAAAGAAAGAGGTGCCATTATGGCAGCACCAATAGTAGCAATTGTTGGTAGACCCAACGTCGGAAAATCAACAATATTTAATCGCATGGCAGGTGAGCGAATTGCCATTGTTGAAGATCAACCAGGGGTCACACGTGATCGTTTATATGCACCAGCAGAATGGTTGAATTATGAATTCCGTATGATTGATACCGGTGGTATCGAACTCGGAGATGCACCTTTCTTAGCTGAAATTCGTGCACAAGTTGAGTTAGCAATTGATGAAGCTGACGTGATTGTTATGATTACATCAGGTCGTGAAGGTGTCACATCAGCCGATGAAGTTGTGGCAAAAATGTTGTATAGGACACACAAACCAGTTGTTTTAGCAATTAATAAAGTCGATAATCCTGAAATGCGACAAGATATTTATGATTTTTATTCACTCGGCTTAGGAGATCCTTTCCCCGTGTCTGGATCCCATGGTCTTGGATTAGGTGATTTGTTGGATGAGGTAGTTAAACACTTCCCAGACGAGGCAGCCGAACAAGATGACGAAGGCGCAATTAAATTTAGTATTATTGGGCGACCAAATGTCGGAAAATCTTCAATTGTTAATGCAATGCTTGGCGAAGACCGAGTGATTGTGTCTAGCATTGAAGGAACCACGCGAGACGCTATTGATTCCCGTTTTGTAACGCCTGAAGGCGATGAGTTTATCATGGTAGACACAGCGGGTATGCGTAAGCGTGGTAAGGTGTATGAAAACACTGAAAAATATGCCGTTATGCGTGCACTTAAAGCAATTGATAACAGTAACGTTATTTTAATGGTTGTTGATGCGGAAGCAGGCATTCGTGAACAAGATAAGCACGTAGCCGGATTTGCACATGAAGCTGGACGAGCTATGATTATTGTTGTTAATAAATGGGATGCAGTCGAAAAAGATGATCATACGATGAAAGAATTTGAAAACATGATTCGCTCTGAGTTTAAATTTTTAGATTATGCCCCAGTTATTTTTGTTTCTGCAATAACAGGGCAACGTTTGGATCGTTTGCCACAATTAGTGAAAGACGTTGATAACAATCATCGTAAACGCATTTCGTCTTCAACTTTAAATGATGTGATTATGGATGCAATTGCTATTAATCCAACACCGTCAGATAATGGTCGCCGATTACGCGTTTATTATGCCACACAAGTAGCGATTCAGGCACCAACGTTTGTTATTTTTGTTAACGATGTTGAATTGATGCACTTTTCGTATGAACGTTTCTTAGAAAATAAAATTCGTGAAGCCTTTGATTTTACTGGTACGCCAATTAAATTAATTGTTCGTGCACGTAAATAATGAGTTGACGCAACAAAATTAGTATCATTGGGACTTTTCTTTGCATAAACATGATTTTTATGTAACAAAAAGATTACGAAACAGTGAAAACCCGCGTAAACACTACACATTCGGGCTTTCTTATGGTATTCTAGTTACATGAAATAATGTTTCGACACATTTCAAAAACCGCTCGACGGTTAATAAATACTCTCAGGAGAAGCAAAAAAATGGCTAACAAGCAAGAATTAGTAGATTCAGTTGCAAAAGCAACTGGTTTAACAAAGAAAGATGCTACTGCATCAGTTGATGCAGTATTTGCCTCAATCGAAGCAGCTTTGAAAAATGGCGAAAAAGTGCAATTAATTGGCTTTGGTAACTTTGAAGTTCGTGATCGTGCAGCTCGTAAGGGTCGTAACCCACAAACTGGTGCAGAAATCGAAATTCCAGCATCAAAGGTACCAGCATTCAAGCCTGGTAAGGCTTTGAAGGAAGCTGTTAAGTAAAATTTTGTTAAAAATGTAATTTAAATTTTTTTGAAGAATGACAGTCGCATGAGTTTATGCGTTAATTAACATTCTTCAATGTGAAAAACAATTCTTTTAAAGAATTGTTTTTTTATTAATAAGCAAGTCCTAAGGCCTATTGTTATACAAAAAGCAGTCGATATGGTAAACTGACCTTGTAACATCAAATAAAATTTCAAGGAGAAATTCTTATGACAGTTGAAGAAAAGTTTGATAACGCCAAGGACAAAGTTGCTGGTAAGGCAAAAGAAGTAGAAGGTAAGGTTACCGGTGACAAAAGTCGCGAAGTAGAAGGTAAAGCACAAGGTTTGTTTGGTAAAGCTAAGGATAAATTGGTAGACGCTACCGAAGTTGTGAAGGATAAAGCAGAGGATGCTTTTGAAGCAGTAAAAGATGGCGTTGACAATCTTAAAAAGTAGTATATGTACTGTGAAACGTTATCCCAAAAAGGATAACGTTTTTTATTGCACATTAAAGCAACTGTAAAAATTAACCACTGACTTTGTACATTAAGAAAGTGGTATATAGCGTTTATAAAGTTATTTTATGTTAAAATAGTATGTTAATAAAAATAAGGACATTAATCAAGTGCTACAGTCATTTTCAATTAAATGGCGTGCATTCATATATATTATTTAGAATGTTAAAAGTGCACGTCTAAGGGAGCAAATTATGGCAACAAATTATGCACAGCAGATGTTAGATACTTTGTCACGTGGGCAGTTAGAAGAAGCACAACGACTGTTTGCACAATCTTTACGACATGATGATGATAATTTAATATACAGTTTAGCCGAAGAGCTATATGCGCTAGGCTTTTTAAATCAATCACGACGGGCGTATAAAAAATTATTAGAAAAATATCCAGAAGAGGATGGTATCAGAACTGCATTAGCAGATATAGCGATTGAGGACGATGAAATTGATGACGCCCAAAATTATTTAGCACAAATTAAACCTGAATCAGACTCTTATTTGCGCGCATTACTTGTAAAAGCAGATATTTATCAAACAGAAGGACTAAACGAGTCCGCTGAATATAGTTTGTTACAAGCAGAAGAAATAGCGCCAGATGAAGAAGTGATTCAATTTGCATTAGCAGAGTTCTATTATGCTAACCAAGCCTTTCAAAAAGCTATCACACGCTACCGTGCTTTATTATTAAAAGGACAACGAGAAATGAGTCGTGTAGACATCGTTTCTCGTATTGGCGTTGCTTATGCCCAAGTAGGTAATTATGACAATGCCATTGGCTATTTAGAACAAATTAAGTTGGATAAAATGACAACGGATACACGTTTCCAGTTGGCCATCTTATACCAAGAAAATAAACGTGAAGATGAAGCAATTCATATCTTTAATGATATTTTGGAAACGGATCCCAAATATACATCAGTTTATCCGCTATTGGGACAAGCCTATGAAAACAAACAGCAACTAGATGACGCTTATCGTACATATCAGGCAGGTCTAGCACAAGATGAGACAAATACACGCTTATATCGGTTGGCAGGTACTGCGGCGGTAAAAACAGGAGATACAGCGACAGCTGAAACATACTACAGGCAAGCTTTGGCTATTGATGATGCTGATGTCATGACAATTATTGTGTTATCTGAATTACTTTTTGAACAGCACAGGGTTGATGAAATTATTAATATGCTAACGCAATACTTAGCTGATGATGTATCAGATCCACAATTTTATTGGTATCTAGCGCGCGCTTATCAAGCTTCAGGTAATGACGACAAAGCACAAGCCTATTTTGAGTCGGCATTGCCTTTGTTTCAGGAAAATGCCACGTTTTTGTTTGACTTAATAGCTTGGTATCATCAACAAGGTAACCGTGATGCGGAAATATCGGCAATGAAACAATACTTGTTTTTAGACCCAAACGATGCGGATATGCAGCAACGTTTGGAAGATCTTGCTTTTTAAAGATATTCGTAACTGTGCTTTAAAAAATAACGTCTCGTTTAAGGGTATTCACTGTATGTTTTTGGTATAATTTGATTAAGGACTTTAGTAATGAAAATGAATGCGTTACCACAAGAATTTATTGATGCACAGCCTATTTTAAAGATACTCGAAGATGCTGGATTTGAAGCATATTTTGTTGGTGGGGCAGTGCGTGACATGATTTTAAATAAACCAATACATGATGTTGATATTGCAACTTCTGCTTTCCCCGAAGAAGTTAAATCGTTGTTTAAAAAAACAGTAGACACTGGTATTCAGCATGGTACGGTCATGGTTTTGGATCATGGTGCGGGCTATGAAGTAACAACCTTTAGGACAGAGTCAACCTACACAGATTTTCGTAGACCTGATAAGGTAAAGTTTGTTCGTAGCCTTGAAGAAGATTTAAAAAGGCGTGATTTTACGATTAATGCACTAGCAATGAATTATTCTGGCAGTGTAATCGATTTATTTGATGGATTAACTGACTTAAAAAATCGCGTTGTGCGTGCTGTTGGTCAGGCCGAAGGGCGTTTTACAGAAGATGCGTTGCGCATGATGCGCGCGCTACGATTTAGTGCGCAACTTGGATTTGATATTGAAATAAATACGCAACAAGCATTGCAAAAATTAGCACCTAATCTTGAAAAAATTGCGGTTGAACGTATTCGAGTAGAATTTGAAAAGTTATTGATGGGATCACAAGCAGCTAAAAGTTTGCAAATTGCGATTAGAGATCAAGTTATGTCATACTTACCTGGTGATATGGGATCGTGGGATTTATCGTTAGTGATGGCGGATCTCACGTCAAGTCAGGCACATTCTGAGCAAGTGGCCTGGGTTCATTTGTTGGCACGTTCGAATTTGAATACAAAACAAATGAGTCATTTTATGCGTATATGGAAAATGAGTCGTGAAGATGTAAAAGTAGTTTCGCTTATTGTGCCAATAGTGCGGCATATTACAGATAGCCATGTCATTGAACTTTATCAGGTCTACACATATCGTGATATTCTGTTAGAAGTATTGCATTTGATAAAAGTATCTGATGGGATGCTACGACACGTGAATCGCATATTTGAAACGTTACCAATTTCTAAAAGCGCCGAGTTAGCAATTAATGGCGCTGACTTAATAGCAATGGGCCTAGTGGCACCGGGTCCTGAAATGGGACGCACACTAAGAATGACTGAACGTGCAGTTGTGCTTGGCAAAATTGACAACAAATACGACGCATTAATAGCATATATAAAGGAGTCGGTGACATGAGAAAAATTAAAATGGTATGGGCAGAAGACCAACAGCATGCTATTGGCAAAGATGGGAAATTGCCTTGGCATATTCCCGCTGATTTGAAATTATTTCGTGAAGAGACAACTGATACATTGATGATTATGGGGCGTACAACGTGGCTAAGTATTGGCCGACCTTTGCCAAATAGAACGAGTTTAGTGTTAACTAGACAACCAACATGGCAAACTGATTTTGATGATGTTTTGATTGCACATTCTCCTGATGACGTGTTAGCGTCTATTAAAAATGATTCAAGAGATGTATCTATTGCTGGTGGGGCATCAATTTACCGCACTTTTATGCCATATGCGACGGATTTAATTGTGACCCGTATTGACGCTGTGATTAATGGGGATACCTTCGTAGATGACATTGATTTAACGCAGTTTGAGTTAATCAGTCGACAGCCCCACGAAAAAGATGATAAAAATGACTATGCGTTTGTTGTGGAACGTTATAAGCGCAGGAATTGAGGAGAAAATGTCTAATATTAAGATTGTAACAGATTCAGCTGTGGCTTTGACACCAGAAGAAATAAAGCAATATGATATTACTGTTATACCCCTAACTGTCCAAATTGGCGGTGTTGTGTATGAGGATGGCGTGACGATTCAACGTGATGAGTTTTTAGAAAAAATGGTAACAAGCCATAGCTTACCACAAACGTCTCAGCCATCAATTGGTAAATTTCAAGCAGTGTATGAGGCGATTCACGAAAAAAATCCGAATTCAGAAATTTTAAGTATACATTTGTCTTCCGGTTTGTCAGGGACTGTTCATGCAGCTGATCAAGCAGCCGCGCTAACTGCTGCTAAAATAACTACCTTTGATTCATTGAATGCCGATCGCGCACAAGCTTTTTGTGTTTTAGTTGCGGCTAAGATGGCACAAAATGGTGCTGAGATGTCTGAGATTTTGACTGAAATTGAAAAAGTACGTTCAAATTCACACACATTTTTAAGTTTCACTTCGCTTGATAATATGGTTGCTGGTGGGCGGTTAAGCAAAACTTCTGGTCTCATTGGCAATCTATTGAACATTAAAGTTGGTGCCGGTGTCGATAAAACTGGGTCAGTTGAAGTAATTACCAAGGGACGTGGCATGAAAGCGCTCAGCAAATTTAACGATGGTGTGATTGCTAAAATGCAAGAATATTCTGAAATATTAGCGATTGGTGTTTCGCATGCGGGTGTGCCAGAGGTTGCTGAAAAAATGGCAGTTAGGTTAAATAAAATTTGGCCGGATATTAAAATTGAAGTGATGACAACAGGGCCTATCATATCAACACATACCGGTGTTGGTGCATTGGCTATCTTATACTATGCACGTTAAGCACAATAAAACCCAAAACTTAGTTTTGGGTTTTATTGTGCTTAAATTTTTGGTACACTTAATAAGCATTTATCAAAATCAATACGTTGTTATTGGACTGGTTCGAAAACTGCCCAGGATAAAAAACCAAGTAACCTTGAAAGGTAGGAAAGATAATGCAGACACACAAAGTAATTATTGATATGGATCCGGGAATTGATGATAGTCTTGCGCTCTTAGTCGCACTCAATTCACCAGAACTAGATGTGATTGGTATTTCGATTGTTGCAGGTAATGTACCAACCGATATTGGTTTTCAAAACACATTAAAAATTTTACGAGAGGTTGATCGTTTAGATATTCCTGTCTTTTCTGGCGCGATAGCACCATTAAAACATGAATACGTTAGTGCACAAGATACACATGGTATGGATGGTTTAGGTGAGAGCGGGATACCTGCTGTAACAGATTATAAACTGCCTGTCGATTTAAGCGCACAAGCGGGCTACGCAACATTATTGAATCAATATAATAATGTGTGGTTTATGGCACTTGGACCGCTCACTAATGTTGCGTTATCATTGCAACAACAACCGCTCATTTGGCAGCATGTCTCTCGTTTGATTGTGATGGGTGGGGCTTACAAGACAAATGGGAATACGTCACCCGTTGCAGAATATAATTTTTGGGTTGATCCAGATGCGGCAGATTATGTTTTTAAGCATAGTCCTGTTGAAATTGAGCTTGTGCCACTTGATGTGACGCGCAAAGTTGTTTTGACACCAAACATATTACAAATGATGACCTATTTAAATCCTGAAAAAACAGCGTTTATCACGAAAATAAGTCGTTTTTACTTTGATTTTCATTGGCAGCAAGAACATGTATTAGGTGCGGTGATTAATGACCCGCTGGTCATTGTTTATGCATTACATCCTGAACTAACTAGATACATCCATAAGTATGTTACTGTGGTAACGCGTGGTATAGCATTAGGACAAAGTATTGTTGATGTGGCTGATTTTTGGCAAAAGCCAGCTAATGCAAGGATTATACAAAATATTGATGCAAAGCGCGTCATGGCCTACATTGTGAGTGGCTTATTGGCCAGTGATGTTGATGAGATTGAACATGAACTCAATATGATCGCTACGAATTTGGAGCGGTTATCATGAGAAAAAACTTTTCAGCGCAAAAAATTGCACTTTTGGCATTATTTATCGTGATTAATATCGTAGGTGGGCACTTGGCACTTTATGCACGTTTGCCAATTTATTTAGATACGATTGGGACGCTTTTAGGCAGTGCATTTTTTGGTCCAATTGGCGGCGTAATTACTGGTATATTGACGGCACTCATAAATGGGTCAACAGGAGATCTTTTTTCAATTTATTTTATGCCGAGTCAAATAACGACGGCACTCGTTTCTGGGTTTGTTTATAAAAAATTTAGGGCAACCGATTTCAAAAAAATTTGGTGGTTAGCATTAATTATCTCAGTGCCAGCGACAATTGTTAGCACGCTTATTACTGTTATCTTATTCCATGGTATTACATCCTCAGGTTCAAGTATTGTTGTTCAAATTTTACACGGTGTGGGCATGAATCAAGTGGCTTCGATACTACTCGTACAAACTTGTACTGATTATTTAGATCGAATCATTGGTGTATATGTTGTAGCAATAATCTATAATACGGTACATCGACATTTTAAGTGAGTGAAATCTCATGTTATTTTTAATAAAAAGTTGACAAATTTAATGACCCATAGTATACTTAAAATATTAAATAATGATAAGAGAATAAATTAATGACCAAACAAACTTTGAAAAACAAAAATAATAGTTACTATTACTTCTGGTTTATGTAGAACCGTCGCATGCTAAGTGCGTCGGTTTTCGACGCACTTAGCGACCAGAAGCTTTTCAAGGTTCAGTCACTAAGTGGAATTTTAACACTTAGTGACTTTTTATTTGGCAGAGTATAACTGTTTTAATAAACCGTACTAGGTGAAACCACATTAGTACGGTTTTTTATTAGGAGAAAATTATGAATGAAACATTAGCGTTACCTACTGAATCATTAAAATTAGTCAACAGTTTACGTTTGCTTGCTAATCAAATGATTTCTAAAGCTGGATCTGGGCATCCAGGTATTGCGCTTGGTGCTGCGCCGATTTTATATGAATTATATGCAAACCAGTTAGTGATCGATCCAAATAATCCGGATATGATTAATCGAGACCGCTTCGTATTGTCAGCTGGACATGGTGCTGCGTTGCTTTACGCCACATTATATGCCGCTGGTTTTGACCTATCGTCTGATGACTTGGCACATTTTAGATTACCACACTCAAAAACACCTGGTCATCCAGAAGTCGGCGTAACACCTGGTGTTGAAGCGACAACAGGACCATTAGGACAGGGACTAGGTATGGCTGTGGGTATGGCTATGGCTGAGGCGAAATTACATGATCAATTTCCAAGTGTCGTTGATCATTATACATATGTTCTTGTTGGAGATGGTGATCTCATGGAAGGCGTCAGTCATGAAGCAGCGTCATTAGCTGGTAAACAAGCTTTATCGAAATTGATTGTTATCCATGATGATAATAGTATTAGTCTTGACGGTGATAAAAGTAGATCAGACATTTCAGATAATATGGCACGCTTTGCAAGTTACGGCTGGGATGTACTCGATGTACCTGATGGTCATAATGTTTCTGCAATTCACCATGCGATTGAGCAAGCTAAGCGCACCTTAAAACCAACATTTATTGCAGTTAAAACGATAATTGGTGACCACGGGCCCTTTGCTGGCACCAACAAAGCGCATGGCACGCCGTTAACATCAGAACAAATGGCTACTTTGGCAGTTAAGTTAAGTACGAAAATGAGTGGGTTTGAAATAGCGGCTGACATGCTTCAGGATATGCGTCAACGCATTCAAGTACGATTAAGTCAGCAGAGTTCACCAGATGTGGATGAACTAACAGCCTATAAATTTTTTACGCAACATCAAGTGACAACGACACCAAAATTGACAGATAGCGTTAAAAATATGGCTGGCCGTAAAATTTCGAAATCTGTTATACAATCGTTTGCTAAACAAATGCCCCAGTTATGGGGTGGGTCGGCTGATTTAGTCGCCTCAACTAATGCCGAAATTGTCGCATCACCGTTGTTTGATAAGCATAATCGTACAGGCCGTAATATTGCTTTTGGCGTCAGAGAATTTGGTATGGGAGCTATCATGAATGGTATTGCATTACATGGTGGTACCAAAATTTTTGGATCCACATTTCTAGTGTTTTCAGATTATATGAAAGCAGCTATTCGTTTGAGTGCCTTGCAAAAATTGCCAGTGATTTATGTTTTCACACATGACAGTGTTACGGTCGGAGAAGATGGGCCAACTCACCAACCGATTGAACAAATTATGAGTTTAAGATTGATTCCAGGTATTGATGTTTTACGACCTGGAACAGCCGAAGAGATTGCAGTGGCGTGGCAAAAAGCACTCATGTCCGTCAATCGACCAACCGTTTTAATTTTGAGTCGTGGCACCATTGGTTCTCAAGGAACATCGCAACAAGCTAACTTAGCGATTAAAAATGGTGCGGTTAAAATTGCGACACAGCCAGAAGCTGTGATAAATTTAATTGCTTCAGGATCAGAAGTACAACTAGCTTTGGCAGTTAGCCAGCAATTGAATGTACCTAATCGTGTGATTTCAATGCCTAATTTGCAGCAGTTTTTGTCTCTAAATACTGCAGAGAAAGCACAAATCATCCCCAAAGATGCTGCAAAAAATGTGATAATAGAAGCAGGAACAACACTTGGGTGGCAAGTATTAACCGGTGAAAATGGCCTCATATTTGGTATTGATCAGTTTGGTATGAGTGCTGAACCGCAAATCATTTTGGATGAATATGGTTTGAACGCAAGTGTAATTGTTAAAAAAATTACGCAATATTTGGAGAAATAAAATGACGATATATGGTTTAATAGCACATCCAGCAGGGCATTCTCAATCACCCGTTATGCAAAATAAAATGATTGATGAACGGCATATTGACGCTTATTATCACAGCTTTGATGTGCAACCGGAGAACTTAGCAACAGCTATTAAGGGGCTAAAAGTTTTAAATGTTGGTGGTTTCAACGTGTCAACGCCTTATAAAACAGATATTATCCAGTATTTAGATGAGTTAACACCATCAGCACAACGCTTACAGGCAGTGAACACAGTCAAGAATGTGAACGGCCGCTTGATTGGTACGAGTACTGATGGCGACGGATTTTGGCAAAGTATGAACCCTAATCAGCCACACGAAAATGTTGTGATTCTTGGTACCGGCGGTGCAGCAAGAGCTGTTATTGCATCAGCGAAATTGTATGGCGTTCGACATTTGACAGCCTTTAATCGCGCGCATTCAGATTGGTCTCAACGCGAAACGGCCATTGCATATTTGAGTCAGGGTATTGGGCAACTCGCTGATTTATCTAATAATCATGCTTTATCAGATGCGTTACAACAGGCAGATTTGCTAATCAATGCCACAACAGTAGGCATGAACGATGCGAGAACCCTGTTAACAGACTATCAAATCGGATTGTTACCGCAACATGCATTGGTCGTCGACATGATTTATCGTAACCAACAAACAGGGCTATTAAAAGCAGCCAATAAGCATCGGCTACTGACACAAAATGGCTTATCGATGTTAGTTGGTCAAGGTGCATTAAGTTTTGAATATTGGTTCAATCAACCCGCTGATCGGCAATTAATGGCACAAGCCATAGAAGGATAATAAGATGATATTAATTACAAAAAACAATGACATGGCGCAAAAAATTGCCGAAAAATTAGATACTAAAAACCCTATTAAACCAGTGTTTGTACATGAGAATCGGGTGGCTTTGGCAGGTGTTAAAACATTGCCTGAAAGTACTTTGAATGAAATATCACAAGATATTGTTGAAATAATCACAAATCATCATCAAGCGATTGTTTCGTCACGTGATTTCCATCCACATGATACAATTATAAAGACAAATCATTCAATTATTGGCGGCAATAATTTCGTATTTATGGCTGGACCTGATTCGATTGAGAGTGCAGAACATGTGCTTGAAATGGGTCGACAAGTTAAAGCGGCAGGCGCAACAATTTTGCGTGGCGGGGCTTTTAAACCACGGACATCACCCTATTCTTTTCAAGGGAATGGTGAAGTAGGGCTAAAAGCCCATCGTGCCGCGGCCGACGTACTCGGTATGGACATGATTACTGAGATTTTAGATACACGTGATGTTGACTTAGTTGATTCATATACTGATATTTTTCAAGTTGGTACGCGGAATATGCAAAATTTCGCTTTGTTGAAAGCTTTGGGCCAAAAACGTAAGCCAGTTGTTTTGAAGCGTGGCATGTCAGCAACAATTGATGATTTGTTAAACGCTGCCGAATATATTGCAGCAGGCGGCAACCATCAAATCATGCTAATGGAACGTGGTATTCGGACGTACGATAATAAATATACGCGTAACACGATTGATGTGTCAGCCATTCCTGTTTTACAAAGTTTGACGCATTATCCAGTTATCGCAGATGCTTCCCATGCAGCAGGCGTGGCAAAGTTTGTGACACCATTGGCACTGGCGGCTACGGCGGCTGGTAGTCAAGGTCTTATGACGGAAATACATGATGATCCAGCTCATGCATTCGTGGATGGCGCACAAGCATTGACACCAGATGCTTTTGCTAAATTGGCTAATAAAGTGAGACAGATACACGATATTGTTGCGCACGATAATTGAGAACATTGATGCTTGTTTTAGAAAGGAATAGCTATGGCAACCGTACATGTATCATTTGATCAAACAGCATATGATGTTAAAATTAATAACACAGCACATACACGAATCGGTTCTGAAATTTTGGCTGTTTGGCCGCTTCGTAAAATTGCCTTATTGACAGATAGCCATGTTGGACCACTTTACTTGACTAAAACACAGCAGCAACTTGAAGCAGCAGGATTTGATGTCCTACCTTTACAAGTACCAGCTGGTGAACAATCAAAGTCATTAACGGTGGCTGGTGATTTGATTGCCAAAATGGCTAAAGCGGGATTTACACGTGGCGATGGCTTAATTGCTTTAGGCGGCGGAGTTGTTGGCGATTTAGGTGGGGTTGTGGCCTCACTGTATATGCGTGGTATTGGCTTTATTCAAATTGCGACATCACTTACCGCACAAGTTGATTCGTCAGTTGGTGGCAAAACGGCTGTTAATTTGGGTGATACAAAAAATATTGCGGGCACATTTTACCAACCAGATTTAGTTTTGGTTGATAGCACTTATTTGGACACGCTAACTGATCGTGATTTAGTAGAAGGTTATGGTGAAGTTGTTAAGACTTCTGCACTGGATAGTCAAGAGTTCTTCGACTTCACTGGCACCATAAAATCAATCCATGACATTCGCGTGCATGCACAGGAACTGTCGCAACGCGCCATTGCCTATAAAGCAAAAATTGTGATGCGTGATGAGAAGGAAGCCGGGCAACGACAGTATCTTAATTTTGGGCACACGATAGGACATGCGATTGAGTTACTAGCTCATGGGGAACTACGTCATGGTGAGGCCGTGGCTATTGGTATGATAGCGATGACTGAGCGAATGGCTCGCGATGGTGTCTCATCTGATGATTTGACTACCGCGCTCAAGGCACGTTTAGAGGCGGTAGGACTACCAACAAGCTCAAATTTAATCGGTACGTCTGAATTTTTTGACCATTTGATCAATGATAAAAAAAATCGTGGTGGTATTTTAAACCTTGTTGCACTTAAAAAAATTGGCAATCCTGTGATTGTTCAAAAAAGCATGGCAGATATGCCGACGTTTATTAAATAAAAATCTGAAAGGAATGTGTGAGAGGGCAGTTATTATGTATCTCACACAATAAATAACTATGCGTTACACAACAGCTGGCGAGAGCCATGGACCAGAAGAAATTGCTATCATTGAGGGAATCCCAGCAGGATTACATATTACGCAAGAAGATATTAACGAAGAATTAGCACGTCGTCAACATGGTTATGGTCGTGGTGAGCGTCAACAAATTGAAACAGACACGGTGACTTTTCTGACTGGTGTGCGACATCAAACAACACTAGGATCACCCATAACATTAAATGTACACAATGATGATCACAATAGTTGGTCAAAAATCATGGCCCCTAATGACCCTGCAACACCAGAAAATACGCTGCGTAAGGTTTTGCGACCACGTCCTGGACATGCTGATTTAGTAGGTGGCATGAAATATCGTCATCACGATGATTTGCGCAACGTTTTGGAACGCTCGTCAGCCCGCGAAACAACTATGCGTGTTGCTGTGGGAGCAGTAGCAAAAAAATTATTGCGAGAAATTAACGTTGATGTTCACGGATTCGTTGTTAATGTGGGACCTGCAAAATCAGATTTAAATGTCTTAACCCAGTATAAAAATTTGCAAGAATTACGTGCTGTGACTGAAAGTTTTGCAACACGAGCCTTAACAGCGGAAGCTGATGAAGCGATTCGTCAAGTGATTGATAAGACTAAGCGTGACGCAAATACAGTGGGGGGACAGGTACAAGTTATAGCAACAGGCATGCCTGTTGGACTTGGATCATATGTATCAGCTGATGAGAAATTAGATGGTAAAATTGCACGTGCAATTGTTGGTATCAATGCTTTCAAAGGGGTACAATTTGGCGGTGGATTTGATAATTCTGAAAAATATGGCGATCAAATTATGGACGAAATTTTTTGGGATTCAGAAAAAGGATTTTATCGCGGAACTGATAATTTGGGCGGATTTGAAGGCGGCATGACAACCGGTGAGGCGATTACTGTTCGTGGTGTCGTAAAACCGATTCCAACCTTATATCGTCCGATGAAGTCAGTTGATATTGATACGCATCAAGAGCATAAAGCTTCTATTGAACGTTCAGATACAACTGCAGTTACAGCCGCCGCGGTTATTGCTGAATCTATGGTAGCGATTGAACTTGCAATAGCTATTTTGGATAAGTTTGATGCGGATAACATTGAGCGCATGAAAGAACAAGTGGCAGCATATCGTGAAGAGATTCGTACGTTTTAATAAGTAGCCTTGGCTACGTACATACTTAAAAAGGTAGAATAAATATGATTAAACTAACAAAAGCGCCAAAATCAGGTCTCCATGGTGAGATTACCGTACCTGGGGACAAATCCATTTCTCATCGGGCATTAATGTTTGGTGCTATTGCAACGGGTGACACGATCGTTGACAATTTTTTAATGTCAGATGACGTCATGCGGACAATGACATTATTTCGTGAACTTGGTGTTAATATTAGTCAAGTGGGGCCACAAATTAAAGTGATAGGAAAAGGGTTGGCTGGCTTTACGAAACCAAAGCATGCACTTAATATGGGTAATTCTGGGACATCAACGCGCCTTTTAATGGGCTTATTAAGTAAGCAGCCTTTTGATATGCCTTTTTTTGGTGACGAGTCACTGAGTAACAGACCATTAGGCCGCGTGGCAAAGCCATTATCATTAATGAACGCTAAGTTTGACTTAACAGCGGACGAATTTTTACCGGGAACGATCAAAGAAAATAACAGATTGCAGGGCATGACATACGAAATGCCGGTGGCATCAGCACAGGTTAAAAGTGCTATTTTATTGGCTGGTATACAAGCAGAAGGCGAAACCGTTGTTATTGAAAAAATGCCTTCAAGAGATCATACAGAACGTATGTTACGGCAATTTGGCGGAACCATTGTCACAGACAATGGGGTAATTACTGTGCAGCAACAGCGGCAATTGCATGGACAACATGTACTGGTACCCTCGGATATTTCAAGTGCAGCATTCTTTATGGTTGCGGGATTAATTACCCCAAACTCTGAAATAACCTTAAAAAAAGTGGGTGTTAATCCAACGCGTGTTGGGGTGATTAAATTACTTGAACGTATGGGTGCTAATATTATGCAAGAACCAATTCCTTCGGACGGAGAAGCGTTAGCAGATATTATCGTCAAATCACAATCTTTGCATGGCATTAATATTACGGCAGATGATATTCCAAGCGCGGTTGACGAGCTACCTATTTTGGCATTGGCCGCAACACAAGCGCAGGGGGACACTGTGATTAGTGGTGCGGCAGAATTACGCGTGAAAGAGACAGATCGTATTGCGACTGTAATTAGTGAACTGACAAAAATTGGTGCTGATATTGAAGAAAAGCAAGACGGGATGATTATTCATGGCGGAACGCCGCTTCATGTACCGCAAGGTTCAATATTACTGGATTCGCATGGGGATCACCGTATCGGTATGATGAACGCAGTTGCTGCATTGATTACTGAAGGGGATGTTATCTTAACTGGCGAAGATGCTATGGGTGTTTCATATCCTGGATTTTTAGCAGATTTAGTCTTATTAATGAGAGAAAAAATATGACAAATATAGTTGTTGTTGGTCTAGGTGAAATGGGTGCATCGTTGGCTAAAATTTTAACTGCTCAGTCTGACAATTATGTTGTCGGCGTGGATATGAGTGAACAGTCTTTGCGTTACGCATTAGAAAATCATCTCGTCTCAGCGACTAATTCTCGGTTGCGGGATGTGGCGTCACAAGCTGATGTCATTATCTTGGCCACACCGGTAACCAGTATTGAAAAAAGTATGCAGCAACTAGCAACAATGTCGTTGAAAAAAAGCGTTATAATAACTGATACAGGATCAACAAAACGAGATATTATGGCAGTGGCTGAACAAGTATTAACCCCAATGAATATGAAGTTCATTGGTGGACATGCCATGGCGGGCACACACCAAAGTGGGGTGACCTTTGCTAATGAGAACTTGTATAGACACATGACGTACTTCTTAGTACCCAGTTCAATTAGTGAGAGTAGTCAATTACAAACAGTACTGCAACCATTAGCAGCTAAATTTATGACTATTGATGTTGCAAGGCACGATGCGTTAATGGCGACAATCAGTGATGTACCACATATTGTCGCATTTTCATTAATGAATGCGGCGACGACACAATTAGGCCCATCGACAATGTTTGGCCAATATGTTGCTGGTGGATTCAAAGATACAACACGCATAGCTGCTAGTGAGCCAAAGCTTTGGGCAGACGTGTTATTAAGCAATAAAGAAGCAGTGCTAGCGAGTCAAACGCAGCTGCGCAAACAGTTAGATTTGTTTGCGCAGGCAATTGAAAATAATGACGATGATGCATTAATAGCGCTTATTTCATCTGCACGAGAATCAAGAGAAAATTTATAAGTAAAGTGAGAAAATAATGATTAAAGAACCGGATACATTGATGCTTATTGGGTTTATGGGTGCTGGGAAAACGACCGTAGGCAAAGAAATAGCACGGCAACATCATTCTAAATTTATTGATATTGATTCTGAAATTGAACGTGTCGCGGGACAAACTATCGCTGAAATTTTTGAAAATCGCGGTGAAGAAGGATTTCGTCAATTAGAGACTGAAGTTTTAAACGATGTACAAACATTTAAAGGTATTGTTGCAACTGGCGGGGGTGTCGTAGAACAGCAAGAAAACTTGGCGGTATTGCAACGTTCACCAGCAACGGTAATCTATCTACACGGTAACTTGGAAAGTACGATTGGGCGATTAATATTGGAGGGGCAACGTCCTTTGTTGCAAGAAAAATCTACAGCGGAATTTTTCGCTTTGTGGCAAAAACGCGATCCAAAATATCAACGAGTCGCTAATTTTACTGTAGAAACTGTTGGTAAAAAGCCATCGCGTATCGCTGCTGAAATTATTGCGCTATTTAGTGCTAATCAAGATGAATTGGCATTATTACAGTTACGGTCACAAATTGATGCTTTTGATCGTCAAATTTTTCAAACAATTGCTGAACGTTTTCAAGTGGTTGAAGATGTTGCGCGTTATAAAGAAAAGTTTGGTATAGCAGCAATACAAAATAATCGTATGGTTCAGCAACGAATAGCTTTGAAAAGTGATTTTAATACCAATCCAGATATCACTGATGAGATGATTGATGATATTATGACTATTTTAATGCAAGCAGCTATTGATAAAGAAGTGAAACAATTGAATAGGTGACTTATGAATATACATACACTTGGTCCTACTGGGACTGATTCATACCGCGCGGCAAAACATTATTTAACAAATGAAACGTTGATTTTACATGCTAGTTTTGAAGAAATTGTAGTAAATTTTCACAATTATCGTGGCGATAAAATAGTGATGCCAGTTGCCTTTAAGTCTAACAAACTGGATGGCGTGGACTGGGCAGAGTTTAATTACTTGAACTGGATGAATCTTGAGATTGAAAAGACATTTTCTCTACCTTTAATGACAATGAGTCTTGTTGAAAATACGCAGTATCAGCGAAATATTGCACTGATTCATGCTGCAACAGAGGGGTTGATGAAGCGTTATTTAACAAAAAGAGATTTAAATAATGCATCTGGACCATCAATCGTGTTTGCCCCGAGTAAAATTGTGGCATTACAGGACTTTATAAAAAATCAAAATCGGTTTACAATTATTTCAGAAGAACAATTCAAAGAAATTCCAGAAAGCAGTGACGAGAAATATCAAATTAGGCAAGCGTTAAAGCCTCAAATGGTATGGGTCGTCTATAAAATACTATGACACTTAGAGAATTATTACAGTTGCCAAGCACCAATAATAAACCAATTATTACGGTACCTTTAACGTTAGGACCTGCTGAAAAATTTGGTCCGTTCACACAAAAATTGCAGCAACAAAATCCAGATATGGTTGAATGGCGTGCAGATTATATCGCTGATAGCTTTAGTCAGGCAGTGATGTGGCAACAAGTTAAATTAGGGGCGCAAAACGAACTCGCGCAAAAAGACGTGTCAGTGATGACTGAAGCAAAAATGTTAGCTGA
The DNA here is from genome assembly GCF_040838325.1 of Leuconostoc aquikimchii. NCBI lineage: Bacteria > Bacillati > Bacillota > Bacilli > Lactobacillales > Lactobacillaceae > Leuconostoc > Leuconostoc aquikimchii. Next base: position 926,859 of record NZ_JBFPER010000001.1, read on the forward strand.
AATAGACAATGCGAAGCAGGAGTTCGAGGCCAACTGGCCGGTAATGAATCAGCAAATTATTAAAGAATTAATTGGGACTGTCTTTGATAGTATTGGTGAATTTCCGGTCATTTTGACGTATCGGACCACAGCGCAGGGTGGACAAGGTGAGATGTCGGCTGTTGAGTATGCGACATTTGTGGTTACTGCATTATATTCTGGTTATCCATTTGCAGCCGTTGATATTGAATACTCATTAGATGAACTTTTACGTCAAAAAATTATTGATGCGGCACACAAAGTGGGGATACCTGTGATATTGTCATATCATGATTTTAATATAACGCCAAAAAACAGCGCAGCAATTATACTAGATATGGCAAAACAGTCAGCAGATATTATTAAGTTAGCAGTTATGTCACAGTCTGAAAAAGATACGCAATACTTACTAGACGTAACGAAAAGCGTTGCCGCTAGTATCAGTCAACCATTGATTACTATGAGCATGGGTGACTTTGGTAAACGTTCACGTATAGAGGGCTATCATTATGGCTCAGAAATGACATTTGCTGTACTTGATGGCACACGCCTCAGTGCACCAGGTCAGTTAACGGTTATTGATCTGGCGCGAGCTTGGCAACAAGAATAATAAAAAGACGTGAATAATTAAATTCACGTCTTTTTATTATTCTTCAATGGTAGCTTTTTGTGATGCAGCCGATCCTGAAATTGCAGGGATTGCAATGACTGCAATTTCACCGATAACCACTGCGATAACCGCAACGGTTATGAATGAATAGGTTCCTTGCGTCAATTGCGAAACAATGTATCCTAAAATTTCACCAAAAATTGCTGACCAAACAGCGACAGTAATAAACTTCATAAGTTTCACCTCTTTACAAAACTATCATACGCTTCTTATAAAAAATCGCAACCTTTTCAGGCAATTTTCGTGTATAATTAAAGGGAACAAAGTTTCGTATAACTGTATGAAACATATCGGAGGCCTAATGTACGCACCCTTGCAAATTGTGAGCGCCTATAGCTTATTGAAAAATCCTAATACAATTGAAGAAATTATTCAAACTGCCAAAAATCGTCACTATCAGGCTATTGCTTTAACCGATATAAATGTGATGTATGGCGCTGTTAAATTTTACCAAGTGGCTGAAAAAAATAATATCAAGCCGCTATTTGGTTTGACTTTACAAGTTAACGGATTAGTTAATACCGCAACGCCGTTTCCAATCATACTCATTGCGGAAAATCAAATAGGCTACCAGAATTTAATGTGGATTTCATCGGCCAAAATGACGACTAGGGCAAGTGAGATGACATTAGATGTGATTTCTGATCATTTGATAGGAATCAATGTTATTTTGCCTAATGATAGTGAAATGTCGCAATTTATTGCATCTGAGTACGGTCAGGCTGCTGATTATTGGCAACAACTTATCACAAAAATTGATCCCCAAAAATTATATTTAGGAATTAACCCACAATTAGCGCCACAGATTCAAGAACGATTAGTTGATTTTAGTGAAAAAAATCAAGCAACACTTATTGCGTTGGATAATGTTGACTATCTTAATCCTGACGATGCTTTTACAACACAAGTTTTAAAGGCAATTGACGCAACTGTTAAATTAGATGGGATTAAAGTATTATCGCAGCAGCTGGGAACCCATGTGTTGCAAGATCTAAATGATATTAAGACAGCTTATTTTGTTAATGATGCGTTAAAGACAGCTTATTTAAACAATGAATTACTTGTATCAAGCAGTCATGTTAATATCATATTTAAGCAAACTGCGACCTTACCAAAATTTAGTATACCAGATGGCGAGCAGACTGCAGGTGAGTATTTACGTCATATTTCTGAACAAGGGTTATCAGAACGTCTCAAAAGAAAACAAGTTACTTTAGAACAGTACGAGAAACGTTTACAATACGAATTAAAAATCATTGACAGTTTAGAATTTAATGATTATTTCTTAATTGTTTGGGATATTATAATTTTTGCACACCAAAAAAACATTCAAATGGGTGCTGGGCGTGGTTCTGCAGCAGGTTCTTTAGTAGCTTATGCTTTACGAATTACTGATGTCGATCCGTTACAGTTTGGCTTACTATTTGAGCGTTTTTTAAACCCGCAACGTATCCAAATGCCAGATATTGATATTGATTGGCCAGATAATAAACGTGACTTAATATTAACCTACTTGCACGATAAATATGGTCAACGTAATTTCGCACAAATTCTGACATTTGGGACTTTAGCTGCCAAACAGTCTTTACGTGATACCGCACGTGTATTTGGCGTATCGCAACAAATGATGACACGCATGAGTAATGCTGTTCCTCAAGGTAAGCAAGGGCATAAAGTGTCAATTCAAGATGCATTGAATGAATCTGATCGCTTGCAAACTGTTTTATCTGATATTGATAACGGTGACTTATTACTTAAAGTGGCACAGCATATCGAAGGATTACCACGTAATTATTCAACTCATGCGGCTGGTGTAGTATTAAGCTCAGAGCCACTGGTTAAGACACTACCAGTGCAATCTGGGACAGATGAGCGTTTACTGACGCAATTCGAAAAAAATCCAGTCGAAGCATTGGGTTTGCTTAAAATTGATGTTCTAGGTTTATCCAATTTATCGATTTTAGCGCAAACGTTGTATGATGCTAAAAAGCAGTTACCAGAACATTTTGACATTAGCAACATACCACTTGATGATTCAAAAACTTTGGCTTTATATGCTAAGGGAGACACGAATGGGGTCTTTCAGTTTGAATCAGCAGGAATTAAAAATGTTTTGCGACAATTAGAGCCAACAACGTTTGAACATATTGTTGCGGTTAATGCGCTTTATCGACCAGGACCAAGTCGTAATATTCAAGCGTTTATTCAACGACGTCATGGGCGCGAAAGTGTCACAATAATTGATCCAAGTCTCAAACAAATTTTGGCACCCACTTTTGGTATTATTGTCTACCAAGAGCAAGTGATGTTAGTTGCAGAGGCTTATGCTGGTTTCACTTTGGGCGAAGCTGATCTTTTACGAAGTGCGATGTCAAAGAAAAAGTTAGAAAAAATGGCGGCAATGCATGAAAAGTTTGTGCAAGGCGCAGTATCTTTAGGTCATGATGTTAAACAAGCTGAACAAATTTTTGCTTATATAGACGAGTTCGCAAATTATGGTTTTAATCGCTCGCATGCCGTTGCATACAGTAAGTTATCTTTTGAGTTAGCTTACATGAAAGCGCATTATCCCATTGCTTTTTTTACTGCATTATTAAATGCTAATATTGGGTCCCCTGAAAAAATACGAAGTTATGTTATGGAAGCAAAGAAGCGCAAGATAGTGGTCCGACCCCCTAATATTAACCAATCACAACGATTTTGGACAGCAAATAATCAAGAACTACAGATGGGATTGAATAATATCCGAGGTGTGCGAACTGATTTTGTGTCGGCTGTCTTAGAGGAACGACGAGATAATGGCAGTTTTAAATCCATTCAGTCATTTATTCGTCGATTGCCTGATAAATTGCGCAAACAAGATACTTTGGTACAACTGGTTTATGCTGGGGCATTAGACACTTTTGGTTATAATCGGGCAGAATTAATAATGGCTTTGGCTGATCTAATTGAAGCAGCTGGATTTGGAGATTTTATTTTAAATGAAACTAAAATAAAAAGAAGCGATGACATGATATTGACTGAAAAATTAGCACATGAAAAAGAAGCCATTGGCACTAATTTATCGGGACATCCATTGGATGACTATTCAGATTTAATTGTGAGTCAAAAATTTGATCAAATTGCCGGTTTGACCAAAAAAGACCAAAAAGCCAAAGTAATCGTTCTCATTGACAGTGTTCGCAAAACACGTACAAAAAAAGGTGAAGAAATGGCCTTTATGACTATTTCTGACATAACCGGTATAATCGGTGTCACGGTGTTTAGTCATGTGTTAGATAAGGTAGGCGATCTACTAAAGGTAGGGACCATTCTTGCAATAAATGGCAAAGTAGATAGTTATAATGGTAAGCTATCGGTTATTGCAAATCAAATATATACTGTGCCTGATGAACAACCAATAGAAAAATCAGCAGGTACTTGGTTTTTACAGTTTGACAACGAACATGACACAGTTGGCAATCGAAATGACGTCATTGAGGTGCTAAAAAAGCATCATGGTGCTAATCCGGTTGTGATATATTGGCAAAATACTGAACAAAAACAAACACTTAATTCAAAATTTTGGGTTGGCTATGAAAACGCTGTCATTGTTGAATTATCAACGTTATTAGGCTACGAAAATGTCGTCTTTCGACGCAGTCAGTAATATTGTGACTTGTATAAACGCTTAATAATGTATAAAATAGACTTTGGGTAGAGTTGCACAAGCAACAACCAAGATAACTAAGGAGCTATTTAACCATGAAAAAGACGAAAATCGTCTCAACACTTGGTCCGTCATCATCTGATGTCGAAACAATCGTAAAGTTAATCCAAGCGGGTGCCAATGTATTCCGTTTTAACTTCTCACATGGCGACCATGAAGAACATTTGGGTCGTATGAATGCAGTTCACGAAGCTGAAAAAATCACTGGTAAAACAGCTGGTATTTTGTTGGATACAAAGGGTGCAGAAATCCGTACAACAAAACAAGCTGATGGTAAGATTGAATTCCATACAGGGGATACATTGCGTATCGCAATGGATGAAAATCTTGAAGGCACAAAGGACAAAATTGCTGTTACTTATGCTGGCTTGTTTGATGATGTTAACGTAGGCGGACAAGTGTTGTTCGATGACGGTTTGCTTGGTACAACTGTTCTTGAAAAAGACATGGCTAATCGCGAACTTGTCGTTCGTATTGACAACGATGGTATTTTGGGTTCACGTAAGGGTGTTAACGCACCTGGTGTTTCAATTAATTTGCCTGGTATCACTGAAAAAGATGCTGATGATATTCGTTTCGGTTTGGATCACGAAATTAATTATATCGCTGCTTCGTTTGTTCGTAAGCCTGAAGATGTGCTTGAAATTCGTGCACTATTAAAGGAAAAGAACATGGAACATGTTCAAATTATTCCTAAGATCGAATCTCAAGAAGGTATTGACAACCTTGATGCTATTCTTGAAGTTTCGGATGCATTAATGGTACCACGTGGTGACATGGGTGTTGAAATTCCTGCGGAAAATGTGCCTTTGGTACAAAAAGACATGATTCGTAAGATGAACAAGTTTGGTTTGCCTGTTATTACAGCAACACAAATGCTTGATTCAATGGAAGAAAATCCACGTCCTACACGTGCTGAAGCTTCCGATGTTGCCAATGCTGTGTTTGATGGTACTGATGCAACAATGTTATCAGGTGAATCAGCTAATGGGGATTACCCAGTCGAGTCTGTTGCTACAATGGCTGCAATCAACGAAAAGGCTGAAACATCATTGCGCGAAAATGGTCGTCATCAAGATATTTTGTTTGACGAATCTAGTGCAACTGAGTCTGTTGCCTCTGCTGTTACACGTATCTCACGTAGTGTTCATGCTAAAGCAGTTGTGGTATCAACTAATTCAGGTTACACAGCACGTATGGTTTCAAAGCACCGTCCTGACGTCAATGTATTAGCGATAACTTATTCAGAACGTGTACAACGTGGTTTGACTTTGAACTATGGTGTCGTGCCTGTTGTTTATGATGCCCCATCAACAATCGATGAAATGATTGCTTTGGCTAAAACAGCTGTTAAGGAGCAAGGCTTGGCCAACTCAGGTGACACAATTGTTATCGCAGCTGGTGTGCCAATGTCACAATCTGGAACAACGAACATGATTACTGTTCAAACTGTATAAATCATATATTTTAGTAACAAGAGTTGTATTTGTTTGATTATAATATAAAAAAACAACCGTTTCTTATGAAATGGTTGTTTTTTTGTATTCAAAAATTAAAAAATAGTTAGATGTTATAAAACCTGTCATAATCAATTCAATATAATTGGTCTACCTGTTATGATTATAACAACGAAAGACAGAGGAGCGGTTTTTATGAATACAGGTGATTTAGCATGGGTATTAATATCTGCGGTTTTGGTATGGTTAATGACACCAGGATTAGCACTTTTTTATGGTGGTTTAGGTGAAAAACGCAACTTATTGCACACGATGTTTGTACCAATTTTAATTATTGGTATTGCCACACTAGTTTGGTTTGTTGTGGGGTATTCATTGGCCTTTGGCGGATCAGGGAATGTGATCGGTAATTTTAATCATATGTTTATGACTGGCGTATCATTTACAAAGTCAACGAAAGGTTTAACGATTCCTGATGGTGCCTTTGCCTTGTTTCAAGGGATGTTCCCGATTATCACAGCAGCAATTATTACCGGATCAGTTATTGGTCGTGTTCGCATTAAAGCGATGATTGTATTCATTACTTTGTGGTTGATTTTTATTTACTCACCTTTGGCACATATGGTTTGGGGTGGTGGCTTATTGGCACAGTTAGGTGCGATTGATTTTGCTGGTGGCACGGTGGTTCATATTTCAAGTGGTGTGACTGGCTTAGTATTAGCGTTAATGATTGGACATCGACATCATGATAAGCATATTCCAGTGAGACCATCTTACGTTTTAATTGGTGGTGCGTTGCTATGGGTTGGTTGGTTTGGATTCAACTCAGGATCAGCTTTGGCTGCTAATGGGATAGCTGTATTGGCTTTGGTTAATACATGGTTCGCTTCAGCGGTAAGCGTTTTAACTTGGGGATTATCTGAGTATAAACTGCATGGTCGTGCAACCTTGGCTGGCATTACAAGTGGTGGTGTGGCAGGCTTAGTGGCTATCACACCTGCAGCTGGATTTGTTGCACCTTGGGCTGCTGTGATTATGGGATTGGTAGCTGGCTTTGTTGGTTTTGCTGGCATTACGTTTGTTAAAAATAGTTTTGGTTATGATGATACCTTAGATGCTTTTGGCATTCATGGTATTGGTGGAACCGTTGGCGCAATTTTGACCGCAGTGTTTGCTGATAAAAGTATTGGCGGCGTTGCTGGTGTTATCAATGGTGACGTGTCATTGCTCTGGAAACAGTTTGTCGCAATCTTGTTTACCATAGCTTTTGCAGCAATTGGCACATTTATTTTAGCAAAAATCACCGAAGTTATTGCCTCACCTCTTCGTTTGACGGCATCTGAAGAGGCACAAGGATATGATGATATTCTGCATGATTTAACAATTGAATGATGGGCATTAGCCTTTTTTTTGTGTTAAAATTAAAAGAAAGACTATAAAGGGGATCTGTCATTTGTCAGCACAAATACAGCAAGTTTTTACATTCGAAAATGCAGAACAACAAGCAAAATTAATTGGCGTTAATGATAATATTCTGCGTCTAATAGAAGAAGGTTTGACGGTCCATTTACATGCACGTGGCGACCAAATGACTATTTCTGGTGATGAAGACAAAGTCCAGTTAGCCAACTCGGTATTGCATGAATTAACTGATTTAATTAAACACCAAATTAATATTTCACCAACTGATGTTGTTAGTGCAGTTACTATGGCACAACGTGGTACTTTGGAATATTTTAGTGATTTGTATTCCGAGACATTGATTAAAGACAACAAAGGACGTGCTGTGCGCGTTAAAAATTTTGGACAACGTCAATATGTACAGGCTATACGAAAGAGTGATATCACGTTTGGCATTGGTCCTGCAGGGACAGGAAAAACTTATCTAGCAGTTGTGATGGCCATTGCGTCACTAAAGCGTGGTGAAGTGGAACGTATTATCATTACGCGTCCGGCTGTTGAGGCTGGGGAATCACTCGGATTTTTGCCCGGAGATCTGAAAGAAAAAGTAGATCCATATTTACGGCCAATCTATGATGCCATGAATGCTATTATTGGTGCAGAGCACACGCAACGTTTAATGGATCGTGGCGTGATAGAAATTGCACCTTTAGCCTATATGCGAGGCCGCACGTTAGATGATGCCTTTATTATTTTGGACGAAGCGCAAAATACAACAAATCAACAGATGAAAATGTTTTTAACACGTTTAGGGTTTGGCTCAAAAATGATTGTCAATGGTGATATTTCGCAAATTGATTTACCACGTGGTGCGCAATCAGGTCTGATTTCTGCGCAGCATATTTTAAAAGATGTCAAGCGTATAACGTTTATCAACTTTAGTAGTGCTGACGTGGTACGCCATCCGGTGGTGGGATTAATAGTGAATGCGTATGAAGCCGCAGAGACTAAATTAGTAGCGTTGAAAAAGGAGCAAAATGCTAATGGATTTAGCAATAATTGATCAAACAAAAGATAGTGTCACACAGTACCACAAAGATTTAGTATCTACGCTTTTAAATTTTGCCGGAAAAGCTTTAGAATTACCTGATAATACGGAAATGTCAGTAACATTTGTTAATAATGATGAAATTCAACGTTATAATCGTGATTACCGTGGTGTCGATAAACCAACAGATGTTATTAGCTTTGCGTTAGAAGAGGGGGATGACACATTTGACTTATCACCTGAAGGTGATTGGGCAGATGATATCGTTAAAAATATTGGCGATATTTTAGTATCTGTTGATATTATTTCATCACAAGCTGACTATTTAGGTCATAGTTATGAACGTGAACTTGGTTTTTTGGTAGTTCATGGTTTCTTACATTTGAATGGTTATGATCACATGATTGGTGATGCTGAAGAGAAAGAAATGTTTGATTTACAACGAAAGATTTTGGATGATTATGGCCTCAAGAGATAACGAACAAACAGAATTAGAAGGTTTACCAGCGCATGAAAAGCGACAAACAGTGCGCAATAGTAGTTTTTTTAAAGCTATGCGTAACTCATTGAATGGTATATGGCTGATTTTAGTTCGTGAACGCAACATGCGAATTCATGTTGTTCTAGCTTTTTTTATTTTGGTTGCGGGTCTCCATTATGGCTTATATCGCGCAGACTGGTTGTGGGTTACAATGGCTATTTTTATCGTCGTCTTTAGTGAGTTTTTAAACACAATTATTGAAGCTGTGGTAGACTTAGTTGTTGAGAAAAAATATCATCCGCTTGCGAAACTTGCTAAAGATGTTGCAGCTGGTGCAGTACTGGTAGCTGTCGGCGTTGAAATCATTATTTTATTGCTTATTTTTCAACCATATGTATGGCGTCAATTTGGTATTGTAACTAATTTTTCGGATTTATTGCATCAGTTTCAGCAATAAACGGTGGTATGAATACAAACGCGACATATTTAATATTAGGATATAACGTTGGGCAAGATGCCCGCGTATACAATAGGAGAAAGTCGACCTAGGCGTCGCATTTATTTATGACAGAAACACCATTTAAATCAGGATTTGTTACCATTATTGGGCGACCAAACGTTGGAAAATCCACGTTACTTAATCGTATTGTTGGCGAAAAAATTGCCATTATGTCAGATAAAGCACAAACAACACGTAACAAAATACAAGGTATTTATACCACAGATTCAGCGCAAGTTGTATTTATTGACACACCAGGCATACATAAGCCACAGAACTCATTAGGCGATTTCATGGTTAAGTCAGCATTTTCTGCCTTGCATGGCACAGATGCCATTTGGTTTGTTGTGGACGCAACAATGGCGCGTGGACGTGGTGATGATTTTATCATTAATCGTTTAAAAGAAATTAAAAATACGCCAATCTATTTGTTAATTAATAAGGTCGATGTATTAGCGCCCAAAGACCTATTAAACATTATTGCAAGTTATCAAGAAGATGCACCTGAGTGGGCGGAAGTATTCCCAATTTCGGCGCGTGAAGGCGATAATGTACCCGAACTACTAGACAACATTATTGTCGGTCTTGAAGAAGGCCCACAATATTTTGATGCTGATCAGCTAACAGACCATCCAGAACGTTTTGTAATTGGTGAATTGATCCGTGAAAAAGTATTACAATTAACACGACAAGAAGTGCCACATTCAGTTGCTGTTGTTATTGATAAAATTTCACGTGAAAGCGAAGAAAAAATACACATTCAGGCTTCTATCGTCGTAGAACGCCCCACGCAAAAAAATATTATTATCGGTAAACAAGGTGCAATGATTAAAGATATTGGAACACGAGCACGTAAAGATATTGAACGTTTAATGGGCGACAAAGTCTTTCTTGAAACTTGGGTTAAAGTCGAGCCACGTTGGCGTGAACGACCACAAGCATTACAATCTTTAGGATACAGTGAAGACGATTATTAACATTAAATGATGTGCGATTTTGCGCATCTACGAGGGTAACCCTATGGCAGTAATCAAAGGCATTGTGCTGTATACAAGACAATATAAAGATAATGACTTGTTAGTTCGTATTCTCACAGAAACACGTGGGTTACGGACTTTTTTGGCGCGAGGTGCAAAAAAACAAAAGTCGCATTTAAGTGCGGCTATGCAACCTTATACGGTAGTCGTGTTTGAAGGGGCTTTCCCAAAACAAGCGGTTGGGCTAGGTTATATTAATGATATTCAACAGGCAACATATTATCAACGACTTGTTGAAGACATTGAAGCAAATGCCTATGCTGCGTTGATTACTAGTTTAATCGATGAAACTTTTGAAGAAGGGGAACCCATTACTCGTTGGTACAATCAATTGTTATTGGCACTTCGGAAGCTTGATGAGGGATTAGACCCACAAATTATTGCTAATATTTTTGAAATCCAATTATTAGTACCATTGGGAGTGGCACCAAATTGGCAAGCTGATCCAATTAGTGGGAAAACAGATGGTCGCTTTGACTATTCTGAAAAATACAATGGTATTATTTCTGAAAATCATTATGAATTGGATGAACATCGATTAATGTTAGATCAAAAAACAATGTTTTATTTGAGACAATTTAGTGTCATAGATTTGAGACAAATCCATCAAATTAAAATTTCAGTGACTACAAAGCGTGGTTTACAACGTGTCATTGATTATATTTATGACAATCAAGTTGGGTTAAAGCCGCGGGCCAAAAAATTTATTGAACAAATGCATGCATGGCAAAATACCCTAAAAAACTTTAGGCAGAAAAAAGAAGGCACATCATGACAACTAAAAAAATTCTGGTGCTTCATACGGGTGGCACAATTTCAATGTACGAGGATCAAGATGGCGATGTTGAAACAGGCGCAGATAACCCATTAACTGATGTCAAACTGGTCATACCAAATGTTGATTTAACTGTCGAAAGTATTTTTAATCTACCTAGTGAGCATATCGGACCAGTACATATGTTGCAATTACAGCAACGTATTTTAGAAGCAGGTAATGAATTTGACGGGGTTGTCATTACACATGGCACTGACACATTAGAAGAAACGTCCTTTTTTCTAGATAGCACATTGTCTACACATTTTCCAATTGTGATGACAGGCGCAATGCGTTCGTCCAATGAGTTGGGATCTGATGGTATATATAACTATCAATCAGCTTTACGTGTTGCAGCTAATGACAATTCATGGGACAGAGGGGTCTTAGTTGTCATGAATGATGAAATTCATGCAGCGCGATTTGTAACGAAAACGCATACAACGAATGTCGCCACATTTGGCTCACCAATCAGTGGCACAATGGGTCTTTTAACAAAGCGTCAAATTATTTATTTTTATAATTTACCTAAACGTCGTGTATTGCCAGTGTCAAATGTCCAAAAAAGCATCCCCGTATTAAAGGCATATGCAGGAATGGATGGGCAGTTATTAGAGCTGCTCGCTGCAGCAAATATTGATGGCATTGTTATTGAAGCGTTAGGTGCTGGTAATTTATCTAAAGAAGCGGCAAATGGGGTCCTGTATCTTTTATCACGAGATATTCCCGTTGTCATCGTGTCGAGAAGTTTCAATGGTGTTGCTGAACCAGTTTATGATTATTTGGGTGGTGGTGTGCAATTAGAAAGAGATGGGGTTATTTTTGCAACTAGTATTAATGGTCAAAAAGCACGTTTAAAGTTATTAATTGGGTTAGATAATCAACTAACTGATAATGATTTGCGTGAGTACTTGCATCAATTATGAAGATGATAACAAATGTTTATTTTATACGACATAGTATTCGTGATATGGCCATTCAAGACGATAGGTCAGCACCTTTGACAAAAGCGGGTTATTTGTTGGCGGAAGGGTTAACTTCTTTGTTTAAAGAAGTGCAGATAACTGCTATTTATTCATCACCATATAATCGTGCGCGTCAAACAGTTCAACCAACTGCCACGTTACTTAATTTACCTATTATAACGGTTGATGATTTGCGTGAACGGCGCACAATCCCTTGTCAAGACTGGGAAGCACATTTGCAACGCTTATGGACCGATTTTAACTTATCTTGGCAGGGCGAAGAAAGTTTAATGGCAGTTTCGAATCGGGTTGTAGCGGCATTTAAAACTATTTTGTCTTCAAAATCAGGTGATTTTATTATTGCAAGTCACGGCACTGCGTTGGCGGTGTTATTTCATGCGTTAACTGACGGTCAGTTTACTTTTGAGGATTGGCAAAAAATGTCAATGCCTGAAGTGTATGTTGCGCAATTTGAGGCACAAAAATTATTGTCTTTCAAAAAATTACAAATTAACTAAAAAGCGTGTTGACTGGTAATATCAAGTCATTTATTATGAAAGACTAATTAAAAAAATCCTATGCTTGAAGGAACCCGACTAGATTATCTAGCTGTAGGTTGCATTTTCAAGTATAAGATTTTTTTTAGGCTTTGAATATATTGTCATAAATGGCTTTGACTGCCCGATTGGCTAAATCAGGTTGAATACCAAGCATAATTGAAATTTCACTTGCCCCTTGATTGACCATTTGTAGGCTAATGCCATGCTCTTTTAAAGGTGTGACGATTTCGGTTAGTGCACCAATACGATTACGCATGCCTTCGCCAACAATCATGATAATACCATAGCTAGGCAGCCATTTTAGGGTGTCTGGTTTAATATCACTTGCTATGTCTGCTAGCATGTTGTCAACTTGCTCTTGTGAAAGACTTGTTTTATCAAAAATAATGGTTAAATCATCGATTCCTGAAGGCATATGCTCATAAGAAATATTATGACGTTTTAATATTTCTAATATACGCAAAGTAAAACCAACTTCTTTGTTCAAAAGATAACGGTGCAAATATAAAGCTGCAAAACGATTTGAATTGGCAATACCTGTCACAGGACGTGTTTGCTGCACTTCGGTGGGTGGTACGATAAATGTGCCAGGTGCGTCTGGTTCATTTGTATTTTTGATATTGATTCGAATACCACCTTGAATGGCAGGAATAATGGCTTCATCATGGAAAACAGCGAAACCAGCATAGGAAAGTTCCCGCATTTCGTCATAAGTCATTTGTTGAATGGCTGCAGGATGATCAATGATTGTTGGATTGACCGCATAAATGGCGCTAACATCCGTAAAGTTTTCGTACAAATCCGCACTCAAACCACGTGCCATGATTGCACCTGTAATGTCAGATCCGCCTCGTGAAAAGGTTGCCATGTCGCCATGTTTTGTATAACCAAAAAAACCAGGTATGATGAGACGCTCGCTTGTATTTAAGTCAAGTTGGGCAATTGTGGTATATGATTTCACATCAAATGTAGCGGCACGTGCATTGTCATCTACTTGCAAACCAATTTCTTGTGGATCAACAAATCGTGCGGGAACACCAAGATGACTGAATATTTTAGCAACGAGTTGTGCATTTAAATATTCCCCATGGGCAGCAAAAGCAGCATAGAGATAATCAAATGAACGATAATGTTTTGTTGCCAGGTGATCGATCTGTTCATCGATGTCTGCTAACTCATATGCTGGGAGTTTGAAATGATTGCCAATCGCATGGTAACGATTTTTAATCGTCTCGATAACTTCAGTTGCATCCGTGTCTTCGACAGTTGCCTTAGCATATGTAAGCAATAAATCAGTTACTTTTGTGTCATCTTTAAAGCGTTTTCCTGGGGCAGAGACAACAATAACTTTACGATTGTCATCAGACTGGATAATGTCGAAAACACGTTGTAATTGTCGGCCGTCAGCGAGGGAAGAACCACCAAATTTTGAAACTTTCATGCTATTTTTCTTCTTTCATTATTTTTAAACCTGTCAGATCTTGTTTGAGAATTTTTACTCGACCTGGCAAGTTTTCTGCTAATAAGGCCGATACTAAACTATCTGTCTGATCTTTGGGAACAATCGTCATAACAGTTGGCCCAGCACCAGATAAATAGGTGCCGACAATGTTTAGTTTGTGTGCTATTTGACGAATGATTGCCAAATGAGGGACTAACGTAGCGCGGGCATTTTCATGAAAATGATCTTGCTCAATCAATGCGCTTGCGGTTGTCAAATCATTCGCGTTTAAAGCAGCGACTAACGTATTACTAATGGCACTTGCTGCAACACTTTCCTGAAATGATAAACTGTGAGGTAATGCTGATCGTGCTGCAGACGTTAACAGTTCGTAACTCGGAATAAATGTCACAAAATCAACGTCTTTAGGCACTTTTAATGGTGCATGAAAAACACGGGCACCGTCATAATATGCGGCGACACCACCGCCTAATAGCGCTGGTGCGACATTATCAGGGTGCCCTTCTAATATCGTAGCTTGGTGTAGTAGTTCGTCATGAGATAAGTTTAATTGCGACAAGACGTTAGCCATGGCTAATCCGGCTAATAGCGCTGATGACGATGAGCCTAAGCCACGTGCTAAAGGAATATCAGATGTGACAATGATATGATGTGGTTTGAGAGTAGGCGACAAAGAAAGTGCTGTCTGCACGATAAAATGTCTCTCATCATGAGGCATGTCATTTTCAAAATCGTGATCAACTAACCAAGTCGTCGTTTCTTCGTGAATTTCTAGTGTCAAGTAAAGTTGTAAGGCCACACCAAGTGAATCAAATCCGGGGCCAATATTTGCACTTGTTGCAGGCACTGTAATTGTTATCATGAGAATATTTTATACTCCGCGGCTAAGTTAATCCCGTCTGCATTACGAAGGGTTGTATGGATAACATTTAATTGTGCATCACTTGCTGGATGTGTTAAAGCAATCAAGCGTGCTGTACCATTAGCTGCTGGTGTTTGTTTTAAGTCAGTAAAGCTCATTTTTGCTGCGGCAAACATACCAGTGACAGAATACATGGCACCAGGTGTATCATCAACTTCAACCACGATAAAACGTCGAGCAATGCGTTGTGAAGGTTTAGCTAAGTCCAGATCTTGATTGAATGAATTAAAAGGATGGCCAGGTGTATTTAAGGCTAAATCTGTGGCGACATTTGTTAGATCACTTAAAACAGAGTTAGCGGTCGGCATTTCACCAGCACCAGGACCATATAACATAACTTCACCAACGGATTCGCCATTGACGAGGACAGCGTTATTTTCATTATGGACAGTTGCGAGTGGATGCGTGAGGGGTACGAGCTGCGGCGACACTTCAATGCTAATGGCTTCTTTGGTGCTGCCAACTCGTTGTGCAACGCCAAGCAATTTAATGACATAACCAAAAGCATGTGCATCGGTTATATCGGCATCGGTTACGTTAGCAATACCAGTAATTGCCAGGTCGCCTAGAACAGGTTGTACGCCAAAAGCAAAATTTGACAAAATAATTAATTTGTAAGCAGCATCAAAGCCTTCAACATCATTTGTTGGGTCGGATTCTGCAAACCCCTTATCTTGAGCTAATTTCAAGGCATTAGCGTATGACAGATTGTTACTTGCCATCTGCGTTAAAATAAAGTTACTCGTACCATTAATGATACCAGCAACACGTGAAATTTCATCCGCAGTGAAGCTAGTTGATAGCGTTCTTAGTATCGGGACACCACCTGCAACTGCAGCTTCGAAAAACAAATCAACACCATTTTTTTCTGCAATACTCACGAGTTCTTGTCCACGACTTGCAATAAGATCTTTATTTGCCGTCACCACATGTTTTTTTGCATTCAGTGATCGCTTAATAATATCGTAAGCTTGATCTAAGGTGCCCATGACTTCAACGACAATTTGAATATCAGGGTTATCTAAGATATCCGTTGCTTGATTTGTAATGGGAAAATTTTTAACAAAGCCGGTACGTTCTTTTGCTAAATTGTAAACGACAGCATGCTTGACGATTAGTCGAGAACCGGTGCGCTTTGTGATTTGCTCTGCGTTTTCTTGTAATATCTTAACGACGCCACTACCAACTGTTCCTAAGCCGAAAAGGCCAATTCCAATATCCATAATCCATTCCTTCATTCGTTATTCTTATAATTCTATCATTTTTATTCATAATTATGTCGTTATTTGTTATAATTTAATAAATTAGATAAAAGGAAGTTGCACACGATGAAATATGTTTCCACACGTGGCCAGGCGCCAACGGTAACAGCCAGTCAAGCTATTTTGAATGGTATTGCACCGGATGGCGGGCTTTACGTACCAGAAAAATGGCCTGAAATAACATTGGATTGGTCGGCTTTGAAAACGCAAACCTATGCAGATTTAGCAACATTAATATTTGATGCTTTCTTTGATGATTTTAGTGTCTCTGAAATTGATTGTATTATTGAGAAAGCCTATGGCAAACAGTGGCAAAGGGACAATGTGGTATCATTTCACAAAGAAAATAATTTAACCTATCTTGAGTTGTTTCATGGGCCAACGCTGGCGTTTAAAGATGTTGCCTTACAGGCGTTACCACATTTAATGACTGCTGCGGCAAAAAAACAAGCGACTAGTGACAAGATTATCATTCTAACAGCAACGTCAGGTGACACAGGAACAGCTGCTATGAGTGGCTTTGGCGATGTCCCCCAAACAGAGATCGTTGTCTTTTATCCAGAAGAAGGTGTTAGTGCTATTCAAAAACAGCAAATGCAAACAGAATCAGCGGATAATGCGCATGTTGTTGCAATTACTGGTAACTTCGATGATGCACAAAAAGCAGTTAAAACGCTACTTGCTGATGATAACCTAGCACAAGACTTAAAGGCTAAAGGGTTAAAATTTTCATCAGCAAATTCAATTAATATTGGCCGTCTCGTGCCGCAAATCGTTTACTATATATATGCCTATGCCCAGATGATTAAAGCGGGTGAAATTCAAGCCGGGGATGATATTAATGTTGTTGTACCGACTGGGAATTTTGGCAATGTTTTGGCCGCCTATTATGCGAGTCAAATTGGGTTGCCAGTGAAACAGTTTGTGGTTGCTTCAAACGAAAACAATGTATTAACTGATTTCTTTGAAACAGGTATATATAATCGTAAGCGTGATTTTAAAGTAACGAATGCGCCGGCAATGGACATCCTTGTTTCTAGTAATTTAGAACGCTTGTTGTACTTTGCTAGTGGTCAGAATGGGGATGAAATTCAAACCTATATGACAGAACTGCTTGAAAAGGGTGAATATGTTGTAAATGCTGACACACGTGCTAATTTAAGCAAATTTGTTGCTAAATTTGCGACACAAACGCAGGTGTCTGACACAATTAAAAAAATTGCCGACACAACAAACTATACAATTGATCCGCACACAGCTGTTGGCCGTTATGTTTATGAGCAAACGGGCGTGACAGGACCAACTTTGATTGCCGCGACAGCGAGTCCTTATAAGTTTGCAGAAACTGTCTTACAAGCATTTAATATGGCAACAGACTCGGGGCAAGCAGCATTGAACCGGTTGTCAGAAGTGACAGGAACTGACATTCCTGTTCAAATTGCGACGTTATTTAATCAACCCATACGTCATAAAAAGCTGATAGATTCAAAAGAAATTCTGGCGACGTTACAGCATGAAATTTTTTAAAAGCGAACAATGTTGTTTGTTATTTCAAATAATTCGTGATTATCCGGATTATTCAACCGCAAAAACAGTTTTGAATACGTTATAATTAGGTTATTAACGTATTAGGAGAATAACATGTCATTTAAAGAGCACGATCCCGAAGTTTGGAGCGCCATTCAACAAGAAGGTGCGCGTCAAAACCGCACGATTGAATTAATTGCTTCAGAAAACTTTGCCTCACAAGGTGTTCGTGCAGCGCAAGGTTCGGTTTTAACAAATAAGTATGCTGAAGGCTATCCTTATAAGCGTTACTATGGTGGCACAGAGTATGTTGACATCGTGGAACAACTCGCTATTGATCGCTTAAAAGAACTCTTTGGCGCCGAATATGCCAATGTGCAGCCACATTCTGGTTCACAGGCCAATGCTGCTGCTTATATGGCATTTTTGAAGCCTGGCGACAAGATTTTGGGTATGAATTTAGATGCAGGTGGACACCTCACACATGGTGCTAAGGTGTCATTTTCTGGTAAAATGTATGATTCATATACTTATGGATTAGATTCCGAGACAGAACAACTTGATTATGAAGCCATTGCGAAACAGGCACGAGAAGTACAACCACAATTAATAGTTGCTGGTGCGTCTGCCTATTCACGTATCATTGACTTTACAAAATTTCGTGCAATTGCTGATGAAGTTGGCGCTTTCTTGATGGTTGATATGGCGCATATTGCAGGTCTTGTAGCCGCTGGATTACATCCCAACCCAGTCGGTATCGCTGATGTTGTGACGTCAACGACACACAAAACTTTACGAGGCCCACGTGGCGGTGTTATCTTATCACAAGAAAAATATGCTAAGAAAATTAATTCTGCTATTTTCCCTGGTTCACAGGGTGGCCCATTGGAACACGTGATAGCTGGAAAAGCAATTGCCTTTGGTGAAGCGCTACAACCTGAATTTAAGGTATACGCAGCACAAGTCATTAAAAATGCACAGGCAATGGCTGATGTTTTTAATCACACTGAAGACATTCGCGTTGTAGCAGGTGGCACAGATAACCATTTATTTAACTTAGATTTGACAAAAACTGGTTTGAACGGTAAACAAACACAAGAGTTGTTAGATACTGTTTCAATTACGACTAACAAAGAGGCGCTACCAAATGAGACATTGAGTCCATTTGTAACATCTGGTATTCGAATTGGTACGCCTGCAATGACGACACGCGGCTTTAACGAGGCTGATTCGCGACAAGTCGCCGACTTAATTGTGACAGCTATTCATAATTATGATGATCCAAAAGTACTAAAAGCAGTTAAAAAAGATGCTGAAATTTTAGCTATGACACATTTATTTGAATAAATAAATGACAAGTCGACTCAGGTCGGCTTTTTCTATTAGGAGCAAGTATGTTAGATAAAAAAACATTGCGTATCATGCAGAAGCAACGATTAGCTGATTATGTTGGCGCTCAGCGTGTGGATGAAGAAGTAATATTACGAGATTTGTTATTTCGCAGCAACCAGTGGCAGGCAGCTAAAATCATTGCTGTCGTATTGAGCACTGCTTCAGAAGTTAACACACAGCCAATTATCTCGCGTGCATGGGCAGAAAATAAACGGACAGTTGTGCCTAAAATTATTAATAAACAGATGATATTTGTTGAAATAACGGCTCATTCAACATTTTATGTAGGTCAAATGAACATTAAAGAACCAACAGACAGTACAATTTTTGCTATTAATTTGATTGATTTAGCAATTATTCCGGGGTTGGCATTTACTAGACAAGGGGAACGACTGGGTTTTGGTGCTGGTTACTATGATCGTTTTCTAGCAGTTTTTAATGGTGATACGGTTGCATTATCTTTGAACATACAACTTGTGACAACGTTGCCACTGGCAGCTCACGATCAAAAGGTCAGTCATATTTTGATTCAAAGTTGACAATCATATTAATGGCACTAACCATTAGAATGACGGCTACCTCGTCATTCTTCGTTTGAGACAATGCAATCGTGTGAAATCAAATTGTTTGACTTTTCACAATGCACTCTGTATACTTACTATTTGTAATAGGAATTAGAATACAATACGCATAGTATAAGGAGAACATATCATGATGACATGGCTTCGCAACTCACGAGTTGCAATGTGG
Source organism: Leuconostoc aquikimchii (assembly GCF_040838325.1). Taxonomy (NCBI): domain Bacteria; kingdom Bacillati; phylum Bacillota; class Bacilli; order Lactobacillales; family Lactobacillaceae; genus Leuconostoc; species Leuconostoc aquikimchii. Next base: position 946,833 of record NZ_JBFPER010000001.1, read on the forward strand.
ATTTTAACAATTTTGCGTGTGTACCTTGGCTTTCAATGGACCTTGGACGGTTGGGCAAAAATAACTGCTAAAGGTGGTTTTGATGCTTCTGGTTTGATTATGGGGGCTATAAAAAATCCCGTTCTAACGCCAGATAAAACAAAAGCTTTTCCTTGGTATGATTTGTTTCTGCGTGTGACGACAAATGATGGTCAAAACACGTCAGTTTTTTCATTTCTTGTATCTTGGGGTGAGTTGCTGGTTGGTTTAGGGTTGATTTTTGGTACGCTGACATTGGCTGCAGCTTTTTTCGGACTAGTTATGAATTTTTCATATCTTGGCGCTGGTGTTGTATCAGTTAATCCAACGTTCATATTCATCGGGACAATTTTGTTGATTGGTGGCTACAATTCTGGTAAAATCGGGTTGGATTATTGGGTTACACCTTTCTTACGAGAGAAATTACCCTTTTTGAAAAACGATATTAAGGTTTAAAAAAAATGACATCATCCTTGTAAGAAGGAAGGTGTCATTTTTTGTTAATCAACTAATGGTAAAATATTGACAATAGAAATGCGGTCACTATCGTCATTTTTTAAACGTGAAATAATTTCGTTGTAACGCTGTTCTGATAGTGGTTCTTTTTTGTCGAAAGTTAGAATTTTATTGTCAATATGATTGCTCGTACTTGGATATTCTTCGATACGATAAATAATCAATAATTTTTTATAGGCAAATGGTTGGACAATCATACCATCCAAATGTTCTTCCACTTGCTCTGTTGTTTGAGTAGCAATGTTGTCTTCAAATGCCTGTTTTGTTTTCTTAAATAATGCCATTATTTCATCTCCGTATGCTGTTTAAAGTAAGTTTCTAATCCGTGAGTAATTAAGGTAGCAACTGCCATTTGGTATTTTTTCGTACGAATTTTTTTAAAGTTTTCAGGATTGTTGATGTAACCAAGCTCAAGCAATGTCGCGGGACGGGTTACCCGATCCAATACAACATATTGTGTACGATCAATCCCACGATTATTAATCGGTAGACTATTAAGTGCCTCGCTAAGAGCGGTAGCAAGTGCATGACTATTTTTATGATAATAGAATTGTGACACACCACTTGCAGTTGTCGCACCATCTTCATTACCTGCGTGATCAAAATGAATTGAAATTTGTGCATCTGCTTGATATTTTTCAGCTAAGCGTGGGATGTGTAGTAAAGGCACAAGAACGTCTTTGTCACGTGTCATGAATACACGGGCACCAGTCTTTTGCAAGGCTGTGCGCATATGTCGCGCTGTGCGTAGCGTATATGTTTTTTCAAAATACTTACCGTTGACAGATGAAGAGCCATTATCACCTGACAAACCATCGTATTTTTCTCCTGGCTTGCCACCATGTCCAGGGTCTAAAACAATTGTAGCTTCACTAATTGGTGTTGCTGTACGTAAAGTTTTTGATTCAGCCACCCAACCGGCTACCCAACCAATTTTTTCGTTATCTGCACGTCTTACTTTGTACCAACCACGAGTTTTTTTCAAAATAATGAGGTTAGTGCCACGCTTAAGAGCGGCCGTAGATTTGTATGTTCGCGCAGGTCCAGAACGAAACTGTACGTTATTGGGTTGTGTTGATATTTTATCTTTATTAACCAGTGAATAAACCATGCCAAATGTAGTAGTTAATACAAAGACAGTGATTATGACACCGATTAAATTGCTTAAGAGCCATTTTTTAATCATTAATATACCTGCGTGAGTAATTTTATATGCATAAATATTGTAACATATATCAACGTGTCCTTTATTTTCAAAAAATGTTACAATAATTCTATGACATAGCAAACGTCGTATGTTATGAATATACTTAAAAGGTAAAAAGGTAGACATAATGTCAAAAGTAATGGCGGTCAACGCCGGCAGTTCATCACTCAAATTTCAATTATTAGAGATGCCTGAAGAAAAGGTATTGATGCAGGGAATTATTGAGCGTATTGGACAAGAAAACGCTGTAATTTCAATCAAGTACGGCCAAAACATTGAGCCAAAACGTTTGATTGGTGCCGAAGAGGGACATATCACACTGACAAAAAACGGTGGTCAAAAATTCGAACACGACATGGCAATTAAAGATCATGATCAAGCGATTGACATCTTACTACAAAAGTTAACAGATCTTGGTATTGTTAAAGATTTTAATGAGATTACAGGCGTTGGTCATCGTGTTGTTGCCGGTGGTGAGTGGTTTAATCATTCTGTTGTTGTGACTGACGACGTTTTGACAAAAATTGACCGTTTGGCGGATTATGCACCATTACATAATCCTGCCAATGCTATGGGTATCCGTGCTTTCCAAAAATTGCTCCCGGATGCACTTTCTGTTGCGGTATTTGATACCTCTTTCCATCAAACAATGCCCGAAAAGAATTATCTTTATAGTATTCCTTATGAATTTTATGCACGCTATGGGGCCCGTAAATACGGTGCTCATGGCACATCACATCGATATGTGACAGAACGTGCGGCAAAAAAGTTAGGCATTCCGCTTGAAAAATTCAATGCTATTTCATTCCACTTAGGTGCAGGTGCTTCCGTTACTGCAATTAAAAATGGTAAATCATATGATACATCAATGGGATTCACGCCGTTAGCAGGTTTGACAATGGCGACACGTTCTGGAGATATTGATCCATCATTAGTTTACTATATTCAAGAGCGTGAAGGTTTGTCAAATGAAGAAATGTTGTCAGTATTAAACAAAAAATCTGGCTTGTTAGGTATATCAACGATTTCAAGTGACATGCGTGATTTGGAAGAAGTTCGAGAAACTAATAAACATGCTAAATTAGCACTGGATATGTTCTATGATCGTGTTATCCGTTATGCTGGGCAATACTTTGCTGAACTTGGTCGCGTCGATGCGGTTATCTTCACGGCTGGCATTGGTGAAAATGATGCACTAACACGTGCCAAGGTATTGGCGTCGTTGGCGTTTGCTGGCGTTAAAATAGATGATGCAGCAAACAATGTCCGTGGCAAAGAAGCTATTTTGACTACGGCAGACTCAACTGTCGCTGGCTTGTTGATTCCGACGAACGAAGAATTAATGATTGCTCGTGACGTGGAAGCCTTGCGTTAAAATTAATATCATTATAAAGTTTATTATTTTACAGTATATAATTTAAAAAAAGCGGGTGATATTTTAAAATATCACCCGCTTTTTTTATAGATTTATGATATGACTTTTAATTGACCACGCACGTCATCTAAAGAAGTATAGCCTTTTGCTGTAAGTATCTCGGTTAATTCTGTTTCTAACCGTTCAAAGACATTGATGCCTTCAATAGCGAGTTGTGAGCCAACTTCAACTAAATCAGCACCACACAAAATGTGATCGTATACATCACGGCCAGTTGTCACACCACCAGTGCCAATAATTTTAATGGTTGTATTTAATCTGTTACGGAGTGCGCGAACATTGGCTAATGCTGTTGCTTTGACTAATGTGCCACCAATGCCACCAAAACCGGCTTTAGGTTTAATAACGACCGTATCTGTGTTCTCATCAATGACTAAGCCATTACCAATAGAATTAATGGTGTTAACAAAAGCTAAGGGGAATTTATTTAGGACAGCAGCAATATCGTCAAAATGAACAATATCAAAATAAGGTGGTAATTTAACACCTAAAGGCTTTGTAAAGAAAGCAAAGGCCTCAGTTAATATTTGTTCTGTGGCTTCAAAATCATAACCGGTTTGCGGTTTACCAGGGACATTTGGGCATGACAAATTTAATTCAATGAGACCGTCAAAGTCGGCGTCTTGTAGTTGATGTAACATATCGATGTTTTCTTGCTTAGATAAGCCAGCAATTGAAAAGAAAATTGGCTTATCAGTTTTCTTGGCTGAGACATAGTTCATGTAATAGTCAAACCCTTCATTTGGCAAGCCCATTGAGTTAATAGTGCCTAAGCCATGATTCAATTCATAGTAACGTGGTGAGGGATTACCAGGACGTACTGCCGGTGTGGCAGATTTAGTGACAACAGAGCCAGTATATTTAGAGGTTAAGACGGTATCAAGTTCTGTCGTTGTTTGACACATGACACCAGCAGCATTGAGTAAAATATGATTAAAATGGTAATTTTGAATGTTGGCAGTTAGTTGCATAATTGGTCTCCTGTGACTTATGTAATTTCCTCGTGAAATGTTTATCTAAGTATAACAAAAAAATAACACGATAAAAAGGTCGAATGTTGGGTATAATAATAATATGAAACAATTTAGAGTAGACAATTTAAAAAGTACATATGGCGAGAAGTTGTTGTTTAACGATATCTCATTTTTAATTACAGAAGGTGACCGTATTGGTCTGATTGGTGTCAATGGATCAGGGAAAACATCCTTGCTCAATGCTATTTCTGGTGTCAATTTGGCAGATTCGGGTAAAATATTCAAACAAAATGATTATACCATTGGGTATTTAACACAAAATCCAGAATTAGATGATAATGCCTTAGTCATGGATGCGATTTTATCAGGCGATCAACCTGTTTTTAAAACGATTCGACAGTATCAATATGCATTGCAACAATTTGGTGAGCAGCCGACGAATAGTAGTATCGCACAAAAGTTTGAAGATGCACAAAATGCCATGGATCGCGACGAGGCATGGACAACAGAAGCGCAAATCAAATCGATTTTAACACAGTTACATATGCCTGATTTACAACGTCAAATTAGTGAACTATCGGGTGGCCAGCGGAAACGTGTCGGGTTAGCACAAATATTAATTGAAGCACCTGATTTATTGATTTTAGATGAACCAACGAACCATTTAGATTTTGATTCAATTGCGTGGTTAGAAAAATATCTTACCAATTACAAAGGTGCTGTATTAGCAGTAACACATGATCGCTACTTTTTGGATGCGGTGACCACGCGCATTTTTGAGTTGTCATTTGGTGACCTTTATGAGTATAAAGGCAATTATCAAGACTATATGATTGGTAAATCGCAACGTGTTGAGCAAAGTAAGGTGGCTGACCACAAGCAACAACAGCTTTATAAGCAAGAGTTGGCCTGGATGCGTAAGTCAGCACGTGCGCGTACAACGAAACAAACAGCACGTGAAAATGCTTTTTCTGAATTAGCGTCACAAATGGATAATTTGAAATTAGACGATGATGTTGCTGTGAATTTAGGTCAGCAACGTTTAGGTAAAAAAGTAATTGTTATTGAAGATGCCAGTATTAAGTTCGATGATAAAGTGATTTTTAAAAATTTCAATTTACGTATCGCAGCTGGGGATCGTATCGGAATCACCGGTGAGAATGGTGCCGGAAAGTCCACCTTTTTAAATGCAATTGCGGGTCGCTTACCAGTAACAAGTGGTGTCATTGAATTAGGTGAAACGGTCAAAATGGCCTATTATACGCAAAGTACAGAAGACATACCGGATGACAAGCGCGTCATTGCTTATTTATCAGATGTTGCTGAATCGGTGACAGATAAACATGGTAATCAGGTGAGTGTTTCTGAGCTGTTAGAGCAATTTTTGTTCCCACCGTTCATGCATGGTACATTGATACGTAAGTTGTCTGGTGGTGAAAAGCGCCGATTATATCTCCTAAAACTATTGTTACAACAGCCAAATGTCTTGTTATTAGATGAACCAACAAATGATTTAGATATTGGTACGTTAACTGTCTTAGAGGACTTTTTGTCAGGATTTTCTGGGGCGGTTATTACTGTCTCGCATGACCGTTACTTTTTAGATAAAGTTGCCAATCAGTTATACATGTTCCAAGGAAATGGTGTGGTTGAACGTTATGATGGCTTATTTAGTCAGTATCTGGCACAACATGCGGACGATCGACCAGTGACATCAGAAAAAAATTCTGTTGAAAAGTCCAAACCAGTGACGATACAAAAGAAAAAATTGACTTATAATGAGAAAAAAGAATGGGCCACTATTGAAGATGATATCGCAAAGTTGGAAAGTAGATTGGGCGACATACCAGATGACATGGCAAAAAATGGGACAGACTATGTTAAACTTGGTGATTTGCAAAAGGAATTAGATCAACTTGAAACGGTACTTGATGGCAAAATGACGCGTTGGGAATACTTAAGTGAAATTGTAGAAGGTTAGGTCTAATTTAATAGGTGAACACATAGGTAATTGTTGTAGTTCTGGTTAATGTTGGGTCAACTTTTTTGTGACAATAAGACTGCGACACCGTATCATTTTCTGAGGGAAACGATATGAACTTAAAACAGCAATTACTGGCTATTCATTTAACACAAGGCATCGGCATGACGACAGAGGCACGTATTATTGGCGCGATTAATGATAATTTGTTACCCATAATTTATCCTTGGCCGTTAGACTTAATATTGCAGATAACCAACCATAGCTATCATGATAGTATTCGTGCGACCTATGTGCATGCCTTGCAACGTGCGAGTAATTTCAAAGCACACTATATCACCTACTATGATCAAATTTATCCCCAGCGGTTACGAGAAATCTTTGAACCACCACTTGTCTTGTTTTATGAAGGGCAATTAGCTGCCTTAAATTTACCGAGTTTGTCAGTTGTTGGGACACGTTCAGCGACAGCTTATGGCTTGAAAAGTTTACGTCAATTGTTACCACCCGTCATTCAATCGGGCGCAGCGATAGTTTCAGGTTTGGCACAGGGAATAGATGTCATGGCTCACCAAATAACCTTTGCTACTAGCGGTGTCCCAATAGCTGTGATTGGGACAGGGACAGATATAGCTTATCCGAAACGCAATGCATCCTTGCAAAAGCAGATTGGACAACAAGGATTAATAATAAGTGAGTACGCACCTGGTGTGGGTCCACAACGATCTCACTTTCCTGCAAGAAATCGTATCATTGCTGGATTATCTTCAGCCACCTTAGTCATTGAAGCGAAAATAAAATCAGGTAGCTTAATTACAGCTAACATCGCTTTACAAAATAATCGTGAGGTGCTATCGGTACCAGGTTCTATTTTTTCAGAAGAATCACAAGGTACGAATGAATTGCTCAGTCTTGGGGCAAAATTAGTGACAAAACCACAAGATATTATAGAAAGTATCCAAATACTTGATATAATCTGATATGCTATATACTAAGAAGTAAATTATAAGGCATATTCTAATGGTTGAGACAAAAAATAAAACAACAAAATCAGTTACAAAGAAACCAGCAAAACGTAAGCGAGCTAAGGCTAAGAAAAATCTTGTTATTGTTGAAAGCCCGTCGAAGGCAAAAACAATCGAGAAATATCTTGGAAGCTCCTATAAGGTTGTTGCAAGTTTAGGGCATATCCGTGATTTGCCAAAGTCAACGTTGGGCGTTGATGTTGAACATGATTACGATCCAAAATATATTAACATCCGCGGTAAAGGGGATGTTATTAAAGGATTGCGTAAAGAGGCAAAAGCAGCAAAAAAAGTCTATCTTGCTAGCGATCCGGATCGTGAAGGAGAAGCCATTGCTTGGCACTTACAACATATTTTAGATTTGGATCCTGAAGAGCCTAATCGCGTAGTGTTTAATGAAATTACGAAAGATACGATAAAAAATGCTTTAAAAACCCCGCGTAAGATTAATCAAGATCTGGTTGATGCACAACAAGCGCGCCGTATTTTGGACCGCTTAGTCGGGTATTCAATTTCACCAATTTTATGGAAAACGGTCAAACGTGGGTTATCTGCGGGACGTGTACAATCAGTTGCATTGGGGTTGATTATAGCGCGTGAACGAAAAATTCAAGCATTTGAACCAGAGGAATATTGGACATTAGATTCTGAATTTAAGAAATCACGTTCAAAGTTTAAGTCGTCATTTTATGGCTTTGATGGCAAAAAACAACCTTTACCGGATAATGACAGTGTGCAAAATGTATTCAAGCGGATTGATCAAGCGGCTGATTTTAATATTATCAAAGTTGAAGCAAAGGAGCGAAAACGTAATCCACAACAACCTTTTACAACATCGACGATGCAACAAACTGCTAATACACAGTTAAATTTTCGGACGCGTAAAACGATGATGGCTGCCCAACAATTGTATGAAGGGGTTAATTTAGGCCGTGGCATTGGTCAAATTGGTTTGATTACCTATATGCGTACAGATTCAACACGTATTTCATCTCTTGCACGTAATGCAGCAGCGTTATATATTCATGATACTTGGGGAGAAGAATATTCTCAACATAAACCGATTCAAGGTAAATTGCCAGAAGGCGCGCAAGATGCGCACGAAGCTGTTCGTCCGACTGATGTCGCAAGAACGCCTGAAAGTATAAAGGATAAGTTAACCCCGGATCAATTTAAACTCTATTCGCTTATCTGGTCGCGTTTTGTGGCCAGTCAAATGACGCCTGAAATTTTGGACACTATGGCAGTGACCATTGAACAAAATGATGTTATTTTCCGAGCGAACGGTTCTAAAACTAAATTTCAAGGCTTTACTAAAGCATATCCAGCAGCCAAAGAAAAAGATAACGCCCTACCAGATTTGTCCGAAGGGGATAAAGTCAAGTTAATTAATACTAATCCAGAGCAACACTTCACATTACCACCTGCACGTTACTCTGAAGCGGCATTAATTAAAGCTTTGGAAGAAAATGGTGTGGGTCGACCGTCAACTTATGCACCAACATTGGATACAATCCAACGACGAAACTATGTTAGAATTGATGCGCGTAAATTTGTCCCCACTGAGTTAGGTGAAATTGTACAAACAATTGTTGAAGAGAGCTTTCCAGATATTACAGATACACATTTTACAGCTAGCATAGAACGTGAACTAGATGAAGTGGAAATAGGTGATAAGCACTGGGTACCGGTCATTGATTCGTTTTTTAAGCCGTTTTCAAAAGAGGTTGAACAAGCAGAAGCTACGTTAGAAAAAGTCATTATGCATGACGAACTTGCCGGTATGAATTGCGAAGTTTGCGGTGCACCAATGATTGTCAAGATGGGCCGTTATGGTAAGTTCTATGCTTGCTCACGATTCCCAGATTGTCGTAACACACAAACAATTATTAAAGAGATTGGGCTGTTATGTCCAAAATGCCACAAAGGGCAAATTGTTGAACGTAAAACGAAACGGCAACGCACATTTTATGGGTGTTCTCGTTATCCAGATTGTGACTTTGTGTCATGGGATAAGCCAACGGAAAAAACATTATCAGACGGTACGACGCCAAAAACAGATAAAAATGGCGTAACAGCGTAGTAAAATAGGTTGATTTGTCGTCAGTAATCAATAGATCAATTATTGTTAACAAAGCTTAGTTGTGAAGAAAAACCCGCCAAGTTTGTTAGATTTTTTCTAACAGACTTGGCGGGTTTTCTTAGAGGCACGAAGCTTTTTTTACTGTGGTTAAGGTGTTAGACATTATTTGAGGCACGTTATTGTTTTTTATTAAATAAAAGCGTAAAATAATAATTAAAGTTATGTAAGCGCTTACGTAAAAATGTTGCGAATTGTGTTAAAAAGGGAGGAAAAAATGAATGAACTTATTTTAGTCAGTCATGGCAGATTTTCAGAAGGGCTGAGAGATGCGCTTGGTATGTTTATTGGCGAGAATATGGCTTCAGTACACGCAATAGGACTTCAACCGGGCGAAGACACACACATTTTGGCGGCACGTTTTAAAAAGCTCATGTCTGAATTGCAGCCTGATGCGAAACTTATTGTACTAGGAGACATTATTGGCGGTAGTCCGCTAACTACCATAACCAATGTTTTGTACCAAGAAGGTATATTAGAAAAAGCAGTTGTCTTGGGCGGGATGAATTTTCCAATGGCATTGAATGCGGCAATTCTAAAAGATAGCCTCAAACAACAGGAATTCGTAGCAGCTGTGATGAAAGAAGCTGTATCAGCAGTGCAACAGTTTTCATTAGTTGAAAAATCAGATGAAAATGATGAAGATATTTAAAAGGGAGAGCAGATTATGAGCATTTCATTTGTACGTATTGATGATAGAATTATTCACGGGCAGACAGTCACACGTTGGGCGAAAGAATATCCATGTGACGGGTTAATCGCGGTAAATGATGCGGCAGCATCGAATCCAGTTCTAAAAGAGGCTTTTATAAGTGCTTCTGAAAAAAAGACGTTTGTTTGGACGTTGGCACATTTTAAGGAAAAAGAAGCGCAAGTTTTGGCATCTAAGCGACAATATTTTCTGATCACTAAAACACCGCAGGATATGAAAACAATTCTTGTTGACTTTGGATTTGTACCAGGAGATGTTAAAAAAGTTATTGTTGGACCGGCTAATGATCGACCTCATGCGGTTAAACTAGGAAATAATCAATCTATTCTTCCTGAAGAGGCAGTAGCTTTCGAAGCTATTCAAGCGCAAGGTTATCAAGTTAAATTCCAATTATTACCGGATGTGTCAATTGGTTATTGGAATGATTTCAAGGGAAAATTTGATTTGTAATTTTATATAAAAGAGGTGAGAGAGATGACAATTAGTTGGATACAAGCGAGTATCTTAGGCATATTTGCCAGTTTGTCCTCTATGCCAGGTATGGCAGGATCTACGATTGGTAATTATACGTTAGGACGCCCGTTAGTTGGTGGTTTAGTCTGTGGCCTTGTTCTGGGAGATCTGAAAACAGGTATTGCTGCTGGCGTAGCCATGCAGTTAGTATACATTGCATTAGTAACGCCAGGTGGTACGGTTTCAGCCGACTTGCGCGCGGTATCATATATTGGGATACCGCTTGCTATGGTGGCTATTCACTCGCAAGGTTTAGCGGCAACATCTGCTAATGCCGCAGATTTAGCCAAGTCAATGGGGACATTGGTTGGCACTGTTGGGACAGTATTGTTCTATGGTACTGCAACGATGAATTTGGTTTGGCAACATATAGGTTGGCGTGCGGTTGAAAAAGGTGATTTTAAAAAATTGTACGCAGTTGATTGGGGTTATCCTTGGATTTCGCATTTGTTCTTCTCTTTTATTCCAACAGTCTTAATGACGCATTTTGGTTCGAGTGCTGTTCATGCACTTAGGACAGCGCTGCCTATGGATGGGTTACCAATGAAAACATTATTTACTGTGGGTGCCTTACTACCCTGTGTTGGTATTGCCATTTTGTTGAAGCAAATCGTTGAAGGCCCAATTGATTTTATACCGTTCTTTGTTGGATTTACATTTGCGGCTTCACTAAAATTAAACTTAGTTTCAGTCACTGTCATATCACTTATTTTTGCAATGATTTTTTACAAGTTGGATATGGCAATTAGTACCAATCGACAGCCAATACCGAATGGTTCAAATGGCACAATAACTGACGATGAGGAAGAGGAGGATATTTAAAATGGCAAATACAGAAAAAAAGACACTTTCTCGTAAGACCCTAAATAAATCTTTTCATCACTGGTTTTATGGCCATTTGACAGTGTTCTCACAAGAACATATGCAGACATTTGGCTATTTAACATCTATGTTGCCCATCGTTGAGGAACTATATGATAGTAAAGAAGATCAAGAAAAGGCAATGAAGACCTATACGGCTTTTTTCAATACAGAACCGCAACTGGGGACTGTCATTGTTGGTGTTACTGCTAGTTTGGAAGAGGCACGAGCGAGTCAAGGAATTGGTGTGGGCGAAGTTGACGATACCACGATCAATGGGTTGCGTGCTGGACTTATGGGACCAATTGCAGGTATTGGTGATTCACTTGTTGTGGGTACATTAATTCCGGTTATCTTAGGTATTGCACTTGGCATGTCGTCAGGTGGTTCACCATTAGGGGCTATATTTTATATTATTGTCTGGAATTTACTCGGCTACTTCGGTATGCGATTTGCTTATTTCAAAGGCTATGAATTAGGTGATAAAGCGGTTGGTATTTTGATCGGTGCACAGGGAAAAGCAATTAGAAAAGCGATTGCGACAGTTGGCGGTATGGTTGTTGGTGGCGTTGCTGCAACCTGGGTAACGGTGAAAACGTCGTTTAGGCTAACAAATGGGTCTGGTAAATCTTACTTAGTGTTACAAAACCAACTGGATTCAGTTTATCCAGGCTTGCTGACAGCGTTGTTCATAGTGCTTTGCTGGTGGTTAATGGCTAAAAAAAATATTTCTCCTATCAAAGTCATGCTAATTTTGGTGGTTGTCGCATTCATCGGTGTATTAGTCGGCTTCTTTAATCCAGGATTGACATACTAGTTAATCATGCGTGAGGAGAGGACAATGACAATAAATACTGAAAATATAGAAAAAGGCTACCAAAACGAAATATTATTTCAAGAGCGTATGCTTCGTAATTTGCAGCATTGGCAATCGCTTTTTTCATTATTAGCGGGTATTGGTGTGTTGTTAATTTATTTTTTCAGAAATCAAAGCATTTGGTTTTTGGGTATCGGAATAGCGTTATGCGTGATTAGTATATTAGTTATAGTGATTGTGGGGTATGCAATTTATACTGGTAAGAAAAATGTCACGCAAGTCATTCAACGGTATGAAAAAATAGCAAAAAATACCACATCTAATTAATTCTATTTATAAGTAAAAAAAACTTCAGTTGACATGCCATCAAGGAAAACTGAAGTTTTTTGATGTTAAACGACTAAAACAAAAAATGATTTAATAACGGTGGTTTAATAAAAAATTAAGCCAAGTACTAGTCAAATAGATGTTATTCCGGTAAAATAAGTATTTAGTTTATGACGACTTATTTTGGAGATGTGATTAATTATGCGAGACTTAACTCAAGGTTCACCAGCTAAGCAAATTTTATTTTTTACCATACCGTTGGTTGTTGGTAATCTATTTCAGCAACTTTATAATTTTTCTGATACCGTTATTGTTGGACAAACATTAGGGGTTAAATCTTTGGCGGCTGTTGGTGCAACTGGTTCCATTATGTTTTTAATTTTGGGCTTTGTGCAAGGTTTTACGGCTGGTTTATCTATCATTACGGCACAACGTTATGGTGCTCGTGATATTGCTGGCGTGCGTAAAAGTATGGCCTCAACGTTAATTGTATCAACATTAACAACAATTGTTGTCACGATTCTTAGTTTACTAGCGGTTTATCCATTATTGAAAATTATGCAGACACCTGCGGAAATTTTTGATCAAGCGTTTATTTTTATTGCTATTATCTTAGCAGGACTTTTTGCCACCATGGGGTATAATGTCACAGCTAATTCGCTGCGCGCCATCGGAGATTCGCGATCGCCATTAGTCTACCTTATTGTTGGTATGATCGTGAACATTCTACTTGAATTATGGTTTATTATCGGGCTGAATTATGGCGTTGCTGGTGCTGCTATTGCAACCGTTATCGCACAGCTTGTATCAAGTATATTGAGTTTTTGGCATATTTATCGGTTTTCCCCTTTATTGCAAGTGAACCGTTCTGATTTGAAATGGGATGCGGCAGATATTAGAATTCACTTGCGTGCTGGATTGCCCATGGGCTTTCAAAGCTCAATAATTGCTATTGGCGCGTTAGTTTTGCAAGGCGCGCTTAACACATTAGGGACAGATGCAGTGGCCGCAACGACGGCTGCGCAACGTATTGATCAAGTTGCCACGCTACCATTAATGTCATTTGGGATTACAATGGCAACGTTTGCTGCCCAAAATTATGGTGCCCAACAATATGAACGCATTCTTGTTGGGGTGAAACAGGCGCTAATCATGAGCATGGGATTTGGCCTGTTCATGGGAATTTTAGAAATCGCCTTTGGTGATTTTGCGGTCATGTTGTTTGTGGGATCAGATCAGCATCGTGTGCTTGATTTAGCGCAACAATATTTCTGGGCTAATGGTGCTTTTTATTATATTTTATCAGCGTTATTCATTATTCGGTACGTGTTGCAAGGACTAAATGATTCCAAAACACCAACTTTTGCAGGTATTGCTGAATTGTTAATGCGTACGGTGGCTGCAATTACTTTGGTCGGTCCATTTGGCTTTTTTGGTGCTAGCTTGGCCAATGTACTGGCATGGAGTGGTTCACTAATTGTCATGATTCCGTCTTATCGACGCGTTGCCAAACGACTGCGAGAACAGCAAAAAAACAAAATTGATGAGCAATATTAGTTATGTGACATACGTTTCTCTAATCGACATGATGCATTATTTTTAATTTTATATATTTTCGAGATAAAGGATTGACATATAACTGACATTTTATCGCATATATTTACTTGATAGCGAAAAAATAGTCACTATATATTAATGTTTGATTTTGTTGATGTATGTTAAAATCGATGAGGTTAGCAAATTAAATATAAGAGAGACAAGTATGCAAAATTTGAATTTATTTCTGAATAAAAATGATGCGTTGAAAATCGAGTTAATTAATTATATTTTAGAAAATGATTTTAATTCATATGACATGCGGCATTTAGAAATCGAATTTTCAATATCTGATTACATGCTGAAAGAAACCATAGATTCTTTAAATGTTGATCTCCGCAATCAATTATGTTTTGAATGGTTGTTTATTGAAAAAGGTATGGTGTATCAACAATACCGTATGACACGTTATCACCTTTACAAAATTGCGAAGTATTATTTCTCACTATCTCCCTTAAAAATTATCTTAGAACAAAGAATTATAATAGGTGATTTTCCAAAGTACACTGTGATGCAAGCAGAATATGGTTGGAGTGCATCCTATTTTTTTGCTCAAAGAAATCAATTAATTAGTTTGGTTGAAGATGATAGTAGTTTTACTTATATACAATTCGTATATGCAAGTTTTACATACTTTGACTCAGTGCCAGAATTTAGTAGGCTTGTGCATCGGGTTAGCGACGAAATTTTTAAATTTTTAATCGAAAAAAAATTGATAGATAAACGTCGATATCAGCATGAAAAACTATTAATAGAAATTTGTGTGTCTGAAATCATTAATAATGGGGATACTTTGTTTGATAACATGAAGAACCAAACAAAATTATCAATCCAAACAACACAGTGTCTTCCTAAGACAATCCTATCGTTGATTGGCAATTCAGAATCGAATTATCTCATTGTCTTACTAAACATGCTTGATTCCTTTGACTTTTTAAATAAAAGTGATCATTATTCATATGCAAATCAAAAAGATATGAATCAAATTCATAAAATAATTTATCCATTAGTTTCATCTTTTTTTACTACTTTTGATGTTGAAACAATTGAAGAACTCAGCATGAACATTGCACGCTACACACAACGTTTTAGTATGAAAAGCCAGTGGGTATTTTCTTTAGAGGGGCAAGTAGCAATTTCATACTTTAGGGATATATTTCCGTCAGTTGTGTATTTTTCGGAAACGCTTGTTGAACAAATAAATAAGAATGGTGAATTGATTCCTAGTAAATATCTCAATTTCTACCTTTTTAACATTATTAGTATCATGTATGAAGAAATTACAATTGCCAAAGTTGATGCCGTAAAAATAAATGTTAGTTTTTCTGCAACAGAATTAACCAATGAAATGATAAGCTCGATGCTCAAAAATCATATTAATCATGCGAGTGTTTCTTTTATTAAGAATGCTAAAAACGCTGATATATATTTGTCAGATACAATAAATGATGATGTGACAGGTGAGCAAGTTATATGGAAAAAGCCACCAATTATAAGTGACTGGAAAGCATTAGGCGAATTAATTATTAGCATAAAACAAAATGGCAAAAAAATATTTTAAAAAGAAAAATTTAATCTACGCAACGACTATTGCGATGCTTTTCTCCCCAGCATCTAGCCTATTTAATTGTCAAAATATTAAAGCTGAAAGTTGTATACTTAACAATCAAAGCAATGGTAATAATGATCTTGATCATTTTGAACTTAATGGTTCTGCTAGATTACAAAACAATACTTTTACTTTGACTGATGATAAAAATCATCAGTCTGGCACAGCATTTCTGAACACGCCTATCGATTTTTCAAAAAGTATCGCCTTGGATTTATTGGTCAACATTGGCAATAAAAAGCAACAGATAGGTGGCGGGGACGGCATTGCGATTAGTTTTGTGCCACTAAAAAAAATTAGTGAGATTACAAAAGCAGATGGTGGTGCGTTGGCGCTTGGTGGTATACCCAATGTATTCGGATTTAAAGTTGACACTTATTTCAATAGATATGGTGAGATAGGCAAATTTGATGCCGATCCTGGCCAATTTGGACAGGCACAAGGTGATGGGGAAGCGTTTGGGGCTTTTTTTGAGTCGTCTGAAAATGGCGTGATTAAAACGCTTGGCCAAGAAGCAACAAAAATTACGGTGCCTAAAGCGCATGTTTTTCAACCCTTAACTTTTGCGTATGATAAAAATACTGATTTGGTAAACGTGATATATGATAACCAGAATTGGCAATATCAATTGAACCGAACACAAGCATTTGACCAACCAATGGTACTTGTTATTTCAGCAGCAACGGGACATAATCATAATTTGCAGCAAGTCATTGTTCGTCAAACTGATTTTCATCCTTTTACATCAAAAGTAACTATTAATTATTTTGATGAAAAAAAGAACAAACTAAGTCCTTCAACCGAAGTTTCTGGAAATATTAATGCGCAATATGTTAGCCAACCAAAAGATATACCAGGATATCAGGTCATTAGTACCCCTAAAAATAGTGTTGGTCTTATTTCTGAAACAAATGAAGCTGTCGATTATTACTATAAACCGATAAAGCATGATGTTGTTATAACATACAAGTATCATAATAATGTGTTGAGAAAGGATATTTTATCTGGCAGTAGTGATGAAAAAATAAGTTATTCACCTAATTTAGTTCTCAAAGTTTTGAAAGATTATCAAGTTAGCCACTCCGAATGGTTGGGAGAATTTCTAATCCCTAAAAATAATACCCCTATTTGGTATTTTGAAATCACTTTAGTTAAAAAACCAATAGTAACAGTGAAAGAAGCACCAAAGATAACTCATGATCATATACAATCTGCGAAGGCCAAAGCCAGCGTATCGCATAAAAAAGACAGTTTAAAAGCAAGCAACGGCCCATCGATGGCACAGGATCACGTAAAAAGTGACGCAAAAGAAGTGAAAAATGATTCTCAGAAGACTGTTGACAGGCCAAATAATAACAAGGTTCCTACAACTGATTTGGTTTATTTGAATCATGACACGTCATCACGCATGCAACATTGTGTTGCTCAAACGTTTTATTCGAATAAGAGGGATGGTGATGACGTTGTATTTCAGAAGAATATTGCTTTGAAAAGCACACAACCCAGTCCTATAGATAGCAATATAACTGATTTTACGCGTGTTTTAGTCACATTATCAGCATTTACGACATTTACAAATAGATGACATAGTCAGATTTTTCATATGACGCAGTCAGGATAAATTCCTGATTGCGTTTTTTTAATTCAGTGCTATTGAAAGTGTCAAACAATTATTTTTTTCTGTTTTTATATTTTTTAGAAAAACAGAAAAAATTATATACAGTATTTGCAGGTAAGATGGTCTGGTGCACGGCCTGTAAGCGCCACGCACCAGACTATTTTTAAAGGAGTTTTAAGGTGATGCGTTATTATCAAATTGATTGCATTAAGGTATTTGCTGTTTTTTCCGTTGTGGCTGTTCATTTTTTATTAAATTCAGGTTTTTATGACATTCAAATTGATTCATGGTTAGCATGTTTATATACACTACTACGTTTAACTTTTATTACGGCGGTGCCATTGTTTATTATGACAACAGGTTATTTAATGGGTGAAAAAAAACTGAGTTCAGAATACGTTGCCCGCTTGTTTAAAATATTAATTGTGTATGTTGTCGTATCATTAATCGATTGGTTAGGACAAATCATATTTTTAAACCATATCATGTCGTTTAAGGATGCTTTATATGGGTTACTCGATTTTTCAACGAACAGTTATTCATGGTACGTTGAAATGTACATTGGATTATATCTTATCATACCAATTTTAAATGCTGCGTGGCATAACCTGTCAGAACCGCAATATCACAACTATATTGTATCGGTTGCCGTCATACTTTTATTTTTACCCTCTCTATTTAATTCAGGTGGGAAAATTATATCTGATTGGTGGACTGGCGCATATCCTGTCGGTTATTACTACATAGGATTATATTTAAAAACGTATCCTGAAAAATATCAAAAATTAAGCACACGATTTGTATGGCTGTCTTCTGCTATGACATTCTTAGTCTTATCAGCATTGACATTATTGGCTAACTATCACAAAATATTCGCCTGGACAAATGAAAATGATTATATGGGTTATCAGCCGATGATAATGGCTATTCTAATTTTTGTCCTATTACTACGACTACCGTTTAAAAAGAAGACAGTCGGTAATTATCGACTTTTAACTAAAATTTCAAGTATGACATTGACCATATATCTTTTTTCAGATCTTAGCGACAGCATCATTTATAATCAGTTTAAAATACTTGTGCCAGATGTGCAACACCGTCTTCTTTTTGGACCACTCGTGGTCACGTTGTCGTTTCTAATAGCCACAATACTTGCTATTATTGTCGCATATATTATAAAAAAATTTTCTAGATCCAGTAGGAGGGTTTAATGGTTTCCTTTTTTAATGTCGTTCAACTTTATACAGCATATTATCCGATAATTATGACTATAGTCTGGATCATGGGATCATGGGTTTCAGGACTGATGACTAATCGCGCTATGATAAAAGATGATTCTCAAGTGAAAGTGACAGTTTTATTAGCCATGTTTAATGAAGAATACACGATTAGTATGGCATTAAATTCTCTGAGTTGTTTGACATATGAAAATTTTGATGTTGTCATTGTTGATGATAAAAGTGAAGATGAATCAGTCACTATCGTTATGCGTTGGATGACAGCGCATCCGACTATTAAAATGCGACTCATACAGCTACCCAAAAATTTGGGAAAAGCGGCAGCCTTGAATGAAGCGATTAAAGTCATTCATGCTGATTTTGTTTTGGCAACTGACGCTGATGCGACTTTGGCGCCGGATAGTATTCAACAGTTGTTAGCAAGGGTTACCAATGACCATATTGGTGCTGTTACTGGTAAACCAATCGTTCGTAATCGCACAACGTTGTTAGGTCGATTACAAGCACTAGAATATGTCGTCATCATAGACCGAATTAAAAGAGCTCAGGATAGTTTGTATGGCGGCATTATGACAGTTGCTGGCGTCATTTCTCTATATCGAACGGATGCTTTACGTGACGTTGGGGGCTTTGATAGTGCGGCAATAACCGAGGACATTGATATTACTTGGCGACTTAAGAAAAATAATTGGCACGTGCATTATAATCCTAAAGCATTGGTTTATATACTAGTGCCTGAAACATTGAAAGGCTTCTTCAAACAGAGAATACGTTGGTCTGTCGGTGGATTAGAGGTGCTATTGAAAAACATCAGTTGGTCGTGGAAACAAGGATTTTCTGCTCAAACATTATTATTACTTGATATGTGTTTTAGTCATATTTGGGCCTGGTTTTATGTGATGACTATGACGTCATTTATAATCACTTCCTTTGCTACAAGAACTTTTTCGTTACCAGGTGTTATTATTTTTTTGTACGTCTTATTATTTATAATCATGTTTATACAAGGCATACGCCAAGACGAAAAACAATCTCATTTAAGTAAGCGTGATTTATTTGAATTACCATTCTATAGCATTTTTTATTGGTCAACAGCATTGATGACAGCAATTATTTCTCAATTTGTTGTGATATTTAGTAAAAATTCAAATGGTAAATGGACTAGTCCGGATAGAGGCAGGTAATTTTAAAATGTACAACATTATTAGACGAAAAAACGCACTAGGAGATTTTTTTTCATGTCTCGCAACATTATTTTCTTGGGGACTGATTATAGGGATTATGTTATTGTGTTTAGCAACGCAATGCCGTATTTATTCCGATGGCATCGTTGTTTTGCAATTGCTTTTAGGTGTAAATATGGCGGGCATGAATCAGGGGATACATGTGCTTATGATTTGTGTGACTTTAATCATTTTGCCAACACTGATGGGCGTACTTGCCAAAAAAAGGACAGACCATGCTTAAAAAACAACGGAAAATATTAATTTTTATTATTTTTTTGATGATGACCTGTTTTGTGGCACTAATCTGGTTATCATGCGAGCAAATAGGATTTCAAAAAAGGCAAAGACAGCATGTGGATTATACGTATAAGGATTTTGCAGCCAATAATAAAGCCGTTACTGATGGTGTCATTATTCTAGCTTATCATCGTATTCTTAAAAATAGTGTCACGACGTCAGTCGCACAAAAGGTATCACAAAATCCACAATTACATGAATATAATGTGAATGAACCAGAATTTGTCAAACAGATGGCATGGTTGAAAAAAAACAGCAGCGTATGGTCGATGACGACGTTTCTTAAAAAAGTACAAGACAATGACATTAAGGGAAAACACGTTGTCGTAACATTTGATGATATTGATACAACATTACCACGTAACGTGGCACCAGTTATGAATGATAAAAAAATACCGTACACTATGTTTGTGATTACAGGCAAGGTTGGTCAAAATATGGATGGGGAACAGATGGCATCTTGGCAGCAATTGAACCAGCTGGCAAAAAATCCATTGGTTGATGTTGGTTTGCATACCCACAAATTACATTATCAAGAAAATAATCAGCCTATTCTATCAACTAGTCACATTTCAAAGCAGCGAATGATTGCTGATTATAAAAAATCGTATCAAACGCTACAAAAAAAAATGCAGGTTAAACCAACTGTGTTTGCGTATCCTTATGGTAGTAAAAATAAGAGTTTAACTCATTATATGGCTGGGCATGGCATGCAAGGTATTTTTTTGTTAGAACCCGGGATTATTACAAATGACTTAGCAAACATAAAAAAAGGTATACCAAGATTTATCGTTACCAATTCAAACTTCAATGCCTTGCAATTATGGTTAGAGAATTAATTAATAATGCTAAATAAGGCATAAAAATGATTAAATGTGTCATAATGCTAATAATGATTTTCGATCAAAAATTTTGAGAAACAACGAAAATAAAACGATGCTATCATATCATTCATAATTGGATAGAAACACGCCTAAAAAAGAAAAAAACACATGTCGACGTTTTATTTCAAGTTAACATAATCTGGTTGTTGAAAAAAAAGAATGTTGATATAACAGTGTGTTAGGTAGCATTATGGGGATTGACAAATTACGACGTGCAACGTATAATTTAATATAGTTCAATTTAAATGTCGCAGACGCTTGTTTGCGACATTTATTGTTGCAAGGTGGTCTATGGCAAATCGAATTCCAGAAACATTTATTGCGGAAGTACGTCAAAAAGTGAATATTGTTGATGTGATCGGTCAATACACTGATCTTGTCAAGCGTGGTCGTCAATGGAACGGTTCTTGTCCATTTCATGACGATCGACACCCGTCGTTGTTTGTTGAAGAAAACAAACAAGTGTTTAATTGCTTTTCGTGTGGTCGATCGGGTTCTGTTTTCTCATTTTTAATGGAAAAAGAAGGCCTGAGTTATCCTGAGGCAATCTTGTCGTTAGCTGAAAGTGTGGAAATGCACGTTGATAGCAGTATTTCTGCTGGTGTGACACGACAAGTTGATGGCACAACACAAGCTATTTATCAACTACATACGGCAGCGCAACGGCTGTATCAGCACATCTTGTTGAATACAACTTCTGGTGAGCAAGCACTGGCTTACCTCCATGATAAACGTCAATTAACTGATGATATTATCAAAAATTTTGGCATTGGGTTTGTTCCAGAAGATAATGCTTTATTGAGTTACGCGCACGATCAAAATATTTCCCGAGAAGTATTGCAGGCGTCTGAGCTGTTTATTTCGAATGATCAAGGTGAGTTGCGAGATCGTTTTTCAGACCGTATTGTTTGGCCAATTAAGACTGAACGTGGTCAAGTTATTGGCTTTTCTGGTCGCGCACGCAACGCTAATAATAGTATTAAGTACATGAACAGCCCAGAAAGTCCTTTCTTTACGAAAGGAAAAATTTTATATAATTTTGATCGCGCTAAGAATCAAATTCGTCAAACAAACACCGTTATGATTTTCGAAGGATTTATGGATGTTATTGCTGCAGATATGGCTGAAAATCCAATTGGTGTAGCGACCATGGGAACAGCGCTGACACGTGAACATGTGAAACAATTAGCACGTGTAGCGCAACGCATTTTGCTAGTATATGATGGTGATGTAGCAGGACAAAATGCTGCACGCCGTTCGATTGATTTGATTCATGAATATGCACAAAATGTTGATATTGGTGTCATACATTTACCAGATAATCTTGACCCTGATGAGGTGCGCATTCAGTTAGGTTTACTAGCGTTAAAGCAAGCATTAGAGCAGAATATTCAAACACCAGTAGAGTTTTTGGTAAATACCGCACGTGTGGGCAAAAATTTAAGCAATCAAGTCCAATATCTGGCTTTTTTGCAAGAAGTGATGCAAATATTGAAAGTAGCATCGCCTGTTGAACAGGACATTCAATTGATGCGCATTGCCAACGAATTTGGTACTTCTAAGCAAGCGTTACAAGCGCAATTACAACAAAGCATCGACCAAAAGGCAAGCAAATCAAGTTATTCCCAACCAACGTATAGTACACTGATTGAACCGCCAGTGTCTGGGTCAGATTATGATAGTGGCTTAGGACAAACAAACGTTAATCAAAATATTACACAGGTTGAGCAAGCTGAAAGAGCGCTAATTATGGCGATGATTAAATCACCACAGGTTATGTTACAAGTAAAAGAAACGACAGGTTTTGCATTTGTACATTCAGATTATCAATTATTGATGATGTTGACAAACATTTATCAGGCACAGCATCCTGGAAATTTTGATTTGGCGCAATACATGGATTTTATCCAAAAACCAGAACTAAATCAAAAAATTATGGCAATTGAGCGCGCTTATGGCGAGCTTGCAATTGAAAAAGAAGCTATTAATGATTATCTTCGTATGATTATGTATGACGCACCTGTTGATGCAAGAATTCGTCAACTGCAGCAGTTAATTGATGCAGCTAAACAACAGCATGATGATGCAAAACTGTTACAGCTGATGACAGAATTAATTAATATCAAAAAGAAACAATCACAACTATAAATATAACTAAAGGCGCATTTTTATACCCCCTTTGAAATGCCCTTATGCTAGGAGAAATAATCAATGGCAACTATATTAGCTTCAAGTAAAATTTCAGACATCAAGGATTACCTAGATGAACAACATATTTCATATAATAGCCGTGCGAAAAAGGCTGAACTTTTAGCGTTAGCACAAGGAAAAACACCAGAAGAAGCTGCTGCTGCCGGTAAAGCATCGAAACCTAAAGTGGCAAAAAAGTCAGGTATTATCAAAAATCCTGAATATGATAAAGCTGTTAAGGCGTTGATTGCGGAGTACAAAGCTGCGAAGGCGATTACTTATGCAGATTTGGCAAAACGACTAGCAGAACCATTTAACTTGGACGGTGAAAATATCGAACGGTTAATGGAAAAGGTAGAAGATGCTGGTGTAGCAATTGTTGATGAAAAGGGCGAACCAGCGCCAGAAGTATTGAAGGCAAAACAAAATAAGCCGTCAAAAGAAGAGTTAGATCAAGCACAAGAGACGCCTGCTGGCATTAAAATAAATGACCCTGTTCGCATGTATCTTAAAGAAATTGGTCGTGTTAATTTATTGAAGGGCGACGAAGAAATTAACATTGCTAAACGTATTGAAGATGGTGATGTTGAAGCGAAACAAGAATTAGCAGAAGCTAATTTGCGTTTGGTGGTTTCTATTGCCAAGCGGTATGTTGGCCGTGGTATGCAGTTTTTGGATTTGATTCAAGAAGGTAATATGGGCTTGATGAAAGCCGTTGATAAATTCGATTATACTAAGGGATTTAAATTTTCAACCTATGCTACATGGTGGATCCGTCAAGCAATTACACGTGCTATTGCTGATCAGGCCCGTACGATTCGAATTCCTGTTCATATGGTTGAAACAATTAATAAATTAATTCGTATTCAACGTCAGTTGCTTCAGGATTTGGGTCGTGAACCCTTACCTGAAGAAATTGGGGCTGAAATGGATCTGACACCTGATAAAGTCCGTGAAATATTAAAAATTGCGCAAGAACCTGTGTCACTTGAAACGCCTATTGGCGAAGAAGATGACTCACATTTAGGTGACTTCATTGAGGACAATGAAGCAGTGTCACCAGCTGATTCAGCGGCGTATGAAATGTTACGTGAACAACTTGAATCTGTGCTAGAGACTTTAACTGATCGTGAAGAAAATGTTTTGCGTTTACGTTTTGGATTAGAGGATGGTCGCACCCGCACATTGGAAGAGGTAGGTCGTGTATTCGGTGTTACAAGGGAACGTATACGCCAAATCGAGGCCAAAGCTTTGCGTAAGTTACGCCATCCTAGTCGTTCTAAGCAATTGAAAGATTTTATGGATGATGGGAACAATTAACACGCTAATTTTTTAAAGCCACAGGACATGTGGCTTTTTTTGTGGGCCTATGGTAAGCTAATTATTAGCGGTTCATCAACCATCCCGCTTATAAAAAACTAGGAGATTTTTAGTATGCAAAGAAATCTAGCTAAATCTAACACCCCCATTAGTCAAACACAAAATATAACCATGATTGCAGTCATTGCAGCTGTTTATGCTGTAATCACATTTGTGATTCAACCATTTGCATTTGGACCGGTACAATTACGCGCGTCTGAAGGGTTAAATCATCTAGCAGCCTGGAATAAACGTTATATTATTGCATTAGGATTAGGCGTATTTATTGCCAACTTGGTGTCGCCACTTGGTTGGATTGATTGGGTTTTTGGTACAATGGGCACTGTTATTATGACTGGTATAACATATTTTTTGACACGTCATGTTAAAAGTAGCATTGCCAAAATTATCATCAGTTCAGTTGTGGTTTCTACAATAGGCATGGCGATTTTAGCTGCAGAATTTACCTTTGCTTTTAACATTGGTGCTCATGGTGCTTTTCCATCGGGTTCAAATGGTGGGATCATTGCCCAATGGCTGGCATATTACTTTAGTGTGATACCAGGTGAAGTTGCCTCATTAATTGTCGGTGGCGTTGTCATATATGCATTAAGTAAGGTTATTGATTTAAGTAAATAATGATTGAACAAGACTATACAAATAAAAATATTTTATTAACCGGTGCCGCGTCAGGAATCGGTTTTTCGCAATTAACCACATATTTGGCTGCTGGTGCGCATATTTATGCATTGGATTATCAAAAAATTCCACTACAACATCCGCGACTCCAGTCTTTTCAAATTGACTTAAGTGAACACGATCTCTTGCAAACATTGATTAAAAACATAATAGAGACGGTTGATTTTGATGTGTTATTGAATACGGCTGGCATTTTAGATCATTATCAACCATCATTAGACACTTCATTATCTGACTGGCAATCAGTGTTGAACACGAATCTCACACCGATGTTTATCTTAAGTAATGCTGTGTTGCCAAGTATGTTGGCACGTGGTTATGGTCATATTATTAATATGGCCTCAATTGCTGGTTTTTCAGCTGGTGGCGGTGGTGCAGCCTACACTGCAAGCAAACATGCTATTATTGGTTACACGAAACAATTGGCATATGATTATACGGCCCAAGGACTACATACGAATGCCATTGCGCCTGGTGCGATTAATACACCGATGAATGCGGCAGATTTTGTTGGTGATGGGAAAATGGCCAAAAAAGTTGCCTCTCAAACACCGGCAAAACGTTGGGCCAGTGCACAAGAAGTCGCTGATTTAACGCTATATTTAACAAGCCCACAGGCAGATTATATCAATGGTGTCGTTGTACCAATTGACGGTGGCTGGACTTTAGGTCATTAGTCACTCTCAATAATTTCATGGCATACTAACTACAGTGTGATGCGTTTAATTCGTATCCTGTAGTTTTTTTGTTGTAAAAATAAAGTCATTTAGACGATCACTTTCATCTCACAGTGCTATAATGAAACCAACTAAGTAGTTATTATTGTTGAAAAATTACTAGTTAAAGCAAAGGAGAATTATAATGAAGGCAGCTGTATGGCATGGCGTGAAAGATGTTCGCGTTGAAGACGTGACATTGAAACCAACTAAATCAAATGAAGTGGTTGTACGTGTTGCGTACGCAGGCATCTGTGGTAGCGATTTACATGAATATCTTGAGGGGCCAGTGTTTATTCCTGTTGATAAACAAGATGAATTAACAGGTGGACAAGCACCATTAACGATGGGCCATGAATTCTCAGGGATCATTGAAAAAATTGGTGCTGATGTGACGCATTATAAAGTTGGAGACCATGTATCAATTAATCCAACGATAACGAAGGGACATGTGCCAGATGATGTGGATGTCTACGACGGCTACAGCTTTATCGGCTTGAGTACAGATGGCGGTTTCACGTCACACGTAAATGTACCTGAGGATAACTTATATCATTTGCCTGAAGACTTTTCAATGAAATTAGCAGCCACGATTGAACCTACAGCAGTTGCAGTTCAAGCCGTTAAAGAAGGCGGTCTGCGTTTTGGTGAAAAAGTTGTTATATTTGGTGCTGGTCCTATTGGTGTGTTGGTTGCTGCAGCTGCAAAGGCAGCTGGTGCGACTAAGATTGTTGCTGTTGATTTGTCTGAAGTACGTCTCAATAAGGCACTTGAAATGGGCGCAACTGACATTGTGAACCCAAGTCAAGTAGATGATACAGTCGCTGCCATCAAAAATATTATTCCTGGTGGTGCTGATGTCTCATTTGAAGTAGCTGGTGTCCAGCCCACATTTGAACAAGCAATTGATGCAACACGACCACGGGGGACCATGGTCATTGTATCAATATTTGCGCGCCCGATTACATTTAATCCCATGCAATTAATGAATGCTGGTGTTAAACTAACAACGACTATAGCTTACTCAAAAGAAACTTTCCAACAGACTGTTGACCTTGTAAGTAGCGGTCAAATTGATGTAGCTCCTGTGATTACTGATATGATTAAATTGGATAATATTGTATCAGATGGTTTTGAATCATTAACACATGATAAGTCTCAAGCAAAAATTATAGTTGATTTAAGTGAATAATAATATAAGCAGCCACTTTTTATTTGAAAGGCTGCTTTTGTCTTATTAATAACAATACGGATTGACCAAGTTCGTAGAAAGGAAAACTAATGTCTGATAATATCTATCAATTTACTGTCATGAAGGAGAATGGGGAGACTTATTCACTTGATGAACTACGGGGGCACCCAATCGTTATCGTTAATACGGCGACTAAGTGTGGTTTTGCCCCACAATTTTCGGATCTTGAAGCCATTTATCAACAATATAAAGATGACGGATTGATGATACTTGGATTCCCATCAAACCAGTTTAAACAAGAATTAGATTCTAGTCATGATGCCGCAGAAGCTTGTCGTCTGTCTTATGGTGTGACATTTCCAATGCATCAATTAATTGCAGTTAATGGTAAAAATACAGATCCTTTGTTCAAGTATTTGAAAAAAAGTGCTACGAGTCCATTAGGAAGTACGATTAAGTGGAATTTCACTAAGTTTTTGGTTAATCGTGAGGGGCAAGTAGTGAAACGTTTTGCACCAAAAACGAGTCCAAATGATATGATTGACGATATCAAAAAAGTGTTAAAATAGGTAGAAATGACGGCCCTAAAAACGTTTTGGATAGTTAATGTCTGAAACGTTTTTATATTGTCTGACTTATCTTTGCCATTTCGTATATAATAAATGATATAGAGGGGGGCGTACAATGAATTCATTTATGTCTTGGCGTCAGAGTCAGCTGTATCGTTATTTTGTGTTAGCAGTTATTATTGTATTGATTGTTTTTTTGAAACAATTTATGTCATTATTACTACTCACAATTATTTTTTCATATTTAGCAATTAATGCTGGCAAACGGGTGTCCGCAATTTTAAAAACATCACGTGCATTGTCGATTGCAATCGTTTATATTTTGGCAATAACTTTGATCGTATTAGCCATTAATCATGGTGCGGCAACGGTGATCCATCAAGTGAGAAGTATGGTGGTACTGGCAACGGACACTAGCTGGCATACCAATAGTTTCCTAAGAGAGATATACAAAAACGTACATCAATATACGAATGTCTTAA
Source organism: Leuconostoc aquikimchii (assembly GCF_040838325.1). Lineage (NCBI taxonomy): Bacteria > Bacillati > Bacillota > Bacilli > Lactobacillales > Lactobacillaceae > Leuconostoc > Leuconostoc aquikimchii. The sequence continues at coordinate 975,034 of NZ_JBFPER010000001.1, forward strand.
ATACTGATCAGCTTATTTCAAAGGGGATTACACATTTAAATCAAGTGGGTCATGTGTTATATGAGCTCGTTTTAGCGTTGCTATTTAGTTTCATATTTAGCATGACCTATCCACAGTTAAAATCCTGGTCAATGCACTTCTTACATAGTCCATATAACAAATTTTTTGGTGAATTTTATATTATTATTCATCGCTTTATTGTTATATTAGGTAGATTGTTCGAAGTACAACTCATGATTGGTGTGATCAATACAGCAGTAATGGTAGCTGTCCTAGCCTTTTTAAAGTTTCCATACCTACTAGGTTTTACAATTTTGATATTTATTTTGGGCTTGATTCCAGTTTTTGGTGTCATTATTTCATTGGTGCCATTGACAATTACTGCATTTATCATCGGAAATTGGCATACAGTCTTGATTATATTAATAGCTGTCGCATGTGTTCATTTTCTTGAATCCTATTTCTTACATCCACACTTTATGTCGCAACGCACGCACATGCCGGTATTAGTTATTTTACTGAACTTGATTATTATGGAAAAGATATTTGGCGTTTGGGGATTGGTGGTAGGATTACCAATTTTGACATTTCTACTTGATTTTTTCAGAATTCAAAAATTTAACAGCCAATGATTGCAAGTTTAAAAATACATGTTGAAGCGACCCCCTGAATTAGAAAAATATAATTCAGGGGGTCGCTTCATGTTGTCAAAAGACATGTTTTTTATTGACAGGATATTTTTAAAATGTTAGTCTTAACTTGTTAAATAATTAATCTTCGGGGCAGGGTGTAATTCCCGACCGACGGTGATGGTAGCTTGCTACCTCAGTCCGTGACCTGCGTTTTTATTAACGTGGTTGACACAGTTAGATTCTGTGACCGACAGTTAAAGTCTGGATGGGAGAAGATTTTGAAATTTCTTGGTATTGCTCACAATATCTGGTCTTTTTGAATTGATCTTAATACTTTGACCCCCGATGTATTCTTATGATACATCGGGGTTTTTTGTTCTGAAAAAATAGGAGGTAAAAGATGAATGATTTAACATTAATGTCACTAGCTGCAGAATATGCTGCTAAAGCACGACCAGAAAACACATTTGAAAATCCAAGAGTTGGCGCAATTATTGTCAAAAATGATCAAATTTTGTCTACTGGTTTTCATAAGGCATATGGCATGCCACATGCTGAAATAGACGCTTTTAATCACTTAAGGGATAAAGACTCAGTTGTTGGGGCAACAATGTATGTTACTTTGGAACCTTGTGCGGTGAGAGGTAAGGTCGGTTCATGTGCTGAAGAAATTAAGCAGTGGCAGTTATCCCGCATTGTGATTGGTGCTAGTGATCCTAATCCAACAACGCATGGAAAAGGGATTGCACTGCTTCGTCAGGCTGGTATTCAGGTAGACATTTTAAACACGCAAGATAGTATACGTCTAAATCCTGCCTTTCATCATTATTTTCAACAAAATGAGTCCTATGTACAATTGAAACTAGCACAGTCTCACAATGAACGCGTGACTGTAGCACCAAATGTGCAAACAAAAATAACAAACCAAGTTGCTGACGTAGAAATACATCGACAGCGTGGGTCTAAAAGTGCGATTCTTGTTGGTAGCGAGACGGTGATTGTTGACGCACCTAGCTTGAATGTGAGATATATTAGTATCACACATCGACAACCATTACGCGTGGTGATTGATCGACGTGGCCGTTTGATAAACAATCAATTAATTAACAAACAAGGTTGGTTAGTTTATACAGAAAATCAAGCATTTTCTGAAAGAGAGCCGAATGCTGTATTAATGACAGCGGGATTACCTGGCATTTTAAAGGATTTAAAAAACAGAAATATGCAATCAATTATGGTAGAAGGTGGGCCAACCATGATTAAATCATTTTTAAAATTAAATTTGTGGCATCAGTTTATTATGTATACCTCGGAACAATTATTACCTGATAATGGTGTTAATGGCTTGCATTTAGATCAAGTGCCCGATCATACGTCATATGTTGGCAATACTAAAAAAACAGTTTACATTAACCATAGGAGACCGTCATGTTTACAGGAATAACACAAACAACTGGTACGATAACACAAAAAAAGTCACGTTCTGACAATAAATTATGTTTACGCATTAAAACTGATGGGCCTTATTTCAGTGATAGTCAGCTTGGTGATAGCATTATGATTGACGGTGTGTGTTTAACTATTGTGTCATGTCATGCTAGTTGGGCGCAATTTGATATCATGTTACCCACATGCGACGCCACAATAATTAAAGCTTATCAGTTAGATCAAGTTGTTAATCTCGAGAAAGCAATGTTAGCATCAGATAGGATTAATGGTCATATTGTTTTGGGCCATGTTGATGGTACTGCTGAAGTGGTTGATCAACAGATGATTGAAGAGACAACGCTATTGACCATTAAACCAAAAGATGATAATTTAATGAATCAAATTGTTTCTAAAGGGGCAATAGCTATTTTGGGCGTCAGTTTGACTGTTGTTCAAGCGACTCAAAATACCTTCACAATTGGGTTAATTCCATATACCCTGACACATACTAATTTAAGTAACATCCAAATAGGTCAGGTTGTCAATATTGAAACTGATATTTTAGCAAAATATATTAGTGGGGGAAAAAATGATTAACGAGTCGATAAACAATGTACGTCAAGCAATAACAGCGTTAAAACAAGGTGAGTTAATCATTTTAACAGACGATCAAAATCGCGAACATGAGGGAGACTTAGTTGGTTTAGCCTCTTTTGTGACGCCCGAAAAAATTAATGACGCTTTATCACTCGCAAGAGGCGTTTTGGCAGTGCCGATGACACGAGAACGTGCTAAATCGTTATCTTTATCACAGATGACAAGTAACAATTCTGAAAAATTTAGGACAAAATTTACTGTTAGTGTTGATCATGTAGACAGTAAAACTGGTGTTTCTGCATATGAAAGAGCAAATACAATTAAACAACTGGCTAATTTAAGCACAACATCGCTTAATTTTGAAACGCCGGGACATATCTTTCCGCTTGTAGCTGAAGATGATGATGTCTTAACAAGGCAAGGTCATACTGAAGGTGCGGTAGCGCTTGCACAAATTGCTGGGGTACCGCCGGTCGCTTTTATTATTGAAATTCTAGATCAAGATGGGCACATGGCACTTGAACCAGCACTGACCGAATTAGCCAATAAAAATCACTTACTCCAATTATCTATAGCAGACATTGTAACTTATCGCCGCCACGAAGAAGCCCAGCTTGTTAAGGCGGGTGTAACAGTTCACTTACCTACAAACGACGGTGATTTTGACCTCACAGAATATAATGTAGGACAAGTTGAGCCAGATTTATTAATTAGAAGTCGTCGCACTGTGGCTGATGTACCGTTAGTGAGATTACATTCAGCATGTGCAACAGGTGATCTATTTAGTTCACAACGTTGTGACTGCGGTGCACAATTACAGCAATCACTGCAAATGATTGGCCAACAAGGTGGCGCGTTATTGTATCTACGTCAAGAAGGACGCGGTATTGGTTTACATGAAAAATTACGTAGTTATGTGTTACAAGAAAACGCTTATGACACATATGATGCAAATATTTATCTTAATCATCAACCTGATGAACGAAAATACGCAACTGCAGCAGCAGTTTTGAAAGCTGCTGGCTTACTAAAAATTCGGTTGTTAACAAATAATCCGGAAAAAATACAAAAATTACACGACTATGGCATTGAAGTTGCAGCACATGTGCCACTCATAACTGGAATAAATGATATCAATAAAGCATATATGATAACTAAAAAAACAAAATTCGACCATATGTTATAAGGAAAGGTTTACGAATGATTTATACAGGAAATTTAACAAACCATAGTGATCGGCGCATTGCAATTATTATCAGTCGATTTAACGCGCTCATTACAGAACAATTATTACGAGGAGCGCAAGAAACATTACAAATGCACGGTGTACAAAAAGAAAATGTGAGTGTGTTTTGGGTACCAGGTGCTTTTGAAATTCCACTGATTGCGAAAAAAATTGGACAGACAAGTCAATTTGATGGCATTATAACATTAGGGGCAGTTATTAAAGGGGAAACATCACATTATGATTTAGTTATTCATGCTGCAACAAATGGTATTAGCAATGTGAGTCTAAAGACCAACGTCCCGATTGTTTTTGGTGTATTGACTACCGATACATTAGAGCAAGCACAACATCGTTCTGGCGCCAAATCTGGTAACATTGGTGCAGATGTGACAACGAGTTTGCTGGAAACTTTAAGCATATGTGATCAAATCGGTCATATGAAAAATTAAAATAGTGTGAACGATAGATCACGAATTCACATAGCGAAATAATAACAATATTATGAGCAAATTACCAACTCAAAATGTCACTTTGTTATATAATGGCAATTGTAGGGACTAACTAGGAGGATATCATGCTAATTAATCAAAGTAATGGAACGACAATTGACGATAAGGCAGCTAAATTAGGTATTGGTACCAACAAAGTTGGCGGTCATAATTTATTTGATAATTTAAATGATCAAGATGGCTACGATGTTATTAAAGAGGCGCTTGATTCTGGTATTAGTATGCTTGATACGGCGTATATGTATGGGTTAGGTCGTTCTGAAGAAATCATCGGAGAAGTCATCAAGCATTACCCGAGAGAAAATATCAAAATAGCGACAAAAGCAGCGCAAGATCCAGACAACAATTTAGTGCCAAATAATGATCCCGTCTTTTTAAAAAAGGCAGTGGCAGACGCTTTAATTAGATTGCAAACAGATTATATTGATATTTTTTATATTCATTTTCCGGATGATAAGACACCAAAAGATAAGGCAGTGGCGGCTTTAAATGAATTAAAACAAGCAGGTAAAATCCGTGCGATTGGCGTTTCTAATTTTAGCGTAGAGCAGGTAAAAGAAGCTAATAAAAATGGGCAAGTTGATTATGTTGAAGATCACTATAATCTCATTGCGCGTCAGGCAGAGCGTGTTTTATGGCCCTACTTAAAAGAAAAACATATCAAATTCGTCCCTTATTTTCCATTGGCATCTGGTTTATTGACAGGAAAATATACAATTAATGATAGCCACAAGTTTAAAAACGTTACAAGTGAACAATTCAAAATCATTATGTCAGCATTGGCAGAGGTGGCGATTATTGCCAAAAATCACGAAGCAACAATAGCACAAATAATCTTAGCATGGTATATCAAAAATCCTGAAATAAGTGTTGTTATTCCGGGTGCTAGGACGCCTAGCCAGGTAGCTAGCAACGTTGCAGCTTTGACAGTTGATTTATCTGAAATCGAGTATCAAGAAATCGACAATTTTTTTAACAAATTTTAACTTGAAATTAATTTGCACGAATACGAATAAATGAAGTAACTCTGTAAATTTGGCGTTTTTATTCAAATTTATAGGGTTTTTTTATGGGTATAAAAGATAGATTGCGTTAATTATGTTACAATATATATAACAGATTAATTAAATAACCCCCATAATTAATCTGTTTTTTCATTTTTTTATCATTTAAAGATGTCGTTGCTGAGATTAACAGCAAAAAAATGTTGATAATATTTTTTCTGTGCGCATATCATCATTTTGAACACGTTAATTTTGTAGCTGCATCTAAATTATTGAAATTTAAGGAGAATTTTAAATGACAGCATACCGCAAAGGTATTAAAGAAACAATCGCATCACAGGGCATTGATGTACAAGAAGGATTAAGTGAGGAACAGGTGCGTGCTAGCCGCGAAACGTCTGGCAGTAACGTGTTTGTTACAAAAAAGAAGGAACCATTGTGGCACAAAATCCTAATTAGTTTAAAAGACGTTGCAACGATTATATTATTGATTGCTGCGGTTATTTCATTTGTGGCGACATACATAGAAGGTACAGGGCACTATTTTGAAAGCTTGCTAATTATTGGCATTGTTGTCATTAATTCATTTCTTTCTATTTTTCAAGAAGGAAAAGCTGAAAATTCGCTGGCAGCTTTACATAATTTAAATCGGACACAGGTTAAAGTTTTACGAAACGGTGAGACAGATCTTATTGACGCAGATGATGTTGTTTTAGGCGATGTGTTAATCATTGATAATGGTAGCGCAATCGTAGCTGATGCCCGTTTGATTGAAGCGGTTGAATTGCAGGCAGAAGAATCTGCATTAACAGGGGAAAGTCTACCTGTTGAAAAGGATGCTAATGCAACCTTTGGTGCTGATGCTGAGGTGAGTTTAGGTGAACGTGTGACGATGGTATATCGTGGTACGACAATTGTCAACGGTCATGGTAAGGCTATTGTCACGGCCGTCGGCATGCAAACAGAGATGGGGACAATTGCTGGTCTCCTTAATGCTGAAAATGGGACACCATTAACGCCACTACAACGACGGTTGATTCAATTGGGCAAAAATATTTCTTGGGTTGCTATTGGTGCGGCATTGGTTGTTTTAGTGCTTGGTATCGTTCAAGGAATGGATTTACAACACATTTTCTTAACTGCCATATCATTAGCCGTTGCGGTTGTCCCTGAAACGTTAGCTGTTATTGTGACAATGACATTAGCTTTGGGTGTGCAAAGAATCGCACAAAAACACGCAATTATTCGACGGTTACCGGCTGTTGAAATATTGGGAACGACAAATGTTATTGCGTCTGATAAAACTGGGACATTAACACAAAATAAAATGACTGTTCGTAAAGTGTGGCAAAATGAACAAAATCATTTGAGTGAAACAAATGAACCTTTAGATGCACAAGCCATAGAAGTTTTGTCACTAGCAGCTATTTCGACAAATGTGTCAATTAAAAAAAGTGATGGGCAAACTATATATGATGGTTTGCCAACTGAAGTAGCCTTAGTGCGTGCTATCGCAGAGGATACACCACGTGATATGTTACTGGATAAATATCCACTTGTAGACCAGATACCGTTTAACTCAACAAAGAAGCGAATGACAACAGTTCACAAACGTCCTGAAGGTGGCTATATTGCTATTACGAAGGGGGCATTTGATGTTTTGTTACCTATGTTGAAACAGGGTAATGTGGCACAGGCCGAAAAAATTAATACGACCTTTGGTCGTGAAGCTTTACGTGTCTTAACGATTGCTAAACAAACATTTGATGTGATGCCAGAAAATCCAACCCAGGCATTTTATGAGCAAAACTTAACCCTAGTGGGGTTGGTTGGTATTATTGATCCACCACGACCAGAATCAGCTTTAGCTGTTGAAAAAGCGCGTCTCGCCGGGGTTAAAACAATTATGATCACGGGTGATCATGTTGAAACAGCCAGTGCGATTGCTTCTGAAATAGGTATTTTACATGAGGGTGATCAAACAATTACGGGTTCAGAATTGGCCAAGTTATCTGATCAAGAACTTGATGAAAATATTAAAGCATATACTGTTTATGCGCGTGTCACACCAACTGATAAAATTAGAATTATCAAATCATGGCAGCGACAAGATGCCACTATTGCCATGACTGGTGATGGTGTTAATGATGCACCTGCATTAAAAGCAGCCAATGTTGGTATTTCTATGGGTGAGACAGGTACGGATGTTGCGCGTGACGCATCGGATATTATTCTCACAGATGATAATTTTGCAACGATTGTTGACGCTATTTCAGAAGGACGTGGCGTATATATCAAAATCCGAAAAACTATTAACTTCTTATTGAGTGCGAATATATCAGAAATAATAGTGATTTTAATTGCAATGCTCCTAGGATGGGGATCGCCACTGTTGCCGGTACATTTATTGTTTATTAATTTAGTGTCTGATGGTTTACCAGGATTTGCTTTGAGCCGTGAGCCGATACTAACAAATGTCATGAATGAACCACCAATGCCTAAAAAAACTAACTTATTTGCACAAGGACTTGGGCGACAAATAGCTATCAATGCTACGCTATTTGCAATTGTGACATTAATAGCTATTTGGATTGGTCAAAATGTGGTCTTGGGTGGTTTAGCAGCCAATGAACAAGTAGGGCAAACACTAGCATTTATTGTCTTGTCAATGACGTCTATTATTCATGTTTTTAATATTCGTTCAGAAAAATCGTTATTTTCGATTAAATACAACGCCAATCCAGGATTAATAAATATGGCTATATTGGCAGCAGCTATCACATTGGTAGTATCATTACTGCCTGTTACACAAGTCTTGTTTGGACTAACAGCAGTTTCATTAGGACATTGGATAATCATTATTATTTTATCGTTAACACCAACGGTTATTCTTGAAGTTTTGAAACGTGTACAACCAACGTTGTTTAAAGTATAAAACAGTATGCGCTGGATTTTTGTCACAGTGATCTAATATAACATTATTTATAAGTTAAAAACGACGTATCTATTATTTTGATAGATATATCGTTTTTTTAATTTTGTATCAATTAGAGTGCAACGACTTGCTAAATAGAACGTTTGTTCGTATAATTAAGTATACAAATACACAATACTTTGAGGCATATCAATGACTAAATCAAAAATAACTGAATATGATTATAGTGAAGAAAAACGTCGTGTCATTTTTTTAATTGATTCGAAGAGTTTTTACGCTAGTGTGGAAAGTGTTGAACTTGGCATGAACCCGTTGCAGTCTTTGCTGGTAGTCATGTCAGAACAAGAAAATACTAATGGTGGCCTTGTACTAGCCGCGTCTCCCTTAGCTAAGAAAAGGTTGGGTATTAGTAACGTGACACGACAACGTGATGTGCCTAATGTGCCAGGTTTGATAAAAGTACCGCCACGTATGAATCTGTACATTGCTGAGAATTTACGCATTAATAATATCTATCGTCAATACACAGCGGACAACATGTTATTACCTTATTCGATAGATGAATCTATTTTGGATATGACAGATACTTGGGCGTTTTTTGGTAACACACCAGAAAAAGTGGCATTAAAAATACAAAAGCAGGTACGCTCAGAAACTGGTATTTATCTCACGGTAGGTATTGGTGATTCACCAGTATTAGCTAAACTTGCCTTAGATATTGAAGCGAAACACGCGAAAAATTTAACTGGTATTTGGCATTATGAAGATGTGCCAGACAAATTATGGCCAATAACAAAATTACATGATGTCTGGAGTATTGGATCCAAAACGGCCAATAAATTAGAAAAGATGGGTATTCATTCGATGTATGATTTGGCACATCAAGATCCTTATTCATTTCGTGACAAAATGGGTTTAATGGGCGAACAACTTTATGCGCTGTCATGGGGCGTTGATCGATCCAATTTGGCTGACGTAATAACTACACAAAGTAAATCTTATAGTAACTCACAAGTTTTACCACGAGACTATTACAAAAAAGAAGAAATCGAAATTGTTGTGCGCGAAATGACAGATCAGGTTGCCACACGTATTCGTGCTCATAATAAGAATGTTTGCTTAGTCAGTCTTTTTATTGGTTATTCGTTTGATGAGAGTAAAAAACAGGGCGCACATGGCGTCAAAAAACAGCAACGTATTGAACCGACTAATAATACAAAAATTCTCATGACGGTTATGGTAAAATTATTTGAAAAACATTGGCATGGTGAAGTCATCCGTCATATTGGTATTGATTTCGGCGATATAATCGCAGATTTTGGCCTTCAAATGGACTTATTTCAGCAACCAGAACGGGTCGTACAAGATAAAAAAATAGATCAAGTTGTTGATGACCTGAGACAACGTTTTGGTACTATGTCAATCATGCGAGCCATGTCAAAGGAAAAAGGTGGCACGGCAATTAATCGCGCCGGACTTGTTGGCGGACATAATGGTGGGAATACTTATGACTAATAATAGGGACTTCAGCCGCATCGTTAATAATTATTTTAAAAATGATTACCGTGAACGGGGCAAGATGAAGTGGCAGGGCTTCTTTTTGTCTGATCACACGTCATCACTTAAAAAAGATGATAACCAGCGTATAACCGTAACAAAAAAATTACCTCGTATCCCATTGAGCGAGGTACAAAATATGTTACGCTCGGCTGCAGAAAACTATAAAAAAGTTACTGTGCAACAAAATATAAAAGATTTAGAAGGGCATATGGTGCCAAACGTCTCTGGTGTCGTTATGGGATTTTCGGATAACGGTGTCTATATCAATCAAAAATATATTGCGTTTCAAAACATACGAACGGTGGTTGAAAAATCATGACACAAATTGATGATATTGTATCAGATATTCAGCAACTATTTAAAAAGCAAACCAACACGATTTATGCAGTTCGAATTATTAATCAAATCTATTCTAAAAAAGTTAATATATTTTTCGAGTACTATAAACTCGGTCAAGCCACTCATACGCAGCAAATAGCGCAATTAGATGACAGTTATCGTTTAAAAATACCTGAAATAGCTAAAAAAATTCGGCATGAAACAAAGCTAACAGTTCATACTAATATTACTTAACGCATGATAGGATTAATTAATCTTATCATGCGTTAATATATGATCAAATAGGGATTTAGTCTTATTAAGGTGCAGACGTTTAATAATATTATAAGCGTCATTAATTTTTTGAGTATTATTTTCAAAAACACCTTGCAAAAATAATAACCAAGTTTGAAATTCAAAGTCCTGTTGGTCGAATGTTAAATGTCTAATTTTATTTAGCAGGTCACGCGTTAGGGTGTAATTATGTTGTACAATAGTCGCTTCCAAAATCATAATTAATACAGGTGCTACCATACGAGAGGTACTAGTAGACATTTTCCCCTCAATATATTGACTAATAATATCAATAATATAAGGTTTTATGTGTTCAACGCTTATCATATTCATAATAAAAAAAAGTAAGCAAAGATCATAGTATTGCCAGTTTTCAATACCAAAAAAGTAATCTATCAGTTCATTTTGCACAGATGATGGTGCTAATTTAAAATCTAAATGATACCGTGTAGATTGTGCCATTAAAAAGAAATGACGCAATGCAATATCATCTGGACGGTTAGTGGACATTATTTGGATTGAGTTACAAATTTTTGTTATTTTAATCTTATCTTGATCAATATATACTTGCTCTAATTCTATTTTTAACAGCGCTAAGCTGTTTTTTTTTACCAAAAACAGTTTCAAAATAGTCAGAAACGGGAACGTTTAAAACATCACAAATTTGTTGTAGTGCACGATCAGTAGGTGACGTGAGACCATTTTCTATTCGAGATATCATGGATTGAGATCCTATTAACTCACCTAATTCATTTTGAGAAATCCCTCTTAATTTCCTTATTTTTCTAATAATTGACCTGTTGTTAACTGCCATTAGTGCTCCCTATGTTTAATATTCATTTATGCATATTCTGAGAATAACTCTTTCATTAGTGTATATTGAAAAGGTTGATTGTGTCAATCAGGAAGTATGCCATAGTCTCTGATTGACACAAACAACGAAATAATTTTTTTGGAGAAAAATGAACATGGGAAATCAAGAAACAGCGTGTCGAAAAAAGTTATATAAATCAGGTAAATTATGGGTCACTGCGGGGGTCTCATTAATTATTGGTTTAGGTTTGTCGGTACAACAAGTTAATGCTGATACAACGCAAAGCGTTGCCACGACACAAGTAAAAACCGTACCGGATAATACGCAAACAGTAGCACCTACTGTGCCGGTAGCTCAAACAGGGTTAAGTACTGTGCAAGATGTACCTGTTCTTGGGACTCAAACAAACACGGTAACAGATACGCCTCAAAATACCGCAAATACTAATGATACAACGTCTCCGGTTGCCAATGATTTATCAGGTAAAGATACGGCTTCAGTTACTAATGACAAAGCGAATGTTCAAGATTCAGGAAATTCTGTTGCTAATCAAAGTCAGAGCCATGATAACAATGCCAATACAGTACCAGAAAAGGATAACCTCCCAGTTAATACATCTAATAAAGATGATGTGAAGACGGATACAATTGGGCAACCCGCGACGAATCAAAATATTAGTCAACCACAAAATGATGATCAGGCAGCCAAGAATGATCAAGTGGCAAATGTTCAAAAAAATAATGATGTTGCTAATAAAACTGATAATTCTGTGTCTACAAAAGTACCGACAAATGATCAGGTAAACAAGACAGCAACGGACAATAATCAATCTGCAAAACCAATTGAATCAAATCAATACAATTCTAAAAATATCCAAACAATCGACGGTAAAACATACTATATTGATGACAATGGTCAGGCAAAGAAAAACTTCACCACAGTCGTTGATGGGCAGGTGCTTTATTTCGACAAAGAAACGGGTCTTTTATCACCAACTAATGATTATCAATTCAAGCAAGGACTGACAAGTCAAAATAATAGTTTCACAGCGCATAACGCTGCTGAAACTACTAGCAAAGATAGTTTTACAGCAATTGATGGTTATCTAACAGCTGATAGTTGGTACCGTCCTAAAGATATATTAACGGATGGAAAAAATTGGGAACCGTCATCTGATAAGGATTTTAGACCACTATTAATGAGTTGGTGGCCAGATAAGATGACACAAGTTAATTATCTTAATTACATGAAAAGCATTGGTTTGAGTAATAGTTCAGTTGATTTTTCTGCTAATGATGATCAAAGTACACTAAATCAGGCTGGACAAGATGTACAGGTGAAAATCGAACAAAAAATTAATCAGGAAGGTCAAACCAGTTGGTTACAGCATGATATTTCTGATTTTGTTGATAGCCAATCCAATTGGAACGTTAATAGTGAGTATCCAACAACTGGTGATGATAAAGACCATTTGCAAGGTGGCGCATTGCGGTATGTTAATAGTGATAAAACACCTGATGCAAATTCTGACTATCGCCTTTTAAACCGTACACCTACAAACCAAAAAGGCTACTCATCATATGCTATTGATCCAACACAAGGAGGTTATGATTTTTTATTAGCTAATGATGTTGATAATTCAAATCCCGTTGTTCAGGCAGAACAATTAAATTGGATGTACTATTTATTGAATTTTGGCTCAATTACTAATCAAGATGCCGATGCCAATTTCGATAGTATTCGTGTGGACGCTGTTGATAATGTGGACGCGGACTTACTACAAATTGCCTCAGATTATATGAAGGCTGCTTATGGTGTTGATAAAAATGATGCCACTGCTAACCAACACCTATCAATTCTCGAGGATTGGAGTGATAATGACGCGGCGTACGTTAAGGATCAGGGTAATAATCAATTATCAATGGATAATAAATTGCGTTTAGCGTTAAAATACTCTTTAACAATGCCATTAATTGATCAAGACGGTCATGCCGTTCGAAGCGGCTTAGAACCACTAATTACAAATAGCTTGGTTGATCGCACCACGGATGCAACGAATAATATAGCACAACCTAATTATTCGTTTGTACGGGCACATGATAGTGAAGTACAAACCGTGATTGCTGAAATTATTAAGGAAAAAATTGATGCAAGTTCTGATGGGTTAACACCAACAATAGATCAATTAGAACAAGCCTTTAAAATCTATGACGCTGATCAATTAAAAACAGACAAAGAATTCACACAATTTAACATTCCTAGTACCTATGCCTTGCTATTAACGAATAAAGACACTGTGCCACGCGTTTATTATGGTGATCTATATACTGACGATGGCCAATATATGGCGAACAAATCACCTTATTATGATGCAATTAATACCTTGCTACAGTCGCGATTAAAGTATGTGTCAGGTGGACAAAAAATGTCTATGGCATATATGACGGGTGACAGTAGCATGGATGCGCAAGGTAACCGTGGCTTATTGACATCTGTACGTTATGGCAAAGATGCTATGACAGCAGATGACAAAGGGACTGCTGAGACACGCACACAGGGCCTTGCTGTTATCGAAGGTAACAATCCTGAATTGAAATTAAGTACGACTGATCAGGTTGTTTTAAACATGGGTGCTGCGCATAAAAACCAAGCCTATCGCCCAGCAATATTAACAACCAAGAATGGTATCGTGACATATCTAACCGATGCAGATGTTGACCAATCATTAGTTAAATATACGACCAGTAACGGTGAGCTCGTGTTTAACCAGTCGGACATACAAGGGGTTGCTAATCCACAGGTGTCTGGCTACTTAGCCGTCTGGGTACCTGTAGGCGCTAGCGATATACAAGATGCAAGAACGAGCAGTGACGATGCGCAATCTGTAAAAGATAATAAAACATTACATTCAAACGCTGCATTAGATTCGCAAGTGATGTACGAAGGCTTCTCAAATTTCCAGTACTTTCCAACGACTGAAAGTGAGTATGCAAACGTTATAATTGCCAAAAATACTGATTTATACAAAAGCTGGGGCATTACCAGTTTTGAATTTCCACCACAATATCGATCAAGTACAGAGGGTAGTTTTTTAGATTCAATTGTTCAAAACGGCTACGCTTTTACCGATCGTTATGATCTAGGTTTTAATACACCAACGAAGTATGGCACAGTTGATCAACTACGTGATGCAATCAAATCTTTGCACGCCACAGGAATCAAAGCAATGGCTGATTGGGTGCCAGATCAAATTTATAATCTAACTGGTAAACAAGTTGTGACAGCAGAACGTGTTAATAATTCTGGGGTGTATAATGAAAATTCTGTGATCAATAAAACACTTTACGCAGCTGAAACTGTTGGTGGTGGCGACTATCAAAAACTATATGGTGGCGCATTTCTTGACACGATTAAGTCATTATATCCTTCGTTGTTTACAACAAATCAAATTTCAACAGGTGTGCCAATGGACCCCAGCGAAAAGATACAAGAGTGGTCAGCAAAATACTTTAATGGCAGTAATATACAGGGACGTGGCGCCTATTATGTCTTAAAGGATTGGGCTACTAATGAATATTTCCAAGTGAGTTCGGCGGACAAAAACAATGACTTCTTGCCTAAACAGTTGATGAATGAAATTTCTAACACAGGTTTTACTTCTGATGACAAAGGCATGACATATTTTTCAACAAGTGGCTATCAAGCCAAAGATACATTTATTCAGGATGAAAAATCAAATTGGTATTACTTTGATAAAAGCGGGTACATGCTTTATGGCCTGCAAACTATTAATAATGTCGGTTATTATTTCTTACCTAACGGTATTGAACTACAAGATGCTTATTTGTCAGATAGTCAAGGCAACGTTTATTATTTTAATAAGCAAGGTAAGCAAACTGCTGACGATTATTTCATGGATAGTAATAAAGATTGGCGATATTTTGATAAAAATGGTGTCATGGCCAGAGGTTTGACTACTATTAAGTCACATATACAATATTTTAATCAAGATGGTACGCAAGTTAAAGACAAATTTATCACAGATGTGGACGGTAAATTACGCTACTTTACGTTAGATTCTGGTGATATGCTGACTGATCAATTTAAAGAATTAGCTGACGGCTCATGGGCCTACTTTGGGATTGATGGTTTGGCCGTTAAAGGACAACAGACAATTAAAGGGCAAAATCTTTATTTTGATGATAATTATCACCAAGTTAAAGGGCATGAACAATTAGATAATCAAGGGATACTTCGCTTTTATGATGCGGACTCTGGTGAAATGATAAGTAGCCGTTTTGAAAAGCTATCTAATAACTCATGGGCTTATTTTGATGCTAATGGCCAAGCGGTTAAGGGTTATCAAACAATTAAGGGGCAAAAACTTTATTTTGGTGATGATTCTTACCAAATTAAAGGACATGAGACAGTTAATCAGCAAGGTCAAATACAATTTTATGATGCGAATTCCGGCGAAATGATTACAAATCGTTTTGAAAAACTTTCTGATGGTTCATGGGCTTATTTTGATGCCAATGGCCAAGCAGTTAAGGGTTACCAAACAATTAATGGTCAAAATCTTTACTTTGATGATAATTATCATCAAATAAAAGGTCAAGCAGTTACTGATAAGCAAGGAATAGCACGTTAT
This sequence comes from Leuconostoc aquikimchii, assembly GCF_040838325.1. NCBI lineage: Bacteria > Bacillati > Bacillota > Bacilli > Lactobacillales > Lactobacillaceae > Leuconostoc > Leuconostoc aquikimchii. The sequence goes on from NZ_JBFPER010000001.1 coordinate 991,004, forward strand.
TATGACGCTAATTCAGGTGCAATGGTGACGGATCATTTTGAAAAATTATCTGATGGTTCATGGCGTTATTTCGGCAATGACGGTACGGCTAAAGTCAGTCAACCGACTGTTTAAAATATGATATTTGTATGACCTCCAAACCGATCGCTTAGACGCAATTATTTTGTCTAAGCGATCGGTTTTTATTATGACAGGTAGTCATCAGTTGAAATTAAAAAACGTAAAGATTTTGTCTTCACGTTTTTAATGGCCAATAAAAACCATAGTTTATTAAAAAATGTCACATTACAATCAGATTATTCGAAACGTGAAGGAATAACTATTTGTTTGATATCAGCAGTATGTTGCTCTGAAAATTGCCGCATTAAAATTTCAGCAGCTGTAGCACCCATAAGGTAAGGAGATTGTTGAATGAATTTGTATTTTGGCGCTAAGTATCTAGGAATATTAGTATCCACAAAACCAGTTATTCTTTGTCGGCTGGTCGGTTCATTCAAAAGATCAGTATTGGCTAATAATTGAATTAATAACCGTTCTTTCAAGACAAATAAAAGATTTTTAGGATTGTTTATATCTATTTCATCGGATAATTCAGACAGATCAAGATGATCTGTATCAACTTCGATAAGTTGGACGTGATCAAAAACCGAGCGTACGCCTGCAATTCTTTCAATGCGTGTTGATATACGATTAACGGGCTCTGTAATGATAGTAACTTTGTTAAAGCCTTCATCTAAAAAACTCGCCATGGCAAATTTTGTTACCTGAAAATTATTCGTGGTGACAGTACTAATTTCGCCATTACCAATGTCTCGATCAATTAGAACGACAGGTGTATCGTTATTCGTAAATTTATCAATCAAATGAGGTTCGGTTGATAATGGTTGTAAAATCAAACCAGCAAAATCTTGATTATAAACGGATTCTAGAAGAGCAGATTCGACTGCTATATCTGAGTTTGAATCAAAAAGCACGCCAATATAGTTTTGCGCGCTCAAAAGAGAGACAATTCCTTTGAAATATTCAGAAGAAAAATATTCATCAATATTTGAGGCAATTACAGCAACTAAATTAGATTTTTGTTTTGCTAACTGAACAGCAGCTGAGTTTCTAACATATGCGGTCTCTTTGATTATTTTTTTTAATTTTACTGCTGTTTTTTCAGACATTTGATTCAATTGGCCATTAAGATAACGGCTAACTGTAGCAGTTGAAACATTTGCTTTAGTAGCGATATCTTTGATCGTTAATTTTTTAATTTTATCCATACTATATAATCCCTACCAATCAAATTAAAGGCTCAGTATTTTAGACATACTCTAAAATACTGAGCCTTTTTCATTCTAGCATTTGCAACTGATATTTACCAATGTTTGTGCTGGTTTTGATATAAAAGACCTATCTTAATAAATAACCGCCATCAACTGGAAGCGTTATGCCGGTAACATAGTCAGAGGCGTGACTAGCCAGAAATACAACTGTTCCCATGAGTTCTTTAGGATTTGCCCAATGTCCAGCTGGAATGTGTTGCAGAATTTCCTTATTTCTTGTTTCATTTTCTTGCAATGCTTTGGTCATTGGTGTATCAATGTATCCTGGTGCAATAGCATTAACCTGAATGTTGTGAACTGCTAATGCGTCTGCGTAAGCTTTAGTTAAACCAACGACGCCATGCTTACTTGCAGTGTAGGGGAAAATATACTTTCCAGCGCGATAGGACTGCATTGAACCAATGTTGATGATTTTTCCGCCACCATTTTCAGACATTAACAGGGCAGCAGCTTTAGAAATGTGATAGACAGCGTTCAAATTCAAATTAATCACTGCATCCCATTCTTCATCTGGAAATTCTTGCCAGTCATGTCTTTTCTGCATCCCTGCATTGTTAACGAGAATGTCTAATGTCTGACTGCTGCTTTTTACAAAATTGATAATCTGATCTGCGGCATCTTTCTTTGTAATATCTAACTTGAGAAAATTAATTGTCTGTCCATAAGATTCAACGATTGCTTTTGTTTCGGTCCAACCATCTTCACTATAAGAAACGACTAAAATATTAGCACCGACTGAACTTAAGGCTTCAGAGTAGTACTGTCCAAGTCCAGATGCACCACCTGTAATTAAAGCTGTTTTGCCAGTGAGACTGAAAGTATTGAGTGAAAAATTTGGTGTTGTCATGTCTTTTCTCCATTATTCTAATGTTAGATCAGGTAAAAAATCCATCATTTACGTAATCGCTTACGTTGAAATCTGTGTACCTGTATGATACTACTATAAAAATAAATACGCAAGTATGGACTTTTAGAAAGAAAACGCTTACAATACAAATATAGCGTAACCGCTTACGTAAAAAACGGAGGAAATGAATCATGCCACTATTAATAACATTAACATTTATTATTTTATTGATATTTATGATTGTTAAGTTGAAATTAAACACCTACATCGCTTTATTGCTTACAGCAGTCCTGTTGGGTGTGTCTTTAGGCATTCCAACAGAAAAATTACCTGCTGTCATTGAAGCTGGTATTGGTTCTCAGTTAGGTCATTTGGCCATTGTCTTTGCTTTAGGAGCCATGATTGGTAAACTGGTTTCAGACACTGGTGGGGGATATCGCATTGCCCAAACCTTAATTAAAAGGTTTGGTGTTAAACAGATTCAGATTGCTGTTGTCATTGCTTCGTTCATTGTTGGTATTGCGCTTTTCTTTGAAGTAGGATTGGTTGTCTTATTACCAATTTTATTTGTTATTGCAAGCGAGTTGAAAATACCATTGTTATATTTAGGTATACCAATGGCCGCTACATTAAACACAGCACATGCTTTCTTACCACCTCATCCAGGTCCAACTGCTATTACAGCAATTTTTAATGCAAATATAGGACAAGTATTGTTAATTGGGGTCATCGTTTCTATTCCAACTGTCATCGTTTCTGGCCTATTGTTTAATTGGGTTTTGCAAAAAGTATACCCTTCGGTGTATCATAAGACGATACCAAATATATTTGGTGATCTGAAAGAATTTAATCTTGATGAGACACCAGGCATTGGTATTAGTGTGGTAACATCAATGATGCCTGTTATTTTAATCGGATTAAGCACAATTATGCAACCATTTTTAGGAGGTAAAAGTATACTAAAAACTGCAGTGTTATTCATTGGTAGTCCAGATATTGCGATGATTTTGTCGCTGCTATTCGCACTTTATACTATGGGTATTAGGCGCAAGCAAACCCTTGACATGTTGAGTGGTAGCTTGACAGATTCTGTCAAGCAAATCGCCATGATGCTCTTGATTATTGGTGGTGGTGGTGCCCTGAAGGAAGTTCTTGTGCAGGGTGGCATATCAGACTATGTTTCTCAAATATTCGCTACAAGCAACTTATCTCCAATATTTGCTGCCTGGTTAATCACTGCTATCATAAGAGTTAGTCTCGGATCATCAACGGTTGCTGGTATAACTGGTGCTGGATTGGTATTACCTATGGTTCAGGCTTCCAGTGTGAACCCAGCCTTAATGGTATTGGCAGTTGGTGCAGGATCAGTGTTTGCAGATCATGTTAATGATGCAGGGTTCTGGATGATCAAAGAATACTTTGGCCTATCTTTAAAAGAAACATTACTATCATGGACGACTTTAACAAGTGTCTTATCTGTTTCAGGTTTAATCTCAGTCTGGTTAGCATCATTCTTTTTCTAGAAACAGGTTTATCACTAATAGTCATGTTTTAGTCAATCAAAGATGCGATATTTTAAGCGTGTTATTAATTTTGTGTTAGAAAGGTAAAAACGATGATATTAAATTGGGCAATAATTGGCACTGGAACGATAGCTAATGAAATGGCGGCATCACTTCTGAAGAAAGATAGGGACATTTATGCAGTATTCGGACGTCACTTGGATAAAACTAAGCAATTCGCTGATAAATATCGTATACAAAAGCAATTTACAAGTTTAAAAGACTTACTTTCAGATAAGCATATTGACGCAGTTTATATTGCAACACCGCATAATACGCATTTTGAGATAGCAAAGCAGGCTTTATTGCATGATAAGCATGTATTGGCAGAAAAAGCCATTGTTATCAATCGAAATGAGCTAGATGAGCTTAGTAATATAGCTCGTGACCGAAACTTAATGATTATGGAAGCCATGACGTTATTGCACATGCCACTCATTAAGAAAGTTAAATCACTAGTTTCAGAAGGAGCATTAGGGCATATTAAGACCATCAATGTTACTTTTGGTAGTCATAAACCTTATGATGTCAAAAACAGATTTTTTAATCCTGATTTAGCGGGTGGGGCGTTACTTGATATTGGTGGGTATGCGTTTACAGCGGCCCGCTACTTCATGTCAGAACAACCAGCCACTATTAGTTCTTTCGTAAATTATTTTGAAACAGGTGTAGATGAGCAATCAGCAACAATTTTAAGTAATTCAAAAAATGAATTAGCTACTATCTCTTTATCCATGCAAGCAAAGCAGCCTAAAGCATTAACGATTTCAGGAACAAAGGGGTATATTCGCGTACTTGAGTTTCCACGTTCACAAGAAGCGACTTGGTATCATACGGAAACAAAGCAGCGCGAGGTGATTACTGCCGGAGACACGGCGGATGCATTAGCATATGAGATTGAAGATTTCGAGAGTGCGATTGACAATCCAAGTCAGATTGAGATTTATAATGATATGACTGCCGATGTATTCAGCATTTTCGAGACTATTCAGGCTGAATGGCAATCTCGAAATTATTGATTAAATAGTTCATTATAGCTCAAACATTGTAGATATTCTTTGGGTTTTTCGTTTTTTATGTATCGTTCGAAGTAATTTATGTTAGCTGTGGACATGGCAAATTTTTTGAAAAATAAGTTGACCGTAAATCTTTCGGAGTGATTAGTAAGTTAGCACGCAAAACTATGAAATAAAGGCGGACATCGTACTGAATGTTATGATAAATTTTACTTTCGATAATATATATTATGTTAACTAAATAACTCCGTGCAAGTCGATTTACGTACGTTTAATCATATAGATTCTTGCATATTATAATTCTATTTTTATGACACATTATGACAACATTTTACTGTCTTTTGTTTATTATTGCTATTTTGTCATATATCATCACTATGTGTACTGACTTGCTTTTTATCTTATTGCATATCTGCCTGTTTTTTACTTGTTTATTATATAAACCATATGTTGGTACATCTGTAATTAAAACAAATGTTGGATTACTAAAAACATCATTATAGAATCTAAGTTGCTAAAGTCCGCCTTTCGATCCCTGTGGTACTGTATATTGAATGTACATAATTTGCGATGGTTTAACTTTACCTTGTTCAACATCTGATACAAATTCATAGTGTGTTGTTGTTTTTTCATATGCAAACTTATCTTTGAGGTGCCGAAGATAGTAATCGATGCCATAGAGTATGAGAGTACAGTAATAATGACAATCCTCGAGGACAATTTCAGGCTCATAAACGACAATTTCAGGTTTAACAAAACTCCGATAATCGGAATTGTACTTATAATGCATTTTAATGCAACCGTTGAAATGATACCAGCGAATATTGATATTTCTACAGGTCTCAATTCATGTTCTTGAATAAAAGGAAATATTTTTTCATTAGTGGTGATAATGCCCAAACTAAGAAGGAGAGGAACATATTGATAGCAGATACTAGTAAGTTTGGAAAAAATAAGAGATATACCATAATTCCAATATTTAGAAACAAAATAACCTCATATGTTCGGTACCTTATGAGCCATTTCTTCTCGGCTTTTCTTTTTCGCTTTTTTAAAATACTTAAATTAAACATACTTTCTCAAAATTTCCTTACTCAACAACATTTTAATATATACCAAACTTCTTGGTAAAGTCAATATTCAATTGTGGTAAAACACGAACAGTAATAAAACTGTTATGGCAATATCTCGCTTTTTCCCGATTTTCTCGTGTTTTACACACTTGATCTTGCCTAAGCTTTAGCATTGTAAGCGTAATTTTTCAGTCTATTAACGCACGTTGCCTCTAATTCCTTATATAAAATAAAAAAGTCTAAGAGTGAAGTGAACCCAATAACTTGGACAGAATAGAAAATCTGTTCAGAAAGTTATTGGGTTTTCTTATGTCAAAATATTCAAATGAATTTAAACTAATGGCAGTTAAGGAATGGCTGTCTGTTGGGACTATGGGAACACCTGCTTTAGTTAAAAAGTACAATATATCATCACCTGCGTTACTTGCACAATGGCGCGATGAGTATCTGGGAACTGGTTCAATTGGTTCTAAAAACAACAAAGCCTATTCACCAGACTTCAAAATAACCGTACTACATTACCTTAAAACTCATTCCCTCTCTGAGGCTAAAACCTAAACCGAAAGGCAGACCACCAACTATGGGACGCAAGCACATTCAGCCACTCACACCTGAACAACAAGAACTCGCTGACCTGAAACAGGAAAACTATCAGCTCAAGATGAAAGTGGCAATTTTAGAAAAATTAAAAGCCTTAGTGGACCAACGAACCGAGAAAAACAAACGGCAGTAACATCACTAAGGCGGACTAAATACTTTAAGTTGCATGACTTATTGACACTAATTGGCTTGAAACGTAGTACGTATTATTATCTAGCAGCTCATCCCATCAATACGTCATCAGATAACAAAATAGCTGACGTGATCCGTCAAATCAAGTCACCACAATTTCAAACTGAATATGGTTATCGGCGTGTGACAACCTTGTTGCACGATCAAGGCTATTTGGTGAATCATAAACGTGTGTTGCGCATTATGCGTCAAAGCGCGCTACTGAGTACCACATATAACACGCGTAAGCGGCGTTACAATTCTTATCGTGGTACGATTGGCCGTATTGCCGAACGTGTCATCAAGCGTGATTTTCAGGCTGAAGCACCGTATCAAAAGATTGTCGCTGGCGAAGTCTTATCGTATCACTTAGCCACAACACCAAGTATGACGTTAGTTATTAAGCCGTTAAAATCCTTATCAAAATATCGTGGTGCTGTGATTCATAGCCATCAAGGCTTTCATTATCAAACCTCAATGTTCATCAACACGTTAAAATATTTTGGGATGACACAAAGCATGAGTCGCAAATCAACTCCAATTGATAATGCGCCAATCGAGAGTTTCTTTCACATTATGAAAGCTAATATCGTGCATGGTAAGCACTATCAAACGTTTCATGAATTCAAAGTCGTCGTTGATGTCTTTATCAACTATTACAATAATCGTCGTATCAAGCAAAAAGGCAATGGTCTGTCGCCAGTTCAATATCGGCAACTCATCACTGAGTATGTTAGTTAATTAATTCTATTGTGTCCAACTATTGGGTTCACTTCAAGAGAGACATTTTTTGCAATAATATTTAATTCCACAAATCTTCTGGTGGATTTTCTGAATCTACATAAGTAAAACTCATTGATATTGGACGATTGTCATTGTACTTTGTAAATGTAATAGCATTAATCCCTATCTCTTCGAGAGTATCTGTTGTGAGCAACTCACGATTTTTGAGTTGGAAAATATTTTTTAAAACCCATTCTCCAAAAATAAATTGTGAGGACAGGCTTTGTATGGCTTTCCCGTTATCTTGGTTAATAAACATTACCATTTTTTCTTGAGATGGTAATAGCTCAAGCGTAAAGGTTCTGTTTTCTTTTGTACTAACCAACTTTTGACCATTCAATAAACCACCATTCTTTACAAAAAAATCTGGATTTTCTGTGTGAAATTTTTTCGAATTAGGGATTGGAATATAAACTTCATAAGGTGTTTTATAGTTTCGCCATAAAATAGTTGTGGCTAAGTTAAATAATTCCGAACCATGAGACAAATATTTTGTCACATCAGAACGCAATCGTTCACGATCTTTTTTTGCTTTATCTGACGAAAAACTATCAAATGCCACTTTATTAAATTTACTAAGCCAGTCGCTAGGCACACTCGTATCCTGTTGTGATAAACTAACTATTCTGTGATATCGTGAATCATTTTTATCCAGTTTGGTTTTAGGAGAACCATACCATGCATTAAATCCTGATCTACGTTCAATTTTTATCATGAATGTCACAGACTGACTGATGTGGTCATCTACAGCCTTGGTAGTTTCAGAATTTAAGTTAGCAAACAATTTGAAAGGATCTTCAATATAAGTTACCGGCCATTTTTCAATACCAATATCTTCATTGCTTATGCCAGTTCCACTATGACCCTTAAATGACATTAATAATTGACTATCTGCCGAATTATATTGATAAAGATGTTGACCATCTGTAAATTGAAAATTTTGCAACATATTAGATTTGGTAGGACCAATTATTTGTAGATGTTTAAGATCAATACTACTGTACGAAGTTTCACCAACTAATATATATGGTTCATCATTCTGCTTATCTTTGTTAACCGAACCAGATGGCATTAAGACATGATAAACAGCTTCAACTTGGCTATCAAAATCAAATCCCTGCAACTGGCTTTTAGATGATGAAATTCGTTTGTTTCTTAAAACAGCTATTTTCTTTGCTAATTCTAAATAATCATCAAAATCGTCATCGCTTGAACCATTTTGTTGTCTTTTTTTAATTCTTTCAATAATAGATCCCCATTCATCTTGTTGACTATCTTTTTTGAATTGAGCTATTTTTTGAAACCCTGATTTGACACCAAATGATTTAATACCAATAATATATTTTGAACCATCAGTTAATTTCACAGAAGCATCGTATGATGAATTACCAATGTCTTCAATTGTTGCATTAAACGATTTTTTAAAAGATGCCTCTTGAAATTTCGAGTTGATAATTGGCGCTATAATGATGCTATCATTGCTACTTTTCTGAGCAAAAGCTTCACTTAGAGAAGCAAAATTAGTGATTAATAGTTTGTATTGATTTTTATTACTTTCATCTAGTAATTTCCACATAGAAAACTCCATAGCATATTGTCAGGTTATTTCTATTATACCTATGTGTACTAAAAAAGCAAAATTCTAATGAAAAGTGCTTTCAATATATATTGACCAATATTAAATAATATTCACAACTTACATCCTGATTTTTTTCAGAACCATACATCAAAACTTAATGGTTTAAGCTTAATTTAATTTGGCTAAAATTTTAAGTTTAAGAAACGACCGGAATGAATACTCTTTGATCTGCTTGGTTATCTGCTGGCAAATAAATTAACTCGGCTTGAATATTTGGTACCTCTACAATTTGCATAACCACTTCATCTAAACTATTTAACTGTTTCTTTTGGGATATTTGATCAATAATTTTTTCCATCCTCATGTTTTCAATTGAAAATCTTTTTTTGGAGTCTTGAACATCATGATAGTTTTTTGCTGTCTTGGTTGTTTTGAATATATATTCTCCAAGTATTCCCCAAGGGTGTATAATTTTGGGTTTAAATAAACTCTCTACTGTAGAGTCAAAGCGACGTTGGTTCTCAATTATTTCCGCTTGTGTTTGTTTTTTCTTAGTCGCGTACAAACTAGAAATTTCATATTCAAAATTAGCATAAAAACTATCATTATAGTTCTTTTTTAATTGCGTAGTTAGTTCTTGAATGATTTCAATTTGATTATTAAGTTTCATTCTAGATCCAATTTCAATTGTTTCAGCAAACAAAAAAAGTTTACTAGCTTCAAATGCTATTGACATACTAAAATTAATGTCACTTATGAAGTGAACCCCAATAGTTGGACAAAATAGAATTAACTAACAGACTCAGTGGTGAGTTGCCGATATCATTGACATAGCTTGCATACCACCTTGCAATACCATAGCTGGATTTAATGCGCTATTTAAACTTATGCTAGTAAATCCAGCATGTTCCATAATTTGCCTTGAAGAGTTTTTAACAATAGTGCTTGTGGTCCCATTTACAAATTTAGAAAGGTTACTTGGATTAGTAGTGGCAGAAAATAAACCATTAGGTGCTTGAGATAAAATTTGTGCTAATGTGAATTTAGAGTTAGCTACTTGAGCTCCTATCTGAGTAATATTTCCCGCAATTAAGGAAGCATTAGGAATAAACACTTCTTTATATTTTTTAATCGTTGCTTGAGACAAATCTGTTGGCTTTCTTAGTTGTATTGTATCTCCCAATTGATTTTTAATCTCAATTATTTCTGGTTCTTTCTTCATTATTAATTTCCATCCATATTTTATTTAACATTTTGAATGTTATTTATCTATTAAAACTAAATATAAGTAATTTTATCATATTACTATTCAAAAATTATATGGGCAAACAAATAATAAAATATTTTTACAAATTACAATGATTTTTTTGAGTTTCCTTATAATACATCTGAATATACTAAAAAAGCACCATTCTAATGAAAAGTGCTTACTGATATATATTAACCAACTACCGAATAAAATTCATAATTCCCACCACGCTTTATGGCATTGAAGAAGTCATCATTTTCAAAAATTGGTAACTCCTTTTGTCTATTCAAGTGACTATCATCTTCAATGGCAGTTTCCTTATCGTCATACCAATCAACGGTGAATGATTCACCCGCCATACGACCGTCCATTTTAGTGTAAACTAAAGCTACTTTGTCATCAGTTTTTGGCAATGCAACATCTGTTGTCAGTGATTTAATGGCTCTATTGATACTCTTAGCTAAGCGAGTAATCACAGGAACCACAACAGAATTTCCTGCTTGCTTATACAATGCCCCCATTGATTCATCAACGGGAAGATGATAATTTTCAGGATAACCCTGTGCATTAAAAGCTTCTCTTGGTGTGAGTTTTCTAATATCCCCATGATGAGTACGAATTAGTGGCACATTATGGCCACCAGTACCCATATTAGCTGTTAATGTAGGAACAACACCCGATTTATTTTCACGAACATACTGACGTCGCCATTGATAAACAGTCTCTGAACTCTTCATAGCTTCTATTAATTGAGGATAAAAAGTTTGCTTATCTTTCTTATAGAAGAACCTGTCTTCCATAAAATCTCCAAACTTTGTGATTTCACCAATCTTTGCATCAAAATCAATAATATCAGATAGCTTAGTCGTTAAATTAATTTTTTCTGGAAAACTAAAATTATCAAATGCTTTTTTGTCTTTAAAGCCAACAACATAAATACGTTCTCTATTCTGTGGAATATTACCGTATTCTTTAGCATTAAGAACTTTCCATTTAATATGATAACCCGAATGAACAAGAAATTCACGAATAACTTTAAAGGTATTGCCATGATCATGTGTCACAAGATTTTTTACGTTTTCTAAAAAGATAACCTTAGGTTGTAAAAATCTTATGATACGGTGTGTTTCAAAAAATAGATCTCCACGATTGTCCTCAAATCCATGACGATAACCTGCAATACTGAACGGCTGGCAAGGGAAACCAGCGAGTAGTACACTAGCATTTGGTGCTTCTGCTTTGACTTCTTTTGCATCAACTTGCTTAATATCTCGTCGATCAAGATATGTTCCACGACTTTTGAAGTTTGTCTCAAAAGTATGTTGCGCATTTTTATCAAACTCATTTGCATAGACTGTACGATACTCACCTGCATCTTCAAACCCTAAATCAATTCCGCCGACTCCGGCGAAAAAGCTAACGATGTCATTTTTCATGCCAAATCCTCCTTTTTAATTTTTTTGTTTTATAACAAGTATTAATTGTACTACATTTAATAAAAAAAAGTAGCAAAGCTTGCCACCTAATTAGCATATAAATAAACTAACTGTTTATTTATTTTTATAATAGTCAAGGAAATTTAGGGGATTCCTTAACTCTTCATATCCCCAGATGTAATTATCCGCGTCCAGAGTTGTGTTGGTTCCTGGAATATTCTGTCCCTGAAAATAAATATGACGGTTTTCTAAGTCTTTCATAGCATTAATAAGAAATTTCTGAGGTATATATCCATGTATAGTACCACTGGTCATATCTGAATCAACGTTAACCGCAAACCAAAAAGAAGGTATAATGTCTGATGATGATTTTATCAATTTGCTCCCATCAGTAGAGAGTGACCAATCTTTTCTTTCTAACATAAGATTATGTGCCCGTTGGCTAGAAGCCTTGACATCAATTCGCCATTTATAGTTTTTACTAGTAATTATTTCTAAATCAAAACCATCGTCCCATTCGGATAAAGGATAAATAGTCAGATCAGGTTGATTAGAAACTTTTACGTCATTATCGATCAGGAAGTTATATAAGATTAATTCAGCAGACTTGCCCCTTTTAGCATCTGTATATATTTGATCCGACGAGCGATGAAGGTTACCACCAGTGCGGTGATTTCGATGATTTTCTCTCATTGATAAACTAAAATTTTCAATCAAATTTATTTGATCGTCATTAAGCTTTATTTTAAAATAGTTTTTCATAAATTATTCTCGTTACACCTCGTCTATATTAAAGCAATAATTGAATCAATATTCATTTTTTCGGTCTAAATACTAATGCTCCTATACTTAAATTCCTGCCTCCATTGCTTTCTGCTCTTATGCTAAAAAGATGTGATCAATTGTAAGGCAAATATTTTATTTTATGGACTGAAAAAACAGTCCATTTTCGTTATAAGAAAACAGTATATGGCTAAACACTTGTTAACCCGTCAAAATTAAAATTACTGTCAATTACCTTTTTTCGAAGTACCATTTCCAAGAAATGATCAAAAGAGGCTCCCCACTGATAATACGAAATGCCGGATAATTCTGAGGACTTATTTTTCGATCCTTGTAATTTGTCAATTTCTGTTTGAAATTTTGCTTGTAGTATCGAACGAAATATTTTAGACTTACCTGGAAAATAATAAAAGTCGTTTAAAAGATAGAAAAAGTTCCCATTTTCTACAGCAGCTATACCTTCATGTTTATATTTAGATAACTTACTAGTGAGTAATTCGCAAACTGACTCATAAACTGAAATATATTCTTTTAAAATAATATGGTTTTTCGAGTCATATACATAGTTAGTAATTGCAGTCAAAACAAAATAGTCATTTAATAATTCTCTCTGTTTTAGAAACTTCTGCAAAATAAAAGAAGGAAGAAAATAATCATATTTTTTAAAGAATTCCATGAGCGTAACAATTTCGTAACCTTCACTAATTTCGAACCAATCAGAGGTGAGCACATTGCATATATGTTGAAAAATAAAATTAATAATGCCACGTGGTTCATTGCTAATTTTTGTATCGGATAATAGTATTGAAAAATTAGATTCATTGTCTATGATTGAGTCAATCTCTTTTAAAATACGTGATACAAAAACAATGTAATGTCGAACAGACTTAAAACAAAAATTAGTTTTTAGTAGAGATGTTACACCTACTAAAATAGACATAGTCTGCCTAGAATTTATTTGTGAGAACTTTATTAGGCCGTGCAGACTTGAGAGACTATAATTTACCAATATGTCTTTCCTTGAAGGTTCATTTAATATTAAATTATTTACGTTATCGAGAAGAACTTCCCAAAGATATGTTGATCCAAGATACTGTTCTATCGTAGTATCAGAAGATTCAAAATTTTTTTGTTCGCTAAATTCAATAAATCTCGACTTTTTGAAATCTAAAAAAATTTTTTTTAATTCCACTACTTTGGTATAGAGGATACTTGTTGTATCTGGAAAATTTTTAATTTTAGAGTCATTAATTGACAAGTTGAACGTTCTTAAACTAGAAGCATATTGATTTTCAATCATATCATTTAATAGAGGATCATTAGAAAAAATAAAGATATCGTCAACATAACGTATCACACAAAAATCCTGATTATTTACTTTATTGCAGCTTTCTAATAGTTTCTTTTCAACAGATTTATCTACTTTTGTCATGAGCAATTCTGCTATAATTCTTGAAAATTCTGGACCAACAACAATCCCATTCGTTTCCTGAAAATTAATTGACTGCATCAATGAATCAACGACAACTTCGAATGATTCAGAAAGTGGACCTTTTAAATCTTTAATTTCTTTAGCAATTGATTTAGAACCTAAAAGTGCCCATGTTAATGAATGAGTATATATACTAGGAAAAAAGTTTTGCAAATCAATTTTCTTTGAAACCTTATACTTTAATTGGATTTCTTTGAATTTTGAGTTAGAGGCCATTCCAGAAAAGCTTGGTGCCCATGCGTAAGAAAAATAATGAGCAAAATTCTCAACGCTTTCTTCTGAACTTACACCACTTTTTAAATCAAAAGAAGACAACATTTCAGACATTTCATTTTGTTTTTTTTGCTTTTTTCTAATAGTATTTTTATTCCGTCTCAAAGGCATTCTAAAACTGAAATTAGAATTCATACTATCTAAAATGTCATCTTCAAATTTTAGAATGAAATAAAGAGCTTGAATTTGGGCTCCTGGATGCAACAAACTCATTTTTCTAACTTTATGTCGGGACACTCTTGTGGTAAAGTTAAGTGGCTTACTTTTTAAGAATCCATATTGGCAAGTTTGCTCTAGGGAAGATGCCGGATTATTTGTATTAGTTTTGATTTCTTTCTTTATTTTTTTTTCACTGAATAGGTCATTAGTATAAAGTACCTGATTAGAAAAAAGAGCTGGAATTTCTTCAGGTAAAATATCAGTACGTAAAAAGTAATTATTAGCCATGTTATTATTCTCCTGACTACTGTATAATACAAGTATACTAAAACTCGGGAATTAAAGGTATATTTCTTTTCTAATCGAAAAATATACGATGAAGGGAATAATGAAATATACTTACACAAACAGAAAATACCAACCTAGTACTTTCAGCGGGCAAGCATGCTTGTAAATAATCAATTTAATTTTTGATTATTTTTTCATCTCAACTGAGTTTTAGTGTACATAAATTAGGATCGAATAGAAAATGAATTCAAATAACTACACTATCTCAAAATTGAATAAAAAAAGAAATATATATAAAATCACTGATTCTAAGTTAGAAAATGATTATCATGAGTTAGCTGAATTATTTAAACATACATATAATCATTTACCTAACAGAAATAGGGCATTAAAAAAAGTTGTTCGTTCTCTCACCCCTCGTTTATATAATATGAATAAACAAGGCCATTATTTTGTTACATGTTTACCCAAGACAATTATTCGAGGAGATATCAAAGATTTTTTTCCTTCAATAAATAAGCATATACTTTATAAGCACATTATACATTCCAGCAGATTAACTTTAGACAACTCTCATAGAAAACTGCTTTCAGATATGTTATTCGACCCTAATTTTATCGGACTTCCACAAGGGTTATCTATATCTTCTATTCTTTCAGAGGTATATCTAGAAGAATTTGATAAACTAATAGAATTAAAATTTCCTGAATGTGTTTACATACGATACGTTGATGACTTTCTACTTATTTGCCCAACTTCACAGATTTATAAATATAATTTTTCAGCTATGATTCAAAATTTATTGTCTGAATATAAACTAAAACTATCTGATTCTAAATTCTCAGTCACTTCTTTTGACGATTCCAGCGAATTCGTTTTCCTAGGGTATCATTTCCGTCGGGAAAATAAATCCATGATAATTAGTATTGACAATTCAAAAATCACTAAGCTACAAAAAAGAATTAATTCATACTTCTATGACTATTTAAAACATGACACCTCTTTTGAAAAGCTTTATTTAAGGTTGAAAAATATCTTTTATGGTGTTACCACGTTGGCTCCTAGCACTAGTTCTAAACAACGACAAGGTATACCGTACTCATATCCACACATTACATCGTTCGAAAATATACAATATCTTATTAATAATATTGAATATCAATTAAAAAAATGTAGAAATTTAAAGTTCATGGAATTAAAAAAAATAAGAAAACTTTATTTTCCATATTCTCATTTTGATAACAAAAGAAGTGACGCGGTACAAATACTTTTAAAACAAAGGTTTAACTATTTAAATCTCAATGTTAAACAGCTTGTTAGTTTACTTAAAACATTAGATTCTAGTTTTGTTTATGCAAACCAACCTAAAACTAGTTTAGTTCATCTTTTGTTTTTTATGCTATATAATTCATAAAAAATACTTTTCTGAATGTCTTACGGCACATTAGAATAGGCAAGTATTATTCAGATCACTGTCTACTTTTGAAATTTCATTTTTTATCTATATCTAACGACATAAGCCTTAGGCGCAACTTATATGCCACTATAAGTGCTCATCTCATCGATCTTATGATTTTCTTCAACACAGTACCAGACTTTTCTCTCTGTACCTGCGCTTGATTAATAGCTCATAATCATATAAAATTAGGTTATTGAAAATAACTTTAAATTTTGATTCTCATTAATAACGTTGTCGAAGGCATTATTTTATCAATCAAGAGTATATTTAGTTTTCAATGTACTGAAACACAGCTAGTAAATCTAGTTGTGTTTTTTTGTGCTGATTTTTAATGTTAATACTTTCTTAAGAAATATTCGTGTTTGACAAAAAGAATAAGCACAAGGAATGTTACAGAAGTATTTCAACTCCTGTTTCACACCTTATGCTTATAAGTTTATACTTTAAGATGTAAGTGTCAACCCAAAAACAATGGAAAAATTGCAAGTCATTTCAGCAATGTTAAAACACGGTCCACGGTTTCTAAAGCTTATTTTAAGGCTGTTTAACATCTTGGATGCACAACTAAATTTCTAAAAAAATACAGATATTCAATATACAATATGAGTATCTGTATTTTTTATATGCTACGCTATAATCTTTTACTGATTGCTTTTGTGAGTGCATTTCTGTCATTTATCGTTAATGCAGCTTGAACATATAAACTCCAAGCAATAAATCGACAGTTTCCAATCTTACCAGCTAACCATATACTTTCTGAGGTTTGCACGTCAATGTCATCATAATAGGACTTTACATGTTCAAAAGTACCATTACCATTAATAAACAGGTACTTTAATTTTCCGTGCTGAATAATGTAGTCTGAAATGTTTTGACTAGCTTTGAGCACTTTCTTGCTTTGTTGCTTTGTTGCTAAGTTTGCCCATTTTAGATAAGTAGCCCAAGGTGTAATATCGAGATGGATTAACGAATTTTCAAAATAAGAAAATCCTAAAGGAAATACTATGCGATTTAGTTGATTGAACCACTGTTTATAAGGAAACTTGTTAAAATAATTGATACAAGAGTAATAAACTTTTTCAGCTTCTTCTAAACTCAAATAATCAGTATCTTTTTTGTGCAATATATCACGATCGACTAATCTTTTTTTACTTGCAGTTAATAGTTGTTGTTTATGGTCACGAAATTCCAAATCAGATGGATTCAAGCTGATAGTCGCCGAGTGCGCTGTTTCGATGTTACCAAAAAATAATACAGGAACAGATTGGCTAATTATACCAATATTATCAGGAATTGGTTGTCTAATAAAATTTATGATTTTTGTTTGTAATGCTGTTGTTGGTATTTTTGGTCCCTTTACTTCTTGATCAAGTAAATTTATAAGAGATTTTATAGTGGCAGGATTTGCTGTTTTGTAATTGAATTTCTTTCCTTTTAACGGAGTTTCCCCTTCATAAGGTTCCAAATCAAACCAAACCCTGCCTTTATCTAAACCGGTTAAATGATAACCAATCCGATCTCCTAAACGATAGTCTGCTATTACCACTTGATGATACATGACAACAATATGTTTAATCTTATTATTGATAATTGTGTCCAGCTTTATTTTCCATGCACCCGAAGCACGCTGTTTTAATGCCTTTTCACTATTAAATTTTTTATTTAGTTTGATAATCATTACTTTTGATTTAGACATTTTCAGCTCCTGAAGTGTAGTATCTAATTCATTTTAAAATAGACGACAAATAAATTTTAGCATAAAAAGTTAATGATTTGTTCAATATATTTTTATTTTGATTGCTGTTTGAATGTTCTTTTCTCATACGCACGACGATACCTTTGCATCGTTTTATATTCTTTATCAAACATAAATAGCCATTGTAACTACCAAAAAAGACCGATTACTTAACACCCCTAACCTCTCTACCAAATTATGAAGTTATTAGCCTTTTGCTTTGTCAGCTTGATTAGTAACGTTCTGCTCCTATACTGAAATTCCGTACTCTAGGGCGAAATCCGAGATAATATAGTATAGGAGCAATTTCTCTTGCATTAGAGTTAGCTCTAAAGAATATAATATAAGTGTATTTAAGAAAGGATATATTATGGTTGAATATAATAATATCATAGACAAGGTAGTAGTCATTACTGGTGGAGTTAAAAATTTAGGTGCTTTAACGGCAAAAAGTTTTGCCCAAAAATCAAATAAGTTAGTGTTGCACTATCATCAAGAAAAAGACAAGCGTGTGGCAAATGATTTGAAAGCTGAGTTAGAGCATAAAGGTGCTGAAGTAGTATTTTATCAAAGTGACCTATCTAGTGAAGCTGATATTATTGGACTATTTGATTTTGCTGTTAAAAAATTTGGTAAAGTTGATATTGCTATTAACACAGTTGGTAAAGTTCTAAAAAAGCCAATTCTTGATACAAGTGAAGAAGAATTTGATAGTATGGACACTATTAACAATAAAATAGCTTATTTTTTCATC
The DNA here is from genome assembly GCF_040838325.1 of Leuconostoc aquikimchii. Classification (NCBI taxonomy): domain Bacteria; kingdom Bacillati; phylum Bacillota; class Bacilli; order Lactobacillales; family Lactobacillaceae; genus Leuconostoc; species Leuconostoc aquikimchii. The sequence goes on from NZ_JBFPER010000001.1 coordinate 1,009,594, forward strand.
AAACAAGCTTCTAAAAATCTTAATGATAATGGACACATCATTACAATCGCAACATCACTATTAGCAGCCTATACTGGTTACTATTCAACTTATGCGGGCAATAAGGCGCCAGTTGAACATTACACTAGGGCTGCTTCAAAGGAATTAATGGGCCGACAAATATCCGTTAATGCCATAGCTCCTGGGCCAATGGATACCCCATTCTTTTATGGTCAAGAAACAGAGCAATCGACTGCTTTCCATAAATCGCAAGCAATGGGAAACCAATTAACTAAGATTGAAGATATTGTGCCAATAATTCTATTTTTAACAACTGACGGTTGGTGGATTAATGGACAAACAATATTTGCTAATGGTGGCTATACTACTCGTTAAAATATGTAAAAAAGTGACATAACTTAATTGTTATGTCACTTTTTATTACCAATGATATCAGTTTCTAATTAAATTTATGGCAGATTGCAAGAATTAACTGAACACCACATGTTGCAGAAAAACTTGTCTTGGTGATTGCCAATTAAGTGTTTTCATCGGTCGCTCATTAATCCAGTGATTAATTTGGTCTAATTCTTGCGTACCAACGGTTTCTATCTTGCGTTTCTTTGGTATGAAACGTCTCACATAGCGGTTTAATACCTCGTTACTCCCACGCTCTTCTGGTGAATACGGATGCGCAAAATACATTGGCAGTCCTAACGTGGTTTCAATCGTGTCATACTTGGCAAATTCACGACCATGATCAACCGTAATTGACTTGGCATTTTTAATCCCTGAAAAAAACTGAATAATCGCTGGGGTCACGGCGTGACTGTTACGACCACTGACATGACGGACAATATGTTGGCGACTGAACCGTTCAGTAATCGTTACTAAGACATCACCACGTGTTTTACCTGATTGCATCGTATCCACTTCAAAATGACCCAATCTTTGTCGTAACGCCACTGATTTTGGGCGTTGCTCGATGGAACGACCATGGGCAAAAACACGGTGTCGGCCATCATGAGAGCGTTTGCGCCGGGTACCTTGATCTGGTAAATCTGACAAACCGACCGACAATAAGCCATCATCTATCCAGTTGTAAATTGTTTTAAAAGCGATGCCAAGTTCATGCGCAGCTGTTTCAGGAGACCACTTATAAACGCCCAGATGTTGATTTAAAAAGGCAGCAATTTCAGGGGTTAAACAGTTGCGACGTCCCCGACGTTGCCTATTTTCCTTCGCTAAATGTTTGGCTATCTCGGCATTATAAGGCGACACGCGTTTAATTTCATAAGCGATTGTTGTGGGTGAGCGTTTCAAAAAGCGGGCAATGGCACGAATTGAATAGTGAACTTCAAGTAACGTTTGAATGACAGAACGTTCATGAGATGATAAAATAGAAGACATAAGCTGCAGATCCTTTATGGTTGATTTTAGTCAATTACCATTAAAGCGTCTGCAGCTTTTTTATGCAAGTGTTCAGTCTTATTTTACAATCTACCGTTTATATATTGGTAGTAATTATTCTAATGCTCATAAAGAACCTATTAGTTATCAACCCCGTTTAGAGCGTCAATTGGTACTCTGATATAATTTCTAGCGATAACAGTTTGTTGAGAAACAACATAAATTTCAACAAAATGATTTCCAGAAAAGCTAGACGGTTCTACATGAACCTTTTTGTCAGATAAAATTTTACCACGTTCTAATGAATGTGATTTTGCATAGCTACCAACATTACACACTTTCCATAAATATTTGACATTATGCGGAGCGTCATCGCTAATTTGAGCTTTAAAAGCTAATTGTAAATTTTTAGCTATTTTTCTCTTAGAAAACAAAAGCCTTTGAAGTGTTGAGGTTCGGTATCCATTTTGTTCAATAATGGCGTCCAGGGCAACTGTATATTTGATACCCATTGAGTATCTGTCTTCAATGAATGATTCACTTTCGGCAGCAGTATACCCAGGAAACTTCTTCCCGAGCATTTGAGAATACAATTGATTCCTCTCTTCACTGTTTTCAGCGTCTTTAAGTTCATCGGCATAGCGTTTAGCTTCATCGGCAAAGACTTGATCATCATTGTCTATCAAGTCTCCGCTACCCATCATTGTGTAAACACTGCCTGACTGTTCCCCCAGATAAGTCAAAAAACCTATAAAAGCACTCTCCAAAGTATAAGTAAAACTGTAAAAAGAATTAGCTTCTAAAAATTCGCATAACAATGTATCAATGACAATGCCCTTAAGTTTAATTCCTTGAAAACTTCTCCAAGAACGAATTAACCGAGCAATTTCTCGGTAACACTGGAACTGATTTGATGCGTCTAGTGCCTTATCTATTTCATCATTCGGATTTGTCACTTCCCACGATCCTCCTGCATTCGTGTTAGGAAAATCGAACTTTTGATCGAAACGCTCAAAAACGGGAATTAACTCAATAATTCCTTTTTTCATTTCGATACTAACAACTTGTCCATCACTATGTAATACAGTATTAGGGTAACGTTCAGAAATTACATCTTTAACTGATGTTAAAAGTTGAGATTGTATGTTATTTTGTCTTTTATCAAATTGTTCCTTAACCGTTGAAGGAAGAACAAATAAAACATCGTGATCACTTGTGCGTTTTGTATGTGTTTTTCGTCCGTAACTTCCTGCAACAATAACATTTTCATTGTCAGAATCTGTAGCCCAATAATGTGAATTGAGCTTTTTTACAACAGATTTTAAAGTATTTTCAAAATCGTCATCATCTTCAGAGCTAGGTGTCAATGTATCTGTTAACCATTCTTGTAAAAAATCATTACTTGATGTCATGCAAAGCCTCCAATATTTCTTTATCTATAAACAAAGGATAATCTGTATCCTTTACATTATGTTCTTCCTCTTTTAACTGCTTGCTAGCTAACTGAACAGACTTTGAATCAGTGGCAGGAACTAATTTAGACAGTGAAAGTCTTTCTTGTTCAAGAGATAGCCACTCGTCGTTGATGGAATCAATGTCTCTATTATCGAAAGCTAAATCGCGTAAACAATCCATCAATTTTTCTCGTAAAATAAACTGGTTATTAGCATATTCTTTTGATTGCTGGAATAGCTTTTGATAATCCCATGCTTTTAAAATTCCTGAACTTACAAAATTAATTAATCCCAATACCGCAGCAATAAGCTTAGCCCATATTGAATCTACAAAAAGCAACGAAAGTGCACCAGTGGATGTCAGGCCTGCCGTAGTTATTTGAATAAACTTCCACCGACTATCTAACTGCATATACTTTTCAGCTTGTTTTTCATTTATTTTATGTGTCCACCCTACACTTACTATTGCGCCCAATAATGCGTTTTTTAATCCCTTGGCTCTAGTCGACATTATTTCTCCATTAACAATTTTTTATATCATTATAATATTTTTATTAACTAATTGCTATCACACAAATAAATTAACCGTACAAAATGAGTGATTTTTCAATTTCACTTACTGTATATATTTGTATTTACTTTTAGCCTTGTTGTTTTGCGAACTTTAGCAATGATTTCGGGTATCTGTGCTCTGTACTCACTGTCTAATCTGGCTATTTGCTGTGAGTGTGTCGATTATAGTATTCAAAGAAAATATTGACCTTTTTTGAGTATATCTAATTAACCACCCTCACCTCATAGATTGTGTTAGGCTGTTTAGAAAACATCTTTTTAATATCTTCAATGACTGCATCAATTTGATTCATTTCGTTGTCCCTTGTAATTTGTTTATCGTAATCAGACGGTAATTATTTTTATTGATTGTTAGTACAACACCTTCAGTTTTATCTTCAATGTAATAGTTTTTACCTCGACAAAGGATTGACATAAGCTCACTATTTAAAACCCTTTGTACTAGTGCCTCAATCTGAGTGGATGTCATGTCCCGACTTAACTTTTTGTTTACACGTTGATAAACCAAAGCAGTATAACAAACATGAGATTGGATTACCTTGAATAATTCGTGTGTCATTCTTCTTTCACCACCGCTCTAATATTTTCAAATGCAATATAGGACTCATTAATTATAGACCCTAAATCCGAAAAGCCATCTACCATACCTGTCGTGTTAGGAACTAAGTTGCCGTTCGTGTCCTCAATATTTTGTTGTACGGTCACAAATTCATAGTTGGCCGATGCATGACGCAAGATATTTTGACATTCAGTTAAGGACATCGTTGGTGATTTAACAGGTACTTTGTTCTCGGCTTGTGCTTAACGTTTTAACGCTGAGGTATGGTCGGACAGAAAATAACCATTTCACTTCACTTTCCCACGTTCACGATAATCGTTTTGAAAATAATTATTGATCATCTTACTAAATTCTTCGTCACTCATAACTGTTACCTCCATTGTGACCACCAACAAGGCTGGCACCGGTTTTTAATCGCCGTGCCACCTTTTTCTTTGGACATTGCCCGCATCAGGGCTGTTGTGCCAAACCGTTTCCGAAGTTCATCAACAACTTGATCAATCTTATTGGATTTAATTGATCGTTCTGGTTGTTCAAATAAGTCAAGCTGTACGCCAGTATCTTCAATTAAGCAACCATAATCGCCATTAGTTTGCGTGTATCATTAGTGAGATCAATTCTTTGTTGCTTTCTAAAGTCATGAGACCCTGGTGCTCACTTTCTACAAAGGAATATCCGATGAAAAGACTGACTAAACAAGTTTGTTTCTTGTGTGCTCTAATTCTAGTAGCCATTTCACGGACAACAATTTCAATTTCTTTTTTTGTTTATAATCACGCGGCAATACCTGGGAATTACTGTATGATTTGCTTTTAGGAACAACGACCTCAGTCATATGCGTGCGATCAATGCCCTAAGATAAGGCAAATAATTGCTCTCCAACCAACCCCAATTTTGCTCTAAATTGATGAGGTTCTGATGCGCCAAGTCCTACATGGAATGAATACTCATCACTTCCAGCTTGTGTGCTGTATGGGAGCCAAGCCAATACCTAGCTTGGTAATTAATTGGCCATAGCTTGGTCGGCACATCCTCATAGTGCCAGACAGACGCCCGTTAGACTCTTTGTATTCTTTGCTTCAATATCTAAGGCAATTTTTGATAGTATAGGTGTATTCACCAATACCAACTGTTAAATAGACGCCAGTTCCCGCCCTAACCTGTTTTTGAATTTTAAAAGCCACTTCTTCGGGGGTCTTACCAAACAACCACCAGGAATCTATATGTCGTTCGTTCTCTCATGTCCCCCCTATTTTTGATTTAATATAATATTATTCATTACTTTTTCCATTCTAAACAATATTCATAATTCCATCAATCAAAGTTTATCCATAAAATTAATTATTAGTTTGATGCTTCATCAAAATATATCGTTTGTATGTCATCTATGGACTGAAATGATTGTATTGTGTTTTTTATTGAACTTTTTTTGGTTATAGCATTTTCGATATTTAATGCATGAAAAAGAGATTGCATTTCTTGGTTGTCAAATATATCACCCTTTTCCTGAAATATTTGGTAAGGAATCCATATCTCATAGTTGGAATATAATAACTTTACATAGGTGTCATTTTCTGGTGAATTTACGAATGACCTACTTCTATTAATGTGTTTTTTATTTGGAATGTATGCAATGGATTTTAGGTGAGATGGTAAATTATAATTTCTATTTAGAATGTCTTGGATTTTGACAACGTCATTAGCTGCATCAGACAGTTTCAATTCCCTCTCTTTAAAAACAGAAGTAAAATCATTATGATAATTATCAAAGGCTGAAAGAAACATTATTAGTTTGTTATTTAATGTATACAATGAATATGCACTTTCGGAAGTAATGGAAGGATAAGTAGAAAAAGTATCATTTAGAAAGTCATATTCAACAATGGAATTTGTTCCTACAATTTCTCGTATTTTCTCTGTCTCAATTTTACTAAATTTTGACAAAAATCGAACTAGATTACTGGGACCAGTGCCATAGTATCGAACATTAAATTGATAACCAAAATCCTCACAGTCAAATACTTGGCCATCTTTAGTTATGAACGCTGACTTTGTAATGGGAACGTTTTGCAAAACATTATCTTGGTTAGAAAAAACACTTTGAGAGCTTGCTGTCTTGAGAATTCCATAGGCAAAAAGATCCAAGGGCTCAAAAGAAACAACAACTTTTTTTAAAGCCATTTGTAATGGTACTGAGGGTGTATAGCCTTTATTACGTTCTTTGCTTAAATACTCTTCATTCAATTTATGTTTGATCGACATATTGTACAGTGAGAAAGCGTTTTGAAAACTAGTTTTATCAATATCTCGAGATTCATTTCTAAGCTCGTTCACAGTTGTAGGAGAAATGCTTGTAGTTCTGCTGATTTCTTTTGTACTAATTGATGAATTTAAAAGATTACGAATTGATTTGTACATGTTGTATTGGTTTGAAACTGACATAATTATTAGTTACCCTTCCTTTTTATAGGTCTATTTTAACTCTATAAAAATAAAAAAACAACCGTTTAAAGTCCTAAATAGACCATAAACAGTTTAAAACGGCGAAATTAGCTGTAAAACATATTTGATTCCGAAACTATTTATAATACTTGGGAGAATAAAACCAACACTTCCCTCAAACAAAAATATCATTTATATTTTTATTTGAGTATTCTTCACACTATTAATTCAAAATGTTCTTGATATTGTATTTCTGTCAATAACTTGCTGAGACTGAAATCAGTAATGTTGAATTTATCAGCAAGCATCTCACGGCGATTCTTATCAATATCCTTCACTGTGAATCTTTTTGACAGGATGTGAGATATTTTAATCGCAATATCTAGTGTGGGTAGCTGATGATAACGGTCTTCCTTGTCATTTGCGTAAACGTTTAGTAATCATTTGATGTCATAATAAAGTTTTCTTCTTACATTCCTCTTGATATTTGTGATTCATATTCTTCTTGAGCCTTTTCTTGTTCAACCTTATTTTGATTCCTTAAGAATTGACGTTCTGCGTTTGTTTCAGCGCGAATGTCTTGACACCACAGGCAACTAATTTTATTAAATGAGTTACCACGTACTGGCATTTGATCACTAATGTGGTTTGTTTTTGTACTTTGATTGTCATTCAACGGATGACTATCCAAATTTTTTTCCTGAGTTCTGGATGCGATTTTAGTCTTCTCTGTGTTACTATCTTTATTGCGCTTTTTAACCTGGCTTAACAATTCAGACATTTTAAAGTCTGCATATTCAGGTTTTAGTTCTTTTGCAAATAAATCATCCAAAAGTTCATTAGTTAGCTGATTTGCTTTAGCCAGCTTACTCTTGCCAGATGTTAATTGCGTATTGCCAACCTGCCAACGTCCTTTCATGTCTTGCGGTAAGGCATCATAAATTTGTTTAATGACTTTTGCATGACGATCACTTAATAGATTTTCTGGCGCTGACTCAACGATTTCTTTTTTAAACCCACCAAACCAAACAACATCGTTTTCATCTTCTCCCAAAGGTAAATTAAAACCTTTATTGATTAGCGTTTTAATAACCTCCTTCTCCGCATGCTTCAATTTATTTTGGTTTATCATGCGTGTTTCAGGATCATAAAGATTATTTTTAACTAACCAATCTCCCCTGATCGAGAAAGCGAGTTCATGGATGTTATTACCATTTTTCTAGGCCACATATAAGTCTTTTCTAAGTAATGAAATATCATAATTTAGTTTGTCGCTACCAAAGATTGGATGCGCTTCTGTCACCGCAGAATTTCGGTTAGCATACCCTCGCTTGCAAAATTGTTCCTTTAAGTCAATTAAATTCGTCATTGATTCATTATTGAAATCACTTGTCTTCTCCGAATTATTAGCGTAGTCAACTAATGTTCCTATACTGAAATGCCGGACCACTTTCTTTCTAAAGCGTAATCCAAGATAATATCGTATAGGAGCTTTTATGAAAAAATATACCCGAGAATTTAAATCGTTAATTGTGACCTTGTACAACCAAGGTCGTTCAATGAATATCACTTAGCTGTTCAAACTGTCACCGGTTGGGTTAAAAAAGCTGAAGTCATTGGCACTGATGATCAGGGTCAACCGGTCACTCGTGCGCAATTTAATATGCTTCAAAAAGCATACGACCGCCTACAAGAAGAAAATAAGACCCTAAAAATTGCGGCGGTTTTACTGGGTCAAAGAAAGCAAAAGTAACGCGTAAGACCCATCTGCCAGTCATTCAAACCCTTTTGAGTCAAGGCTTTAAGCTAGTCATGGTGCTGAGAGTGCTAGTGATTCCCAAAAGCACTTACTTTGATTGGACGCATTATCATGAGCCGACTCGTCAACGTGAAGATGGCATTTTAACAGATTTATTGCTTGAAATTTGGCAGAAAAACTATCACGCCTATGGTGCGCCACACTTGCAAATCGCCTTAGCTGACTTGCATTTACATCATGGTATCAAGCGTATTAGACGTTTGATGAAGGCAGCAGATATTTATTCTGTGATGGTCAAACGCTTCAAACAACCAACAACAACGGTTGATTACAAACAACGACCAAATTTGATCAAACATCTCACGTCAGTGAATGCTTGGAGCATGGACATCACTTATTTGAAATTAACTGATGGGCAATGGGTGTATCTTGCGTCCGTGTTGGATCTAACTAGCCACAAAATTTTGGCTCATCAAATCAGTGCTACGATGGACACAAAGTTAGTGGTGTCAACGTTACAACGGGCTTTATCGCAACACGCAAAACCAGATTATTTGCACACCGATATGGACAGTCAATTTACCAGTTTTGGCTTTGAACAAGTGTTACAACAACAAGCTATTGCGCATTCTTATTCAAAATTAGGCCATCCTTATGACAATGCTAAAATTGAGAGTTTTCATTCACTCTTAAAGCGAGAAATGATTTATCAATTCAGATTTACCTCGCTGGCACATTTAATTTTGGCTGTTGCGAACTATTTAGACTGGTACAATGATGAACGTATCAGTGTTGTGCATCGCGACAAGCAAGTCGCTTAAACGAACAGCCCTAGAGAAAAAAGAGTCCGAACTATTGACTTAGGAGCACACAATTTCCCTAGGCTTTTGCCTTGTAGTGATAATCTATTAAATTTGTTAACCATTTTTATTTTCTCTACTTTCTTGTGTATTAAAAAAGAACATTTGATTTAAATGTTCTGACTATAATTATTCATTTGTTTTGATACTTAAATTTTTTTCTCCTTGTATTTACAAATTTTTGTTGTTTTCGGTTATCTTAAGAAATATTGGCTAGTATTTTTTTTGAAAAGATAATAAACTTAAACTTTTTTGGAGATAAATATGAGTTTAACAAAATATAAAACCAAAGAAGCAGGTCATAGCTGAGTTTATTTGATATATATATATTCATACTTCTCTTAAATATTTTTGCATTCAAAAATATTCTCCAAAAAAGAATCATCAATTGATTTAGGTAAATTATTATCTTCTGAAATAACTGAGCTGATAACTCACTTTGTAAAAAAATGATTTAAATTGGCTGAAAACTCTCCTTTATATATAACCTTTCTTTTTTGTGACAAGGTCAGCTTGCTCTATGCCACCTCTCGCAAATGCCGAATTAGTAGAATATTCCTCGTTATAGAATGCAACAATTGATGATTTGAAATCTGGTAAGTGTCTCTTAGCTCGCATAGAAGACTTGTAAACTTGATTATCTCGAAGTATACTTTGGAAATAAATCAGTCGGGATTCTTAGTATACGAGCAGCAGACTATTATAGGTTTTCATAATTAATATTTATGGATGAAAATTTATGTTTAAATGCACTTAAAAAATTGGGGTGTCTAGAAGTATTTACATAAATTGCGAGTCCATGCTTAGCCCTAGTAATACCGACATAAAAAAGATAAGACATTAAATCAGAATCTTTATTAAACTTATCAGATTCAGAGTGATAAAAGTTTAATATATTCCAATTTCTGTTACCAAAATAACCATAATCTATATTTAAAATTACGTTATCAAATTCAAGGCCTTTTGAACTGTAGATGGTAGAGCTTCCGTTGTTTATTTTTTTCAAGTTACTATAGAATCTATTAATATCAAATAATTGTTCATAGTTTATTTTTGACAATAATAATTCAACTTCATCTTTGAGCTTATATTCATCATTTAAATGCAGTCCTAAATTTATTAACTCTGCATATTGAATACAATGAGTTTTTTTTTGATTACTTAGGATTCTCGCAATATCTTTCATGGAAACTGAAACCAATGACTCAAGTGTAAAAATATTTTGTAGTGAAACTACACTATCATAATCAGATCCAAAAAAAAGATTGCTATAATTCCATAATGCTTTAATTCTAAAATTTAATGCGTCCTGGTTTAAAACTTCTTTCCAATCTAATTCTCTAGAAGATAGAATTCCATTTTTTAACATCTTAGCAATATCACCGAATTCAGTTGCTTTGGTTTTGAGACCGTTTGTATTTGAAAGAACTACACTTTTTTCAAATTGCATCTTTTGATTAATCAAAGAAACTTTATCATTTGAAAGCGTAGATTTACTAATAAATACTGTGGGCCTGGTTTTATTAATATCGTAATCAGTTACTTTCGCTATTTGCTGTAAATTATCATAGCTACTTCTTGAGATATTAAAAAAATCTACTAAATCTTTATCGGATCTATAATTAAATTTCAAATAGAACTTTTTGGCCTTGAAAGATTCTAGAATAGAATTTAAATTATCTTTACGTGATTCTAAATAAATAGACTGAAAGGGATCACCATAGAGGCCAAGAACGGACTCAGGTGAAACGTGTTCAAATAAAGCTTCAAGAAATTCTGAATCGGTATCTTGAAATTCATCAATTAATATATAATCAAATGAGTTAGTTATTAATTTTGAAAAATCTGGTATTTGTTTCAAAGCATAAGTAAATATTTTTAAAACTTCATCGTGAGATAACCATAAGATACTATTTTCTTGATTAAAAGAAGCAACACCCAACTCTCCATATTCAACACTTTTCACCTGATCAATTGATATTCCAGATAAACTTTGAATTTCAAAATTGTCAAATGAATATAATAAATTTAAAATCTTTATAGCAATTGAAGATAGAATATTCCAAGCAAATGAATGAACTGTTGACATCATGATATGTGTATTGTCTGTCCGGCTATATAACTCATCTATGGCTGCATTTGAAAAACTTATAACTGTTATTTTTTTTTGTAAAAAATTCAATTTTTTGATATCTTGAACTAATTGGAATGTTTTTCCAGCGCCAGCAGCACCTCTCACCTCATAAATTCCGTTTGAAAAAAAATAATAGTCTGGATTATTGTCGTTTATTTTGCTAACCATTCTAACCCTTTCGTCAGATAAGTAGGTATTTGAAAATCTGTGTTGGAAATCAAATCTAGGCTTTGTAGCGCGAAATCAGCTTTGCCTTTTTTTAACAACTTTTTTTCTACGTCGTTTAAACAATATGGATTATTTTCAGCTAGTTCTTCAACATCATCATATATGAGATCATGAAGTTTGTACATTTCCATGTTTAATTTACTCTTTGTAACCATCGCACTTTCAAGAGTTCTAGGCAGAAAATTATACTTCTTGTTCCATCCTTGAGTAACTATTTGGAAATTAAAACTGGCATTTTCTCTGTTAGGAGTCATTTTTCGAAATGCATGGATATACTCTGACTCTTTACTTTGCTGAATAAGTTCAGATAAATCTAATTCTGTTAGTGTCGGCACTGAACTGTCAAATAAATATTTTAGATTATTATTAGTTGTTCTTATTGGTCTATTTTTATCTATATCATCACTTATGTTGACTGTTTGTTTATAATCAATGTCTGTTATCAGAAGAACCTTATCATAATATAAATCAGAAATAACTGATTCGTAGCTACTAAAATAAGTCCCGACAGGTATGAAAGCTATTTTCTCACTAAGAAGTTTAGGAATATTTTTTCTTATCATTGCGGTTAACATTATTTTTTCAGCGTTACCTTCGTAGGCAATTAACTTATCTGCAAAAAGCATTTCAGCATTATAGTTCAAAATTAATTTCTTTAATTTGTCTCTACCAACTTGACTTTCACCTCCTAAAGAATTCCAATTGATAAATTTGGTTTCATTGTTTATCTGCCTACCAATAATTAGTTCGAAATCTAATTCAATTGAAGATACCGCCATTTCAGGAGAATGAGAAATTATAGTTAATTGATAAGGAATATCTAATTCAGATGCTTGTTTCTCAATAAATTCAGAAATTTGTTGAATAAAAATATGTTGCAATTGAGGATGAGTAAATGCTTCTGGTTCTTCAATAACAAAGAAAACTGGATTTTTCAAACCTAAATTTTTCATTTGAGAAAAACTAGCAGAAACTCTAGCAATTATATTGTAAATGTTTTGGTAACCAAGTCCTTGTGCATTGAGAGGTAATTCAAAGTTGGATAATTTTTTAAATGTTTGCGCAATTCGAACTTTGGGATTTTCAAACCATTCGTCAATAGTTAGTATTGCTTTTAAGGGATTTTCAGGATTACTAGGATATGCAAAACTTTTTAAATCAGATTGCAAAGATTTCATTTTAGGAGTGACTTTCTGATTAATTTGATTTTGCAAATCCAAAAAGACGTCCTCAACATCCTCATTTTTAGAAATCATTGTTGAAAATTTTTCAGAGAACTGGCTTTCAGTAGCTTCTTGGTTTCCTAATTTTCCTCTATCAACAAAACGAAATGCCATAATTGGAAACATTATAATTTCCCCTTTTTGAACATTTTTTAATCTTGATTGACTCTGAGGCAAAAATTTAATGAATGATTTATTTATTGGTAGTAATTTTTCTCTGCCAAATTCAAAATCATCAGCAGAACCAACATATACCTTTTTAGTAAATAATTCTAATAATTCTTTAACATTTAACACATCTTTTAACAGTTCATGATTCTCTTCAGGAATAGAATAAGAAATTTTAACTACAGTTTCACCGGAACTACTAATCTCTGATAAAAACTTCCAATAATCTACTGGTAAATCCTGCCAACTATACTTAATAACTATTTCAATAGAATCATATTGTGTGATTCTAGAAGGGCTATTTCTGTTTTCCATTATTTTTATTAATAAATCAATATTTATGTCTTTCAGACTCAATTTAGAATTAAATGAATTAAATGCTTCTATAATACTGGTTTTACCAATATTATTTTTCCCAACTATTATATTGTCTTTTTTTAAATATAAATTGCTATATTTAATAGAACGAAAGTTTTTTAATTCAATTTGAATTATATCAAGTTTTGTCATCTTTATCCTCTGAAATTGATTAAAAATATACTCATAACAATAATTATAACTCTATCACAGAAATTGATGTCTATAAATTTTTAATTCTGAATGTTGAATATAACTTTTGACCAATAATGTTAAATTGTCTCGATTGTTTAAAAGCCTTCTGATACACAGGGTGTTGAAAAAATCTAGTTTTTACAAAATGTAATTTAGTATCTTATATTTTTCGAAAAAAAGATTTTTGATATCAAAAAAAATTTGTGACTAACCTAATTATTTTAAATTTTTTCTTGTACCCATTATAATACTGACATTGAACGTATTTCATACAATGAAAAGCACAAAAAATTTTTTTTTGCTTTTCGGTTGCATGTTTACAGAATGACATTATTGCTTGTTTTGAATTTGTTTAATCTAGTGCAACGCGCAGTAACATCACACAATTTTATATTTTACGGAAAAAATATAAAAAAGTTGATTCTAGTATGGAAGCAAGGAAAGATATTTTTTCATGATTAAACTAAATTAGAGAATCCTTGTCAATACCTCTCTTAACCCAAATTTTGACTCTTCCGTAAATTCCGAGGGAACTTTATCACATAAACTAAAATCAATCCATGTGAGATGTTTGTTTGTTGTATCCCAAAAAAGATGTTCTGCTTTTAAGTCATTGTCACACCTCTTGACTTTAAGCATAATATCAATAGCTTGATTAAATTGTTTTTTTATTTTCTCGGAATCACTTGGAGACAGTGGTTGAATTTGACTTAAAGGTGCACCCTGAGCTTTTTCCATGAACAAATAAGTATTTCCATCCTTGGTAGTACCATGAGCATACAAATTCGGGAAAAATTTTTCACCACCAAATAGTAATAGAGCCTCTACATCTTGATCTGCTGGTATATTTAATATTTTTAAAATTACGTTTTGATTAATAAGTGTATAAACTAACGATCTATTACCAGTTGAATTAATTGAGATTAATTGATTACCATTAACAATCCCATTAATTGGCTTAGAACCTAAACATGTTCCTAACATTACAATTTTTGTTTGCAAAACAGGGGAGAGTGTCTTATATGCATTTGTTGTTTTCATTTTTGTTTGCCTAATAGATTCCTTTTTATTTGTTTGCATAAATAATTATTTTTAGTATACTCTACTTCGGTAAAAAAATCATAATGAAAAAAATAATTTATAAATAAAGAATGTTGAAGTATAAATATAATTTATCGCACGTTTTTGACCATTCAATAATGATTAATTTTCTGTCATTTGTTAATCTTTCAAATGATGGCTTCAACGACGCCAAGCCTTAGGTGTAACATATACGCGACCTTATGCACACATCTCATCGGTACGACGATTGTTTATCAACACAGTACCAGACTTTTCTCTCTGTACCTGCGCTTGATTGATGGCTGATAATCATATAAAATTAGGTTATTGAAAATAACTTTAAATTTTGATTCTCATTAATAACGTTGTCGAAGGCATTATTTTATCAATCAAGAGTATATTTAGTTTTCAATGTACTGAAACACAGCTAGTAAATCTAGTTGTTTTTTTTGTGCTGATTTTTAATGTTTATACTTTCTTAATGATTATTCGTATTTGACAAAAAGAATAAGCACAAGGAATGTTACAGAAGTATTTCAACTCCTGTTTCACACCTTATGCTTATAAGTTTATACTTTAACGTTTTCAACCCCCAAAGTAACAAATAATCTAAAAAATTTGATTTTAATTGCGCTAATCCGTTGTCACTATTGTGATTGCGGATTTTTTTACAGTTTCATTAGAAAGCCCGTTTTAGGTCTTTTTATTGGTTTGCATTTATTAATTATGGTCAATCACTAGTTATTTTTGCGCTTTGACCGTTCCAGTCCTCTTTGATGTTAGTAATTGAATTGTTTGTGAGTTTCAGAATTCTGGATGTTTTAGTAAATTTCACTAGGTAAGGATCAAAACCTTTTCCGTTTTCATTATCAGAGGCATCAATGCCAAAAATAATATTTTTATCCTTCAGCGAACCATGAATGTTTCTGTAGATCAATATATCATTACTAATTTTTGGAGTGTAGTTGAATGACAATACTTGAGTCGAAATAATGGGATCATCGGCTATAATCTTATATAACTTTGTTGCATTCAATACATACCCTGTGTCACTTGATAGTTGTTCATCAAGATACTCCGAAAAAGCTGATTCGAATTTTTTGAGTTCTTTCAAAAGCAACGGTGATAGAATGCTACGAACGGCACTGAGACTAAGAATAAAATTTTCAGAGTCACCGAAATCAGTTTTTTCACTAACATAGTCTTTGAAATTAGGATATGAATGTACCAATTTCTCAATTATGTAGTAACTGAGCCAATAATCGCGTAAGGCATGTTTTTCATTAGTGTTCAACACAGAAGCACCATCAATCATGTCCCTAAATTGCCAGGAAATTGGAATAACTTTTGCCGCATCCTGAAAAATATTGTCATAAAAATGTACATTAGTTCCATGCACACCTTGTAAAATTTCTTTTATGACAGACTCTACATCTTTCCAATTCTGCAAGCTATCAAAATTATTTTCTAGATAAGTGCAAATCAATAAATCCCAAACGGAACTCTGCTTTTTATTTTTCAACAGGTTGTCTTCCCAATTATGATTTATGGAGTTATTCTCATTTAAATTGTTTAAATAATACCTTCTCTTGTAAAAATCAGCAAAAGTTGATTTTAATCCTGCTTGCAAATCGAACCCGTTTCCTAAAATAAGCCATTGGCTATAATTCATTTGGCAACCTCTTTTTTACTAATTCATATATTATTCAGAATAGCATATCTTTTTAAGGAATAACATACGATTCTATATGTTGTTAATGACAGTTAAATCTGTTTCATCACGAATGTTCTTAATGATAGCGGAATGCCTTGACAATATGAATGATCCAAACGGACTATCTGCTGAAAATAAGTTATTCTGGGTGTGGCTCCCCCCTTCCCTGCTCAACACTGTTGTGGCAACTTTTGGAATATAGCGGGAAAGAAAAGCCACGTTTTTTTTTGATATAATTACCGATCAAATGTATGTGTGTTTGTCATTAGCACGCCCTCCTCTAATCAATTATTATGTAAAAACTGTTATACAAACATGAATTCGTTTAAGTAAGCAAACAAAAGATTAAATTTGTAACAAAATCAAAAGATATGCTATAACAAAGACATGGAAAAGAGCTGTAGCGCGAACTACGACTCCTGCCAAATCCGTTTTGACGGTGACTAAGCTTTAATAATCTTAAATGATTATCAGCCCTGCAGAGCTAAGGAGGGCATTTTTTTGTGCTGTTTTTTATCAACACAACAACTAAAGTAATTAACGTTAGGATAAGCATTCCAAAGTTAGTCATTTGTTGTAGCGCATCCGATACGGATACTTGTTGTCTCCTTTCCTAGAATATGGGTGTACAGTTGTAGCACCATAAGCACCACCTCTACTTGGGATAGCCACCATCTTAACTTGTATGCTGTAACTAGAATATCATACGTCAAAACAGCAATTGGTCTAAAGCATAGATGCTTGTGAAACAGAAAAATGCGTACTTAAATTAGTTTGTGAATTTTGCTATTTCACAAACAAAAAACAGACCTTCAAAAGCCTGCCTCTGCGCTACTTTCTATAGTGATAGTCATATTAACTTTAATTGGTATAGGTGCGTTTAATGATTAGCCTAACCTACTGAATAAAAATACTCCAATTTATTGACTTCTGAGCAAAATTCAATGATTGCATTGTCATCGGTCTACAATCACTTGTCATGATCAATAATAATCTGACAATCAGTTACTAGTTAATACAAAATAAATTTAAAAAATTTAAAATGGTAATTAGGCACACACTTCAACAAACTAATATGATTCCCTCTCTGTGCTTAGTTAATCTCTCACAAATTTGTTGGTTATGACATGATGTCTTAGGAAAATATGAATTTTTTTATCAGCATCCAATCAAAGTGCACCATCTATTCCAATCACTTCGGCATTAATTTGGTACTTAGACAATAATTTGTCGGTTACCGCAGGTGCAGGACCAGTTGCAATAATTATCCGAATATCCTTTCTGTTCAGTGTGTTCAGTTGCTCTACAGTTGCAGAACTTAGCAATAAATCATTAGGCAGCGTTCCATCAAAATCTGTGATTAATGTTGAATTATGCATTTTCTCACCTTCTAATAAAAAGTTCGTCTAACTGATTCGAAGTAATATCCTTATTAAACGTCAAATCCCCAACATAATAATTTTTTAACTTTTCAATTAACAGTTTTGGATCTGCTGTTTGTCTTGACTCCATTATCCATTCGTTAGGCCATGTCGGATCATTTGGAGTGTAACAATTATCACTAACAATTTTTTTAAACCTTCCTACATTATCTTGCAGATCCACTATAATATTGGATGATTCCAGCTCAATATGTGGAAAAATAATCTTGCTCAGAACGGCTCCATTTGATAGGTCTCTATTGAATATCTGTTCAATATCTTTATTAAGCAATTCTAGCTTGCCAGCGCAAGTTGTGTCTTGTTCTACATATGCTTTCCATATCCTTGATTTTTGCCATTGCGTAAAACCATATTGATGTAATTTTCTTTGAACCTCATCATTTCCAATGATAGTTCCCACCGCCAATCTTGTAGGCATTGGAACAGGTATGATCCAGTAGTCACCTTTTAAATGACAAATAATAACTCTATCGTTAGCAATGAATAAGGTTTCAGGATCATTCAAAGATTTTAGCAATAATGTGGTCTTTCCGGCCCCACTATTGCCACATAACAAAAAGCCTTGCCTTTTCGTTCAAACGCTGATGCATGTATAATTATTCCTCCTATGGATTCATATGTTTTGATAATAATAGGTCTTATTAATCTAAAGAGCACTTTATTTAGATTCTTTGAGTACTGATTTGCAACAATAGTAAATGAATTGTTTTCTTTAAAGAAAACAATATCATCTACAAAATTATAATAAACCATCTCATTTCCAATTAAGGATGCATCAACATATTCTCTGTTTCCAAACCTATCTTGATAAATTAGAATTTTCTTTTTGTCCTTAGTAAAACGTTTCTTGAAATCGGTTAATTTTTTTGAGTCAATTTCAAAACTAATATTGTATTCAATACCAGAATCTAGACTGGGCTGAAGAGTTCCTACATAGTTCTTGATTATCTGTTGCTGCTGTAGAAATATAGAGTCTGTTATTTCAAAATTAAAAACAATTCCAGATATGTTCACATTATTCAAAACACAATTAGATTTTTTCATAAGTTTTATTCCCTAAACATTAGCAATAGCTCTCGAGAGAAGAAGAAATCATCTTGAATAATTTCATGTGTGATTGAATCTGCTCTGCTCACACCCAAAATCGAAATAACATACGCAAGCATTTGATTAAACACTCGCTCCTTTTGGCTTTGATTACAATCAAGTGTCCTTAACCAGTAATAAATCATCGTTATAATTTGCTTACTTTCAGAAACGTAACTTAAGAGTAATGAGTACTGCTTATTATTTAAATTCCAATATTTATCAAGAATAGATTTGATTTTTCCTCTATTAAGTGGCGGTATTAAATCGATATAAACTAACCCATTGGTCTCCGAGCAAATAAAATTTTGCGTGTTAACATCTATTGAGTAGTCAGAATATAAAAATGATTGGTGGATATAGCACAGTAATTCCTTAAAAAAGTCTCCAGTACCACAAATATCTATGCTCGGCTTACACCATTCCTTCTGGGTGTATTCTTTACCAGCTGTCGATATAGCTACTGATAATGTAATTCCCGGAATATACATTTGCGTCAATAAGTATTGACCTTTATCTGACTTTAGATCATGAATTGGCGCAACTTGTAATCCAATTCGATGTAAAGCCGTGTAATATTCAATAATCTCTTGTTCGAAGTTCCCGTTAATCAAACTCATAAAAAGCAATTTTTCAAAATTTGAATGAAACGCAGCTCTTTTTATAACAGTGTCTTCTAACACTTCGCATTCACTATAGAAACCATTCACTTTAATACACCTACCTCTCGTCTAAAAATGCCAATACAGTTTTTTTGTTCTGTTTAATAAATTGTGAGTTCTTCTCAACATTTCCACTAGAAAACGATAGTCCACCAATTCCATGAATAAACTGAAACAGGTCTATTTTTTCCTGTACCTCTGAATTTATCAAGTCAATGTCTATTACCTGGTTATACCCACGATTAAACGCAGTCCAATTACTAAGTGATAGAGGTCTCAATTCATTTCGAATCTTGGCAAAATCAAAAAAGATATCAGTAAATTTCACGGAACCAAAATCAATCAGGTGTAAGCCGTTTATATTTTTTATCACATTTCCAATGCGAAAATCCATGTGTACGATTGCCAACGGATCATTCTTGCACTTGGTAAAACTTGTATCAAATTTTTGAGCAATTCTGTCATTGATTGCTTGTGAAAAAAACTGCTGTGAATTTTCGAACCATCCATAGAATATCGAATCAACACTTTGTTCAATAATCTTATTTTTCGGAATTGAGATAGCGTGAAATTTTCCCAGCATATACCCTAATTCGTATGATGTCTTTTCGTCAATTTCACTTTTTTGTAATGGATTCCCTGCAATCAATGGTCTTACCATGAAATATTGATTTTCCCGAAGCTTGCCAGCGTATAATACAGGTCCGGACTCTTCAAAGCTATCAGTCACGATTCGTTCTCTCCTATAGCTTTTGCTGGAATTAAATATTTTTACAAAGTACCATTCAAAGTTGCTCAATTGTATACCGAATGTATCCTCCGCAAAATTATCATTAAAATGAACAACTTTCTGCGGATGGATATTTATTATTTTTAAAACTAGGCTTAATTTGTTATTCATCTTGTAACCTCCTATTTTTTAGAACTCTTCATCAGCAATTTATCTTGATTACGTCCAAAAACATATTTTGAAAAAGAGAAGACTTTAATCATCCATGGTGAAAAAAAACAGGTCACAATGGAAAAGAATCCTTGTAATTTATGTCTGCCGCCTATTAGGCAATACAGCTCTTGATAAAATATCAATTGTAATATTAAAAGTAAAGAAATTGGTATTATCGTAATTGGATTTAAACAAATGATTAATAGAAAGATGGTCAGAATAAGCATTTCTTGTAGCGCATCCCAAATTAACCGAAGCAGTCTAATTCCATTGCTTAGTGTTTTATCACTTCTAAGAAAGACTTCAAAAAAAGACAGTGCCCCCATTGCAATTCGAACATTCTGATTAATTAAATCAGTTGTGGTTTCTACACACGATACTTTATTTAAAACTGGAATAATTTGTTCCTGTTCGCCCTTGAAAAACAAATAATAACCTGTTTTTATATCATCTGAAGCATTTGAAAATCCGCCAATTTCTTCCAAGAGATCACTTCTAATAAACATCCCTGATCCCATCAGTGTTGTGCATCGCGGCAAGCAAGTCGCTTAACCGAACAGCCCTAGAGAAAAAAGAGTCCGAACTATTGACTTAGGAGCACATTGTCCCACCTGCAATTGCAGTGTTTGTCAGTATTTCTTGGAATTTGTCAGATTTTAATTTTTGGGGTTCGGTTTTTATTAAACTAAATTCATCATTTAATTTATTCTTTAAGACAATTTTGTTTGCTGATTTAATGATTGCTTTTTCGTTCATATGTCTATTTTCTCCAAATTCTATCTAATTATATTATGCCACTAAACAAAGACGATTGGCTATTATAATCGACAGGGGTTTTTTAGTGATATCAAAAATTTGTTGGTTATCAATTTGACTAAGATTTATTGGGAAAATCAATGAACTTACAATTAAATAATTTATGGTCCCTCTTTGCCAATTTAAAAACGCATGACAGAAGTATTTACTTCTGTCATGCGTTTTTTGGAGATCACAATCCTGAAAAGCCCTTCCCGTGATCGGCAGTAATACTTTTAACGATTTCAGACGTGTACTTGCCCAGATATTTTGTACCTTATATTTAGAGGGTGTATTGGATACATTTACATTTTTTGAAAAGATAATTTGTGATCGTGCGCGCGTCCTGATGAATATTGACTTAATAAGGTAATGTGGGAGATTAACAGTATGGATTGATTTTCTTATCTCATTTTCAGTAGGAGAGGTTTAGTGGAATATAACTCAGATGGGGATAACGCTTTGATTAAGTTATTCTAATATATTTAAAATCTGTGTTTGCATATCGCTGGAAAGTAAATCTACGTATTTCACTTGAATTTTCGCACCAATCTCCTCAGGGGTTGGTGTCAAACTACGAAATTCTCGCTCAGTATACGAGCCTGAATAAGGATAAATCAATATAACTCTATCAACTTCTTCTTCCTTATGATGATATCGAGTATAGTAAGCATACATTTGATACAAATCAGCTTGACTCGGACCATTACCATCTAAAAATTTCCATTTTGTATCAGCGATTGTAACGGATGTATTTTTATACCTTATAACAATATCTGGCCGCAATCGGTATTCTTGTTTTGTCTCAGCAGTGTTATCAAATAGCGAATGAGAACGTTCCTGAGTTGAAACGTCTGCGTGTTGCAAAAATTGTTTAACCAATAATGCAATGTAAGATTCAAAAACCTCCTCCATAGGAAATAGTACAGCAAAAGCCAACGATGGGCCACAGAATGAAGTAAAAGATTTTCTACTTAAAAATATCATGCACCAATCAAGGACTTGTGTGTAATACTTATGATTTCTACCCAACTGCACTTTTTGAAACGTTTGGTCAGGAGCGGTCGTTGCACTGACAAATTCAAAATACTCTAGTTGTTCCAGAATTATTCGAAGATTGTTGTTATCCTTACTTTTTCGAAGCAATAATTCGAGAGTTGTTTTTATCAGTTGATTTTCAGCAGAATCTGCCTTAAATTCATCAAACTCATTATAAAAATATGATTGATTAATGCTATTTTTTCGTATTTGCTGTGTTATCAGCATTTTTCCTTTTAAGAATTTTTCGTTACTTTGAACACTTACATAACTTGATTTCACACCACGTTTAATAACTAAATCAGATTCAGTTAAAAACATCGAGATAAAAACTTCTAGTAAATTGCTTCGTTTAGCGTTGAGGTTTGTCATCTTAAATGTTTTACCGTTAATATTTCGAACTGTTCTTAGCATCTTTAGAAAAAGTTGTTGTACGACTGCCCTGTTATCACCCTCGCCATTTTTACCATAAATTTTAGGCAGAATTTCGATGGTTAAACCAGAATTCGTCTGTAAGACACCAACGTAGTTATTCGCTTGTACGCCGTTTCGAATTGGTTTCAAAAACGCATGAACAGCATCTTGTGAATCGGATTTTTTTGAATTTTGCTCATCAATGTAATTCTTAAGTTCTTCTATATCCTGTCTTGTTATGTGTACGCCATCAACAATTTTATCAGCAAAAATGGGTTGAAACTCTCTAATTGAAATTGACCTACTTTTCTGCGTCCTCATATCAATTATCTACTTCAATAATATGGTTAACAAATTTTAAGAAATCTTCCTCTGAAACTTTTTTATTCAAATGAAATCTTACATCATCATAGTCGCTTGTTAGCTGATTGAATTTTCTTCCAAAGATTGATGTTTCAGTTTTGTTCGCTGTAATATAGATGTCTTGTGTATCATTCAATACAGCTTGAATTTTTTCATAATCTTCATAGAAATATTCCTGTAATAGTGGAATAACTTTATTTTCAAATACCGCTTGCAGATCTTTCAAAGACTCAATGTTTAAGAAAAATGCATGACCCAACATGTGTTCCCTATCGTATAAAAATTCAATTCGTTGGTTCATTGTTCGAAGCATATCAGCTATGTTTACACCATTAATTTCTCCGACCTCATCGCTTATGATTTGTGGGTCTGGCATTTTCTCAACAAATTCAAATCGGCGACGTAAAGCAGTATCCATCATTGCAATCGAACGGTCTGCCGTATTCATTGTTCCCAAGATAAATACGTTTTGTGGAACACCAAACAATTCTCCCGAATAAGGCAATACAACTGATAACGCCTCTTTAGCACCTAGTCTTTTTGAGGGTTCAATTAAAGTAATGAGTTCACCGAATATTTTACTAATATTGCCTCGGTTTATTTCATCGATAACAAATAAAAAATTGGACTCTGGGTGCTTTTTTGCATCGTTACAAATTTTTTTGAATACACCATCTTTTACACGATAATTTATTTTTCCATCCTCTGTTTCAGCATAAATGCCTTCGATAAAATCTTCATATCCGTACGATTGATGAAAGGTAACAATTTTTATGAAATAATTTTCATCTGCAATTGATGTATCCACTACATACTTATTTATTTCTTCAGCTGCAATTTTCCCATTATCAGTAACTGACCATTTACCAGTTGCATCGATAGAGAAAAAATCCAATCCGTTTCTAAATGCAATAGTAGCTGATTGTTCGTCCGCGCTATT
Source organism: Leuconostoc aquikimchii (assembly GCF_040838325.1). Classification (NCBI taxonomy): domain Bacteria; kingdom Bacillati; phylum Bacillota; class Bacilli; order Lactobacillales; family Lactobacillaceae; genus Leuconostoc; species Leuconostoc aquikimchii. Next base: position 1,033,394 of record NZ_JBFPER010000001.1, read on the forward strand.
CAAAAGTGCAGTTGATATTATTTGATATGCATTTTTGCTTGATTTTATTTTCGCATATTGTTGCAGTAATGATAGTTCAGATATTTCTTTGACTTTCAAAGATGGATAGCCGTCGTTCTGCATCGCCAATAAAATAACATCATGCCAAGTGAGAGACTCAAAATTATAGTTTTCTTGCGCCAGATATCAACTCATCCTTATATTTGTTAATACTATATGTTTTACCTGTCCCAGGTGGCCCAAATAAAATTCTATTCCAGCCCAGAATAATATTGTTACTATTTGGAGTGGAAATATTATTAGCATTTTCTTCTTTGTCCTTATAATTCCAATATGTTTTAACTATATCTTTTATTTGATCAAACGTTGGTGAACCAGAACCAATTTGAATTTCTCTCAATGCTTTTGTTTGATAGTTATTGCGTCCACTACCTTTAAACACTTCAAGCTTTAAACTCTTGGAGGAATCATCACTTCTATCGTAGACGATATTGTTCACGTAATCATTAATGTAGCCGTTTTTTTCATCTGGCTGCCGCCATAAGCTTTATTAAAATTCCAGCCAAACCGAATACCTGCAACATTAATATTCGAGTTTTCAACTTTTTTATTTCTTCCTGTAATAAAATGATTAGTCAAAGTTTTCTCAGATGAATAATTATCATCATTTGTTTCATGTGCCCAATCACTGAACTGAACAAACTCTTTCATAACCGCTGCTAAACGATCAACTTTATAATCATCAACATTCAGTCCTGAAATAATGAACTTATCATTGCCAATCCAATTTTGATTCCATGATCTGACTGCAGGAAACTCAATCTGAATGACATTATCAAATTTTTCAGTTCCCGGAATTTTTATCATGTCGTAAAAATAATAATCTTTAAAAATTTCATTAGTTATAGGATTTGTCCAATCATGCTGACCAGCATTCTTAACGCTGTATATCCCCATAAACATACTGGTAGTTCCTTGTCCTTTTACGCCAACGGTTGTAACTACGAAATCTGTATCCTGGAAAATTGATTTGCTCTGTCTCTTTTGATATTCTTCATAGTTGGAATCATTATCTTTAACCCATGATTCAAATGGATGTCGTAATATTTTGACACGTGAGAAATCAGTTTCAACTGGAAAATATGGATATAATAATTCCTGCAACGTCACAGGAGACACTTTTATTGTAGATTTCGAATTTTCTTGATGGAATTTTTCTAACTTTTGAGCTATTTCCAATGCTTTCTTGGTCGTGATATTTCCAAAATTAACCTTATCTCCAAATTTTTTGGCTAAATTAATTTGCTCTTTTTCTCCGTATTTTGATAACAAAATGATGGCTCTATCACCCTTTTGTTGTTCATCAGTGAAAGTGGTATTTTCTAGTGGTGTATTATAAATATACTTTATTAATTCATCAGTTGTCATATGGTGACTCTCCTCTCTAAGCAAGTGATACTTCATAGCTAATTATATCACTCATGACTTATACAATAACCATTTTAAGAGAGGATATGACGTTAAATATGAGCCAGAAAAAATGGCCATTCATCTATTTTGCCAAACAACCTAAAACCCAAATATTCTAAACTACAACATTCCCACCGTCTTTAAACTTCACACTTTCATTACACTGTTATCAATTGGTGTCGCTTTACGTGGCACGCTTTGTCGGTTATGTGCCCGCTTTAATAGCCAGCCGATTCAAGATAAGGTACTTGTTGCTATCCGTGCCCCACCTCAGTTAAGGGCGCTAACACGAAATCAGTGTTTGGATGTAATGATAACGCATGAAAAATAACTTCACCACTATAAAAGTCTATGAAAAACAACCCAAAAGTACGTTCGTTGATCGTTTGAGCCACCCAACGGAAGTCAGTCACATCTGTGCCAATTTTTTTGAGTGGGCCGATAGGTTTGAAAGTGGCGATTAAAACGATTTTTGTGTACCATATCCTTGTCACTGATATTCAAAACAAAGTAAACCGTATTTCTGACAAAGCAGCTGTGCGTCCTCTTAAAAATCAACCTTGGAATACGATTGAAGTAACAATAAAAAACCTAATGGTTGCCTAATAACTTTGACACAACCAAACATTAATGACAAAAATTCATAAAATATATTGATAAACAACAGTAGTTTTATTTATGTTACTGTATCTCCCATTTTTCGTTAGCAACTGTATAAACACCTAAATTATAGCGACTTCCCTGTGTTAGTTTTTTAAGAACACTATACGATCGATTTTTTCGCAGATCAAATGAGTTAAATAGTATATACTTTCTTAAAATTTGATTGTTATTGTAAGACACAAATAAAGCAATCATAATTTTTCAGAAACTACTGGATTCCTTTCATCAAACTATGAATCGGTTTTGACAAACAAATTAGTATAACACCTAGAACAATTGATCCAAAACCAAACCAGAAAAAGTACGCCACCTCATTATGTGAGTTGTACAATGATACTAATTGTGCATTTAAGGCAGATCCAGCTGCAGATGATAAAAACCACATGGACATCATTTGAGAGTTAAATGCTTTTGGGGCAAGTTTTGTGGTAACAGACAATCCCACTGGCGAAATTAACATTTCACCCAGAATGACTAATGCCCAAGAACCTACTAACCATAATGGTGAAACCCTTCCCGCAGTTCCAAATAATAGACCTGGAAGCGCCATTAACAGATAGCTTGCACCTGCAAATATTAAACCAATAGCAAATTTCATTGGTGAGGTTGGCTGATTCTTTTTCCAAGCCATCCAAAGCCATGCAAAAAATGGTGTATAGAGCATGATAAATAAAGGGTTAAATGATTGGAACCAGGCTGCTGGAAACCAAGTTAAATCAACACGTTCTGCCGCAAATGTCGCCAAGACGACAGCGCCCTGCTCTTCAATTGCCCAGAATAATACAGCAGCCAAGAATAGTGGAATATAAGAGACAACACGTAGCCGTTCAATAGATGTAATTTTTTTAGAGGTTATCATTAACACAAAATAAAACACTGGAATTATGATAGCAACAATAGTTAACAAGTTAATAAAAGCAGATAATGAGTGCCATCCAAAAACAAACATTAATACAACTGCAATAACTAAAACAGCTATGCCTAATATTGTCTTGTTAATTAAAGGCCTAATCTCGTCGGAATTCAATGGGTCTGATGCATGCAAAAACTGTGGGTCTAAATTCTTTTGACTACCAAAATGATATGCAATAAGACCTATAAACATGCCAATGGCTGCCAATGAAAATGCCCAGTGATAACCAGCTACCTTCTGAACACTACCAACAGCCAAAGGGGCAATAAATGCACCTAAATTTATACCAAAAACAAAAATAGAAAATCCTGCATCTCGATTGCGACTATTTTCAGAGTATAGTGAACCAACTAATGTTGAAACTGTTGGTTTTAGGAAGCCAGTGCCTAAAATAATCAGTCCTATTGAACTGAATAAGGCAATAACGCCAAACGGTAAAGCTAGGACAATGTGTCCAAGCATAATAAGCGTCCCGCCAAAAAGAACAGCCGGTCGCGCACCAATCATACGATCAGCAACAAATCCGCCTATTGCCCCAGAAAGATAAACCATTGAGGCATAAATAGCCATAATTGATGCAGCAGTTGTACGGGTAATGTTCAATTCGCCTGCACTAATAAGATCCCACATATAATACAATAAAATCGCTCTCATCCCATAATAAGAGAAGCGTTCCCACATCTCAGTTGTAAATAACGTGAATAATCCACGTGGCTGACCAAGAAAAGTTTTTTCTTTATTTTCCAAAATATTGCTCCTGTTTTTTCAACTTTAATCTTCTCATGAATAACAATATTCACTGTGCCTCGTATTTCTTCAATACATTACAGAGATAAAGATTAAATGTTTTGTAACTGTTTCAAAATCATCGATATTTTTAAAACGTTTTACCTACTGACTTTACCCATTTTTAGCTTTGTTGTCAATACCACATTGAAAAAATTGGATAGTGAGTTGACGATGTCATACCGTCAACTCACTATCCAATTTGGCACATAATTAATTTTTGGAACTTAACAGAACACATGTCACCAACATGAAACTGGTACTTGATAATACACATCTATCTAAATTAGCGTAATCAAAAATATAGTTGGTCTAAAACATTAATGCCCGTTGTTTCGTGCTTTTAAAATATTCTGTCCATGTGCTGTACTGCTGAATCCTGCAATAATTTTCTGCAGCGTATATTTATCGACATTTGCACCAAAAGCCTCACTACCTGGTTCTAACTTAATGCCGTTCGATAACGGTCCAATAAACAATGGATCAAACCCAAGACTATCGACAAAATATGCGACCGCTTGCACGTCATTTACGCTATCACCAGCAATAGCTATTGCTTTGCGCTCAAACTTTTCGTTCATTTTTGATTCATCAGACAAGTTATGATATCCCATGTGATTGAAAGCCTTTACAACATGACTTTTGGATAAATATTTTTGAATCAATTCACTAGAAGACTGCATTGGATTGGTAAGGTCTGTTCGTAAGCCATCTACCTCCCACCAATAATTCATGGCATCAATAACGAGTATTTCTTTTAGACTGTCTTTATCAATGGTTTTATACTTACCCAGTGGTAGAGCCAAGATAACTATATCGACTCCGTCTGCCATTGACTTTGCATCAACTGCTAGTGCGCCTGGTGCTAAAACATCGACGGTTAATGCAATTTTTTTTTCAGAACCAGATCCTGCTATTAACACTTTATATCCTGCACGAACAGCTAATTGCGCAAGTACCATACCAACTTTACCAGCACCTAGAATGCCAACAGTATTAATGTTCATGTGAATTCTCCAAAAGTATTGCTTTGACACGAGGTATGACTTTTTCTCCATAAAGTTTGATCATATGTTCGCGTGCTGATGTCGTTTGCTCGCCAGCACCATAAACTAAATCAAAACGGTCGACATTTAAAGTGATAATTGAATTTGCAATTTTTTTGGCGACTACTTCTGGTGTGCCGACATACATTGAGCCATATTGCATTTCATTTTCAAACTGTTCTCTAGACATTGGGGCCCAACCTCTAGTAACCCCGATTTTGTCAAATGATAGTTTAATATTTGACCATGCAATTTCAACTGCTTCTTCTTGTGTATCTGCAATGAAACCATGTGAATGCATACCAACTTTATTGACAGGAAAGCCAAATTTTTTTAAGGCTTGCTGATATAATGCGACATATGACTTAAAGTTTTCAGGTGATCCGCCGATGATTGCTAACATGACTGGAAATTGATAGCGTGCAGCGCGAATGATTGATTCAGGCGATCCACCGACTCCCACCCACGTATCGAGAGAAGATGAAGCGGTTTTTGGAAACACATTCGTATTCACTAATGATTGGGTGAAATGACCTTCCCAACTAAATTCTTTTTCTTCAAGTAGTTTTGAAAATAACGCAATTTTTTCTTCAAACAAGGCATCATAGTCCTTTAGGTCAAATCCAAATAGTGGGAAAGACTCCGTAAATGAGCCACGACCCAATATTACTTGCGCTCTACCGTCTGATAAGCCATCCAATGTTGCAAAGCGTTCAAAAACGCGAACCGGATCATCAGAACTTAGAACAGTTACACCTGATGCCAGTTTAATTCGCTTCGTGTGCGTTGCAACAGAAGCCAGAACTACTTCGGGACTTGAAATAGCAAATTCCTCACGATGATGCTCTCCTAATGCAACAACATCAACACCGACTGCGTCCGCCAGTTCAATTTCTTTAACAACTTGCTTCAAAGCACCAGCATAGGTCATTAACTTACCAGTGTTATCTTTCGGTATATCACCGAATGTGTCTAAACCAAATAATACTTCTTTTTTCGCTGCCATCTTGTCTCCTTTTACTTACTATTTATAAGTAAATTCTAAATGCAGTTTGTTTAATTGTCAACTAATTTGCTGTATTTTTTATATCTGAGAAAAGATAGGTAAGTCTTGCAACTTCAAATACTTCTTATCAATTACTGACTATTTTAAAACACAGGACATTTTTTTCCACATTGCTTGAACATACTATCTAGTTTACCGTCATTACCAGCTAACTCAGCACTAGTTATTCTGTTTGCCATGATTTGATCATATTTACCTGAAGCAATTGCAGATACAGGAGTATGGTTAGTTGTCACAATGCCGTCATTGAAATGCTAGTTTGCGTGTAATTTTTTTAAATAGCTGACGCCAATACTGCACAATATAGCCGGTTAAGGTAGCGATCACTAACGTGCCTATACCAAGTGGTCCACCAAATATTAAAGAAATTATAAAAAAAGACAAATCTTGAATCGAACGTGTTACTCGGTAGCTGGCCCATTTATTTTTATCAAATAATGGTGCAACTGAATCATATGGAGAAACACCTAAATTGGTACTCGTATAAACACCAATTCCGAATGAAAATAAGAGCATACCAATAATAAATAAAAGTATGCCATCAGAATAAGAAACATCTCCAAACCAATGCTCATTTATGGCACCAAGTTTTGGCGTGAAATAAGCAACGATGTAACCAGGTAATGACATATTGATAATTGTTCCGATTCCAAATTGTGTGCGATCAAAAAATAGAATCACCAAAAACAATAGTGCATTAAACGCCAACTGATAGTTCCCCAAAGGCCAATGAAATGTATTTGATATGCCAACATCTGCTGATGTAGCTGGATCAATTCCCATATTTGCTAAACGAAAAAAAACAATTCCAAAAGCAATAATCACGGTTCCGATAATCGACGCAAATAGTCGCAAGATGAACAGCCTTGGTTTATTGTTAGTCATATGCCTCTCCTTTCTATTGCTAAACCACCTGAGTCTGTCTCATAGAATCTAATAAATAATTTAGTTATCATCGTAAAAAATTAAAAGCCTTAATAGGAAAACGAACCGAGAAAAAAACGGCCGTGACCCTACCACTATGATTATATCAAACCTATCTAACAGTATTTTTAATTAATTGATTCAGGTAAAAATGAACAATTTCAGGTTGATCAATCATCAAGTTGTGTCCAGCATGCGCAATCAGTGCAACGGTGCTTTTTTCATTGGTTGAAAATAACTTAAATTGTTGTTTGTAGCCAACCACATGATCGTGATGCCCAAGTAACACATAAACATGAGTATCATTACCAAATTCAGTTAATTTTCTTTCAGAAGACAAGGTATACCCCTCTTCTTCTAAGCGATTAATGAACGCAACATTTGCTTTTTTTAATCCCGGTAAAATAAGTTTTTGATAGGCTAGCCAACTTGTTTGATTGATGATGACATTCATTTCTGTAAAATCTTGTAAAAACGAGTCATTTTTTTCTGGTTGTGGTTTGTTAATGAATTCATTTTTATGTTCTTCAAGTATTCTTTTGTCTTTGTTTGCAATAACAACAGGACAAGTGATTAAAACGCCTATGACTTGATTCTGATAATGATGTGCGATTGCTTGCGCTAAGTATCCACCGTAAGAATGTCCGTAAATAATGAATTGATTCGATCCAATAATATGATTAATAAATGATATAAGCGTCTTCAAAATTGCGTCAGAAGAAACTTCAATAATTGGTATAGAGTCGCCCATACCAGGAAGATCTATATAGATACGCCTAAATTGACTTAAATTTGAGTTGTTTTCAAAAAAACCTTGTGTTGTGGTTTTGTCTAAAAACATACCATGAATGAATAAAATTGCTGTGCCATTGCCAACACTTGTGTATTTAATACCCTTATATTCAGTATCTATCATAATTCCTCCAACGCTTGAATCAACTAAAGCAAGCTATTGTATACATTGTATCGGCCAAACTTTGATAGGTCAAATGACTTAATAGTATGTCAATTTAGTATAGACTTTTTTAAGATTTGATTGTTTCTATCAATACTATTTACAAGCAATTATTAATCACAATCAGCAACGGAGAACTGTCAAATCAATTGGAATATAATGTCATGAAACAGTTCAAGGATTTTCTGGGTCGTTTGTGGACGCTATCATTTTATCTAACTCCCGATTATAGTTACTCAAAGCCAAACACAGTAGATTTAAATACTTCTTACAGTTACAATAAAAACGACACAACTAGAAAATTATGTCACATTGATCGATATTATGCCAAAATAATACAATTAATTTATTGTCATGCCAAGCGGTTAACACTGTGAGTGAATGACTGATGGTTTTTTCAGGAAGTTGTTGCGAATTATTATGTCTACGGAATACAAATAAATTGAAAATGATAGTCGGTAAGGAATGGTTAGCAGATCATGCAGGACAACTTGTGATAGTAAACAAATACTATAATCAAGCACGGTCACTAACTAAACGATTGGCTTTTATGATGAAAAAATTTAAATTTTTTAGTGATTCACATCAACCTGCTTTAGTATTAAATTTTTCCAAACGATATAGTTGTTCTGAATCAACTTTGCTTATACCGTTCTTAAAATCATATCCCATTCTCTTATAAAAATTTAATGCTGTTTTAGATGCTGGTATTTCAATTCGTGAGGCTCGTAAAAAAAATTCGTCATTTTCTAAAATGTTAATTATTTTCCTTCCTAAGCCATACCCTTGAAAATCAGGATCAATAAAAATATTAAAAAGACTGCTTTCTATTTTACTGCCCCAAAATGGACCAATTGAACCAACACCAATAATATGAGTGTCTTCAGAATTTTCAAGGACATAACAATGAAATTCTTTGGCCCGTTCAATTAAATTTGTGGCTTGTAGTTGATTTAAGTCATTTTCAATAAATTCAAGCGAATAATCTTGAATGTTGGTTGTCCGCATCGTCCTAGAAATCAATTCTGCAACTTCATCAGCATCGTCATTTAAAAATCTGCGTATTTTATACATATTCAGCCTCCTAAAAATAACTTAAGTATAGACCTATTCCGTCAAAATTAGCACTTTTATTTTTTCTATTGATCGTAAAATTAATATTTATTATCACTTCAATTGCTGTATGGTTCACCAGCACTAATTTTTACATCGATCAATGTTATTTGTGTACCAAACACATATTGACAAAGGAGACCTGAATTATCACGATCTTTTCAACCATACTAGCTATCATTTCATTAATTCTCGTACATTTTAGTAATATATAATAAATATTAAAACAAAATTGGTCGACATGCGCCCGGTTAAATACCGGCTTCATATCGACCAATTTGTTAGTTCATACTTTTTTCAAGTTTTTGAAAGTACTGCAACACATGTCATAAAGATATAGTAAAAAGGCTCAAAACTAAGGTTTTATTTTTATATTTATACAACGCGTACATCGTCATCATTTTTAACTTTTGACGCCGTTTCTTTGACAGTATTAACGCCATCCGATGTTTTTTCTTTAATTGTATTGCCAGCATCGGTCACACGATCTTGCAATGACACTTGATCAGCATCAAATTCTGCTTTTGTTTGAATATCAATCACTTCAACATTGAGTTCAACCAACTCTAAACTTGTTATGTCTGTCAATTGCTTGGTAATCACTTCAGTCAAAGCTTTATAAATATCGTGGGCATTGTTTCCATAAGCCATAATAACGTTTAGGTCAACAGCCACCTGTTCTTTACCAACTTCTACTGCAATGCCATCAACAGGATTATCACTGTTGACAAGTTTATTTTTAATATTAGCTATAAAACCACCATCAACGCCTAGCAAACCAGGAACATTTTCAATCGCATAGCCAACAACTTTTTGAATCACTTTGTCATTAAATGTCAATTCACCCTTAGGTACCGTCATGTCTGAACGCTGTGTCTTTTTGTTTTCTGTAACCATTATCATTTCCTCCAAATTTGTTTAACGTTGATTTTTTCGTAGCCAATTTTCAGCTATATGCGATAAATCAATATTATTTTTTTCCAGTAAATAGCCACCAAAAGCAGCAGCTAACGTTACTACGATGATAAAAATTGTGCTTAGAAAACCAACAGTCATTATCAAAGTTGCTAGAACAAAACCAATGCCACCGGTAATCCAAAACATTGAGATATTGTTTTTGTTAATCATTTTTACACTCCAAACTACTAGATAACCCGTGCGGCTTTACGCTTGCCACTGGTTGCCTGATTGATCTTCATATCGACTTTAATGGGAACCGTATTAACGCCTGCCAATAAATCTGTTATTTTATCTGTTAAAGTGTTTGTTAATCTGGGTAATTCCGTAATCGCATATTGCTGATATACTGAGTCTGCTACAATATGAAATCGTTTTTGATGCCGTGTATTTTTAATCGTTACTTTGATGTTCGATAACCCTTCACCCGATAATTGTGTTTGGATAAAGTGACTGACACCATTATTACTTAATGCTAGTCGACCGCGCTTGGTATGACTCAATGGGATATCTGCCTTCTGTGAAGGTGCCAATAATATTCCTAAAAGAATAATTATAGTGATCACGATGAGTGTCATACCATAGTATTCAACAATTGTTTGACTGTTAATGGTGATATTAAGATTCATACGTTCTAAAACAGTCATTATAGTCACAATGATACGTGGCCAAAGCATGATTGCTAATCCGATCAAATAACCTATGCTAAGCAAACTCAGCAGGGCTTTTCGCCATTTTTTCATATCACACCTCTTTACTTAGTTGCGTTAACGATTTGCTCGAATACCAAAAATAGCTGATACAATTAAGACAAGAATAACCGCCCCGATGATTGATGGAATAATTGCCATACCAGCAAGACTAGGACCCCAATGACCAAGAATTCCCTGTCCAATTGCTGATCCAACAAGACCGGCAATAATATTACTAATCCACCCCATAGATTCACCGCGATTCGTAATTGCGCCTGCAACTGCGCCAATAATGGCGCCAACGATTAATGACCAAATCATAATATAATCCTCCATTCTTTTCTTCATATAAGTAGCGCTACTTATTACTTTCAGTATAACATTTTCTTTAATATTTCACAAACTTTCTACGAGTAAATAGCTTATTTTATTAGGTTGACAACGCTTACACAAATATTATTTCACAATGTAAAAAATATTAAGCGACTTCGCTATGTCGGGGTTCAATATGAAACTGTAGCCCAATCTAGTACTGCAAACAAGTTTACCATTGTCAGGTATTTCAAATATATCCTCATGCCAATACAAGGCCGAAATATACTAGGACTGATTTCTGTTTGCCATTTCAGAAGCGTAAAATAACAGCTATATCCTCTGAATATAAAAAAACCAATAACTGAGATAGATTTTATACTATCTAAGCTATTGGTTGTAGTACATAATGACGATTCCAAATATTTAAAAACTATATTTATTATCAGTCGTATCTTTAATATACTTTGAAGTTAGGCCCTCAGCTTCAAGGAATTCACGGAATGGGACTAATTCCTGTGCTTCATAGCGTGTTTTGTAAGCATTAACAACCGCTTCACTGTACAATTCTGTATCAAGCTTCAATGTTTCCACAGGAATTGGACGATCCTTCGTGATCTTTGCATCAATAACAACAACACGTCCCTGATTGTTGTAGTCGACTGCTTCCTTCATGACACGATCAATATCTTCAATACGCCTTACGGTTAAACCAACCGCACCTTGTGCTTCGGCAATCTTTGCATAATCAACATCAGTAAAATCAACACCAAAGTTGTATGTGTTGGTGTCCTCATACTTGTTCTTGATAAAACCATATTCTGTATTTGTGAACACGACGTTGATAACAGGTAAGTCGTAGCGGACATTTGTGACAACATCTGGATACGTCATTGAGAAGGCACCATCACCCATTAAGTTCCAAACTTGACGATCTGGATACGTATTCTTAGCACCAATACCGCCTGGTAAACCAATACCCATTGTTGCAAACAGTGGTGATGTACGCCACATGTTTTTAGGTGTCATGTGTAAGTGACGTATGGACATTTGCGTCACATTACCAACGTCAGTTGAGAAAATGGCATCTTTTGCTGCATACTTATTAATTGCATGATAAACTTGGTAAGCTTGAAGTTCGCCTTCAGTTTTTTGTTCAAGCTTATTCATGTAATCACGCCAGTTTTGTACGTTTTTAATATTGGCATGCCACCAAGATGATTCATTAACTGGCGAAACCTTAGCAAGAATCTCATTAATGGCATCACCAGCATCTCCTAGGATAGCAACATCATTTTGATGACGTTTACCTAGCATTGCTGGATTATTATCAATTTGAATGAACTTATTAACATTTCGGAATGTCCCTTCAACCTCTGAAAATGGGAAGTTTGTTCCGACAAATAATACAGTATCTGCTTCAAGAATGGCTTCATTAGCTGGTTTCCAGCCAACACGGAATGTTGAACCTGTAAAGGCTTCAAAATCCCAGTCAAACGTTTCAAAGTTCTTACCGGTTGTAATAATAGGCGCCTTGATCTTACGCGCCAATTCTTGAACGGCAGGACCATGTCCCATCGTACCAACACCAGCGTAGATGATTGGACGCTTTGCTTGGTTTAGTATGTCAACGGCTTCATCGATATCCGTTTCGTCAACAGGCGCTGATTTATATTCTTTATACTTTAAACCTGACGAATATAATGGTGATGAATAAAGTGAATCTGCATCAATTTCTGAAAATCCAAAATCAGCAGGGACTTCAAGTACTGCAACGCCACGCTTTGAAATTGCTGTCCGAATTGCGTCATCAACCAAATGAGGTAACTGCTCTGCAGTAGCTACACGGCGGTTGTAAACAGCAATGCTTTCATACATTGGATTTTGATTTAATTCTTGGAATGAATCCATGTTTAACTCACGAACTGGTTTAGATCCCAAAATAGCTAATACCGGCGTGTGATCCATCGCTGCGTCATATAAACCGTTGATCAAATGCGTCGCACCAGGGCCACCTGAGCCAACTGCAACACCCAATTTACCGCCAAACTTCCATTGCATGACAGCTGCCATTGCACCGACTTCTTCATGTTTAACTTGTAAGAATTTGATGTTGTTTTCAGGATTTCCCATCGCATTCATCAAACCACTTAATGTGCCGGAGGGAATGCCGTACATTGTGTCAACACCCCAGCCTTCCATAACTTTCAAAGCTGCTAACCCAGCTGATATTTTCTTATCTGACATTTTAATACTCTCCTAAAATAAATATAGTTTTTGTAAACGCTTACTTTATCACTATTTTAATTATAGCCTAATTATTGTATCATATCAAGTGATTGTTATTCGCTAAAAAATAGTCAGTTTTATAGCTAAAAATGATACGAATTACATCAGTCCCATTAATTTTGCAAATGTTGGCACAATTAAATCAACAATTAAGCCAATAACTACCATTGAAATAGAAGCCATAGCACCCTCTACCTCACCAACTTCTATGGCCTTTGCCGAACCAATGGTATGTCCAGCTGTACCAAATGATAATCCTAATCCTATCGGATCTTTATCTAACTTAAACCATTTGATCAGTTGGCTACCCAAAGCATAAATGACAACAGCATTAACAATGACTGCCATCGCTGTAATGGATGCGGCCGTTGTGCCCATTTGGCCACCACCTGCAATGACAGAAGAAATTGGTAATGCGATTGCCGTTGTTGCCGCTTGGGGCAACATAGCGATCGTTGCAATTTTTGATAAACCAAATAGACGTGAAATGGTAAAAATAAGAAACAACGCTATTGTTAATCCAACGAACAAAGAAGTAAAAATGCGTAGCCAATACTGTTTCACTAAATCACGACGTTTGTATAGTGGGACCGCAAACGCCATTGTTGCTGGACTCAAAAACCAAAAGATGAAATCACCCCCAACTTTATACTGTTGATAAAGTGATGTGACAGGTTGCTGTAATAAGCTAGATAAGCCAATCAAGATTAAAATACCCAGTACCATGCCGATAAACAAGGGTTGAAATATAAAAATTGGATACTTCTTGAATAGCTGTTGGCCAATCCAATAAACGGCAATCGTTAAAAAAATGCCCCAAAATGGTGTGCTTAAAAAAGATAACATATAGCTACTCCTAACAACCTATAATTTGTGATGGGTTTTATCACTAATTTTCGCCACTAGTTGTGATGTATACGCAACTGACAGTAAAAGAACGATAGTTGAAATAATCACTACTGCAATAATTTTAATGCCTTCTTGTTTAAATAAAGTTAGCGAACTGGCAAGCGAAATTCCTGAAGGTACAAATAACAAGCCAATCAAGCCAATTAAATTTGTTGACAGGCTTTCTACTTGTTCTAACTTAACAAGGCCACTCACTAAAGCAATAAATAATAATATTAAACCAACTAATGGTGTTGGTACAGGAAATCCGGGTAACACCAATGAAATACCAATTGATAAAATATTAGCCACCAGTAGAATACTACTAAAAATTAGAAATTGCGTTAATAGTGGCGCAGCTTCCTTTTTCTTCTCCATAAAACGATCGCCTCCTGAATATTGTAAGCGTTTACATTGCAGATTTAATTGTACACCATCACACCCATATTGCAAGGGATTTGAAAAATTATAAAACAAGACAGATCTTTTACATGAAAATTTCTCAGTCAAAATTTTAAGAAACTAACGCTTTCAGTTACGCCATGAAAGTTTGCGCACAAAAATCATTATAAAAGTTCAAAAAAAAAACGCACGAAAATGAAGGACTAATGATATAGCATTGACCAATTATTCGATCAATAAAGATGGTTAAAAGCAGTGACCCAAAACTAAACCAGCCACTTTTCTTCTTGATAAGCCATTTCCCAAAAAAGCACTTCATAACGCAACGAATTTTTAAAAATGTTTGTTAAGTGTGTACGTTGAACAGATGTTTGTTGTGTTGTTAACGTATCAAATTTTTGAATTAACCACTCAGTCAAGGCACTAAACTCAGATGAACTATACATCGCAATCCACTCACCGTAAAGCGCATGTTTGGCACCTGGCGAATGAGCTAAACTTTTACCAATTGTCTCATATCCCCACATACAAGGTAAGAGTGCAGCCAGGAGTTCTGCTTGTCCGCCAATCTGAGCAACTGATAGTAGATAATTTGTGTATGCCAATGTTGTCGGTGATGGTTCTGCAGAGGCTAATGTCCCTTCGTCAATATTAAATTGCGCAGCATACTGCCGATGTAATGCCATTTCTTCAGTTAAAGTTGACTGTAAAATTTTTGAAAACTGTGTCATGGTTGTCAAATCAGTGCTTTTGAGAGCACCTAGGGCAAACATTTTAGCATAATCTATCAGATATACATAATCTTGTATCATATAATATTTGAATTTTTTGATGGGTAACGTACCAGCACCGATTTCTTGCACAAATGGATGATTTAGATTAGCTTGCCAAATATTGTCAATTTCTGTGATGATTTCTTGACTAAATCCCATTTTTACTCCTTTTTGGTCTGTGTCCAATTCACAATAAACTGTGCTAAAGATTGACTATATTGCACTAAACGTTCAACTGAAATACTTTCATCAACTGCGTGTGCATGACGTAAGTCACCTGGCCCGTATATGGCAGCGGAAATGTGTGCGTCACCAAACCAACCACCATCCGTGACACTTGTTGAAACAGAAATTTTTGTTTTCGTTTCAAAAACAGCTAGGTGCGCGTTTAGCAATGTTTGAACTGCGGGATGATTTTTATCTACTTCGAGTGCCGGAAATATTTCGCCTCTGTCTTCAATCATCGAATTG
The DNA here is from genome assembly GCF_040838325.1 of Leuconostoc aquikimchii. Classification (NCBI taxonomy): domain Bacteria; kingdom Bacillati; phylum Bacillota; class Bacilli; order Lactobacillales; family Lactobacillaceae; genus Leuconostoc; species Leuconostoc aquikimchii. Next base: position 1,049,114 of record NZ_JBFPER010000001.1, read on the forward strand.
CCGCCCCACTCAAAAGTGGGTAAGTGGTCTCGCAACCATGGATCTGACTGTGCTAATCGGGTTACAAATGATTCGATTTCTTGTGTGACAGATTGATAGGTTTCATTTGGATAAAAGTGAACTGTTATCCACAAACGTGCCTCATCAGCGATGAATGCTGCATTTCGACCACCTGAAATTACTGCAGGATTAATCGTATTCGTGCCAGCAGGAAAACCAGGATAAACTTTGTTCACTGCCCAGTCACGTTCCAATTCCTGCAAACCAATGATTAACTTTGCCATTTTTTCAATGGCACTCGCCGCTCTTAAACCGCCACCAGCATGGATCATTTCACGACGCAAGCCATCATGGTAAGTTTTGTCACTTTTAATCGTAATCCAACCTGTAATAACACCACCCTGCCCTTGGATTTCTAAATCACTTGAATCTGTTACAAGTGCAAAATCTGCTGTATAGCCATGTTCAATTGTTGATTTCGTACCGGCCTCACCAACCTCCTCACCAATCACTGATTCAAATAGTATTTTACCAGGCAAGGCGATGTTTTGATCATGCAAAATTTTTAATGCGAATAAAGCAGCTGCCAAACCGCCTTTCATATCTGATACACCACGCCCAATGATTCGTTTATCATGAACCACGGCATCAAAAGGTGAAAAATGCCACTTTTCATCCGGATTTAACGCAGCAACATCCATATGGCCATTAACAATCAAACTTTGATATGCAGAATCGCCAGCTTTGGTACCAACTACGATATCGTCATGATCATATAATTCCCACTGGTCAATATCAAATCCCAAAGGCCGTAAAAAATCAGCAACAAAATTTTGGGCCTCACGCGTGTTTCGTGCTGGCGGCGCTGGTGTTTCAAAAGCAACCAGATTTTTCACTAAATCTAATAACTCATCCTGTTGTGTCTCAATTTGTTGATTAACTTCTGTTAAATCCATGCTTTACCTCCACAAAAAAAGCACTTTTGCCAGCGGACAAAAGGTGCTCTAAAAATTGCGTTTAAACGTATCATAAATCACTTTCCTCCGCTGGTATTATCCATCTCAGGTTCAAAGGGTACTTCTCAGCCATTTGGCGCCCCCAGTATATTATTTAATTATGTCACAAGTGTAACGAATTTTGACAGATTTGTCAAAATGATTTTGAGTAGTCATAATTCTTACTTTTGCCCAACACCAACTTGAAGTGATTTAATAGGTTTATCAAATGCTTATTATTTTAACAACGCACCTAATGTATCTGGTACATATCGTGGGCCCCTAACAGAGGTTACACCGTATTTTTTTAATGTTTCGAGTGTATATGCTTGCTTATCGTATTTTGTCATTAAATGTATATGCATGACATACTTCATCGCAATATTTTTATCGCGATAAGGATAAGACTGGTTTACTTTGACAACTAAACATTTGTAGATAATGGCTGAAACCGGTGCGGTAACATACAGGTAAACCACATCATTCTCTTTAATATGTGTGGTTTGCTTCCAAATAATTGTTTCATTCTCAGAAAATGCTTTTTCTAAGTCAAAATAGTTTGGATTAGCTGGCACAAGCCACTTTGCGCCTGTAGTTGTTGGCGCGTAGCTAAAACAATTTTTGGCAATATTTTGCAATAAAGCGACATACTTTTCTTTGATACTTGCCGCAAAAGAGCCTAAATTATTTTCAACTCGGAAGTTCGTATATTCAGCATGATAATCAGTATCGATTATTTTACCGGTGACCTCTCCTGTTGCATTAACAATAATGATTACTGCAAAATTAGTCTCGGGTATATTTGTTGTGTATTCAAAAAAATTATCTTTTTTTTGAAAACCAAAAGTAATTAACTTTGAATTTTGAGGTTTTAAATTTGTAAATATTCCTGCTTCTATTGTCATTTTTTCTCCTGCACAATCACGTCATCGTCAACTAGTAACTTTTCATCATGTCATTTCTAAAATTAGCTTGTTAATAACAGCGTGTCCCAGCCATATTTAGAAGCACCAGTTTCAATAATTGTATCACCAGCATTTATTTGCCATAAATTTGATTGTAGTCATAATAGCGATACCCAGCTTCGCTTTTTTCAATTGGTTTAAAAGTGGCTTGTTTATCATAAAATATGCGTGTGCGACGCGTGATATTGGCCAACCTTACCATGTCACTTGTTTTTAGTATAGGAGGTCCTTTCGTTGACTTTAACATGACGTTATAGTTTAATATTGATTATAGCATGGTGTTACTATAAACTCGAAAGTCAGGTGTTTTATGAAGCAAGAATCTCTTTTCTCTAGCCAATTCCAAAAGACCCCCTTAGCTAGTCGTGTGCGACCACAAAATTTAGATCAGTTTGTTGGACAACAACAGTTATTGGGTGATGGCAAAATACTAAGAGAAATCATTGAAAATGATCAAGTGTCGTCAATGATTTTCTGGGGGCCACCGGGCGTTGGCAAGACAACACTAGCAGAAATTATTGCCCGAAGAACAAAATCTAATTTTTTGAGTTTTAGCGCCGTTGATAGTAGTATCAGCCAAATCAAAAAAATTATGAAACAAGCTGAGTTAGATCGTGAAATTGGGCAACAAACAACAGTTTTTGTAGACGAAATCCACCGTTTCAACAAGGCACAACAGGATGCTTTCTTGCCTTATGTTGAGAAAGGCAGCATTATTCTAATTGGTGCAACAACAGAAAATCCCTCATTTGAGGTTAATTCTGCCTTACTATCGCGTTGCAAAGTATTTGTTCTTCAGGCATTGAAACACGCTGATATTATCACGTTAATTGAAAATGCATTAAGCAACCCCAATGGTTTTGGTAAACAAACAATTAAGATCGGCCATGATGAAATTCAAGCCATTGCTAATTTTTCAGATGGTGATGCCAGAATGGCTTTAAACACATTAGAAATGGCAATACTTAACGGTGAAAAAACTGATGATGTGATCACAGTCACCATCGATAATTTAAGTCAGTTAATTACTAAAAAATTTGTATTATACGATAAAAGTGGTGAAGAACACTATAACATTATCTCAGCACTACATAAATCAATGCGCAATAGCGATGTTGATGCTGCAATCTACTGGCTTTCACGTATGCTTGAAGGTGGTGAAGACCCATTATACATTGCCAGACGCTTAATCAGATTTGCGAGTGAAGATGTCGGTTTAGCAGATACCAATGCGCTCAATATTGCAGTTAATGTTTTTCAGGCATGCCAATTTATCGGTATGCCTGAGTGCGATATTCATCTAGTTGAGGCCGTAACTTACTTGTCCCTTGCACCAAAATCAAATGCTATTTATAAAGCTAGGCTCGCGGCTGCTAAAGATGTTAAGCAAACAGCTAACGATCCTGTCCCACTACAAATACGTAATGCGCCGACTAAGCTAATGAAAGACTTAGGTTATGGGAAAGATTATGAATTAGCTCATCATGCAAAAGATAAACTAACCACGATGAGCACCATGCCACCCTCTGTTGCAGGACATGAATATTATCTGCCAACTATACAAGGCAATGAACGCCGTTTTAAAGATCGACTTGCTCAAATAAAGGCTTGGCATAAACAACATGGTTAGCCAAATAAAAAGGCGGTCTTTTTAGATCGCCTTTTTAAATTATTTTTTGTTGGGACCTATTAATCTGTTTTTTAAAATATTTAAGAATATAAGACAAAACTAGTGCGGGCTCATCTTCTTGGACTAAGTGTCCAGCATTTTTGATTGCAATAAAGGTAGAATTTGGTATCATTTGATTGAGTTTTTTTCCGTGCACTATAGGAATCCACTGATCCTGCTCGCCCCATAGCAAAAGAACCGGTGTCTTAATAGAGTTGTACATCGCTTCAATTTCATCGGTATATTTTTGGTTCGATTGCGCTATTTGTTGATAAAAAGCTTTTTTGCCCGCTTCACTTGTCCAAGGTTTTTTGATATTTTCTAATGTTTTTAAATCCATTTTGTTATAAGTGGCACCAGCGACATACTTCTCAAGAACAGCATCATGAATATAATTTGGTAAAAACTTGAAAGCCGACTCATTCAAAGTTACATGTTCGAAGAACGGCGAACCCCACGGTGATAAAGCAACTGGATCAATAAGTAAAATTTTCTCAAATGCTACTTTGTTAAGTAAATGTGTTCTTAAAACGGTAGCGCCACCAAAATCATGACCCACAATTTTAGGATTGATAAGATGCCAGTGTTTAATTAATTGAGATAAAATTTGATTTTGTATGCCTAAAGAAACGTTAGTTACATTTTTTTCTGATTCGCCGTAACCTAATAAATCGTAATAATAGACAGTAAACCAATCACTTAATGCTGGAATTATTTTACGCCAATTATATGATGACCATGGTGTTCCGTGAACCAAAATTAAGGGCTCACCGCGCCCCACAATATTATATTTTATATTGCCAAAATCTGTTTTATAGGATAAGTTAGGCTTCACATATTCATCTATCATTTTATGACCCTCGGTTTTGTATAATTTATAGTATTACATAATTCTATTATATCCAAAAAAAATGAAATAAATATTAACTTTGTGACCAAAAAATATTACCAATTTTATTAAAAATAAGCGCGTATTAAATAAAAAAGGCATAACAAAAAGTTTTGAAATGAACCCCACCAACCCGCCGCTTCTTTTTGATATCGTAAATCATCATCTGTATTCTCCTGTATACTAATTATAAGCACTTATTAGAATGAATTGTTTCTTGTGGGAGGTACTATTAATTCTTTTCTTAATCTTAAATGATCACAGTAGAAAGGTGTACCTTCTTTTCTAAAAGTACGCCAATTATTAAATCAAATTGTACCGTGACGTCACAGTCAATAAGTAAAGGACAGTTACTATTGACTGTGTCCAAACGGCATAGTTTAATATGTTATTAAGTCTTGCTGATTAATATGATAATCCATCAGCAATAAATCATATCAAAGTTTAAGGGAATCGTTTTTAGCAACCAATATTTGCTAATTAAATTAAACATATAGGAGGCATCATAAAAGTACTATGGCTGCAAAAAAAAGTAATATTAAACAAATTGAAGTCCGTGGTGGTAACGTCCACAACTTAAAAAATATTAATGTCAACATACCGCTTAATCAATTTGTGGCTATTTCAGGCCCATCAGGATCAGGGAAAAGTTCTTTAGCTATGGGTATTTTATATTCTGAAGGCTCACGTCGTTATTTGGAGGCATTATCTACCTATACTAGGCGCCGCATCAGTCAAAGCAAAAGGTCTCAGGTGCAGGAAGTAAAACATATTCCTTCGGCAATTGCCTTACGTCAAAGACCCAATCTGCCATCTGAGCGGTCGACTGTGGGCTCAATGAGTGAATTATTTAATGTCGTCAGACTGATATTTTCACGTTTAGGATCAACGGTATGTCCAAATGGTCATCGCGTAGATCCGAGCCTGAAAATTGCGCAAGCCATGGATTTGCCTGGTGGTGTAGATAGCCGAATGGGTATTATTACTTGCCCTGTTTGTGATGTTGAATTTATGGCAAAATCAGCTGAAGACTTTGCCTTTAATTCTGGTGGTGCTTGTACTGAATGTCATGGTACAGGTCACGTACGAGAATTAGATATCACGAAACTAATTGGTGATGAAAACCTTAGTTTGGCCGACGGTGCGGTTGCTTCTTGGCATTTACCAGGGCGTAATTTTATGCCTACAGTAGCAGCAACACTTGGGGTCCGCATTGATGTGCCGTATAAAGAATTATCAGATCATGAAAAAAACATTGTCTTACATGGTGAAAAAAAACAGTATCCAGTTGACTTTAGAACAGCAACTGGACGCGTGTTTCATACCGACAAAACCTTATATGAAAATGCTTATGAAGCAGTATATGATTCGCTTAAAACTGTCAAAAGTGAGCGCGCAATTAGCAAAATTAATCAGTTTTTTCATTTCTCAGTGTGTCCGACTTGTCATGGCACACGATTAAATCAGAAATTATTAACGCAACTAGTCGGTGGTTTAAATGTTGCTGAAGTATCAGCACTTTCGCTAGGAACTTTATCTCATTGGGAAAAGCAAACAAAACCTAAGTTACCACAAGACATGCAAGCTATGGCGACTGTTTTATTTCAAAATTTAACCGACACCTTGCGTCCTTTAATTGAATTAGGTTTAGATTACTTAACACTGTCTCGCAATGGCAACACCCTATCAACTGGAGAATTACAGCGTCTCCAGTTGGCCAGAACAATTCGAACTGAAACAATAGGTGTTTTGTATGTGTTAGATGAACCATCAATTGGCTTGCACCCCGATAATGTTAAAGGCTTAATTAATGTGTTTAGAAAACTGATTGATCAGGGCAATTCATTGGTTGTCGTTGACCATGAAGTTGCTATTATTGAAGCTGCCGATTGGGTAATTGAAGTTGGTCCTGGCTCTGGTGATGCTGGCGGTAATATTATCGCTGAAGGTTCACCAAAAGAATTAGTTAACAATTCAAAATCATTAATCGGCCCTTATATCTCAGGAAAAGCAACTATCATGCATGATAAGGTCGTTACTGCAAAACATGCCAATAACTTAACAACGCACTTAGAAGTCGATCAATACTTTAATCTTCATGACATTGCTGTAACAATACCTGGCAATAAAATTACAGCTGTCACTGGCTTTTCGGGCGCTGGTAAAACTAGCTTAATTTTGGATACCTTAGTCCCTGCTGTAAAAGCACTGAATGAAAAGCGAACATTACCATCTCAGGTAAAAAAATTAACGACTACTTTAACCAATGTCGTGAGTGTCGATGCAAAACCGATTGGTAAAAATTCGCGTTCAAGTTTAGCAACTTATACGTCAATTATGGATAACTTAAGACGTATTTTTGCTGATTTGCCAGAATCTAAATCCAAAAATTATGGTCTTGCTTATTTTTCATACAACAATAAACAAGGTGCCTGTGAACATTGTGGTGGTGTTGGGACAATCACCTTAGATATTCAATACCTCCCAGATATGGAAGAAACTTGCCCTTATTGTCACGGTGCACGATATAAAGATGACATTCAACAGATTCGTTGGCATGGCTACAATATTGTTGATTTACTGAACTTATCAGTTAAAGAGGCCCTAATGGTCTTTAAAGATGTGCCCAATATCGAAAAACAGTTAATATTACTCAGTGAAATTGGTTTAGATTATTTACATTTAGGTGAAACCACACCAAGTTTATCTGGTGGCGAAGCACAAAGATTGAAATTAGTTAATCATTTAAATAAGACACAAAATAATACCCTCTTTGTCTTTGACGAACCTTCTGTCGGGCTGCACCCACAAGATGTGCAAACCTTACTTGGTGTAATTAACAAACTAAAAGAAAAAGGCGCCACTGTCATCATCATTACCCATGATCTTGATTTGATGACTAACGCAGATTACATGATTGATTTAGGACCCAAAGGCGGATCAACTGGTGGGCAGTTAATGGCTAGCGGTGAACCAAGTCAGTTAGTTAAAAATCCTATCAGTCTAACCCTGACGTATCTTAAAGAACACTTTAGTCACTTTGGCTTAATTGGAGAAACATGATGATTATTTTCTCAACAGCGTACACTCTCAGTACCAACAATAAAGTAAGTTAACGTCCAATTTTTAGAAGCTCAAAAGAAAAAAGTTAGCCCATGAAAACCATAGTATACGCTCATTCTTGGGAATAAGCGTATACTATGTCACGATAATCAATTAATTTGACACCCTACCACTTGATAGAGTTGTATAAAGAATCTTTCAACACAATCTTTTCTCTCGAAGAACTTAAATTATATGGCGATGGCAAGACACCGTGCATTTTTGTGACAGAATTGATTTTTTATATTTCCTATCTGGTAGTCCAATTTATAAGCAATGTTAAAAAATTTTGCTTATTCAGAAGAAAAAAATCACTTTTTAAAATAACTAACTCACATTTTTAATATATGTGATAAACTATAAAAGTAAGATATCTGGGGTGCCTTGAGCTGAGATCATACCCATTGAACCTGATTTAGTTAACACTGACGAAGGAAGATGTTTATAAATTGATTCATCAAAAAAGTATCATTTTTTTGATTGGAGATTTCATTTTCAACTTTTGTCTCAAGCCCAGCTCAATTAGAGTTGGGCTTTTTTCTGATATTTTATAAAAAATAAAGATGGAGAATAATACAATGAAATTTAGTGAATTAGCACATGAGGAAACAAAAGAACTTTGGCAATCCAGTAAAAATCATCCTTTTATTAAAGGCATTGAAAACGGTACATTACCCTTATCAGCCTTCAAGGCCTATCTTTTACAAGATAATTTTTATGTTCAAAACTATCTTGCAATTTATGATAAAATACTATCAACTACAGACGATAATAAAATTATTCAAGAATTACAGTCAGGTATCTTAGCAATCAACGATTATGATGTGACGCAGCAAAAAAACATTTATAAACAACTTAATATCACAGAAAAAAATATTCATGAAACGCACATGTTACCAACAACATACCATTACATTTGCCATATGCATCATGCATTTAATGAGTACAATGAAATTCATGCTTTATCAGCATTATTACCCTGCCCATGGCTATATTTAGAAATATTTGAAGAAATGTTAGCACGCAAAAATTATTTACAGGGTTCAGAACAAATCTATATTGACTTTATAGAATCTTACGCTGATTCAAATTTCCAAAAATATGTTCATAAAATGATTGCGTTGCTTGATGATTTGGTGGCTAATCGTTTCAATGAAATCCAATCAGACATTCTTTTACAACAATTTGTGTATAGCAGTGCAGAAGAATTACGATTTTGGCAAATGACGCTTCTCCCTGAACAATGGGAAAAATATTCAATAGCCCAGTCATTTTAAAAATAATTCTTCTCACCGGCTAACCGCAATTTTAACTAGAAATATTATTGCGCCTAAATCAATCGTTTGAACTCATTTGTTCTATGGTTGGTCGGTTAAGCTACGTATATCTTACGCTGAAAGGAACAAGTTCATACCTATATTATTTTAGATAAAAACCTAGAAAGAAAATCAGTCGCAATTTGAATATAATTGCCCCCTCAAAAATTATTTCTAACGCAACTTTCATCTCATAAAAAATTGCATATCATAGTCTGTAATATTCAAATAATCATTTTTAAATGGACCGGAAATATCATGAAATCCGTTTTTGAGATAAAATTCATGAGCAGAAGCTCTGGCTGTCAAATTTACTTCGTCATAACCGCTTTTTTGATAGTCGACAATTACTTGTTTGAGCAATAAAGACCCTATGCCTTGCTTCTGAAAATCTGAGTCAACAGCGAAGGAAACAATCTTAATTGTTGATTTACCTAGTTCATAAGTTGAAAGTGTCGCAATCAGCTTTTGACTTAATAAAATACCATAAAATTGATTATTCTTTTCAATTAGTAAGTCATGTTGTAAATATTGCTTACCTAAAGGTTTTCGCAATATGTCATTTCTCAAATTTATAGTTTGATTATATAAATCACTATCGGTTGTTTTAAATTTTTTAAACAAAAAATTATTTTCCATAACGTTACTCCCTGGGCAACGAATTGAGAAACGACCGCAATTCATCTAAATAATTATGGGTCTGATTGATTTCACTCAAGATTTCTTGATTATGAGTATAAGCACGACCAGCGTAAATCATTGCTGAATATAATTCAGCATAAGGTAATCCAACCTTTGTTGCTAAAGATACTTCTTGATCAAGATTATAGGTAACCTTTCTGAAATCAACATCTGCTAAACCCATTTCGTCTATTTCTAAAATTGCATATTGTGCGCGTCGATCGTCGTTCAATTTTGAATGTGTAAAGAATGGTTCACCGATTGTGCCCGGATTAATCACTAATTGGCCTTTGCTACTATACCTTAACAATTGATGATGCACATGACCATAAACAGCAATATCATAACTAGAATCGTCAAATAATGCATCAAAATTGCTTGTTTCAGCGACTGGAAGTAACTCTGATCCATAATTTTTCTGAGGTGAATTATGAGAAATATTAATTTTCATATTATTTATTATCCGAGTTGTACTGGTTTCAAAATTCTTAATTTTATTCGTGTTAATCATCGACAAGTGCCTATAAACATACTTAGCTAAAATACCAATATAAATATCAGATGCATCGTTAAGGTCAATAGTAGCATTTTGTTTGATGACTTCAAGCAAACAATCGTCCCAATTACCTTTAATATAGATTGATGTATTAATACTATTAAGCAAATCAAATAACTCATTATTTCCTGGTCCAGGCAGGACTAAATCACCTAAAAACCAACAGTCATCAACGTTTCTTTTCTTGAGATCTGCTACGACAGCTGATAAGGCAGTAGTATTACCATGAACATCTGACAACAAAGCAATTCTTCGTTTCATTTTTATCTCTTTTTCATCAAATTATAATTCAATTAGATATTTTGCAATAATTATAGCATATTTTATTACATGCTATTAGTCAAGAGGAAATAATGATTTAATTGTTAATGCACTTTAATTAGAATTATTAACTACTTTTTAAAAATAAATAGTGTATAATTATTTTTAATTATGACAATTTGAAATGAAAGAACAAGAGAATGTTTAATGATAGTAATCAAAATAATAATCTGTTTATACGCCTTATTAATGTTATTAGCAGCAATTCAAGATTTTAAAAACAACAAAATTTCTAGTATGCTAATAATAACTACTACTTTAGTTATCATAGTTTCTTTTTTTCTGCCAACTGGATTATTTCAAGTACTTTCAGTGGCCGGATTAATAATTTTTCAAATAATGGCCATTTATCATGGTCTTGCGCAACACAACTTTCATTTAGTGCACCACATGATACGATTGATGGTTACTGTAACTATGATTCTTGCCATACTGTTTTCATGACATAATAAAGGCTTGATTCTTTATATCAATTCAGAATCAAGCCTATCAATAATTCGCAGACCACTTAGCGTCTCGCACAGCTTGCTTAGCGTCACTGATTTTTTCACGATTCAAATCCTGATCTAACACACTTTGTACAGTTACTTCCGCAATTTTTTGCGAAAACTCAGTCAAATTTGAAACGGGCGGCAATACTGCTGCACCTGCTTGATCCGAATCGACTAAACCACCTAATGCATGAATAGCTGCTGAAATTGTTTTTTGCGTTAACAATTTTGCAGTTGAGACTACCAAACCAAACCCTAATCCAGGATAAATCAATGCATTGTTACCTTGCCCAATGTGGTAAGTGACACCTTTGTATTCAACATTTGATGCAGGAATTCCTGTAGCCACTAATGCTTTACCGTCAGTCCATTGAATTAAATTTTCTGCCGTTGCTTCAGCGAGTTTCGTAGGATTTGACAAAGGAAAAATAATGGGACGCGCTGTGTGTGTTGCCATCTCCTTTACAATTTCTTCTGTGAATGTACCAGGTTGCGTTGATGTACCAATCAAAACTGTTGGTTTTATTTCTTTAACCACTGCAGACAATGTTGTGAGTTTTTCCGCATGACTAAATTCGTCTCGCGTGCGTGCAAATGGCTTTTGTGCAACGGTCAAATCTGACATATCATCAAATAATAAGCCTTGTTTGTCAACCAGGTAAAAATGTTTTTTAGCTTCTTCAACGGATAAGCCTGCTTCTTGTAATTCAGTAAAAATTTGATTAACAATGCCCATACCGGCTGTTCCAGCGCCAAATGTTACAAATGTTTGATCAATAAGGCGTTCTTTTGAAATATTTAATGCACCAAAAACACCTGCCAAAACGATCATGCCTGTTCCTTGAATATCATCATTGAAGGTGGCACTTTTATTTTTATACTTGTCTAAAATTACCTGTGCGTTTGCACGGCCAAAGTCTTCCCAATGCAGTAATGACTCTGGAAATAGTTCTTGTTCTGCTGTCACGAATTGATCAATAAATTCAAGATAGGCATCGCCTGCTATTCGTACATGCTTATTTCCGAGATAACGTTTGTTTGCTAGTAGTGTTTGGTTGTTTGTACCAGCATCAATACTAATTGGCAAAACATTGGCTGGGTCGATACCAGATGCTGCAGTATAAACCATTAATTTACCAACAGCAATATCAACCCCATTGACGCCCCAGTCACCCATGCCTAAAATGCCTTCAGCATCTGTTACCACAACTAATTTAATATCACGGCCGTCTGCTGCATTCATAAGTGATTCTTTGATATCTTCTGGCCTATCTACTGATAAAAATGTCGCATTTTGTGGATTTGTAAAGATTTCATTGTACTGTTCAATTGAATCCGCAACAACGGGATCATAAACAATTGGCATGAATTCGGTAACATGCTGCGCCATCAAATGATAAAATAAAGTGATGTTTTCGTTAAAGAGAGTCATCAAGAAAATACGTTTTTCGAGTGGCGTTGTCTTTGATTGGAACTGTTGGTATGCTTGCTCAGCCTGTTCATCAATGGTTTGTACTTGACTAGGCAATGTGCCAGTTAAGCCTAGTGCCGTGCGCTCTGATAACGTAAATCCAGTCCCTTTGTTCAAAAAGGGATTTCGTAATACCTCATATCCTTTTGTGTGCATCAGTAGTTCCTCCATATATTTGTAATTTATTTAACAACATGCTTGACTATACTCGTGTCAATAGTTTATAGTCAAATTGTTATCATGTTATAAATAAAAACTATGGGTCTCTTAAAAATGGTTGACATTAAAGGAAATACACATGCAAATAAATGATTTTAAATACTATAATGGGTTATATAATAAAAAAAATTTTACTAAAGTGGCCAAACATTTTAATATTAGCCAACCATCTATTAGCAGTGCCATTAAACGTTTGGAAAAATTTTTTCAAGTTAAATTGGTTATTAGAGGTAGCACACAATCTGAATTAGTATTTACACAAGCCGGTGAACAACTACATCAACATACCGTGTCAATTTTAAATGAATTAGAAAGTGCAACACATGAGCTAGATCATTTAAAATCACGAACAACAACGATTGGACTGCCACCTATTCTCAAGAATGCTTATTTCACTAAAATTGCAATAGCCGCCAGAGAATTTGATCGTCAGTTTAATATTAATCATATGGCCATTTATGAGGCCGGATCTAATTATCTAAAGCAAGCGCTCATGGCTGGTGAAATAGATATCGCTTTATTGGGTGCTTTAAATACGCCGCAAGAAGATGAACTACTTATTATTCCTTTTGTCCACGCAAATTTTTGTGTTTATATTTCAAAAAATAATCCGTTGTCACAAAAATCACATCTTTATTTTTCAGACTTACAAAAACAACCATTTGTGGCACTAGACTCCAGCTTTGTTCACAATCAAGCGATTAAAAAAATGAGTCAACAGGCTGGGTTTCGACCAAAATACTTTATGAAAACAAACGACATTCATTTTTTGATGAATATGATTTCAGAAAATTTAGGTATTGCTATTTTAACGGATATCGTCAAGCCAACAACTTCAGACATAATTGTTTTACCTTTATTAGATGAGCAACAACCTTTTTTCACTGGCAGTATTGCATTTAGAAAAAGCCATTTATTAACCAATGAAGAAAAAATGTTAGTAGATACTTTGTCAAAATAAAAGTCATTTCTTTGACACTAAATAAGCGGGCATCAGTTTTCTAAGAAAACTGATGCCCGCTTATTTCATGTTAGTTGTTCGATATAGCTATTTAATGACAACCTTGCTAACTATTTAAGCCAGTCGCATACCTGCATCCAATGTATTATCTAACTTATAAATACGTTCTACATCGATAATCACTACAGCAGCACGTGGAAATCTGTCATAGATTTTTGTTTTCGCCAAAATTTCTGAAGCGTAATCATCATTCTCATGAATATGCGCTTTACCTTCAAACCTAAAACCTTTTTCTGCAGATCGATCGACTACTGCAACAGCTACTAAGCCATTTGTTAATAAATTTTCATAAGCATGTCTGAATGTATGTTCATAATAAATTAAATGTGAATCGTCTAAAACATGTAACGACCCTTTCGGACCAACTTGTGGCGAACCATCTGGACTCGTGGTTGCCAAAAACGGAAATTGGTCATTAATCATGTCTTGCATATTTTGTGATAATATTGCCATTTTTTGACCTCTTCTCTAGGATTAAATCAAAACAATTGTTACAAACCACCAGTAACTTTAATTGATTCTCCCGTAATGTAATTTGATTCATCGGAAGCAAGAAATACATATGCACCTGCTAATTCAGCTGGTTGTCCAGCTCTACCAAGTGGTGTTGATTGACCAAAATTTGGAATATTTTCTGGTAATTGACCGCCAGATATTTGTAAAGGTGTCCAAATAGGGCCAGGTGAAATACTATTTACACGAATACCACGATTTGAAAATTGCTTTGCTAAACTAATTGTCATGTTTTTAATTGCAGCTTTGGTACCCGCATAATCAACTAAAAATGATGAAGGTTGGTCTGCTTGAATGGAATTGGTTGTAATAATACTGCTGTTGGGTGGTAAATGTGGCAATGCAGCTTTAATCAACCAGACTAAGCTGAACACATTAGTAGCATAAGTATCTGTCAGTTGTTGCGTAGATAAATTTGTGATATCAATTTCTGCTTGTTGCTTACCCGCTACTAAAACGAGGACATTAATATCACCAAGGAAAGCAACAGCCTCGTTAACAAGTTTTTGATTAAACGATTCAGATTTCAAATCACCTGGGACTAATTTAATTTGCTGCCCCAATGATTCAATAATGCCTTGAACTTCTTGTGCATCAGATGCTTCTTCAGGCAAATAATTTAATACAATATCAGCACCTTCATGTGCATACGCGATTGCCACTGCACGACCAATACCAGAATCACCACCAGTAATTAATGCTTTCTTGTGTTTCAAACGATCGTGTCCAATATAACTTGCCGCCCCATCATCAGGTATTGGTGACATTCTATTTTGCAAACCAGGCGCTGGTTGACTTTGTTTTGGAAAATGTTTTATCTTATATTTTTCATTTTTATTTGCCATCCATATCTCCTTTTAATTATAAATTAGTGAATTAAGATGCCAATTCATTCTAAATTTTTTTTAATGAAAGCAGGTATTTCCTAAAGAATAACAAAATTAATGCTGATTTGCAAGTATTTTGATTGTTTTTGATTTGTAATGATTATTAAATTATATGACATATAAAAAATGATATAATGGCCATAATGTTAAATTATGTTTTTAAAATTTAATATTAATGTGACTAAAGTTAGGAGAAAACATGATGTCTAAAATAACTGATGTATTTCAAGGATACGGTTTTAGAAATGATCGGCTCACCCTATTAGCTGGACCCTGTGCCATTGAGTCCTATGAAACATGTGCTGAAGTAGTTGCAAAACTCAAAAGTATTACAGACGAACTAGGCATTAATTATGTTTTTAAGGCCTCATTTGATAAGGCAAATCGTAGCTCAATTGAATCTGAGCGAGGCGCTGGTATGGCGGCTGGCTTGGAAGTATTACAAAAAATTAAAGACAAATATCAAGTACCTATAGTAACTGACGTTCACGAATCTTATCAATGTGAACCAGTTGCAAAGGTAGCTGATGTCTTACAAATACCTGCCTACTTAAGTAGACAAACCGATTTATTATTAGCAGCAGCTAAAACTGGTCGTGTTGTTAATATCAAAAAAGCACAATTTATGGCACCAGAAGATATTCAAAGTGCGGTTAACAAAGTAGCTCAGACTAATGAACATATTCTGGTAACAGAACGCGGAACAATGTTTGGCTATCACCAATTAGTTGTTGACATGACTAGTTTAATTCAAATGCGCGATACAGGCTATCCGATTATTTTTGATGCCACACATTCTGTCCAAATCCCAAGTGGTTATGGCAACCATTCTGGTGGTAATCGTGACTACGCTTTCCCTCTAATGCGTGCTGCGTTGGCAATAGGTATTGATGGTATTTTTGCAGAAGTACACCCTAACCCACCTGAAGCGATTTCCGATCAAGATAGTCAGCTTTACTTATCTAAGATTCGACCTATTCTAGAAAATGCCAACAAACTCTTTCACGAACATCTTGAAATGAAGGCGGTGTATGACAATGACGACTTACTTTGAAGATGCTAAAATTACTTTTGACACAGAAATTGATGCCTTAAAAATAGTTCGTGAAACAATAGATGAACATTTTGATAAGGTCGTTCAAGCAGTTTTAAATACAAAAGGTCGCCCAATTTTTATCGCAATTGGCAAATCAGGCATTATTGCTGAAAAAATAGCTGCTTCATTGTCATCTGTCGGTGTACCCAGCTTCTTCATTGATGCTGGCACCGCATATCATGGTGACTTGGGTCGCGTCTCAGTAGATGATTTAGTTATTTTTATTTCAAATAGTGGCGAAACCCAAGAAGTCGTACAAACACTTTTTGCGCTAAAAAACATCCATAAGGACGAACTCAAAATGATCGCCCTTACGGGATCTGAAGATTCAACATTAGCTAAAAATGCTGATATTTTATTGAAAGTAGACGTTGCAGAAGAAGCTGATCCAACTAAATTAGCCCCTACAAGTTCGACAACAGCTACACTTGTTATGGGTGACGCCCTATTAATTGCTGTTGAAAAAGCGAAGGCATTCAAACGTGAGGATTTTGCACTATATCATCCTGGCGGTTCAATTGGTAAGATGCTGCTGCGTGATGTTGCACATTCTATGCACACTAAAATTCCTTATGTCTTAACAACGACGCCAATTAATGATGTTATTTATCGTATCAGTGATTTCGGTGTTGGGATGACACTGGTTAAAACGCCTGAAGACAAAGTTATTGGCATCATAACTGATGGCGATATTCGTAAAAAATTTTTGTATATTAATCAAGTGAAGGGTTCAATTGCTGCTGATTACATGACTGAAGGATTTATTAGTGTCAAGCAAAATGCACGTAACAGCGCAGCATGGAAAAAGATGGCATCTAATAATATATCCAATTTGGTGGTAGAAGATGACGATGGTACTGTCGTTGGCATTATTACAATTCATGATGTACTAGAATAATTGCAATTAATAATTTATATTCACAAAATAACCCCACTAACTTGTAGCGTTAGTGGGGTTTTAAAACGTTTATTTGTTCAGTACTGACCAATGAGCCATCCGAAAGTTTTTAAATTATGAAATGAATCATTTTATAATTACAATAACTAAGCTATCGCGTTTAGTAATCTAATTAAATTCTTCATAAGTATTTGGATCTTGATTATTCACGCGCCCATTGGCTTTTGTTAATGCATTAATAGCAGTAATTTCATCTGCTGTTAACTCAAAATTCCAAAGTTCAAGATTATCGTGTTGATGTTTTAGACTACCTGATTTAGGAATAGGCAGAACACCACGTTGTAAGTGCCAACGCAGAATGATTTGCCCGGCATTTTTGTGATATTTATCTGCTAATGACAAAATAGTCTGTTCTTTTAATTCGTCACTACCACGTCCCAAGGGACTCCAAGCTTCGGTAACAATACCTCGATCTTGGTTGGCTTGCAACAACTTATCCTGTATCCAATAAGGATGAATTTCATTTTGATTGACTGCTGGCGCCACGCCGGTTGCCTCAATTATGCGATCTAAATGTGCTGTTTCAAAATTTGAAACGCCAATAGAACGTACTAATCCACGTTTTTGTGCTTCAACCAAAGCAGTCCAAGCTTCAACATAATTATCTCTCTTAGGCAGAGGCCAATGAATTAAATATAAATCTAAATAATCCAAACGTAAACGTAAAAGCGATTCCTCAAGCATCTTTAAAGCATCATCTCTATGATGATATTGACCCGGAAGTTTTGACGTTACATAAAATGCTGACCGCGGAATGCCTGATCGCCTGATTGCCTCGCCAACGGCCCCCTCACTATCATAATTTGTAGATGTATCTATCAAACGGTAACCAATTTGAATAGCTGCTAAAATTTGATCGACACCTTGCATCCCTCGTATTTGGTATGTACCAAAACCTATCTGAGGTAGTGTATGGCCATCATTTAATTTATAAACTGGTACATTATTATTATCCACTTAATTTTCTCCTAACTATTAATTATCTAGTAGAAAAATTAGTCTATATTGCGACAATCGCATTGCTAGATTGCCTCTTTATTAATTAATTTTTAGATTTTTTAGCGCCATATCAACTGGCAAATAGCTAACTTATCAATCAGAGTAATTTAACTATCAATATGACGACTCATTTAATTGACCTGATAAAACTTTAATTTTAAAAGAAATGGTTCTAAGCACCATTTTTACCGCTTAACTTGGGAACCAAATATCGTTGAAACAATAAGTACAAGAATAACTGCCCCAATAATTGAAGGGATAATAGCCATCCCTGCTAAACTTGGTCCCCAATGACCAAGTAGACCTTGACCAATGGCAGAACCAACCAGACCAGCTATAATGTTACTAATCCAACCCATCGATTCACCTTTATTTGTGATGGCACCTGCAATAGCACCAATGATTGCACCAACTATTAATGACCAAATCATAATTTTGCCTCCATTTTTTATTATATTTCCTATAACGCATGATAATATTATAGTCCCACAGATTTATTCTATCATTAACTCATGGCGCTTACAATTAAAGTGTTTACAACGCCTGAGTTAGTCTCTATTCAAAAAAGCAACAGTCAAAGCAATTATGCTTTGACTGTTGCTTTGGATAACCAATTTAAAGATTATTAATCATATAGATTATCTTCTAATTTATCGCCCAACTTATCAATCCCTTTGGCCGTAAAAATAGTAGTCCCAATCACTAATCCACTCACAACTAATGTTGTAGCGAGTGCAAATTTGATAACATTTTTTAACATAGTATGCTCCTTTAACAATGCAGATGACAGCGACTAGTTATCTAACGTATAGCTTCATGATTAATTATTTTTTACGTGATCGAGAACTTTGAATTTCATGATAAAGACTAAACAATAACTGACCAACCGCTAACAATAAGGATAATTTACCCCAAAAACCAGTGCCGTGTTTTTCTTTTGCCATAATTATATTCTCCTTTTCAATATTACAATCAACGTTTAACCTGATTGTAACTTTTTAGATCATATATTACAAGTTATGTGCTAATCACATGGTAAATACATAGCAATTATGCTTGTTTATGCAGACGGAAATATTTATGAATTTCTGTGATGACTAATACAATAGCCCCTGTTACCACAACAATTATCCAATTAAACCATGATAAATCAGCGGTTGAAAAGACATCTTGCATGAAAGGCACGTAAGTAAATAAAATTTGTAAGGCAATCATTAATCCAACCGCAACAAAAGCCATTGGATTAGACCATAGGGAACGGCTCAATACTGGTGCTTCTGTTCGAATGTTAAATAAATAAAATATTTTTCCAAAAATGATAATATTGACTACCATTGTACTGGCAACAGCAAAACTAACACTAGATCCTAGAATTTCAAAAACTGCTAGGCCAACAGCCGCAATCAGTACACTGACATACGTCATTTGAACGATATCATGGCGATTCATTAATTTAGCACTTGTTTTACGTGGTGGTCGGTTCATTAATCCAGGTTCAGCCGGCTCAAAGATAAAGGCCAATTGAATCGTGATTGCCGAGACCATATTAATCCATAATAATTGTGTTGGTGTTAATGGCATAGGTTGCCGCAAAAAAATACTCATGACAACAATCAAACCTTCAGCAAAACTTGTAGGTAACAAGAACAAGATGGTTTTACGAATATTGTCGTATAGTCTTCTACCTTGTTCAATCGCAATTTTGATAGTAGAGAAATCATCATTAGCCAAAACCATATCAGCAGAGTCTTTCGCAACATCCGTTCCTTTGATACCCATTGCCACACCAATATCAGCTTTTTTAAGCGCTGGCGCGTCATTGACACCATCCCCTGTCATCGCAGTTACTAAACCATTTGCTTGAAACGCCTGTACGATACGTAATTTATTTTGTGGTGTCGTACGTGCAAACACATCGTATTTGGTCACAATTGCAGCAAGTTCTTGATCGTTCAATGCATCAACATCAACACCTGTCATCGCTTTAATATCATCAGCTAGCCCTAATTGTCGCCCAATTGCCATAGCTGTATCTGGACTGTCTCCAGTAATCATTTTCACACGAATACCAGCCTGACGCATGTCTTCAATCGCTTTAACAACTTCTGGCCTTGGTGGATCAATAATAGCTGCTAAACCAAGAAACGTGATGCCAGTTGAGGCTAATAATTCATGCGTCACTTCGTTTTCATCAGCTGCTACATCATGATAACCAACTGCAATAACACGCTTCCCAGTTTTTGAAAATTGTTGTGCTAACTGTAACCAATAATCACGATCAAAATCTTTTGAACGGCTTGCTAACTCAAACAATTTGTCAGGCGACCCTTTAATAGCAATAAATCGATGGCCCTTTTGATTTTCTACCAAACGTGCCATATAACGATAGTCTGAATCAAAAGGCATGCGATCAATTTCTTTTAACTTTGGTACTTTTTGACCAAAAGCCTTATAGTAAGTTGACAAAAATGCCGCATCAGTTGGTTCACCATTGAGTTGCCATTGCTCGTTTTCTGATACAAGGAATGTATCGTTGGCCTGTTGTCCCATCGTCAAAAACATTTCTAATTTTTCATCTTGAGACGCATCAATAGCAATGTCATTTTTAAAGATTTGACCGTCTGGTGCATAACCTGTCCCAGTAACACGATATTGTGATTGATCGATAACAATATCTTGCAAAGTCATTTCATTTTTAGTTAATGTTCCCGTTTTATCAGAAGCAATAATATCGACAGCACCCAATGTTTCTGCCGCGGGTAACGTTTTAACAATGGCACGTTGTTTAGTTAATGTTTGCACGCCAGTGGCCAAAATAACCGATGTTGCGGCTGGCAATCCTTCCGGCATCGACCCAACAATCATTGTGATAATAGCCATTGCTAGGACAGGTAATGTATAAACATTCATGACCCAACCTAATACAAAAGTGACTACTGCAACACCGATAATAAACCATGAGATACCACGGCCCAATGTGTCTAATTCTTTTGTCAGGGGGGACTTATTATCTTTTACATCTGACACACTCTGTGAAATCAAACCGATTTCTGTTTTAAGACCTGTCGCTATCACAATACCAGTTGCACTACCATTAGTAACCGCTGTTGTTGCATAGGCCATATTAACACGCTCAGCTAATGGTGTTTTGGTAGCTACGCTCATATCAGATTTCAAGACTGAATCTGCTTCACCAGTCAAAGAGGACTCTTGAATTCTTAAATTGTCAGAATCCACAATTCTCAAATCGGCCGGTACATTATCCCCTGCCTCTAGATAAACAAGATCTCCAGGCACTAGATTTCTAGATGGTATGTCAAATCGCGTTCCGTTACGAATCACGGTTGCCTCAACAGACAGCATGTTTTTAATTTTTTCTAGGGCATTACTGGCATTAATCTCTTGAAAATAGCCAATTAAGGCATTAATAATAACAACCAGCCCAATAACCGTAGCATCAGAATAATGACGCATCAACAATGTCAATAATGCGGCCGCAATTAAAATGTAAATAATAACATTATTAAATTGCTTTAAAAATATCAGCCATTTCGGCGTTGATTTTAATGACATTTCATTAAAACCATAGGTTGTTAACTTAGCACTTACTTCGTCGTCTGTTAAACCTGACGGATAGTGTCCCTCAAAATCTTTGATAACTTTTTGCCAGTCTTCAGCGTGATAATTGTGCAATAACGGCTCGGGTATGGGGACGTTGTCGTCATCCTTTGTTTTCATGTTCTTGTAACACTCCTTTTAAGAAAAGTTTCTTTGCGTCTCGCTGATTAAGGTTGGCCGTCATACCCATAGTAAAGTATGATTATAGTCGGTTTCCCACGATGGTTCGTCGCTACTCCCGCAAGAAGTACAAGTTTATAAAAAAGTATTTTAGTATCTTAATACTACCAGAAAAGCACATTAAAAGCAAGTGACATCAGCCTTAGAACACGACCAGATACCTCAGGATATTATCACATAACTTAGTTTAAAAACTACGTCAAATCTTAAAAGCATCGTCGCCTTGTTATTACGCTTCGTCATACCATGAAAAATGATACATTTCCCCCGCTGGCTTATCAATTCTTTCATACGTATGTGCCCCAAAATAATCACGCTGTGCTTGTACCAAATTTGCTGGCAAAACTTCTGATCGATATGAGTCATAGTAGGCAATAGCCGCTGAGAGTGCTGGCGTTGGTACACCAGCACTAACCGCCAATGCTACTACCCGACGAGTGGCACTTTGATATGATTCAGCAATATTTTTAAAATAGGCATCCAAAAGTAAATTGTGCAATTTGGTATTCGTAACATAGGCATCAGTGATTCGTTGTAAGAATTGTGCACGAATTATGGCTCCCGCACGCCATAATTGCGCTAATTTACCAAAAGGTAACTCCCAATCATAATGATCAGAAGCCATGCGTAATTGATCAAATCCCTGTGCGTAAGACATGATTTTACCAAAGTACAACGCCCGACGGATGTCTTCCTTGGTGGCATCAACATCCCCAGTAAACGTAAATTCCGGACCCGACAACACCTGAGAGGCAGCCATACGATCAGCCTTCATAGCTGAAATATAACGCGCGTACACAGATTCCGTAATTAATGACTGTGGCGCACCAACAGCCAGCGCGGATTGTGAAGACCATTTACCAGTCCCTTTATTTCCTGCGCGATCTAAAATCATATCAACAATTGGTTTACCAGAACCTAAATCGTCTTTTCTTGTCAAAATATCAGCTGTAATTTCGATTAAATATGAGTTCAATTCGCCATCATTCCAGTGAGAAAAAGTCGCTGCTAGATTGTTATGATCTAGTTTTAATATGCGTTTTAAAATGTCATATGACTCTGAAATGAGTTGCATATCACCGTATTCAATACCATTATGCACCATTTTAACATAGTGCCCTGCACCGTTAGGACCAACATAAGTCACTGTTGGTTGGTCATCTTCAGGGGCTCTAGCAGCAATTTGACGCAAAACAGGTGCAACTAGGTCATATGCTTCTCGCTGACCACCAGGCATCAACGAGGGACCTTGTAGTGCACCTAATTCGCCGCCAGACACGCCCATGCCAATAAAATTAATACCAGATTGCGCTAATTTGTCCGAACGACGTATTGTATCTTCAAAATAAGTGTTGCCCCCATCAATTAACATATCCCCTTTTGCTAAGTGTGGCACCAATTCATCAATAACGGCATCTGTTCCTTTACCAGCCTTAACCATCAATAAAATACGTCGTGGTGTTTTAATTGCTTGTACAAATGATTCAATTGAATAACTCGGCACAAACTTTTTATCTGCATGCTTAGTAATCAAATCTTCAGTTCGCTCACGCGAGCGATTGTATACTGCAACATGATAACCCCGCGATTCAATGTTAAGTGCTAAATTACGCCCCATCACTGCTAAACCAACAACGCCAAAATCTGCTTCTACCATTTTTTACCTGCTTTCTATATGCAAAAACTGTCCCGTTTTATTTGTTATACGGATGATTCTAGTATAATAAATAAGACTATACTGTAACCGCTTACAATATAGTCTTATTCAGCTCATCTGTCAACTATTAGTTATTATAATCACAACTCAGAAAGTTTTATATCGTCTTATTATGACATTAAAAAAGCTACTAATCACATGATTAGTAGCTTTTAAGTCAAATTATTTCACACCATGGGCCATATCAGCATTATAAATGTAAGAACGCGTCATTGGTAAGTTTTTACCTGAAGGTCCCTTTGTTAGTAAATACTGAACGACGTCAATATTACCTGATTCAAATGAGGCAGCACATGCTTGCAAATAAAGATCCCACATGCGATAGAAGCGTTCTCCATACTTCGAAATAACTTCTTCGCTAACATGATGAAAGTTCTCAGTCCAAATCTCTAACGTCTTTTGATAGTGACGACGTAGTGGTTCAACATCATCTATTTGCATTGATGCGTTCATAATGTGACCGATATTTTCAGCAATATTAGGAATATAACCACCTGGGAAAATATATTTATTAATCCAAGCATCTACACCAGCCCCATCATGTTGCCCAGTAATACCATGAATTAAGGCAGTGCCGTTATCAACCAAACGGTTTTTAACCTGTATAAAGTATTCTTCCAAGTTTTCTTTACCAACATGTTCAAACATACCAACAGAAGTAACATGATCATAAGTTTGTTCAAGTTCACGATAATCCTTTAAATAAATATGAACACGATCTTGCAGACCTTCTGCGATAATTTTATCTGACACAAAATCATATTGTTCCTGGCTCAAAGTAACGCCTGTCGCCTCTAAGTTGTATTCCTTAGCTGCAGTAAACAGCAATGTTCCCCATCCACAACCAATGTCTAGCACAGTTTCACCAGGTTTAGTATGCAATTTATTTAAGATATGACGTACTTTATTCCATTGTGCATCTTCTAATGAATCATCCTCACTAACAAAATAGGCACATGAATAAGTCATCGTTGGATCAAGCCACATTTCGTAAAACTCATTTCCAATGTCATAATGACTTTGGACATCAGCTTTACTTGTTTTTTCAGTATGTGATTGTTTTGGAATTAATTTTGAAAACTTAGAATTATTCAAAAAGCTTTCTTTTGAACTGTATACCGTACTAACTAATCTTTGTAAATCACCTTGAATTTCAATTTTGCCAGCCATATAGGCTTCACCAAAAGTCAATGATGCATGTGACATGATATCCTTGATTGGTATAATTTCATGTAAGATGATTTTAGCAATGGGTTCGCCATCGCCATAGCTCACTTGTTCACCATCCCAGAATTCAACGTCGATTGGGGCGTTAAAACTAGCTTTAAAAATCTGCTTGTAAATTGTCTTGTCTAACATCTGTTTTTCCCCTTTACACTATATAAAGCATTGTAGAAAAACAAATATAAAAAGTCAAATCAAATTGTTACTTTTAAAACATGACCATTGCTATTAAAAATAATATTTCGCACCTATAATCAATGCTATCAGTCATTTAAAGCGTTAAATAATAATTTTATAACTAACTTAAAAATAAAAAATGCGCGACAATTAATTGCCACGCAGTCTGATATTAATTCTATACGGCTTGCCACCCTAAAAACGCATGGTTAACAACTACATCATAATTCTTATAAACAACTCATTAATATGCCAAAATACATCATGAAAAATTCACGCTAAATTAAAAAACACAACTTTTTTATTGATACTGCATAACAAAATGCCGTGTCTCATCGTAACATTGTTTAGCGACTGACGTTTGGTAATTAAACTGATACTCATGTGTCACTTCTTTTTGATCGTGATTGAAAAATAAACTCGTAACAGGGATATGTAATTGTTGTAACCGTTTTTCAAATGCTAATCCTTGTTCTTGAAACGAATAGGCATTACCATCCGTTATGTAGGTTGGCGGAAATTGACTGGTGATTTGTTTAACGAGTGACGCTTGTTGCAACGTATCAGATTGACGCCAGTTTTTATCACCCAACTCACTCCAAGCGACTGTATTGATAAACCACCTCATGAGCAATGATTTTGGTTGTTGCTTAGCTACCTGTTGTAAATCAAGTGGGCCACAGTAAGAAATTGTTCCCCTGATGTGATCGGCATCTAATTCAGCTGGCATTGCCATTTTTTTGGCATAATTTGCGTTTGTTTGAATAGTTGCATATTGCAACGCAATCTGTGCACCCGCTGAATCACCCCCAAACATAACACGTGAAATAGCCAATTTTTGGTAGTACGCAGGCGTCGTTTTCAAAAATTTTACGACATCATTGACTTGTCGCACTTGACTCGGATATATAGCTGACGGTGCAGTTTGATAATTGATACTAACAACAGCAACATGTGTATCATTAACTAGTCTCGTGGCAAACTCCCGCATACCTGATTTATCGCCGCCAACGTACCCACCGCCATGTACCCATATTAAAGTCGTTACTGGTTTTGTCTCTTTTTTAGGTGTATATATATCTAATGTATTCTTTTTTGTCGTAGACTCATAGTGCACATCACTTTTAACCGCAACATTTTTCTTTGCTTGCTCGAACACCTCTTTATCAGTGATTTTCACGGGGCCATTAAACATACGCCCAATGACATAAGCGCTGGGCCATGGAGACGTCGTTACAGCTATTGTCACAATAATGACCACGGTAGTTAATAGTATGCCAAACCATTTTAAACACTTTTTTATTTTTTGAAACATACACTATCCTTCTCTACCAAATATGACACTATTATCAAAAATGTCATTAACCTATTGCTGTCAAAATATTATAAATGTTCAAAACATACTAGGAATCAGTTGTTTTAACCAAATTTAATCAACACAACACCTATCAGCATGAGAAAAATACCACTGATTTGCAAACGTGTCACACGTTGTTTAAGTGACTGCCATAAGCCAAACTGTGAGACAACCATTGATCCTAATATCGACCCCGTTAATCCTAGTGTGACAGTCATACCAGCGCCTACTCTAGGAACCAAAAATGTTGTTGAAAATACAAACAAACTGCCTAACACACCACCAATAAGTAACCATAATGGTTGTGTTCTCAACTGTACTATGCCTGCCAACAACCGTGGTTCTCTAACCAATACAAAGACTAAAATAAGCACAGTACCAACCGCAAATGATATAACCGCACTGGCTACGGCTGAACCAAGTAAATCCCCTAAATGGCCGTTGATTGCTTGTTGAACCGCTGATAATGCCCCCACTGCAACTCCCCAAATACGCCACGTATTTAATGTCATCGTTACTTTTGATTTTTTAATAGTAGTTGCATTTAGTTTTGTAACACGTTTGCTTGCTAATACAACGGCAATATAAATACCAATAAACAAAATAAATAGGCCGCTTATTTTTACCCACGATAAAGGCACTTGGTTAACACCAAAAAGACCGTAATTATCAATAATAACACCCATAATAACCTGGCCCACAATCGGTAAAATAATGGTTTGAATCGCACCTAACTTTGGAAACATTAAAATATTAGATGTTAAATAAACAACGCCTATAACGCCACCTAACCAAATCCACCAAGGGTTAGTTCTTACAATATGATCAATACTTACAATATGTTGCCCACTAACAAAATAAATAACTATTAAAAACATCGTGCCAATTGTGAAAGAAATTAGGCTAGAAACAAAGGGTGATTTCACAATGCCACCCAACTTAGCATTAATCGGGCTTTGATTGGCCAAAATAAATCCAGCAAACAAACCAATAACATAAAACATATGATCCATACTCCAAACTATATTTGTCTGTGATGACAGAACAGCAATCGCTTTATTACACCATTCAAGTATAATAAAACAATCGCTGTTTGACAACTTTTATTATAATGACTACAACATTTGCAGAAATAGCTGTCTTGTGCTAAAGTAACGCCTGTAGACTTGCTTATATAATTAAGCAAGGTATAGATAAATCAAACGAAAGCAAGGGTATCCTGATGTCTCAAATCAATGCAAGTATTGCTGTTCAAGTATTACCTATGACTGCCGACAAGTCAGAGACGATTCGCATCGTTGACCATGTGATTGCCTATATTGACCACTCTGGTATAAATTATCAAGTTGGTGCTTTTGAATCAACCTTGGAAGGTGACTATAATCAGCTTATGGCTATTTTAAAAGCCCTCCCCTTAGTCGCAGCAGAAATAACAGATATACCAGTCATGGTTTATAGTAAAATCAACATGACAACGACTGGCGATGTCTTAACTATCGCACAAAAAACAGATAAATACCTTTCAAAGTAAAATACCGTTTTGTCACAGCGCAGACATTAAAAGCCTCTCAAAATGAGAGGCTTTTAATGTTGCTTAATTTTCTTCTTGATCCAATGCCGCTTGCGCTAAAAGATTCAGATAATTAAATGGTCGATCAAACCACGGTTGAAATAGCATATCTACGAAAGCTAAATCAGTCAAGGTCATACGATTTTGAATCGCCACCGATGCCGTATTAGCTGATTGCGAAATATCATATTTACTTTGAAATTGCACACCTAAAATACGTTTTGTGCCCTTCTCCCAAGTGATAGTCATCAATACTGGCTCAGTAGACGACATAAACTCTGGTCTAAAATTGTCGGTCATTGTCAAACTATCAGCATCAAGTCCTAATTCTTTTGCATGGGCCGCAGTTAACCCGGAAGATGCCATATTTAAATCATATAGCTTCAAACCAGAAGTTGATTGCGTACCCATGTATTTAATCGTTGGTGTGGTCAAGTTATAGCCGATTAATGTTCCCTGACGTACAGCATTAGTAGCCAAAGGAATATAGGCATTTTCACCAGTAGGGTTATAATGGACAGCAACTGAATCACCTGCAGCAAAAACATCAGGATCGCTAGTTTGCATATAGTCATTCACGATTAATGCCCCATTTTGGGTCATTTCGAGTTGACCTTTAAATAGCTGTGTTGTTGGTCGGAATCCTACAGACATAACCACTAAATCAGCTGAAAAATCACCAGCATCAGTTTTAATAATAATTGCTTCTTCAGTACTTTCAAAAGCCTTTACCATTTTGCCAGTTTCAACAGCAATGCCGTGGCGTTTAAACAAGTTTGCGACATTTTGAGTAAATTCAGCATCAAAATAACGATTCAAGACTGTCGGTTGATTATCAATTAGTGTGACCTCACGGCCTTTCACATTAAATGCCTCAACAAGTTCAGTACCGATATAACCACCGCCAATTATGACGACGCGCTTGATGCTGTCGTCATTGGCATAGCGTATCAATTCTTGCGCATGCGTATAGTTTTTTGATAAGACAACCCGCTTATCATCAATTCCCGGAATCGGTGGCACGACGGGCCATGAACCAGTAGACGCAACCAATTTATCATAACTTTCTGTAGTTGTTTCCTTGGTAATGAGATTTAAGACATCAACTGTTTTATGCACTGTATCAACATGTGTCACTTCGTGATTCATGTGAATATTCGCACCCGCTTCTGTTAAGATTTCTGGTGACGAATAGAATAGGTCCTCAATATTTTTAACTTCTCCCTGAACAGTTAAGGCAATACCACAAGAAAGGAAAGAAACGTTGTCATTTTTCTCATAAACATCCACCTCAACATCTGGATGCCTTTTTGTTATAGATTTAATTGTTGCTGTGCCAGCATGTGTTGCGCCAATAATAATAACTTTCATAATATATCCTCCAAAGGAATTTCACTTTTATTGTTATTTTTATTGTATAATTAATTCACATAGAATAAATTGACTTATGTCAAGAAAGAGTGAAAAATGTCACATTCTGCTTTTGCCTGTCTTAAGGCCGCGCCTATTTTTTCCCAACTTTCCGATGAGTTAATTGAGCAACTCGTTAATATTTCGATACACCAAAAAAAATATACTGCTGGCAGTTATATTTATGAGCCGGATGATGATTTGTCTGCATTACTTATTGTGGACACTGGAAAAATAGATATTTTAAATATTAATGATAGTGGTCAGGAATTACGTTTATACTCACTATATAGCCATCAAGTTGATGTTGAGTCTTCTTTATTTACCGATGCAATACACCATCATTTTGCTCGTGCAAGATCTGATTCAAGTGTCTGCCTGATTCGTCGCAAAGATTTTCAAAATTTATTACATGACAATCCTAAATTAGCGTTAAATATGTTAAATACATATGGAAAACGATTGACTGAACTAGAACAACGTCAAATTAGTTTGTCATTGCAAAGTGCAGATGAGCGGCTACTCAAATATCTCCATGAAATTGCTGCAATTCAGTTAAATAACACCTTTAAATTAGCCATTACAAAAAAAGAATTAGCTTCTTCGTTGCATATCACACCAGAAACATTAAGTCGCCTATTTAAAAAATTAACCAAAAATGGTACCATCACATTAGATAAACGCAAAGTCACGATACTTTAATTGCTGATCAATTAAAATTTTTGATAATAAAAAAAGGAATATTCACGCTAATTAAACGTGTCATATTCCTTTTTTGCGTTTACAATTGTTCACGAACTGGCCCAAAAGATCGGCGATGAATTGGCGTAACACCTAGCTTTTCAAGACCAGCTAAATGATCTTTAGTGCCATAGCCTGCATTACTAGCAAAACCATAACCTGGATAAATCAAATCATAGTCAGACATTAAACGATCACGCGTCACTTTAGCGACAATACTTGCGGCGCCAATCGAATTACTGAGTGCATCTCCTTTTATCAATGCTTCTTGCATCATTGGGACATCTAATGACATCGCATCAATTAGCAACACTTCTGGTTCCGGTGCAAGATCTTTAACTGCTTTTGTCATTGCCAATCGCGCTGCTTGATAAATATTAATATCGTCTATTATTGCGGCATCAACAACACCAACCCCAATTGAAACCGCCTGTTCAATAATTAATTCATACAATGCTTCACGTTTTTGTGCTGACACTTGCTTTGAATCAATCACCTCAACATTATGGAAATCAGATGGTAAAATGACTGCTGCTGCAATTACCGGACCCGCTAAAGGGCCACGACCAACTTCATCAACACCAGCAATATGAGTGATCCCTTGCTGCCAATAATGACGCTCAAAAGCAAAACGTCCTTGAAATGCCTGTTCTTGTTGCTGTGATTTTGCATAACGCTTGTCCCATGATTGTAACGCTGTTTG
Source organism: Leuconostoc aquikimchii (assembly GCF_040838325.1). Classification (NCBI taxonomy): domain Bacteria; kingdom Bacillati; phylum Bacillota; class Bacilli; order Lactobacillales; family Lactobacillaceae; genus Leuconostoc; species Leuconostoc aquikimchii. Next base: position 1,079,960 of record NZ_JBFPER010000001.1, read on the forward strand.
AACCCCTAACCGCGAATCCTTTCGCCATTGTGATAAACGCACATCGGATACATTGTCAATGTTTTTTAATAAAGACTTAATATGACCAATTGTTTCAGTCATCTGTCGGCACAATTAAATCTAACGTAAAGGTTCCAAGCTTCCCCTTACGTAAATCATTTAATAAACGTTCACTCGCTTTTTCATAATTATCTTTAAAGCCAAGTTTATTTGTGATTTCGAGTAGTATTTGCACATTTTCTTGATCAAAAATATCCTCTGCTAAATGATATCTTTCAATAATCGATTCAGGTCGATAATTTCTAAAAAATTCAATCAAAAATAACGCCGCATCATCTTTGGCAAAAATTGTATCTTTAACGGCCCCCGTTAATGCTAATTTCATGCCAATGATTTGATCTTCAAATTTAGGCCACAACACACCAGGTGAATCTAATAAATCTAGTTTGGTTGGTGTTTTCAACCAAGCAATTTTTTTAGTCACACCAGGACGATCTGCAGTTGGTGCAACGTTTTTCATAACCAAATGGTTGAGCAAAGTTGATTTTCCGACATTTGGAATACCAGTAATCATGGCACGAATCGGTTGGTCTTGAATACCACGTGCTGTTTGCGCTGCTTTTTTTGCTGAAACAGCACGTCGCGCTGCTTTTGTAACTAATTGTGGCGTGCGTGGATCACGTGTGTCAAGCACTAAAACAGTATGCCCTTCTGATTCAAATCGCGCCTTCCAAGCACGGATTTGTTCAGGATCTGCTAAATCTGCCTTTGTCATAATCAACAGGCGTGGCTTCGAACCAATTAACTTATCAACTTCTGGATTACGTGAACTCTCTGGAATTCGTGCATCAACCAGCTCAAAAATAACGTCAACCAGTTTTAAATTTTCGCGCATTAAGCGAAAGGCTTTAGCCATATGGCCAGGGAACCATTGTATTATTTGTGCCATTATTATATATGTATACGCTTTCTATCGCGTGAATACATTTCCTATCTTAATATTTACGTGCTTGCAGCATGGTAAAGTTCCCATGCTTTATCAAATGTTGTCATGCCCATGAGGTATGTTGTATTCTCTTCCAAATATTTTGAAATTTCATCAAAATCCGTACTTTGCTTTGGAAATGTTAAATCTAGAAAAGCATTATTTGCAAACTGCTGTATTTCATTAGCCGAAACTGCGTTGCGGTTTGTCATCAACCAATTATAAAATGAACGATTACTTCCTATCACCAGCGAGTCCTCCTTCAAAAATAAAGCTATCTGATTTCATATCAATCACTTTCGCACGAAACGACATGCCTTGTGTCACCGGTAATTGCGTCATATCAATAAAAATTTGTTTCTTTTTGGGATTAATTTGCACAAACTTTGGGGCATCATAACTAGACTTAACATATTGCATGACCGCACTTATTGGTAATGGTAAGTTGCCAATAGCTAATTTTTGTGCAGTTAAAATAATATTGCCATTTTTTGTGATTTCTGGTCGCATCATCATGCCAAATTTGAAATTCTCTCCAAGAAATTTGGCACTACCGTACATCATAATATTATCCTCAACACGAAAAGTATAGCCATTTGCATTAGAATCACTTAAATAATAAGCAACTAATGCGTTAACTTGTTTTTTATTGAGTGACACATCAAACGTCGCATCGGAACTAGCAATTTTAGAACGATTATCTGTCATCGCTACCGGTTGTGCCGCAATAGCAAAGAAAAAAATACCAGTCAATAAAATTATCCCTAAAAGTGTCCAAAATGACCAGAACCAGGGAGACTGTTTTTGTTTTAAAAATTGCGCTCTTTTTAGTGTTTTATCAACCATTTTTCTTGTTCCTTTCTCATGACTTGATATAACTGCGTTGACATATAATTATAACCAGTGTCATTCGGATGATAGTTATCAGTCTCACTAATCCATGAATTTTTAACATGCGTTTCGCCCATCAAGGTAGCTGTCATGACTTGATTACTATTTGAATTTTTAGTCATTTTTTTAGCTTGTTGATCCAATGATTGTCTCATCTTTTTTGTACGATATTGACCAAATGTTAAATCAAATGCGTCAACATAATAACTGTTTTTATCTTGCTTAGCGACGTGACGATTAATTGTATTAAAGCGCGTGACATCTTGATTCAAGTCTTCTCTTTGTGGAAAATGAACAAATAATGGATTATAATTACCAAAAATAAAAATAGGTGCCTGACGATTGTATGTTCTAATATCACGAAAAAGTCGGGTTAATTTAGTTTGATAGGCTGCTTGGCTACTGACTATGGCAGCTGTTAATTCCGTGGGCGTTTTTGCAAACACATTTTTTAGCAACGCTTGCTGTAAATCATTACCGCCAGAAGTCAAAATAATGACATTAGCCTGCTTAACAGCACGCTGAAATTTAGGTTGTTCATTCAAACGTTTTTGAATTTGATCTGACCGGTCACCTGCTTTACCAAAATTTGACATGGTGACAGATACATCGTACGCTTTATCAATTTTTTTTGCAACGCGACCAGAATAACCTTGTTCACGTTTATCATCACCAATACCTTCTGTTAGCGAATCACCTAATGCAACCAAATTAATATGCTTTACTTTGGCTAATTTAGCTGCTTTCTGTGGTGCAGCAGTTTTAATCGCTGGTTCAGTTTGTTTCAGCCAAATAAATGCTGCCATGCCAACAGCAATTAATGTTATTAACATGATTAAAATTTTTTTCATCGTTTACCTCTAGAAATATGTCTACTCTATTGTATCAAAAATACCGTGCCTGCGCTGAAAGGCTAATCGAAATTAACATCAAAAAGAGCAATCATATTTGATTGCTCTAACAGATTTTATTTTGCTAATGCGATAATTTTTAAAATCGTATCGGTTGCTTGTGACATGACAGTCGTAGACACATACTCAAAACGGCCATGCATATTCTCACCACCAGCAAACAAATTAGGTGTTGGCAAACCCAGAAATGTGATTTTTGAGCCATCCGTACCACCACGAACAGGTGCAATAATTGGGTCAATGTTTAGTGCTAGCATCGCTTTTTCAGCTAATGATACCGAGCGCATGTCATCCTTTAAAATTTCTCCCATATTATAATACTGATCTTTTAGCGTGACAGTCACACGATCTTGACCAAACGCCGTATTAAATTGATGCGCAATATCTAATAATTTTTGCTTACGATTTTCAAATTTATGTCGGTCATGATCACGTACAATATAACGTAATTGTGCTGACTCTGGATTACCTGTAACTGCCATCACGTGCCAAAAACCTTCACGGTCTGTCGTATGTTCAGGACGGTCAGTTTCAGGTAATTGTGCATGAAAATCAAACGCGACTTGGATCGCATTAATCATTGTATCTTTGGCAGTACCAGGATGGACGTTACGCCCTTGTATATCAACTATTGCACTGGCTGCTGAGAAAGTTTCCCACTCTAATTCACCAGCTGGCCCACCATCTACAGTGTAGGCGAAATCGGCACCAAAAGCATCTGTATCAAAATTATCTGCACCAATACCAATTTCCTCGTCTGGACCAAAAGCAAAGCGTAAATCGCCGTGCAAAACATCTGGATGAGACACGAGATATTTTGCAGCAGTCACGATTTCTGCCACGCCTGCCTTATCATCAGCACCAAGTAAAGTTGTGCCATCTGTCGTAATTAAAGTGTGTCCAACATATTTTGTCAAGCTTGGAAATTCTGTTGGTCTCAGTGTATAACCACTATCGCCCAATTTGATACTGGACTTCCCATCATAATTTTCAATAATTTGTGGTTTAACATTGGTACCATTAAAATCTGCCGTATCAACATGAGCAATAAAACCAATGGTCGGCAACGTTTTATCTACACTATTACTCGCTAGTTCAGCAAACACATACCCATCAGGCATTATACGAATGTTTGTTAAGCCAATATCTTTTAAATCTTTGGCTAAATTAGCCAAAAAAGCGACTTCTTTAGCAGATGAAGGCACTGTTTGTGACGTTTCATCGGATTGGGTGTCAACGGCAACATATTTCAAAAAAAGTTGTGTCAGATCTGGGTATTTTTCTTTTATCATGCGACATCATATGATTTTGATCGATCAGTGTTAAAATATCGCCACAAGGTCAAAATCATTTTTCCTTTCATAATTGGGGGTTTTGACGCCTAAACGTCACTATTTTTAGAGATAAGTATAGGGATCCGTGTTAATATTGGTCGGAAAAGCAGTCAGTGTGTCCTCATTTTTGAACCATAATTTTATTTTATCAGCCATGTGCGCATTAGCAATGGCTTCCATATGATGATCTGGATCGATGACTACAAAGTCAGATGCCAAAATGTCATGGCCAACGTGATAGTAAACATCGGCTGTCACATAAGCATCAGCACCTGCAGCTTGAGCTATCGACCAAAACTTGCCACCGTCGCCACCAAGTACTGCTATTTTTTGAATTGGTCGGGTTAAGTCATTGGCAATAATTCGAACTGTTTTAACGCCGAACACACCGCGTATTTTTTCAGCATATGCCTGCACGGTCATACTGTGAGCCAGATAACCGATGCGTCCAAGTCCTGTTACGCCATCGTCATTGGCTGCTATTGGTATGACATGTTGCATGCCAATTGCCTCAGCAAGCCAATCATTCATGCCACCAACTGCACTGTCTAAATTAGTATGTGTTGCATAAACAACAATATTGTGTTTGATTAAATCGGCATACATTTTATTTTGTGGTATACTCAGATCCAAATTTTTTGCTGGAAAAAACATCACTTCATGGTGCGCCCAAATAAAATTAACATGGCGCGCAATGGCCTCTTGAACAACCGCTGGCCGAACGTCAAGTACAGTCATAACACGATTGACTACTTGACCCGGATCCCCAATTTGTAAGCCAACGGGGTCCCCCGCTTCAGCAAGAGACTTTGGTGCAAACATGTCGATTTTGTTAATTAAATCTTTTGCAATAATCATGCAATCACCGCCTGAATCTGATCGTAACGTAATTGCCATTGCCTGTACGTATCTGTATCTGATTTGCCTGCAGCTTTTAAATGATCGAAAATTAGCGCAATCCGCGCACTCTCTTTTTGCCATTTAGCAACAAAAGTGGCTGTTTTTTCTGCTCTGAGGTATGGTCCAAATACGACATCAAGGTCAGATAAGTGTTGTGTCCCAATTGTTGCAACAATAATTTCATAAAAATGACTAGCTTCTTGCACAATCGCTTCATCAATGATTTGATATTGCTGTGTATTTAGCCAACCTCGAACAACTGATTCATCCGTATTCGGCTGCAATACAAGTGTTTTAAACGCCTGCCCTTGTTGCTTACCAGCTTTTAAGATATCACCAATTAAAATGCCTCCCATACCAGCAATTACAACCGTATCAACGTTATCTTTGTCATTGATTGCTGCTAAACCATCAGCCAATCGTACGTCAGCACGTCCCAAAAGATGCCGTTTTTTTAGTTCGTGGTAAGCATTATCTCGTGGTCCTTTAGCAACTTCACCAACAATAGCATGATTAATTGTGTCGTTAAGAAGTAAGTGCACTGGCAGATAAGCGTGATCTGAACCAATATCTGCTAAACGGGCATTTAAAGGCACAAAATCAGCAACTGCTTTTAAGCGCGGTGAAAGGTGTATGCTATCCATAGTTAAAATCCTTTAATATATAGTATATCACGATTAGATGTTTTATAATTAGTTACTCATTATGAGCTAACAAAAAAGTTAGCATTGATTTGCTAACTTAAGTTAATTACTTGACAAAACCGTGATTTGTCATTGCTTCTTTAAATAACTGCACCACATCGTCAACTTGTAATGGCACATATGCTGCGTTGTTCAACTGACCAACTGTCACAGCGCTTTCAGCCATACCTTGGAAATGTGTATCGTCATTAATATCAACACCAGGTAAAGTTGTTGGCACCTCAAGTGATTTTATCCAATCAAATGTGGCTTGAATAGCACGTTCAGCAACTACCATATCTGTACCAGTCAATTCCCAAACATTACGACCAAACTGGGCAAAACGTGGCAAGGTTTCAGCAGACAACACACGTTTCATCCAACGTGGGGTCATAATACCCAAACCAACACCATGTGTAATATCATAATAAGCCGATAATTCGTGTTCTATAGGATGCACAGTCCAGCCATTTTGATTGCCAACATTCACTAAACCATTTAATGCCATTGTTGCTGTCCACATGAGTGTCGCACGTGCATCATAATTATCAGGTTCTGCCAAGGCAATCGGCGCATTTTTAATGACTGCGCGATATAACCCTTCCATCATGCCTGACGTCACATCATTGGCACCATTGTCGAAATATTGTTCTGTCAAATGACTAAAAATATCAATTGCTCCGGCAGCTGTTTGCCATTTTGAAACTGAGTATGTCAATTGTGGATCTAAAAATGACACTGCTGGTGTTTTAGGACCATATGTTCCTAATTTTTGATTCGTTTCTGGGTTAGAAATAACTGACCCAGCATTCATTTCTGTTCCCGTCGCTGATAACGTTAGAATATCAACTAATGGTAATTGTTCAATTGTTTGCCTTTTTGCTGGATTTGTTACTAAATCCCATGGATCTGCCTCATAAAATTTAGACGAGGCAATCACTTTAGCAGCATCAATCACTGAGCCACCACCAACAGCCAAGACAACATCAATATCATGCTGCTTTACAAGTTTTTGACCTTGACGCACAGAACTAATTTTAGGATTAGGTGCAATGTTTGATAGTTCAACAATATCTAAGTCAGACAATGCGTCAATAACGCGATCGTAAAGACCTGATTTTTTGATTGAGCCACTACCAAAAACCAATAATACTTTATTGCCAAATTGGGCGACAGCATCATGTAGTTCGGTTTGTAAGCGATCTTTTCCAAAACGAATAGACGTTTTATTTTGAAATTTAAAATTATTCATCATGACGTATTCTGTTCCTTTCAAGTTATAAGACTATTATAACACGTCAAAAGAGGCATCTAAAGTCACACCTAGACCAACTTGTCTTGGTACAGTCATTAATCCCTGTTTTATTTCAAATGTTTCCACTGTAAGATCCTGTTCAAAATAATGCTTACTTTCAGAAATATCTCCCGCAAAAGCAATGTTTGGTAAACTGGCAAGCGCTAGATCAACAGATCGGCCAAAATTACTGCTCAGCATGCCACCTATCCAAGGTTTAATACCTGCGTCATGAGCCGTTTGAATAGCTTGTATTGCCGCCGTAATGCCACCTATTTTTGCTTGTTTAATGGTGACTGCTTTAGCAGCGTGTAACGCAATCATTGTATTGATATCATCCAAACTATTAATACTTTCATCTAAACTTAACAAATGGGTTGTGCTTTTTTGAAAAAAAGCATGATCAACAAAATCGTTCTCAGAAAAAGGTTGTTCAATAAAAACAATATTTTGAGGTAATTGCTTAAAAATCTCTGCTGTCTGTCGATTAAAGCTACTATTAGCATCTAATGAGAATTGTTGATTAGGAAAATAATTCAAACGCGCCATTAATTTTTGTTTGTCCAATGATTGCGCGTCAATCTTCATTTTGATGCGTTGATAACCCTTATCAATAGCCGCTGTAATATCAGTCGTATTAGCATTTAAATCAAGTACAGTCCCCACTGGCACGCTTTGCTTTGTGCCACCAATCATTTGTGACAAAGATTGGTTTGTAAGTTTACCAACAGCATCCCAAACAGCCATTTCAACCCCGGCCTTTGCAAAAGAACCAAAAGGTGTCAGGCGCGCTAACTTTTCGGCAAATTCTTGTGGTGTGGCAAAATATAAGGTTTGAATCACTGGTTTAATAATAGTACTCACAATTTCTCGACTAACTGATTGGTTTTCGAGCGTATAACTAAAGTCAGCAAAAGATTGTATTTCCCCCAAGCCAACTACTTTTTCAGCAGTACTACTGTTAACGACCAGCAGTTTAATCAGTGTCAATGGCCGATTTGTAGTCGTACTATGCGCCGTTTTAAAAGCGTGTTTTAATTTTAAAGCGACTGGTATCATTTCTAACGATTCAATACGGTACATTTTTCAAAACCTCAATCACTTGATGCGGTTGTTCAACATGTGTATTATGGCCGGCATTTTTGATCACGTGTTTTTGTCCATCAGGTAAAAGCGTAATCATGTCATCTGCAATGCGATTAAATTTTTGATCCAACTCACCAACAAGTAAGACAGTTGACATCTTTAAGTGTGTTAAATGAGGCCAAAAATTAGTTTGTACGCCTGTCCCCATATATTTTAGAGCGTTAGCAACATTTTGTGGTTGTTGCGCTAGGCGTTGTGCCCTAATTGCTTGACGTTGTGTCGCAGTCAATACTTTTTGTGTTGCAAATAGTGGTAATTTTTCCCAGTCTAAAACAAATTCATTAAAGTTTGTCAAAATTTGCGTGACTTTTTTATCATCCGCTACACGTCGTTTTTCACGTTCTAAAGCTAATTGTAAGCCAGCTGAACTGCTTTCAAGAAACAATCGATCAACCAACTCATTGTATGATATTGCAAAGCCAAGCGCTAACCTGCCACCCATTGAATACCCTAATAAATTAATGTGCGTCCATTGATAGGTTTGTAGAATCACTTTTATATCGGAAATTTGTGCTGCCATTTCAAAACGCGTCGGATCACTTACAAAACTAGCTTGTAAACCAAATCCTAACAAATCAAAAGTCAGCACCTCACCTGGTAACTGGTTTACAATTGTATCAAAATCATGATGTGTTCCCATAAACCCATGGAGTAACACCCATTTTGTTGGTCCCTCATCATTTATTTGATGGAAAATACGATACGCGTAACCAGCTACAGTGACAATTTTTTCATGCATCTGATCCTCCTATTAACTGTTGATGTGCTTTAACATTATTTGAACGATCGCTTTCAAATGCAATCAATCTTGGTCCAATAACCGGCGTTGACAGCACTTGTTTTAATGCCTCAGCTGTTGGTATTTTCACGTATGCTAAATCATATAAATTAGCAATTTTTGACATATCTAAATTAAGCGGTGTCCCAAACAACAGATCAAAGTAAGACGCTGCCGCTGCTTGTGGTAAAAATGAAAATATGGCACCGCCATTGTTATTAATCACGACAATATCAATTGGTAATTGGTATTGTCGTGCCATCATGAGACCATTCATATCATGGAATAGTGTTAAATCGCCAGTTAGTAACACGCTACGTTGCTGGAACGTACTGCTCATACCTAATGCTGTTGATACAACACCATCAATGCCATTGACACCACGATTAGCATAAATATTTTGTGTTGTCTGTCCAGTAAAAATATCATCCATATCACGAATAGCCATGCTATTGGCAACAAAAACTGCTGTTTGTTCAGGTAATACCTTATCTAGGACACTTGCAATACCTGCTTCCCCTGTAATATATCGTGTTTTTTGATTCAGATTTTGCCAAAGTTGGTAAAACATCTCATCGTTGTTTAAAGAGACTTGTGACAAAAATGAGACTGGTGACAGTTGAAAGACACGTGATATATGCCTTGAATGGTCAGCACTCGCATTTTCATCAACAGACCAAACGGGTATATTTTCAGATTTTAACCATTGTAATACACTAGCTGAAATCGGTGTCGCACCAAATCGAATCACGAGATCAGGCTGATGAGCTGATGTCAAACTGTTGGCCTTAATCAAAGCATCAATACCATAAATGGTTGTTTTTTGTCGGGTACGGCTTAACACGTCTGCAATGACTGGCACATGATATTTTTTTGAAAAATTGATCAGTTCTAACTGGTAGTCAACACCTTCATTTGGCCCTGCCAAAATAACGACATGCGATTCAGAAAGTTGCATAGACATCATATCTTTTTTTATCGTATCGAATTTTAAAGGCGGCACAATAATTGTAGTTTGTTCATGCAATTGTGGCATTAACGGTTTACGCAGTGGTAAATTAATTTGCAATGGACCACTTGGTGCATCTACCGCTTCATGAATCAATTTTTGTGTCATAAAATCAATGTATTCAGTGACATCAGGTTGTTCATCTTGCAGTGTAAATGCGACAAATTTTTTCGTCAGTTCACCAAATATGCGATGCTGTGGTAACGTTTGGGGCGCACCATTATCCTGTAATTCTGCCGGCCTATCCGTTGACAATATAATTAATGGCACATGAGAAATATGCGCTTCCGCCACGGCTGAAGTGTACTCAGTAATCGCTGTGCCTGAGGTTCCTAAAAGTACCACTGGTTGCTGCAGTGTTTTAGCAATACCCAATGCAAAGAATCCCGCCGAGCGTTCATCGACATCAATATATAGTTTAATATCCTTATTTTGACGGTCATATTCAGCTAGCAATAACGCGATTGGCGTTGTCCGTGACCCGGGTGACACAACAAAATGTTTAACGCCACTTTGATAAAGTGCATGCAACAGATGTTTTGTATTTTTAGTAAGTGTATTAATTGTCATTGGCATACCTCTTCAGCAGTTGGCGCATTGGTTCAAATTTCAAATCAGTTTCCTTAAATTCTTGTGCCACATTAGAATCTTGAACGATCCCCGCCCCTGCAAATAAAGTGGCCATATGTGTAGCTTGATTCACATACATTGAACGAATTCCCACAACAAATTCGCCACTATTATGTGCCGTATAATAACCAATAGGTGCTGCAAATAAGCCACGAGGTGACTTTTCATGTGTTTTAATATACTGCAATGCCTGCTCTTGCGGGACACCACCAAGTGCCGGTGTGGGATGTAATTTGCGTACAACATCAAGCACTGTGTAAGTGGCAATTAAATCACCCACAATTGGTGTATACAAATGTTGTACTTGCTTATTTTGTAATAAGATGGGGTGAACTGGTAGCTGTAAGTTTGTTGTCAGTCCTTGTAGCTTTTGATCAATGCTATTGACAACATATTGATGCTCTTGTTGATTTTTATGACTATTTAATAACATCTCGCCGAGCAATCTGTCTTCAATTAATGTATCGCCACGACGAATTGTACCAGCAACAGCCGCTGTTCTTAGCTTCCCAGCCGACACCTTAACTAATCGTTCAGGTGTTGCAGAAATAAACAATTCCGTTTGATATTTTAAAATAACATGGTATGTATTTTTTTGAGAGGTTAATGCCTGAACTAAATTTGAAATTAACACCGCTTCAGAAAGTGCGTATTGTTGTTGCCTGCCAAAAACAACTTTTTTGAGTTTTTCATCCGTAGCTAATACATCAATTAACTTTTGCGTTCGTGTTGGCCAATCTATTTCACCAATCAAATCACGGCTAATCATATTTTTTGTAGTTGCCTGTTTAAATTGCATGATCCAATTATCAAAAGCACTCACACTATGTGATTCAAAATAAATTTTATCTTGCTTAATTTCAACAAAAATCGTGGGGACAAACCAAATGCCATTCATTAATTTAGAATTTTCTATGACTTGGTCATCAAAAGCATACCCACCAAATATTATGTCACCAGCTAATTTTTCAGGCACATCAGTCTCTTGTTGTGCACCGAACCCAAACAACTCTTTTTTGCCATCCGCAGTTGCAAAATAAGCCGCTATATTAAAAACATCCAACGCGCGATAGAGTTGTTGTCTATCGCTATCACGTAAAGTACGTGAAGAATGATATCTCATGAATTGCACCTCATAACATGAAAAAGCAACAGACAAAAACCTGTCGCTTTTACTTTAATTTTTAAAATTAATTTGTGGTAAACGTTTAAATACTGGGATTAAAACGAGTGCAATAATTACGCCCATGACGGTTTGTGCCATGTTGCCAATAATTGAGGCAAAACCTGCAGCCCAATTGTATAAAAACGCACCAGCCAACAAATAGCCAATAATCATAATCAATGATCCAAGAACCAAACCGATAACTTGACTAATCAGATTCTTTTGGTACCCAAAATAACCGACGATTAGCCCCTCTACACCATGAATAAGAAATGAAAAAATCATCCATTGTGGATAGCCAGCCAGTAAATCTAGCAGCAAACCACTTAATCCACCAACAATCATACCATTACGTGCACCACCAAGCATTGCAGTCAGAAATATACCAGCCTCAACTAAGTTTACGAAACCATTTGTTGCGGGCACCGGAATTCTAACAATGTACGATAGCGCGACATTCAGTGCAATCATAACTGCTAGTATTGTCATTTGTTTTGTATTAAAATTTTGTTTCATGATTGCTTCTCCGTGCACCTTGCCAAACATTACCATCACTGAACTGCGAGTTTAATGTCACACCATTTTTAATCCCTTGCCAAACAAAATCTTTGGCATCACTAAATGCACGCGTGACATCTGGTGATTCCCCTAAATTAGCTGCAAGACTAGCAGATAATGTACATCCTGCACCATTGTGACATAACTTAGTTGTCTGTATCTTATTTTGTCGGAATATATGACATGCTTTACCATCAAATAATACATCAACCGCTTGGTTGCCAGATATTTTTGTGCCACCCTTAACGACCACATTTTTGGCGCCAAAATGAGCAATAACAGCTGCGGCATGTGTCATATCCTTAATACTACCAATTTGCTGATTCGCTAAAATTTGTGCTTCATTTAAATTTGGCGTAACGACCGTGGCTAATGGCAATAACTGTGTTTTTAAAGTGTTTGCAATATTTTTAGCATTAACCTGTGTTGTTTCTTTAAACACCATCACTGGATCAACAACAATTGGCACATGTATTTGCGCTAAATATTTGGTCACAAGCATTATAATCTCTGGCGTAGGCAGCAAACCGACCTTCACGGCCACAATATCATCTAGCGCTAACGCCGATTCCAATTGTGATTCAATAATTGAAATGTCAACTGGATATATTTTAAAATCTGATGGTGTTATCGTGACAATTGCCGTAATAACACTCAATCCAAAGTACCCATAGTTAGCAAAAGTTGCTAAATCAGCCTGTATGCCACCACCCGCAAGAGAATCAGAGCCTGCAATCGTTAAAATTTTATGTGGCATATGATGCTCTCTTACTATTTTATTTTGCAGATGCAACAAAATTAATGTTGCGACCATCATCTGTCACTGAAGTCACAACGGCATTGTCACCACCAGATGTAATCGACCATGAATAATAACGGCCATGGGCTTTTGCCCAATCTATTGCTTCTGTAATACTTCGTCCTTTCAAATGCGCTGAATCCTGATTGCTATCAGAACTACTAGAAGACGCACTTGAACTTGATTCACGTAAAGAGCTGCTAGACGACCGTGAGGTAGTGTTAGAACTTTCATCATTAGATTCTGAAACATTTGAATCAATTGTTTCATCAATTGTACTACTATTAGCAGCTCTTTTGGCAATGGGTTCTGTCGTCTTTGGCGACGACGAATAACCAAGGTAAATAAATACACCTAAGCCAATAATAACTATCCCTGCAATTAACATGAAAAAATGACGTATACTATGCGTTGCTTTATGAAATTTAGGACGTTTATAATTGTTATCTGACATATGCACCTCTCAATTTAAACCATTATACCAAATTTACAGACGTTCCTGCCAACTGATTTTATGATAAAATGAAATCAATGTATTTGAGGAGAAAAATTGTCTATGGACAATACAAATTTAGCACGTATTTCAATAAAAGATATCATCATGATTACGATTGGCACAGGTTTTTATGGTTGGAGTTTAATTAATATTAATATCACCAACCAATTAGCTGAAGGTGGGTTATCTGGTATTACGCTGATTTTACTTGCCCTGCTTAACTGGAATCCTGCGTATACTAACTTAATTCTAAACATTCCTTTATTAATTATTGGTTATCGTGTTCTTGGCCGTCGGTCTTTCATATATACAATCTGTGGCATTATCTCATTATCATTTTGGCTCTATGTCTGGCAAAAGTTTCCCATGCCCCCAGCACTTCACCATGATATGTTGATTGCCGGTCTGTTGGCCGGTATTGTTTCAGGTATTGGTTTAGGTATAGTGTTTAGATTTGGCGGTACGTCTGGTGGTACAGATGTTATTGCCAGAATCGCGGAGCAAAAATTAGGCATTCAAATTGGCCGTACCATGTTCGCCTTAGATGCTGTTGTCTTATTAATGTCTTTAATTTATATTGATGTCATACACATGATGTACACGTTAATTGCTTCGTTTGTATTTGCGCAAGTTGTTGGTTTAACGCAGCAAGGCGCTTATAGCGCACGATCGTTTATGATTTTCACAGATTATCCTGAAGAAATATCACATGCCATCATGGCTGAATTAGAACGTGGTACAAGTTTATTGAAATCTGAAGGCGGTTATTCACATCGCGAGCAACGTGTTGTCTATGCTGTTGTTGATCCATCTGAGGTCAGTGCTGTACAACATATTATTCAAGAAATTGATCCTAAAGCATTTGTTTCTATCATTACTGCACAAGAACAATTAGGAGAAGGATTTTCATATTTACGCCCAAAGAAAAAATTTATTTTCTTCTAAAAAAGTCTTTGCTAGACATTACTAGCAAAGACTTTTTTCATATCTTTTTTTGCATATGTGTGTATGCATGCTTGCCAATTGTTATTTTACCTACTGGCTCAAACCCTAGCGCCGTATATAGCTTTTGGGCTCTAGGATTAGCATCATCAACATTTAATCCAATCGTTTCTCGATTTTCTTGCTTGGCACGCACTTCAGCAGCTTTGATCAATTGCTTACCAATACCTTGTCCGCGTACAGCATCTGTGACAACAATTGAATCGAGATACCATTCGTTTTCAAACACTTCTGAGTCACTAAACAACCAGCGATGATAACTATATTTGTCAGCTAATATAGACTGTAACGTCTTATCAAGTGTCTTTTCTTCTGTGTCTGGGTAGCCAAAAGCAACTCCCACCACTACGTTGTCATCATTTTTGGCAACTAATGCCCGACTATAATGATAACGACTTTTTTCTGATGTTGCGACCGCAAGCGTCCAAGCTGCTTGCACGTCAGCTACACTCAGTTCCTCATATATTTCTAAGGCCATATCATCAAAAATTGTCTGTTCTAGTTTTAAAATTGCTGCCTGATCTATTTGTTTCGCCGGTTGAACGATCATGACTTACTCTCCTCTGGACTAATCATCGTTAAGCCAATTCGCTGACGCTTCTCATCAATATCAACAACCCAAACATCAACAATATCACCGACAGAAACAATTTCAGACGGTGTTTTTACGCGACGTTTTGCCAAACGAGAAATGTGAACCAAACCATCATGTTTGACCCCGAGGTCAACAAACGCACCGAAATCAACGACATTTCGAACAGTCCCTTGCATTTTCATACCAGACTTCAAATCCTCAATATGCAAAATGTCTGATTTTAATAGCGCCCCTACCATTTCTGAACGGCCATCACGACCAGGCTTTTGTAAACTATTAATGACATCATGTAACGTTTGCATACCAATTGCCAAATTGTCTGCTGTATCAACCTTATCTAAAAGTCTTAACGCTTGATTGGCTGATTCTGTCGCTAATGTCTGAGGTGTGACATGAGCCAAATCTAGTAATCGCTTAGCGGCCGGATAACTTTCAGGATGAATATCTGTGTTATCCAAGACGTTCTTACCTGCTAAAATGCGTAGAAACCCTGCTGACTGTTCAAAAGCTTTGGGTCCCAATCGTGTTACTTTTTTAAGTTGGGTACGTGAAGTAAACTCACCAATCGTATCACGGTAGGTCACAATATTTTGCGCTAAAACCTTATTTAAACCAGCAATGTGCGTCAATAATGCAGCACTTGCTGTGTTCAAATTAACGCCAACTTGGTTGACAGCTGTCTCGACCACATCATCAACTTGCTCATCAAGGGCTTTAGCATTTAAATCATGTTGATACTGACCAACACCAACGGATTTTGGATCAATTTTAATTAATTCTGCTAAAGGATCTTGTATGCGACGACCGATGGAAATAGCCGAACGTTCTTCAACATGTAACTCAGGAAATTCTTCTCGCGCCGCATCTGATGCAGAATAAACTGAAGCCCCTGCCTCATTAACAATCGCGTACTGCACACCATTTGGTAAGTGTGCAGCAACAAATTCTTCTGATTCACGTGAAGCCGTACCATTTCCAATGGCGACCAATTGCACATTAAATTCATGTACCAATGATTCAAATATCTCACCAGCTTCATGTCGTTGCTGGGCATTAGCTGGTTTATGCGGATAAATAACTTGCTTTTTTAAAAACTTGCCATTTTCATCAATGACAGCCAACTTAGAGCCTGTTCTAAATCCCGGATCAAATCCCATGACAATTTTGTCTTTAAGTGGTGCTTGCATTAATAGATGATACAAATTATCACCAAAAACCTTAATGGCTTGTTCTTGTGCTTGTGTTGTTAATTCTTGGCGAATTTCACGCGCTACAGCGGGTTGGATAAAACGTTTATAAGCATCCTCAATCGCTGCTCGCAATACTTGATACCCTGATCCAGCGGCAGATTGTCCGCGTAACTCTTTTGTTTGAATAAAATGAATCATGCGTGCTTCGGTAAAATCAATTTTAACTGACAAAACACCCTCTTTTTCGCCACGATTAACTGCTAAAATTCGAAATTGGTTGTCACGTAGTGATTTAATTGACTCACTATAATCATAATATTGCCCGTAAACTTCTTGCTCATCTTTTTCTTTGCCAGCACGTTTAATGTTTGATGTTAACACACCATCTGCAGCCATACGTGTACGTAACCATTGGCGATAAATGGCATTTTCACCAATTTGTTCTGCTAATATTTCATGTAGACCTGCTAACACATCTGCTTGCGTTGATAATGCATCATTAATGTACGACGCACTAGGAATAGCAGCTGTGACATGTGATGTAACAAAATCAGCTAGTGGCTGCAACCCGTTTTCACGGGCTACCATTGCCTTAGTACGTCTTTTTTGTTTATAGGGTAAATATAAGTCCTCTACGATTTGCAACGTTTCTGCTGATTGAATTGCTTTTTGTAAATCTGGTGTGAGTTGTTGCTGCTCTTGAACAGCTTTTAAAACAGTGTGCTTACGCTCAGACAAGTCTTGCACTTTTTTTGCCGTTGACTGAATATCACGAATTTGCACCTCATCAAGTTCACCTGTCATTTCTTTACGATAACGAGAAATGAAAGGCACCGTAGAGCCATCATTTAATAACGTGAGTGTTGCGTTAACCTGCTTAAAGGGGATGTTAAGTACTTGAGACACATGTT
Source organism: Leuconostoc aquikimchii (assembly GCF_040838325.1). NCBI lineage: Bacteria > Bacillati > Bacillota > Bacilli > Lactobacillales > Lactobacillaceae > Leuconostoc > Leuconostoc aquikimchii. The sequence goes on from NZ_JBFPER010000001.1 coordinate 1,097,237, forward strand.
TAGCGGTGTCTGCTTGTGTTAGTTCTGTTAAAACGAGTTCTGTCATGTGATTGTTTACCGTTATCTTCTTTCAAAAAATAAATTATCGCACGAATTAGCAATTATTTCGTCCTCGCTATTAATTATAACGTGAATTGGAAACTTCAATAACAATAATTTTAAGATACTTTAAAATCTTAAAATTTATCATTAAACATTTAATGATAAATTTCTATAATATTGCCAAGTCAAGCTATGCTAACTTATTAAACGCAGCTGAACAAAATACCATACCATTAGGACAAGTCATGCAATTAAAAACGCCACCTACTCCGAAGAATAGGTGGCGGGTAGGTAGATAGATTCTACCCAGTTGGTCCTCTATAGTATAGCTGATTTTTTTAAGAATAGCAATCTTTTTTTAATTTGAATATATTTTAGCATGATGTTGTCCAAAAAAATAAATCATCCAGCACTGTCATTTCAACAATCGTAGCTAATTTCCTGCAATAATTTTTGTGCTGCACGACCTCGATGCGAGTATAAAACACGTTCAGCCATTGGCATTTCCGCAAGTGTTTTACCATTCTCGGCTTCAAATAATGTGTCAAAACCAACGGCGTACTTGCCACGCTCACTTTTGGCTAGTAAAACCCCGCCACGTCCAACACTGCTTACAGTTTTTCCTGTAGAGGTGATTAACACAAATAAGGCTTCTAAATAGGCACCACGATTTAAAATTGGCTTATACAAGTCCAACAAATACGCATCTTCTTCACGCACAGAATTTAAGCCAAGTGCCTTTAATTCACGTGAAGTCGTTAAGCCAAAGCGCTCAGGAAAAGCTGTAAAATATGCGCCAGTATCATCAGCTAAGATATTATTATTTGGTAAAAATTGTTGAATATAGCGTGCTTTGTTTAATGCGTTGGTATATTGATCGGCGACAGTCTCAGTTGGAAAATTTTTTTCATCGATTAATTCACGATAATTAACCACTGACACATCAAATTCAGCAAACACGCCCTGAATTTCACGTGTTTTTGCTGAATTGTTGGACGCGACGACTAAATTTTTAATCATTTAATTACTCCTATTATCTAACCAACTATAAGTACTTGTTTTATTTTAACATGACGGGCTAAACCTGCCAAACAGGCCGCAAAAAAATTCATAATAACATAAAAAGGCGTTTTAAAGAACGCCTTCAATGTCATCGTGAATTTTTTTGTCTGGCCATGCGCCATATGGGATAAGCAACACCGCTGTTAACAATATAATATAAGTATTTCCCGACGTTAGCAAAATTGCCTTGCGTCATCGCTTTAACTAATTGGACAAAGTTATAAACAATCCAAAAGAGCCATTGGTCTTCAATTTTAAAAACATTTAATATATTTGGAATCAAGGAAAGACTAAAAACTGCACTCGCCAGCCAAAATAACGGACTTGTATTTTGAAAAGCTAAATAATTCAGTCCTAAACTGAGTAGTATTGCGCCACCAATCACGAGTGGTAACCATTTCTTGAAATCAGTCGCACGATTAACCTGTTTATCACCGTACCGATGCCAACCTTTAATCGCTGCAGCATTAATCAAAAAAGACACGGGATAAGTCAGTATCGCCCCACTGTTCCCAAGAATAAAATCAATTGTCCCTGACAGTAAGGTATTGATAGTGCCGACAATATTACCAAATTTATTTAATCTCGCTGTCAAGCGTGTTGACATAATCGATAAACTGGATGACACAACAGAGATGACACCAAAAGGCACGTATTTGGCCCAAATATTTTCTGAAAAAAATGACGTATGAGTCAAATTCTCAAAAAGATAGCCTGATGTATAGGCCGCAAGAATAACAATGATAACGCCTAATGTGTCAAATAACCATGATTCGTTTAGTGACTTTAATATTTTTAGCATGCTATCATGCCTCCGTTTGTTTTTGAACACCGCAACGGCAACGTGTTCATCAGTTTGTTTTTTGAGAGCCGATCTGTTGAGAACGCTCATATTCTTTTTCAGAAAGTGTTTTTATCAGTCAAAAATACTGACTCTTTCTATTTTAACAAATGCGATTGATTATGTGATTGATTTAACAATTTCTTAAATTTTTTTCAAACAAAAGGAATACAAACTATTAACTTATTATTGCGTCAATAACACAAATTTTTCAATCATTTTTGCACCCTCTGGCGTACCAATCGATTCTGGATGAAATTGCAAGCCAAAAATTGGCAATGATACATGCTGCATTGCCATGATTTCATTATCATCAGAAGCGCGTCCTGTCACAATAAAATTATCCGGCATGTGATTAGTTTTGATAATGAGTGAATGATAACGCATGACCGCAGTAGTCTGTGCTATAAATAATGCTGATGGCGCTATTGCTAACATATCAGAAACTTTGCCATGTCGAATAATTGTTGCATTTGTCACAACCCCACCAAATACTTCACCAATCGCTTGATGTCCTAAACATATGCCAAGCAATGGGATTTTATTAGCATATTGTCGAATCATATTTTCCATTTCACCAGCTTCATTTGGTTTACCTGGTCCTGGCGAAAAAATTATCCCAGAAGCTTGATCAGCCACATCATATAAATGTTCATCATCATTTCGTAATATGACTAAGTCTGTCATTTTCCCAACAATTTGTGCTAGGTTATACGTAAACGAATCATAATTATCAACTAATAGTATCATAGTTTCTCTCCCACGTTTAGTAAGGCTCTTGCTTTATTGCGTGTTTCTTCATATTCATTTTCAGGCACAGAATCATAAACAATTCCCGCCCCAGCTTGTACATAACCTTTATTATTTTTAACAACCATTGTTCTAATTGCAATCGCAAAATCCATCTGATTGTCTTTTGATAAATAACCAATAGCCCCAGCGTAAACACCACGTTTAGTGGGCTCCATTTCATAAATACGTTGTAACGCACGTACTTTTGGTGCGCCGCTTACCGTACCCGCTGGTAAGGTTGCTTTTAAAGCGTCAATTGCGCGTGTCCCTGCCCGCAATTTGCCCTGCACCTCCGACACGAGATGCATGACATATCTATATTTTTGAATATCTAGAAAAGTTGTGACATTGACAGTCCCATATTCGGAAATTTTTCCCAAATCGTTACGGCCCAAATCCACTAGCATTTTATGTTCAGCGAGTTCTTTCTCATCATGCTTTAATGCTGATGCAATCTCAATATCTTCTTGTACTGTTTTACCGCGCTTACGTGTACCAGCAATCGGATTTGTTGTCACGATATCACCACGGACTGTCACTAAACTTTCAGGTGACGATCCGACAATTTGAGTGTCGCCCATATCTAAATAATACATGTAAGGCGAGGGGTTTGTGCGACGTAATTGTCGATAAAAATCAAACGGATCATTTTTAAAATCAAAACTGAATCGTTGCGAAGGCACCATTTGAAACATATCGCCAGCCGTTATCAACTGTTTAGTACGATTAACAATTGCTGTAAACTCTTTTTGACTCATATTTGACTTTGGTTCGAGCGGCGGTAATGACCTAGTAACCATTTCTGCATGGACTTGTTTTTGTAAGCGATCTTCAATTTTAGATAGCACATGCTGTCGTTTTGATGCATCCCGTTTTGAGTAGGCATTATCTACCACGATTGTTAAAGTTTCTTTTTGATGATCAAAAAGAATAAATGTTTCATACAAAAACATATGAATATCAGGCATGTCTAACTCATCATGGGGTTGTTGCCCAATATTTTCATAGGTGGCAATGGTATCAAACCCGACATAACCAATAGCCCCTCCCTGAAAAGGCATGTGATCATTAATTACTGAGTCAGTGACCACTAATTCACTCAATACATGTAATGGATCCAAATTTTCGGATAACTGACCATCAATATTAATATGAGTACCCGTTGCTTGAAATTCATGAACAGGATCTAAACCCAAAATAGAATAACGGGATTTTTCTTGCGAAGTGGGTACAGATTCTAATAAAACTGTGTGCGCACCACGTAATCGTAAATAAGCGCTGATAACGCTGATTGTGTCAGCATTGATTGTTTTTATTTCATAAGCCATATGACGTACATTCTCCATTTTATTTTGTGTGGCACCATCTCACACGCGTTATCGCGCTTCATTATTGATGACATTACCAGGCCGTCTTCATCGCGTTCACAAAATTCTGTAATGCTTCTTCGGCATCATACGGATGTGCCTCAATAATATTAACAATTGCTGAGCCGACAATCACTGCATCCGCGTTTTTAAACTGTGACATTTGTTCAGGCTGACTAATGCCAAAACCGATAGCAGTCGGTACATTAGTCAATTTTTTTATTTGTGTGATTAAGTTATGAGAATCGGTTGATAATTTTTGTCGCATGCCAGTAATGCCTAAAGAGCTGACCACATAAACAAAACCTGATGCGCGTTTAATAATATTTGGTATGCGTTCGCCAGATTTAAGTGTGATTAATTGAATAAATGACCGATCATACTTTTCAGCTAAAGTAACAAATTCATCTTGTTCTTCCAGAGGCATATCAGGCATAATAATACCTTGCACATTAAGTTGTTTCATTTTAGCCAAAAACGCTTCATACCCGTATTTAAAAACCGGATTAGTATATGTTAAAAAAACCAATGGCACCTGCGTCCTTTTCCGAACATTTGTGACAAACTCAAAAACTTTCTCCGTAGTTGACCCAGCTTCAGCCGCACGTAAATCAGCTTTCATAATTGTTTCTCCATCTGCTGACGGATCTGAAAAAGCAATGCCGATTTCAACGACATCCGCCCCAGCCTCAGCAAGTGTTACAACATAATCGACACTTTTATCGAAATCAGGATCCCCAGCTACTGTAAAGCCAATAAAGCCTTTGCCATTCTTTAAAACTTCTTCTATTTTTTCTACTGTCATTTTTTCTCCAAACGTCAACTTTATTTATGCTAAAATATTATGATTTAGCTGTCTGTTGGTGTGCTATATCGACTAAGATACGCATTTTTTCTAGATTTTTAATACCTGCTACTTCAGAACCACTAGAAATGTCAACCCACTCTGGCTGTACTTGATTGATTGCATCTTCCAAATTGTCAATTGTTAAACCACCCGCCAGCATCAAAGGTGTTTGTCGTAGGGATTTTGGTGGTACAATACGCCAATCAAATGTTTCTCCTGAACCAGCACTGTTGTCTAACAGCAAATAATCTGCTGCTGTTGTAAGTAATGCTTGTTGTGGTTTAACCACTTGAATAACAGGCACCTTGTTTTCACGTAATAATGCCACTTCTAATTCTGACTCGTCACCATGTAGCTGTACACCTTGTATGAGCCCATTAGCAAAAAAAGTTAACATATCCATGACGTTTTGATTAACGAACACACCATATAACGGAATACTATCATCCAAACGTTCGCGTATTTTAATCGCTGTCGTTAAATTGACCGTTCGACGATGGTTTGGTGCAAAAATAATACCTGCCATATCAGGTTGAACCTTATTTAAAAGGTCAGCATCCTCAACACGAAAGTTTCCACAAAGTTTAATTTTAGTCATGTGCGTTTATTGTCCTATCAAAGTTTTAATCATCTTCATTTTATCTTTGCTTTTCATAAAAGTCTCACCAACTAAAATACCATTTACCTGTAGGTCTTCCAGTAACGTTACATCAGCGCGCGTTTTGATGCCAGACTCAGAAATAACTAATATATCTTCAGGTATTAACTCACGTAACCGTTTTGTATTGTTAAAATCAACCGAAAAATCTTTCAAATTACGATTATTAATCCCAATAATACGTCCTTTTGCTGCGATAGCGCGGTGAATCTCTTTTTCATTATGTGCTTCAACAATTGCCGACAAGCCTAGTTCATCTGCTAATTTAAGATAGCGACGTAATTGCTCATCTTCTAAAATTGCCACAATTAATAAAATAACTTTAGCGCCAGACACTATTGCTTCATAAATCATATAGTCATCAATGATAAAATCTTTTCTTAATATTGGCGTTTTAACGGTCTGCGCAACTGCTTTCAAAATAGCAATTGATCCTTTAAAATATTTTTCCTCTGTCAAAACACTAATTAAATCCACACCGGCTTCATCGTACGCATGCGCAATACTAAGATAATCAAATTGATCCTGCGGAATAATTTGTCCTTGTGATGGCGACGCTTGTTTGATTTCTGCAATCACTGAAATTGCTCGTTGGCGTAGTGCCTTTTCAAAAGGAAAAGTTTTTTTAATGATGCGTTGACGTGCTTTTGCCTCTAAAATTGTCGCAGGCACCTCGAATTGCCTGTGTACCATATTGTCACGTGTTGCCCTTACCAAATCATCTAAAATCATGCGCTAACCGCCTTTGTTGCTTGTTGCAACTGTATTAAATGTTGATATGCTTTACCATTTTCTAAGATACTACGTGCCAGTGTGATACTTTGCTGCAAATTTTCACAAATATTTGCAGCAAACAATGCCATAGCAGCATTCAAAATAACAACTTCTTTCTTTGCACCACCTAAACGACCACTTAAAATTGCTTGTGTTATTTCAGCATTCTCTGTTGGTGTGCCTCCTAACAATTCTTCTGGTAAAACATAATCAAAACCATACGTCATCGGATCAAACTCTGACTCAGTTATCTCCTGATTACGAAGCACCACCATATCAGTTTTATCTGTCAAAGTAACCTCATCTAATCCATCCTTACCATGAATTAAAATGGCATTTTTAACACCTAATGCGATTAAAACATGCGCCAATGGGACTAATAATTGCTTCGAGTAAACACCTAACAGCATGCTTTTGGGTCGCATCGGATTTATCAAAGGGCCTAAGACATTAAACACAGTTCGAATCCCTAAATTTTTTCGAATTGGACCGACAATCTTCATTGCCGGATGAAATGATCGTGCAAATAAAAAGGTTTGCCCAGTTTCACGTAAAACCTGAGTCGCTTGATCAGCGGTCAATGAAATTGTGACACCCAGGGCCTCTAGTACATCAGCTGTTCCTGATTTTGAACTGGCCGCACGATTACCATGTTTAGCAATCGGAACACCAGCTGCTGCTACGATAAAGCTAGCTGTTGTAGAAATATTGAATGTATTTGACATATCCCCACCGGTACCAACAATATCCATCGCATCAAATTCTGGTGCGATATTAACTGCTTGATTAAGCATAGCTTTTGCTGAACCAGTAATTTCTGAAACAGATTCATTTTTTGACGTTAATCCCATTAAATAGGCTGCAATTTGTGGTTCTGATACATCACCAGCCATAATTTCATTCATCACGTTTTCTGCCATCTCAGCAGATAAATCTTGACGCACTGATAACAACCTTAGTGCTGCTTTAATATCACTCATGAATGTCAACTCCTTTATAGCGGGCAATAGCAGCAACATCTTTATCGCCACGACCACTCAAGTTAACCATAATTTGCTGATCTGATCGCATAGTTGGTGCCAACTTCATGGCATATGCTACTGCGTGAGAACTTTCAATTGCAGCTATAATACCTTCTGTTCGAGCAATATACTCAAATGCTATTACTGCCTCATCATCAGTAATGGGGACATATTGCGCACGATTAATATCTGCCAAATAAGCATGTTCTGGTCCAATGCCTGGATAATCAAGACCAGCAGAAATGCTATATACTGGATTGATTTGTCCATCTGACGACTGTAAAAATTTTGATTTCATACCATGAAAAATACCATCTGAACCATTAGCAATTGTTGCAGCTGTTTGAGATGTCTGAATCCCTTTACCCGCTGCTTCAACACCAATTAATTTAACTTGCACATCATCAATAAACTTACTAAACGCACCAATCGCGTTTGAACCGCCACCAACTGCAGCAATCACAGCATCGGGTAACTTACCAGTTTGATCTAAAAACTGTTGTCGCGCTTCTTCACTAATAATTGATTGGAAATACTTAACCATCTCAGGAAAAGGATGCGGACCGACAGCAGATCCTAAGACGTAAAACGTATCGTCAATACGTTTAGTCCAGTCTTGAAACGTTGCATTCACTGCATCCTTTAGAACCTGTGTGCCTGTTTCAACAATAGTCACTTTAGCACCAAGTAACTTCATACGATAAACATTCAGTGCCTGTCGATCTGTATCCTCTTTGCCCATAAAAATTTCTGCTTCCATACCAAATAATGCAGCAACAGTTGCTGTGGCCACGCCATGTTGTCCAGCGCCAGTTTCAGCAATCAATCTTGTTTTGCCCATTTTTTGAGCAATTAAGGCCTGACCCAAAACATTGTTAATTTTATGTGCGCCTGTATGATTAAGATCTTCACGCTTAAAATATATTTGTGCCCCACCAAGATCTTTTGACATATTTTTTGCATAATATAATAGCGATGGTCTATTGGCATAGTTGTCAAATAAGTTTTTTAATTCTGCTTTAAAAATAGGATCTTCTTTATAATGATTAAACGCCTCAGCCACTGCATTGACAGCTGGCATCAATAATTCAGGAATAAATTGTCCCCCATATTCGCCATAATAACCTTTTCTTATTGTATTAACCATGTTTTTCTCCTCATTGTTGGGTTCAAGAGCAAATAAAAAACCGTCCTGAAAATATTTGCTCATTGCAATATTTTCAGGACGGTTTCCCGCGGTGCCACCTGATTTTAAGATATTAAACCGCATTAAAAAAATTTGATCTAATAACTCACCCTCCATAGTCTGCTAACACAGACCTGACAACTGACGTATGTCTCACGTTCACATCTACTCACATGACTGCTTTCAATTGACCCTCGATGATCCATTTGCCAACTTGCTTTCGACCCAGCTCTCAGTATCCTGGATTCCCTGTGCGCGCACAATTGGTTTGATCTTCATCTCATTGGTTTATTTAGACGATTAAATTGTTAACACTATATTAAATCTAAATGAGATTTTTGTCAATACATTTATTTTTAAAAGGCGCTTTTTGTACTTTTTTATGATAAAAAAATCAAAATTATCAATGTTTAGAAAAATTGCAAACTATAAGTACCATTAAATGTGTCACCTGCTGCCAAGACATTCACGCCAAATTTTTCTTTAAAGTTGCCGGTAGAATCAACCGTATCCGCAATTCCCCACCAAGGCTCTAATGCAATAAATGGTGCTTCTTTTCCAGCTGGTGTCCAAATACCTAAAAATTGGGCATTATCTAAAGTCATGCGCAAACCATGTTGATTAGCCAAGCGTGCAAGTAAAAATGAGGTTTTCTGACGATCCAACTTTAAAATAATCGCATCATCATGATAATCCTCTTGGCGTAAACGCAATGGAATATTTGCATTAAAAGGTGTTGGTACATTTGGATTCGAGTAAGGACCAGTTAAGCGAACGCGATCATAGAGTTTTTCTGGTTCAATAGAAACGTAATAATCTGAAAATTTACCACCATCAAGTGGCAGATTAAACGCTGGATGCCCACCAACACTAAAGAATAGTGATTCCTCAGTGTCAGTATTGTTAACAATATAGGCAATTTTAAGTTCGTTATCATCTGTTAAATCATACCGAATATCTAGTTGGAATTTGAATGGGTAAACACGCATTGTTGACTGCGTATCATGAATGCGAAAAAGAGCATGGTTATCGTTATGTTCAACCACGTCAAAAACTGTATTTCGCGCAAACCCATGTTGGTTCATAAAATAAGTTTCGCCTGCAACCTTGTATTGATCACCACGTAAACGACCAACAATTGGGAACAAATTAGAGGCGTGACGCCCCCAATACTTAGGATCTCCGATCCAAATATATTCCAATTCGGCCTGCTTGTGCCACACGCTTGTTAATTCGGCACCTTCTTCGTTAATCATCACTTTTAAATTTTTATTTTCTAGTTTAATCATAATACCTATATTCTACCAAATTTTTAGAGACAAATGTAATTAATGTTAAGCGTTTACAGCTTTTTTTTGGCACGTGGGAAAAAATTTTGGTAATTTTTTTGTAAATTCTCACGTGTAACATGAGTATACATTTGCGTTGTTGATAAATTAACATGCCCTAGTAATTCCTGAACTGTGCGCATATCAGCCCCATTATTAAGCAAGTGCGTAGCAAATGTATGGCGTAACATGTGCGGATGAATTTTTCCAGTCAAAGTTGAGCGCTTCATGAGTTCGTTTAAAATATAAGTAATTCCTGCTGTAGTAATTGGTTCACCACGATGGTTAACAAACACAAAATCATGTGCGACTTGTTTGGCTATCAGTTTTGGTCGTGTCTCTTTTAAATATTGCGTTAACGCTTGTGCTGAAAAATGACCAAAGGGTACATATCTGTCCTTATTACCCTTACCATGAATCAACACTAACCGCTGAGAAAAATCTAATTGCGAAATAGTCAGATTAGCAATCTCAGCTACACGTGCACCTGTAGCATACAAAAACTCTAAAATAGCCGCATTCCTTTGCCACAAGACATCCTCGCGATTATATGCCACATCAAAAAGTGTGGTCATTTCTGTTTCGTAAAAAAATTCTGGCAGATGATTTTGATGTTTTCGTAGCGCAATGTTATCAAACGGATTATCAATTGCAAATTGATTAGCAATCATAAACTGATAAAACATACGTAAACTGCTAATTTTTCTGGAGATAGTTGTTCGCGCCAATTTGCGTTCGTACAAATCGTTTAAATAAACTCTAACATCCAATGTTTGGACCATTTTAAAGGTGGTAAAACCGCCATTTTGCGTTAAAAACATAACAAATTCATCAATATCAGATAAATATGCCTTCAGGGTCAACGGCGAGTATTGTCGTTCAGCCTCTAAATAGATACGATACAATTGTTGTTCACGTGTTTCCATGAGTCTAATTATACGCGCTATTGCTTGTTTTTAAAAATTAAGAAGACGTTAATTTAGTTACAATCAGTCAAACATGCACATATCACGCTTCTTTTTCGATATGATTAAAGATAGATATAGTATGACTAAACGAATCATAGAGGAGAATCCTTATGAAAATTCCTGTCCAAACACCATTAGAACAATTACGCCAAAATGTTTTATTATTACAACATAAATCGGTCAATGCTATTATTGGCTTTCGTCAAAACATTTTGGCTAATCGTGATGCACACAATATAAAACCAAAACAGTTAAAACTGTCTGACACACGAGAAATTGCAATTGTACCTTATGAATCAAACGCTAAGGTCGTTGATTCAAGTAGCTTCGCATATGCACTGGAATCTGCTATGACAGAAAGCAATAGCGATTTACATGAACCATTTACAATGCGACGTCATATCACCTCTTTTTTGCATCATCCTGCTCGTATTTTGGCAAGCATGATTATCATCATTTTAGTTATCTACATTGCCATTATAACTGGACAAGCTAATTCAACTAATCGTCAACCTATCACGCCAGCACCTCAAAAAACAAATTAAGGTCTAGAACACCTACTAACGACGTTTAATTTTTTGTGCGTTGCTTTTTTGAGTATTATTAATCACGATAACTTCACTAGCAAAAATTTAAAATACTGCAAATAAAAGCGAGCTTATCTTTTTGATAAGCTCGCTTTTAAGTAGTCTATAATATTTTTAGTGCCTACATCCGACCAACAGTCAGATCCTAATTTTTAAACGAATGAATCGGTGCTGGAATATGGCCACCACGATTAATGAAATCTGCACTTGATTTATTAACTACCGGCATCACTGGTGCAGTACCTAATAGCCCACCATAATCAATCATATCACCAACTTTGGCGCCGTTAGTTGGTAAAATGCGTACAGCCGTTGTCTTATTATTTTGCACACCAATAGCTGCTTCATCAGCAATCATTGCAGCAATTGTTGTCGCATCAGTTTCACCTGGGATTGCAATCATGTCTAACCCAACAGAGCAAACAGCTGTCATTGCTTCAAGCTTTGCTAACGTTAACACGCCGGCCTTAACAGCATCAATCATACCAGCATCCTCAGAAACAGGAATAAAGGCACCAGATAAACCACCGACGCGTTGTGATGCCATGACACCACCTTTTTTAACAGCGTCATTAAGTAACATTAATGCTGCTGTGGTCCCATGGGTGCCAACCATTTCAAGACCGATTTCTTCCAATACTTCCGCAACAGAATCACCGCGCGCTGGCGTAGGGGCTAAACTTAAATCAACTATGCCGAATTCAACGCCTAAACGTTCAGCAGCTAGCGCACCAACCATTTGGCCAACACGTGTAATTTTAAAGGCTGTTTTCTTAACCGTTTCAGCAACAACCTGAATGGATTCGCCCTTAACTTTTTCAATTGCACGTTTAACAACACCAGGCCCGGAAACACCAACATTAATCACAACGTCCGCTTCACTTACGCCATGAAAAGCACCAGCCATAAACGGATTGTCTTCTACTGCATTAGCAAAAACAACCATTTTTGCATTCGCAGTATCTGATTTATCCGTAATCGCTTTAATCGTTTCACCCATTAGTTTGATAGCATCTAAATTGATTCCAGCTTTTGTCGAACCAATGTTAACACTTGACATCACTAAATCTGTTTCTGTTAACACGCGGGGCAATGACTTGATCAGTGCTAGATCCCCATTGGCAAATCCTTTTTGTACTAATGCGGAATAACCACCAATAAAATCAACCCCAACAGCCTTAGCAGCATCATCTAAAGCGTGTGCGTAGTATAACATCTCATCAGGCGTTGCTTTTCCAGCAATCAACGCAATAGGTGTCACACTAATACGTTTGTTTGTAATCGGAATACCAAATTCACGTTCAATTTGCTGCGTGACTTTAACCAAGTCTTTTGCATAAGTTGTAATCTTTTGATAAATATTTTTTGCAGTTTCTTGTGGTGTACCAGCTATTGTATCGAGCAAGGAAATGCCCATCGTAACAGTTCGAATATCCAAATGCTCTTCCGCAACCATATTAATGGTTTCAGTTATTTGAGTGGTTTCCATAATTTCTCCCAATTTTTGTTTGTAAATTTGGTCTTAACACATTTATTCGTTATTTAAACACGACTCATTGCATCAAAAATTTCTTCGCGTTGCGTGTGAATTTCAACTGTTAACTGCTTGCCAAGTAGATTCAAATCATCTTGAAGTTTATTAAATTCTTCATCTAATTGTGCCAAATTAACTAGCATGCTCATTGTGAAAATGTCAGACATAATTGTCTGCGATACATCTAAAATATTAATATTATGGTCGGCTAACGTATTAGCTACACCGGCTATAATTCCTGGTTTGTCTTTTCCTATTACTGTTACAACTGCTTTAGCCATTTTTTTCCTCTTTAAAAGTTATTTAAATTATTATACAGTATTTACTTATTAAATGCCATAATCCTTAAAATGCTATCTCGTCACTTGTAAACCCGTTCGCCATTTTGCCAACCCAAAAATTGGAATAGTTTGGTGCCAACAATGGCATCTGATTTAACATCAATGTGCGAATCGTAAAGCTGCGCTTTAAACATTGCTTCATACTGATCCACAGACATAACCTGACGTTTGGACAATAATTGTTGCGTCATTTCTGCTGGCACATAGTTTTTAAAATTTTTCTGAAGTGTCACAGAGTAAAGTTCGGCCTCTGCACCAGAACCATAACTGAAAACAGCTAACTTTTCGCCAGATTTCAAATCAGTCGCATTGCTTAACAGCGACAACAAGCTTAAATAAACAGAACCTGTGTAAAGATTGCCGACTTCTCGACTAAATTTTTGACTGGCCTGCAAATTACATGTTAATCGTTCTTGATGCTGTTGGGTGGCTTCATGCATAATTTGATCGAGTGCTTTTTTACCCATTTTTGTATAAGGTAAATGAAAGGCAAACCCTGCAAAGTCATTTAACTGATGCTTTGTTTGTGATTGGTATCGTTGCCACAACGTCATAAACATCTCTTTATAAATATCAGTTGATAAATGTCCGTCAACTAGTGCCTCTTGCCGATCAATTGGCCGCCAAAAATCGGCAACATCACGGCTCATATAAACAGAATCAGTATTAATACTCACAATTTTGGGTGTTTCGGATATAATCATGGCAATTGCACCAGCGCCTTGTGTGACTTCGCCTGCTGTCGATAGGCCATAGCGCGCAATATCTGATGCAATAACTAATACGCGTTTACCTGGATGGGTTGCGACATAATCACGCGCTTGCATCAAGCCATAAGTCCCCGCGTAACAAGCTTGCTTGAGTTCAATCGTACGCACAAATTCTGACAACCCAAGTAATCTTTGCACATATATGGCACTTGATTTTGAATTATCAATTCCTGACTCTGTCGCAAAAATGACAACATCAATTTTTGCGCGATCATCGGCCGTAATGATTTTTATAGCTGCATTGGCTCCCATCGTCACAACATCCTCAAAATTTGGCACAATTGCTTGTCGATCTTGTCCGATGCCTATGGTGTATTTATCTGGTTCATCGCCACGTACTTTTGCTAATGTGATAAGGTCTAACACATAGTTAGGTGTGTAAAATGCTATTTTATCAATCCCTATTGTCATGATTTAGAATTCCTCTAAAATTATTATACCATGCAAAAAAGCGCCACTAGACGCCTTTTTTGCATGATATTTTGTAACTAGACTATTAGTAAAGTGCTTCAACTTTTTCTTGTATACTTTCAGTTGAAATAAATTCATCATAAGATGTATCTACACGATCAACAGCACCTTTAGCAGAAACCTCGATAACATGATTGGCCGTTGTTGCCAAAAACTCATGGTCATGCGAAGTCATAATAATACCGCCCTTGAAATTAACAACAGCGTCATTTAAAGATTGAATCGACTCCAAATCAAGATGGTTAGTCGGATCATCCATTAATAAAACATTTGCCTTCAGTAGCATCATTTTAGCTAGCGTTATACGTACTTTTTCACCACCAGATAGCACTTTAATTGCTTTCAAAGAATCATCACCGCGGAACAACAACTGTCCCAACATGCCACGCAGACTCGTATTATCCTTTTGTTCTTCTTCCGCAAAATCACGTAACCAATCCAAAATTGTGACATCTTGATTCTCAAAGTTATCATTCAGATCTTTAGCAATATATGACTGCGTTGTTGTCACACCAAAATTGACAGTCCCACTATCCGGCATCATTGTGCCAGCAATAATTTGCATTAATGTTGTCGTGGCCAAATCAGAACGTGATAAAATAGCGATTTTATCGCCAGGACGGCCTATAAATGAGATGTTATCCAATACTTTTTCGCCGTCAATTGTTTTGGAGATATTTTCAACACGAATCATATCATTACCCATTTCACGATTAAGTGGGAAATTAATAAATGGATACTTACGTGATGAGGGCTTAATATCATCCAATGTAATTTTGTCTAACTGCTTTTTACGCGCAGTAGCTTGTTTAGACTTCGATGCATTAGCTGAAAAACGTGCAACGAATTCTTGTAGCTGTTTAATTTGATCTTCTTTTTTTGAGTTCTGTTGCGAGGCTAATCGTTGCGCTAATTCTGAAGATTCACGCCAAAAGTCATAATTACCAACAAACGGTGTAATTTTACCAAAATCAACATCTAAAATATTGGTTGATACAGCATTCAAAAAATGACGATCATGCGATACGACAATAACCAAGTTAGGAAAATCTGCTAAGAAGTCTTCTAACCAGTTAATTGTTTGCACATCTAAACCGTTTGTCGGTTCGTCTAACACCAAAATATCAGGATTACCAAACAATGCTTGCGCTAACAAAACTTTGACTTTGTCGTTTTCTGTCAATTCTCCCATTAAAGTGTCGTGCATTGTATCTGAAATACCCAATTTGCTTAACAATTGCCCAGCTTCAACTTCAGCATTCCAGCCATCAAGTTCTTCAAATTCTGCACCCAAATCAGCAACACGTACACCGTCTGCATCATTAAAGTCTGGCTTGGCGTAGATTGCATCCATTTCAGTTTTGACTTCATACAATCTTTTATGCCCTTGAACAACAGTGTCCAATACTGTAAAAGCATCAAAAGCAAAATGATCTTGTTGCAAAGATGACATGCGTTCTCTGTCACCAATTGTAATTGTTCCCTCATTTGGTAGCAGTTCACCTTGTAGTAGTTTTAAAAATGTTGACTTTCCGGCACCATTGGCGCCAATAATACCATATGTATTGCCAGGTATTAACTTTAAAGAAACATCCTGATATAATTTAGGTCCAGCAAAGCTGAAACTCATTTCTGATACTGTGATCAATTTTTTTCCTCCAATTAAACATGTTCGTACACATAGCAATACGTTATTAAGCTATGCTTACATATCGGTAAAATACCTTATATAACTATACCAGAAAAAGCGCGAAATTTCGCGCTTTTTCACAATAATGACACGCTATTTAATAAAAGTACACGGCGCAATTATGACTTGAACCCACCATCAACTGGTAACGAAAAATTATTTTCAGTACCAGAGGCAAGCCCCTGAAAACCATTCTCAACTGGAATCAAATTTTCATCAGGATCATCACGTGTATCACCAAAAAATGTAAATAGACTGAGTACAATATAGAGCAAACTAAAATAGAAACCATATTGTGTTGCAACAATCTTCAACCACATAATTGATACCCCAGAAAAAATAGCAGGTACAAGCATAATCAATAATGGTGAGTACCCATGTTTTCGAACAGCATACCCAAAATACAATGTATAAATACCATTGATGACAAGGTACAACCAAATAACTTGATGAATTTCGCGTATACCGATTTTTTGCGCCATTAAAGGTAATATAGCACCTATTATCACCGCAGCAAGCCACTGGTAACCGTAATATTTTTTAAATATTTTTTTCATATGCGACCACCCTTTAATGCAACTTTTACTTAAAAAATTTAATATGTATATCAGCTTCTATTAATTATTTATTATAAACTAATCATTTAATTCTCGCAAGACACTAATTGCTGACAGCGCATATAAAGGCGCCGTTTCCGCACGTAAAATACGTGGACCTAGTCCGGCTGGATGATAACCGTACCGCGTTAGTTCTGCGACTTCTAACCTAGTCAACCCACCCTCTGGGCCAAAAATCAGATTCACATCTGTACCACTAGGCATCACGTTAATTAATTTAATCAATGTTGACACTTCCCCGGTACGAGCAGATTCTTCCCAAGCTACAAGCCCAACATTTTTAGATAAATCAAGCACATTTTGCCACGTCATAAATTGAATTTGTGGTACCAATAAACGATGCGCTTGCTCTGCTGCTGCTTGTGCAATCTTTTGTAATCTGACTGCTTTTTTATCTTGTTGCTTTTTCCAATCAGCCACTGTACGCGACATCTCAGCAAAAATAATGCCATTAGCCCCTAATTCGGTTGCTTTTTGAACCAGCCAATCAGAACGATCATTTTTAAGTGGTGATACAATAATCGTAACATTAATCGGCAGTTCGACATCACTTTTTAAGTGTGCCACAATTGCTAGCGTTATTGTCATGTCATCAATGGCTATGACTTCGCCAATGACAACTTTTTGATCCACACTAACAAATTCCGCTTGTGAGCCAATGCGTGCACGTAATACTTTGCCAAAATGTTTGAAAACATCTTGATCTTTGGTTAACACCATATGATCACTGTCAATTACGTGTTTTAAAAAGTATCGTTGCATGATTATTTTTCCTTAAGCTGTGTAATATAGCTGTGCCACTCACCCATTTGTGATTTTTGAACAATTTCATAGCCATTAATATGTAATTGTTCTTCAATATGTGGCGCAATAGCATCATAAATACCTGATACTAAAAAATAACCATCTGGTTTTAAACGTGAAAGCGTCTGCGGAATTAGCCTTTCAATAACATCTGCCAAGATGTTTGCCACAATCAAATCAACTGGTTGCGTCTCAACATCTAACAATAAATCGCTTGCGATAACCTTAATATCATCCGCAATCGGATTCAGTATCAAATTTTCTTTTGCTACTTGCACTGACATATCATCAATATCTGTCGCCAAAACAGAATGAACGCCTAACTGTTTAGCAGCGACTGCTAAAACACCAGACCCTGTCCCAACGTCAATCATTGATTCACCACCACGCACAACGGTTTCCAATGCCTGCATCATAAGCTGTGTTGTTTCATGCGTGCCTGTTCCAAATGCCAATTGTGGATCCATAAAAATCGGCATTTCTGTTGCTTGTTGCGGTATAAATGTCTCCCATGCTGGGACAACTGTCAAATGACGTGTGATGCGCTGGGTATGATAGTATTGTTTCCAATTATTTTCCCAATCTGCTTGTGATACACCATGCAAAGATACAGTCGCAGGTGAAGGATCTACTGCAAATTTTGATAATAATTTAAGTCGTGATTTGATGTTTGAAACGACTTCAGGTAATTGGTCATCATCTTCATAATAAGCGATGATTGCGATACCGTTTGTCTCATCAATTTGAACCCCTTCAGCACCAACTGACATGAATAGGTCACATATGACTTCGACTGCATCCCTATTCGTGCTGATACTTACTGCTTGCCAATTCATAGTGCTTCCTCATCATGTATGATGACCACTTTACCAATCATGTGACCATTCTCAACATCCTGAGTGGCCTGTTGCATATTTTCAACGTTAAGGCCATTGTATGTTTTAGTTAGTGTGGACTTAATCACTTGCCTGTCTAACAATTCAGCAATTTTGTTTAACGCTTCACCCTGACTTGACATATCAACGCCATAATTACCCTTAGCAAACATAAATACCCAGTTGAACTGCGCGCCAATATTTTTTAGTGGGCCAATATCAATTGGCCCACTTGTTTCAACAATCGACGCAATGCGCCCAAATGGCTTAATTGATTCTAATACTAATGGCCAATAGCTATTGGTATCTTGTAACATAGCAATATAGTCCACTTTATCATGTTTGATTTGCATTAACTGTTCATGTAAATTTTGATGATAATCTAAAATATAATCTGCACCAAGTGACTTAACCCATGTCACCGATTCCGGACGTGAGGCCGTTGTAATCACTGTCAATCCTAAATATTTTGCCAGTTGAATTAAAGTTGAACCAACACCACCAGCACCATTTAAAATAAGAATACTTTTACCAATCGCCACATTTTCAGTCACATCAAAACCAAAAGACTGTAAAATTTCTACTGCAGTAATTGCTGTTAAAGGCATAGCAGCGGTTTCGGATACACTGAGATTAACTGGCGCATGTCCCACAAGTGATTCATTGACAACTTGATATTGTGCATGAGCCCCTTGCTTTATTTGAACACCGGCGTAATATACTAAATCACCAATTGCAAACTTTGAAACATGCGTTCCCACTGCAACTACTTCACCCGTTGCATCAAATCCAAGAATACGAAATTGCCCATCATTTTGATAACCACGACGCATTTTGATTTCGACAGGATTAATAGCACTAGCATAGACCTTCACTAATAGTTCATGATCAGCAGGGCTAGGCTGTAAAACATTTTTTGCGATAAAAACATTTTGCTTGTCAATCGTTAAAGCACGTTCAAAACCAATTGCGCGCATTTTTAGCTTGCCAAACGGCCAATATTTTTTTATTTTGTCAAATAGTGACATACTTGTCTCCTTTAATATGCCTCAAAAAACAGATACTTATTGCCTGTTTTTTAGCATAATGCGTTTGACGCTATTGCGATCATTGCGCAGTAGCATTAATTTCCTCGTGCGTACTGTGTATCGTCATCTGTTTTCAATACCGCCATGAAGGCTTCTTGTGGTACTTCAACTGTACCAACTGACTTCATACGCGCTTTACCGCGCTTTTGTTTATCTAACAATTTTGCACGACGATCTGGATCACCTGTGTGAATTTTAGATGTCACATCTTTACGATATGCTTTTATATTTGTACGGGCCAAAATTTTTGCGCCGATTGCTGCTTGTACGGGAATCTCGAAATTTTGACGTGGAATAATTTCTTTTAGTTTTGACGTAATCACACGACCACGCTCTGCTGCAAAATCACGATGAACAATAAAACTCAGAGCATCGACTTTTTCAGAATTTAACAAAATATCAATTTTAACTAAATCTGATTGTCGATAACCAAAAATTTCATAATCTAAAGATGCGTAACCACGTGTACTTGATTTTAATTTATCAAAGAAATCAAAAATAATTTCTGACAAAGGAATCTTGTACTTAACGTTAACACGTGTCTCGTCTAAATACTCCATCGTGTCAAAATCACCGCGCTTACGCTGGGCAAGTTCCATCACCGCACCAACATACTCATTTGGCACCATAATTTGAGCATCGACATAAGGTTCTTCGATATATTTAATCATTGAAACGTCGGGCATTTCAGATGGGTTTTCAATTTCGAGTAATTCATCGTCATTAGTCATCACATGGTAAGTAACAGAAGGTGCAGTGGTCACTAAGTCTAAGTCAAACTCACGTTCTAAGCGCTCTTGCACAACATCCATATGCAATAAGCCAAGGAAACCAACACGATAGCCAAATCCTAATGCCTGTGATGTTTCAGGATCAAACGTCAGTGCCGCATCATTAAGTTGTAGCTTTTCTAACGCATCACGTAAATCTTTATACTTAGCATTATCGGACGGATATAACCCTGAATAAACCATGGGTGTCATAGGTTTATACCCTGATAACGGCTCAGTAGCCGGATTAACAACAGATGTGATTGTATCTCCAGAATGTGTTGTGTGAATATCTTTAATGGCTGCTGTTAAGTAACCAACATCCCCAGCCATTAAATAATCACGTTTTTGAGCACTCGGTGACATCACACCAACTTCGTTGACTTCATATTCCGCCCCGGTGTTCATCATTTTGATTTTATCACCTGGCTTAACGATGCCTTCACGTACCCGCATATTAACCACGACACCGCGATAAGCATCATAAGCTGAATCAAAAATTAACGCACGTAAAGGTGCCGTCAAATCACCTGTCGGTGCAGGTAGGTCCGTCACAATTTTTTCTAGTAGTTCAGGAATGCCGATACCTTTTTTAGCCGATGCTAATACAGCCTCTGATGCATCTATGCCAATAAGATCTTCAATTTCTGCACGCACTTTTTCTGCATCAGCAGCAGGCAAATCAATTTTATTAATGACCGGCAAAATTTCTAGGTTATTGTCTAATGCTAGGTATACATTCGCAAGTGTTTGTGCTTCCACCCCCTGTGCTGCATCAACAACTAATATAGCCCCTTCAGCAGCAGCAAGTGATCGCGACACCTCATAAGAAAAATCAACGTGTCCTGGTGTATCAATTAAATGAAAAATGTAGGTTTCCCCATCGTTTGCATCATAGTGCACTTCGACCGCATTTAATTTAATCGTGATACCACGTTCACGCTCTAAATCCATCGTATCGAGCAATTGATTTTGCATATCGCGTTGCGCTACTGTATGTGTTTGATCCAAAATACGATCTGCAATTGTTGATTTGCCATGATCAATATGTGCCACAATTGAAAAATTACGAATGTGTTTTTGGCGTTCTTTGAGTTGTTCTAAATTTATTTCTGTCATTTTTTTATCACGCATATTGTGCGTATACTTTCAATTTTTATGTCTCCTTTATTTTATCATGAAAAGACACAAAAAACGTGACCCGAATCATTTCTGATACCGTATCACGTCAAATCACTTGCGTTTGCTTAATTAAATCACACTAATAAGGTATATGAACCACACCTTTAAAGAACCGACAAAAATAATATGCAACATTCGTATTTTAAGCCATATGTTCTGAGTTTATTTAAGTACAATTTTTTCTAAATCACCCAACCCAGAAATGAGATTGTTAATCATATGTAATTGGGCATAACGATTGTTTTTGATTAATTCATCATCAGCATTAACCATTGTTGCATCAAAATAAGCTGCAATCGGTGCTTGTAGTTCGGCTAAGGCGTTATATACCGCTTCACCACCCTGCAGTTCTAGTGCTTTTAAATCAATTTTTTTTGTTGCACTAAATAATGCTTGTTCTGTTTTATTTTCAAACAAACTCTCAGCAACACGACCTTCTGTTACCTGTTTCATTGCCAAACGTGAAACACGAGTCAATGCTTCAATAATGTCACGGAAATCATTATCATCAGCATGTTTTGCCAATACTTGCGTACGATCAGCAATATAAATTACATCGACATCAGTCATCATCGCAGTGCCTGCAGCCACAATATCTTGACGTAGGTCATCATCCAAAGCCAACTTACGCACACGATCTAAAATAAATGTCATAATCGCAGTTAAATCAGCATTCTCAGTGACCGTACCAGTTGCTTTGATAAATTCAATCAACAATGGTCGCAATGCAACATGCCACTGTTTGCTTTGAAGTGTTCGTACCACTCCGGTAGCTGCACGTCGCAAACCGTAAGGATCATTTGATCCCGAAGGAATCAGATTAGCCGAGAAGAAAGTCACAATGGCATCTAATTTATCAGCTATTGCCAACACTGCCCCAACTGCCGTTTCTGCAACATCTCCATTAGCAGATGTTGGCATATAATGTTCTCGTATTGCGCTGGCAACTGCTCTATTTTCACCAAATAGTTTCGCATAATGCTCGCCCATGATCCCTTGTAACTCGTCAAATTCACCAACCATACCCGTCATCAAATCAAACTTGTATATGTCAGATACACGAGCTAAATCAGCTTTTTGCGCATCATCAAAGTGTAACTGATTAGCTAAAGTTTCAGCTAATAAGCCAACACGCTGCATATGCTCATAAACTGTCCCAATTTTTTCGTGGAAAACCAGTTTTTTAACTTTTGACATGCTTTCGGCAATGGTTTTTTGTTGATCTTCATGATAGAAAAATTCAGCATCTTCTAATCGGGCAACTAATACTTTCTCGTTTCCAGCAATGACATTATTAAGATGTTCAGAATTACCATTACGAACTGATAAGAAATGTGGCAGCAAATTGTTTGATTGATCTTTGACATAGAAAAAACGTTGATGCTCACGCATCGATGTCATTAAGACTTCATCTGGCAAGTCTAGATATTTATTATCAAAGCTACCAGCAAACGCCGTAGGCCATTCAACAATATTATTAACTTCCTCCAACAGATCCTGTGTGGCATCTGAATTTAAGTCTAACACCCAATTATTTTGACTCACTATAGCTTCAAGTTGTGACTGTATTTTGTTTTTACGCGTTGTGGCATTTACAATAACATGGGCTGCCTTTAAGGTTTCAACATATGACTCTGCGTGAGCAATTGTGACCGCTTCATTTGACAAGAAACGATGCCCTCGTGTCACACGGCCTGTCTGAACTTCTAAAATGTTAAAGTCAATAACTGCTGCATCAAGTAAAGCAACAACCCAGCGAATTGGACGCACATACAAAAAGGCGTTGTTAGCCCATTTCATATAAGTTGTAAACTTCATTTGTGCAACAACTTCTTCACCAATACTAGTTAAAATATTGGCAGCCGGTATACCCGCTGTATGCTTAGTTAACCAAACATAGCCATCATGTATTTCAAAATCCTCTGGTGTTGCACCTTGTCCTCGCGCAAACCCTTGAGCAGCTTTTGACCAATCACCATGATCATCTTTAGCACGTTCAATAGCTGGTCCGCGTTTTTCTTCTGATAATGGCTCTGATTCAGCCGCTACATCAACCAACAGCACAGCTAAGCGACGTGGCGTTGAATAGGGTTGAATATTACTTACTGATAAATGATGCTCTGCCAAAAAACTTTTTGTGCGTGTCATTAATTGTGCTTCTGAACTCGTTACCAAATGTGCCGGAATCTCTTCCAAACCAATTTCTAGTAAAAATGTTGACATGTCTAATTTTCCCCCTTCAACGCATATTTACCGTTTTCACCTAAATATTTTTCACGTAAATCACCATCTTTTAATAATGGGAAGCCAAGCTTACCACGTGCCTCAATAAATACCTTTGACACACGACGTGCCATAGTACGAATACGATGCAAATAACCTGCACGTTCTGTCACTGAAACTGTTCCACGTGCGTCTAATAAATTGAATGTGTGTGATGATTTTAAAATATAATCATATGCTGGATGCACTAAACCTAATGCTAGCAACCGCGTTGCTTCGGCTTCAAATTCATCAAAATGTTTCAACAACATTTTTTGATCAGATTCTTCAAAAGCATATTTAGAGTGTTCATATTCTGGTTCTTTGAAAATATCACCATACAGTACGCCATTTCCCCACTCAAGATCATACACTGTTGGCACATCTTGAATATATGACGCCAAGCGTTCCAGACCATAAGTTACTTCAGCAGTCACAGAATCAACTTCAATGCCACCTACTTGTTGAAAATAAGTGAATTGTGTGACCTCCATACCATCCAGCCAAACTTCCCAGCCAATACCTGCTGCCCCCATTGACGGATTTTCCCAATTATCTTCGACGAAACGTATATCATGTTCTAATGGCTTGATCCCCAAAGCTTCAAGTGACCCTAAATACAATTCTTGGATATTTGATGGGGATGGTTTCATAACGACTTGAAATTGATGATGTTGAAATAAACGATTTGGATTATCGCCGTATCGACCGTCAGCGGGACGGCGTGATGGTTGAACGTAGGCTGCATGCCATGGTTCAGGCCCGTTTGCACGTAAAAACGTGTATGGTGACTGTGTGCCAGCACCCACTTCGTTGTCGTAGGCTTGCATTAAGTTTGCCCCTTGTTTAGCCCAGTATTGTTGCAAGGTTAAAATAATGTCTTGCAATGATAATTTTGTATTTGTCATTTTTTCTTTCCTTTAAAATATATTTTCCAACTATACTACGTTGTATTACTTTTAAAACTTGCTGTCATTAAAACTTGCTAATAAACTGAAAAATCGCAGTAATCAAAATTGGAAAACCCAAGCTCAGTAAATTACCGATAATAAATTTATCAATGGCAACACTTTGCACATCACTATCTAATTTAGACAGTTCACCCCAGCGAGCAAAACCCTTGATAGCAACAATCATACTCATTGCACCAACGTTACCCAAAATAATCAATAGCATCGCAAAAGTACGTTCAATATTACCAATAAGTTGCCCGTGTATAAACGGATCAGTCCGTTTACCGACAACAGGTTGCCATTTTTTTTGACCAATTTTACTCAAAATCACACTGATTAGTGTGCCGTAAAGATAGCTGAGCGCCAACCAACCCATAATTTTAAATATGATATCTATCACTTCTTGCTGCATTTAATTCTCCTCGAACACGGCTAATTGCTTATTGACAGCTTGCACATCTGCCTTAGTCACTAGCATACGTGCACGATTTTCAATTTGTTTGAGTGTATCTGTTTCTTGAAAACCACTATTTTTGATAGCAATCAATTTTGGTAAATCATCGCGCCAATTTTCTGAGTTTTTTAATGCTGAATAAATTAAGCGTTTTTTTACTGTATTGAGCTCGAACTCATAAACTAGTAAGAGCACTTGTTCAACCACTACCATGTTGCCATGATCAGCAGCTATTTTCAGCAAAATAGGTGCTTTTTTAAAATCAGTTTGAATGCCTAATTTTTTATCAATTTGCCTGGCCACAGTTAATTTCAGCGCTGGCATCGCTGTATTTCGAGCCAAAACCACTGCTGAACCATTAACCAATGCTTCGTCATTCGTCTGGTTCAAATCCGTATCAATATTACCAACCCCAACCGCCATATAAAATTGCAAGGTCATCGCATGCATGATTAAGTCTGTCGTTAACGATTGATAAATTTTAATAATGTCATTTCGCGTATTAACTGACTGCACCGCGCCAGAAATTGCATCGCCATTGTGTATTTGAAATGGCATGACCTGTGTTTCTTTAGTCAGTTCGTTTAAATACGCCGCGACATGCTTGACTTGTTGTATCAATTGATTATTGTCTTTAACTCGTCGTGAGTTCACCACATCTAATTCAAAATAGATTGTCTGTTTTGTTTTCATATTTAGATTATATCACACATAAGATATACATTTACATATCTTTTTAATAAAGATATGTATTTACATATCTTTATTATGTCTTAAAATCGCTTATTCCACCTTTCCGACACTAAAAAACCGCCCATAACCCGTTCCAATGTCAAAATAATTGACATCAGGACGCTTACACGCGGTTCCACCTGATTTCCGGAAAAACTTCCCGACACTTGAGTTGCTTACCCACTCCGTCATCGCCACATGACATCCTAGCTAGTAAACTGAATATATTTATTATGCACTGCTACAATTAAAACGTCAAGTGTTTCATTTTATTTAAAATGCCCCACCGTACGTCGTGGACACCGAATTGATTATTGTATTTAATAACGGTTTTGACCGGGAAATTAAATACATCACTCGAATATGACCATCTGTCATATGCCATTCTAAATAACTCATAGACTGCATTTGCCCAGTTAACGGCTCTTTATAAGTGCCGTCAATGCGCCATACCTGTACGTTATTTTCTTGTTTTAACTGAAAATAACTTTGACCAATAATTTTTTCAAAAGGAAAACTAGACATATCTACGCCAAATCCTTGTCCCATTGTACTAGTTAAAATCATCACACGTTGATTTTGTGTACTAAGCCACCATTGTTCACTTGTACCATCTTGTTCCCATTGACCTTGAACTGTAAACGTGCCAAAATCATTATCGCCTAACTGCATGTTAGGCAATGTACGATAATTAGCAGTTGCTTGATCATCTGGTAATGTCTTGACTGAAATGTCTGGAATTGGCTTTTGATTATCATCTGAATGATTTGATTGATCATTATTAGATGTGTCATTAGATAAAATCGATTCAATATCTACTTGACTACTAGCAGATTTTTCATCTGATTTTGATTCACGTAAAGTTGGCGGTTCTTGTTGTTTTAACACTTTTTGCCAGATATTATTAAGACTATTAATTTGTTTGTTGATCGTAAAAAGCTGTATGCTGATTATCAAAGCAATCATCACCACAAAAATAATCGTATAATTTATTTTTTGTTTAGTATTCAAATAAGGTGTCCAGTATGCTGAACGTCGAGATAACAAGTAACACACACCAATTAAGTAACTCAATAACAAAAAAGGCACAATAATGAGCAAACCAATTGCTGTCATAATACCACTAATTATACTCAATAAAAATGGACTGAAAAATATCAATGTTATCGTTTGCTGTGGCAAACCAGTGTCTCGCAGTCGCCGAACGAGCATAGACACATTTGGTAAAAATATGAATAGACTAAATATTGAAGACAGCTGGCTTAAAAGCGACCAGTCGTTAAAAATCGACCCAACAACAAAAAGTAGCAACGCAAAAATCAAGTTGTTAATAACCTGAACCAACCAATAGTCTAAGCGATAGGCCCCGCCACGAAAATCAAATGTTTCTCGCCAATATCTCAAATACCTTTGCATGGCAATTATCCCTCAAATAAAAAACTCGACTCATCGTCAAGTTTTTATAGTAATTTAGTATAATAACATGTTTTACACTTAAATTGTCAACAATTCTTTTTCTTTCTCGTTTGCAATAGCATCAATTGCTTTGATATTTTCATCAGTCAACTTTTGCACATCATCCTCTGCATTTCGTACATCGTCTTCAGGCAATTCTTTGTCTTTTTTAACTGTATCCATGGCATCACGTCGCACGTTACGAATAGAGACTTTAGCTTTTTCAGCTTCAGCCTTCACTTGCTTAGCCAAATCTTTACGCCCTTCTTCAGTCATTTGCGGGATTGCCAAACGCACAATATTCCCATCAGAAGCTGGATTCAGCCCTAAGTCAGACATGTTAATCGCACGCACAATTTCTTCTAAAACTGACTTATCAAACGGCGTAATCAATAATAGGCGCGCCTCAGGTACAGAGATAGAAGCAACCTGCTTTAATGGTGTCATTGAACCATAATATTCAACTTCAAGACGGTCTAAAATATGCGGGTTAGCACGTCCCGTGCGAATACTCCCTAATTCACGCTTTAAAGCATCTTGTGCACCTTGCATACGTGTCTTAGCATCTGTTAAATTAAAAGCCATTATTTTCCTCCAGTAACTGTTGTACCAATATTTTCACCTAATACCACACGTTTCAGATTACCTGGTGTGTTTAAGTTAAATACGACAAGTGGCATGTTATTATCCATTGATAGTGAACTAGCGGTTGAATCCATCACTTTCAATCCCTTTTGCAAAATATCTAAATGAGTCAGTTCAGTGAATTTGACAGCATTCGCATTTTTATTAGGATCTGAATCGTAGATCCCATCAACACCATTTTTACCCATTAAAATAGCATCAGCATTAATTTCATTTGCTCTTAATGCCGCTGTTGTATCTGTTGAAAAGTAAGGCGAGCCTGTACCGGCCGCAAAAATAACAATACGCCCCTTTTCAAGATGCCTAATGGCACGACCACGAATATAAGGCTCAGCAATTTGTTGCATTGTGATAGCGGTTTGAACACGTGTATCAACACCAGCACGTTCCAAAGCATCTTGTAATACCAACGCATTCATTGTTGTGCCAAGCATACCAGTATAATCCGCACGTGAGCGTTCCATACCAACTTTTGATGCTGGTTCACCACGCCATAAATTGCCACCACCAACAACAATTGCGATTTGTGTTCCTAAGTCATGCACTTCTTTTAAATCTAGTGCAATTTCAGAAACTGTCTCAAGATCAATCCCTTGACCTTTTTTTCCAGCCAATGCTTCACCAGAAAGTTTCATCAAAACACGATTATATTTCATACCAGTCATGATTTACCTCATTTTCTATACTATTTAAATTATACCAAAAATATGCCACAAAAAAAGTGCGTCATGATTATATAACGCACTTTTAACATTTATTAACCTAGTTGCTTAGCAACTTCTTCGGCCAAATCAGTCACTTTCTTTTCAATGCCGTCACCAACTTGGAAACGTACAAATGATTTTACAGAACCATTTTGTGACGCAATAAATTGCGCAACAGTTTGGTCACTATTTTTAACAAAAGCTTGATCTAACAATGAAATTTCAGCCAAGAACTTTTTAATACGTCCTTCTACCATCTTTTCTTTGATATTGTCAGGCTTTCCAGCCAAATCTTCAGATGCAAGTTGAACAGCTTTTTCTCGAGCGACAACTTCAGCTGGTACTTCGTCGTCTGATACATATTGTGGTGCAATCGCTGCAACATGCATTGCAATATCTTTAGCTGCTGCTTCTGAGGCACCTTCAACAACGACTAGTGAAGAAATTGAACCAGCTAAATGCGAATAGGCACCAAAGTTTTCAGAGTCTGACTTTTCAATAACAGCAAATCGGCGCAAAGTAATTTTTTCACCAGTAATTTGTGTTGTTCCAATAATTTTATCATTCAAAGTTTGGCCAGATGCTACTTCCAAAGCTAATGCTGCTTCAACGTTTTCAGGCGCAAATGCAACAATTGTGTTGGCAACAGCTTTTAGCAAATCATTAAATTCAGCATTGCCAGCAACGAAATCAGTTTCAGAATTCAATTCGATAATAGCTGCTTTGTTTCCGTCAACGGCAACATAAGTCATACCTTCAGCAGCAACACGGTCGCCCTTTTTAGCAGCCTTGGCCATGCCTTTTTCACGAAGCAAGTCAATTGCTTTTTCCATATCACCATCGGCTTCAACCAAAGCCTTCTTTGCATCCATCATACCAACAGATGTCTTATCACGTAATTCTTTTACTTGTGCAGCAGAAATTGCCATTATATTGCTCCTCTAAAAATATTTATGTTTTTATTATAACATGTTTTTTATACGTTTCGGACAAATAAAAATGCCAGTCCGCATCCCAAATAGGTCCGCAGGAACGGCATTTGTCATTCAAATATTAATTATTGCCTTCTTCAACGATATTGGCAATTTCTTCAATTGATTCTGTGTTTTCATCACCAGCTACGAAAGCATCTTCAGGCGCTGAATCTTGCCCTTGACGACCTTCAATAATAGCATCAGCCATCTTAGCAGTAATCAAACGAACTGCACGAATCGCATCATCATTGGCAGGAATCTTAACGTCAATAACTTCAGGGTTAGCATTTGTATCAATCATAGCCACAACGGGAATGTTCAACATATTTGCTTCCTTAACAGCGATTTCTTCTTTCTTAGGATCAACAACAAACAATACATCTGGTAAACCAGGCATATCCTTGATACCACCCAAGAACTTATCTAACTTTTCACGTTGCTTGTTTAACAAAACAACTTCTTTTTTAGGTAATTGTTCGAAAGTGCCATCTTCGGCCATTACTTCCAAATCCTTCAAACGTTGGATACGTGTCTTAATTGTATTCCAGTTAGTCAATGTACCACCCAACCAACGATGGTTGATGAAGTATTGACCAGCACGTGTTGCTTCTTCAGCAATAGCATCTGAAGCTTGTTTCTTTGTACCAACAAACAAGAAATTTGCATCGTCAGTTGAGGCATTACGAACAAAGTTATAAGCTTCGTCAACAAGTTTAACTGTCTTTTGCAAATCGATGATATGGATACCATTACGTTCTGTAAAGATATACTCATCCATCTTTGGGTCCCAACGACGTGTTTGGTGACCGAAGTGTACTCCTGCTTCGAGGAGTTCTTTCATTGAAATAACTGCCATGTTTTGTTCTCCTAGGTTTTTCCGCCGACAAATTCGACATTCACACTGACATTTCTGCACCTATGTGAACTCGTTTGTCGTGTGTATTTGTTACTAATTGCAACAGCTATTATTATACGAGATATTAATTCACATTGCAAGTCATTAAGCCCAAATTTCAGCATTGACATGATGTGCCATTAAAAATTTTTCTTTATTGCCTCGTGTCAATTTTTTGAAAGCTGCCTCTGCCTTTAAAGCCTCACTTTTGGTATTAAAATGAGCCTCGTAAATTAATTGCAGAGGATGTCTTGATTTGACACGTGTGAATTTCGCACCTTTACGCAACTGATGCGTCTTAAAACGACGCTGTACATCATCGGTAAAACCACCATAAAAATAACCATCAGCCGTATACAAGACATAAAAGTAATAAGATTTCATCATGTCCATGGCTGACCGTATAAAATATTTTGTACCTGCTTAGTATACTCATTTGTTTGTTTATATGCCACAATTGGCGGCATAATACGAACACCGCCCAAACGGCCGGCTTTTATCGCCTCAATAAGTACCATATTTGCTTCTCGATCTGCTTTACCATAAACAAATTGTACGCGCTTAATCATTAATTTTCGTGCTGCAAAAGCTGAAAAAATATCAGCTAATCTTTCTGGCCGATGAACCATATAAAATTTACCATTATTTTTAAGTAATTTGTTTGCAACCTGTGCTAAACCAGGTAAGTCTATGGTTAATTCGTGACGTGCTAATTCGTAGTGTTCATCTTGATTTGTTTTTGTTGTATCACGCAATGGAAAATAAGGTGGGTTGGCTAGTACTGTCTCTACTGAACCGGGTTGAATATCATCAAAAATAGCTTTCATATCGGCTTGCAAGACACTGATTCGATTTTGTAAACCATTCATGGCAATACTTCGTTCAGCCATTTCAGCTAACGCTGGCTGAATTTCTACTAACTTAATAGTCCCAGTCACTTTAGGTGCATAAAATAAACCAACAGCCCCTGTGCCAGCACCAAGATCTACAGTCAATCCTCGCCCCTTGCCCTTGACATCAGCAAAATTAGCTAACAAAATCGCATCTAATGAATAGGAGAACATGTCTGGATTTTGAATAATCTGAATATTTTGTGAAGGCAAGCCATCGATACGCTCACCTTCCTTAAGAATTGGTTCAATCATTGTTTTTTTCTCGCTTTATCGTGTAAAATAGTTAGGGTAGTTTATGAGGTGACTAATAATGAAATTTTATGATTTTCTACGTGGCATAGCTGTCAGTCTGATGTGGACAGTTAATGGCCGCGTCAAGTATATGAATCGGGATCGCATACCCGTTGAAGATAACTATGTTTTGGTCGGCCCACATCGTACGTGGTGGGATCCCGTTTGGTATGCAATTGCTGCCTACCCAAAACATTTTATTTTTATGGCTAAAATTGAGCTTTTTAAATTTCCGCCACTTGCATGGCTTGTTAAGTCTGCTGGTGCTTTTCCTGTTGATCGCGAAAATGTCGGTCCAAGTGTTATCAAAATACCAGTTCAAGAGTTAAAACACGGTAACCGATCGCTCATCATGTTTCCTTCTGGTTCCAGACACAGTGACGACTTAAAAGCTGGCTCTTTGTTAATCGCAAAGATGTCTGGGAAAGCAATTGTTCCTGCTGTGTATCAAGGACCAGTCTCATTTAGCCAGTTGTTTAAGCGTAACAATACAATCATCAATTTCGGCGAACCGATTGTGATTTCGCGTAAAGACCGACTAAATAAGGAAAATATTGCCAAATATACGCAGATGATTCAAGACGCTTTTGATCAATTAGATCAAGAAGTAGATCCTAACTGGATTTATATCGATCCTAAACGTGAAAAAAAATAAGCCTAATGGCTTATTTTTTTTGCGCTTGTTCGCTTTGTTGCTTCATTTGAGCCATCATTTGATTTAATTTCTTTTGTGATGGTTTTTGACCCATTGACATCATCATTGACTTCATCATTTCTTCTGAAATTGGTGGGTTCTTTGCTAAGTAACTCTTCATTGAGTTACGTGCTAAGAAGAATCCAGCCGCTAATCCGATAATTAAAGCCAAAACTGCAATCAAGATAACGAGTCCGATATTTAAAGTCATAGTCTTCCCCTTAATAAATTTCTAAGATTAATTATAGCATAAAGCACAAGGTAATGACGTCACAATTTATCAAAATACTAACTCACGACTTGCAACCGTATTATCCACAGACTTTTTCTGAATCTAGGCGCAAGTTTAAAGAATTAATAAATATTTTTAGTAGATAACTTATTAAAATATAAAAAACGAACAAATGTTTGATTTATCGTTTGCTTTTCGTTATAATTAATACATATTAAATCGAGTAGTATTAAGGAATGAGATCCAAAATGACAAGTCAAATTCAAGAAAGCAAACAGCTTCAGGTGCTAAGGTTTATCCATGACGCACAAATAACAAATGGCTATCCACCTACAGTGCGTGAAGTTGGTGAAGCTGTCGGATTATCCTCTTCTTCAACAATTCATGGTCATATTGAACGGTTAGTTAAAAAAGGGTACCTTTTAAAAGATGCCTCAAAACCTCGTGCACGTGCCATCGAAGTCACTGATTCTGGTTTAGAAGCTTTGGGTGTGTCCATTACTCCTGGTCGTATCCCCGTGTTAGGACTTGTTACTGCCGGTACGCCTATCTTGGCCGTTGAAGAAGAAGCCACTGAATTTTTCCCGATTCCTGACAATTTGATGCAATTTGATGGTGACATGTTTATGCTAAATGTTCGCGGAAATTCTATGGTCAATATCGGTATCTTAGATGGCGATAAAGTCATCGTTCGTAAACAAGATAATGCTGATAACGGCGACGTCGTAGTGGCTATGAATGATGACAACGAAGCAACCGTTAAACGCTTTTTCCGAGAAGCAGATCATTTCCGTTTGCAGCCTGAAAATGATGCTATGGCGCCAATCATTCTTAAAAGCGTTTCTATTTTGGGTAAAGTCATCGGCCTCTACCGTGATGCAATTTATTAACAGCAAAAAAGCGTTTGGAAATT
Source organism: Leuconostoc aquikimchii (assembly GCF_040838325.1). Lineage (NCBI taxonomy): Bacteria > Bacillati > Bacillota > Bacilli > Lactobacillales > Lactobacillaceae > Leuconostoc > Leuconostoc aquikimchii. The sequence continues at coordinate 1,130,950 of NZ_JBFPER010000001.1, forward strand.
TCCAAACGCTTTTTTGCTGTTAACTTATATCTGCCACTTGGCAGGATTTTGTTGCCAATTTTGCAGTGTTGCTACTTGTGACGTGTTCAAATCACCACGTTTGATAGCTGCAGCTATCAATTGAGAATAAGTTGTCAATGATTTAAAAGTCAATTTTGCATTGGTAAAATTAATCAATCCTTCAGGTAATTCATACGAAAAAATTGATACAACGCCTACAACGTCTGCACCCTCTTTACGTATCGCTTCAACAGCACCTAATACTGAGCCACCCGTTGAGATCAAGTCATCAATTAACACAACTTTTTTACCAGCAACCGCTACACCTTCTGTTTGACGACCAGCGCCATGATCTTTTGGTTTAGAGCGTACATAGATCATCGGCTTATTCATTTTCTCTGAAACCCATGCAGCATGTGGTATACCAGCCGTTGCAACACCACCAATAATTTCAACATCACCATATGATTCTTGAATTAATGCGACTAAACCTTTATAAATATTTTGACGCACTTTTGGATAGCCAATAGTCATGCGATTATCCGTATAAATAGGACTTTTAATACCCGATGCCCACGTAAACGGTGACTCTGGTGAAAATTTCACTGCACCAATGGCTAATAAATCATTTGCCACTTGCTCTGCATAATTTAACATTTAATTACTCCATTCTGATATCACCTGTTGATATGCTGCCACAGGATTTTTGGCTTTGGTAATTGATCGGCCGACAACTAAGCCAGTAGCACCAAAGTCCCGTGCTTTTGCAGGTGTTGTAATCCGCGCTTGATCATCAGCTGAATCACCTGTCAATCGAATTCCCGGTGTCACACGTAGAAATGAATCACTTGTTTTTTGTTGGATGAGATTTGCTTCCAGTGGGGCACTAATTGTACCATCAACTCCTGATTGATAGGCTAATTGCGCTAAATGAATGACGCTATCCGTCATGCTTGCTGTCGTCTGTTGTGTTGCCTGCATATCAGATTCTGAAAAAGAGGTTAACTGCGTGACCGCCAATAATTGCATGTTTTGGCCTTTATTCGCGACTGCTTGTCGTAACATTTTTTCACCACCAGCTGCGTGAACTGTCAAATATTGGACGTTTAGCTTTGCAATACTGGCAACCGCATGACCAACCGTTGTTGGAATATCATATAATTTCAGATCCAAGAAAATAGTAAATCCTTGCCTTCTTAATTCACGGACAAATTCTGGTCCTTCAGCAAAAAATAATTCCATGCCTATTTTTATTGCTGGCTTATTTGTGATATCACGAAAATTGTCGAGAAAAGCGCGTGCTGTTACTGCATTTGGAAAATCTAATGCTATAAATATTGGTCGTTGCATGGGAGTCCTTTCTAAACCTGACAGTCATTATTTTTTGAATGTGTCAGTCACAGCCTGAACATCAGCAAATTCATATTTGTCTAATGCTGCTGGCATCGCGTCAATAATGTTTACCATGGCATCAGGATGCTGCGTTAAAGCCCCGCCAACTTGTACAGCACTGGCACCCGCCATCATAAGTTCTAACGCGTCTGCCACAGTAGTGACACCCCCAACACCAATTATCGGAATACTGACTGTCTGAGCTGCTTCATAAACAAAACGTACCGCAATAGGATGAATTGCCTTTCCAGACATACCACCTATACCACGTGCCAAACGCGCTTGACGTTTTTTCAAGTCAAGGCTCATTCCCATAACTGTATTAATCAATACAATACCATCTGCACCTGCAACTTCAAGGGCTTTTACAATTGGTTTAATGTCTGTCACATTTGGAGACAGTTTAGCATAAAGTGGTAAATGAGTAATTTGTCGCAACGCTGCAATGACTTCAGACGCTGTTTGCGCATCAACACCAAAAGCCATACCACCGCGATCAACATTAGGGCACGATAAATTGACTTCAATCGCAGTGACCAAACCTGAATGCGTTAATAACCGTGCTAATGCAACATATTCTTGTACTGTTTCGCCAGCAATTGAAACCATCACTGGCATATCATCACCATATTTTGTGTGAATAGCCGGCAACATATCTGTTATTACTTTTTCGATACCTGGATTAGCTAGCCCAACAGAATTCAAAATACCACTTGGTGTTTCAATGATCCAAGGTTGTGGATTACCAACACGTGGTGTCATTGTAACTGTTTTTGTGACTAGTGCACCTGTCTTTTCAATACCAAACCCTTTGTCTTCAAGTCCAAAATATACTGCTCCTGATGAATTCATCACAGGATTTTTCATATTTAATCCTGGTAAATTAACTGCCAAGCGATGTTTTGTTATCATTTTTTCTCCTAATTTGTCTCACTGGACAATTTTATTAGTGCCATTAACAACAATCAATTACTTCATTTCATTGACTGTAAAACTGCGACTCTCCAAAACATCCAAGAAAGCGTTAACTGTATCCAACGCTGTAAACAGTGGTACAGCATTTTCAATTGCTGCGTTACGAATGAGGCGACCATCGGATTCTGCCCGATCATCAGCTTGTGTCGTATTAATGACGACTTGTAACTTTTGTGTTTTCAATGCTTCTACTGAGTTATTGTTAGATTCTGAAATTTTATCTAGCACCTCAACTGGCATATCATGTGAATCAAGATAGGCACCAGTACCTGATGTTGCAAACAAGGCAAATCCCAAATCATTGAAGCGTTTAGCCAAAATCAACGCCTCTTCTTTATCATCGTCAGCAACTGTAAAGAGCACATTACCATATTGTGGGACTTTAATATTTGAAGCAACAAAGGCCTTATAAAGGGCTTTTGGTAACGTCGTATCAGAACCCATTACTTCACCAGTAGATTTCATTTCAGGACCAAGCAACGAATCGACATCTGGTAACTTGGTAAATGAGAAAATTGGTGCTTTAACATGAACCATGTCATCAGCCGGTACTAACCCAGTTTCAAATCCCATGTCTGCTAATTTTTCGCCTAACATTACACGTGTTGCCAATTGTGCTAACGGTAAATGTGTCACTTTAGAAATAAATGGTACTGTTCTCGACGCGCGTGGATTGACTTCAATCACATAAGCTGTATTTTCATGAATCACGAACTGCACGTTCATTAAGCCGATCGTATGCATAGCTTGTGCTAAATTAATGGCTGCTTGCGTCATTTCATCTTGTACTTTTTGTGACAAATATTGGGGTGGATAGACAGACATAGAGTCACCAGAATGTACGCCTGCACGTTCAATATGCTCCATTATACCTGGAATAACGGCTGTTTGACCATCTGACAAAACATCAACTTCAGCTTCTTGACCAACCAAATATGAATCAATCAAGACGGGATGATCATTTGACACTTTAACTGCACGTTGCATATAATCTTTTAATTCTTCGTCTGATGTCACGATTTCCATCGCACGTCCACCAAGTACATATGATGGTCTGATCAAAACCGGATAACCGATTTCCTGTGCCGCTGCCAAAGCACCAGCAACTGTTGTGGCCGTTTTTCCTATTGGTTGTGGTAGTTTTAATTGTTTGATGACCTGATCAAAAGCTTCACGATCTTCAGCACGATTCAAATCTTCAACTGTTGTGCCTAAAATATGCACCCCATTTTCTGTCAAAGGTTGTGCTAAATTGATTGCTGTTTGGCCACCGAATTGTACCACAACACCAATAGGTTGCTCCAAATCAATCACATTTAACACGTCTTCTAATGTTAACGGTTCAAAATACAATTTATCAGAAATAGAAAAGTCAGTCGACACAGTTTCAGGGTTAGAGTTCATAATAATCGCTTCATAACCCGCACGTTGAATGGCTTTTACTGCATGAACAGTGGCATAATCAAACTCCACACCTTGCCCAATACGTATTGGCCCTGAACCTAGTACAATGACTGATTTTTTATCCGTTTTGATTGATTCATTTTCACGCTCATAAGTTGCATAGTAATATGGTGTTTGCGACTCAAACTCAGCCGCCACCGTATCAACCATTTTGTAGACTGGTAAAATATTTGCTTGTGTTCTTAACTGACGCACATCAGCTGTTGTTGTATGCCAAATATTAGCGATAGTCGCATCAGCAAAACCATTTTTCTTAGCATAAGTCAGCTGATTTAAATCACCAACATTTTGTGCTAAATCACGTTCAATTTCAATAATATGAAGCACTTTGTCCAAAAAGAATTCATCGATCAACGTTTTGTCATGAATAGCTTCAATCGTCACGCCACGACGTAATAAATCAGCAATCATAAATAAGCGGTCATCACGTGCTGGCATCAATGCCTGCAACAATTCTTCATCTGATAGTTCATCAAAAGTGATGTCATCTAATCCGATTGCGCCAATTTCTAATGAGCGTACAGCCTTCAACAACGCTTCTTCCATGTTACGACCGATTGCCATAACTTCTCCAGTGGCTTTCATTTGCGTCCCTAAACGGCGATCAGCTGTGGCAAATTTGTCAAATGGCCAACGTGGAATTTTAAATACCACATAGTCCAATGCTGGCTCAAATTCTGCCTTTGTTGTCCCAGTAACAGGATTAATAATTTCATCTAAATTCAAACCAACAGCAATCTTAGCAGCCATTTTAGCAATAGGATAACCTGTTGCTTTTGATGCTAATGCAGACGAACGCGACACACGTGGATTAACTTCGATAATGTAATACTTGTATGAATCTGGATCGAGTGCCATTTGAATATTGACACCACCTTCAATTTTTAGAGCACGAATAATTTTCAACGCCGCATCACGCATCATTTGAACTTCACGGTCAGACAATGTTTGTACTGGGGCTGTGACAATTGAATCACCTGTGTGTATACCAACTGGATCAAAATTTTCCATTGAAGCGACAACTAATGCATTATCATGTGCATCACGCATAACTTCAAATTCAATCTCTTTATAGCCTGCAATTGATCGTTCAATCAATACTTGTGTGACGGGTGATAATTCTAAACCATTCGCTGCAATTTCAGTTAATTCTGCATGCGTTTCAGCAATACCACCACCAGTACCACCCAATGTGTACGCTGGGCGCACAATGACAGGATAGCTGTGTGTATCAGCAAATTCTAATGCTTCATCTAGTGTCGTTGCAATCGTTGATTCAGGAATAGGTTCATTCAAGCGTTCCATTAGCGCTTTAAATTCTTCGCGATCCTCAGCCTCTTCAATTGCTGACAGCTTTGTGCCTAACAACTCGATATGTAAGTCATCTAATATCCCAGCTTCAGACAAATCTTTGGCCATATTTAGTCCAGTTTGCCCGCCTAATGTTGGTAAAATAGCATCAGGTCGTTCTTTACGCAAAATACGCTCAATAAAGTCAATTGTTAAGGGTTCTATGTAGACTTTATCTGCAATTTCCGCATCCGTCATAATTGTTGCAGGATTCGAATTAACTAAAATGACATAATAGCCTTCTTCCTTCAAACTAAGTGCGGCCTGCGTGCCCGAATAATCAAATTCTGCTGCTTGACCAATAACAATTGGACCAGAGCCAATCACCAATATTTTTTTGATGTCAGTGCGTTTAGGCATTTTGTGTTGTCTCCTTCTTGGCGTTTTCAATCATGTTCAAAAAATCATCGAATAGATATTCGGCATCGTGTGGACCTGGTGCTGCGTCTGGATGAAATTGAACAGAGAAAGCATGGTGATTCTTTAGTCTGACACCCTCAACTGTGAGATCATTAATTTCTTCATGTGTCACAACAAGATCGGTTTTTGATAAACTATCACGATTGACAGCGTAACCATGATTTTGAGAAGTAAAGTCTAACCGTTCCTTTGACAAATTACGAACCGCATGATTGAAACCACGATGTCCAAATTTTAATTTGTATGTTTCCGCCCCATTAGCTATAGCAAACAATTGATGTCCCAAGCAAATACCCATTAATGGTAACTGTTCTTGCAATGTTTGTATTGTGGGAATAGCGTAAGCAACATCTTGGGGATTGCCTGGACCATTTGATAATAATATACCATCAGGATTGGCTGCTAAAATAGTTTCTGCATCAACGTTGGCTGGAAACACCATGACATTGACGCCTCTCTTTGCTAAAGAACGTAAAATTGAATTTTTTAATCCAAAATCAATCAAGGCAATTGATACACCATCCGTTGGATTTTGGTATTGTGTTTTTGTTGTGGCATCCGCAACCATATTTTTTGAAGGCACAAATTTTTTAATCTCAGAGAAAATTTCATCGGTCACTTCATTAACTAATGCCGCTTTCATGACACCATTATCACGTAACTCTCGTGTCAGTGCACGTGTATCAACACCAGTGATGCCAGGCATATTTGTTCGTTCTGCCCATTCTTCCAAACTCATCATTTTACGCCAATTGCTTGGTCGACGTGCAATTTCATGTACTACGATTGCTGAAGCTGCTGGTCGTAAACTTTCAAAATCATCACGATTAATGCCATAATTCCCAATTAAAGGATAGGTAAACACAATCATTTCACCACGGTATGATAAATCAGTTATTGATTCTTGATAGCCTGACATGCCGGTATTAAAGACCAATTCTGCCATCACATCTACATCAGATCCGAAGGACTCGCCTTCGTATACTGAGCCATTTTCAAGTACTATATAGCGTTTTTTCATGTCCCATTATCCTCGTTATCGTGTTTGCGTCGTTCAGAATGATTGATAAACTAATTTACCATCCACCCAAGTTGCCAGTGTTTTGCCGTAAACTTGCCAGCCAATAAATGGTGTATTCTTACCTTTTGATTTAAAATTGGCTGCTGAAATCGTTTCCTGATGTTCTAAATCAAACAAAGCTAGGTCAGCTGTTTCACCAGCCTTAATCTCAGTTGGTGCTTCAAGTTTGAAGGCAGCTATTGGTGCCTTTATCATACGTTGCAAGAGTGTCTCTAGCGTCATAACGCCTGATCTCACTAAATGTGTATACAGCAATTGAAAGCTTGTTTCAATCCCTGTAATCCCAAACGGTGCTTCTCGAAATGGCTTATTTTTTTCTGCCGTACCATGTGGTGCATGATCTGTTGCAATCATATCAATTGTGCCATCCAATAACCCGGCTAATACGGCTTGTCGATCTGCCTGTGAACGTAAAGGTGGATTCATTTTAAATAGCGCATTATCACCTTTGATGTCTGTATCAGAAAGCAAAACATGATGTGGTGAAACCTCAGCCGTAACATTTACGCCCTGCGACTTTGCAATTCGAACTAATGTAACTGACTCTTTTGTCGAAATGTGGGCAACATGATAGTGAACACCTGTCGCTTTGGCTAACACCAAATCACGTGCCAGTTGTGAGCTTTCCGCTAAACCAGTAATTCCAGGGATTTCTAATTTTTTAGATTGTTCCCCAGCGTTCATAACGCCACCATGTAACAAAGAGTCATCCTCTAAATGTGCTGCCAACGGCTTATCAACTTGTGCTGCTGCCAGCATCGCTTGTAACATGGTATCAGCGGTTTGTACGCCTTTGCCATCGTTACTAAATGCAACAGCACCAGCAGCTGCCATTCCTGCGATATTTGATACTTCAGATGCTGTCAAATCAGCTGAAACAGCGCCATATTGCTTAACATGAACCATGCCATTTGTGTCATTTAATTTAATTTGTGCAGCTAGCCGTTCTGCCGTGTCTGGCACAGGGTTAAGGTTTGGCATCGCAATAACTGTTGTAAAACCACCGCGTGCAGCAGCTTGAGAACCAGTCGCAATCGTTTCCTTATAATTAAAACCAGGCTCGCGAAAATGAACATGTACATCAACTAGTCCACTTGATAAAAATGCACCTTTAGCATCAATCGTATCAATCTCTGAATGATTGTTTTCTGATACCTTAACAATTTTTTTACCATCAATTAAAACGTCACGTGTAACTAAATGATTGTTTTCCAAAATCTTAACATTTTTAATAAGTTGCATGATTTGTCTCCATTGTATATTCTAATATTGCCATTCTTGCAAACACCCCATTAGTCATTTGTTCAAAGATACGTGATTTTGACGCTTCAACAAATTCGTCAGCAATTTCCACATCACGATTGACTGGTGCTGGATGCATGATAATTGCCTGCGCTTTGAGTTGTTCATATCGTAATTTATTCAGTCCAAATTTAGCATGATATTGTTTGGTTAAAAAAGTTTGATTTTCAGTCTGTGTGATACGTTCATGTTGCACACGAAGAAACATCACAACATCAAGTTGTTCCCAATCCTTATCCATAACCACAAATTCACCAAATTGACTAAAATCTTTTGGTTGCCAATTTTCTGGGCCAGAAAATGTCATATTAGCGCCTAATTTTTTCAAAATTTCAGCATTTGAACGGGCCACACGCGAATGCATTAAATCACCAACAATTCGAATATTTAAACCATCAAAATGACCAAATTGCTCGTAAATCGTCACCAAATCTAATAGACTTTGGGAGGGATGTTGACCGCTACCATCCCCAGCGTTCACAAGCTGTGGTATAGCATGTCCACCTGTACTTAAAACATTGTCATACCAACTCGTGACACTATGCCTAATAACAGCAACATCAACACCAATTGCTTTTAATGTTTTCAGCGTGTCGACTAAACTTTCACCTTTTGACATTGAACTACTTTGAGGATCAATTCTTATTTGTTGAAAACCCAACTTATTTTCTGCCATTTGGAAACTACTATGCGTACGTGTTGAATTTTCAAAAAACAGATTACTGACCGTCAAATTTGTCTGATCGGGCTGCACACCTGACTTAAATGCTAACGCCCGCTGAATTAATTTTAGCACATCAGATTCATTTACTGAATTTATATTCAAAAAATGTCGCATAATACTCCTTTTTATACAAAGAACCGCATAAGTCTTTTGACTTACGCGGTTCTAGAAAATTACGGTCAAAGTATGGACTTTGACCCCAGTATCTAAAAGCCTTGTAAGTCTCTCTGGACTTAATTAAAGGTTTTATCGTTTCTCATATATTATCATTTTTTTCACAACTATGCAAATTCAGTTTGCAAAAAACAGTTTGTTTTGACCATTAATATTTTGCTTAGCTGTTTTATTTGAATTCCAGAAAGGGACATATACCTTGCCTCGAACATGTTGCTTATCAATAAATCCAAAATAACGACCATCATTAGAAACTGACCGGTGGTCTCCCATAACAAAGTATTCCCCTGCTGGCACCTTAGTATGGTTACGATCTTTTTCTTGCCATTGATTAGTAGACGATAACGTCGCTAACGACCATTCGCTGCCAAATGACATTTCAGTGCCTTGTGTTCGCTCATTGATGCCAATATAATTTTGATTAACAACTTTATTATTCACGTATAAATTAGAATTTTTATAAGAGACTGTGTCGCCTGGTATACCGATGATACGCTTAACATAATCTTTTTCACCAGGTCTCACTCTTGGGTCTTCTTGACGTGCATTAAATACAACGACGTCACCGCGTTTATATTTGGAAACTTTACTTAACAAAACTAATTCATCATTTTGCAAGTTTGGTGTCATCGATGGCCCATTCACACGTACAAACTCGAATAGGAACACTCGAATCAAAGAAACCACAACAACAGCAACCAAAATTGGTGCCACCCATTCTTTTAAAAACTGAACAAATTTATTTTGCATAGTATTTCTCTCTTTTCATGTAAAAAGCAATTATATTAATCTTTTTACAATTATTTGCGCAACTTTGCATAGGCATCAGCAACAGGTTTTGTGATAATATCATTCAATTCCGTGAGTAACTTATTTAATGCTTGTTCAGCTGTCAAAAGTGCCGTAATCAGCTCATTTTTTTGAACTTCAGCTGCGATAGCATCCCATTCTTTTTCTTGCTCTGGCTTTGGTTGTTGTTGAATTTGCATCATTTGTTGTACTGCAATTTGCACTTCTTGGAACTCACCAAACAAGCGCTTAGCTTCTTCATTCCCTTGAATGCCATCAAAAGCGTCTTGCCAAGCTGTGTATTCTTGTGTCTGTTTAAGCACATTAGCCATTTCATTGGCGTTATCATAAATATTTACTGTCATTTTCTTTTCCTTTTTTGTTTTAAATATTACAGCTGCGACATTGTCTCTAGCGTACGCATTATTTTAATTGCCAAACAATCCCTTAACTGTTTGCCAAGCCTTGTTGGCGCCATCTACTGCATTATCAACACCCTTTGAGAAATCAGAACCAATATTTGACCAATTAAATCCCTTGTCAGTATTAGCACTATTACTGTTTGGATTTGTGACATTAAAGTTTGTACCTGGTGTATTTGGCAAAATTTCTTCTAATGATGTCTTCACCAATGGCCCCATAGTGGCGGTCAGGCCAAGCGGCAAACTATTATTTTCACTCTTATCATCTAACCCCATCCAAGTGGCCTCAACAACATCTTTTGTATAAGCCATGGCCCAAGAATCTTTAGATGATTGACTGTTCTCTGTATCATTAGGATTCTCTGTTGTGCCTGTTTTACCAGCAATAGTAAACCCAGCAGGTGCTGCTCCTAAACCGGTCCCGTTAGTATAAGTACCCAGCATCATACGTGTCATATTGTCCGCAACACGTGAACTAATGACACGTTTTTGCTTAGCTTTAGGACTGCTAACAACAACTTTCCCAGTTGCATCAACAATTTTTGTAATAAAATGCGCGTCACTCATGACACCGTCATTAGCAAAAGCGGTGTAGGCTTGTGCCATTTGCATGGGTGAAACACCAACCGTTAGCCCACCTAATGACAAAGCAAGGTTTTTATCTTTATCTGATAATGGTAGACCAAACTTACGTGCACTAGCATAACCTGCATTAACGCCAATTTTATTTAACAAATAAACTGCCGGTACGTTATAGGAATGTTCTAAAGCTTCATACATCGGCAAGTCATTTGTTTGTACATTCAATGCATTATGAACTTCCCAGCCGTTTGTGCCGAACGTACGTGTCGTATTCGGCAAGCTCGTGTCGATACTGTATCCTCGTTCTAGGGCTGGTGCATAAACAACAATAGGTTTAATTGATGAGCCTGGTGACAATTTTGATTGTGTTGCATAATTAAAGCCTCGGAATGTATGTTTCTCTTCACGTCCGCCTACAAGGGCACGAACGCCACCAGTTTTAGCATTTAATACAACACTTGCTGCTTGTGCATCTGTATTGTAATTAAACATCGCACTATTATTAAAATTTTGTTGCAAATTTGTTTGGTCTTGTTGATTCAACGTTGTATAGATTTTATAACCACGATTCATGACATCGCTTTCAGTTAACCCGTATGTTTTAATTGCTTCACTGATAACAGAGTCAAAAAACCATGGGTACTGATATTTATTTGATCCATCGTACGTATCATTCAAAGTCATAGGTACAGCTTGTGCGCGCTTTGACTGTGCTGCTGACAAGCGTTTTGTTTCAACCATTGTACCTAAAACAATATTACGCCGGTTAGTTGCAGCTTGTAGATGATCGATTGGATTATACAAAGCTGGACTTGGTAACATGGCAGTCAACGTGGCTGCTTGAGATGTTGTCAACTCACTAGCGTGTACTCCAAAATACTTTTGAGAGGCATCTTCAACACCCCAAACACCATTACCAAACCAAGCATTATTAAGATACATCGTCAATATTTGGTTTTTTGTATAATCTTGCTCGACTTGCATGGACAAGAAAATTTCTTTAGCCTTACGTGTGATAGTCTGTTCTTGGGTCAAATAAGCATTTTTGACAAGTTGTTGTGTCAAAGTAGAGCCACCACCAGCAATAGCAGACGAACCTACCAGCTTATTTTTAAGATTAAGTACCACCGAACGGGCAATACCTTTGACAGAAAAACCATACTCATGATAGAAATTGCGATCTTCACTTGAGATAACCGCATCACGCATATTTTGAGATATGCGATTATACTTAACATAAGTTCCTTTTTGCGAGTATAATTCACCTGCTTTCGCACCTGAATCATCATAAACAGTTGTTGTTTGTGCCAACGTCGCATGTAAGTTTTTGACATGTGCTGTTTTAGCTAAGGTAACCAAGTAAATACTCATAGTCAAAAACAATGTCAAGAAAACTATAATAAGAAAACGACCAAATTGCCAGCGTTTAGCGATTGGTCTAAATTTCTCATTTATTTTTTTCATTATACGCTTCAATCGATTCATAGACTATCCTATCAATGCCGACCAACGTTTGGTTAACGTTTCCGCACTTACTTCATCTGGGCTTGTCACATAAATTGTATCAAATCCAGCTAATGTTGCAATCACTTGCGGTAAATTTGCATCATCAATTATACCAGCAACAGCGTTACCACTTGAATCAGCTGTTTTTATAATTGTCATAAATTGGACACGCTTGACAAATACAGCATACTCCATGATGGCGGCATCTACCACATTTTCAGTCACGATTAAATCAGGTGTTTCATCTTGATCTTGTAATTGCTGATAGCGCAAATCATCATTGATATCCTTGATGCGCACAATACCAAGTGCCCGAATATCCCGTGAAACTGTTGTCTGTGTTGTTTCAACATGATGTTTTAACAGTTCGCTCAGTAATTCTTCTTGACTCGTGATAAGTTGATTTTGAATAATATCAAGAATTAATTCTTGACGTTGTTGCTTTGAAATCATATCTTTCTCCTAATTGAGAACTGTCAGAACTGATGCTTGTTTATCTCAGTTAACACCTACGCAAAGCTACATTTCTTCTGGTGACTTCACACCTAACAAACGCAAACTTTCTGACAAGACAATTGTCACCGATTGCACTAACGCCAAACGTGCATTTAATTGTTGATCATTTGTTAATATTTTTGAATTAGCGTAGTACCTATTAAAGGCACGTGACAAAGTTAAGGCATATTTTGCAATAATACTTGCCTCACGTTGTTGCCAGGCACGTTGGACTGTGTCAGGAAAATTATTAAGTGTTGTTATGATATCCCATGTTGCAGCATCGTCCAAATCTAAATTATCATCAACGATGTCAACATTAACTTTACGCAAAATTGATTTAGCACGCGCATTAGTGTATTGCACATAAGGGCCTGTGTCACCTTCAAAACGAACAACTTCTTCCAAATTAAAATCAAAATTATTTGTTCTATCGTTCATTAAATCATGGAATATAACGGCACCCGCACCAACTTGCTCGGCAACACTGTTTTTATTTTCAAGTGCTGGATTTTTTTCCTGTATTTGCTTCAAAGCTAAGTCGTGGGCATCATCCAAAACGTCCTTTAACAATACAACATCCCCTTTACGGGTCGACATTTTTTTACCATTAAAGGTAATCAAACCAAATGAAATATGCTCCACGTCATCTGACCATTCAAATCCCATTAATGACAAAACTGCCTTCATTTGCACAAAATGTTCGCGTTGTTCGCCGCCAACCACATATAATGACTTTGAAAAATGATATGTTTCTTTACGATAAACAGCTGCTGCCAAGTCACGTGTCATATATAACGTGGCCCCATCTGATCTTTTAATCATTGCTGGTGTTAAATTAGGATTAATCCCAGATAAGTCAACAATTCGAGCGCCTTGTGATGTAACTAAGAGGTTTTTTTCTTCTAAAATATCAACCACTTTGTCCATCTTATCATTATAGAAAGCTTCACCGTTAAAAGAATCAAATGTAATATCTAAACGATCATAAATTGCTGTGAATTCTTTTAAAGATTCAGCACGGAACCACCGCCACAATTCATGCGCCTCTGAATCACCATCTTCTAATTTTTTAAACCAAGCACGACCCGCATCATTCAACTTGTCATCATCTTTGGCTTTTTCATGAAATTCGACATAATAACGCAATAGTGTGGCAATCGGATCAGCTTTTACTGCTTCCTCTGATCCCCAAGTTTTATACGCATATATTAACTTACCAAACTGTGTCCCCCAATCTCCCAAATGATTAATTTTAACTGGAACATAGCCATTTTTGGCGGTAATATTAGACAATGAATTGCCGATAACTGTCGATCGTAGATGTCCCATAGACATCGGTTTAGCAATGTTAGGTGATGACATATCAATCGGAACATGTGCACCTTGTCCATCTGTGTTGCTACCATAATGCGATTGTTCCTTCAGAATCTTACCCAAAATGTGACGTGACGTCGCTTGTTTATCTAAGAAAAAATTAACGTAAGGACCCGTTGCAACAACTTTTTCAAAGCCTACTTGATTAATGTTAGCCACAATATCTGCTGCAATTTGTTGCGGTGCGCGATGCAAAACTTTTGCCAATGTGAAGGTTGGGAAAGCGACATCACCCATATCTGATGATTTAGGTGCTTCTAATTTTTCTGAAATTTCTTCTGGTTTAAAATCTGTCAACACCTTTGCCAGTGCTGCAACAACCATATCATTATCTGCCATTATTATTCATTCCTTTTTTTACTAGTTACTATTATACCTTATTTTGATTAACTGAATAAAAAAACTCGTCTCTTGTCATTTTAACAAGAGACGAGTTTTCACCCGCGGTACCACTCTAATAGCTTTCGCCGCTCAATATAACACTCATAACTCCAAGTACGCGCCGTTTCCATTTATATCTGACTTTCACCTTCTCAGACTCGCTACGAATAAATGATTATGAAACTTTTTTACTCTTCAATGTTATCATCAGTCTTTTCTGGTTCTAAGACTGGTGCCTGCTGAATCACTTCGATCTCGTCCATACGGACGATTGCCCGGTGGTTCATTTCATTAACTGTTGGTTGATCTGCAGGATCATTTTCCGTAATTTCAACTAACAAGGCATTCTCATATATTTTTTCTACTTGTCCAGTAAATGGCTTTTCTAGATTGCCATAAGCTGGTGCAAGCAAAACATCACCAATATGGTACTTTGATGCCTTGCTTTCTTCTTCTTCGTCTGCCATTTTTTTCAGCATATTAAACTGTCTAAGATAATAACAAAATTGACATCTTTCTTAGCCAATTATGTTTTTATTAACACCTTAACATGTTTCCTCCTGTAATCAGTATGTAACACCATATTCTATCATAAATAGCGATTCATTTCAATGTTATAATACGTGCCATGATTGCTCTGGCAATCTCTATTTTAGATGTTTTCGAAAGTGTTTCTGGCAAATGGTCTGGTATTAGAATTGTCACAGCGTTATCATCAGATGAAAAGCCCGTATCCGACTTGCTGACATCATTGGCAATTATCATATCAGCCTGTTTTTTGATCAACTTCTCTTTGCCATGCGCCAATATTTCTTGTGTCTCAGCAGCAAAACCAACTACAATTTGATTCGTTTTTTTAGACTGACCAATAGTTTGCAAAATATCTGGGTTTTGTACGAGATTCAGTGTTAATCCACTATCAGTTTGCTTTTTAATTTTATGTGTCGCGAACTCTGCCGGCTTGAAATCAGAAACTGCTGCAGCGCTAATAAAAATATCAGCATCTGAAAATGCATGAGTTACTGCCACTAACATCTCTTGCGTCGAACTAACGAATACTTGTTCAACGCCAAATATATTCTCGCGCGCTGTCGTTGTAATCAAAACAACTTCTGCCCCATTTTCAGCAGCCGCACGTGCTAAAGCGTAACCCATTTTACCACTTGAACGATTGGTTAAATAGCGTACTGGATCTAAAGCCTCACGCGTGCCGCCAGCCGTAATAACAACTTTTTTACCTATTAACAGGCCACTTTTTGCGCGCAATCGCACATCGGTTTGCTCTAAAATATCGACTGGTTCTGGCAAACGACCTTTTGCTGCGTACCCTTCAGCCAGAAAACCGATAGTCGGTTCAATCACCAACCAACCATCTTGTTGTAATGTTTTCATATTTCTCACAACCGCTGGATTCGCCCACATATTATCGTTCATAGCTGGTGCAATTATTTTATCAGCAGACGACGCCATAATGGTTGCAGTTACCGCATCATCCGCTATTCCTTGTGCAATTTTACCAATGAGATTAGCAGTTGCCGGAACAACAAAAATGAAATCTGCCCATTTCGCCCAACTGATATGGACAACCTCTGATGTATGCCCAACAAATAAATCAGTTAAAACATCATTTCCTGACAAGATTGATAAGGTTTTGCTGGTAATAAATTTCTGTGCAGCAGTTGTCATGCCAACGCGAACGTTGGCACCAGATTTCGTCAATAACCGTACAAATGTAGCCGCCTTGTAAGCAGCAACACTCCCAGAAACCATTACCAAAATATTTTTTTCTTTAAACATTTTTCCCCACTAAACAGACAGATTTAGCATATCTTATTGTGTTGCTTTTTTCACAAATCCATCACCTATTAACCAATTTTTTGGTCTTCAACGGTGTGCTATTAAACGCGTTATTTCAAACCTTTTTCAAGTAATTTTCCAACAACCGGTAATTGACCAAGCTTAGAAACTTCTTTACCGTCAATAACAACTAAGTTCGCTGACGAACCAGCTAGAGTTGTAAATGCATTAATTGATTGGTTCTGGAAATACTTATCATCAGCTCCTGCTAGTCCAGCCTGCACGGTATCAATGCGGTAGCGTTCTGCATCAGCTCGTGTTTTAGTGGCGTCAGCTTCGGCTTTGGCTGTTGCCATTAACGCATCGTTTGTCGCTTTTGTGGTTAACTCAATTGAACGTGCCTGACCTTCTGCTCTAGCAATTGTAGCCACACGTTCTCGGTCAGCTGTTAATTGTTTATCCATGGCTTCTTGAATAGAAACTGATGGCCGTAATTCATCAATGTTTATGCGATCAACATTGATCCCATATGTATTTGTTAAATCACCAATCGCTTCGGCTAACTGTACGTTAATTTTTGTGGTTGATCCTAATGCTTCATTCAACTCCATACGACCAATAATATCACGTAGATGACCACGTACTAATTGTGCCATTGACTCAACAGAGTCAGTGTTTTCGTACATATATTTCATAGCATCTGTCACGTGATAATTCAATGTCACACTCGCTTTAATATCAGCGTTATCAGCAGTGATAACTGAATAATCTGGTAAACGTAACGGGCGCATCGCCAAACTGACATTACGAATTGTTTGGATAAATGGCACATAAAAATGCAAACCAGCCTCTCTACGACGACTATATTTCCCCAATGTTTCGACTAACCCAGCGTTATTCTGCGGTACAATTCTAAAAAAAATCATGTTGTTCTCCCTTATTAAATAGCTTATTGAATTGAAAATGATACCTTATTTCAATTCTCGTAATGTTAAAATATTCCCATTTGCTTCTATAACAGCATATCTTGCATCTGCTTTAGCCGCTGTCGCATTATCGATCAAATAACGATAATAAATGCCTGAAATGGACACCAATCGACTAGCTAAATCAAAATTTTCACCTGATATCACTTGCCCTACAAATTGCCGATCTTCAAAAGTTGACGGCCGCAAACCGGCCTCTAGTAATTTTGTTAAATAATTATTCAACGAACGCCCCTCTTTGTTTGCACGTGTTACAAGCATTTCATGCAATTCTGGGTCGATTCTGAGGGGTATTTTACCTGATTTTGTGTGTGATTCTTCAATTGGATTTGTCATATACTAATGATATCATATTTATCATAGTCACACTAGCAAAAGTGCACTAGAATCACAAAAAGACCAGAAGTGACGAACTTCTAGCCTTTTTCATAATGTCATTTAATCATGGTAACTCTGAACAACAGCATAATCACCAACATAAGGGACATCTACACCATTAATTTTTTGATAAGGGTCTTCACCTTTACCAGCAACTATGACAATATCTTTTTCACCTGCTTGCTTGATAGCCTCAAAAATTGCCTTGATACGATTCATTTCAAAATGAACCTCAAGTTGCGCATTACTAATGTTTTCAGCAATTTCATCGGCAATAGCTTTCGGTGATTCAAACTGTGGGTCATCAGCTGTCAAATAGACAACATCTGCCAGTTCCGAGACCACACGGCCAAAATCAGCGCGACGCGAGACCCCTTTATTCCCAGGCGAGCCAACCACTACTAATACTTTACCGTTTGGATATTGATTTTGAGCAAAATTGAGCAATGCACGCATCGATGCATAATTATGAGCATAGTCTACAAAAGCAACTCCGTGACCTGCGATTGGCAAACTTAACATACGGCCAGGTATAAAAACAACATCTAATCCATGAACCATGTTTTCATGTTTTGCCCCAGCAAGTGCCGTCATAATTAATGCAGCCATAGCGTTTGACTCATTAAAATCACCTGGTAAATTCAAACGATAGTCACCAACAAGTTCACTTAAATCACTTGACGCAACACTTAGTCGGCTTTCATGAATAGCACTTTCTCGTGATACATACGTATAATTGCCACCCTGTCCCTTTAAACTATACGTATAAATTTTGTCATGTGTTTGCCTAGCATGTCCCAAAATTTCATTGAGATGATCGCTTTCAGCATTCACAATAACTTGATCTGAATGATCAAACAACATCATTTTATGGGCTAAATAATCTTCAAAAGTTGGGTGTTCATTTGGTCCAATGTGATCCGGCGAAATATTTAAAAATGCGCCGACATTATAACGTAAGCCATAAACGCGCTGTTTCAAATAGGCTTGTGAGCTCACTTCCATAACTAAATGTGTCATGCCATTATTTACCGCTTGACGCATATCTTTAAATAATTCATATGATTCTGGTGTTGTTAAGTCTGATTTTTTCTTATCTTCAGGGCGTGTGCCTGTAATACGATCAACGGTTGAAAACAACGCCGTATGATTATTAGTAGCATCTTTTAAGATATTAAAGGCCATATACGCGGCAGTTGTTTTCCCTTTTGTTCCTGTAAAAGCACCAATCCACAGGGCTTTTTGTGGATAATTAAAGAACGCCATCGACATGATGGCAAGTGCTTTTTGCACATTTGTTACTTGCCATTGAGGTAAAGGAACGTCTAATAATGTCTCCGTAATTAAACCTGTTATATCATTTGTATGCGTCAAATATTCTGCCCGAAAGGCGCCTTTGACAACAAACAATGTATTTGTCTTAACCTGACGCGTGTCATAATGTAAAAAATCAAATGTCATTGCCGTGTTGGGCTTTGATATTAATAAGTTTTGCGCCGTCAATAATTTTTCAATTGTTTTGCTCGTGAGTTCCATAACTTCAATTATACAAAAAACTTGTTATGCTGTCAGTTATAACTTTTTTTTTAACTATTTTACAAGGATTTCACGTGTATCTGTCATTAAATATCACACCACTCATTAAGCCTTCTCTGATTCGCGCACTAATTTTAGTTTATTGGCTTCAGCCATATCTGCACTTGCTACGCTATTATCACGATAAATATGTTCATCTGCGGCCACTACTGCATAAACTTTCGCCAATTCACGATCTAATATATCACGCACTTCATCTGTGGCATGCGTTTCCATCAGCAACTGACGTAATGCTGATGCATGCGCAAAGCCACGCAAATATATTTTAAAATAACGTTTTAGTGCCTCAAAATGTTTAGGCGCGATATTTGCATTGACATCGTCAAACAAATCCAGTTGTAATTTCAATAATGCAATTGATTCTTCTAAAGTATGCTGTTTGGGTTTGACTTCAAATGCATAGGGGTTTTCAAAGACACCGCGACCAATCATAATGCCATCTATGCCAGGGTGCGCTTCTACAAGTTGCATCCCCGATTGACGTGTTTTAATATCCCCATTAATTTGAATTAATGTTTGCGGTGCAATGGCGTCACGCATAGCTAGAATTTCATCTATATATTCTTCATGTGCAGGTGCCTTTGACATTTCCTTCCGTGAGCGCAAATGAACAGTTAACACGGCCACCTGTTCACGTAAAATAGTGGGCAACCAATCGCGGAATTCTTCAGCTTTATAAAAACCCAAACGTGTCTTAACAGAAACGGGTAAACCCGATGTTTTAGCTGCTGATATAATTTGTTTTGCTAACTCTTGATGCCGAATCAAATCAGAACCCGCACTATTTTTAATCACAGTTGTATCTGGACAACCCATATTGATATCAACAGCTTGATAACCCATGGTTGCCAAAATTTTAGCGGCCCCAGCAATTTCTTCTGGTCGTGACCCCCAAATTTGAGCAACCGGTTGTTTTTCATTTTCAGCCACAGCTAACCGGCCTTGAACAGAAAACTTGGCCTGTGGGTGAACCATCGAACTCGCATTTGTAAACTCCGTATAGTAAACATCTGGTGCACCGGCCTGTGCAATCACACGTCGAAACACAGTATCTGTTACTGCCTCCATTGGTGCCATACTAAAAAAAGGTTGTTTGCCTATTGTTTCATGTCCCAATTGGGCATTTTTGACAACATCATGCCAAAAAAAATTTTGAGGAGACTCTAAAGTCATATCTCTTCTCCTTAATTATTATAAATAACTTCAATTATAACATCCTATGCTTGTGCGATACACATTAGATTCGGTTATCTGTTTGAATAGCACTCAATGTGTAGAAAGATCCTGTCACAACAATCAGAGCCTGTGATGATTCTCGAACACGCATTGCAAGTGAAACGGCCGCCGAAGCGTCATTAGCTATTTCAACATCAACATTTGGATAGTTTGTCAATATCTCTGCTGCAAGTTCTTCTGCAGATAATGCACGCGTTTTATTGTTTGGTGTGACTGTAATCACACGTTGTACAACAGGTATAATAGTATCCAACATTTCATGATAATCTTTGTCTTTTAACACACCTAAAATTAAAGTTGGCTTGATTTTCAAGTGCCATGCACTGATAGCCGATACCAGACCATTAATGCCATCCACATTATGAGCAGCGTCAACTAAAATGTTTGTTGTTTTATGATAATTCATGCGCCCTAATAAGCTGACATTCGCAAGGCCTTCACGTGTCTTCTCTTGTATAAACGTGTAACCCATAGCAGTCAACGCAGCTTTAATTTTTAATACAATACTAAAATTATGCACTTGAAAAGCACCCGACATGTTCAAAAAATAGCCTGGTGTCCCGTTAACAATCAAATCCAAACCTGAAGGCGTTGTATTGGCAATAATGATTTGATCTTGTTGATAGTCAAACCACCGTGCACCGACCGCTGCTGTTTTTGCTTTCAAAACATTACGCGCTGTTATGTCCTGACCCGCATAATCGATCACCCAAGTGCCTTTTTTAATAATTGCAGCTTTATTTTCCGCAATTTCTGTCAAATTTCGACCGATTAAGTTCTGATGATCAATACTGATTTTTGTAAATACTGTTAGCAACGGTGTATCAATGGCGTTTGTCGCGTCTCTCAGGCCACCCAATCCTGCCTCAAACAAGACAAAATCTACTTGCTGATCGACAAAATATAATAATGATATCACTGTGAAATATTCAAAATGCGTCAAATGATTTGATGACACCCCATTGGCTTTAAAACATGCAACAAGCCGGTCATAATAAATGACAAAATCATTTTTAGAAATCATGGCATCATTAATACGAATTTGTTCTCTTGCTGACAACATAAACGGACTTGAAAAATGGCCATAAGAATAGCCATTAGCCTGCAAAATTGCACCCATCATGGCACCAGTCGAGCTCTTCCCGTTCGTGCCAGCAATATGGATTATTTTTAACTTTTGATCTGGATGATCTAGCCAATCCAGTACTTCGCGAACAATTGGTACCCGCTCATCATCTAATATATGCCAAGTATTATCTAAACTTTTAAGCACGTTTTTATAACGCGCCGATATACGGGCTTCACGTTTTTCTGCTGATTTTTCCAAGGTAACTCTCCCGACAATTTCTCTGAAATCTATTTTATCATATGTCAACACTAAAGGTGCACAGTTGTAGCACTAAAATCTATTACATTGACCATGGCATATAGCGCTTAGTTTAACCTTTGTAATTCACAATGATGTCACTTTTGGAAAATCCGTAAAAACAGCCTGAATGCGCCATCTTTGCAATTTATTTGCCATAACCGAATCATTTACTGTCCACACATTTATTTGCAGATGATTATCAATCAATTCTTGCGTCTGTTCTTTTGTCAGGTAATCGCCATCAGGGTGAACATAACTTGCCCCAACACTTTTAGCAATTGCAACAAGGTTGTCTGGCAATTGATTTTCCACTAACACACCTATCACAACTTCCGGCATGAGCGCATGAAATTTTTTGAGCATATTGACATCAAAACTAGATACAATCATCTCAACTTTTGTGCTAACACGGCGTAACGCTTGACAAACATGTGTTAAATAGAATTGTTGTTTGTCACCCTTAACATCCGTTTTGAGTTCAAAATTGACATTTATTTGCTGTTGATTAATAAAATCAATTAACCAATCTAAAGTCACAATACGTTCACCAGTGAATTCTTCGCCAAACCAGCGACCAAAATCTAATTTCTGCAAATCACGCAACGACATATCATTCACTGAACCACTGCTGTCTGATGTACGATCAACTTTGTTATCATGAATAAGAACCAACTCACCATCAGACGTTATATCAATATCCGTTTCTAACCAATCGACACTCAAGGTAATCATTTTTTCAAATGCCGAACGCGTATTTTCCGGTGCTTGGGCGGAAATACCGCGATGTGCTATTTTTTTCATAAAACCGCTCATGCCTTCCTTTTTTATAGCTACAATTAGTATCCTTTATCGAGGTTTACCACATTTTGTTTAACCGTGCCATCTGTCACAAAAGTAGGAATATTTTTTTCTAGTAGTCGAAATAAGCCACCAGTTCGCCCAGCATTAACAGACTCTCCCCAACTTGTATGCTGGGTTAATAGTACCTGTGGTCGTTCAAATAACGGATGATTCCTGGGCAACGGTTCAGGTGTTGTCACATCGAGTGCCGCGTATTTAACGCGCGAATCATCAATGGCCGCCAGTAAGTCGTCTTGATTTAGGGTCGTACCACGACCAATATTAATAAATAAAAACAACTGATTAACCTGTTCAAAAAAGCGACTATCAAAAAAATTATCAGTCTCAACAGTACCGGGTAAGCCATCAACAATAACACGAGATTTGGCCAACGCTTCTTGATAATTATACATACTATAGACTTCATCAAAACCGGCAACTGCATGACCAGTTGTATTCACACCATAAACGGTCCCACCAAATGTCTTAATGTGACTTGCAATTTGCTGTCCAATACGTCCCGTTCCAAATACCAGCACCGGCAATTCCGTAATTAAGTATTGATTTGTATACGGTTCCCAATGCGTTCGTGACGCATAAATATTTAAGCCACGAGCAAAATATAAAATATAACTTAGCACCGTTTGTGCAATCGGAATAGCCTTCAATCCGCTGGCATTAGTAACCACAACGCCAAAATCTTTCAGCTCTTTTAATGGCAAATAATCTACACCAGCTGATTGTGTTTGGATCCATTTCAATTTTGCGTTTGGATTAGCTAATATTTTTTTACCAATCACACTATCCCATGCATAACTAATGACAACTTCTGGGACCTGGTCCTCAGTAATTGTATCAGGTGTCACCACATCAATACCATATTGGCTCAAAAATGCATGATTTTCTTCATTAATGCCTTTCACTGCCAAAAGTAACATAATTGCTCTCCAATCTATTTTCTATCATTATAACAAACCTCAATACTATTGGCACAAAACGGATTTTAAATTAACTTATTGACATTTACTCATTTTTTTGCCATAATAAGCTATATTAACTTAAAGGAAATTATTACAATGCAAAAGAAGTCTTCAAACAATTTCACAAATAGCATTAAGGTCAACGTGGTGGTCATTATTATCTGATTTCTCGGTGGTCTGTTTTGTTTACCAGTCGAGAAATAATTTCTTGACTGGCGTGAACATGTTGACTCTTTCAGCATTTTCAAGAGGCGCTAGTATAAACTAGTGCCTCTTTTTCTTTTTAGTTTTTAATGCCTGTTTTACCTCACAGATGCGTTCATTATCCTGCTACCACATTAATAACGCATACCGACAGAAAGGATCACTACATGACGCAACCCACGCATAACACAACTGACGGTAACATGATGCTGTCAAATAAAAAAATGCCCCCACGGACAATTCGTGAAATTGTTTTTGATGTTTCAACTGGCATTTCTAATGCCATTCTCGCTGTACTTGGTATAGGCCTGCTAATCTCCTCAATAGGCACGTTATTAGACTATACGCCGCTCATTCAGGCTGGTCTTATCGGACAAAAAATGTTAGCCCCAGCACTAGGTGTTGGTATCGCTATCATGATGCGTTCAAATATTTTAACGACTGGTGCAGCACTAATTGCCTCAACCGTCGGTTCAAACGCAGTCTATTTCACAGCCACAATTTCACCAGCTGCTCAAACACCTACCGGTTGGGTCTCTGATCAAGCAGCCGGATCACTTGTGCTAACCTCTGGTCAACCAATATCTGCAGTTTTTGCAGCAATTGTGGCCGTACTAGTTGGTAACTGGTTAACTGGCAAAACACCCTTAGACATGATACTTGTTCCGCTTGGCGCAACACTTGCCGGTACATTTTTTGGATTAGGTGCAGCTGCAGTGACAACCCCATTTTTGAATTGGGTATCCGAGGCACTTGCTTCTACAATGTCTGTCAATCCTTATCTTGGCGCTTTTGTTGTTTCCTTTTTCTGGTTTTTCTTTCTGATGACGCCTGCTTCTTCTGCCGCACTTGCCATTGCTGTCATGTTGGATCCTTTATCAAGTGGTGCCGCCTTAATTGGCACAACTGCAGGATTTGTAGTTTATACAGCTATGGGTTGGCAACAAAATGACCTTGGCACTAACATTGCTCAAACAATTGTCACGCCTAAAATACAATTTCCCAACTTACTTAAAAGCCCCTTATTACTGATCGGCCCTGCAATAATTGCTGGGTTGTCAGCAACTATTGCAGTCGGTGTCTTCGGCTTAAAAGTGCCATTTGCTATTGCTGGACTTGGTTTAAACGGCTTTATTGCGCCAATTATGCTCGCTTCAACCAACCCCCGTGCCTTATTACTAGTCATCATATTTGGTATTGTTGTGCCCGTAATCAGTACGCTAATCATGTATTACATTTTGAAAAAATCAGGTAAAACAAAAGTAAACGATTTACATTTAGACGTTGTTTAATTTTACGTTAAGCGTTATAGTAGAATTATTATATTTTTATTAGAAAGCAGGATAAATATGTCACAGAAAAAAGCAGAATCCTCAGATTTCAATTGGTCAGAATTAGGTTTTGAATATTACGATCTACCCTACCGTTTTCGCGCCTACTATAAAAATGGCCAATGGAGCACAGGTGGACTTGAAACCGATTCAAATATACCAGTAAATGAAGCAGCAACCGGTCTTCACTATGGCCAAAATATTTTTGAAGGGTTGAAAGTTTATCGCCGCAAAGACAACGGTGCTAACCTTTTCAGACCTGATCGTAATGCAAAACGTTTACAAAATTCTGCTGAGCGCTTAATGATGGCACCCGTGCCTGAAGAACTGTTCTTGCGCGCCTTAAAAGAAGTGACTAAAGCCAATCAGGACTTCATCCCACCATATGGTACTGGTGCAACATTGTATCTTCGCCCCTTTGAATTTGGTGGCGGCCCAGTTGTCGGTGTGCATCCTGCTGACAATTATGTCTTTGAAGTTTATGCCACGCCCGTTGGTGCTTATTATAAAGGCGGCCTGACACCAACAGCCTATGTTACCAATCAATATGATCGTGCAGCGCACGGTGGTACTGGTGCTGCCAAGGCGGGTGGTAATTACGGTGCGTCAATGCTTGCTGGCGATGAAGCACACAGAGCAGGGTACTCTGATGTTGTTTACTTGGATCCTCGTCTTCATGAAAATATTGAAGAACTCGGTTCAGCCAACTTTTTTGGCATCACCAAGGATGGGCGCTTCTTAACACCAAAATCTCCTTCCATTTTGCCGTCAGTCACAAAGTACTCATTGCTTGAAGTAGCAAAAGAGTTAGGACTTGAAGCTGAGGAAACTACCATTTCAATCAATGATTTGGACCAGTTTGCTGAAGCAGGTGCCATGGGAACTGCAGCGGTAATTTCTCCTGTAGGTTCGATCACACATCATGGTAATAAACATGTCTTTTATTCAGAAACTGCAGTTGGTCCTTGGACGCAAAAGCTGTACGATCGCTTAATAGCTATTCAATATGGTGACGAAAAAGGTCCTGAAGGTTGGGCAGTTGATGTCCCACTAAATTAAACACACATAAATTGTACAATTCTCACGATAAGTGTTGACGCCTATACTATTTCTTGCTATACTAGTATAGTTGTCTGGTAGATATCAGACATCACTGACCATGGCTCGTTGGTCAAGCGGCTAAGACGCTGCCCTTTCACGGCGGAATCGAGAGTTCGATTCTCTCACGAGCTATAAAAAGTCGCAACTTCGGTTGCGGCTTTTTATGTTATAGCATGAAATAAAAAATAACAACTTTATTTTGACATCAATCCGATAATTTATACGTAAAATTATCAAGCTAATGCCACTTAAGTTGTTATTTTTGTTTAATTGTAAATGCCCGTTTATTCGGCTTTTTTTTATTTATCTGTTCTTTTTGATGCGGTGTCGTACTCGTGTTGCCCTTATTTTGGTCTTTTTCAGGCGTACGCTTATGATTATTTCTGTGTGATCGTTTATTATTTTTAGGACGATCTTCTTGTTCTAATTGGCGTGGCGTTGTATTTTCTAAGACAAAATAGGGTGCACCAAAATTAACATATTCATACAAATAGTCCTGCAATGTCTCTATTTTGTCTTGATTTGGTACATGCTTGTCATTGTGATAAAAACCTTTTAACCTTAGTTGTTCAGCCGAAATGTCCCCAACGATATAATCATACTGTGCTAATAGCGGTGTATAACGTATGGCCAATTTTTCAGTGGTAAAGGCATCTTTAAAGTCTTCGACTAGCTCTAACGTTAACTTATCAATGTCTATTTTGTTACCTTGCCGCATAACACGATACGCCATTTTACGTTCTTCTTGTTGCAATAATGTTTGTGTTTTTAACGATTCTCGATCCATCAAATTACCTCTCTTTTAACAGTAAATTAAGTGTTACTGTATTTTTTCTTGTAGTATTGCGCCATCAATTCTCTTAATAGTATATGCAATTGAATTGTCACTGGTGCTTTTTGTATCACAGGGAAAAATGGTACCCATTTATAATGATCAAGTGTCGCAATTTGATAATCTTGATGACGTTGAATCATTTTACCTTGATAAAAAATTTGGCCATTTTGATGTCGATCAATACCATCAAAACGCATATATCCAAAAATCTTACCACGGAAACCACTACCTTTCATAGCTAACGTAGACAACCATTCTTGTTGTCTATCAAGTTCTTCAAATAAATCAACAATATCCTGGCCTTTAAGCGTCATGACCATCGGATTAATCGCATGCGGCATACTTTCAAGTAATTCATACTGATTTAACTCGCCTTTTGGTAACTCCTCAACAAACATGCCAGTTGACAGCATAGCTGCAGGGACATCGAAATATTGTTTTAATGCTCGCAATGCATCATAACTTTGTTCATCGCTTGTTATATCTCGTGGTAATCGCGTAACAAGTCGTGATTCTAACAATGTCTGTCCACTTTTTAACAGACCATGAATTAAATTATAATCCTCGTCATTTTCTGCCATTTCATATGTTGGTGTTGTTATGGCTTCTTTACTAAGTACGCGACCGTCATCTGAAATTACTAATGAAATGTCACCGACATGTTCACCATAACGCCCTGCAGCAGCCAACAATGTCCCCTCAACCATTTTACCATGCTCTAGCAAATGATGCGTATGTGCACCAATAATAATGTCAATATCATACTTTTTTCCCAGATGCTCATCTGTTGGTAATCCTAAATGTGATAGCAGGACAACAACATCTGCCTTTTGACGCAGCACTGGCAATAATTTATCAAGCGTGTCATCCACATCATATGGTTCCCACCCAAGTGCTGGATAGGTTAATTTATAGGGTGCAGTTAGTCCCAGAACAGCAATTTTATGCCCTAAATGAGTTGTTATAATTTTATATTTTTTAGCCCAATTCGGCTGCGTTTTATCAGGAAATTCTTTTAAATTACTCAACAAAACATCAAAATTAGCCGCATCATACAAATGATTCATGGCTTCATGAGACAACACTAATCCTTCATTATTCCCAATTGTAACACCATCATAGTGCCCTTCATTCATCAATTGTACGTTACCCTGCCCCATTGTTGCATCGGTGTACGGGTTCAAACGATCAATCGCATCCCCAATATCAAATGTATAACTTTGTGTATATGTTTTTTGCTTTTCCAATAAAAATCGTCGTATGCGTGGCCAATTTTCAAAATGTGAGTGCATATCATTCGTATGCAGCAAATGTATGGTCTCAGTTCCCATCTAATCTCTTTCCAATATCATAATACAGCATGGTACGTTAAACTGCTATATCATTTACTTTTTTCATTTTTTGACATCTATTTGTTACCTACTACTATTCTACACCAACTATACAAAAAAGCGCTGCGAGATGCAGCGCTTTATTGACCGAATTTGTACAAAAATTCTGTGAAATCCTGTAAATTAGCCGGATAGGCATTCAGACCCCAAATCATGCGCTCGCGCTCACCAGGCGCCTTAAAACGTACGCCCCATTCGTCATTCAAGCTTGGTTCAGTTTGAGAAGGACCGGGATATTCCGTCATCCAAGTATTAATATAAGTCATGGCTTTACTGGTAAATTCATTCCATGATGTCGTCATGTCAGTCCACTGTTCACGATAACGCCAATTGAAAGGTTCCCCCGTTTGATTAAAATGAGGATTGTAAAAATCAAAGTCTACATCTGCAATGTTTTTTGCCTCTTGATGCTTATCTTTACTTTGCCAAAAAGCATGCCCCTCATGTCGTTTGATATAAACATAATCAAAACCAGTCACTAAATTACCACGATAAAACACTAAAAAATCTAATCGTGTCTGTGCCATATTAACCCGCGATCACAATTAATTCTTTAGTCAGGTCATTTGTCAGATTTTCATACCCGCCGGTAGTAACAATGATATCATCTTCAATACGGACGCCGCCTTTTCCAGCTAAATAGACACCAGGTTCAATAGTCAAAAGGTGTCCAGCCTGCAATTCATCACTTGATTGCGCGCTTAGCGCCGGACCTTCATGAATAGCCAGTCCAACACCATGGCCTGTCGCATGGTTATATTCTTGACCGTAACCATGAGCAGTGATGTAATCACGGGCAACACGATCAACTTCACTCCCAGAAATGCCTGGCTTTACAATCGCAATGGCGTTTTCATTTGCTTGTTTAACAATGGCATAAATTTCTTTTAGCTCATCACTTATGTTGCCAATTGCAATTGTTCGGGTGATATCAGAAGTATAGCCATTGACATAATAACCAAAATCAATTGTAACAAGCTCACCATTTTCAATGACTTTATCTGTTGCCTCACCGTGAGGCAATGCTGCACGGTAACCCGAAGCGACAATTGTATCAAAAGATGCCTTTTCAGCCCCATATTTTTTTTGTAAACGATCCAACTCATTTGCAACTTGTCTTTCAGTCATTCCCTGCTTAATTGATGGAATTAAGTCATTAAATGCTTTTATAGATGCAACTGCTGCTTGACGTAAGGCAGTGAGTTCAGCTTCATCTTTCACTTCACGTAATGTTTCAATAGCAAACGGCAATGCATCAAACGACATATCAGCTGGAAGCAATTCATCAATATAGTCATAAATATTATATGGTAAATCTGCTTCAAAAGCCAAATTTTTAATATTAAATGCAACTGCTATTTCTACTGCCTCTTCATAATAAGCCCGGGTTATTTTCAAATCAACGCCTTTTGGTAAGCGCGTTTTATAGTCTGCCTCATAGCGCGCATCAGTTATCAAACTTGCTGTATCAGGACCGATAACGACTACACCATCACCTGTACCACCAGAAAATCCTGTCAAATATTTCAAGTTATCACCTTGGTACACAATCATACCATCAAGGTTTAGTTTTTTAAGTAATTTTTGCAATTTGGCAATACGCACTTCAAAATATTTTGTCATGTATGACACTTTCCTTTTCATTTAATCATTACTTTTAATTATATCACAAGCTTATATTGCTAATTCGTACTTCAATCATCTTTTAGTATGAATAATTCTAGCACCTGTAGCGTACAAAAAAAAGAACAGCAAGCTGTCCTTTTTAATTTTGCTTACTTTGCAGCAGCCAAAATTTCGTTGTATTGTTCACGTGAGTAAACAGATACTTGGCGCTTTTCGCGACCCTTACGTTCGAATCTAACAACACCATTTGTTAATGCAAATAATGTGTCATCTCCGCCCTTTTTAACGTTAACACCTGGATAAATGTGTGTACCACGTTGGCGATAAATAATTGAACCAGCTGTCAAATCTTGTCCATCAGCAACCTTAGTTCCTAAACGACGACCAGCTGAGTCACGCCCGTTGGCTGAAGATCCGCCACCTTTGTGGTGAGCGAACATTTGTAAGTTTTCTTGATTCATCAACATAAGTCTATTTCTCCTTTACAAGTAATAATTACGCGATTGAATCAATCTTCACGCGTGTATATGGTTGGCGGTGGCCTTGCTTAGAATGCATGTTCTTCTTGGCCTTGTACTTGAAAGTAATAACTTTCTTTTGCTTACCCTGCTTTTCAACAGTACCAGCAACTTTAGCACCTTCAACAAAAGGTGTACCAACCTTGCCATCAATCAAAACAACTTGGTCAAAAGTTACCTTTTCACCTTCAGTTGCATCCAACTTTTCGACGAAGATTGTGTCGCCTTCAGCGACTTTATATTGTTTGCCGCCTGTTACAATAACTGCATATGCCATTATTGAATTCTCCTTATACTTAGACTCACCATTCCAGGCGGGTCAGCTCTAGTCTGACACGTACTTCAACCTGTTCCGAGTGGTTGTAGCTCTGCTAACAACCTATCAATTATAACAAAAACCAACAAGGCCGTCAATATATTTTTTTATTTAATACTGTCAAAATCAAATAAACTCAATCCTGTTTGTGTCCAACCAGTTGTATCGATACGTAATACTTCTACAAATTCTTGTAACAATTTAGTTTGTGCCACGTTCATATTTTCCGACAACCATTTTGAAATCAATGCCCAATAACCGCCCACGATAATCTCCCATTGAAACATTTGACGACGATATAAATCATCATCTTCAATAATTCCTAATTGCGCCTGCATCTGCATTCTCATTCGGGAAATGAGTGTTTTAATGTAACGCGAATCACGACGTAAATTAAGTTCCACGTTATAAAAGGCTGCCTGATCACTGACAGCTTGAATCATTTTAGCAACATGAAATTTGCCTTGTGTGTGTTGGATAAAATCCATTATTAATGTATGATGTACTTCGGAAATAAGGTGTTCTTTATTTTGATAATACTTATAAAAAGTACCCCGAGTCACATTTGCACGATGCAATAATAAGGTAATTGAAAAATTGGGTTGCGTCGTCAATAACATAATTGCCGTTTCTTCAATATTTTTTTTCGTCCGTAAAACACGTGCATCTTCTTTCTTAACCATAACACCTTCCCAAAAAGTATACTAATAGGCTTTATTCCTCGTTTTTTGCACCTATTCTATACGTTGCCGCTTCAATGTTTAGATCTACTTTCATTTGTGTGACAATCTCAGCACGCTGCGCAGAACTTTTGTTCATTGCATTTACTGCCATCGTGATAATCGTGTCAAATTTATCATGAAAACGCGAAGCCACACTACTATCAATATTATAATGGCCTTTTTTGGCGGCTTGAACAATTGTGATAATACCAGTTTTCCCATAAAGTGCATCACGTAAAGCCTGAGAATCGGTATTACTCAAGTTACTACTATTGTGCTTAATGATTTGATTTCCTGACTTTTCAACAACAGTCATTGTTTTAGCATCTTTATAATCAAACTTATCTAATGCCGAAATAAATGTTTTAATACTGTGCCGAGATTGCTCTAAATGCCGATAATCTGTCCTTGGCATTGAAACACCCGCATATTTTGGTTGTTGATTAACTGTTGTAAACGCCACTATCAGCGCTACAAAGACCACGCCTAAGGCGATAAATGCTTTTCTCATATGTTAAATCCCTCGTGTTTTAATTAACTATAGTATACTATAATTCATTAAATTAAAAAAATAGATAAATTAAATCTTTGATAATGACTGTTTATATGCTAATATATATAATGTACTGCGCTGGTAGCTCAGCTGGATAGAGCAGCCGGTTTCTACCCGGCAGGTCGTGGGTTCGACTCCCTCCCAGCGCATTTTAACCGTTTTATCAGGATGACTGGTAAAACGGTTTTTTTATTTAAAATCTTTGGTACGACTGAGTTTTTGTCGTGTTTAAAACATGTATGAACAGGTACTAACAATGATGAATAAGTACAAAAAATAGCACTGAGTGCTACAAAAGTGCTACATATTTATTCCTAATATATACTAGGTAAAATTACTACAAATAAAAAACCAAGCAGGTATGATAAAAAGAATTCACATTGGGAGAATGTGAGTTCTAGGAGGAGAACCTGCTAAAGTTCTATGCTTAATTATGCCTTATTTAGATTATTTAAATGTTAAAATGCACCTTGATTTTCATTTTATATTTTTCTGTCATACTGTGTAGACACGCCACCTCTCATCAGGTGGTTTGTCTATGTCAGGTGGTTTGTCTATGTCAATCAAAAAAACGCTCCCAACAAAGCATGATCTAACGTGGTACATTTTTTGAGTTGTGATCAATCTTTAAAAAGTAACTGCCATTACTCTCCAGCAGTTACTTTAATACCAATAATTGCAACGACTAATAAAATAATAAAAAACCAAGTAATTGGTGGGAATTTATCGTGAAATAGCATGACACCAATGACCACTGAACCAACCGCACCAATACCTGTCCAAATTGGATAGGCCAAACTAAATGGTAAATATTTAACTGCTTGTAACAAAAATACCATACTCGCAACCAAGCCAATAACAGTTAAGGTTGCCCAACCAACTTTTGTAAAACCGTTACTTAACTTCATAGTTGTTGACCAAAGTACTTCTGAAAAACCTGCAAGTAACAAATAAATCCAAGGCATATAATAATTCTCCTATCACACGTTTTTTACTTCAAAATATACACATCATACAATAAACAGCATGTGGTGATGCACAATTTGAACGGACATTTTTTATTCAACTTGTATACAATTGTTGTATTTTAGCGTAATCAATCAAATCCTTTGATAAATCAATAAAATAAGGCTTTTGCCATTGTTGCGTTTTTAAAGCTGTTTTGTTTAGCTCTTTAATCCAATCAGGATAAATTCTTAATGCCATTTTTCCTTTTGAGTTCGTAGATACTAATATTTTTTCTTGCGCCAATATCGCTTTGGGAAATACAAACTGCCCTTTATTGTCGGAATCAATCATATTAATGATTAAAAAATTCGGACTACTGTCATAATCAAACGGTTTATTTTTGCCCTGACTATCTTTTTCCCAAAAAGCAACAAAATAACCTTTTTTTGTCGGCGTCTTTTTTGCTAAACGACTGCGATACGTTTTACTTTTAAGACGAAACCTGAACCCTTCATATACGCTATTTTGCGATTCTTCACTGATTTGCTCAATATTATCAGTTAGTTTATCTGTGGCACTATTTATTAGCTGAATTGACTGATTCATAATGGCTACCAATTTCCTTTTAATCTTACTGACATAAAAATATTTCTAAAAGTGCGCCTTAATCTTATAAATAGGTTGACCTTTAGCCATAAACTTCTGTTCGTACTCAGTTTCTATATTGCCTAAAACTTTTACATCATCTTGATGTAAATCTAGCGTATAGTCATCCTTTGTCCAACGCATACCATAATTCATGAAGCTCACCATTGAATACTCAAATAAATGACGATTGTCTGTTTTAAATTCTACTTCGCCATGTTCAGGTAAAATAGCTTCATATGATTTCAAAAAAGATTGATAGGTTAAGCGGCGCGATTCATGGCGTGTTTTGGGCCATGGATCGGAAAAATTAAGATACAATTTAGCAACTTCATTTTTTTCAAAGTAAGTTTCTACACCATTACCATTGCCGTATATATAGCGTAAGTTAGGTAGTTTGCCACCTTGCTCAAAACTTTTACGCGCAGCAATAGCGATTGCTGTTTCTTGAATTTCCATGCCAATATAATTTATTTCGGGATGCGCGAGTGCCATACCAAGAATAAACTGTCCTTTTCCAGAACCAATTTCAATATGAATAGGCTGATTTTCGTCAAATAGCATTTGCCATTTGCCAATTTGTTCCGTCGCTTGTTTTTGACTAATAACGATATCAGAGTGCGCTGTTAACCAAGCAGACGCCCACGGTTTTGCTCGAAGATGCATATTATTTCTCGGCGTGCTTGAACTCATGCAAACACGCTTACTTTCTTTTATTTATTTTATCTTTTTTGGTACATAAACACGGTCCAATAAAAATCCGATAATAAACATGACAACTGCTACAGCAATTGCTGTTAGCCAACCATGTCGCCAGCTAACAACTACAAACAAAATTGTTGTCATATACATCATCTGCTTAGTCAATTGCCTAAAAGCTTTTTGTTTCGTTTTTTCATCTGTTGGTAATAAACGTGTCCACAAATTTTGTTTGGTGTTTGCATAAATTGGCACCATCTGAAAAATTATGAGATACATTGTTAATGCTGCAATGGTTGCAATCAGCCAAGTTGGCACGCCCACTAACGCATATATGACAATAGCGCCAACTACTTCTAATCTCAGCAATAGTGGTAACATTTCAGCATCACGCACCAATCGTACCAGATATAAACGATACATGATTGGTTGGTGGTTTGTCAAAGCTTTAATCATAAAATCTAGATATCGCCGCCGTTTAATTGTCCTAGGTTGGTTAGGTACTTCAGCAAATGTTGCATAGAAATGTAACACGCGCTGTTCATGTGATATGGCTTGCGGTATGATTTTCAGCCAATTAAGTGATAATTTTTCAGCCTGTTTGTCATTAATATAAAAAAAATAACCAATTAGCAGCATCAAAATGCCACATAAAAAAGTAGCTATCCAAGTAAGATTTGATGGCAGCTGCAAAATAAGTGCTAATATTATGCCAGGCACAACGCCATTCAACATGGCATACTTAATCTGGCTATGATTTGCAAACATTGTCATACGTGGCTTTATAAATAAGCTATCGCGTATTAACAGTAACAATAACCACTTATAACTTAACGTAAACAATAATAATGTCCCTATACGCCAGAATGAGAAAATATGTGTTTGCCACAATACAGGAACCAATATAGCAGCAAAAGCAATCTGCCACAACGACGCATACAACGTACTAAGCACGATACTGCGCTTCATATAATTTTTGGCAATTGCTAGATCGTTACTTAATAAATAAAGGCGATCAGCAGGTTTAAAGTAAGTTACTAATGTACCCATTTGTAGCCCGATAAGTAACCATAAAACGTCAAAAAATTGCCACCATGGTGACTGCCACATTGCTATAAACTGTGGTGAAACAACTAATTGTCGATAACCCAGAACACTAGCGCCAAAAGTAATCAGAAGAAATACGACAAAATGATCGTTAAAGAGTAATTTTAAATACTTAATATTGGTATTTTGTGCACGAGCAAAGCGTTGCCTAAATAAATCGTTAAGTTTCATCAGTGGCCTCTTGCATTAAATCAAAAAAATCATCCAAGCTATCTAATGTCAAACCATGTGCATCTGCCAACGCTGTCGGTGTGCCAGAAAATGATACTTTCCCGTCACGTAATACAACGAATCTATCAACAAATTTTGCAGCAGATGCCAATAGATGCGTTGTCATCAGCACACTATTACCTTTTTCTGACTGCTCTCGAATCAGACGGACAACATCTTTTTGTGCTAATGTATCTAACCCTAAAAAAGGCTCATCAACAATTAATAGCGGCGCATTTAACATGAATGCAGAGACTAACATCACTTTTTGACGCATACCCTTTGAAAAATGGGTAGGTAACCACTGTAATTTATCTTCTAAACGAAATATTTTCAATAGTTCAAGTACCCGTGACCAGGTTAAGGTGTTATCTATCATATGCGCTGACAACATCAAATGTAAATGCTCGCCCAACGTCAACTCGTCGTACAAAATTGGTTGTTCCGGAATGTAAGCAATTTGCGACTTAAAAGCAGTGGGTTGCTGTGATAAAGAGACATCATTTAACACCAGTGTCCCCTGTTGCGGCTGTAACTCACCAATGATATGATTAATAGTCGTTGACTTGCCAGCACCATTTAAACCAATCAAAGCGACAATTTCACCATTAGCAACTTCAAATGACACATCTTTCAAAACTGTATTACCGACATAACCGCCGGATATTTTTTTTATTTTTAATCCCATACAATCTATTATAACAGGCATAATGTGTTATTTGGTATAATGAAAGTATCAAAACGAAATGAGGTTAACACATGACTATTTTTGATAAGATTGTTGCTGGCGACATACCAAGCTACAAAGTTTATGAAGATGCTGACGTACTAGCATTTTTGGATATTTCACAGGTCACACCGGGCCACACCCTTGTTGTACCAAAAAAACATGTTGCTGACATTTTTGACTACGACGACGTTCTTGCTCAAAAGGTTTTATTAAAACTGCCTATGATTGCTCGGGCCATTAAAGCCAGTAATGATCAAATCACTGGTATCAATATCCAATCTAATAACGGTCTCTCAGCGGGACAAACAGTATTGTACTCTCATTGGCACCTTATACCGCGTTACGATGATGATGGGCTCACTTCTAAGTTGGCACCAACAATTGATCATAGTGCTGATTTTTCTGCAGATAAATATCAGGCAATTGCTCATGCCATCTCGGCACAATTCAGGAAGGATTGATATGAAATTATTTGATAACATCAAGCACTTAGCAGCACAGCTTAAAACAATTGCTGCCTTAATAAAAAAACTACAATCACAACAACAAATTTTGTCTGATCAACTCGTAAAAGCTCAGCATGTTCGCGATGATATTCAAATCGACATCGAGAAGATGAATTTGAAAAACGAGCCACACTTGAAACACATTCAAGAAACAACTGATCATCTCAATGCTGAACTAGCAAAGTTTAAAGCGTAATAGTTGTTTTTATGGTAAACTATTCAAATACTAATCAGAAAAGGGAAACAGAACATGCGTAAATTTATTTGGGGGCTGCTAGTTATTATATTTATCGGTGGCCTTGTCTTTTTGAGTTTAAATTCATCAAAAACATTGATGACATCGAATTCAGGAAAAATTACAGAAAAACAATTTATTAACGACATCAAAAAATCTTCAGCTGGTCAACAAGAATTTGCTAACATGACTATTAACAAGGTACTTGATGATCAATACGGTAGCAACATATCAAAGACAGACGTTCAAGATGCTTTTGATACACAAAAAGCGCAATATGGTGCCTCATTTAAAAGTGTACTAGCCT
This sequence comes from Leuconostoc aquikimchii, assembly GCF_040838325.1. Lineage (NCBI taxonomy): Bacteria > Bacillati > Bacillota > Bacilli > Lactobacillales > Lactobacillaceae > Leuconostoc > Leuconostoc aquikimchii. The sequence continues at coordinate 1,168,550 of NZ_JBFPER010000001.1, forward strand.
CAAACAATGCGACCGAAGAGCAATTCAAAACGAATATCAAAAATAATTTGGTTATGAATGCCGCTGTTAAAGCTAATTACAAGGTAACAGACAAGCAAATTGATCAAGCCTATAAAGATTATCATCAAGACACAACCATCTCAATGATCACTGCGAAAGATGAAAATGCTGCGAAAGAAGCCATTGAGGCGTTGAAGTCAGGTGATAGCTGGAACACTGTTTATAAAAAGTATACAACTGAAAAGACATATACTAGTAAAAATGGGCAACTACCAGCATTTGACTCAACAAGTACAAGTATCGATGCAGCTGTTCAAAATGCTGCCTTTAAACTAAGTAAAACAGGCGACTATTCAAGTTCTCCTGTAACCGGTTCAAATGGTGGTTTCTATGTCATTCAATTAGACAAGACAACTAGCAAACCAAGTTTAAACAGTGTCCGTAGTAAACTATCAGACAGAGTTGTATCAACTTTCTTGAATGATCAAAAAAATACAACAAAGATTCAAACAATCATTGGTAAAATTTTACGTAAAGAAAACGTGAATGTTAAAGATTCTCAATTAAAAAATGCTTTAAATGCTTACATGACAGCAGGTATTTCATCATCTAAGTAACCAAAAAAGATACGCCTATAAAAAGGCGCATCTTTTTTTATAACCATAATTTATTCTGACGTTTTATAAAACCTTCTATTATCAAGACCAAAAATACGATCTGAAAATGTATTTTTATCTGTTTTATCAAGCGCTGCCGTCATCATTTGAATACCTGCATCTATTTCGTCTAACTGATGTAAGACTTCTGCCTCCATAACAGCAGGTCGCACTGGCGAGCCATATTCTAATAGACCGTGATGTGCTAAGACAACATGACGTATTAAAACCATTTCTTCTGATTGCAAATCAAAGTGCAACTCATGAGCTGCTAAAACAATTTGCTCATCGATTAATGTGATGTGTCCTATTAAATTACCGGAAATAGTATATTGTGTCGCTATTGGACCAGATAGTTCAATCGTTTTACCTAAATCATGTAATAAAGCCCCTGCTATCAATAATTCAGAATTTAATTGGGGATATTGATTTGCAAGATTTCTGCTTAACTTGGCAATGGACAATGAGTGAAACGCTAGCCCACCTGCAAAGGCGTGATGATTTGACTTTGCTGCAGGATAACGTAAAAATTGATCATGATATATTGAAAAGAGCTTCCGTACTAGCCGATTCCAAGTTGGATTTGTTATCATCAGAATGAAATCACTCAATTCATCATTCATTTCCTCTTCTTTAATGGGGGCATGAATCATAAAATCAGCTGGATTATCTGGTTCACCAGCTTCTGATAAACGCACATTTGTAATTTGAACCTGTGGTTTATCCTGATAGGCGCCACGTACACCTTGTAATTTGACAATTTTTCCTGGTACTAACGACTTTGTCTGCTCGTCTGTTGCATCCCACAAATTACCAGGCAAATCACCTGAGCGATCAGAAAAAATTAAGTTCAAATATGTTTTTCCAGTTTTTGTTAAACGAATATCAGCACTTTTGATCAATGAAAAGGAATCAATATGCTCTGTATCCTTATATTCCGTCAATAATTTAGCCATTAGGTTCCCTCTTTTTACAAGTTTATCACATTAATTTTCGCCAAATGTGAAAATGACGTTGTAAAATAAAAAATTTGTTGTTGCCCAGCAATTTCTTGTAATATATCAATCATTGTTTGTCGTCGTGTTGCATCAAAATTAACAAAACCATCATCGATCAACATCGGCACAGCTATAATATCTGCTACAACAAGGCTTAAAGCCAAACGTAGCGCTATATATAATTGTTCTTGTGTCCCTGTTGATAATTCAATCACACGATATTTTTGACCTGTTTCACTAATAAGACTCAGATCGTCTTTAACAAATTGAATAGCAACATACTTACCACCAGTAAGACGCTTAAAATAATTCGTTGCTGTGCTTTTCATTTTTGGAAAACGATTCTGCGTTGCCAATTGCAATGCGTGATCAATCCACTTGACCACCATTTTTTCTGCTATATAATCGCCAAATTGGTCAATTAAAATTGTTTGTTCATCAGCTAAATTTTGTTGTAAAGTTAAAAATTGATCATCACTTGTTCGTTGATGTTGTTGCGCCTGCATATCGGATAATTGTGCTTGCAATATTAAGCTCTGTTGTTGTGTTTGTTCTAATTTTTTTTGTAACAATACTAATTGCTGATTTAACGCTGTTTCATTATCTACCTCATGCAATTTTTTAATCGCTTCAGGATTGAATTGTTGCATGATATCAGCATGCCGCTGTTTTTTTTGACTTTGATCAACATATTTCTGCTTTAAATCTAACAATTCTTGTTCCGTCAATACATGATATTTTTTTAGAATCTCTTGCTGGTTAGAAACTTGCTGTACTAAGTTATCTTGGTGTTGTTTGATCTCTGTTAAAATCTGTTGTTGTTTTTGCGCGACTAGTAACGCATTGTTTTGTGTCTGCATATGTTGCTGATCATTATTGTGTATCAGTGCAACAATCACAGTTTCAAATTCATCATCGTTTAATTGCACTTTAAAATGGTCAGCAATGGGTTGTAGTTGGCGCATGATTTGATATTTTTGATCAAAAATATCTGCCTCAATCACTACAAGTTGACGCTGCCACTCGGATAATTGCTTCATATCTGATTGAACCAACTGTATCTCTGAAAAAGACATCATATGATAACGGTTTTGTAGCTTATTGAGAATTTTATGGTGTGCCTGAAAAATATAATAACCATATATAATTATTAACAACGCTACGACAACAAGTGGTTTAAACGTGAAAAAAGCTACGATACCAATAATAATGCCAACTAATATTACCGGTATACTGTTATTTTTATTGGTTACTGTTTTTTGTTCTGTGTCAGTTAGTAATTCTGGTACTTTTTTATTTGGAAACCGTTCACGAAGGCGATTTTCATTGGCTTTAATAGCCGATTTTTGGTGAACTAATTCCTGTAAATGATGTTCCGCAACTTGAATTTTTGCTAACGTTGCTGTTGCATCGTATTCTGCAACGGAATCCGCAGTTAATCGTGAATCAGCGGCTAGTTCATTCAGTTCACTTACCTTTTTTTGATGCATCTCAATCACAACTTTTAAACGCTGTAATGATAATATATCTTCATCTGCGACAGGCAGCACCGATGACATAATTTTGGTTTGTAATACTTGTGCTGATTGATAAAGTTGGTATTGCTGAACCATATTTTTTAGTTCTTGAACATCACGTGTTAGCTTTCGGACTTCTTCGTGATTTTGAGATAAAGTTTGCTGCAGTGTTGCAATATTTTCTTCAGCAGAGATATATGTCGTCACCTCAGCATCCTTAGATAACAATATATCAGTATGTTCTTGGTATTGTTTAGCAGCAATATTTAGCGGACGCTTCCCCGTTGCTCGCTGTGCAAATTGTTTATTCGCATCTTTTTCAAGGTCATTGATAACTTCAAGCCACCCAGTACTGCCAACAGCACCAATATTTAACAATAGTTTTTGTAAATCAACTGCTTTCAACTGTGACATCTTTGCTAAATCTTGCTGACTAAAATTAAAAATGTTATCAAATATGTCTCTATTTAATGGTGCCAATTGATCAGCTAACCACTTTTCTGGATCCGCAACAGTCAATTGATTAGATAAATACGTTATCGTTAGTTCTGATTTTGTTCGCCCAAGACGTGTGATTTTAACAACAGTGTTATCAAAATCAGCGATGAGACTGCCACCATAATGACTGCCATCTTTTGGGTCATAAACATTTGTATTACCTTTTTTTGACGGAAAACCAAATAGTATACCGACAATAAATGCACGTAAAGTCGATTTACCAGATTCATTTTTACCAGCGATCACCTGTAGGTCATCGGAAAAATTAATTTTTTTTTGTGACCAGCGTCCGAAACCACTAATTTCTACTTGCTTTATTCTCATTATTTATCAGGCCTTTCTGGACTGTATCAGTTGTTGCATTTTATCTCGCAACACACTTTTCCCTTCGTCACCCATAAAATATTCTCGAACAAAGGTTGGCGCTTCATTAGACACGTAGTCTGAGATAACAAAGTCAGAAAAAACTGTTTCCAACGATTCAGACCAATATTTTTGATCAATGTTATCCGCAGCCAGTAATGTAGACATGTCATGAGTCGTTGTTAAATTTATTAGCCATAAATTTTCTGGCGATTTTTCTCGTACTTTCTCCAACGTTGTCCCACTCGCTAACTGCTGACTCAGTATTTCATCTATTTTTGAGGTGATTTTAATCGATAAAAAAGTTGTTTTCTTAGGAATATCGTGCAATATTTGGTTCGTTAAATCAAGTTCATCTTTAACTGCTGGCAAAATTAATTCTTCCCAGATAATCGGCGAAACTTCATGAAATGTTGGTATTAATAGGTGATTACTGCTTTTTACCAAGTAATACCCTTTCGCTCCAGTTTCCTTACGATTAAGGCCTTGTAAAACACCCGAATAACCAATAAATGGCTGATTATTCAAAGTTTGGCGTATATGAATATGTCCCAAAGCCCAATAGTCATAATTTTTTTTCAACATGTCACTGACACTAAATGGTGCATATGGCTCACCATCAATACCCGGTGACCCATGGTATAAACCAATGTGATAATCTGCTAACTGAGATTTTATCGGAAAATCGTCAATTACTTTTTTTGGCTGACGTTGCGTTTGATAGCTAAACCCAGTCAGAGCAATTTTTTCACCTGTGTCAAGCGTCAAATATTTTGTTTCAACCTTTTGGCCAAAAACATGCACATTTTTTGGCCAAGGTAAATGACTTTGCTTATCAGCTTCAAAATCATGATTCCCAAAGCTTAAATATACTGGTATACCAACAACATTCAAACGTTCAAATTGATGACTAACAATATTTTGAATTTGAGGGCTATTTTTAGTGGCACTATATAAATCACCAGGAAGTACCAAAAAATCAACTTCTTCGGTAATTGCTGAGCTAATAAGATCTGTAAACGCCGTTATTGTTGACTGATGAACGATTTTTTTTAGTCGATTAGGCAATGTTTGATCTAATCCAATAAATGGATTTCCTAAATGAATATCTGCTGCATGGATAAATTTCATAACAACCTCTCTTGAACATATGTTCGTTTATTATATTATACTTAATTTAAGCTTGATTCTCAACTTGTGAAAACCCTTACATTTATGGTATGATATAATGAGTTAATTGAGGAGACAAAAAAATGGCGATATATAAAATTTTATTTGGTACATACACAAAACGTATTTCACAAGGACTGTATGAGGCTGAGTTAGATACAGACGCTCAGCAACTACAAAACGCTACCTTCATTGGTGAGTTGACAAATCCAACTTATCTAGCAATCTCTAAAGCTAATAAAGTCTATGCTGTTGAAAATCGGGATGGTCAAGGTGGCATTGTCACATTAGATAATTCAGTACGCCCCCTCGCTGAAATTGATTCACAGTTAAGTGAAGGATCTGCACCAGCCTATATCGGTGTTGATGAAGCCCGACAATTAATTTTTGCCGGCTACTATCACCGTGGCACCGTTGAATCATATAGCATTCAGCCTGATGGTAATTTAACACTCGTTGACACTTGGCAAAATACCGGTTCAGGTCCTCGCCCTGAACAGAGTACATCACATATTCATTTTGCTAACCTCACACCTGACAATCGCCTCGTTGCTATTGATCTTGGAACAGATGAAGTTATTACCTTTGATATTCAGGATAATGGTACCTTCAGTGAAACTTCTCGCTTCCGTACAGAGGCAGGTTTTGGTCCACGTCACATAAGATTCTCACCAGATGGGCAATATGCTTACTTGCTCGGTGAATTATCTAGCTTACTCAGCGTTTTAAAATATAATACCGAAGATGGTTCATTTGAACACGTTATGACTGCGTCGACTATTCCAAACGATTGGACAGAACATAATGGTTCAGCTGCCTTACGGTTAAGTGATGATGGCCAATTTGTTTATGCTTCAAATCGCGGTCATAATTCAATTGCTGTCTTTAAGATCAGTAATGAAGGATCTGAAATTGAACGTATTCAATTAATCAGTACTGAGGGCGAATTTCCCCGTGATATGAATTGGGATATTAATCAAAAATTCTTGGTTGTAGCTAACCAAGATACTGATAATGTATCATTATACGCACGTGATAATGTATCTGGTGAATTGTCACTACTACAAAAAGATTTCACAATTCCCGAAGGCGTTCGCGTTGTATTTGAATACTAAACAAAATAAACACTTAGTTTAATTAAGAGATGAACTTTTTCTCCATTAATCTAAGTGTTTTTTTATTGTTTAAAATTATTTTTATACACTATGGCAATTTCACGAGCAATAATTTGGTGCCCTTTTTCATTTGGATGCAAGCCATCTGGCATATATTTTTCGCGAAATAATTGTTTATTAGGGTCAAATAATACCCGACGCATCAAGTTAACATACGGTAATTTTAAATCTTCACATGCTTTCACTTGTGCCGTCATATAGTCATGTAAAGAATGTCCTAAGGTATTTTTTGTGCTATCTGTACGCCTCACAATACTACCCCACATAGGTGTTTGGTAAGTTGTTGTGACAATAATGATTTTGGCCATTGGATTGCGTTGTTGTAACTGAAATACCGTTTGATAAAAAGCCCCGATATAGGACTTTTTTTCATTATCCTCTTTATTGCCTATTGGTACATTAGCCAACCAATCATCATCCGTGCCTTGTAAAATATATAAATCAGATTGATTCAAACGCTGTGATTGTTGAAAAATACTTTTCTGACCATTATCAGATAAATGGGCACCCGACCGGGCTAAATTTTGAACTGTGCCCCCCGTTGCCTTCTGCAAATATTGGCCGTAATTAACTTTTGCTTTCAAACCAAAAGAGACACTATCGCCAATAATACCTATTGTTTGTACTTTTTCTAGCCCGCTATTCTGAAAATAATAGTTGTTCTTTACTTTCAATGGTGACTTTTTTATAAAATCAAAAAATTTCTTTATAAACATTTTTATGTGCTTCCATTTAAAATTTATTTATCACTAACTTTTGACTATTTTTTGTTGCAAAAAAAAGAGTCTTGTCATGTGACCAACCAAAATTGGCATATGAACACCGAAGCTAAGCACATCCCTAATCCTAATTGATCCTATCAATACAATAATTACAACACGTTTATTTATACCTGTCAATGAATGAAGTGAATTTTATGTACAAAAAAAACGAGCACTTTTTGGGGGTTCACTTCATGGCTCGGTTTTAAATTATGCTAAATATTAGCTTCTTAATTATTGATGTTGATTTAGAACATTTTGTGCATGTGATTCTGTATTTTTAGCATCTTGCAATGCATTATCTAATTGCTTTTGCAGATCAGAATTCTTGTTTGCTGAATCATTTGATTGCTTTTGCAAATCATTTAATTGTTGCTGCAAATTTGAAGCTTTTGAATTAGCAGCAAGTAATTGTGATTGCACGCCATCTAATTCTTTTTGCTTATCCGCAACCTTTTGATTACCTTCAGCTATTTTTTGATTAATTTCATCAATCTTCTGTTGCAATTGTGTCTGGAAAGAGGCATTGGCGTTCGTTAATTGATTCTGCAAATCAGCTACTTGATTCTGCAATGACATCAAATTACCTTTTGCGTCTGTCAACTGGCTCTGATAAGTGCTGCTTTGCTGGCTCAATGTAGAAATCGTATGAGATTGCGACGTCAGCTTGTCGCCTAATTGGTCGATAATACTGCGTGTATGGGCTAGGTTGGGCGTGCCAATCCATGCACCACTATCAGCAAGGACTGCACCTGCGCCAAATGATATGGTAGCTGCTGCCGCAATTGTAATGATTGTCTTTTTGTACTTCATAATATCCTTCTGTTTTCACTTACTTTTTGTAAGCTTTTTATATAACTATAAAATTATATAATTTATATATACACTTGTCAACACATTTCATACAATTATGTTGTATAGACAGGACAACTAAAATAACAACAATTAGTTATGGCTTGACTAATAATATGTCCGTTGTTTGTTCTAATGTGTACATCACATTAAGTATGTCTGTTCACTTGCTTAAAAAAACGTCATATTGAAACATCGACAAGGACTTCTTCATGTCATTTATGACACCTTCTTTCAGTATTTGCTAAGCAATTTTACATCTATTGTACCCACACGTCTCATGTCTGGTAGCTTGTATCTTGGATGTCCCTGCTGCATATCATTCTCCTTAAACATTAGATATACAAAAAGCCCAACCGTTTTTAATAGGCTGAGCTTGTTAGTCCCGTATTTATTTTTAATTAGCTTTACGCAAAAATGCAAAATACTCATAGAGAGCCAATGCAACTAACATGGCCACTCCGATATAAATCGAACTAGATATTGCTATAACGGCAATTACCGTCAACCCAATAGCTGATGTTGTGAACACCAAAGAAAACTTTTGCAAGTTTGTCAACTTGTCAGTGTCACCTTGAAAAGATACTGCAGTCATAATGACACCAATTAATATCATTATGCCAAAGAAAACATGTAATGCAATCATAATATATTACCTCCGAACTACATTATACGATAAAGACATTATAAATGCACAATTGTTTGCTGATTGCTTATAGTCTGCTTCTGAATTTTAGTACAATATAAAAACCATAACTGAAAATAATAGGCTATTTTTTTAATTGATACTGTATTTTTCAGTGTACATTTTCTTGGTAAATAGGGTCAACAACATCAAACGGTGCGCTGAATGTTTTCACATTCCTGTCAACTTCATATCGGCTAAATCTGTTAACCCAGATAAACATAATTATAGTTGTACTTTCTGATTGGATTACCCACGATTTTTGGCACAACGATTGCCACATTGTCTTAAAAAATAGTACTTTACAATATGATAGTTTCATACTAAAATTACATAGTAAAGAAGCATAAATAAAGTAAGTTCCTCTTAATCAATCCGCTCAAAATGATAGTGTACAACTGCCTTTTGCTTGTTTAAAATATATAACTAACTTACAAGAATTAATCTGTATGAAAGTTTCGTACTTGTTAAATACATGTTAGCTTTCGATGGTAGACCAATATCTGACAAATACCAACGCATCATACTTGAATTATTGAGCGCATAAGATTAATCGTATTCAAAACTATCCATCATTCACGTATCCTAATAAAAACATTTTAGAATCAATGCGGCCTCTGGCTAAGCAGGTAGAAGAGCAGAATGTGCACTTATTTGCTATACGTTTATTCTTTGAAAGTATTGACGAAGACTATATACCAAATTACATAGCCGTTACGTTCACGCTAGGCTGGTCACTGTCTATGGCCCATTTAGTGCGGCAAGTTTGGTTAGACTATTCAAAATCTATCTCCTTTTAGTCAATCACGTGCCAAACGTTCACGTTAAAAAGTTTGGGAGAATAAAATATATGTTCAAATTATTGAAAAAAGTGTTGTTAGTATCTATTGTATCAGGTGCCGTCGGCATTTTAAGTACTGATAGTATTTCTGCAGCTAAAAGCTATCGTGATACTAGCCTAACAAATATAGCACAGCATCCAATTGATTTTAGTAAATCTAAACAATTGCTATTGAAAGACAATGATGAACATCATCGTGCAACTGATGTTCATATTCAACTTTCATACGCTGAAAAACCAACTGCAAAACGTGCACAGCGTTTAGACTATGACCCTGCCGGTTGGCATAACTATCGCTTCAAATACGAAAAAAGTAACGGTAAAATTAGTAAAGAATGGTTGTTCAATCGTGGTCATCTTGTAGGTTATCAATTTAGCGGCTTGAACGATGAAGCAAAAAACTTAGTGCCTGAAACAGCCTATTTAAACGCTGGTGCGCTAAAAAGTACGAATGCTTCAAATAAGAAAAGCATGCTTTATTATGAAAACCATCTTGCAAGTTGGTTGAAGAAAAACAAAAGCTATCGGCTCGATTACCAAGTAACACCAATGTATCGCAATAATGAACTGTTACCTCGACAAGTTCGTTTAGCCTATGTTGGGTACAAAGACAATGGCGAAAAGGTCAAAATCAATCTAAACTCATACCGTGAAGAAAAAGGAAACGGCGATGCGACAGTTGTTTATATAAATAACGATAGTCCTAATGCAATTATTGATTATTCAAACGGTACAGCCAGAAATACATTAAACAAAGCAAAGACACTGCAAGAAGATAAGGCAGCAGCTAAACAAGCAAGTTCAGAGGCAATAGTAAAAGCCTCATCTGAAAGTGCCGCTCGTGAATCAAGCGAATCGGCTGCCAGTGAATCATCGCTTTCCGAATCATCACTTGCTGAATCACGCGCAAAAGATGTTGCTAATGCAACCGCGCAACAGCAGCAAAACCAATCCAATGTGGTGCCAAATCCCACGCTATCAGCTCCAGATGGCAGTGTTAATAGTACAGGTGCATACAAGTGGGCTATTCAAGATGGCTTTGACTGGCAAACGAGAAAAGGTCATTCAACACGAATTGCTTCAGGCGGTTCACTACCTGCTGGTTACCATTGGCAAGTTCAATAAATACTAAAGGCCCTTTTTGAGGGGCGTACATATACGTGCTAGTATCCACGCTTAAACTACTTCAGCGAAATAATAATAATAATGAACAAATTATACTATGCGTCAATTCTGATTTTATCTGTTTCATCCATCATTTTAGCACTGCTTGATATATCTAATGTCATCAGTATTAACAGCTCGCCATACAATTATGCAGATAAAGGAATATTAGCATTTTTCTGGATAGATTACATTGTGCGACTTGTTAGAACTAAAAATAAAAAACGTTTTTTCAAAGAAAATATATTCGATCTGTTGGCAATTATTCCATTCGACTCTATATTTTATTTTTTCAGAGCGTTCAGAGTACTACGCATGATAAAATTGTTACGTTTAATTAGAATCGTTGGTTTCACCGGAAAAATACAAAAAAGTATCAAGCGTTTCTTTGAGACAAACGGATTCATTTATTTAATCATAACAACCGTCGTTCTGATATTAATAGCCGCTGAAATATATTCAGTTGCTGAAAGCGTTAACTATATGAACTCGTTATGGTGGGCTATCTCTACTACCACAACCGTTGGATATGGGGATATTTCACCACACACAGAAGTTGGCAGGCTCATAGCGGTTGTGTTAATGATATTAGGTATTGGATTAATTGGTAGCGTGACAAGCACCGTAACGGCGTTCTTTGTTGACGAAAAGTCGAATAAAGAAAATAACGAGTTACAACATGAATTAAAAGATATTAAATTAGAGTTGAAATTGTTGCATGAAGAAATAAAGAAAAGTCGTTGAAATGTTTTTAATAGGCATTGGTGGCAGTTTTCTATTCCCTATCAAGGCGAATACAGAAAGAAAACAAAATCCGGTTTCAAAACAAAAACAGAGGCTAATATTTGGGCTACCGAAGCAGAAAGCAAAAAGATAAGTAATACACTATCACAAAGTAATGGATTAATTATCGATATGTTTGAAGAATGGTACTTAATATTTAAAGAGCCACATTTAGAAACCAGAAGTAAAACATGGTACATCACTACCCTAACTGTCATGCGCCATTATTGGCCAAATGTAAAACTAGCAGAAATAACATCCATGATGTTTCAACAGCTCATTAACGACTATGGAAAAGATCATGTTCTTTCTTCCGTATCACATGTCAAAAACATGATTAGTGCCTTCGTTAAATATGCTGTAGATGAAGATTACATAGTTAAAGATTTTTCAAGAAATATTAAAACCCATTCCGCCAAAGCAAGCAAAGATAAAAGCTTGAAATTTTTAGAAAACAATGAATTAGAATACCTGATAAAAACGTTGGCAGATAATGAAGCGACAACAAGCCACATGATTCTAACAGCTATTTATTCTGGTGCAAGATATTCAGAAGTGGCTGGATTAACTAAAGATGACTTTGATTTCATCAATAACACCATCTCAATTAATAAGGCTTGGCAAGCTGATGATCGTGCGTTTAAAGTCACAAAAACTAAATCATCAAATCGTGTGGTTGATATGCCCCTAGAATTTATGAATAAGGCTGTTACTTGGTCATTTGGGTCACGATATGCGTTTGAGGGCAATAATGACATACCACCAACCAACGAGGGCGCAAACAAGCAACTAGCGCGCTATTTAGACAAAGGTGACTGTAAAATAATTACCTTTCATGGACTTCGCCACACTCACGCAAGTTACCTACTTGCTAATGATATTGCCATTCAATATGTTAGTGAACGCTTGGGGCATTCTGATGTCAATATTACATTAAGCGTGTACGCTCACTTGCTTCAAAAGAAGCGTCATATTGAAACAAATAAAACGATTAAACTGTTGAGCAATTTGTAGCAAATTTGTAGCACTGAGTGCTATTTTTTTTACCTATTCATCATGGTTAGTACCTGTTCATACTTGTTTTAAACACGACAAAAACCCAGTCATACCAGCGATTGCAAACAAAAAGGCTGTCCCACCAACATTGTTGATAGAACAGCCAATAAGGAGCTAGCGGGACTCGCAACAGCTCACTTATATCAAGGTTCACAGCGTTTTGTACTATATTTAGTACCATTAATCAATTAAATTAGATAATACACTACCAGTTTCATCACTGGCACGTTTGGTTATATCACTATAAATATTAAGTGTCATAGATACATCTGCATGGCCTAAGTAAGTTTGTACTTGTTTAATATTTGCGCCTTGGTCAATCGCTAAAGTTGCCCATGTGTGACGTAATTTGTGCATAGATAGCCCAACCGCGACACCATATTTTTCACTCACGCCACGTAACCATTTATTAGGTCTGATCGTTTGTAAAGTATGCCCCTCGTTTTGAAAGACATAATCACTTGTTTTGTTGTACGTTGTGACCTGATACCATTCAGACAATACTGCCAACATCTTGTTATCTATTTTAAGCGTACGCCTGCTTGTACGGCTTTTAGGCGCTTTGATGTAGGTACTGCCATTTAAACCACGTCCCAATGCCTGAACAATATTAATATACCCATTATCAAAGTCCACATGTTGCCATTCCAACGCTAGCAGTTCTTCAGTTCGCATCCCCGTGAATGCACCTAATCTAAGCAACGTATACGCTTGCTGGTTGATGTATTTATACTGACTATCCAAAACATCAACAAAGGCTTTAAACTCGTCAACATCCATGAATTGCTTAAGTTTATTGAGCTGTCTGCGTTCCTTTGGCATTTCTATTTTAGTAAATGGATCTATTGGTATCATGTCCATCCGCACTGCAAGATTTAACAAGCGCCTAAAATATCCCGCTACTTTTCTGTATCGTAATAACTTACCCTGCAATGTGTTAAGATATCTTTGTAATTTAATTGGCGTAATATCAGTTACCAGTGTGTCGCCCCATTGAGAGATAATGTGTGTTTTGAACACAATCATTGTCCTGTTCAATGTGCTTTCTTCCACAGTATGCTGATACGTTTCAAGCCACATATCATACAACTCTTTAACGGTCATCACGTTTGGGGTTGTTTTTTTGTTGTATCTACTTTCGCCATTGTCAAATAACACACTCTCGTTATTAAACCATTGTTGCGCACTACGTTTACTCTCAAAACCACGCTTTTTAACTCTTACTTTCTGATCATGATTAATCAAGTACCCGTTTATTTCCCAAAATTTACCTTTGGCTGTATTTACTTGTTGCAAGTTCATGATGTCATACCCCTTTGTATTTAAGCGAGTAGGCTATGTACAGGGATAAATAAAAAAGCATGGTCTTTTACAAGTTCACACGCTTTCATTATTTCACACTGTTATAGCTAACTTGCTATGCTTAACGCTTTCTTAAACTCTCCTAGTCATAATAATGCCTCACGGCTTCATCTATTTCATCACGATCATATCGTAGGCCGTGCTCGGTTGGATAAGCTTTTACCTTGCCCGTCTCAACATATCTTTTAATAAACGTATTGTCTGCCACACTGACATATTGATGTGCTTGGCTACGCTTTAGCCACTTTGGCCATAACTGGGGATGCGTATTATTTGCTGTCATGTATTGCTCCTTTCTATGTAAATGTGTCTGCTGCACCTCTCAATTAATTAATCGTATTGTCACTCCAATCAAGCATGACGATTATGCCATTTTCTGATTTATCCAATCGTCTGCGTGTATCTTCCGTGGCCATACTGTTATTGATATTAGTGTAGTGATGCTTAACTTGAAAACCATGGCTTTTAAGTAACTGTTCGGCAAATTCTTGACTGATATACGCTGGTTCATTATTCATTCTTAGTAATGCTTCAAAATCGTGTTTGATATTGTAAGCGTGTCTTGCATTATTCGTTATCTTGCGTTGTGGTTTTAAGCCACTAACAAAACCGTCAATAAGTCCACGTTGATAATCTGTTAATTCGGTCATAAATTGCTCCTTTTTTGTTGTTTTTGATAACTGTACCAAAAAGTGCCCCTTGAATGTGCCACTATTTTTACGCTTTCATCGTCTGTAACCCTTGATATGACTGACTTTTATTTTTTGTGCCAAATGTGCCAACTTTTTTTCACACTACATACCTTATATAGCTCTTTTACTTTTTTTTATGAAAAGTATTGGAACAAATGGAACAAGGGGTTAAAGCCTTGCGCCCCAACGGTTACAAGATTTATTTATTGGCACATTCAAGGCACATTCTTGGTACATTATTTTTTGTATTATTCAAAGTAAGTCTGTAAATCTAAACCATCCCAACTCCATACAGGGTTATCTGTCATCTTGGCTGATTGGTGGCTTCGTGTCTTAATCTTGGTATATCCTAGTTGCTCAATTTTGCTATTAAACTGCTTACGTTGTAACTTACTGTGTATGCCATTATCGGTTAACCATAATTGAAAGACATCCCATGTTTGCGCAAGACTAGCGCCACCACTATATACATCATCCACATCACGGCTGACGTCTTTCAAAAATGTCGTTACTAAGTCTTGGCGCTCTAACCATTCTCTAGTTGCTTCTTCAACTTCTTCATTGATTGAAAACATCCCCCGTTGCTTGGCTTGTTGATAGGCGTCTAATACCTTATAAGCAAACGCCCCAATTTCCTTAACAGCTTCTTTTTCATCCCATAGCATAGCGCGTTTGGCTTGCTCCTGTGGCCGTTCACGTACTCTGGGTGCTGTGACTGGAATAATCTTAATCCGCTGTGACAACGCCACATTAACCGCAATATTAGGTGTTTGATTTGCACCAAATAACAGTAGGGCATAAAACGTTAAGCTCATACTATCTGCATTCTTAGCTTCAACGTCTATCTTGTCGCCACCTGATAAACTTCGTAATGTGTCTGGTACTTCAATACGCGTATCTGGTAAATCAAGATGGATATTACTCAACTTTTCAAACAAACCAGACAGGCCAAATCTCGCACTCTTACCGTTACTGCCTGCTATGGTATCCATGTCTTTTGAAACAATATTTTTGGCGCCTAATAACACATTAACTATCGTGGCAAAAAAGTAACTTTTACCTGTCCCACCCATCTCATCAACAATCACAGCAATGGTATTGAATGTCTTGTATTCGGGGATGAAAGCATAACCTAACAGCTCTTTAACAAATTGCCATGAATTTTCAAACAAATAACTACCCCATGCTTCAATATTTGGTGCTTTACCATCGGTATCTAGTGAAATGTGATGACCATTTACCAGGTAATTATTCGGTTGATTAGGCATGATATGGCCTGTGTCAATGTCATACGTCCCATTTCCAAAAGCTAGAATGCCTGTGTGCTGATTTTCAAATGGGTTGCGGTCACTGATTGTTTGAATAAGCGTTGTTTTACTCACATCCTGCATCCGTTTAACGTTATATGCGCCATAACGCTTGAGCTTTTCCAATGCTTCACGCTCAATATAAGCTCTTGCTGACTTTTCAGTCACGTTTTCCCATGCAACTTTGTTGTATTTGTAGTATCTAATCGCACTGTTAAAGGGCACGCCAACCACTGGCGTATCTTTAATAATCACTTCACTTAATTTCAAAACATCAATGCCCTTAACGTTGCCATTTTCATCAATATTTAGCCAATCAGGTGTACTTTGTCGTGGTGGTAGTTGTTTCATATCATCTGCCATACTGGTTCATCCTCACTCTTTTGTTATATTCTCGTTTATAGGCACTCTTATACGTGCGGTGTAATTCTTCATGGCTCAAAGGCACGATACTTTTATCATTAGCCATTTCTAAGATGTCTAGTGTACTTTGTGGGTCCATATCGATTGTTAACAAGTAACCCGCCAAACTCATAGCCTGATCATTACGTTGTCCCTCATCAAAGCCATTTTTAACCATTAACCAGCGCGCTACATTGCTGTATCTGCTCGTACGTTGGTTACTTGGTGTGCTTTTATTTTGATACTCAGATAGCTTGTACACCCACTCTGGGGCTTGCTGTATCGTTTCAAATGCTGTCACTGCTCGGTAGGCTTCATTATCAATCACAGTCGGTGCTACCGTGATTGCTGTTTCTGATAACACATCCACACCATTGATCACATTAATGACATTCTTAGGCTTACTTTGGCCATTGGGAATGAGATAAAAGGCGTGTAGCCCTCCTGTGGCTGTCCGTTCAACATAAGTATCTTGGATAGTCTCTGGGTTAATGTCATGCGCCTTAAACCATGCCCCAATACTTTTCAAGCCATTGTGTTTGTGCTTATCAATATCAACAATCACAAGATTACTTTTTGATAAATCAATACCCACATTGCCATTTCGATACTCTGGATGTTGTGTGAGCCATGCTTGTAGCTCATCCCCGTTGTTAAAACTGTTGTGATAGCCACCCGCCACGCCATTATGCTTCTGATTGGGTAACGCCATGAAAACATAGGCGCCTGCTTGTTGGTATTGTATGATATGGTTCCACTTATTCACTATCATCACATCCTCGCAAACCGTTCTTCATGCTGTAACAAGGCATTAATAATTTCTTGCTGACTATTCACACTCTTTTGTAACGTGTTGACTGTTTCCCAAAACTCATTACTGGTCACAATGAGATACATGCCACCGTGTGTTTGTCGATTACTACCAATCAAATACCCACGTTTACGCAAGTTGGCCACAATCGTGCTCACGCGCTTTTTATTGATACGCAATAAGTAAGCTAACTTTTCCAATGTAATGGCTTGTGCGCGTCCTGCTGGCAATGTGTTAAGTATTTGTTGCTCAATGCTTGATAATACTTCCTCAGTCATTTTTTTGCCTCACGTTCATTAAGAAAATCTCTGAATATTGGTGTAATTTGTGCTGTGTTGGTCTGCCTATCTAAAATTAAAAATGGTTTATCTGGTGTTGATAACGAATTAATATAAGCTATGTTTTCGTTATTGATCATAAATTCTGCATGATGTTGGTTGTTCATGGTAAAATGTGTATAGCAAAAGCCATAATATGGGTGTTTGTGGTCGGTTATCACTGTTTCCTTGGTCGGGGATGTGATAGCTTTTTTTATGCCCTTTTTCATGCTTTGCTGTCCTTTCTTAGTTTTGTACTTGAAATACATCTCGTTCAATGGCTGTTAGGTCATAAATAACCGTATTCTGATGCTTGTATGGTGTGATTAGTCCTTGCTGCTTCCAACTTTTGACTGTGCCTAAACTCACATCAAAATGTTTGGCCACGTGTTCCGCTCGTTTCCAGACATGATGTTGATTGCTTAACTGAGTTTTAACGGCTTGTACTTCTGCCATGAGTTCATCATTAGTAACTGTCATTTTTTGCCTTCTCTCTGTATTACTTGTGCCTTACCTAAAATGCGCCGTCGTTCGTTTGCCTTATCGACAATATCAATCACAAGATGTTCACTTGTTCGTATGCCATTGTGATACTGCCACGCTCTCAATAGATAAATACCAACACCTGTATAGCCTGACTTCTCAATACGATAGGTCCGCCCTGTTTGCGTTGTAATGACCATTAGGCACGCTCAACAACTAAACGGGTTACTGCTCTGTCTAAATGCTCATAGGCTGTCATAATATCCGCCTGTGCTTGCTGATGTTGTAACATCCCCTCACTGTCTGCAATGGCTGGCAGTGTTTCAAAAAGTTGTTGTAATGTTTTGATATAAATATTCATCTTACTTTCCTCTCATGTTTGCATTTACTGTTATCTTGGCCAAACGCTAGCCCTGTGATGAATGCGCCACCTAGCAATAACATAAGCGTTATAACTTCGCCTATCCACATCATTAAATTCATCTCATTTCTCCTCTTACTGCCAACCATTAATTTGTTGAAATGCTTTAAATTCTTCAAATTGTTTTAACTGTTCTGATAATGACGGTTGTTCGTTGTTTGGACTGCGTTTGAATGTTTTAGCTTGATATTTCATAATGCTAGCTGTCTCATCATTTGCACTAAAAGCGTTATTTAACAAGTCTTGTACATTGCTTTTACTTGTTTCATATTGTCCTGTCCGCATGATTGCTGGTAATACCTCACTAGTAACCCAATTTTTAAATAGTCGTGCATTAGGTTTGTGACTGCCAATAATTAACTCATACAAACCAGCTTCATTAACAGCCAACATGTCACGTTTGAATTGATTTCTTCCTGTATTTTTGACAGATAGGAACGTGAATGTATTGATATTACGGCTTTCAACATGCATGTCCAACGCTTGCGCTGTATTATAATAATTCAATGCTCCTGTAACATCTTTTGCGTTTAACCATAGTTCACCACTCTCAATCAACGTTCGCACTGGATATCTTTTATTGGTACTTGGTTCAAATGTCCATACATTTTGATTATTCATCTTATTTCTCCTGTATCGTTGCTTTTAACGTGACTCACTCTTGCACGCATTAACTCTGTTTGCCTTTCATTACCTTGTATTGTCTGATATGATATGTGTATATACTAATCATCAATGTTTCTATTTGTTTACTTAATAAACATTCAATATTTAAACTATAAACAATGATTAGTTAATAAACAATATGATTTAGACTTTCTTAACGTAGTTTTATTTTTAATTAAGGTCTTTAAAAAATATTAATATTTAAGCGAGGTATTTATTATGTCCATAACCGCAGACCGTATAAAAGAGTTACGCAAACAAAAACAACTAACACAAAGTGATTTAGCTAAAATAATAAATGCTTCCCGCATGGCAATCGCTAACTATGAGACTGATAGAAATAAGCCGTCTTTTGCCATGCTCTCATTGATTGCTGATGTTTTAGATACCACCGTAGACTATTTAGAAGGTAAAACAGATGAAGAGCCTGCATATTTAGCGATTGATAACAAAATAACCTATATAAATAATAAAAAAGATTTGGGCTTTAATTCGAAATATTTGAGTGAAAGTGAATTTCAATTTATTACTGATCTTTCTGAAGACATAATACTTAATGGTCCGAAAGAACCAAAACTATTCAATACTAATATGATTATTTATGGCGTAACCCCTGATGAATTTACAGAAATTAAAAAATTTGTATCTTATATCAAATCACAACGTAAGAACACCGACACATCCTCTAACTAGGGGATGTGTTTTATTGTATTAAGGGTGTCATTTTTAGTGACACCCTTTAAATATCAGCAAATAGCTTAGTTTTAATGTCCTCATAGTCATAGCCGTCTTGAATGAACAATGATATTTGTTGTTTAGCACGTTCTAACCTTGCGCTCTCGTCTGATGTGAGCGCACTCTGCGGGTCCTCTGTGTGCCGTTGGTCTTTAATCTGCTTAGGTGTGACACCCAGAGCGTATTTATAAGCCAATCTGTGAAAGTTGCTGTAGGCGTGTTTGCTGTCTGGATAATGCGCTTTGATCACATCCCCAAAACCAATGTTCATGACCTTGTTCACTTGTCGGTGTATCTTGCGTTCGTCAAGTTCTGATTTAATTTGATAAAAACTCTTAACTAACAACTTCTTAAATTCTTTAACCTTTAACGTGTTATCAAGCAACGTGATTAAAAATGTCGCTTGCTGTTCGTTTAAGTGATATATCTTTTTAGGTCGTCCACCATTGCTCCCTTGACTAGGTTTCGTCATTTCAAATGACAAAACCCCTAAATCTGATAAGTCCTTTTTGTAACGATTAATCAAAACCATAACCGCGTGTCTTGTAACATCTGTAAAATCACAGATAACATCTACTGTTGTGTATGGCTCATCTTGCAAACCTTTGTAATATACTAATTCCATGTTTTAATGCCCTTTCTTGTCTTTAAATGTCTTTGCTTGTCTGGTATGATATGTATATATAAGGAACTTATTTTTATATTTGTTCCTTAAATGAACATTCAATATCTAAAGTATATCTATTGTTCCTTTAGTGAACAACTGCATTTAGATTTCCTTAACTATTTTTAAAGTTCCTTAATATCTCGGAGAAAAATTATGTCCCTAACATCTGAAAGAATTAAATCAGCTAGACAACAAAAAAAGCTAACCCAAAGTGGATTAGCTGACTTAATTAATTCTTCCCGTGGAAGCATAGCTAAAATTGAAACAGACGTCTTTACGCCTTCTTTTGCTATGCTTTCTCTGATTGCTGACGCTTTGGATACCACAGTGGACTATTTACAGGGTAAAACAGACAACGCGCTGAAAACGGCTCACAATGTGTCTGATAGCGGGGATGAAAGTAAGAAACAAGTTGACTTGTCAGATGATGAGCTAATCATGTCTTTTGAGGGTAAAGAGTTGTCAGACGACTACAAACAAGCTATTATCGCCATGCTTCGAACTATGCGTGAGGATAAACAATAAATGTATGAGTACCTAGACTATAGTTCCCCACTCGAATATTTTGATGACGTTGTCGCTAAATATAACACCACGCGAACACCTGACAAGCAAATACAAGTTATTGAGGTTTCTGGCCACGACCATGATCCAGACGTCGCATCCCCGTTTGACAACATTATAATCATCAACCCAAACTTTAAAACCAAGTTCTCACTGCCTTTGCGCAAGTTTCATGAGCTACAGCATGTTTTAAATGGCGAACAACACAAAACTTATGCGTTCTCGCCTTTGGCCAAAAGTGATGCAGAGATAAGCGCCAATGCTTACGCATTTAAAATGCTGGCAGACTTTTACTTTGACGAGAACACAGACAGATACAGCAAGCTCTATGACTTCATGGCGTACTTTGGTATCCCCATGTCGCTTGAGAGTGGTGTGTTGAAGAATATATAACAAATCAAGAGTAGACATAATTTTTAATTTTTGAAAACCATTTAAAAAACAATTATTCGTCGTGAAAGGTATCATTTTAATACTATGCTAAAATATATTAGAGAATTAAGCATATGGATTCTAAGCTGGATTGTAGGTAAATTTTTCAAACTATCTTCGGTCGATGCGCTGTCTTTGGCTACTGTAATAACTGCTGTTGTCTATTTGGCTTTCATGGTAGCACAATACATTAATAATTTAGAATCATGGCAAAATTCAGTAAATCAACATATCAATTCTCAGGGTGATAAAATTACGCCGACTGCTCGTACTCAACTTAATAACACAAATAGTAATAACAGTAATATCAACATTTCTGTTGCTCCAAGTGTTTTTACCGGAAACAAAACAGTGACTCCCGATGACGAAACAAGTATTGATCCAAAAGTAAAAGATAACGCCTATACGGGTAACCACCCTAATAAAATAGAAAAGGAAACAAATAATGATTGATACCGTTGAAATAAACTATTTTTACGCCTCAATGCCTAATACAGCTACTCCTATTCAAAATATAAATTTTGACACAAATTCAACCACATCCGTTAACATACAATTAAACGCCGGAATAGTTTATGAAAAGGATAAAAAACTTACTATTCAATTTTTACTTAACGGTGTAATAAATGTTGCTGGTAACGTCCCTACGCAAGATTCATATATTGTGGAAAATGAGGACTATCGTGGTGTCTCAGTAAGTGCTGGTCTAAATATAGCAACTCCACAAAATGGAAGTACAAAAACACCTCTAAAAGTAATCGTTATTGATTTAGATACTGGACATCAACTCGCTACATCAGAAAGTAATTTACACTTCACATCAGCTTAGTATTTAATTTTTTTAATTGTTGTGTCGTAATTTATTTGTTATAAATACATAATCTGTGATGTTTTTTCATGTAGTATTTTGTAGTAATTCTCCACTTATGGCGAAAATAAAAAGCTGCAACAAAACGCAACGTTTTTGCAACGCTAAATGTGATTTTTTTGTAACTTTGTGACCATTAAAATGTAACTTTTTTTGTAACGAAAGTTACACGCTGTTACAACGTTTGTAACGCTCGCCATATCAAGTATAATAAACATATACAATCAATTAAGGTTGCAAAAGGTCACAAAATTTGCTTAATGATTTAGACAGTATATGCGTACAATTAAAGATTATAAACAACTGAATATAAAAGATTTTGTATTTCTTATTAGCAGTGCTAAGGATATTATTAGGTACAATGGCCATAAAATACAATTCACCACAACATCCCCTAATTATGGCGGTGTACGTTATTGGTTTGTGTGCCCTGTCTGTGATAAGCGCAAAGGCACACTATATGTTGTGAGGTCGGTTATGGCTTGCCGTGAGTGTGCAAAGTTACAGTACTCATTACAAGACAACAAAGTTAATCGTGACCCTTTTTATAAGCTGATGCACTATGATAGGATAGTGATGAAAGCAAAGCGAGAATTAAATCCACAACAAGAATTATTAGTATGCAGTGTACTGCTTTGTGGCGAACTCGGTGGTTTCATGCCTGACAAACCTAAGGGGATGCACTGGAACACCTATGTTCATAAAGCAGCATATATCGATAGCTTAACGAATAAGATGTATAACCTCGTTAAAGTAATGATCATTGGCAGACAAAAACAAGCTTACGAGATGGACCAACATTATGCCACTGTTCTCAGTGAGCAAGGAAATAAAAAATTTATAGGATAAAAAACCACGCTCTATTTAAAGGACGTGGTTTTTATTGTGGTTATTGAGCGTCATTAATAACATTTTAATTTTTATATATGCAATAAAAAACATCACTTAATTCTAAAAAAATTAATGGTGGTTTAAGATATTAATAGCCAACGCAACAATCGCTATAATCGTTGTAATAGACCATTTACCAAGATCTTGAACCGCAGCTAATTTTTGCTTTAAAGTTTTATTGTCATTCTCTAACTGACTCGTTTTTAAATTGTTTTCTAATTTTTGAACAGTCATCTCCAAATTATGAAAGTCATCTTTAGAAATAAATTTTTCGTCAACTAATTCTCTTGGATATCCCTGACCAATCTGATTGCCTTGACCTATATTTGTGAAACCATTACTCGGACCAGCAGCCATGATTATTCAGACTCCTGACTGAGGTTTATAGGGAGAGAATTATTAAAGAAAACACCCTCTTTTACTTCAATGAACCCCTCAGGACTATTTTTTATATCTTTTGTGTTAGATGCTTCGAAAGATAAATTTTTTAATTTGAGAACTTGCTCATCAACAACAACTTCAAATTCATAATCTGCTTGACCTGAAAGATTGGGATCTTGCGGTTTTCCTAATGTATAAGTAACGTGATATTCTTCTCTTCTCGTTAAATTAACACCCGACACAACCAAAAAGTGGACTATTGAATTGAAAGTAGATACTGGGAAGTTAATAGATAATTTAACGTTAAATTTATATTGCTGATTTTCAATCCTTTCATTTTCAAAACTTGATTTTAAAACTGATGGACGTTCGCCTATAATTGTACCCATTTTTTATTCCTCACTATGTATCAATATTAACACACAAAAATAAACATTCAGCTTGACAACAGCTTGCTTAAACTTTTTATAACAATAATCTTCACATGTATAATTCTTGTTGATTAATAACACATTTTTTAACTCTCTGAAATCTCTTTTAAGCTTTGTTAGCTATTCATGGTATAAATACACTACTTTGCATTTAACACGCAAATTCAACCACATTACAGGCTATTCTTGCTGTATGCTTGCCCTTCTTATGTATTGTCTAATTCTTGATGTTAGAGAGTATTTATTATGACAAACAAAAGAGCACTACACTTGTAATGCTTCATGTCTCAATCTGATAAACTCATCCCCGTGTTGTGAGAGCATGACTAGTAGCTTTTTAAAGTCGTTACGCCATGTTCTTAAAGATGTGTTACTCATCCCCACTTCATTGCATAGTTCATCCCATGTCAAGAACTTATCACTATAATAACGTTTGATCACTTGCTGATGTTCTGGTTTAAGCACTGACAAACAAAATGTAATATCAGCAATATCTCGCTTGTATCGTGTATCAATCTCAGCCATGAGTTTCAACCTACCTGAAAAATAATTTCTTAACAATTTATCTGTACTATCTGCCACGCTATAACCTCATTTTTTCATCATCATAATAAGTATTGTTCTGGTCTTTTTGGCCACAATTATTGACCTGGGACCGCACAACCACGTTTTTATTTAAATCATGGGGGTATGTGATTTTAATCCACTACCTTTATGATTTAAATCATGTCCCTATTCGAACATGCCATAGGCAAGCGCAAACTCGTTTAATGCGTTAATTTTGATCCTTTTACGTATGCCTGATTCAGAAAGTGCCAACCGTTCACTTATTTCTTTGTAGGTTAGGCAAAATAAATATTTAAGCTTAATAATGTCACGATTGATGGTGTCATTCATAAAGTTCAAGGCCTGATAAACTTTGGCCACAATTTCGCGTGCCTCCATAACCCTATCCACTGCATCAAGCGCGCTATTTTTATTTGATTGGTTCATTGGCATATCTGATAAAGCACGACCGGATAATTGTTGATTGGCTAGATTGACATGCGCAACCGTTGCAATATTTTGTAGTTGCGTTAAAAACGTTTTTACTTGTTGTTCATCTATGTTGTAAGTCACAATTTCCATATCACACCTCATTATTTTGATATCATTATTATATCAAAAGATAAAACAATATGTACCACGTTGTTACTTATGTGCTATTTTGTACCTTTTATGCAAATAAAAAACGGCTTAAACGCCGTTACACTGCCTACTCGCTTGGTTGTAAAAAGTACCTAAAAAAGTACCATTTTGTGTGAAATGCTATGAAACACAGTGCAACGTTTTTCATAAGAAAAGGCGCTACATCAAGGTTTTTGCAACCTTATGCAACGCCATGAAACATGATAAAGGAGCTAGCGGGATTCGAACCCGCACACCGCCAAAAGCGGCTCGACGGATTTCGAGTCCGTTGCAGTACCGGATTGTGCCATAGCTCCGTAATAGAAAATCTTGTAAGATTTTCTGTCACTATTAATTAATTTGTTGATGCCTTACGACGTTTAGCAGACTTTTCACGTTCTGCTGTATTCAATACCGCTTTACGAATACGAACATTTTCAGGTGTTACTTCAACATATTCATCATCATTCAAGAATTCCAAAGATGCTTCAAGGTTCATAAGACGTGGTGTCTTAATAGATGAAGTCTGATCTTTGTTTGATGAACGAACGTTTGATTGTGGCTTTAACTTTGTAACGTTAACAGAAATATCATTGTCACGTGCATTCATACCAACAATCATACCCTCATAAACTTCAACACCAGCACCAATGAACATTTGTCCACGGTCTTCAACACCCATGATAGCATAGTTAGTTGTTGTTCCTTGAGTAATTGAAACTAAGGCACCATTACGACGTCCCGGTTCCCAATTACGTACTACTGGACGATATTCAGCATATGTGTGGTTAAAGATACCGTAACCACGTGTTGCTGACATAAATTCAGTTGAGTAACCAATTAATCCACGAGAAGGTGCCATATAAGTCAAACGTGTTTGACCATTTCCGACAGATTCCATGTTAATCATCTCACCCTTACGTTGGTTCAAAGAATCAATAACAGTTGATGAATATTCATCTGGCGTATCAATTTGAACTGATTCGTATGGTTCTGATTGTGCACCATCTACTTCACGATAGATAACTTGAGGACGAGAGGCTTGTAATTCAAATCCTTCACGACGCATTGTTTCGATCAAAATAGACAAATGTAATTCACCACGTCCAGATACTAACCAAGCACCAGCTTGGCCTGTATCTTCAACACGCAACGATACATCAGTATGCAATTCACGGCGCAAACGATCTTCAATTTGACGTGCAGTAACAAATTTACCTTCTTGACCAGCAAATGGACTGTCATTTTGACGGAAAGTCATTTGCAAAGTTGGTTCATCGATACGCAAAATTGGTAAAGGATCCGGATGAGCAGGATCAGCGACTGTTTCACCAACAGAAATATCTTCCATACCAGAAACAGCAATCAAGTCACCAGCTTTGGCTTCTTGAATATCAACCTGGTCCAAACCAATGAACCCTGCCAACTTTGTCACACGGAAAGTTTGTGTAGCACCATCAAGCTTTAACACTTCAACAGTATCACCAATCTTGATTGTACCACGCTTCACACGGCCAATACCAATACGACCAACGAAGTCATTATAGTCTAACATCGCTACTTGGAATTGCAAAGGTTCATCTGAATTGTCAACTGGTGCTGGAATTGTATCGAAAACAGCATCGAAAATTGGCTTCATCGAATGCGCTTGATCAGCAATAACAGGTGATAACGATGCTGTACCATTCATAGCTGAAGCAAAAATAACTGGGAAATCTAGTCCCTCATCATCAGCGCCTAATTCAATAAACAAATCCAAAACTTCATCAACAACTTCTTCAGGACGTGCGCCCGGACGATCAACTTTGTTAACAATAACGATTGGTGTCAAATGTTGTTCAAACGCCTTTTTCAACACGAAACGTGTTTGAGGCATTGTGCCTTCGAAAGCATCAACCACTAATAATACGCCATCAACCATACCCATGATACGTTCAACTTCACCACCGAAGTCAGCGTGTCCAGGTGTATCTAGTATGTTAATTTGCTTGTCTCCAACCTTAACAGCTGTGTTTTTTGACAAGATAGTGATACCACGTTCTTTTTCAATATCATTTGTATCCATTGCACGATCACCCAATTCCTTGCGTGAGTCCAATGTATCTGATTGCTTCAGTAGTTCATTAACCAACGTCGTCTTTCCGTGATCGACGTGGGCAATGATAGCGATGTTACGAATATCTTCGCGATTTGCCAATTTCCTAGTGCTCCTTTAATTTAATGCTACTTATCTCACAGCAAAAGCTAGGGTCTGTTGTGCCCTAGCTTTGATGCAACGTTAAAATATCACGATGCGCGCGATTTGTAGCCACTAATACTATGTTAGATGATAACATATCTAGTGGTCTGCCGTCAATATCTGAAACAGATAAACCTAAAGTTTTTGCTAAAACCTGTCCCGCCGCAAAATCCCACGGCATCATTTTAGAGGAATAACCCACAGCTTGACCAGAAATCACACGTAAAAATGATGGTCCTGCAGCACCAATAACGCGATAACCTAAAGCAGCTTTCGCAATTTTATCATAGCCAAACATGCCATATAGTAATCGTGCCCCACTTAACAATACAATCCCATCACTTAATGCATCATTGTTTGGCTGTTCTAATCGTAATTGATTAGCAAAGACACCAATTTGTGGGCCGCCATGATAAACCACGTTATTAACAATATCTAAAATCCATCCCAAAATCGGCTCGTTATCAATATACAGTGCGACCATTACTGCAAAATCTGCCTGTTCTTTAACAAAATTCATTGTGCCATCGATGGGATCTACAAACCACACATTGCCTATCATATCACTTTGGTGATCACCAAAACCTTCTTCGCTAACAATACTTGCCGTTGAATCATACGATCTAATTTTAGCATTCAGAAATTTTTCGTTATCTCGATCAACATTTGTCACTAAATCTCTTGCATCGTGTTTTATCGCAACATCCACATGTTGTTGCATGGCAATTAACGTCCTTTTTCGGACGTCATCTAACCACAATAAAACGGTTTGATTAATATCTTGTATTTCAAATTGACTTAAAGTCATCCCCGCACCTTATCTTTTGTTGTGCTCTGTGCCAATTTCAAAGTTTTATAAATGCTACGCCCAGTTTGACGTTCAAAATCTTTGTCAAATCTTTTTTGCTCGCTTTTAGCTGGTAACACGTCACGAAACTCATTGTATCTTGCTAATAACTTTGATTTTGGCACACCTGCTTCATAAACTTCTAAAACACTATCTACAAGGTTGGATATTTTCACAATATCATCTACTGTCCAATTGCCATCAATTGGTAATATGTAATTTTCACTCATAATTCTATTTTAACATGTTGTACAGTTTGATATACTAATAAAGAGGTAAAAAACATGACAATTCGATTTACAATGGATAAAATTACACGAGATGGTGCACCCGTTTTACGAAAAACTGCTGCCACTGTTCCTTTTCCTTTAAGTGACGAACACGCACAATTGGCTAAAGATATGATGACCTACTTGGTTGTCTCACAGGATGAAACACAAAATGAAACATATGGCCTGCGACCAGGCGTAGGTCTAGCTGCACCACAAGTTGATCAGTCATTGCGTATGGCTGCCATACTCGTGCCTTCACTAGATCCGCACGAGTCTGATGATACGCCTTATTTCAAGGGCACAATATTTAATCCTCTCATTATTTCTGAATCAGTTAAACGTGGCGCATTAGATGTCGGTGAGGGTTGCTTATCAGTTGATGAGGATGTTCCTGGATTCGTTCCTCGCGCTGATCGTATCACAGTGCGATATCAAAATGAAAATGGTGACACAAAGGTTATTAAACTGCGAGATTATCCAGCGATTGTCTTTCAGCACGAAATTGATCATTTACATGGCCACTTATACTATGATCATATTGATTTAAATGCACCTTGGGAAGTTGATGACGAAACAAAATATATTGACTAAATATCAGTCTTTCGTAACAATAATTCATGAGTTAAAAAGATCCCGTACTAATAATTGAACTTTTAAAGATCGCTTTACGCCAACTCTAAAAGTCCAATTACATCATATGGGGTCTTTTAATTTACAAAAAAAATCTGAAAGTTAAAAACAGCCAACTTTCAGATTTTTGTCATACACATTAAGCATACGAGTATTTCTTATAATTTATCAAAAAAACTTTTCTTCTTTGTACCGTCAGTTGCTTCTTGATATGCTTCCAACGCCTTCTTTTGCTCTCTATTCAGCTTTGTTGGTACAGCCAATTTAACAATAACGTATTGATCACCATGACCCGTTCCTTGCAATCGTGGTGCCCCTTTGCCGCGTAGACGGAAACGTGTACCAGTCTGTGTACCAGCTGGAATTTTAAGATTAACATCGCCATGAACTGATTTCACTTGCATTTCAGTACCTAAAGCAGCTTGAACAAAATCAATCGCCTGTTCAAGGTAAATATCTGCGCCTTCACGCTCAAAACCGTCCTTAGATGGTGCAACTTGGAATACAACAAACAAATCGCCTCGTGGTCCACCATTGGCGCCTGACTCACCTTGTTCAGACAAACGCATCTGCTGCCCAGTTTCAACACCAGCTGGCACCGTCACTTTAATTTCATGTGGTCCATCGCCACGATTAAACTTGATAGTTTCTTCCTTACCAAACACGGCCTCTTCAAAGCTCAAACGCATACGGTACTGTAAATCTTGCCCTTTTCGTGGCCGATTTGGATCAAAACCACCACCAAACATTTGGCTGAAAATATCACCCAAATCAGAAAAATCACCAAACCCACCTTGTTGCTGGTAGCCACCAGGCCCACCTTGACCACCAAAGCCACCATTAGCTCCTGCTGGTCCAAATTGATCATACTGTGCCCGTTTTTGTTCAGTACCCAAAGTTTCAAAAGCTTCTTGTACTTCTTTGTACTTCTCTTCAGCACCAGCATCATGATTTAAATCTGGATGGTATTTTTTTGATAGTTTACGGTATGCTTTTTTAATATCATCTTGACTGGCACCTTTATCCACACCAAGACGGTCGTAGAATTCTGTATTATTCACTTACCCGCTCCTTTTAATATTATGTACACGAACCGCACTCAATTGAATGCGGTTCGCTTGATATTTATTAGTAAAGATCAAATTAGTCTTTTTTGTTATCTGGATCAACTTCTTCGAAATCACCATCTACAGTGTTATCATCGGCTGGCTTTGCTTCCCCTTCAGCACCTTCTTGTGGCGCTGCTTGTTGATACAATTTCATAGCCAATTCTTGTGCTGCTTTACCTAATTCTTCAGACTTAGCCTTCAACTCTGTCAAGTCAGCATCATCAGCTGCTGCATCTTCTTTAGACTTTTTCAAAGCTTCTAATGCCTCTTGTGTGGCTTTCTTATCGTCATCACCCAACTTATCGCCAACTTCTTCCAAAGTCTTTTCTGTTGAGAAAATCAATTGATCAGCTTCGTTACGTGTATCAACTGATTCTTTCTTTTTTGCATCAGCTTCTTCGTTAGCCTTAGCATCATTCATCATTTGCTCAATTTCATCATCCGACAAACCGCCTGCGGCCTGGATAGTGATTTTTTGTTCTTTTTGTGTCCCTAAATCTTTAGCAGAAACAGATACAATACCATTACGGTCAATATCAAATGTTACTTCAATTTGTGGTACGCCACGTTGTGCCGCAGGAATGTCTGACAATTGGAAACGACCAAGTGTCTTATTATCCGTAGCCATTGAACGTTCACCTTGTAACACGTGAATATCCACAGCTGGCTGATTATCAGCAGCTGTTGAGAATACTTGAGACTTTGATGTTGGAATTGTTGTGTTACGGTCGATTAACTTTGTGAACACACCACCCATTGTTTCGATACCAAGTGACAATGGTGTCACATCTAACAAGACAACATCCTTAACATCACCAGTAATCACACCACCTTGAACAGCAGCACCTAAAGCAACTGCCTCATCGGGGTTAATTGAATGGTTAGGTTCTTTACCAGTTAACTTTTTAACAGAATCTTGAACAGCTGGAATACGTGTTGACCCACCATTTAAAATAACTTCATCGATATCTGAAAATGACAAACCTGCATCTTTTAATGCGTTCAAAACTGGTTGTTCAGCCTTCTTTACCAAACTAGCTGTAATTTCATTAAACTTAGCACGTGACAATGACGTTTGCAAGTGCAAAGGACCTTGATCACCTGATGCGATAAATGGCAAATCAATTTGTGCTTCAGTCGCTGAAGATAATGTCTTCTTGGCTGATTCAGCAGCATCCTTCAAACGTTGCAATGCTAACTTATCTGACTTCAAATCAACACCATTATCAGATTTGAACTGTGCTGCAAGATAATCAATAACTGCATTATCAAAGTCATCACCACCAAGATGAGTATCACCATTGGTTGACAAAACTTCAAACACACCGTCACCTAATTCAAGGATAGACACATCAAATGTACCACCACCTAAATCATAAACCAAAATCTTTTCATTCTTGTCCAACTTGTCTAAGCCGTATGCCAAAGCTGCTGCAGTTGGTTCGTTAATAATACGTTCAACTTCCAATCCAGCGATCTTACCAGCGTCTTTTGTTGCTTGACGTTGTGCATCATTAAAGTAGGCCGGTACGGTGATAACAGCTTTGTCAACTTTTTCACCTAAATAATCTTCAGCATAACCTTTAATGTATTGCAAAATCATTGCTGAAATTTCTTGTGGTGTATAGTCTTTACCGTCAGCACTAACTTTGTAACCAGCTTCTCCCATATGCGACTTAATTGAGATAACTGTGTCTGGATTTGTAATAGCCTGTCGCTTAGCAACATCTCCAACTTGGCTCTCGCCATTCTTAAATGAAACAACTGATGGTGTTGTACGACCACCGTCTGGGTTTGTGATGATTTTTGGTTCGCCACCCTCAAGGACAGCAACTGCTGAGTTTGTCGTACCTAAATCAATACCGATTATCTTTGACATGAATTTATTCTTCCTTTGCTTTTTAAGTTAAATTTGTCTTTTTTAGGTGTAGTGCGCGTTTCGCTGAATCACCGTAACATCTTTAATTTCGTACTAATAAAATCATTTTGCCACTGCGACCATTGCTGGACGTAGTACGCGATCTTGCAGTATATAGCCTTTTTGCAAAACAGATGCAATTTGATCTGAATCAACTTTATCTGAAGAAACACTTTGAATCGCTTGATGTTTTGTTGGATCAAAATTTTCACCAACTTCACCTGTTGCGGAAATACCATTGTCAGTTAAAGCTTGTACCAACGTTTTTAATGTCATTTCAACACCAGTTTTGATTTGTTGCGCGACCGCATCTTTCGATTCAACCAGTAACGCGCGTTCTAAATTATCAACTGCCGGTAACACTGCACTAGCCAACTTTTGGCCATCATACTTACGTACATTTTGAATTTCACGTGCTTGACGTTGTTGCATGTTTCGAATTTCAGCTTGTGATCGCAGTAATTGATCTTCTAAATCTGATACGCGTTTCAAGGCTTCATCAAGCGCTACTTGCTGAGAATCGGCCGCTTCTTCTACGACAGCATCAACTTTTTCAGTTGCTAAGCCATCATCATTTTCTACTATCTCTTCATTATTTAATTCGTTTTTAGTTTCATCTGTCACGTGAGTGACCTCCTCGTTTATGTATACTCAATCATTTTCTGACTTAATGCCTCACCAAATGCATCCATTAATAATACATTGCGTGCATATGTCATGCGAATTGGTCCTAGTAAGGCAATTACGCCTTCTCCTTGGTTTGGTACGGTAAATGCTCTTGTAATTAAGCTAAAAGGCTTCAACAAGGGTTCGTCAATTTCTTTAGCAATCTTAATAGTCACATGATGCGCCGTGGTCGTTGCAACGCGACGCACATCAGAAGCAGAAATCAAAAACTCTAAGAGACGTTTAACTTCTTTTGTGTCTTGATCATTATCACTAAAGCCTAACACATTTAAACGACCACCAATATGAACTGTATCGCCAATAGACCTGGCTAGCACATCACCAAATAGTTGTAAAAATGCCGCTGGTGTTTTAATCATACGACTCATTTGTGTTGGCAATTCATCAGACTGCATCATCTTCAAAACTTCTAACACCGGTCGGCCATTCATCCGATCATTGATATATTTAATCATACTATCTAATGATGAAACTGCTAATTCACGTGGTAACTTAAAAGTTTGACTCGTTACCTTACCGTCATTAGTTACTAGAACAGCAATTAATAGCTGGTTTTCTAATGGCACTAAACGAAAACCTGATACAACAATATTCAAACGTTCAGGTTTTAAAATAAGTGCCGTTGCACCAGTGAGTTCGGATAACGTCCGTGCCGATTCATCTAACAAATCATCCATTTCATGAAAGTTGCCACGAAACGACTGCATAACCAAAGCGATGTCTTGTTGCGTTGCTGCACGTGCCAACATTAAATTATCAAGATAATACCGGTAACCTGCACGAGATGGGATGCGACCAGCAGATGTGTGCAACTTTTTTATCAATGCTTCTGATTCCAAAGTTGCCATTTCATTACGTATCGTAGCAGAACTCACTTTAATATCAAGTTGCTGTTGAAGACTCTTTGATCCAACTGCACGAGCCGTCTGTGTGTATTCATAAATGATGGCGCTTAGAATTAATTTTTGTCTTTCTGTCAGCATGCCATCACCTCCGTTTTAGCACTCAACGTTTCTTACTGCTAACATTTATAATGATACACTATTTTCAAAAAAACGCAAGCTTTTTAGCACTCTTTTATTTGAGTGCTAAAATAAAAAAATACACATAACGTTAGTCAAGTGCATCAAAGTATTGTCTTGTAGCAATTTCATCTTTTTTTAGTTGACTTATTAATGCTGTCACAGTCTTAAACTTGACCTCGCCTCGAAGATAATTATGCCAATTTATTGTCACATTTTCACCGTATATTTCTTGACTAAAATCTAATATATTGATTTCGACCGTAATTGGACGCGCATCACCAAATGTGACATTACGCCCAATACTTGCCATGCCCAAATACCAGTAATCACCTACCATTATTTTAACAGCATAAATGCCAATAGTCGGCAGCCACTCTAATTCTGGTGTTTTAATATTGACTGTTGGGAATCCCAGTTCACGGCCACGTGCCTCACCATGCATGACTAAACCAGTCGTCTGATGAACACGTCCAAGTTGACGATTAACAATATCCATATCACCTATTTCTAACGCCTTACGAATCAATGACGAACCAATTTTTTGGTTATTATCATCAAGTTCTGGCACCGAAACAACATCAAAACGATTTTTAGCATACTGAGGTAAATGAATCATATCTGCAGTTGTGACATTGCCGCCATATATATGATCAAATCCACCCACAACTGTTATTGGATTTAAACGCATAATAACTTGATCTACAAATTCCTGTGGTTGTAGTTTCGCCAGCTGCGATGTGAATTGCATGACATATATTGTATTGACACCAAGATCAGCCAATAATGCTGCTTTTTGATCAGTTGGTGTTAGGTAACGTAACGGATTGACTAACGTCTTAAATACAACAATAGGATGTGGATCATATGTCAACACAGCCAGTGGGACACCAAGTTTATCCGCTTCGTATTTAGCTTGTTTGATCACTTTTTGATGTCCTAAGTGTACGCCATCAAAAAAACCCATGGCAACGACTTGTTGCGTTGGTGCAGGTTGTATTTTTTTTAAAATTGGATAATGCAATTTAATTATATCAGTCATTATTATTCATTCGTAAACACATAACGTGATTGCCAGACATTGTCTTCCTTATTATAGGCATACACTGCCTTTAAGTCATCATGATAAGTAAGTTGTAAATAGGTATCACTCGCAGGCCATAGGGTCATTTTTTGCCCATTTTTAACCGCAAACCATTCACTATCTGAAAGCACTTTTGTCGGCCACGTCAGTATATCCTTTATCGGTATGATTAGTTTTAGTAATTCTGCTCGCTCACTCGTCACAATTTTATCTAGATCTGTCGCCTGCGCAATTGTTATCCCACTACCCATTGTACGCGTTAAACTTGTCATTGTAGCCGGCACACCAAGCTGGCGCCCAGTATCCACTGCTAAAGTACGAATGTAAGTTCCCTTCGATACCGTTGCTTCAAAATTAAATTTCTGCTGTTGATTGTCATAAATAACATCAGAAGTACGTTTGTAGTTATAAATCACAGCATCTCGAACGGGTCGTTCGACTATTTCTCCTGCTCTAGCATATTCATACAAGCGTTTACCACCAACTTTGACTGCCGAAAACATGGGCGGTACTTGTTTTATAGCACCATTTAAATGAGCAATTGCAGCATCAATTGCAGCGTCATCAAATGGCTCATCAATGTTGATTTTTGATATCACAGCACCATCTAAATCTTCTGTTTCAGTTGCAAATCCAAAAGTAATACTACCTATGTACCGTTTAGGACGAGCTTGTAGTTCATCGACCAATTTTGTTGCTTTTCCAAGTGCGATGACTAGCACCCCATCAACATTTGGATCTAAAGTACCAGCATGCCCCACTCGCTTTTGACCAATTGCACGACGAACCTTAGCCACAACATCAAAAGAAGTCATACCACGTGGTTTATTAACGACTATCAGACCATCAACACTATCATTATTCTGTTGCATTTGCGTTCTCTTGGTATTGCCAAATACTTTGACCAGCGTACACAGCACCATAATTTACACGCGGCATCACGTTGCCTTCAAATAACACATAGACGCGGATATTGTGATCCACTGCGTGTGTATTCCCAATTAAATCACCAGCGTGTAATTGTTGCCCTTTACCATACATCGCCAACCGTGCGCCCTTAATGTCCTCACTACGCATTTGTAACTGAACCTTCACTACGCCATGCTGTACACTTTGAATCGTAACAGCATATTCATCAGAAGTTATAACAATGCCTGCTACTGGTGACATAATGCTATTACCATCAGGCAACATCACAAAGCCATTTTTACTATGAATTTGCTCACTATCACCATCAATTTTTTGCAGTTGTCCTGTCACAGGCGCAACAACGACAGGAAACTCTGACTGACGTGCAACGTGAATTGCATTCAGTTGTCCTGTTGTCCTAACACGATTATACTTATTTCTTTGATTAAATAAATTTTGCCACCAACTCATAAATTGCCTCTTAATTATTTTCCGCGCAGTTGATTGACATACGCTGTCAATCGTCGCATGCCTTCATCTAAATCAGCATCAGATGCCGCATACGAGATCCGAATATATGCCTTTGCCACTTCACTAAATCCTGATCCTGGGATAACTGCTACTTTCCCCTCCTGAGCCAATTTCAATGCAAATTCATCACCATCATCACCTATATCAGCAGGTAATTTGGCAAATAAATAAAATGCACCTTCAGGTGATACGACATCGAATCCCAACGACTGTAATTGTGGTAACATACGATCACGACGTGCCTTGTATGCATCACGCATGATAATCGGTGTGTCACTCACATCGCGCAAAGCAACGAGAGCAGCGTCTTGAATAAAAGTAGGAATAGCAAATGTTAATGCACCATGCACTTTTTGCATTTCAGCTATCACATCAGCAGCGCCTAAAATAAACCCAACACGATATCCTGTCATAGCATGAGACTTGGATAAACCGTTAATGTAAACTGTTTGTTCCGGAATGATTTCTGCAAAAGATACATGCGCTTGATCATATGTTAATAACGAATAAATTTCATCAGAGATGACCCAAATTTTATGCTTTTTAAATGTTTCTGCCAGTGCAATTACTTCTTGACGTGAATATGTCACACCAGTTGGATTTGCTGGATAATTCATTAAAATAGCACGTACTGGAACCGTTGCGCGAGCTATCGCTTCGTCAACCATTTCTGGTGTCAATTTAAACCGATTAGGCGTTGTATCAATTGCTATTTTTGTGCCATGTGCCAAATCTAGTGATGTGAAATAAGGCCCATAAGTTGGTTCAGGCATTAATAACCCTTCATTTGTGCCAATTAGTGTATTTAAAACAACATTAATTGCCTCACTTACGCCTAGTGTCGCAATGACATTTTCTTCACCTTGATAGTTTAAATGGTAAAGTTTATTAAAATATTTAACTGCTTCTAACCGTAGTTTTTGTTCACCTTGACTCTCAGCGTAATGAGAGCGATCATTGGTAATTGCTTCAATAGCGGCTTTTTTGATGCGTTCATCTACTGCAAAACCTGGTTCACCCAGCGTTAGTTTTAAGATGCCTGGAATATCGCGCACAGTCTTTTGAAATCCCAGTAACTTATCCGGTGCCATTTCAGTAATTATTGGATTTAACGATTGTATAAAGTTGGTCATTTTTTTAAGTTCCTTATTTTAATCAAATTATTGTAATTCTATTTTAACACAAAAAACGCTACCCTTTAGAGGTAGCGTTAAAATTGTGAATAATTTATTAATTTTCAGAATGCAACTTGCGAATTAAATCTTCAATATGATTGCCATATTGAACCGATTGATCACGAACAAACTTTAATTCCGGTGTCTTGTAAACGGTTAAGCGCGCGCCGAGTTCTTTACGAATCAACCCACTTGCCGCTTCTAAACCAGCTTGGGCTTTTTGCCCATCACTTGCTAAGTCAGACAAAATCGAATAATAAATTGTTGCAATTTGCAAATCACCAGATAGTTCAACGCTAGTTACTGTAAGATCTTGCACACGTGGATCATTAATACGCTTAAGCAATAAATCTGTTACATCGCGTTGTACTTCTTGTGCGAGGCGACCTGCACGTTGTGGATTAGCCATAACTTGTGCCTCTTTTCTATATAGAACATTAAAACGTCGTAGTCACTCATCAGCAACCTATGCGCAACGTTATTTTGCTTTAACTTCTGCCATCACGTAAGCTTCAACAATATCGCCAACTCTGACATCATTATACTTAGCAACTGTAAATCCGAATTCAAATCCCATTTTAACTTCATTAACTGAGTCTTTACCGCGCTGTAATGAAGCAATTTGACCATCAAAGACAACAACGCCATCACGAATAACACGGACTTTAGCTTCTTTGGTAATTTTTCCTTCTTCAACCATCGCACCGGCAATAATACCGACCTTAGAGAATTTGAACAATTCTTTAACAGTCACGGTTCCGATAACTTGTTCTTCATAAACTGGTTCGAGTTGACCCTTCATAGCTGCTTCAACGTCATCAATCGCATTATAAATCACGTTATAATAACGAATATCAACTTTCTCAGAATCAGCTTGAGATTTTGCCAAAGGTGTTGGGCGAACATTAAAGCCAATAATAATTGCCCCTGAAGCTGATGCCAAAGTAACATCCGATTCATTAATCGCGCCAGCTGCCGTATGAATAATATCGACACGTACACCATCTACTTCAATCTTCTTCAAAGAACCTGACAGCGCCTCAACAGAACCTTGAACATCAGCCTTAACAATAACTGGTACAGTCTTCATTGCTTTTTCAGACATTGTACTAAACAAGGTGTCCAAAGTCACAACTGATCCTGAGTTACGAATAACTTCTTGTGCCCGTTTAGCTCGTTCTTCACCGGCTGCACGTGCTGTCTTTTCATCTGCCATAACAATGAAACGGTCACCCGCCTGTGGCACATCATTTAAGCCAGTAACTTGTACAGGTGTTGCTGGTGAAGCTTCTTCAAGTTCTACACCACGTTCGTTAGTCATTGTACGTACACGACCATAAGTATTCCCCACAACAATTGGGTCTCCCACACGCATTGTACCCTGTTGTACTAATACAGTCGCTACTGGGCCACGTCCTCTATCCAAGCGTGCTTCAACAACTGAACCACGCGCTGGCATATTAGGGTTAGCCTTTAATTCAAGCACTTCTGCTTGCAATAATATCATTTCAAGCAATTCGTCAACGTTTTGTCCGAATTTGGCTGATATTTTAACGAATATTGTGTCGCCACCATATTCTTCCGGTATCAAGTCATAAGCCATCAATTGGTTCATCACATCATCCGGCTTTGCACCTGGCTTATCAATTTTGTTAACCGCCACGATAATAGGTGTTTTAGCAGCCTTCGCATGATTAATCGCTTCAATTGTTTGTGGCATCACACCATCGTCTGCCGCCACAACCAATATTGTCAAATCTGTAACATTGGCCCCACGAGCACGCATTTCTGTAAAGGCAGCGTGTCCAGGTGTGTCTAAGAAGGTAATTGTTTTGCCATTTAACTGTGTTTGATAAGCGCCAATATGCTGTGTAATACCACCAGCTTCGCCTTCAGTCACATGTGAGTTACGCAAGTAATCCAACAAAGTTGTCTTACCATGATCAACGTGCCCCATGATTGTAACGACTGGTGGGCGTGATACTAGCGTCCCTTCATCGATGTTTTCATCATCAAAGAACCGATCAATATCAGCAACGTCTTCAGCTGCTTTGACTTGTGCTTCAATACCATAATCCGCAGCTAAAATTTCAATAGTATCTGTATCAAGCGATTGATTTTGGTTTGTCATAATACCAAGTAAGAACAACTTCTTGATAATTTCAGCTGTATCACGATGCAGTAACTTAGACAAATCCTGAACGTTCATACCAACACGGTATTCCAGAATTTCAGGTAATGGTTGCTTTTTACGTTCCGTAACTGGTACAACAGGACCTCTTTTAGCTGCAATGCGTCGAGACTTCTTTGAACCTCGTGGCTTATCATTACGTCGTGGTGTCTGTTGACCTGTTCCAGCTGTATTACGTTTACGAGAGTTATTACGTGCAGAATTGTTTCCAGAAGCTAATGCGCCACCAAATTTACCAGCACCAGTTGTGGTTGCTGCAGTTGCCGGTTTTGCTACCTTAGTTTCTGGCTTTTTGTTTTCAACAGGTTTTGCCGTTGGCGCTGATTTTTTAGGCTCTTTTGCAGCAGCTACAGCTTGCTTGCGCTTTTCATTCTCGCTCACATATTGCTTTAAACTGTTATCTTTTTGCTTTGAATAGTCTACTTGACCTTCACGTGGTTTTGTTGACCAATTCTTTGTTTCACGCATTGCCGGACGGCCTTCTGCGGCTTTAACACGAGAGCCAGGTCGACCATTACGATTTTGACCGCCAGTACTTGAACGGTTACCAGTACCTACAGATGCACCATTTGTACGACTTTGAGTTGATGATGCGCGGTTCTGTTGTCCTTGAGTATTTCCTGAACGTGCGGGTTTACTTGGACGAGATGCTGTGTTGTTAGGTGTTGCCGCGGTCCCATCTGTCAATTTCGCCGCATGGCGACGTTGTGAGGCGGGTAATTCTTTACGTTCTGGAACTGCCTGTTTTCTTGCAGGACGGTTTGACCCTGAGAATTTCTTTTCTTCTGTCATTTAGTTCCGCTCCTTTTCTGAAATTAATTGTTTAATTTTCCGACTAAATCCACGATCAGCAATTGCAAATACACTGCGGTTGACACCGATGGCATCAGTTAATTGTGTCTTGGTAAAGTCTTGAATCAATGTTACACTGTAAAATTTAGATTTATCAGCAAATTTTTTACTTTGGCTTTGGCCCCCATCACTGGGGAAAAAGGCCATTTGAACTTTATTGCCACGGATAGCTGTTAGTGTTGGATCGGAACCTAAAACCAATTTACCAGCACGCATTGCTAGCCCGATCAAATTTAAAATTTGCTCATCTTTACTTATCGTCATCAGCAAACAACTCCTTACGCGCTTGCTGATGGTCAATATACGCAATGAGTTCATCATAGAATTCAGCTGGTATTTTCATCTCAAACGCTTGATCAAAAATATGCCTTTTTTTAGCCTCAGCTGCAATATCACGATTCAGACCAACGTATGCACCACGACCATTAGCTTTCGAAGTCGGATCTAAGCTAACATTTCCTTCTTTATCACGAACAACACGAACAAGTTCTTTTTTAGGAAACATCTCACCTGTAACAATATCTTTTCGCATTGGTATTTTTCTAGGTTTCATTATAATTTAAAGTGTCCTAGTAGCCATAAATAACGAAAATATACAGCCACATGCACGTTTCCTTTCTAAAGTTTAATTGCTCTGCTCATCCTTTACGGATGATTGGTTCGATAAATTATTCGCTGCTTCACTTTCAGACTTAATATCAATCTTAAATCCTGTTAAGCGTGCTGCCAAACGTGCATTTTGTCCCTTTTTACCAATTGCCAATGACAGTTGATTATCAGGTACAATGACGGTTACCGCACGTTCATTTTCAGGATTAAATATGACATCCGCTACTTCAGATGGATTCAACGCATTTGCAATATACTGCGCCTCATCTTCTACCCACTCAACAATATCCATATTTTCACCGCCAAGCTCGTTAACAACAGCTTGCACACGTGCACCTCGTTGTCCAACCATAGCACCAACAGGATCTAAATCTGTATCATGTGTGTAGACAGCAATCTTTGAGCGATCACCTGCTTCACGTGAAATGTTCATAATTTCAACCGTACCATCATAAACTTCAGGGACTTCTTGTTCAAATAAACGCTTCACCAAATCTGGTGCAGTCCGTGACACAAATATTTGTGGTCCCTTAGCGTTATTCTCAACTTTATTCACCAGAACTTTAATACGGTCACCCATACGATAGCGTTCATTTGGCATTTGATCATTTGGTGCCATGGCAGCCTCTTGGTTACCTGGCAACGTCATATACAAAAATCGGGCATCTTGACGGTCAACTTCACCAGTAATGACCTCATCTTGATAGTCAGCGAATTTATTATAAATCGCCTCACGACCTGCTTCACGCATTTTTTGCACAATAACTTGTTTAGCTGCTTGAGCCGCCATACGTCCAAAATCTTTTGGTGTCACATCGAAACGGATTTCATCACCCGCTTCATATGCCCGATTAATAGTTAGCGCATCTTTCAAAGCAATTTCTGTGTCTTCGTTTTCAAAATCGTCATCCAAAACAACATTTTTGACTTGCTTTATCGCGACATTACCTTTTTTTGTATC
This sequence comes from Leuconostoc aquikimchii, assembly GCF_040838325.1. Classification (NCBI taxonomy): domain Bacteria; kingdom Bacillati; phylum Bacillota; class Bacilli; order Lactobacillales; family Lactobacillaceae; genus Leuconostoc; species Leuconostoc aquikimchii. The sequence continues at coordinate 1,210,702 of NZ_JBFPER010000001.1, forward strand.
AAATACTGCCTCAACGTTCTGTTCAGCGTTATATTGTTTCTTGTAAGCCGCTCTTAAAGCGTCTTCAAGTGCTTCGACAACAATTGCGCGTTCTATACCACGCTCAGCTTCAAGGGCATCGAGCGCATCGACTAGTTCTTTACTCATTCGCCTATCCTCATTCAATTAGTAGAGTATGTACTGATACTTATTGCATTGTCATAGTAACACTGTTATCACAGCCTCTATCAAAATACATGTTTAAGATTATCAATGCACACGTTTATGTTAAAACTGGATGTCCAACACTGCTTTTGCAATTTCATCAAAATTAAGCATTAATTCACCATTTTCAGTTAACAAAACTAAACCTGTATCATCTAATGACTTGATCTTTCCTTGCCATTTTTTTTGGCCATTTTTTGCTACGAAAAGCGATACTAAAATATTTTCGTTGCTTTCCTGTGCCCATTGAAAGTGCCAAGGTCGCTTTAACGGTCGATCAGCACCCGGTGATGAAATGTCTAATAAGTACGCCTCCGGAATAGGGTCAGGGTCAGATGTGTCCAAGAATTCGTTAACTTCCTGAGTAAAAGCCGTTAAATCAGCCATTGTTATAAATTCATGGTTCGGCTTATCTAATAGAATGCGTAAAATCTTTTGTCCACCTTCTTTAGTGTACGTCAAATCCCATAACAATTCATTTCGTCTTTCAACAATCGGTGTAATCAGTTCTGCAATTCTTTGTTCAACTTTATTCGCCATTTATCTGCCCTTCCTTGATGGATTTTATTATATATTGCAAGCAAGTGCCAATCCCATAAAAAATGAGCCGGCCGCATCAGATGTGACCCGCTCATTTACAATATCTATGTAAATTAACAATTTTAATTATAACGCGGATTTTAACAAATTGCAAATAAGTATTTCTATGCAAACAACAAAAAAATCACATCACTGTGATTTTTGCTAGTTTGTGAACCTTTATGACCCCATTCGCTTTGCTCATTGAGGCAGTCACTGTATTTAGCTGATGCTATAATAATTGACTTTTAACGTGCCCACGTAATGCTTACGGTGTAAGTTACGCTAATAACGAAACTTTAGTTTACCAAGAAGCTTTACGAACACCAGGAATTTGACCCTTGTGTGCCAATTGGCGGAAGTTCAAACGTGACATACCAAACTCACGCATATAAGCATGAGGACGACCATCAATCCAGTCGCGGTTGTGTACACGGACAGGAGATGAATCTTTTGGCAAAGCAGCCAAACCGATAAAATCACCTGCTGCCTTTAATTCGGCACGCTTGTCAGCATATTTTGCAACCAAAGCTTCGCGCTTTTGCGCCTTAGCGATCTTTGACTTTTTTGCCATTTTACTTAATCTCCTTAAATGTTATAACTTTGCGAAGTTTTGGTGAGTACTTCTTTAACTCAAGACGATCTGGTGTATTACGACGGTTTTTAGACGTCAAGTAAATACGTTCGCCAGTTTCATCATTTCCTAGAACAACGTGAATACGCATATTCTTACTCCTTAGTGTGTGGTTTGTTAAAATTATTTGCTTGTCAATACAAATAATTATTATACATGAACATGGGGGCAGTGTAAAGCAATTTCAAGAATTCAAGCGAAAACTTGTTCGGTAGCTATTGTGTAAATTGCAGCTGAACCGAAATAACGCTTCAATATATCGTTTAAAATTGTTTTTCCAACGGTGGCACAACTTGCTTTTTACGTGACACAACCCCAGGTAAATCAATCACATTATGGTTTAACTTTGCATCAAAAGCTTTTTCGATCGCTGCAGTTGCATCCCCAAGATAAAGTGCTTTTGAATTTGAGTTCAAAATATCAGTAATTACAAACAAAAAATCTTCATATTCTTCGGCAAGCATGGCTGCCTCGATACCTGATTGACGTGCCAATACATCCGCGATGTCAACTGTATTCACTTGACCAATACGGAACTTGTGTCCACCCATTTCAAAGGACTTTGCATCCCCATCTATGAGTTCTTTGTCAGTACGTGATGATAAATCTGTGCCAGCTTTCAAAAGTGACAAACCATACTTTTCATAATCAGCGATGTCCGCAATAACAGCCAATGCTTCTAGTGCAGGCTGATCGTATGACGTTGTTGTTGGACTTTTCAATAATAATGTATCCGATATGATTGCTGAAGCCATCAAGCCAGCAATTTTTGAAGGAATTTCAATGTCTGCTTGTTTAAATTCATAATACAAAATTGTCGCAACAGAGCCCCATGGTTTAGCATTAATATACAATGGCGTACTATTTGTGAACGAAAATTTATGATGATCGTAAATGCCTTCAACAACAACCTCTGATAAATTATCAATAGATTGTGCCGCCTCATTGTGGTCAACTAAGACAACAGTTTCAGTATCAGCTGATGAAATAATTCTTGGTGCAGTGATTGCAAAAAAATCTAATGCAAACTGCGTTTCAGCATTTGGTGTACCTTGTGCGACTGCCTCTGTATCACCACCAAGTTTATTTAATAAATAACTTGCAGCAATTGCTGAAGCGATTGTGTCGGTGTCTGGGTTCTTGTGCCCGAAAACTAATGTCTTAGCCATTCGCTCGTATCTCCTAAAAGTTTATAACTCTATTTTAGCAAAGAAAACTTACTTTGTCGCATGGATTGCCATTGGCTTAATCAACCAAGGCGTACCATTTTTCTTAACATCGACAACATATTGTCCATTCCCGACGCGTTGTGATGGATGATAATCGCTTAATTGCAACTCTTGGGTTTGCCAACGTGTCGTCAAAATTTCAAGTGCCGTCTCATCTGTGTCAAAAATAGTCGCCGTAGCAACATGGTAAGCAACTGTCTTTTTTTGTGTGAAAATTAATAGCCCTTTATTTGCCCGTTTTGAACGACTAATTGCTGAAATCGGCATATATTTAAATGCCCCATTATCAGCTACAATCGCTACTTGTTGTGACTCATTTGTCACAAATAATGCTGACATAACGGTGTCGTCACCACGTAAATCCATTGCTTTAACACCCGCTGTACGCGGTCCAATTTCTGGTACATCTGTGACTTTAAAGCGTAAGCCTACCCCGTTATGTGACAACAACAAAACTTCTTGTTGTTTGACCTGGTTGAAGTAGTTGACATTAACGACATAACTAGTATCATTCTTGAGTTTAACTGCCATAGTTGTTTTTTTCTTGTAAGCCTTTGGCAACATGTCAATTAACACCGTCTGCTTAATGAAACCATCATTAGTTACAACGGTAAAAGCACCACCTTGCTCAAGATTATCAACAGCAATCGCTTTAATTACAAACTCATCTGCATGCCAATTTAATAGTTGTTGTGAAAAATGTTCGCCAGTATCTTTCCACTTTGAATCTGGTAATTCATGGACCGGTCGATAAATCATATTGCCTTTGTTAGTAAACATAAATAAATGCTGGGTTGTATTGAGTTGGCCTTCAAAGATAGCTAAATCATCCTCAGCCAATCCATTATCAGAATCTGATGCTTTGTAGGACCGTAATGATGCACGCTTGTAGTAACCATTGCGAGAGACCAATACTTGTACATCTTCTTCAGCAATAGTAACCGCTGTATCAATGACAAGATTTTCGACCTCAGCTTCAATTTCTGATCGGCGCGGTGAACGATATTTTGTTGTAATGTCAGCAATTTCATCGCGTATCACATCATTTAAAGCCGTTGATTCATTAATAATCAAATTCAAACGCGTAATTTTAGCCGCTAGCGTCGCAAATTCTTCCTCTAGCTGTGTCACATCTGTGTTTGTCAAACGATAGAGTTGCAGTGTGACAATTGCCTCTGCTTGTGGCTGTGTAAACTGATAACTAGACATCAAATTCTGCGTGGCATCTTTGCGATTTTTTGATGCGCGAATGGTTGCCACAACTTCATCCAATATGGATAACATCCGAATTAAGCCTTCAACAATATGTTGGCGCGTCTGAGCCTTAGCTAATTCATATGATGACCGTTTCAAAACAACTTCTTTACGAAAGTTCAAAAAGGCTTCAAGGCCCTGTTTCAAACTCACATGAACTGGTCTTTGATTATGAATAGCCACCATATTAAAATTGTAGGCAATTTGTAAATCCGTTTTTTTGAGCAAATAAGTCAATATACCGGCAGCATTTGCATCCTTATTTAGCTCAATAACAATGGACATGCCTTCTCGATCAGATTCATCACGCACTTCAGAGATACCAGCAACCTCTTTGTTTAATCGAATGCCGTCAATTTTTGATACTAAATTCGATTTCACGACTTCATAAGGTAATTCAGTGACTTCAATTTTTTTCTTGCCACCCTTAATTTCTGAAATGACTGTTTTAGCACGAACCACAATTTTACCACGACCTGTCTTATAGGCTTTTTTAATACCATCGAGGCCTTGTATAATGCCACCCGTTGGAAAATCCGGTCCTTTAACATAACGCATCAAGGCAGACAGAGGCGCTTCTGGGTGATCGAGCAAATAGATTAAAGCCCCATTTATTTCTTTTAAATTATGTGGGGGGATTTCTGTGGCATAACCTGCCGAAATACCAGTGGCACCATTAACAAAAAGACTCAAAATACGTGATGGCAATACAGTTGGCTCGTATGTGGTGTCATCGAAATTCAAAACCATATCGACCGTTTCTTGGCCTAAGTCTGTCATCATTTCACCAGCAATTTTTGACAATCTTGCCTCAGTATAACGCATGGCTGCTGCCGGATCATTATCAACGGAGCCATTGTTACCGTTCATATCAATTAATGGTTCACGTACTTTCCAGTTCTGTGACAATCGTACCATTGCCTCATAAATCGATGAATCGCCATGTGGATGAAAATTACCCATGACATTACCGACTGATTTTGCAGATTTACGATAAGGATGATCATAGGTGTTCCCATCTTGATCCATTGCAAATAAAATGCGTCGTTGCACCGGTTTTAAACCATCACGAATATCTGGTAACGCACGTTCTTGAATAATATATTTTGAATAGCGCCCAAAGCGCTCGCCCATCACTGCTTCGAGTGAAAGCTCAGTTATACGATCTGCCATATATAAGATTGCCTACTATCATTGCTAATAGACACATTTCCTTTCAAATAAAATTACTATGTAAATACCGTGTACAATTGTACACGGTATTTCAACGTCTAGTCACACTGCGAACTGATTATTCATCGCCATTCTGCCACGTTGTAATCACTGGTCCACTTGTTTTTGTGTCACTTTTTACAACTGAATCTGTTTTTTCATGGTTACGTACTTTTTCGAAAACATCGCTTGCACTACTATCATAACCGTCAACTGTGTCCAATATTGAACCTGCTTCATCTAACGTGAAATGAACATTTGCTTCAATCCACTCACGACGGGGTTCAACTTTATCTCCCATTAATGTTGTCACACGCTTTTCAGCAAGCACAGCATCATCAATTTTCACACGAATTAACGTACGTGATTCAGGATCCATTGTTGTTTCCCACAATAACGGTGCATTCATTTCACCTAACCCTTTAAAACGGGTTAATTCATAGCGGGCATCGTTTTGATTTGTAATAGCTTCTAGTTCGTCATTTGTCCAAGCAAACTTATCATCAAACTTCTTAGAGGCATATTTAACCCGATACAATGGTGGTAAGGCAATATACACCCGACCTGCTTCAATTAGTGGTCGCATATATTTATAAAAGAAAGTTAAAAGCAATGTTTGTATGTGCGCCCCATCATCATCAGCATCAGTCATAATAATGACCTTACTAAATGCTGTATCAGCCACTTTAAAATCCGCTCCAACACCACCACCTATAGCATAAATCAACGTTGAAATTTCTTCGTTTTTCAAAATATCTGCAAGCTTTGCCTTTTCTGTGTTTAAAACTTTACCACGTAAAGGCAATATTGCTTGGAACTTGCGATCACGCCCCTGCTTTGCTGAGCCACCGGCAGAATCACCCTCCACCAAAAACAACTCATTATGCTCAGCATTTTTTGACTGTGCTGGCGCTAATTTGCCTGAGAGTAGACGATCTTTTTGACCTTTTGTCTTGCCGACACGACTTTCATCACGCGCTTTACGTGCGGCTTCACGTGCCTCGCGTGCCCGAATTGCTTTTCGAATAAGATTTTGACCAAAATCACCATTTTCCATTAAGAAGCGACCTAATGTCTCACTCACAACAGTGTCAACAACGCCACGTGCTTCTGGTGTGCCTAACTTTCCTTTTGTCTGCCCTTCAAATTGCAAGAATTGTTCTGGTACTCGCAATGAAATAACAGCTGCCAAGCCCTCACGAACATCCGTGCCTTCAAGATTTCGATCTTTTTCTTTTAACAAATTAACTTTTCGAGCATATTCGTTAAACGCTTTAGTCCATGCTGTACGGAAGCCAACCTCATGTGTGCCACCGTCTTGCGTACGCACATTGTTAACAAATGATAACAATGTCTCTGAATAGCCGTCATTATATTGCGCAGCTACCTCAACAGCAATGCCATCTTGTTGGCCCTCAAACGTCATAATTGACCCAATGGTCTCTTTTTCATCATTCAAAAAACCAACAAAAGCCTCTAGACCTTTGTCATAATGATACGTTTCAACTCTTTTTGGCTTCACACGTTCATCAGTCAAGCTAAATTTCACACCCGACATTAAAAAGGCTGATTCACGTAAGCTTTCAGACAATGTATCATATTTATAAACCGTTGCACTAAAAATAGTTGGATCTGGTTTGAATGTTACTTTTGTACCAGTAGATTCCTTAGTCACGCCTAAATCACGTAAAGTACCAACCGGTTGGCCACCATTAACGAAGTCTTCTTGCCATTTATGACCATCGCGAACGATTGTCACTTGTAAGCTTTCAGACAAAGCGTTAACTACTGAAGAGCCAACACCGTGTAAGCCGCCAGAGGTGGCATAACCACCCTGGCCAAATTTACCACCAGCATGCAACACTGTCAAGATTACTTCAGGTGTTGGTTTACCAGACTCGTGCATCCCTACGGGCATACCACGACCAAAATCTTGCACCGTGATGGCATTGTTTGCGTGGATGGTTACCCGAATATCATCGCCATAACCACCTAATGCTTCATCAACTGCATTATCAACAATTTCATAAACGAGGTGATGCAAACCACGGCCATCTGTCGAGCCAATGTACATTCCTGGACGCTTACGAACAGCCTCAAGTCCTTCTAAAATTTTTATTGAATCTGAATCATAATGGTTTTTTTCTGCCATGAATACTCATATCTTTCTTAATTTCAAAAACATAGACAACGACACAATCGTTCATCATCATGCGTCAATCTATATTATCATAGATGAAAAAACACATTCTGACAAGTATAAATATTTTAATTTGATTAAGTTACCCCCTCTACTATCTATTTTTATGCTAAAATAAACTTTGTGTTAACGCATCATTATGAGGAGTTCAAAACATGTTTCCAACAATATTAATGTTCGTTTTTTCTTATTTACTCGGCTCTTTAATGCCTGGATTTTGGATTGGTAAATTATTTTATCATAAAGATATCCGAGATGAAGGGTCTGGTAATGTCGGTACAACCAACTCGTTTCGTGTTCTCGGCACCACAGCTGGCATTGTCACGTTACTACTTGATTTATTAAAAGGTACTGCAGCCGGCCTGTTACCACTATTATTCAACAGCAACATTAATCCAATGTTAGTTGGTGTTGCCGCCATTATTGGGCACACATTTTCAATCTGGATCAAATTTAAGGGTGGTAAAGCCGTTGCGACGTCAGCTGGTATCCTGTTAGCTTATAATCCCTATTTCTTCACTTTAGCGATCGCTGTATTTATTTTGGTACTACTGTTAACATCAATGGTTTCGATGAGCGCTATGGTTAGCTTCAGTTTCGCAGTTGTTGCTTCGCTGTTTTATCACGACCCCATATTAACCATAGTCACTATGATATTGACTATCTTTGTTTTTTATCGACACCGCACAAATATTTCTCGCATTAAAAACGGCACAGAAAGTACAGTCCCTTTTGGTTTATATCATCATGTCCGTAAAAATCGTTACAAATAAAAATGGTATTTGCTCACGCAAATCCATTTTTTTATTTGTGTGCTGTATCAAACAATATTGTAACTGGCCCATCATTCACCAAAGCGACCTGCATATTAGCACCAAACTCACCTGTTATGACCGATAAGCCAGTTGCACGTAGTGCGTCATTAAAGTGATCATACATAAGCGATGCCACTGCGGGTGACCCAGCATCCGTAAAACTGGGTCGATTACCTTTTTTGGTATTAGCAAACAACGTGAACTGCGAGATAGACAAAACGGCGCCACTTATGTCTTGTATACTTAAATTCATACGCGCGTTATCATCTTCAAAAACACGTAGTTGACTAATTTTTCGAACAAGATAATCAATTTCTAATTGGCTATCGTCATCTGCTATGCCAACAAATAAGACATAGCCACGACCAATTTCACCAATCTTACTGTCATCAATAGCCACACTTGCTAGTTTAACGCGTTGTAATACAATTCTCATTTTTTAATTTCCTTACATCGGAGCTTATGACATTAACTCAAACTCTGTCATCGCCAGAACATCTCAAATAACTGCTTTTAAAATATCAGACAATCACAAAGTCAATGGAACGCCCGCTCGACATCATAAACCGCAGGTAATGTGTTTAACGCATCCATAATATTGCTGAGTTGTATACTATTTTTGACACCAAGCGACAATGAAACCTGCGCCATGCCATTTTTAGTCACATGTCCGTTAACTGAATTAACAAACTTTGTGCGACCATTGACAGCGCGTAAAACATCATTGAGTAAGCCATTACGATTTTCACCGTGAACTGTCAAATCAGCGTCATAATTAGGTTTTAAACCTTCTTCATTTTCCCATTGTACCTCAACCAAACGTTGTCCCTGCGTTTCGGCAGCACGAATATTTGGACAACCAACGCGGTGAACAGAAATACCACGTCCTTTTGTAATATAGCCTATGACTTGATCCCCAGGAACTGGTGTACAACAACGTCCCAATCGAATTAAAAGATTATCAACACCAGCAATCACTATATCATCTGCTGTACCTTTTTGACGTTGCGTTAATGCTGTTTCACTACGCTTAATTTCATGTCCTTCTTCAAGTAACTCGCGCTGTAACTCAGCTGTTTCCGCTTCTTGTTTTGCTTCACGGATGCCCTCAGTCAATTTATTTGCCACACCAGGACCCGCAACATCCCCGTAGCCAACCGCTGCAAACATATCATCATACGAATGATAATGTAGCGCCTCAGCTGTCTTTACTATGTTCTCTGTCGATAAAAGATCTGCTGGATTAAAGCCAGTATCACGCAAGTTACGGGTTACCAATTCTCGACCAGCTTCAATATTATCATCACGGTCTAATTGCTTAAAATATTGTTTGATTTTATTACGTGCACGACGTGTAGAAACTAAATCTAACCAGTCTCGACTCGGTTTTGCAGTTGCACTTGTTATAATTTCAATAATGTCGCCAGTTTTAATTTTATAATCAAGCGGTACAATGCGGCCATTAATTTTCGCACCTGTGGTCTTAATGCCCACATTCGTATGAATTGAAAAAGCCATATCAAGCGGTCCAGCACCCTTAGACAACTCAAAAACATCACCCCGAGGTGTAAACGCATATACACGGTCACTAAATAAATCACCTTGGACACCATCCATGAAATCTTCCGCATTTTTCGCATCTTCTTGCAACTCTAAGATACCTTGGATTACGTTCAGTGCTTGTTGACTATGATCGTTAATTTTAGCTTCTTTATTGGCACCTTTATTTTGCTTATAAGCCCAATGCGCCGCCACACCAAATTCAGCCACTTCATGCATGGTATGTGTTCTAATTTGTACCTCTAGTGGTCGGCCACCAGGGCCAATCACTGTGGTATGTAAGCTTTGATAACCATTGGCTTTTGGTAAAGCGATATAATCTTTAAAACGCCCTGGTAATGGCATCCATTTTGAATGAATTGCACCAAGTACGGCATAAGTATCTGGTATTGTATCAGTCAATACACGTACAGCTGATAAATCATAAATTTCTTCAAAAGCCTTATGCTTGTCTGTCATTTTTCGGTAAATTGAATAAATATGTTTTGGCCGACCATAAACATCAACATGCTGTAATTCAAGATCTTGGATTGCTGACTCAATTTCAGCAACAGCCTCTTGTACATACCGGATACGTTCTTCACGTTTCATATTCATTCGTGAGGCAATACTATGATAATTTTCCTGATTCAAATAACTCAAAGATAAATCTTCAAGTTCCCACTTAATCGTACTAATGCCTAATCGATCAGCTAACGGTGCATAAATATCTAGTGTCTCACTCGCAATGCGACGTTGCTTATCTTCACGTAGTGCACCGAGTGTTCGCATATTATGCAACCGGTCAGCCAGCTTAACAATAATCACGCGAATATCTTTGGACATAGCTAATAGTAGTTTACGATGATTTTCTGCAAGCTGCTCTTGAGAATTCTTATACTGAATTTTACTAATTTTTGTCACACCGTCAATAATTTGACTGATTATCGGCCCAAATTTTGTTTCAACATCTATCAAAGTTGCTGGTGTGTCCTCAACAACATCGTGTAAATAGCCAGAAATCACAGTCGCTGTGTCCATCTTTAATTCAGCTAAAATACCAGCTACTTGAATGGGATGAATAATATAAGGCTCGCCAGATTTACGTAATTGCGCCTTATGTAAATCAGACGCCCATTCGTAAGCTGCCTTAACCTTTGCTGTATCTGCGTCAGACATGTACTGGCCGACTAAGGTGAGTACTTCTTCACCTGTATATTTTTTTGTTTTTGCCATATTTTCAAGCATACTACTCATACACTAACCGTCGTGTAAAAAGAAGTATATTTCCCTTCATATATTCCGGAAGACACGTCACTATTTAAAAAACCGCAATGTGCCTTGTTGCGCTTTTATGCGTAATTTAATTATAATAAAATTTTAATATATTCACAAGGCTATTCTTAGAGCGTGCATATTTTTATAAATAGGCATAGACTAGTAATATCATTTTTTAAAGAAGGGACATACCTATGTCTGAAAATTATAAGAACACATTAACTCAAAAGGAGCCATTGTGGCAACAAAATGTTTTTGTCCTTTGGTTCGGCGTGTTTATGACTGGTGTTGCACTAAGTGAAGTCATGCCGTTTTTGTCACTTTACATTGACACACTGGGCTCTTTTAGCAAAAATCAATTAAGTTTTTATTCAGGTGCTGTCTTTGCCATCTCATTTCTCGTGACGGCAATTGTGTCACCATTCTGGGGTAAACTTGCTGACAGAAAAGGCCGCAAATTAATGCTCTTACGTGCCGCACTTGGCATGTCAATTGTGCTATTTTTAATGGGTAATGTGACAAATGTTTGGCAACTACTTATTTTACGTGCATTACAAGGTGCCATGGGCGGTTTTATATCAAATGCTAATGCCCTTGTCGCTACACAAACCCCGAAACAACATGCTGGTAAAGCACTTGGTATCTTGGTAACGGGCATGACTGCAGGTAATTTGATTGGTCCGCTATTCGGAGGTATTCTGGCTACTTTTTTTAGTTATCGCATGTCATTTCATATTACTGGTGTTATCTTGTTTTTAGTGTTTTTACTGACATTATTTTTAGTCAAAGAAACACCTCATATCATTGCACCTAAAATTACCAATACTTCGACCAAAGATCTCTGGGCCCGCGTACCAAATAAGCAATTAATTGTTGGTTTGTTTGTAACAACCATGTTAGTTCAAACAGTCAATACGTCAATTAATCCTATTATTAGTTTATTTGTTCGTGAGCTGATGCATAATGCTTCAAACACAACCTTTATCGCAGGCATGGTTGCTGCCATGCCTGGCATTGCGACAGTTATAGCAGCACCAACATTTGGTCGCATTGGCGATCATTTAGGCACTGATCGGATGATTAAAATTGGCTTTATGATCGCTGTTATTGCCTTTCTGCCAACAGCATTTGTAACCAGTATCGGCTTGCTCATGTTTTTTCGTTTTTTGGTTGGTATTAGTGATGCCACAATGTTACCAGCAATTCAAACTTTATTAGCCAAAAACTCCCCCACTGAAATGACAAGTCGCATGTTTAGCTACAACCAAAGTTTCCAATCATTAGGATCTGTCATGGGACCAATGTCTGGTGCATTAGTGGCTAGTATTTTTGATTATCGCGGCATATTTGTATTCAGTACCATCATTATTGTCATCAATGCGATATTATTTAACTTAACAACACGTCATTTAGACCATAATTCAGCCGGCGTGAATTAAAAAGAAACACAAATAAACGTGTATACAGAAAGTTACATCGGGTTTTCTGTATACACGTTTATTATGACCAAAAAATTTTCATAACCACGTTTTTAGTAAGGCAAGATCAACTTGTTCATTAGTCCAACGCTGTAAAGCTGAATAATTATGTCGTTGACTAAAAGATAATTTTTCAATATGCAGTACAGCTACAGCCTGTCCTTTTTCCGTCAAAAATATCTGCCCTATTTGCTTAAATTGGCCCTTGGTATGCTTCCCTGTTCGCCAGACATTAGGCTGCACATCAGCTTTCGGTTGATATCGACCTGACGCATTTTGCTCAGCCATCACCCCTGTAAACAAGTGCGTATCATATTTTTTACTATCACCCATAATAGTTCACCCCGACACCCATTTCAAATCTTGTGCCATCAATTACTTCACTGGGTTGGAGATGTAACCGATAATTGACATCAGCCGCGACCATACTTAATGGCTGTCTATTTGGCCTCTGATTAACGGTTGCCAATATCTCACTATCTTGCGGTGTTAATTCATGCAATGCTGCTCTTATTGTTAACCGAATCCATTGTATCTGCATCACCTTCGTCATATAAGCAATTTGACCAAATGGCATTGGTCGCAACCAAGAATCACGACTGCTATCAGATAAATCAATATTATTTGTCCATTTTACCGTGTTTTGATACCAAATAATTTGATAAACACCTGGATTATCTAGTTTTTTTTGAGATATTTCAGGTGATAAATGCGCAATTTGAGGAATGACACGCACCTCGCCTGCCATATGTTGTGTAATATTAATAGGATACATATTTTGACCATCGTAAAATATATTTAATGCAAATTCTGATTGATTTTCATTAGGGCCACTTGGTGTATGCTTTTCTTTTGGCAAAATAATAACATGTTGCCCCAAATCTCGTAAAGCTGTAATTAATTTGCGTCGATTACCTGGAATCACAATTAACTTTGGTTTTTCTAGCTCGACTACACGCATCACATCAGAAATTTCAAGTGGTTCAAGATACTGTTTATCAGCTAAATGTGGCAACAAAGTCGCATCACTTGGATTATTATTCATAATAATAGTTGGATATTGTAATCGACGTAGCTCAGACATTGTAATTGTCGTGGCATACCCTCCTGACGCTGCGTCTCCCATTCGGAAAGCACCAGAACCGATAACCAACACTGAATTTTGATTAGTTTGTACAGATTCATTTTCTGCTTCATATGTCGCATAATACTGGCGCGCATTTTCAGGAAACTCACCGGCAGAAGGCTCGACTGCCTTATAAGTGACATCAATATGGTTTTCTTTTGCTAATGTCCGAATAATGTTAAAGTCGGTATGCCAAAAGCGCGCAATCAAACCATCTGACAAACCATATTTTTTACCACGTCGCAAAGATACAATGCTATCTATATCCGCTTCAACCGCTTCTTCCAACTTATGCAAGTGTTTCAACTGATAAAAATAAAATTCATCAATCGCCGTTAACTCTGCTAATTCATCAATTTCATACCCTCGTTTAATGGCCTCAATCAGTAGCAACACGCGATTATCTTGTGGATGAATAAGCTGCTGAATTAATTCATCATCATTAATATGTGCCATATTCGTTGGCGAAAAACTGGCGTTATTGAAATGCGCTGATCGAATCGCTTTTTCTAAAGCTTCAATAAATGTACGACCAAAACCAAGCGTTGTCCCAATAGATTTTTGCACACTATTCAGATTTCGCTTAACATGCACGCCCGCTTGCGCTAATTCACCAAAGGGAAACACAGGCAACTTTACCACCACATGATCCATCATAGGTTCCATCACAGCTGTATTTGTACCAAAGTTATGCGGCAAAATAATATCTTCTAACGCAACACCTAGTGCCAAATTAATAGTCACAAGCATTGTTGGATAACCTGTCGCCAATGACATCCGTGTAGCCATTTGATCTATATAAGGTGACACTTTGATAATATAAATTTTATTGGTATCATCATCAACAGCAAACTGCACATGCATAACACCTTGGAGTTGCAACATATCTGCTACTCTAAAGGCATAATCGCGCATTTTACTAATCAACTGGTCCTGAATTGTTAAAATTGGCGAAACACTCAGCGAATCCGCTGTATGAATACCAATAGGATCCATATCTTCACTCGCGCCAATTTGCATTTTATTGCCACGAAAATCTCGTAGTACCTCTAGACTAACTTCCTTTAATCCGTTAATTGCGCGAGAAATAATCACTTCTTGTGTGACAGATTGTAATTTTGCAAGATTAATAGCATCTTCAAAGTCATCTAAACGATCTACTACATGACGTGTGTTGGTTTGATTAGGATGTAATGCTCGGACCATCAACGGTAATTGTAACTCACGTAACAACTCATTAGCCTCATCTTGGGCCTTCAGGACATAGTTATTAATAACTGGTAGCCCATTTTCTGCCATATATGCCGTCAAAGCTGGAATATTATTCACCTTGAGTAGCATCTCGATACTCAGACCCAATGTGTTCGGTACTGGGCCATTCCCATGTCCCCAACTTTGGACAACTTCAGCCCATAAACGCAATGATGCTTCGCCACCAAACAAAGGTGCAACCGTATCAATATTATTTTCTTGCACGATTTTTTTGACATTTTCACCTGTTAGCGGTTGCCAAAAAGCCGTCGCTGCCAAACTTTCTAGCGACAGCGCGTAGGGATTTTCATCAATTACAAAGACTTCAATACCATGTCCTCGCAATTCAGGCATCACTTGATATATTGCCGCATCATGCTCTGATTCACGACCAAAATCATTGGCACCAGCGCCGATAAACAATATTTTTTTAATTTTATTATTGGTTGTAATGTTCGACATAATCTTCTACCGTTTCAAAGAAATCTGCAAATACAGTCGTTGCTTCCAGTGGACCTGGTGCAGCATCTGGGAAAAATTGGACACTAAAAGCTGGAAATTCACGATGCCTCAACCCTTGAACCGCACCGTCGACGAGATCTCGATATGTCACAAACAATTTTTTGCGATTAATGGATGCCGCATCTACTGCATAACCTTGACCCTGCATCGCATAAAATATTTGGCGTGAAATAATTTCTTGAATTGGGTGATTCATCCCATGATGTTCTGAGGGTAATGGCATGAGCTCCGCCCCATTGGCCAATGCGAATAATTCATGACCTAAACCGATGCCTAACATAGGCGCTTTGGATTGTAAAACACGAATCAAGGTCAAAACACTATCTGGCAACGCCCTAGGATCACCTGGTCCAGTTGACAGAATAATACCATCAGGGTCCAATGTCAAAACTTCTTCCACACTAACTGTGTAGGGTAAGACTGATACATTGGCGTCGTAATCACCCAACATACGCAAAATACCATGCTTTAATCCAAAATCAATCACAACAATATGCCGGCCACGCCCTGGGTTAGCATAAGGTTTTGGCGCCGCAGTATTTTGCACCTGTTTATTTGTCAAAACCGTTGCAACCAACTGATCAATTGCATGCTCATCTGCGTAGTCGACGATGCTTGCTTTTTGTGGCCCAGTTTCCCGTAGATGCCTCACCAATTGACGTGTATCAACTTGATATAATCCAGGAATATTGTGTTGCTTTAAAAAACGGTCTAAATTCATACGCCGTTGTCGATTCACAGATACTTCAGCTAAATCATGAACAATCATGCCACTAATAGTTGGCTTAACGGACTCATAGGCTTCAGCATGAATGCCCGCTGCCCCAACAACAGGCATCGCAAAAACAATCATTTGCCCATCGTATATTGGGTCAGTGATGATTTCTTGATAGCCTGTCATGGCTGTATGAAAAATAATTTCTCCAAAAGTGGTAGCCGGTGCCCCAAAGCCAAGACCTTGAAATATCGTGCCATCCTCGAGAATCAAATGACGTTGCATCATATATTTACTCTTATAGCTTCACATCATCAGTTAACTCTGTGTCGCTATAGCTCCTCTTAATGTACGATTTCGACGGCATCGCGCCCATCAATTTCTTGGACTAATACTTTAATTTTCTCATTTTGCGCCGTTGGAATATTTTTACCAACAAAATCTGCACGTATCGGTAATTCACGATGCCCACGATCCACCAAAACAGCCAGAGAAATACTATTTGGCCGTCCGATGTGAATCAACGCATCTAATGCAGCACGTATTGTACGCCCAGTAAACAAAACATCATCAATTAAAACAATGTTTTTATCAGCGATATTCGTTTTCTCTTCATCATTCAAACCTAAACTATCTTCGCGATTTAATACATCATCACGAAAATTAGTAATATCAATGGCCATGACTGGGATTTTGACACCTTCAAGTTGTTCTAAGCGACTTGCAATTCGATGTGCTAAAAATTCTCCGCGTGTTTTAATACCAACAAGGATTAAATCTTGACCACCTTTGTTACGTTCAATAATTTCATATGTAATACGTGTCAAGGCGCGTTGTAATGAGGCATTGTCAAGTACTTCTTTATTTGCCATAGTGCTGCTTAGGTATGTTGACTAGACAACATACTTCTCCTTTCAAAATAGGTTAATTATCGTTTTGAATAATTGGTGTTAGCGTCGCCAAAGCTGCTTCAAAATAAGCAGGTAGGTCACTGTTAAACACCAGCTCTTTACCAGTCGTTGGTTGTGTTAGTGATAATGTTTTGGCATGCAACATTTGGCCTTTAAGTGTCACCCCAGGTAAACTTTTCGCTGAGCCATAAACCGGATCACCTATCACTGGATGGCCAATATAAGTCATATGCACACGAATTTGATGTGTCCTGCCTGTTTCTAAACTTACTTTTAGCAATGTATAACCGACATATCGCGAAAGTACTTCAAAATGTGTTATCGCTTCACGCCCACCTTCTTGCACAGCTTGTTTTTTGCGATCAACTTTATGGCGACTAATCGGCGCATTAATGGTGCCGGAATTTTCAACAAATTCGCCACGTACCAACGCATAATAAATGCGATCATTTTTATGCGCTTTAAGTTGTGCAGAAAGCGCTTGATGCGCTTGATCATTTTTGGCTACCATCAATAACCCACTCGTATCGCGATCAATACGGTGAACAATACCTGGTCTGAATTCACCATTAATTGTTGACAGTGGTGCATGGAACAGCAAGGCATTAACAAGTGTCCCTGAACTGTGTCCTGCTGCTGGATGAACAACCATGCCTTGCGGTTTATTAACAATTAAAATATCGTCATCTTCATAAACAATGTCAAGTGGTATATCTTCTGCAACGATTTCAGTTGTCGCTATTTCAGGTGGTACAATGTTGATTGTATCACCTGTCGTGACTTTATAGGCTCTTTTCACCTGAACGCCATTTACTAGAATGTGCCCTGTTTGTAACCAGTCTGCTAGTGTTGTACGCGAATATGGTAAATTTTCTTTTGCTAAAATTGCATCAATGCGACCTGTTTGGTCCACAATGTTAATTGTTGTTGTTTTCGTCATGAGTCGTCATATATTCCTTAATTTGCTTGGTAATGTTTTGGCTTAACCAGTATTTACGTGACCGACCAGCCCGCGTAAACGATAAGACGCGGCCATTTAATTGCCAGTTGTTCATCGTTGTGAGAGAAATTTTTTCATAGTCTGATACAAAAATGCGGCCCAAAAATAATTGTGCCCCAGCGACATAAACACGTCGCCTTAAAATAATTGTGATGCCAAGTACTAACATGATTAAAAGATAAGTGATTGGTATTATTTCTAATTTAAACGCCGTTTCACTCCAAAAAATTATACCGGCCATGAGTAGTATACCCCACCAAAGCCAGCCTATTTGTCCTGTTGTATCTAATGGTTGAAAGAATCCTCTTTTAGGTATCATGTTTTTGCCTCAGTTTCACTACGTTAAAATACGGCTGATTCAATGACTGATTGTTTGTCTATTAAATCATGCCTCTATCTATTTTACCATGGATTTTGATTGTAATTTAATAACTTTTTTGCATAAACACGGTATAATTTACGCAAGAGAGCAACTCACGAATTTGAACACTGGCTTTAAATACTATGAAATTAAGGTAAACATGATGATCACAATTTACGTTGATGCAGCACGTGATATAAAAACTGGGCAGAGTGCCGCTGGCGCCGTCATTGTTATCAACAAACAGCAACGACAACTCAAAAGTTTGTTACCAGACACTAAAGATAACCAAGAGGCCGAGTTTCGTGCATTAATTTGGGTACTAAAAATGTGCGCCACATCAACTGATATGATACAACTGTACAGTGATTCACAACTATTGATTGACGCCATCAATAAAAATTACGCAAAACACTATCAAATTTATGTTGATGAAATCAGTGCACTACTCGAATCACATGCACTTTTATTAAGCCAATGGCTACCTGAAAAAGAAAATCTAGGTGCCCATAAACTGGCATTACAAGCATTGAAACAAAAAACAACTACCAAATAGAATTTCCATTCTATTTAATAGTTGTTTTATTATTCAAAACCATCGTGCAGTCATCACACTCAAACCATCATCAGTATAAACTTCTATCACATCAACATCTACGATTAGCAGCAAATTATTTAAATCACCTGATAGTTGACGGGTCTCAACTTGACCTGATTCCCATTGCTGTCGTTCAAATGTTAATGTCCTATTGTGTCGTTTCAGAGTTGCATGATGACTAAATTTTATTAGCCAATCATCTGTTGTCGGTATACGGTACTGACCAACACCCACTTGATCAAACGCTGTCAAAACAGTTGTATCCATAATTTCAGCAATTGGTTTTTGAACCAATTGTTGCTTGTCATTCACATGTAGCTCACGCGGTAAGCTGAGAACATGTACCCATTGCTTGGTCTGAATGGTGGGCGTAGCCGCCTCACGTTCAGGTGTCATCATACCTGCCCATCCCCACATAATACGACGGCCATTTGGTGCAACCATAGTTTGAGGTGCATAAAATTCAAACCCATGATCAACTTCTTTAAAATCAGTTGTTACATTAAAACGTGCATTTTTTTCATCAAAATGACCGATAACATAACCTGTATTATGAATATTTTCATAGCGCTTATTCACTGGATCCGGCGTTAAACCTTGCGGTGAAAACATTAAAATTTGTTTGCCATCAACTTCAATAAAACTTGGACATTCTAACATGTAACCACGCACATCTAAGAGTTGCTTCTCAATTAATGAGCCACGGTATACCCATTTTTTGAAATCATTTGATTCGTAGACAATAATGTCACCAACTTGATCATTATGTTGCGCACCTAGTATCAAAAAATAGTGCCCATTTTTTCCCTGCCAGACCATAGGATCACGCACGTCTTTTGTAAAGCCATTTGGATGCGGAAACAATTCTCCAAGCTTTTCAAAATGAATACCATCGTCACTAACCGCCCACATCTGTGATGATTTAACGCTATGACCCGAAGTATCCCGTACATTCCCTGTATAAAAAACGTATAATCGCTTATCGTGCACAAAAGCTGCCCCTGAATAGATACCTGCACTATCCAAGTTTTCAAGCGATGGCTTCAATGCTGTTTCAACACGTTGCCAATTTTTTAAATCATCGGAAATGAAATGCCCCCACTCCTTGTACGTATGATTACAGGCATGTGGGTTCCATTGATAAAACACATGATACTTTCCCTTAAAGAATACTAAACCATTGGGATCATTTAGCAATCCCTTGGTTGGATATAAATGAAATTTTTCAAAACTCACTTGATCGTTTGTAACTAACATTAATCGCCCCTTTATACTTAAATCGTGTTATTGCTTTGTGTTACATGTGGTACAGCCGTCATAATGACATCATTAGACTGTACTGTGTCACCATAAGCTGTGTCTAAAGCAACATTTGAAAAATCAGTCGTATTAGTCACAATAACCATTGTTGTCACTGGATAACCAGCTTTTGCAATAACCTGTTTATCAAAAGTTCCCAGTAAGTCCCCTCTACGAACTTGTTGTCCTTGTGTGACTTGACTCGTAAATCCTTTGCCATCCAGGTTCACGGTGTCAATACCAATATGAATAAGGACCTCAACACCATCAGTTGATTTCAAACCATAAGCATGTTTTGTTGCATAAGCGACCGTAATTTCACCATCAACTGGTGCAAATATTTTATCATCTTCTGGTTCAATTGCAACACCTTTCCCCATCATACCACTTGAGAAAACCGCATCTTTGACAGTCGCAATATCAACAAGTTCACCGGCAATTGGGGCATTAATTTCAAAACCATCAACCTGATCTGGATGCACATTTGTTACTGTTGCCGTATTTAATTCAGGCATGTGTGAACGCCCATAAATCAATGTCACGATGAACGATAGTCCAAAGCTAACAATAATTGCTAAGAAGAAACCAATCCATTTGTTTGTTGGGATTGCAATGAAACCGATAACGCCGGCAGGTCCCAATGATGAAGACATCACATGAAACAATCCCATAACCAAACTCGCCACACCTGATGAACCTAATGCAATAAAGAATGGAAAACGATACTTTAAGTTAACACCGAATAAAGCAGGTTCAGTAATACCTAACATAGCAGAAGCGCCTGCTGACGATGATAAAGCCCGTAATTTCGTGTTACCTTTAGCTAAGAAGTATATCGCAAATGTTGCGGCACCTTGCGCAACGTTTGCTGCTGTAGCGATTGGGAAAATAAAGTCACCACCTGTTTTAGCAATATTTGCCAGCAATTGTGTTTCAATAGCTGGGAAACTTTGATGTAATCCAGTAATAACAATTGCTGAATAAAATGAACCAAACACGCCATAACCGACGAAGCCAAATGTTGTTACCAACCAAACTAAGCCATCTGTAATACCATTTGACACCACACGTAATACCGGACCAACAACAATAAATGTGACGAATCCAGTAATCAAAAGTGCCAACATGGGCGTAAATGTGAAATCAATTGCGCCTTTTAAATGCTTATGGAAAAACTTTTCAAGTGTTGCCAATATAAACGCAACACCAATGATTGGCAATACTTGCCCTTGATACCCCGCTTGTGCAACTGATAGACCAAACAAGTCCCATGATGGCATCTTGCCAGTAGCAACTGCTTCAGCAACGCCATAGCCGTTAATCAAGCTTGGCATAACAAGCATCATACCAGCTGCGGCACCAAGAATTTCATTCCCACCAAATCGACGCGTTGCTGTGATACCAATTAAAATTGGTAAGAATGCAAATGGTGCCGATGCCATGAGATTGACCATTTCTGCTAATCCCTGAATATTGGGATACATCTCTACTAACGATTTAGTGCCAAAGGGCTGCGTTAAAATATTGTTTAACGCCATCAGCAGACCACCAGCAACTAAGGCCGGAATCAAGGGTACAAAGATATCTGATAACACTTTAATCAAATCCATTAATGGATTTTTCTTACCAGATTTTGCAGCAATCTCTTTTAAATCATCCGTTGATGCTTGTTTGACATCACTTAATTTGACAAATTCATCGTAGACACCGTTAACATCTCCAGGGCCAACAATAATTTGATATTGCCCACCAGCATTAAATGTTCCCTTAAGATCTGGATCATCATCTAATGCTGCTTGATCAATTTTTTTGACGTCCTTAACGACCAAACGTAATCGCGTGGCACAGTGAGCTGCAGCAACAATATTATCTTTTCCCACCGCATTCATAACGCGGCGCGCAACTTCATTATACTTCATAGTCTTTCCCTGCTCTCTATAAAAAATGAGTATATTCCGTTTGACAACCAATCAACGGAACCGGTTCTTTATTACACTTTTATTGTAACCGCTTACATTAATATTTGCAAGTACTTTATTTATTAAGTTTATATCATGACTTGTGCGCTCTTTTTCTGCTATTATTAGAGGTATGAATAAAAAAGTTACAATAAACGATATCGCTTTGATTGCTAACGTCGCAAAAAGTACCGTGTCCCGCTATCTAAATGGTGGCTCTGTTAGTGCGCACACACGCAACAAACTTGATGGTATTGTCAAAAAATACAATTATACACCAAATACTTTTGCACAAAGCCTAAAACAACAGACAAACCACACGATTGGGGTCATCGTTCCGCGACTAGATTCGATTGCGCAATCTGACATGTTGCGCGGTTTGGACGAGTTAAATATCGATGATACTTTTTTAATTATCAACGTTTATCAAGATGCTGCGCGTGAACTTGCTGCCATTGAAAAGTTACAATCACAAAATGTCAGTGGTCTGATTATCTTGACTGCTAACTTAACAGAAGAAATCCGCACCGTTCTACAAGCATCTAAATTACCCACTGTCATTCAAGGTCAAGATGAACAAGGTTTTAATCGTGTTATTATGAACGATATTCAAGCAGGAAACATTGTAGGTGATTATCTCAAAAAGTTAGCACCCAAAAACGTTTTGCTTTTGACTGTTGATCCAACCCTAGACTACGCTGTTGGTCACGACCGTTTTGTCGGTATTAAATCTGCACTTAATGACATTCCCTACAAGGAAGTCATTACTGATTTTAAACTCGATATCGCTAAGGCATCTGCTTATCAAGCCATGGCTGCTGAAAATTTTGATCTCGTCATAGGTGCGTCTGACCGTATTGTCGTTGGTGCCATGCAATCTGCTTTTTCATTGCATCAAAACCCACGTTATATAGGCTTTGGCCAATCGTATTTCAGCGAAACAGTTACGCCAAATCTGACCAGTTTTGAGTTTAGCTTTTTTGAAGCTGGCAAAGCACTTTACCGCTTATTTCGAAAAGTTAGAGACAACGAGTCACTACCCATTCAGCGTGTTGTGATTGCAGGAGAATTGACCATTCGTGATTCAACATCCATGCGATAAGTTCCTAAAAAATTAAAATACATCAAAAAACGACAAGTGCTTAACATGTCGTTTACAAGTCATACTGAATATTAAGTTAAAGATAGGTTAGTTCACTTCGCTGCCTATCTTTTTATTGATCGCTTTTCAAAACGCCGCCAACTGAGTAGTGATCTTTCGGCATTTCTCGCAATATAATATGCACAGCTTCACGTGATGCACCAATGTCTGTTACGATGACATCAGTCATATCTTTTACCATTTTGGCAAGTTGTTCATGGGTACGACCTTCTAATAATTCTACTTGTACAATTGGCATTTTATCTTCTCTTTTCTTAATGACTACTTAATATCATCATCTTCTAATTTATCAAGTTGTGATTCTAATTGTTGCTCAGCTTCTAATTGTGCAGTCATTGTTTCAAGCTTGGGCACGGCCACTGCATGTCGCATTTGTAATTGCCGATCAGCATCAAAGAATTCACCTGAAACACTTACCGTGCTCAACAAATTAATAAAGGCTTTGGGATCTGCTCGATGAACAATTTCTTGCATTTCAACCAATTCATAACGGGATAAAACCATCATCAAAGTCATTGAATCGCGTTTCGTATAGGCACCTTTGGAGGGGAGAATGGTAATACCTCTTATCAAATCACGGTGTAGTGCCTCGACGACTTCATCACCATTAGATGTGACAATCAATGCTGTCAGCTTTTGATATCCGGTATAAAGCGCATCAACAGCCCGACCAGTTGCATAAATGCCAATTAGAGTAAATAGGGCATTTTGCCAACCAATAAACGCGCCCGCAACAATAACAACCACAAAATTAATGCCGTTCATCAACACGCCGATTGATTTTCCTGTACGTTTTTGAACGACCATGGCTATGATATCCATACCACCTGTAGAAAAACCATATCGTAGCGCTAAACCAATCGACACACCAAGCAACAAACCACCAAATAACGAAGCCAACAACGGTTCTGTCGTTAAAGCTTGTGTCGGTGACACAATTTGTGCAACCGACACAACGATTGAATTCATAAAGCTCAAAGCGGTAAAACGACCACCAATTAATTTCCAACCAATAATCCCTACTGGAATGTTGAAAATCATGATAAAGGTTCCAGTTTGCATATTAATATGAAATACCTGTGCAAAAAAGATTGATAACAACTGGGCGATACCATTAAATCCACCAGAAAAAACTTTATTTGGAATTAAAAAGGCATTTAAGGCCAGCACTTGAATCGCAGCACTTGCTATAAAAACAATTGCAATCAATAATGCTTTACGCCAGTTAATTGTGAATTTTTTCATGTTGACGATACACTCCTAAAAACTAATAAAATACTTCTCTTCATCATAACAAAAAAGCTACAAAATGTCGTGGCTTTTAGATGATACATCTTATTTTATTAATAGTTTTCAAAGTAAGCGTCAATTTCCCATTGTGATACAAATTGACGATATGATGTGTATTCAATCTTTTTTGCTTCAATAAATTTGTCTGCAATGTGACTACCAATTGCTGTAGTGATGACACTATCACTCGTTAATTCACGAATTGCTGCAAGTAACGTATCTGGTAAGTCTGTAATACCAGCCTTTGTCCGTTCTGTTTCATCCATAAGATAAATATTCTTATCAACAGAGGCTAATGGTTCCAATTCATTTTTAATACCATCTAATCCAGCTGCCAACACCGCTGCCAATGTCGTATAGGGGTTAGCAGTTGGATCAACTGACCGTAGTTCTAAACGTGTTGATTTGCCACGTGAAGCCGGAACACGAACCATTGGTGAACGATTAGAAGCTGACCAAGCAACGTACACCGGTGCTTCAAAGCCAGGTGTCAGACGCTTATACGAGTTAACCGTTGGATTCGCTAAAGCTGTAAATGCTGTCGCATGTGCTAGTAAACCACCTAGGAAGTTGTAAGCTGTTTTTGACAAGCCCATGTCATCAGATGTATCCTCAAAAGCGTTTTCAGAACCGCGAAACAATGACATATTTGTATGCATACCAGAGCCATTAATACCAGCTACTGGTTTGGGCATAAACGTAGCGTAATAGCCATTTTTACGTGCGATTGTTTTAACAACTAATTTAAACGTTTGAATGTTGTCAGCAGCTTCCAAAGCAGATGCATATTTAAAGTCCACTTCATGTTGCCCTTCAGCAACTTCATGATGCGCTGCTTCAATTTCAAAGCCCATTTTTTCCAAAGTCAAAACAATTTCACGACGGACATTTTCGCCCATATCATGCGGTGCAAGATCGAAATAGCCACCTTTATCATTGAGTTCAGTTGTTGGTTTACCATTTGCATCTAATTTAAACAAGAAAAATTCAGGTTCAGTTCCCACATTGAAAGCTGAAAAGCCAGCTGCTTTGGCTTGCGTTAGTACCTGACGTAATGCCTGACGTGGATCACCAGCAAATGGCTCACGATCTGACGTATAAATATCAGCGATTAAACGGGCAACTTTACCACCATGGCTATCTGTTGCCCAAGGGAAAATCATAAAGGTTGATAGATCAGGATATAAGTACATATCTGATTCGTTAATACGCACAAAACCTTCAATTGACGAACCATCAAACATTAAATTGTTGTTTAACAGCTTGTCCAACTGTGACGTTGGGACTTCAACATTTTTAATTGCGCCAAGAACGTCTGTAAATGTCACGCGAATAAATTCGACGTTTTCATCTATAACAATTTGGTTGATTTCTTCTTTTGTAAATGACTTTCGTGCCATGAGTTCCCTTTCTACTAATAAAAAATTGTGAGACAGTTACTTGCATAATTAACGATCAAATCGCCCAATTTGCGCAAACTCTTTTTGCAAAGAACGCCGTAGCGCTGACTCTGAATCTTGTTGTCCAACTGCTTTCCGACGTTGTTTTGCGAAAATTTCCTGGATATCCTTTATTGAATCCCCTGCGTCTAAAAAGTCCTTAATTTCAAGTAAGCGATCAACATCATTTAATGAAAATCGGCGTTGACCACCTTTGCCACGTGTTGGACTAATGAGTTCGTTCTGCTCATAATAACGAATCTGACGATCTGTTAATAACGTGAGTTCACGCACTGTACCAATGGGTAAAATCGCTAAATTTCTTCTCAGTTCACGTTCGCTCATTTGACAACCTCCGGTAACATACTTTTATTCTAATGGATATTTAGCAGTTGTGCGAATATGTGTCAGGTTTTATAACATGTCATGTTTATGCATTTTATTTGGCATCATACCAAGTATTGCCAGAGTGACTTTCAACGCGCATAGGAACATCCAAGACAACAGCTGAATCCATAACACTTGTGACCAGCTCCGTTAATTCTGGCACCTCATCTACTGGTGCTTCAAAGATGAGTTCATCATGTACTTGTAATAACATCCGTGCCTGCATATTATTATCTCGCAAAGCGTCAGCTACTTTAATCATCGCAATTTTAATAATGTCAGCCGCTGACCCTTGAATTGGTGAGTTCATCGCTGTGCGTTCTGCAAAACTACGCAAATTAAAATTCTTTGAACTAATCTCTGGTAAATAACGACGGCGTTTAGCAATTGTTTCAACAAATCCTTGTTCGTGAGCTGTCTCTTTTATTTGTGACATCCACGCATGAATTTGGGGAAATTCTTTAAAATAAGTATCTATAAAACGTTTCGCTTCGTCGCGTGAAATACCTAAGTTATTAGCTAATCCAAAATCAGAAATACCATAGACAATCCCAAAATTGACTGCTTTTGCTGTACGCCGCATGAGCGCATCAACTGGTGCATCACTTGCCAAACCAAAAACAGCTCGTGCCGTTTCTGCATGAATATCCTCACCATTCAAAAACGCTTTTTGCATATTTTTATCGCCTGTCATATGCGCCAGCACACGTAATTCAATTTGCGAATAATCTGCACCAAAAATTTGCCAATTTGGGTGACTTGGTACAAACGCTGTTCGAATTTGTCTGCCTTCAGCCGTACGCATAGGAATATTTTGTAAATTAGGATCGACTGATGACAGTCTGCCAGTTTGCGTGAGTGTTTGTAAAAATCGCGTATGAATTTTACTATCTTGTTCATGAACAACCGCCAGTAATCCTGCAACATAAGTAGAATTTAATTTAGCCAGTTGACGATATTGTAAAATGTGCGCAACAATTGGTGCCTGTGGTGCTAATTTTTCTAACACGTCCACAGCCGTTGAATAGCCAGTTTTTGTTCGCTTAATTACTGGCAGGCCCATTTTTTCAAAAAGGAGTACACCGAGTTGCTTTGGTGAATTAATATTGAATTTTTCACCAGCCTCAAGATAGACAGCATCTTCTATGGCATGGATCCGGCTTTCAAGGTCATCGCCTATATCATGCAATCTCTCCTGATCAATTTTAATGCCCTGATACTCCATATCTGCCAGCACATGCGCTAATGGTAACTCTATTTCTGTATATAAATGTGTCTGCTCATGTGCTTGTAAGGCGTCAAATGCTAATTGTTCAACTTGCATTAAGACATCTGCTTTATGCGCTAAATGTGCTAAAACACGCGCATCATCTGCTGGCACTTCGAATTTAGCCCCCTTGCCATAAATATCTTCATCGGGTGCTACATACAAATCAAAGCGTTGTGCAAGTGTTGACAATTCATTATCGTTATCGGTTGTATCGAGCAAATAAGATATCAATAAGAAATCAAATTTGGCCCCTTTTAGTGCAACGCCGAGTCTTTTCAGCAGTATCAATTGCGCCTTAACATTAAAAACATTTTTGACAATAGCGGCGTTCTCAATCACTGACTTTAATTCTGGTTTTTGCAATAAAGTCACATCTCGACTACCATAATAACCTGTGCCTGGGCTGCCAATCACAAAGCCAATCATATCATCCGTATGATAATTTGGTCCCGCCATTTCGATATGCAACGCTAACTTGTCACCTAGCATAGCAACAGCCTGTAAGTTATCATCTTGAAGTGTCACAACATTAACATTTTTTTCAATCAGTGTTTGACTACCAGAAATTTGACCAGATTTTTGCAACGCTTTAATTTTACTAAGTTGCTTTTTAAAATCTAACACTTCGTACAATGTCACCAAGTTATCGTAATCAATGCCACGATATTCAATTTCTTCAAGTGGTAGCGCTAAAATGCTGTCTGTCATAATCGTTGCTAATTCTCTTGCACGAAAAGCTGACTCACGATCGTTAATTAAATTTTCTTTTAATTTAGATTGTTTCATATCATCGACATGTGTATACAAATTGTCAATATCATGAAACTCAGCTAATAATTTTAAAGCTGTTTTTTCACCAACTTTGGTTACACCTGGATAATTATCCGATGTATCTCCAGTCAGTGCTTTCTTATCGATAATTTGTAACGGTGTCAAATTAAATTTTTCCATGATATATTCTGGCGTGTAACGCTCAATTTCTGTTACGCCTTTTTTTGTCACATTAACGGTAATTTTATCTGTGGCTAATTGTATTAAATCCTGGTCCCCGGTCACAATAGTCACCGAATAGCCAGCCTGCTCACCCAAACGTGAAAAAGTGCCGATAATATCGTCTGCTTCGAGACCTGCTTGCTCATAATTTCGCAAACCATGTAACGCAACCATTTCACGTAAATATGGGAATTGTTCTTTGAATTCAGACGGTGTTTTTGATCGGCCATCTTTGTACTCTGGAAATAATTCACCGCGAAAAGTCTCTTTACCAGATGCTGCATCCCATGCGACAACCGCTAAATCTGGTTGCATCGGATCCACAATCTGATCCAAAAAATTATTGAAGGCGACCAATGCATTAGTGTGCAGGCCCTTATGCGAGATCATGCGATCAAGTTGGTTGTACATGGCATAAAAAGCGCGAAAAGCGAGTGAATTGCCATCAATTAAAAGTAGTTTTTTTGTCATTTTACATTCCTTTATCTATCTTCTAGTGTAACAAAAAAACAGCCCTAAGGCTGTTGAATTTAATCTTTAAACTGACTGATATTTTTACTAATCTCTTGATCCACCGGTAACACCGAAAATTCGGATAAGCGCAAAGAACAAGTTAACAAAATCAAGATACAGACGTAATGCCCCATTAACTGCTAATCCTGTTGTATCGGTCTGCCCAGCGAACTGACTATACATAACCTTTAAATTTTGGTTATCATAAGCTGTATAAAGCGAAAATACAATCACACTAACACCTGAAATTAATAATGACACAATGCCATTGTAAAATATTATATTAACAACTGATGCAACGACCAAACCAATCAACAAGCCGAATAGGACTGAACCCATACCAGTGAGATCACGTTTTGTGAATACACCATATGCTGCCATACCACCAAAAACTGCGGCAGCAGATACAAATGCCATAGTAACCGAAGCCCCTGTATAAATTGCTAGTAACAAGCCTAACGTCAAGCCTTCAACAACAGCAAATGCCATGAGTAAACCAAATGCACGTGCTGGATTTTTGAATGTCGCACGGCCAATCATCGTCATAATTAAAATTTGAATACCAAAGAGCGCTAAAGTGCCAACGATATTTCCCGCAATCAAAGCAACGACTTGTGCCAAGAAAAACTTCTGTACAATAAATCCTGTAACCGCCGTTACCATAACAGCAATTGCCATGAAACTATACGTTTGCTTGAAAAACGCACGCATACCTTCATCCATCCCTGTCACGTCACGACGTGTATTAATATTAAAATTATCCATTTGAGTCTCCTCACATTAATTACTTCGAGTAAAACAACACTAATTATCATATCTAGCTATATTAATTATAACAGAGAAGAGATTAAATTTATATTAAACGTCTCACATTAATACTTGACATCACTGTTTCCTAATTTTACTATCATTGTAAATCAGTCCGTGATTGTCCCAACAGTTTTTCGTAGGCAAATTCATATTTTTCAATATCGCCTGCGCCCATAAATACCATGACAGCATTTTCATAAGGCATCAAGAGACTCATATTATCTTCCGCGATAATGCCACCAAATTTACTAATTTCAGCGCCAATCTCAGCAGAAGTAACAGCGCCTACTTTTTCACGAGCCGAGCCAAATATATTAGCTAGATAAACTTTATCGGCCGCTTCCAAGCTTTTAGCAAATTCATCTTTATAGGCGATAACACGTGAATATGTATGCGGTTGGAAAATTGCAATAATTTGTTTATTAGGATACTTTTGACGTGCTGCATCTAGTGTCGCATCAATTTCTGTTGGATGATGCGCATAATCATCAATTACTGTAATATCAGCAATTTGCTTTTCACTAAAACGTCGCTTAACCCCTTGATAGGTCATCAAATAATCACGAATTAGATCTAAATCAACTTTTTCCATATAAGCAACTGCAATCACTGCCAAGGCGTTTAAAATACTATGTTGTCCATACAATGGTACCGAAAATTCACCCAAGTTTTCACCACGAAATGTCACATTAAAATGTGACCCTTGTGTTGACTTATGAATATTTTCAGCCACAAAATCATCGTTCTCAGGACTTGTGCCATAGTAATAAACCGTCGCTTTAGGCCGAAGTGCACGTAAATGTGCATCGTCCCCCCAAGCAAAAATAGCTTTTCTAACATGATCAGAAAAATCAGAAAAAGCATTTGTTACATCATCAATGTCTTTGTAATAATCAGGATGATCAAAGTCAATATTGGTTAAAATAGCATAATCTGGCGCATAATCCTTAAAATGCCGGCGATATTCATCAGCCTCCACGACAAAAAATTGCGAGTTTGGCACGCCGCGACCTGTTCCATCCCCAATCAAATAAGATGTTGGCGCGATATTTTTTAAAACATGCGCTAGTAATCCAGTCGTTGACGTTTTACCATGTGCACCAGCAACTGCGATCGAAGTTGTTTGCATGATTTGTTCTTGTACAGCATCAGGATAAGTCATCATCTTAACACCTAATGCTAAGGCTCTGGCTACTTCAACTTGTTCATCAGAAAACGCATTGCCACGCACAAAAATGGCTTCACGATATTTGTCAACATTTTCTGATTGAAATGGCAAAATTTTAATTCCAGCAGCTTCTAATGGTGCTTGTGTATAAGTATAGGCATCAATATCAGAACCGATCACAACATTTCCTTGATCATGCAAAATCTGAGCCAAAGGTCCCATTCCAGTCCCTTTAACGCCAATAAAATAATATGTCTTAGTCATTATTTCCCCTTATTTGGTAAAAATGTAAAGTACTGCAGTTCACCTTTACGTAACTCAAATATCAATTTTTTATACTGCGCATTTTCATCATTTAACGTACGATAAGTGCGCGGTGCATTTTGTAGTTTCGCTTGTGTCGTCATGTTAATACGCAGTATCCACTAATTCATCTGTGTATAATGATTTTGCTTTGTCGAAATCAAACGGTTCCCCGATTTCACCAAAATTTTCTGGTAAAACGAGTGCCCCTGGTTTGTCAGGTGCCCCAATTAAATGTAGTTCCCGCCCTGAGACAATCATACCACTGGAATTAACGCCTCGTAAGGCCCCATCCCAAATCAATGCGCCCGATGGCATCATTGTTCCTGGTTGCGCGACAACAACTTTGATACCACTCTGCATATTTGGTGAACCAGAGACAATCTGTAGCATTTTGCCGTCACCAACTTCGGTTGACGTGACAGATAAATGGTCAGAATCCGGATGTTGCGATAGACTTTTAACACGGCCAATAACTAACTTTGATGCTGTAGCTATCAAGGTATCACTGAATCCTGCTCCCAAAATAACCTGATTCACTAATTCAATTTGATCATGGTTTAGAAAAATTTGCCCATTTTGTGCCCCAATATGTAATTGTTGACCAAGACCCGCAATATTAAATCCTGTCGTTTCATTTGTATCAGTATTTTGAATGCGTGTCACTTGACCGTTTGTCTTAATTTGTTGATTATCAGCATTCGGTGCCAAAATAATCATCAAGATATCTCCACAGGCTTTTAAATTATAAGTTGTTATCATTTTTTCATTCCTTAAATCAGTCATTTTTTAGGTTGTCATACTTAGTTTAAAAACACAAAAAGCCGCTATTGCGGCCTGAATTATGCTTTGCTATCCAGATATGACAAGAGCAGTTTAGCTGACACTTTTCCAGCCTCTACAACATAATCATCAAAAACAATACCTGAGTCGCCATCAGCTAAATCGGATACGCCTCGTAAAACAATGAAAGGTGTATTAAATTGATAAGCCACTTGTGCCACAGCTGCAGCTTCCATTTCAGCAAGAATTGCCTCTGGGAAATGTGTCAAAATACGTTGTTTCGCATCATCTTGAACAAATTGATCACCTGAAACAATTAGGCCTTCTTTGACCGTAGCCAATTGTTCAAACGCTTCAACCACTTGTTTATCTGCTTCATAATATAGTGGCCGATTTGGTACTTGCCCAAATTCATACCCGAAGACAGTCACATCAACATCAGAATACGCAACACGTGTACCGATAACTTCATCGCCTATTTTCAATTCTGAATCTAGCGCACCAGCAGATCCAGTATTAACGATTAAATCAGGTTGAAAATTGTCAATCATCACAGTGGTTGCAGACGCTGCGGCAACTTTACCAATACCTGATTCAGTTAGCACAACCTCATGACCATTATACTGTCCAGTAGTAATTTCTGTCCCACCATGACGTTTCGTTTTTGTATTTTTTAATGCAGCAATTAAAGCAATTTTTTCTTCCGCCATCGGCGTAATAATTCCAATTTTCATAATTCAAATCACCAACAGTTTTATTTAGTGCCCATACTTGTTGTTTAACACTATAAAGTCGTCAGTAAATCCCCTTTCGTTTGTTAACATTTATCTCTATTTGATTACTCTGTCTTTTGTGAACTCAAACTAATTGACCAAGAAGAAAAACGCATACGTAGCCACGATTAAAAGTAATAGCATAATAATGGTCACATTATAGCGATGTGTCAACCGTTTTGACTTACCTACTGCTGTGAGTTTACCATCAGACCCGAGTTCATAACGCCCTTTTCTTGTCAGGCGCATTTCTTCTCGTGTTTCTGGTGACACAACCGTTATTTTTGTAGGATGTGCTTTAGCATAATTTTTTTCAACTTGGTTACGTTCTTTTTCACGTTCTTTTTGCGCCTTTTTGGCTGCCCTTCGTGATAATTCTTCAGACATTTTAACCTCTCAAATATGACCAGTACAAGAATGCTAATATTGTTTTTTGATCGTTCAATTTGCCTGATTCAAATAACGCCTTCATCTCATCAAATGATACTATGATTAAGTCTAATGATTCACCCAAGTCTCGTGGCAATTGTTTTTCTTCATTAACCGCGTGGAGATCTTGGGCAACATAAACATGCATATAGGCATCTGAAAAACCAACAGTTTCAAAAAATCCTGTGACACGCTTAATCACACCAGCTGTCATACGTAGTTCTTCATTAAGTTCACGTTCAACCGCATGTTCAGGTTGATCAAAATCACGATCATCAAGTTTGCCAGCAGGTATTTCTAAAATAAAATCACCAATAGCCGCACGATACTGTTTTTCTAATATCATATGATCTGCATCAGTAAAAGGTAAAATTGCTATTGCTGGCACATGTCTTACAATATCACGCTTAGATTGACGACCATTATATAAATCAACTAACTGAGTCTCTATGTTGAAAATAGGCCCTTTGTAGATGATTTCTGAGCTAATGACATGTTCACGTTCTGCCATTAGACATCAGCCGCATTTTTCATCATTGGGCTCACTTGAGCAGCCTGATAATTTTTATATCCTTGAACGAGCACATAAGTCACTTTTTCATCTTGAATAAGCGACTTAAAGCCCACCATATCAATCCCATTAAAATGGACAAAGACATCTTCGCCACCGTCATCGGGCGTAATGTAGCCATAGCCACGTTCTTTTTGCCATATTTTTACTATTCCTGTTTTCATATTATTATTATATCAAAAAAACACCTATCATGTCACGTAATACAAAACTTAAACAGATTTGTATTACGTAATATAATAGGCGCTTATTAGCATCAAAATATTATTTTTTATACTTGTATCATCGCAACTTTTCGATATTTGGGTTAAACTTAAAGCCATTAATTGTCCCTTGAACAATAATTTTTAGTTTTTGTCCGCGATATTGCACTCTAGGAAAAAATAATGTTTTCAGAAAATCAAGCATACTATGCCCTAGTGTTTTCATAAACTTCAAACTAGAATGCCGACGTCTAGCTGTTAATAGGCGATTACGATACTCAAATAAATAACGTGGTAAGCGTGATATCATGCCTTCTCCAACGATATCACCAGGATCCGAATTAAATTGACTGGCATGTATCACAATCGACTGACGCACAAGGTACCCGGACATTGCACGGGAAGCACGCTCTGTGTACTCAATATCATCGCCCCAAATAAAGTATTCTTTTTGAGGTAGCCCAATTTTTTTAATGAGTTCACGCTTAAAAATAGTAGACACAAAAGTTGCATGCCTGATTGGTAACCATTTTTCATCACCTTGATATAGCGCTAGCTTACTGCCATTTAACAAACCTGGTATATTCATTTTGGACCAATTGCCATCAGTCCATTCAACTTTACTTGCGGCCCAACCGGCCAATTGATTATTGTCAAACATATCTAATAATTGAGCCAACGCATTCACTGTTGGCATAGAATCATCATCCATTAACCATACTAAATCATCATGGGTTTGTTCAAAAAAATGACGAATACCGCTATTAAAGCCACCAGCACCACCAATGTTTTCAGCTAAGTGAACAACCATTACCCGTTGGTCCGACAAACCATCTAAATATTCACGTGTGCCATCAGTACTTGCACCGTCAATAATGATCAAATGTTGCAATGTATCGGTATCTTGATTTAAGATTTTTTGAATCGATTCTTTCAGTAAATTCAGCCGATTATACGTTACAAGTACTGCTGACACGGACAATTTTTTCATCATAATTCCTTATTTTTTATTTGACATCACAACCTATTATCTGTCCGAATAAAAAAGGCTTCTCGCCCTTTTTAAAAACGAATTAATCTGTTTTAGATTCATGATCAGTCGTCAAGTCTTTTGTATTTAAATCTTTTTTAATTTGGGTCGTTGATATCTCAGGTGTGCGCGCTAAATAGACAACCTCCGCATTTGTTTCATCTTGCAAAAAATCAAATTGGCCAGCCCAATCATCGCCCATCACAAACGTATCTACCTTATACAACTTAACATCCGATGTCTTTTGATCCCATGCTGTCTCTGGAATAACTAAATCAACATAGCGAATAGCCTCTAGTAACTGTTTGCGTTTTTCATACGAAAAATAAGTTTTCTTTTGTTTTGAACGCCAATTAAATTCATCAGTTGACAGTGCAACAATTAAATAGTCGCCCATTTCTTTTGCACGTTTTAATAAATTGATATGTCCATAATGTAACATATCAAAGGTACCGTATGTGATTACTCGTTTCATAGTCGCTAATCCTTTAAAATTATTTTTCTTCTCGTGTAATATAAATTGGCCGATGTTTTGATTCTAAAAAGATAGCGGCCACATACCGACCAATAACACCTAAACTTAAAAGTTGTATCCCGCCAATAAACAAAATAATTGTAACTAATGATGGCCAACCGGCCGCACTGTTATGATATGCTAAGGCACGAATAACAATAAAAACAGCACTTAACAATGAAATGCCAAAAGAGACAAAACCAAGACCAGTGATGACAGTTAGTGGGAACGTTGAAAATGAGACAATGCCTTCAATAGCATACTTTGATAACGACCAAAATGACCATGATGTATTCCCAGCAACACGTGCACGATTTTCGAATGGGATGTACTTTGTTTTGAAACCAACCCAACTAAAGATTCCCTTACTAAAGCGCTGATTTTCACTCATTGATAAAATTGCATTGACCATCTGCCGTGTCATCACGCGATAATCTCGTGCACCATCTACAAGATGTGTTTCACTAATTTTATTCATGCTAACATAAAACTGTGATGAAAACCATGACCGTATTTTGGCTTCACCTGCCCGATCAGCCCTTCTCGTGCCCACAGCATCATATTCACCACTCTGAACATCATGTAACATTTCTGGTAATAACTCTGGTGGATCCTGTAAGTCAACATCCATCACAGCAACATACTGCCCTGTTGTTTGTTGCAAGCCAGCATAGAGTCCGGCCTCCTTACCAAAGTTACGTGAAAAACTAATATAATGGACATTTTTATCATTATTAGATAATTCACGTAATATGCTAAGTGTGTTATCCGTCGACCCATCATCGATAAAATGATAGTGGATTGTGGCTGTCAATTTGTCCTTTAAGGCCGACAGTGTATCGTAAAAAATCTGAATTGTCTCTTCTTCGTTGTGCACAGGCACCACAAGGGATAATATTTCTGATTTTTCAATTGGATAATTGCGAATGTGTTCTGTCATTTTTACATCCTAATTCTTATGTACGCCCCATTGGGCATATTACTTTGTAACATCATCATGTGCAAAATTAAAATCTGCTGCAATGTCAAATTCTTCTTTTACTGTCTGGAAGGCATCATTAAACACCTGATCCATATCAAAATAACGATACTTACCTAGTCGACCACCAAAAATAATTTCTGTGTGTTTTTGGCGTGCTTCTTTCGCATATTGCTTGTAGATTTGCGTATTTTTGTCATTATTAACTGGATAATAAGCTTCTTTTGATCGATCCCATTCTTGTGGATATTCCTTGGTCACAATGGTCTTACCCGCATCGGCCAAGCCATCAAGATGTCGCCATTCCATCACACGCGTATAGGGTGTTTTGGCATCTGTATAATTAATCACTGCATTACCCTGATAATTATCAGAATCAATCACTTCATGTTCAAATCGTAATGATCGATACTCCAACTCACCAAATTTATAATCAAAGAATTGATCAATCATTCCTGTATACAAAACACGCGGAAATTCTGACAATAATGTTTCTTTATGATCGAAGAAGTCTGTATCAGTTAAGACGTCTACTAAACCTTCCGATTGCGCTAACATACGCTCAAATATTTGCGTATAGCCACCAACTGGGATACCTTGATAACGATGATTGAAATAGTTATTATCATAAATAAAACGAACCGGTAATCGCTTTATAATGAAAGCTGGCAACTCAGTTGCTGGACGTCCCCATTGCTTTTCAGTATAGCCTTTGATGAGCTTTTCATAAATATCAGTACCAATTAAGGAAATCGCTTGTTCTTCTAAATTACGTGGCTGCCGATCACCTAAATCTTTCAACGCCAATTCACGTTGTTCAGCGATTTTAGCCTGTGCTTCATCCGGTGTTTTAGTGCCCCACATTTGATAAAATGTGTTCATATTAAATGGCAAGTTATATAACGTTCCCTGATAATTGGCGACAACTTGGTTTTGATAACCATTAAAATCGGCAAATTGGCGGATATAATCCCACACTTCTTTATTATCCGTGTGAAAAATGTGCGCACCAAAATCATGAACTGTAATACCATGTTCAACATGTGTATGCGTATTACCAGCGATATAGGGCCGCTTTTCAACAATTAACGACTTTTTACCACGTTTAGCTGCTTCGTAAGCAAAAATCATGCCAAAGGGACCTGCCCCAACAATTAAATAATCATAATTTTTTGTATTAAATTTATTTACCATAATATCTCCATTATACCTGACTAACCGCAATGATAGTTTTTTATTGGCAACATTCACTTGCAAACTGATAATTTTACTGCAATTTAAAAAGTGCTTTTAATACTAAAAGCACTTTTTAAATTATATCATATAATCAAATTGTTCCCACAATTCATGAAGCTTTGGTTATTTTAAAAAAATAGTCAATTCACTTTTCTCGAGAAATAATGCTGCAATACATTTTTGTTAAACGCGTCCAAAACCAATTTTACGCGCTAAAAATCTACCACCCTTGCGTAACCAGTTTTGTTTATCCATAAATGTTACCGGCACTTCAGTATAGCTGACATGATTTTTTGCCAGCCACACATCAAGTAGACGTTCACTTAAAAATCCATATACTCTTTTTTCATACGTATTCCATTGTTCCACGTCATCTTGTAGTTTGACTTCAACTGCAAATAAAATTTCAAATAGCCAATCAATATAAGCATCATATTCAGCACGCCGCATGATAAACATATTAAACATATGTGCCCATGTGCGTGCCATATTACGATCATAGACTGCTAGATACGTAGGTTGTTTATCCGAAATTACCTCACGTAAAACATCCAACGCTAGACCATGATGTGCATGACGGTAGTGAGACTGACTACTTTCGATCCAATACCGTCTTTTTTTCGGCACAAGAACAGTTGTTTTTTTCAGCAAATCTCGTATATCTGTTTCAGATAAGATGGCATTTAAATCTTTTTTCTTTGAAAACGAAAAAAACCTGCGATAATGGACAAGTCCAATAATATCGGCATCTGAATTATATCTTGCCCAATATAGTGCCGTCAACTCATTAAAATAAGGATTTTTAGCCGAAATATTGGTACCAGTATCATCAGGTATATACCCAGGAAGTTTCATCGGCGCTATTGCTGAACCAACTTGAATTGGTATATAAATATTTTCATTTCTAGGCATAGCTGCTTTTTTATGCGCTGCGACTAAAATTTGGATTTTTGCTACCATGATTTTACTAACCCGGCATAGTTAGCATTACGTTGTCTACTAATTATCATGACTAATAGGCTCCTTTTGATTTAAAAATTGCAATGACATTTCTAAATACAATGCTAATATCATAAAAAAAGCCGGCATTTGCAACATATTCTAATTCTATTTGTGTTCGTTCTGGATACTCTATCAATGATCGGCCACTTGCTTGCCATAAGCCTAAAGCACCCGGCCTAACTGACAAGAAAACATCTTTTTGATTACCATACTCTTTTAACTCTTCAGCAACAATTGGGCGTGGTCCTACTAAACTCATATCACCAATCAACATATTCCAAAACTGCGGAATCTCATCAATTGTCGAACGCCGCAAAAAAGAGCCTAATTTTGTAATACGCGGGTCTTCTTTCGTTGGTAGTTTATAACCACTGGTTACGTACTTTTCGTATAACACCTGATCTGCTTTTAAAATTTCTTCAGCATTTGGTACCATTGAGCGGAATTTATAAATATTAAATGGTTTACCTTTTTTACCAATTCGTTGTTGTTCAAATAACGCTGGTGATTTTGGACTATCTATTTTTAAGATAACAAACACAATCAAAAATATTGGCGATAGTACAATTAATCCAAGTAACGCAAAAACCACATCAATGAGCCGTTTAGTAATTAAATATGATTTGTGTTTTGGCTTAATTTTCAAATTTCTAACCCACTTTTACAAATATTTTGCGTCAAATTCAGAATCTTGACTTGTTAATATTTTTGGTCCTTCTTTTGTAATTGCTAGCGTGTGCTCATACTGCGCTGACCATGAACCATCATGCGTTGAAACCGTCCACCCATCTTCATCGGTTTCGTCAGTGTCAACTTCCCAACCACCAATATTAATCATCGGTTCAATGGTAATAACCATACCTTCACGTAAACGAATACCATGCCCTGGTTTACCATAATGCGGTACTTGTGGTTCTTCATGCATCGTTGGCCCAACACCGTGACCAATATATTGGCGTACATCACCATAACTATTTTCAACTTCAGTGTATTGTTGAATTGCGTTACCAATGTCTCCAATGCGGTTACCAATAACAGCTTGGTCAATACCTAAATACATTGCTTTTTTAGTGACGGCCATTAGTTTTTCAATTTCAGGGGATACATCTCCCACGGCATACGACCATGCTGAATCTGATACAGCGCCTTTAAGTCCGACAACCGTATCGACCTTAACTAAATCACCGTTCTTCAAGTGCAAGCCTTTGCGCGGCAAACCATGGGCAACTTCATTATTAACACTAATTGTTGTTGCATATTTAAAGCCTTCAAAACCTACTTGTAAAGCCACAGCACCGTGGCTTTCAATGTAGTCACGTGATTTTGTTTCAATTTCCCATGTGTCAATACCTGGTTTGATTAAATCGCGTAACATATGGTGCATACCAGCAATAATTGCGCCAGATTGACGCATTGCTTCTATTTCTCTCGGTGATTTTAAAGTAATCATTTTGTATCTTCTTTCTGTAAAACAAGTCGCTTTTAGCTTATTAATTAATTAACAATACCATATATTATACCTTTTTTAGCCTATCAAGTGTTATTTATTAAAAAATGTGTTAAAAAAACAACCATCTGGTTGTTAGATAATCATACTTATTTAGTCCTTGTTACCACGTGCTAATGATGCAGCGCCTATCACACCAGCATCATTACCTAACTCGGCTAATTTCACTCGCGTTGTATCTCTGACCGTTGGAAATGCAAATGTCTGCCAGTTTTTTTCGACACGCGCCCGTAAGAACTCGCCCGCAGCTGCTACACCGCCACCAATAACGACGGCTGATGGATTTAATATATTTGACATAATTGCTGTCGCATAACCTAAGTAATACGCCACCTTATCAATAACTTTATTAGCCAAAAAATCGCCGTCTTTTGCTAAATCAAATACAATTTTTGAGGTCACTTCATCACCATTAGAAATCAATTGTTTCAACTTTGAAGACCCAACATACTCTTCAGCAAAATCTTGTGCCAAGTGTACAACGCCAGTTGCCGAAGTATACTGTTCCAGACACCCTTTGTTTCCACAAGTGCACAAGTAACCATTTGGCTCGACGACAACATGCCCAATCTCACCACCAGCACCAGCTGTGCCATGAATAAGTTGACCATTTGAGACTAAGCCCCCACCAACACCGGTACCCAGTGTTATAAACGATACTTCACCATCGTTATTACCGGCACCCCTCCACGCCTCACCTAATGCCGCAGCATTAGCATCATTGTCCAATGTTAATGGGAACCCAGTGCCAGATTCAATATCTGCTTTAACATTTTGTTCTGTCTTCCAATTTAAGTTATAAGCCCCTGTCACAGTACCAGTTGTTCGATTTACCGTTCCAGGTGTTCCCATGCCAATACCAATCACCCGTTTTGCATCCAATTGATATAAGTCAAGGTGGTGGTTAATTGATTCAATAATATCTGGCACAATATGCGCCCCATCGTCAAAAACATTGGTTTTAATTGACCATTTTTGTTGAATTTCGCCATTTTCAGTCAAAATAGCAAACTTAATTGTTGTGCCACCAAGGTCAACACCGATTAATTTATCTTTAGTCATGATTTTAAAGTGTCACATACCGCTAACAATTAGATTGAACCGCAAGCGCGCGATACAGTACACGTTTCCTCCTAATAAATTTATTACCCACTAATTCTAACAGAAAACGCTTGCAAATTGCAAGCGTTTTCATAGTTTTCAGTAAACAATTTGATACCAGAATTAATCACTGGGATTTTCTTCTTCTAACCGATGTTCATGCGCTAATATCAGCTTCATTGTGGCATATTTCTTGTTGTCAATAACATCTGCTTTTTTTAAATTATCAATCTCTAATGCAGCCATCTCAATATCCCACATCCGTTTACCAACATGAATATAAATACCAAACGTTTTTAAATAAGTTAATATATCATAAAAATTTTTCATGAAACGCCCCCTGTTGCGGTTAAAGTCAGTACGATAATCAAAACCGTTACCGCAGCCATTGTCAATCGCCAGGCCATTGGATATTTTCCAGAACGACCATAGAAACCAAACATAACAGCAAACATCATGCCACCGATTAGACCACCAATATGCCCCCACATGTCAATACCTGTTGAAAAAAACCCAGACATGAGATTGAGAGCAACAAAAAGTCCCATCATCGTGCCTTGCGATCGGATACGTGGATCATGCTTAAATTGAACAGCATATAATATCAATCCACCAAACATGCCAAAAAGTGCAGAAGACGCACCAACCGAAACAGTCAGTGGTGCAAATAGATATGACATGATATTGCCAACAATACCGCCAAACAAATACAAACCTAAAAACTTGCGACTACCAAATGTTTCTTCAGCAATTGGACCAATAAACCACAAAGTCAGCATATTAGTTAATATATGCATAAAACCAGCATGTAAAAATAAAGGCATTACCAAGCGCCAATACTGATCATACATTTTAATGTATGGTCCCCATTTTGCGCCAAAAGCTACCAATAAACTGCCATTATCTGTTTGTCCGCGTCCAATAATAAATTCGACGACAAACACCAGGACCGTTAAGACAAAAATACTAACTGTCACTGGTGTGTTTTTAAATTGTTGTTTTAAAGTTAATAACATAGTCCTTATTTTACACTATTATTAACAAGAAAGATAAGCCGAACGGTCTGTTTGCAACTAATCGTTCCCATGAGGTGATGTCACGCTGATCACTTGACCAACGCTTAAAACTATAATTTGTGGCTCATAAAAAGTATAAGTTGGAAATTCTTGCTGTAAAGCTTGCTGATACAGTCTTAATTGCCCTTGATAGCGTGTTTTAATTTTTTGTAAATCTTCTGTGACGCGGTCGTGTCTAACAAAATCTGTTTTATAATCGAAAATAGTCAGCGATCGTGTTGTTTCGTCAATAAAGTAACCATCAATAATCCCATGCACGAGTACTGGCGCATCATCAGTTAATGTTGGATAAATACGATTAGCTGGCATAATCATTGCAAAAGTTGCTTCTCGTTGCAGTGTATCGGCATGTTGCATCAA
Organism: Leuconostoc aquikimchii; assembly: GCF_040838325.1. Taxonomy (NCBI): domain Bacteria; kingdom Bacillati; phylum Bacillota; class Bacilli; order Lactobacillales; family Lactobacillaceae; genus Leuconostoc; species Leuconostoc aquikimchii. The sequence continues at coordinate 1,253,764 of NZ_JBFPER010000001.1, forward strand.
TCGTTTGGCGAATGGTGTTTCCAAAAAATCTGTTAATTGGCTGATATTAATCAAAGCTGCAACTTGCGGTAAAATACGTTTACTAGCCACTAAATGATCACGTAATTTTTCTAATGTTTGCTGTGTTTGTATTTGCCCAAAATCAATCAGTTGTAATAATAAGTGTGTCGCTGTACCAACTGCCGCATGAGATGGTTTATGCGAGCCATCAGTCATAAATTCTGGTAGCGCTAAGCTTTGCTTAACTAACTCATTAGCAGGTTTGAAAGCGCCGTCTTCACTGATATCTAATGTTTTTAAATTAAGACGATCTGGGTCTTCAAACAAACGTTTCATCTCACTAACAGACTGATAAGCAGCCGTATTGCTAGCTGCTTTATTGGCATAATCATAAGCCAAAATTTTTTGGGCCTGCATATAATCTTTGGCATCATATGAACCGTCTATTGTTTTGTCATCAGTACTGTTTGTATCTGACGGTTGTGTTAAGACAATGTCATTTTCAGCCATAAAATGCACAGTTAATTGGGCATCCAATAACGTTTCTGGCCCGATTAAACGTGGTGCATCGCCATCACCTAACCAATTCTCAAGTGCCTCATTTTTAGCACGCGCTAAACTCATGATTAACCATGCTAAATAAGATTTAGCAGTCAACCGTAAATCTTCAGCCAAAAATTGTCCGGTCGTATTTTTAGCCCGTTGCCACAGTTCAGATAATTGTTTATTTTGACCGTCTTCATCAACTTTGACCGTCCCAATCACATACAATTGTTGTTCTGCACGTGTCAATGCCACATAAAGTAACCGCATCTCTTCCGACCAGCTTTGGCGTTTAATGGCTTGTTGCACCGTTAATTTTTGTAAGGTCGGCATGGACACCAACGCATCAGGCTGCAAATAATCAATACCAATGCCGGCATCTTTTTGAACTAATACCTTGCCTGTCAGATCTTTTGTATTAAATGCTTTATCAAATTCTGGTAAAAATACGATCGGAAATTCTAAGCCCTTCGAAGCATGAATCGTCATAATACGAACCGCCTGTACATCAGATTCCTGTGGCGCCTCACCTAGTTGCCCGTCGTTTTCTTGTAACTGTTCAATATAACGTACAAATCGAAATAACCCAGCATTCGTATTATTTTGATACGTGCGGGCATATTCGTACAAAGCGTGCAAATTAGCCTGCCGTTGTGTCCCACCAGGCATACCTGCAACATAATCTAACCAAGCTGTATCATCAAATATTGTCCAAATCAACGCCACTAAATCATTTTGGATAGCTAATAAATGCCACTTATCAAACAAATTTATAATTTTTTTGCTGCGTTCATCATGCTCAGAAAACTTCTGCAAGGCAGACCAATAATCGTGTTTTTGGTCTGCTAGTCGCACAGCTGCAAGGTCATTTTCTGTCAAATCAAACAGCGGTGAACGTAATATAGCAGCCAAAGGTATATCTTGATGCGGATTGTCAATCACACGCAAAACATCAAGGATCAAATAAACTTCCATGGTTTGAAAATAGTTACCCACAGTCTCTACTTGAACAGGAATACCTGCTTGTCTTAAAGTTGCCACTAAGTCTATATAACCCGCTTTTGATCGCGTTAAAATTGCAATATCTGCATAAGTAACTGGGCGCATCCCCGCTGGCGTAATTTTGCGATCAAATAGCGTTGTTTCTCGTAATTTTAAAATTTTATCAGCTAAATGTGCATACTGTGCTTGTCGCTTTTCAAATACTGCCGTGCTCTCTTCATCAGTCACTTCTTGATTTGAATCCTGTTTTGTTATGATATCAATATCAAACACTGCTGGTACTGCTGTTGGATATGATGCTTTCGGTACTAACTTTGCTTCACCTGTATAGGCAATGCCACCTAATTTTTCATCCATTAGTTGAGTAAATATCAAATTAGTCATCCGTGTCACGTTATTTTGTGATCGGAAATTATCAGCCAATTCAATGCGACTGTCATCAGTATTTGTCAAGGCAAACTGCTTATATTTATGTGTAAATAAGGTAGGATCTGCTTGACGAAAACCATAAATACTCTGTTTGACATCACCAACCATGTACATATTTTTCCCATTCGATACTTGAGATAACAATGTTTCTTGTAACTGGTTGATATCTTGATACTCATCAACTAATATTTCAATAAATTGGCCACTAACTGTTTTTTGTGTTGCCTCATCAGCTAATATTTGCAACGCCAACGCACCCAGATCTGGAAAATCAACTAATTTAGCCTCCCGCTTGGCTTGATTAAAAGCCACACGAAAACTTTGTGTCACGCCAATGAGTGTCCGTACTAACTCGTCCGTCGCACCTTGTATTTTTTGCCAATTCGTTTGATCAAATCTAAAAAATGAGTCTATTAACTGGTTTAAATCAGATTTAGAGCCAACAATTTTATTTTTAACCGCTGTCACTTCAGTTAAAATAGACAACATGTCTGGTTCGCCTTTTATCCCCTTACTTGCGCGAGTTTCAATACTCACCTTAGGCATTTGAATAACTTTATCACGTAAATTATCCCATGTCACACCCACCAAATCTGACTGAATGCGTTGCAAATAGTCAATAATAGTTATGAATCCTGCTTGTGCTTTTTTAAACTCAGGTATGCCCGCAACTAAAGATTGCGCTGCCGTTGCTGAATCTAAAAGGTGTTTAATCATATCAGACACGATGGGAAATATGTCCTGTTGATACATAGTTGACTGCGTGATATCAACATTTTTCGACAGGTCATTATCATTTAAATGTTGCAACCACGCGTCACCGTCTGGTCGTGCTTCTGCAAAATCTGCTAGTTTTAAAACAATGTTTTGCAATTGCGTATCATCACTTGGACTGCTAAAATTAGTGACCAATGCTAAAAATTCTGCATGATTTTCGTATGATTCTTCGTAAAATGACGCAAATAATTCGCCTAACACGTCTTGGCGCAATAGATCACGTTCCGCAGTATCTGACAGTAATCGAAATTGCGGATCTAAGCCAATCACATGATAATAATTTTCAATTAACCGTAATGCGTAAGCATCTATTGTTGAAATATTAGCCGCTGGCAGTAGCAGCAGTTGTTCTTGTAAAAAACGTTTCATCTGGCTATCAGCTGTTTGCAGGCGTTTTTCAAGCGCTGTTTCCAAACGTTCCCGCATTTCCTTAGCAGCTGCATGAGTAAAGGTCACAATTAAAAAATTTTCAACACTCGTCCCAGTTAATATTTTTTGAATGAGACGTTCAATTAAAACGGTTGTTTTACCAGAACCAGCTGAAGCTGCAACCAAAATATTATGTCCTGTCTCTTCAACTGCACGTTGCTGATTAACTGTAAATGTCGTCGCCATTATCATCTGCCTCCTGTAAAATTTTTAAAATATTAGCCTTGCCTTTAGGTGTCTCTGGTCGGTAATTATCACCTAATGACCGATCAAACCGTAAAATATCGACATACGGTGTGTACTGTAAGCTTGCTGCTGTTGGTTCCAAAGGAAAAAGCCCTGCCAAAATTTCCTCTCCCGCAAATATAATATTATCAGTATTACGTTTTAATAGTAATGCAAAATCTTGCGCAGCTACAAAATCACTATTGGCGTAAAGTTCCCCATCATTTTTCTTCTTGAGTTGATAAAATTGTGAGATATTACTATCAGATAAATAGTCTAAACTATCAATATAATCTTCTTCTGAAACAAATAGACCACGGTATTTAAAAATATCTGGTCTTATTTGCCCAGCTAAAAGTGCATTAACATCCCCTTTAAAATCCGATATTAATCGTTTTTGTGGGGCTATTTGTGCAAAAAAAGCACCACCAATGGCTTCGACTCCAAGTGCTTCAGCATTCATTTGTGCTGCCTGCCAATATGTTAATAATTGCATTTGTAGTCCATCAAATGCTTGACCCCAATCAAATTGCTTGCCACTAGATTTATAATCAACAATTGTACCAAACACTTGTGCGTTATCTTGAATATCAAAACGATCAATTTTACCACGTACTTGCATATTAACTTGTCCCCGAGAAAATTTTAAAGCTGGTAGTGCATTTTTATCCGGAAAGCCAAATAGTTTTTCGACGGCACCAGGTCGCGCAATATTAACACGAGCAGCACGCTGCAAATTGGTTAGCAATGTTTCACTCACTTTTTGCAAATAATCTCGTATCGCACGCATTTTACCATTTTCTTGTAACAAGTTGTATTCTGGTAACGTTAATTGTGATGCCATTTCTTGTTGCAACAAGGTCATCAAATCGTCGGTTTTTATATCTCGCAAACTCATATTTTCTTGAATTAATCGCTGCAACACACCTTCTAGCATTGCATGATAAAGTGTGCCTGTTTGAGCCACGTTCAACTCATTGGTCGCACGTTCCTTTAATTTCAACCCATATTGCAAAAAATAACCTAATGGATTATTATAATAACTTTCGAGCTGAGATATGGAAACATTTAATTTTTCACCAAATAGTGCCTGTACAAATGCCGGTTTTAAAGTCTGACTCGTATTACGATAGTTTGGCGCCTTTAAAACATGTGTCAAACGCGCATTTTGTTGCTGACTAATCGCATTTTGAACTGCTTTAAAAGCTGCTGTTGTTTGTTGTGTGGGTATAATTTTAACTAATTCGGACAACGTCGCTCGGGGTGTCCCAATATAATGCTTTAACAAATCAACACTGCTACGTGGCACATTGCTAATTTTTTCAATCGTAATATCAAAAGCATCGATTAATCTTTTGAAGAAAGGTGATATTTCCGATATTTTGCCACTCGCATCTAGAATAGGATATGAGAATGTGACCCCACTTGTTGTCGTAGCCAAAGCACCATAAAATAGTAGATTTTCTTCGGCCATTTGCTGCTGTGCTGTATTTTGCAAATATTTTGTTGTCCCTGATTCTTGCAAGGCTGGTTGCACAATTAATCTTTCAGCATCATTAATTAACGCAGTTGTTTTCATTTGTGCTGGCAAATTTGCACGTGTCCCACCGATAAAAAAAAGATGCTTATAATGATTGCTTTGAACAATACCCGCTTCAGAAATCGTCAATTGGTCTAAGTTATTGGGAATGCCAGAAAATTTTGCGCCTGAAAAACCTGCGGTCAATACTTCTTTAAAAATAGTTAGATCAAATGTTGCTTCACCATTAATCGTCACAATATCATCTAGTGTTTGAATGAATAATTGCCAGACTTCCTCGCCTTGCCGTGAACGTGTTAATTCACCAGCTGCAAGTAGCATGTCACGTTGCTCTAAAATAGCATCGACAACATGGTATTTTTCTAACCACAGGACCAAATTAGTTGCTGCTTGCCGCATTGTTTTTGCTTGGTCTAATTGTCGTTGTAGATCGTCAAATGCTGATAATATAAATCGTCGCATTGTTTCAATTCGGCGATTGACCATACTATCGTCTGAGGTAATTGTTGCATCATCCTCGTCCACTTGGCCAACAATTGTGAATAGTTCAAATGGTTTATCTAAATTACGCCAAGTTGTTTCATAGGGGCGATTTGCGTAAAGATAATTGTCAAAATAACCCATCACATCAAAAAATTCTTTTTCAGGTACTAATGCATCATCTAAGTAAGGACGTAATAAACTTGTTTTCAAAATAGCCATCACATTTTGATATTGAAATCTATCTTTTTGAGGTAATAACAAATTCAATAGTAATTCAACTAATGGATGATTAGCCATTGGTTGATCATTATCTAAAAAATAAGGCAAATCAAATTGTGTCATCACCTCCGGTATATGTGCCGTATAGGGTGTTAAATCGCGCGCCAAAATTAAAATATCACGTAAGCGCATTTCAGGTTCATTAACTAGTAGTCGTCGAATACGTCGTGCAACTTCTTGTATTTCAACAATTGTATTTTCAGCAGCAAATGTCTGTAAGTTAACATGATCTTTTTCACCATTAAAAGCGCGATATTCACCTAAACTTTCCCAAGCTGATAAAACTTGTTTTGTTGTTTGGCTTAGATGGCGTAACTGTTTTGGCGCGTTGATCTGCACTTTTTTATCAAAGGTTTTAGCAGTATGTATGAGTTGTTGCGCTGTATACATTGGTTTATTAAAGACATCGCCATCTTGTTGTTTCCCTAATTTATCAGCCTGCCCTAAAAATGCAATTGACACTGGATATTTTGCAATCAATTGCGTGATCACTTGCATCTCAGCACTCGTAAAGCCATTAAAACCATCAAAATAAAACGCTACATTTTTTAGTGAAGATGCCGCTAACTGCATAGCAAAGAAAGGCAAAACTTCCTGTGTAGTCATATATTCCTTTCCTATTTTGCTGTCTAAGACATCCGCAACAATTGCTAAATCACGTAACTTGCTGCCGAGCGTTTGGTGTAAAAAAGTAGCATCATGACTCGTATCATTCAAAATTTGTAATAAATCTTGTGGCGTAATATGACTGGCACGCAATTCTACTAGCTGTGTGACTAGTGCAGATATAAAGCCACTTTTAGATTGCATCCGCGCAAAAATGGGCAATTGTCCGGCATAGTCCCGCAATATGTCTGACACCATAATAAATAAACCCGTATTTTGTATAATATTTGGCTGTATATCAGGCATATCCTTTAACAGCGCCCACGCCAATCGTGACAACGAGTATACTTGTAAACGACTTTGTGCATATAATTCTTTTTTAGGATTTTGACCATTTATTAACGCAAATTGCCTTAAAACATCGACCTCACTATCAAACTTAACATGATTTGGTACGATATAATAAACTGTTAGCGTTTTATCTTGTTGTATTTTCGTCTGCACATCTTGTAGCAAGGCATGACGTAGATCAGTGCGTGCATGATTCATATAAATTGTTAGTGCCATTTGACCCTCTTTTCATAGGTGACCGAAAGTTAATACGTTGTCTCACACATCATTTATTCTTTCTATATTTTATCACACAAAAAGGCACACAAATATTTGTGTGCCTTTCCTATCAACGACGATCTTTAAGCCGCTGTTGCATCAAATGCTGATATCTTGCATACCACACATCAATATAACCTTGTGAAAAAGGTCCTGTGCCTTCATTAATCCAGTCCACTAAAATTTTGACATGTGCTTTCAAAATTTGATCGATTTCTGGTGGATAATGCCATTTCTTACTATGTGCAGCATATTCATCAGCATCAAGTAAGTGCTTTTCACCGTCTGGAAAAACTTTAACATCTAAATCGTAATCAATATATTTTAGCGCCTCTTTGTCTAAGACATAAGGTGATGCTAAATTACAATAGTACGACACCCCATTATCACGTATCATTGCAATAATATTAAACCAATACTTCTTATGAAAATAAACAATCGCTGGTTCTCTAGTCACCCAGCGACGTCCATCATCTTCCGTTACTAAAGTATGATCATTTAATCCAATAATAGCGTTTTCACTGGTTTTTAAAACCATGGTATCGCGCCAAGTTCGATGCAACGAGCCGTCATGCTTGTAACTTTTGATCGTGATGAAATCACCCTCGCGTGGCCCGCGATTCGACTTATCAAAGCTCATGATCTTACCTACTCTTCTGACACCGAATTTCTATTTAATTGTACCAAATTTCACGATTAAATGATAGGCTACAAGTCATTGCGATGCCTATTACCGCGTACAAAATGTTGCGTGTTTATTTTTTGGTTAGATTTTTTAGCCGATATCAATTGTTTTTGTAACTGTACAATAATTAATTTTAAATTAGTCAGCTGGTTTCCCAATGTCTTAATTTGTTGCTGATTATAATTATCAATGTTGACTGCTTTTTGGAAATGTCGTAGCTCTTGTGTTATCTTAGCAGCTTGTTGCTCTGCTACCGACAGTTTTGTTTGTATGACTTTTAAATCATAAATCTGCATGATTAAGACTCGCTTTCAAGTGCTAACATGATGATATCAATCACTTCACGATGATAACCCTTGGTATAAAGATGGCTTTTTGTCTTATACTGTCGCTGACTCAGTGGCTCATTTCGATAACGATGCCAGAGTTTTTCGGCTTGCCTTTTAACATTGTCTAACTCAGTTGTATCATCATTACTTACATCAAGTTCAGCTACCACTAATTGGGCAATATCGAACGAAAAACCTTTATTCGCTAATGCCTGAATAATTTTTTGTTGCTTGGCACGTGTCGATTCACGTTTATAAGTATTAGAAAATTTGATAGCCATTTTTTGGGCAATTTCAAGTTGCTCTTCATGTGTATAAGATGCCAGTGCCAGTTCAATATCCTCATCTATTATGCCAGCTTGCTTCAAATCCATTTTAATCACATTTGGTCCTTTTGGACTAATTAATTTTTTTGTTGTCACATAATGCATTGCATAATTAGTGTCATCCAAGTATCCCAGACTCTTTAATTGTGTAATCGCCTGATCTTGTATTTCTTCAGACACTTCTTTTTCCGTTAATTTTTGTTTAACCTGTTTAATTGTACGTAAGGCATGTCCTAAATAATTGATGGCTGTATTGAACGCTTTGGCGATTTCTTCATCATGCATGATTTGTTCAATTAATGCGTCATCGAGCTCACGTCCTTTGGCCAAACCATATTTAATCAACACACTTTCAGATACACCAAACGCAAACTGTTTATCTAAATCAACGCTGTAACGCCCGGCTTTTTTTTGTGTTGCAATTTTCGTGATAGTTTTCATACTTCTATTGTACGAAAAAAAGCACCGAAGTGCTTATTTATTTAAAACCATTTGCGTGTTTTAATTGTCGTGTGGCTAAATTAACACCAAAATGACTATTTAATTTACCAATCCAAAGCCGCCAGTCCATCCAATAATTTCCTTAGCAGCCAACGTCATTTGCAAAAATCCTAGTGCTTCAAGTTCACGCGCACGTTGTAGAGATCCGGCATCAATAACAGGTAACCCACTGCCAACCAATGCTGATATAATAGTCTGTTTAGCTAATTGATCGTCTGAAGCCAATTGAACAGTTGTTTGCAGCGTCTTGCCAACTGTTTTAGTAGCTAACGTACCAGCAAAATTTGTATTAAATCCTTTAACAATTTTAGCTTCAGGTGCAATCGCTGCAAATTCTGCAGCAGCTGAGCTATCAGCAGGTACAACCAATCCATCCCAAGTTTCAAAATTTACAGGATTAGTAATATCAATAACAATTTTACCCGTTAAATCAGCCTTATGATTTTCAACAATCAATTTTGCTGCGTCATAAGGCACAGCAAGAACAATAATGTCGCCGAAATCAGTTACCTCATCATGCGGTCCAACAAAATTAACCGAATTATTCGCTTCTGAAAAGTTCTGCCCAATAGCGGTCCCCATATTTCCTTTTCCAAAAATAGTAACTGTGCTCATAACATTCTCCTTACTTTTAATAAGTCAATTGTATAGTTATCATTATCAATTGTCAAGTATTTTTAACCTGCATTTGAGTTTGAACTTTAATCGATTAAAGTTCAAACAGACATACCACATACAAACTACTGATCTCATTTAACACTGTAACAACACGGCTTTTTTATGACATTTGCCATGCTTTATATTGTATGAAAAAAAGCATGGATTTCTCCACGCCATAAAAGTCTAACTTTTTGAGAACACGACATAATTAACATTACTTATTTTTACGTTTTTTGCCCAACATAGTTAATCCTATTGTAGACAATGTTAATCCAAGAATCATCGAGATTTTATTATGAGATTGTATCTCTTCGCCTGTCTTAGGCAACTGTTTAACAGACTTTTCTGATGTCTCTTTTTTAATCAAGTTGTTGCTTTGTTTTGATTGTGCCTTATCTTGAGCCACTTGGCTACTTTTCAAAACGAATTTATGGTCATCATATTTTTGTTTTGGATTTTTTTCAACCAGTTTTTCTTCAGATTTTGGCCCTTGATTCTTGGCATAGACATAAGTTGTGTCTGTGTTCTTGCCAGTGTCGTAGGTTCCTGTTTCATCACCTGTTGTCTTAGCTGGGACAAGATGGTACCCAGGTACTTCGGCTGGTGTCGTTGTGTAATTTGTATCTTTTGGACCCTTAGTTGTATCTGTTGGTACAAGTGGTTGACCATCTTCATCCACATAGTTGGTTGTGTGTTGACCTTGTTTGCCATAGACATAGGTTACTTCTTTAGTCTCGCCGTCCTTTGGATATTTACCTGTAACGTCGCCAGTTGTCTTACTTGGGATAAGATCGTAACCGTCAATTGACTTGGGTCCTGTTGTGTAATCTGCACCACTGTCTTTACTTGATGAGTCGGCTGGTGATAACACTGAACCACTTTCATCAATGTAGTTGACAACCAAGTTACCTTGATCTTTGGCGTAGACATACGTTGTATCTGTTGTCTTACCTGTATCATACTTGCCTGTTTCACCACCAGTCGTCTTTTCTGGTACTAAGTGATAACCAGGTACTTCAGCTGGTGTTGTGTTAAATGTTGTGTCCTTTGGTCCTTGCTTTTGTTCAGATGGAACTAGTTCATTGCCAGCTTCATCCACATAGTTAGTTGTATGTTGACCTTGTTTTCCGTAAACATACGTTACTTCTATGGTCTCGCCGTCATTTGGATACTGACCCGCAACGTCACCGGTTGTCTTGCTTGGTACGAGATCATAACCATCAATTGCCTTTGGTGCTGTTGTGTAATGTTCACCACTAGCTTTGGTTGATGAATCTTTTCCAGCAATTACTTGACCACTTTCATCAACGTAATTCACAACCAAGTTACCTTGATCTTTGGCGTAGACATACGTTGTATCTGTCGTCTTACCTGTATCGTACTTGCCTGTTTCATCGCCAGTTGTCTTTTCTGGCACTAAGTGATAGCCAGGGATTTCTGCTGGCGCCGTTGTGTATTCAGTATCTTTTGGTCCCTTAGTTGTGTCTGTTGGTACAAGAGTTTTACCATTTTCATCCACATAGTTTGTCGTATGTTGACCTTGTTTGCCGTAGACATAAGTGACAGTTTTAGTTTCACCATCATTTGGATAATCGCCAGTAACCTCACCGGTCGTCTTGCTTGGTACAAGATCGTAGCCATCAACATTTTTTGGTGTTGTTGTATAAGCTTCACCACTATCTTTGGTTGATGAATCAGCCGGTGCTAAGACCGTGCCGTCTTCATCCACATAATTCACAACCAAGTTACCTTGATCTTTGGCATAGACATACGTTGTATCCGTTGTCTTACCTGTATCATACTTACCAGTTTCGTCACCGGTTGTCTTTTCTGGTACTAAGTGATAACCAGGGACTTCTGCTGGTGTCGTTGTATAATCAGTGTCCTTTGGACCTTGATTTTGTTCAGTTGGAACAAGTGTTTTTCCGTCTTCATCGACATAGTTTGTCGTATGTTGGCCTTGTTTGCCATAGACATAAGTGACAGCTTTTGTTTCGCCATCGTTTGGATACTGACCAGTAACGTTACCGGTTGTCTTGCTTGGGACTAAGTCATAACCAGCAACAGTTTTTGGTGTTGTCGTGTAGGCTTCGCCACTAGCTTTGGTTGATGAATCGGCTGGTGCTAAGACCGTACCGTTTTCATCCACATAATTCACAACCAAGCTACCTTGATCCTTGGCGTAGACATACGTTGTATCTGTTGTCTTACCAGTATCATATTTACCAGTTTCATCGCCGGTTGTCTTTTCTGGTACTAAATGGTAACCAGGTATTTCGGTCGGTGTTGTCTTGTATTCTGTATCCTTTGGTCCATTAGTCGTGTCTGTTGGTATAAGAGTCTTACCCTCTTCATCGACATAGTTTGTCGTATGTTGACCTTGTTGGCCATAGACATAGGTTACTTCTTTGGTTTCGCCATTTTCTGGATATTGACCTGCAACGTCACCGGTTGTCTTTGTTGATACGAGATCATAACCATCAATTGCCTTTGGTGCTGTTGTGTAATCTTCACCACTATCCTTAGTTGATGAGTCAGCGACAACAAATACGTTACCAGCTTCATCCACATAGTTGACAACTAAGCTACCTTGATCCTTGGCGTAGACATATGTTGTGTCTGTGTTCTTGCCGGTATCATACTTACCAGTTTCGTCGCCGGTTGTCTTTTCTGGTACTAAGTGATAACCAGGCACTTCTGCTGGCGTTGTATTAAATGTCGTGTCCTTTGGCCCTTGAGTTTGTTCAGTTGGAACAAGTGTCTTACCAGCTTCATCGACATAGTTTGTCGTATGTTGACCTTGTTTGCCGTAGACATAGGTTACTTCAGCTGTTTGACTATCGACTGGATATTTACCATTTATGTCACCAGTAGTTTTTGTTGGAATTAAGTCGTAACCGTCAATTGCTTTTGGTGTTGTTGTATAAGCTTCACCGCTGTCTTTGCTTGATGAATCGGCTGGTGATAACACTGAACCATTTTCATCGACATAGTTAACAACTAAGCTACCTTGATCCTTGGCGTAGACATACGTTGTGTCTGTGGTCTTGCCAGTGTCGTAGGTTCCTGTTTCGTCGCCGGTTGTCTTTTCTGGTACTAAATGATAACCAGGTACTTCTGCTGGTGTTGTATTAAATGTCGTGTCCTTTGGCCCTTGAGTTTGTTCAGTTGGAACAAGTGTCTTACCATCTTCGTCCACATAATTAGTGGTATGTTGACCTTGTTTGCCGTAGACATAGGTTACTTCAGCTGTTTGACTATCGTCTGGATATTGACCATTTATGTCACCAGTAGTTTTTGTTGGAATTAAGTCGTAACCATCAATTGCTTTTGGTGTTGTTGCATAAGCTTCACCGCTGTCTTTGCTTGATGAATCGGCTGGTGATAACACTGAACCATTTTCATCGACATAGTTAACAACTAAGCTACCTTGATCCTTGGCGTAGACATACGTTGTATCTGTTGTCTTACCTGTGTCATACTTACCAGTTTCGTCACCAGTTGTTTTTGCTGGTACTAAGTGATAACCAGGGACTTCTGCTGGCATTGTCTTGTATTCTGTATCTTTTGGTCCATTAGTCGTGTCTGTCGGTACAAGAGTTTTACCATCTTCATCCACATAGTTTGTCGTATGTTGACCTTGTTTACTATAGACATAGGTTACTTCTTTAGTTTCGCCATCATTTGGATAGTTACCAGTAACTTCACCGGTTGTTTTGTTTGGCACCAAATCATAACCAACTATTGCCTTTGGTACTGTTGTATAAGCTTCACCACTATTTTGCGTTGATGAGTCGGCTGGTGCTAAGACCGTGCCGTTTTCATCGACATAATTGACAACTAAGCTACCTTGATCCTTGGCGTAGACATACGTTGTGTCTGTTGTCTTACCTGTATCATACTTGCCAGTTTCGTCGCCAGTTGTCTTTTCTGGTACTAAGTGATAGCCAGGTACTTCGACTGGTGTCGTTGTATAATCAGTGTCCTTTGGACCTTGAGTTTGTTCGGTTGGAACAAGTGTCTTACCGTCTTCATCAACATAGTTTGTCGTATGTTGACCTTGTTTGCCGTAGACATAGGTTACTTCTTTGGTCTCGCCGTCATTTGGATATTGACCTGTTACGTCACCGGTTGTCTTTGTTGGTATGAGATCATAACCGTCAATTGACTTTGGTGTCGTTGTGTAATCTTCACCGCTGTTCTTAGTTGATGACTCTTTTCCAGCAATTACTTGACCACTTTCATCAACGTAGTTGACAACAAGATTTCCTTGATCCTTGGCGTAGACATACGTTGTATCTGTTGTCTTACCAGTATCATATTTACCAGTTTCATCGCCGGTTGTCTTTTCTGGTACTAAATGGTAACCAGGTATTTCGGTCGGTGTTGTCTTGTATTCTGTATCCTTTGGTCCATTAGTCGTGTCTGTTGATATAAGAGTCTTACCCTCTTCATCGACATAGTTTGTCGTATGTTGACCTTGTTGGCCATAGACATAGGTTACTTCTTTGGTTTCGCCATTTTCTGGATATTGACCTGCAACGTCACCGGTTGTCTTTGTTGATACGAGATCATAACCATCAATTGCCTTTGGTGCTGTTGTGTAATCTTCACCACTATCCTTAGTTGATGAGTCAGCGACAACAAATACGTTACCAGCTTCATCCACATAGTTGACAACTAAGCTACCTTGATCCTTGGCGTAGACATATGTTGTGTCTGTGTTCTTGCCGGTATCATACTTACCAGTTTCGTCGCCGGTTGTCTTTTCTGGTACTAAGTGATAACCAGGCACTTCTGCTGGCGTTGTATTAAATGTCGTGTCCTTTGGCCCTTGAGTTTGTTCAGTTGGAACAAGTGTCTTACCAGCTTCATCGACATAGTTTGTCGTGTGTTGACCTTGTTGACCATAGACATAAGTTACTTCTTTGGTCTCGCCATCTGCTGGATACTGACTTGCAACGTCACCGGTTGTCTTTGTTGGTATGAGATCATAACCATCAATTGACTTGGGTCCTGTTGTGTAATCTTCACCACTGTCCTTAGTTGATGAATCTTTTCCAGCAATTACTTGACCACTTTCATCAACGTAGTTGACAACAAGATTTCCTTGATCCTTGGCGTAGACATACGTTGTATCCGTTGTCTTGCCAGTATCATACTTGCCTGTTTCATCACCCGTTGTTTTTTCTGGTACTAAGTGATATCCAGGCACTTCTGCTGGCGTCGTTGTGTATTCAGTATCTTTTGGTCCCTTAGTTGTGTCTGTTGGTACAAGTGTCTTACCGTCTTCATCAACGTAATTTGTTGTGTGTTGACCTTGTTTGCCATAGACATACGTTACTTCTTTGGTTTCGCCATCATTTGGATATTGACCCGCAACGTCACCAGTTGTCTTGCTTGGGATAAGATCGTAACCGTCAATTGACTTTGGTGTCGTTGTGTAATCTTGATTAGTATCAGCTGTTGACTTGTCAGCTACTGTCAACGCATTGCCATCTTCATCCACATAGTTGACAACAAGATTTCCTTGATCCTTGGCGTAGACATATGTTGTATCCGTTGTCTTGCCAGTATCATACTTACCGGTTTCGTCGCCAGTTGTCTTTTCTGGTACTAAATGATAACCAGGCACTTCTGCTGGGGTCGTTTTATAATCGGTATCCTTTGGTCCCTTAGTTGTATCTGTTGGTACAAGGATCTTACCGTCTTCATCAACGTAATTAGTCGTATGTTGACCTTGTTGACCGTAAACATACGTTACTTCAGCTGTTTGACCATCTGCTGGATACTGACCTGCAACGTCACCAGTTGTCTTTGTTGGGATAAGATCGTAGCCATCAATTGACTTTGGTGCTGTTGTGTAATCTTGATTAGTATCAGCTGTTGTCTTGTCGGCTGTTGTTAAAGCATTGCCAGCTTCATCGACATAATTCACAATCAAGTTACCTTGATCCTTGGCATAGACATATGTTGTATCCGTTGTCTTGCCAGTATCATACTTACCAGTTTCGTCGCCAGTTGTCTTTTCTGGCACTAAGTGATAGCCAGGAATTTCAGTTGGTGTGGTTGTATAATCTGTGTCTTTTGGTCCCTTAGTCGTATCTGTTGGAATTAGTTCTTTGCCATTTTCATCTACATAATTAGTAGTATGTTGACCTTGTTGACCGTAGACATACGTTACTTCAGCTGTTTGACCATCTGCTGGATACTGACCTGCAACGTCACCGGTTGTCTTTGTTGGGATAAGATCGTACCCATCAATTGACTTTGGTTCTGTTGTGTAATTTTCACCACTGTCTTTACTTGATGAATCGGCTGGTGATAACACTGCGCCACTTTCATCAACGTAATTTGTTGTGTGTTGTCCTTGTTGACCATAAACATACGTCACTTCTTTGGTTTGACCATCTGCTGGATACTGACCAGCAACGTCACCAGTTGTTTTTGTTGGTACGAGATCATAACCGTCAATTAACTTTGGTGTTGTTGTATAATCTTCACCACTGTCTTTAGTTGATGAATCAGCGACAACCAATACGTTTCCAGCTTCATCGACATAGTTGACAACAAGATTACCTTGATCTTTGGCGTAAAACACCGTAATATCAATATTTTGACTATCTTTATTAACAATTTTTTCAGTAGTTTTTGAAAGGTCATTATCAGTATCTGTCGTTGAAACAACATGATATCCCTGAACTACTGGATTAATAACTTCCTTGAATTGATTGTTCTCTACTTTTGACCAACCGCTAGTTGAAATATTACCAGTTTCGCCATCTATTGTAGGAACATCAACGCTACCCTTTGCTGTCCAAACAATGTCTTTTCCATTATTATCTGTTGTTGTCACAAATTGAATATTTTCCGCGTTGTAGTCTAATGATTGTCCATTATTATTCTTTACAGGCGTATTATCTGATTGATAAACATATTTAATAATTTCATTAACTTGCTTAACAGATGCTTGTTTATAAGAAATTGTATTTAAATGATAATCAGCACTCACATTTTGAGCTTTAACTGGTGACTGCACAAATGCTAGTTCATCAGAGTTCATATTATGATTACTATGCCACCAACGTGCAGTTGGATTTGTTGGAACCGATCCCAAAAATAGTGTTGGTTTATCCGTTGTAAAGTCAGTAAATGAAACACCTTCTTTTAAAGCATAAACATCTGGGTCATCATCATTTGCATCATGATAACTATTACTATTATTCACGTATGCTTGATTATTAGGCGCATTATTGACAACATTCTGACTATTTGATATATTGCCCAAACTGATTGTAGAATTTGCTGCAACAACTACAGTTTTAGCATCATTGGTTTGGACATATTCTTTCTCGTTAGTCTGCCAACTATCCCACTGACCTGGATTATCAGGACCAGTATAGTTAGACGCACTTAATGAAGCACTTAAAAAGTAGACTTTAGGATCACCAGCAGTGCCAGTCATTTTTGAGATAGGCACAATTTCATTATTGTCACTATAGGTAAACCAAAATGTCGTTTGCCAATTAAGGTTCCACATTTCTACATTATCAATCGCATTACTACTAATAGTTACCTTTGGAATTCCTTGATCATGGTAATCATTGGTCTCTGACCAATTACCATTTTGTAGTTGAAAATCATGAAATGATTCATTTAAATCAACAGCGCGCTCTACAAGTGCACCAGTATTATCTCTAACAATAATTGTGCCCGATTTAACCCATGTTTTATTAATAACCGTATTTTTATTTAATAATTGATTGCCAGAATACTCCCATATTTTAGAACTATCCTTTAAATTACTATTCTTACCTGCATCAGAGTCACCAGAGTAAACTTTTGTTGGGGTCATTGTTCCTGTTGGCGCAGTTTCATCAGCTGGTTTACTTTTATCTAAAGCTAAAGCTTGTGGTGCTGAAGAAGTCGCAATTTGTGTTTTACCGTCAGAATTAGTTTGTTTTCCGGCAGCTAGGGCCGCTTCATAACTTGCCTTATCATCAGCATACTTTTGATCTTGCGCTTTTTGCTGTTCTTTAGCAGCATTTAAGCGATCAATTTGATTTTGATAATCAGCTTTATCAGTGTCTTGTTGTCCTATTACTTGTTCATTTTTATCTGAATCTTCAACACCTTGTATATTTGTGCTTTTTGCAGGTGTTTCTGTTACTTCAACACTTGCATCTTGTGCATCGTTTACTGCTTTGTCAATTTCACTTGCATCGACAGATTTATCTTCATTTTCCGTAGTATTTGAGCGACTTGAATTCACTGTTGTTGCCACATGCTCGTTTACAGTTTGATTTTCATCTGTTAATGTTGTTGTTGCACTATTTGTTTTTACCTGATCATTTGCTGACAACTTCGTTGACTCATCGGCCACTTTTGTTTGATCAGCTACTGACAATTTTTGCGCAGTTATATTTTGCTGCGTTGAACTATTGACATTAGTCGATTCGCCGCCGGTAGCTGCTGACACTGAAGTACTGACTATCATACCGCCGACAACTATGGCCGCCGTTACCCACAGCTTGCCCGACTTATACAGTTTAATAACTTTTTTCTGTTGCTTCATTAAATTTATTCTCCCAATATTTAAAATATAATTGATTATCGGTGCGTAATTGCACAGATTTATTGTATCACATAAGTTATCAAAATCTCAATTATCCATTAAAAATGTATTATTAAAGCAAACAAAAAAATAAGCGTCAAAAAATTTAAACTTGTCAATAAATCATAAATTGACGCACAAAAAAAGTGGATTTCTCCACTTTTAATTAATATTCTAAACATATTGAAATAGTTATTATCAAAAAATAAATCAAATTTTGTATCTATTATAAAACACTATCAAGTCCAACCTTTAAGTCAGTTATTTTTTTAACCCCAGCTAACGCCATTAAAACACCTGGAACAAACGCCGAGCGACTGGTTGTACTTTGCGTTAATGTTAGTTGTTCATCAATGCCACCAAAATAAACACTTTGTTGTGCAATATATCCGGGTAAGCGCATCGCATGAACGGGAATATCTGACACGCGTTGCCCACGTGCTTCACCATCACGCGTTTTTTGTGCTGCATTAATCCGTTCATTGGCAATCAACTTAGCAGTTTGTACAGCAGTCCCTGAGGGCGAATCAACTTTTTTAGGATTATGTGTCTCAACAATTTCCACGTCAGGAAAATATCGTGCAGCTTGTTGCGCAAATTGCATTAATAATACAGCTGAAAGGCTAAAATTCGGTACAATTAAAATACCATGTTTTGATTGCCCACGTAATTGTGTCACTTGCGCTTCAGTCAAACCAGTGGCACCAATAACTACCGCCATGTCATGATTGACTGCCCACTGCGCATTTTCAAACACAGTAGCTGGCGTACTAACATCTAAAAATATATCCGCTGCTTCAGTGATTTGATCGTGTGTTGTCCAGACAGGATACTGACTTTCATGGCTGTGACCACTTAAAATACCAACAATGTCATAATCAGTTCCTGCTAAACCAGCTTGAATAGCTAAACCTAATTTACCAAAACCACCAGCTAGAATTATTTTTGTCATGAATTAGTCTCCAAAAGGCCATCTAATGTCTGTTGTTCTTGTTTTGTTAAGGGCAAGATTGGTAAGCGTGCCAAGTTTTTAACCAGCCCCTTTTCATGCAATTTTGCTTTAACAGGTGCTGGTGATGGAAATGCAAACAAAGCGTTCATCCGCGGTGTTAGGTAGCGTTGTATGCGACCGGCCTCACGCCAATCATTAGCATTCATCGCAGCAAATAATGCGGTCATTTCATCCCCATATAAATGTGATGCCACCGAAATTGTTCCGGCCCCACCTTGCGCATATGCAGCCAATGTTTGTGCATCTTCACCTGTATAAACAGCAAAATCTGCCGCCTGCGTACGTTCAATTTCAGCACCTATAAACTCTGCTGAAGTTGTCTCTTTGACTGCATTAATATTAGTGTGTTGTGCCAATGTCACAACACTATCAACAGTCAAGCCAACTGCTGAACGGCCTGGAATATTATACAACATCACTGGCTTAGTTGCTGCATCTGCTATTGCTGTAAAGTGTGCAATCATGCCACTTTGACTTGGCTTATTGTAGTATGGCGTCACTGCTAAAATGCCATCAACGTGCGCAATAGCACTCAATTCACGGGCATTTTTGATAGATTCTGCTGTATTGTTTGTGCCAGCATTAGCTATTAACAACACCTTGTCCCCAACATAATCGGCAATATATTGCGTCAAAGCTAACTTTTCGTCATGTGTCAATGTTGGTGATTCACCAGTTGTGCCAGCAATTACAAGTCCCTGAGTGCCATGCGTTAGCAAGTAATCAATTACCTGTTTGAGCGCTGAATAGTCGATCTCATTTGCTTCATCAAAAGGCGTAATAATAGCCGTAATTAAATTAATATTTTCATACATCGCTTTTTCCCCTGAACTCTACTTCATTTGTTTCACTGCAACAATTGCATTTACTCTACTGATCCATTCGCCATGCCATAAAATTCTTCAATGCTGTAAAACCAGGCAATAAGGCGCCCTCGTCTATCGTTAATTTAGGACTGTGTAATGCGTGTTCATCATTGACGCCTAACCACAACATGACCCCTGGAATTTGTTGTAACAAGTACCCAAAATCTTCCCCAGTCATCGCTGGTTGTGCAATTTCAAAAGCAATATCATCACGTGATTTCATAAATTCAATTAACTGTCTTGCTAACTCTGGATTATTTTCAACTGGTAAATAACTGCCACTTTCTAGCACAACATCAATTGTTATATCATTAGCCAATGCAACGCCTGCAGCAATCTGACGAATACGGGTTAACATAATTTCCAAATCAGCGCGTGTCATACTACGTACTGTACCTTCCAAATGGACATTATCAGGAATCACATTGTTAGCTTGTCCACCATTAATGACCCCAATACTCACCACGCCACCTTTAATTGGATCAACTGCACGCGAAACGACCGTCTGCAACTGCATAATTAATTCTGCTGCCGCCACAATAGGATCCTTAACTAAATGTGGATAAGCTGCGTGCCCACCTTGACCATGAATATCAATTACTAATTCAGCCGTGCCCGCAAATAAAGTGCCAACTAGTGTACTTAAAGTCCCTGCTGGTAAATCTGGTTGATCATGAATGCCATAAAACTCATCTGGTCGCCATTCACCTTCAAAAATCCCTAAATCATACGCCAGTTTACCACCGCTTTTAGCTTCTTCGGCCGGCTGAAAGAACACAATAAAATTATCCTTAGGTTGATGTTGACTAAAGTATTGCACCATTCCCAATGCCAAACTCATATGTACATCATGTCCACAAGCGTGCATAATACCAGCATGGGTTGACTGAAATGATAAACCAGTTTGCTCTACAATTGGTAATGCATCAATATCTGATCGATAACCAATTGTTCGCTTTGGGTCACTCCCTTGAAAACGGACCAAAATAGCCGTTGGTAGTTCTGCAACTGTACGAATAGTCATCGTATCGTTTTGCCAATTGGTTATTTTGTTCATTAAGTAATCATGTGTTTGAAACTCAGCCAACGCAAGTTCTGGAATTAAATGCAAATCCCGCCGATACTGTTGTAAATTTTCAAAAGTTACTTCAGCCATTATAATTCTCGTAAGGCGTCAATTAAGGCAGTCTTTTGTTGTGTTTGTGAATCAATTTTCTTAATTACCTTGGCCGGTACCCCCGCCACGACAGTATTAGCTGGTACATCTTTCGTCACAATGGCACCAGCTGCAACGACTGCGCCATCGCCAACTTGAACACCCTCTATGACCACAGCATTGGCCCCAACCAAAACATTATTGCCAATACGGACTGGTTGCGCAGAAGCTGGTTCGATAACCCCTGCCAAAACAGCGCCCGCACCAATATGTGAATTCGTGCCAACAATCGCACGACCACCAAGTATTGCACCCATATCAACCATCGTGCCCGCACCAATTTCAGCACCAATATTAATGACTGCGCCAAGCATAATAACAGCATTATCGCCAATTTCAACTTGTTCACGAATAATAGCACCAGGCTCAATGCGGGCATTAATGTGCAACTTATCCAGCAGAGGTACAGCTGAGTTGCGTGCCTCATTTTCAATATAAACACTTTCACTAGGTAAATTAGCAATCAATGGTTGCACGTCAGACCAGTCACCAATTAATTGACCAAATGAGACACCACCAAATTGTTGCACATTAGCTGGAATTTCACCATCTAAAACACCTTTATAAGTGACTTTTACAGGTGTCACTTTTTTAGCATTGGCAATAAAGTTAATTAGTCGTTGTGCGTCACTTTGTATTTCTGTCATGAGTATTTAGTTCCCTTTTGTTTGTTTTAGTTTTGTTGTCCTATAAGCGTATAGCTTATGATTTATCACTTTTTTCTAACATGTAATCTTGATCCAAGGCTGTTAAGTTCGCATACGTTTCACGCGCAACAACTAATTGATGTTTGCCGTTTTCAACAAATACAACAGCCGGTCTTGGATTGCGATTGTAATTTGATGCCATAGCATATCCGTAAGCCCCAGTTGCCAAAACAGATAAAATATCGCCCGGTTGTGTTTTGGGTAGCGCTTGTTGCCAAACTAAAACATCCCCTGATTCACAATATTTACCTGCCACACGCACAACTTCTTGAGTTGCTGCGTTCGGATTATTAGCCAAAACAGCCTCGTAATTTGCCTGATACAACGCTGGTCGAATATTGTCTCCCATACCACCGTCAACTGCTAAATAGTGACGCAAATCAGGAATATCTTTCCGCGAACCAATCGTATAAAGCGTTTGCCCTGCTGAGCCAACAATTGAACGCCCAGGTTCAATCCAAATTTCCGGCATTTTCCAATCGTACTCGGCTGCTTTACCCTTCAAAGTACGAATAATGGCATCTGCATATTCACTTTCAGGTAAGGGTTGATCTTCTGCCGTATAACGAATACCAAACCCACCGCCAACATTGATAACAGCTGGTTGAAATCCCCAACTTTGTGCTGTTTCTGCTAGTAGTGCCGCATTTTTTTCAAAGCCAGTCACATCAAAAATTTGTGAGCCAATATGTGCATGGAGTCCACGTAAATTAAAATTTTCATCCTGTTTAGCAATATCATAAGCTGCTTTAGCTTGCCCAGTTAGCAAATCAAACCCAAATTTAGAATCTTGTTGCCCAGTACTGATAAACTCGTGTGTGTGGGCTGATATGCCTGGTGAAATTCGCAGTAGTATGTCTTGTTTCACCTTATTTTCAGCAGCAATTTCTGACAATAATTGTAATTCTAAGAAATTATCGACAATAATTGTCCCTACACCCTGGGTAACCGCCATCGTGAGCTCATCCCAACTTTTATTGTTACCATTAAAGCTTAAATGTTTAGGATCAAATCCAGCTGCTAATGCCGTAGAAAGTTCACCACCAGAGACAATATCAGCATGAATGCCTTCTTGCTGTGCCACTTGATAAATGGCTTTGGTAGCAAACGCTTTAGAGGCATAACTCACAACATAAGGCACATTTTCTTTTTCAAAAATCGCCTTAAAATCACGCATAGTTTGACGAATTTTAGTGACATCGTATACATATAATGGCGTCCCATAAGTTTGTGCTAAATCAATCGTGTCAACAGTGTCAATTGTTAAATGTTGCGCTGTATTTGTTGGATAACTCATATACTCTCCTAAGTCCTATTTGTGCCATTTAACTGTACACAAACTAACTACTTCCCCTTGATTTCACATAAAAAAGCCTTTTGTTCGAGACTAGGTCACGGACAAAAGGCTTTTGTGTTTAGCAATTTTGACTGTTCCATAGCTCACCGTTATGACTAACGACAGTCTAATAGTTATTAGCTATTAGCCCAACAACCGTTCATTTATTGTGAACGCTCATTTCGGCGATATCCCCTTTGACTTATTTAACCTGTTAAAACAGCTCAGATAAGCGACTTATGTCAACCGCAACCTCTATGTGAAATTAAATTTTTATGTTGTAGTAATCATAACTTACTGACTAAAAAATGTCAAACTTTTAATCTAGTATTCTGTATCAATAAAAGTTAGACCAAGTTCTTTACCATACCGCCGAATCGTTGACTCTGCCAAGTTCATTTCAAACGACAAATCAATGTAGCTTGTCATGCCAGCATTAAACAAGGCAGCTACTTGAACTTTACGCTCATCTTTACCAATGGCCGACTCGGTTCCAAGCGCCCGAACACCATGCCCCACAATATCATTTGCAAGTTCACTGTCTGGTTTTTTATCCCGTTTTTCACGATCACGATAAGCCTGTGCAGCAGACTTGACATCAAGCATCGTCACTTTGATGTCGTCAGTTAATTCAGATTTTTTTCTAAACTGATAATTCATATCACTACCTCAAAAAAGTGTGCGATTGATAATCTCATTGCCATTAACAGGCAATGTCACACCATTCTCATATACTGTTTCTAGTAAGTCTTGCCCAGTCTCATGTTGAGAAACTGTTACTATCTTATTATCACGTAAAATAACTTTTAGTAGACCCGCTTTTGATGTTTTAGTCACATCAGTTTTAGGCTTTTTTTGAATATTAATTTTATCACCAGCGGCATTTTCAGCATAAGCTGCTTTAATTGCAAAGCGTTCAGTGTCACGTGTGAAGCCTTCTTGTAACAAACCACCGCCAGAGCCAACCACTAAGTTGTCTGTAGACCAACCAGCTTGCATGATTACTTCGTAGAGCGACACAATCGTATCTGCTTTCATGCCATCTCCCTGAATAACCCCGACGTTATGTTGCAACACCTGATAGCCTTTATCATTGGTCGTTGTCCCAAAAATATCTGCTAATAAAGCTAATACTTGTAAATCAATCGTTTCTGGATCACCAGAATCAGGACGTAAAACAATGCGTCCTGTACGTTTGATAATACGATCTTTAATTTCTGGTGAACCAATAACTTTTTCAATAAAATGCAACGCATCATATGAGTCAATCACAAGCGACAAAATAGCATTATCTGGGGCACGATCTAGTTGCGCATTGACATAATCAAGCTCGCCTTGACCAGCACCATAAGCAGTTGCTACTGAATGCTCAGTCGCCCAAACTGACAAAGCACGGCCAGCAACACCATAGATGTCGTTAAAATACTGTGATGCTGCCATGTTATCAGATCCCTGAAAGTGTAATAAATGCGCAGCGCCGCCACGTTTACCAGTTTCAAGTGATGTCGCACCACGCAAACCAAAATCGTTAACAGCTAGTGTAATTCCAGCTGGTGTGCCTGATTTTTCAAACAATGGTACCAAGCGTTTTTTAATATATAAGGAATTAGTTGCAATTGTCGTTGGGTACCAAACGTGCATGAGCACAACCTCCAACGCATTCAAACTCGTTGCAAACCAATCAGCTGTTGACTCAATTGTGAATAAAGCATTACCGGTTGGCACTTCAAGTCCTTCAGGCAATGCTTTAATTTTAACTGGAAAATAGCCTAAATCGCGCACCTTTTCCCAAACTGTACGATTAAAATAAGTTGACGTGTTAAATGTCATTTTAGACACTTGCTCGGCTTCATCAATCATAGCATCTGTAATCGGGCTATGAAAATAGTCATGTAAAATCATAGACAATCCAAACCAACTGACTGTATCAAAACGACCACCCACACGTGCTTCGCCATAAGAATAGAGTTTCGTAATGTTTGTTGGATACTGTAAATGGTGCGTTAACTTGTAAGCATCTGTTGCTAGAATCAAATTCTCCGTCATTAACTTATCTCCGGCAAGTCCGTTGTAATCATTGTTTGTGTGACATCTGTGAAGCGAGTGCCATTCGTTCGTAACAAGCGCCAATCATATTCTTTATCGTCATCAAATTCATCAATGTAAGGCTCAAACTCACCTTCTGTTTGCAGGATTAAATAACCTGCAAAGGCAGTGACAAAATCCGTACTAGATGTCACAACTCGTGTTAATTTACCTTGATCAAAGAAACCGACAGCTAACTTATCACCTTGCCATTGCCCTTCAAACGCCCATTTGAGCGTAATCCAGTCAGAAGTTGTGATACCAAGATTCATTAAATAATCCAATGACAAACGAATATGTATTGGATGTTTTTCTGACTGTGTTGCCATGCCTTGTGCGTCAAACTGGCTTGAGAAAATACCAACCAACGCTTCTAATTCACCAATGGTTGGCATATTTTCTTCGTTTTCAAACGATTTGACTAACGCCACATCGATGTCCAGAGCATCGCTAATTTCTTCGGCAGATATGCCAGTTAATTGTTGTAGTTTTTTTAAATTATTCATAACTTTATTATACTAAAAAAAGCCACCGCAAGGCAGCTTTATTTTTTTGATTTTGTTATTTTTTTGGTGCGTTGACTAATCACCACCGAGCGAACAATCCCAATAATTGTTGGTAACAGTGTTATCAGAGCAATCCCTAAAATAATCACTGAAAAATGTGCGCTGACAAAAGGAATATTGCCAAATAAATAGCCGGCCCCTGTTGCAATCAGACTCCATGAAAAAGCGGCGATCACATTATTTCTTAAAAAATGACCATATGGAAACTGACTAATACCAGCCACAAAAGGAATAAAGGTCCGCACGATGGGCATGTACCGCCCAATAATAATCGCTGCTGCCCCACGTTTTTCAAAGAAAGCCTCTGCTTCATGAATATGAGTTTCCTTGATAAAACGACCAACGACTGGATGTCTAATGAGCTTGTACCCACCCGTACGGCCAATCCAAAAATTCAAGGAGTCCCCTGCTACTGCAGCAACGAAGAACAAGACCATGAATACCCAATGATTTAAACCGGCATGCAAGCCAGCTGGTGTTGCCGCAACAGCGCCAGCGGCAAAAAGTAATGAGTCGCCAGGCAAGAAGGGCATGATAACGACCCCTGTCTCTATAAAAATAATGGCAAATAAAATGAGGTAAGTCCATGGTCCAAATTGTGTCACTAAAGTAGCGATGTGCGCATCAATATGGAGGATGAAGTCGATTAAAAACATGTGATTGATGTATTTCGTCAAACCATACAAGGCTTGCGTGAAACACGTTCCCCTAACTTAATTTTTTCAATAAGATTAGTGTACCACAATTTTTATGTCAAACATAATATACAAACAACACAATGTTTTTTTAATACATGATAAAATAGGTTTTGGACAAATTTTGTCCGTCTACTAGATATTGCAACACTTACAAAATAATCTGTTGTAAAGTTATATTAGTGTCAAAAAAAGGAGAAAACATATGAACGAAACAAAACTTATTGCCGACCTCGAAGAAATCAATCGTCATGTTGACAATGATAAGAAGCTACCTGGAGCTAAAAATATTTATTTAGCAGCTGGTTGGTTTTCAGATACACAAGAAGTATTATTGAAGGATGCTTTTATTCAACTCAGTGCTAACCCAACAATTGCACACATTCACGTGCCATTGTTGCATCAATATGGTGGTATGGCACTAGGTGATGCCAATAGCGAACCAGATTTTGAATGGGGTGCTATGACCTACAAAGCAGACATCAAAGCAATTGATAATTCTGATTTAACCGTTGCGATTTTTGAAGCGGAAGATGCCGACACAGGTACGGCGATGGAATTAGGCTACTCTGTTGCTTCAAACACACCAGTTGTGTCAGTATTTTCTGGTAATATAGACGAACATCCAATCAATCTTATGTTGTCATTTGGCACAGATGCCCACGTGACATCAACTGCTGAATTAGCAAACTATGACTTCTTTGACATCACACCAAATAAATACATGGGAAAACTCATTTAATTTACTCACTCACTTATAAAAAGAAAGGTGCCAAGCCGCTCTCTCAAAGTACTGTCGTATGGCAGAAACCATCCAGAGTGCCTTAATTTTGGCAAAAATAAAATCATGCAAAACGCCTCATCTCAACAAATTTCACATTGGCAATTGATCAACCCACTTTGGTATGCTGAACAATTCAAGGGTTGGACACGCTTATCTTACACACTATTAATTATTGGCCTACTCATTATTGCTTACACCAGTTTTGGCATGGGTGCACCAATTAGTGGTATGACTTTTGCAACATTCTTTGCGGCAGCGTTTGGTTGGACAACTGTCCTTGGCTTAAAAGAAGCAAAACCTATGAACGGCCTTTTTGGGCTATTATCGGCTGCTATTTACATTTATGTTGCCTGGTTACACAGTAATCCAGCTGACGCAGTATTACAGCTTACCTACGTTATTTTGCTAGATATACCTGTCTTGGTCATGCCCTCATGGGTTAAAGATACCGACAAACATGTTCGTTTTATTCACGAAACAGATATTCGTGGTGAAAAACATGGTAAGGTCTTCTGGTATACTGTTATCGCCATCGTTGCTATTGTGGCCTTTGTTGCGGCTTACTTATTTGAAACACAAGTATTGCACACACCACGTCCAATATCAGATTCATTAGTATTAGGTACTGGCTTAGTCGGTGCGGTCTTAACAACTTTTCGCTTTTCTGAAAGCTGGTTTGCTTGGCTTTTACAAGGCATTATGCAAATTGCCTTGTGGGGATTGACCGTTGCTGCTGGTGGCGCACTGGGCGCCTCCGCCTTGGTTATCTTAGTCACTTATCTCATGTATTTTGCAAATGATGTTCTAGCCATTGTCCAATCATCATGGTTTCATCATAAAGAAATCACGGCACAACTCGCACAAAGCCATGTCAAGTAAAATGCCTTGACATTGTTTTTAACAAACCTATTGACAAAAGTGTTAAATTTCGGTAAACTTGACTAGTTGATAAATTGAAACGAAAGGAGGTGCCATTTATGGCTACCCCATCAAACAAGAACTCAAAGTCTCACAAGCGTAACCGCCGCGGACACATTGGTTTGAATGTTCCTAACATTATGTTGGATCAA
This sequence comes from Leuconostoc aquikimchii, assembly GCF_040838325.1. NCBI lineage: Bacteria > Bacillati > Bacillota > Bacilli > Lactobacillales > Lactobacillaceae > Leuconostoc > Leuconostoc aquikimchii. Next base: position 1,282,138 of record NZ_JBFPER010000001.1, read on the forward strand.
ACAACTGGTGAGTACCGTGTAGCTCACCGTGTCTCACCTTCTGGTGTTTACAACGGCAAGCAAGTTACAGAAAAGAAGTAATCACACATGATAACCTGTACCAATGTGGCACAGGTTTTTTGTTTGCAATTTTATGGTAAAATGGTGACATGACAATTACAATTAGAGAAGCAGCGGTTGATTCTGTCGAAACTGCCAAACAAATGCGCCAAAAAGGCGCTAATCGTATTGAACTAAATAGTCGGTTAGACTTAGGCGGACTAACACCTGACACACGCACCATCATTGATACATTGATTGCTATTGATGATGTGCCGATCATTGTTATGGTACGCCCTCGTGGTGGTGATTTCGCCTATTCTGACATTGAACTGCAACAAATGCAAGACAGTTTACAACAAATTGCTGATCTTGGTGGTCAATTTGTGACATTTGGTGTTGTTCGTGACGGTCTTTTAGACAAAGAAGCGATGTCTGAATTAATTATGCGTGCCACTGAATTAAATCTACAAGTTATTATGCACATGGCATTTGATGTCATTGATTCCGATCAACAACAACAAGCAATGTATTGGTTATCTGAGCAAGGTGTCAGCCGCATTTTAACACATGGTGGCGATCTTACTAAACCTATTATGGATTTAATACCACAATTACAAGTGCTTGTGAACGCCGCGCCAGCGAACTTAACAATCTTACCTGGTGGTGGTATTACAATGGCCAATTCACAAGCGATTGCTGATACGCTTGGTGTAACTGAAGTGCACGGATCTAAAATTATTTAGTTTTGAAATGGTCTCTTTAACGATATAGTTAAAGGCTTTTTTAATAGACAGATTGAATTATATGTTATTGATTCCGCGTTACGATACAATAGAATAATAAGCGAGGTATTATATATGCCATTAGATGGCCTTTTCACACATGCACTGGTGCATGAACTTAATGAACTCATTGTTGGTGGTCGTATCACAAAAGTCCACCAACCTTACCCAAACGAAATTGTATTAGTTGTCCGCAATAACAGCGTGAACTATCCAGTACTTTTAAGTGCCCATCCAACCTATGCACGTGCGCAAATCACACATATTCCGTACGAAAATCCACAAACCGCACCGAATTTCGTCATGTTTTTACGACGCTACTTAGAAGGTGCTAAACTACAAAAAATTGAACAAGTAGAAAACGATCGGATCATCAACTTCTATGTCAATGCACGTAATGAATTAGGCGACATACAACAAATTCATTTAACCTTGGAAATGATGGGTCGTCATTCTAATTTATTTTTAGTTCGTGAAGATGATTCGCGTATTTTAGAATTGATTAAGCACGTACCAGCAGACCAAAATCGTGTGCGCTCATTAATGCCTGGTGCGACCTACGTGTTGCCGCCGGCTCAAAACCTCAAGGATCCGTTCATCCCCGGCGCGTTAGAAGCGTTAGCCCCAATGATTTTGGATACACCTGTTGATGATTGGGCCAAATTCATTCAATCGACCTATCAAGGGTTTGGCCGAGACTCTGCCTTAGTTTTGGCTCAAACTATTAATCAAGCTGGTGATCATTTAGCGCACGCTAAAAATTGGTTAGCCCGCTTTAACGATTTAAAACCAACCCTTTTCACTGCTGAAAAAGGTGCCTTAAGCTATGCTGCTTTTGACTGGTTGCAAGACTATGCAACCAGTGAACATTTTCAAACACTTGGTGACATGTTAGATGCTTACTATATTGGTAAAGCAGAACGTGAACGTGTGAACCAACAAGCTGGCTCGTTAGTCCGTGTTGTCAAAAACGAACTCAAAAAAAACAACACCAAACGCAAAAAATTATTGGCAACACTTAATGATGCAAAAAATGCTAATGATCTCAAAGTCATGGGTGACTTGTTAATTACTTATCCTCATCTTGTTCAAAAAGGCATGACGACAGTTGATATTGAAAACTACTATGATAATAATCAGTTACTGACAATTACATTAGATCCTAAATTAAATGGCTTAAAAAATGCAGAAAGATACTTCACTAAGTATCGTAAATTGCGCACAGCTGTGGCCTATGTGAACGAACAAATGACATTGACAGATGCAGAAATTGACTATTTTAATAATATTGTCGCACAACTCGATGTTGCTTCGCCAAAAGATGTTGAAGACATCCGTTTAGAATTAACCAACGGTGGTTATATCCGTGCTAGTAAAAAGAGTAAACAAAAACCGAAAGTCTCGAAACCAGATAAATTTGAAAGTTCCGACGGGACACTAATTGAAGTCGGTAAAAATAATTTACAAAACGAACGTCTGTCTTTAAAACAAGCTGACCGCCGTGATATTTGGCTCCACGTCCAAAAAATTCCAGGTTCTCATGTCATTATTCATTCAGCAAACCCATCAGATGAAACATTAGTTGAAGCCGCAAAGCTTGCTGCCTACTTTAGTAAGGCACGTGACTCTGCTAACATTCCAGTTGATTATCTGCCTGCCGGTAAACTCCGTAAACCAAACGGTTCAAAACCTGGGTTCGTCATTTTTGAAGGACATCAAACGCTGTATGTAACGCCTGATGCGAATTTAGTATCTCAGTTAAAAATTAAAAAATAATCGTAAAAATAGCCGATAGACACCTTAAAAAGTGTCTATCGGCTATTTTATTTAATGGCTTCATATAAAATAAAAGGTGCTTGGGTGCGTTCGTTTTCCCAGTTAATTACCCCGTATTGTGCTGTAATAGCAGCCATTTGTTCAGCGCTAAAATCATTGAGGGTTGGATATTTTACTGTCACATGCGTAAATCCTGCATATTTTAGATTATCGTCATACATACGATTTGGCCAATTAAAATCATATAGAATTAAATCTTCTTGCTGATTCACGTGCAGCTTTTCAACGCGTTGTTCCCCATAATCGTATACTTTGTCTTTGATACCATTTTGAAATGTTGAAAATGGCACACCGGTTGTATTGGGATTTGTATCCAAAATAATGAACCGACTTTTTGGGCGTAAAACACGATAAATTTCTGTCATCATGCGCCGTATACGATCTTCTGAGCCATTATTTATAAATACGTAACAAGCAATTGCCCCGTCAATTGTATCATTTGGTACAAAACTCAAACGATCATTTTTAACGACTTGATAAACAATGCGATCATGCGCACGTTGCTTGTTTGCAATATCGATCATACTTTCAGATTCATCAACAGCAACGATTTGCGATGCTGTCTGCTCAGCTAATCGCAAAGCCACCTTACCTGGCCCACAACCATAATCTAATATTGTTGCGGCCTGATGTTTTGAAAAAAAAGACAAGATATAATTATAACCCAATACTTGTTCTAATACATCATTGTAGGCATTAAATTGATTAGCTACTTTATCACTCTCAAAAAGATTAGTCATTTTTATTTACTCCTGAATTATTTATATTATTTGGCCACTTATTCAGCAAAAAATACTGATAAATTGGCATCAAATGACAAAATATAGTCTGATCAATTTTTTTATGATAGTAAATCATTTGATATATGCTAAATAAAGCCAATATTTGTTGCCAATATGGCGTCAAATTACTTGCTTGGATTGCTTGCCAATGCAATGTTATCTCGTTTTTTCGCAATTTTTCCTCATAATCCATCAATTGATGAATCATTTCCCAATTATTTTCCAATGGCATTTCTGGAAAGGTAAAACGTGCATCACTTGGCGTTTCTAATACATGCGTTACCCATACATTATCCGGTTCATAGATGTGCATGGTACCCACACTGTGATAGTATTTCCCAACTGGCACATGCAATTCTCGTGCCATCAATTCTTGAATAAAGGTGAATGAAAATACATCACTCACGATACCTCGAAAAGCATCATTAGCACGCATATAAGCAATCATATCCAGTTGCTTATCTCGAATAAAAAACTGCAGCCCTAATGTGCATGACACATCTAAATTGTTCGGAATTGCCAACTCACTACCATCAAAAATTTGTAAGACGGCACGCTTAGAATCAGGATCTTTGATTAATAATGCTTTTACATTTTGCCATTGATTTAACTGTTGATCTCCCAAATTAAATAGCTTTGAGCCATACGCTGTACCTGTTAAAATGTGGCCATCCATCGAATAATCTGGCATTTTTTTATTATAATAACTGATATAATCTAAACTATTATTACCCGTTAAGTACCATAATGCTTCGGCAAAATTAAACACAATATTACATTTTCTTTTTTGATTATAACTGACTCTCTGTACTGGTTGCTGAATACTAAAATGATACGCAATTTTTTCTCGACTTTGAAATCCTCGCGGCTGATTAAAAAAATCGGCATGGTTATAGATGTCATTTAGCACAGCCCTATAGGCACTATCAAAGGTTTCATATGTTGACATTTTTCATTCCCCCTCGCATCGTTTTTGAGTTAAAAATTGTTTAATTTTTAATAAACAATCTGCGTCATCTTTATAATACACATAATTAACACAACTGACAGTCCGCAAACCGCTCACTAAATAAGCATAGGTCGTATTTTCTTGTAAAAGCAGTACGATTGGTTTATCAAATGCAGAGGCCCAACCAATTTCAATATGCGTCCCCGGTGATGCTGGACTGCCTGGGAATGCCATCAACATCTGGCATTTTTTAATGGCGTCAAAATCTGCCGCTGTGCATTCATCTGGCGTCATCATATGCTGGCCCCAACTTTCTCGCTGATGTGCATTATCCACTGCATAGTGTGCATCAACGAGTAATTGAATCACCTGCTTAATCAAGTTCATATTTTGTGAGTCAATGACTTTATCTTGCGTCAGTAATTGCTTAAATGGTGCTGCTAAAAATACATGGTTATTCAAAAAACGCCTCCTAAGAAATTCAAAACATAGAAAAAGAGCATTCGCAATCATTATATACTGCAAACGCTCTAGATATAGTATGTCTATTTATAAGGATACACATTGGCCCCCTACATTTCACACTTTCCTACGCTGCTTGCAACAGATCAGGTTCAAAGGGTTCGAAGACTAGCACTTCTCTCTCAGCTTTTTGTAAAGCACCCCTAGTATGTTAATTAATCGATTAATAACAAATTGATTCTATCACACACCATTCTAAAGATGCAACTCATTTCTGGTTATAAACTCGCCTATTTTCTTCTAACAAGCTGTCCCACCTTGCTTTACACCTTATAAACAAAATCCAATATTTAAATTGGTACGAACCAATTTAAATATTGGTGTTGACTTTTTTAAAAATAACCTATACGATAAGAATGTAAAAACGATGACGCAACAATAGCACACCAACAGTTTTATTTAAGATTTAAATAAGCTGTTAGATTTTCCAGAATACTTTGCAAAGTAGTTTTTTTATGTGTCTTGCTGTCATTTTTACACAATTACCCTGTGCATTTGACTATGAGATACTAAATCGGAGGAATCAACATGAATATTGACTCACAAAAATATCTTGATCATCTAGACGCTTATTGGCGAGCTGCTAATTACTTGTCAGTTGGTCAACTATATTTATTAGATAATCCACTACTAAAAGAAAAATTAACAGCTGATCAGGTTAAAATTCACCCGATCGGCCACTGGGGAACTATTCCTAGCCAAAACTTTATTTACGCCCATCTCAATCGTGCCATCAATAAATTTGACTTGAACATGTTCTATGTTGAAGGCCCAGGTCATGGCGGTCAAGTCATGATTTCTAATGCCTATTTAGATGGCAGCTACACTGAGGCCTTTCCAGAAATTACACAAGATACAACTGGTATGCAAAAAATGTTTAAGCGTTTTTCATTTCCAGGTGGTGTTGCCTCACACGCTGATCCAAAAGTTCCTGGTTCAATTCATGAAGGTGGCGCATTAGGCTATTCTATTCTTCACGGCGCCGGTGCCGTTCTTGATAACCCAGATCTCATTGCTGCAGTTGTCGTCGGCGATGGCGAAGCAGAAACAGCCCCATTAGCTACGTCATGGCACGTTAATAAGTTTTTGAATCCTAAAAATGATGGGACTGTTCTACCAATTTTAAATCTTAATGGTTTCAAAATTGCTAACCCAACTGTTTTGTCTCGTGAATCTGATGACACATTAACTAAATATTTCACAAGTCTCGGTTGGCATCCCTACTTTGTTAGTTCATTTGATAAGCCTATCATGCAAGTGCACCAAGAAATGGCACAAACAATGGATACTGTTTTTGAAGAAATTAAACAAATTCGTGCCACTGCTGCAAAACAAACCAGTGCAGGTGTTACACGACCAATTTGGCCTATGATTGTTTTACGTTCGCCTAAGGGATGGACGGGTCCTAAAACTTGGGATGGTCAGCCAATCGAAAATTCATTCCGTGCGCACCAAATTCCAATTCCAGCAGATCAAAACCATCCTGAATATATACCAGATTTGGTTAGTTGGTTGAAATCATATCAACCAGAAGAATTATTTGATGAATCTGGGCATTTAACAGCAGCTATTCAAGAGGTTTTGCCTAAAAAATCATTACGCATGGCTAATAATTCAGTCACAAATGCCGGTATCATTAAGCCACTCAATATCCCAGATATTAATGATTATCTTGTTGATCACAAATTACCTGGTAACGATTTAGCACAAGATGCTATTTTGCTAGGCGGTTATATTCGAGATCTTATCAAGCTTAATCCGACCAATTTCCGTGGCTTTGGACCCGATGAAACAGCCTCTAATCGTTTTCAAGATATCTTTGAAACCACCAATCGACAATGGTTACTACCAATTAAAGAACCAAACGATCAATTTATGGCACCTGAAGGTCGCATTATCGATTCGATGCTATCTGAACACTTTGATGAAGGTATGTTAGAAGCCTACACGCTTACCGGTCGTCATGGGTTCTTTGCAAGTTATGAAGTCTTTATTCGTGAAGTTGATGATATGATCGTACAACACTTCAAGTGGTTAAATCATTCGCACGGGGTATCTTGGCGTAAAGATGTACCCGCTTTAAATATTATTGCTGACTCAACTGTATTCCAACAAGATCATAATGGTTACTCACACCAAGATCCTGGTGTCACAACCATGCTTTACGAAAAACAGCCTAATTTTGTTCGTGAATTTTTCCCAGCTGATGCTAACAGTTTAGTGGCAACATTTGAACATGCTGTACAAACCAAACAACAAATTAATTATATTGTTGCCAGTAAACATCCCCGTTTACAGTGGTTCTCTCCTCTTGAAGCTAAGCAACTTGTGACGCAAGGATTACGCGTTGTTGACTGGGCAAGTACAGATCACGGTGAGAAGCCTGATCTTATTATTGCCTCTGCTGGTTCAGAACCAACAATCGAAAGTTTGGCTGCTATCCAAATTTTGCATGAACAAATACCAACTTTGAAGATTCGTTATATCAACGTATTAGATTTGTTTAAATTACGTGCAGATGCTAGTTACGGTTTAAGTGATGCTGAATTTGATGCTTACTTTACAACCGATGTCCCTGTTTTGTTCGCATTTCATGGCTATGCACCAATGATTGAGTCCATTTTCTTTAAACGTCACAATCATCATTTAGCTGTTCATGGTTATCGTGAAGAAGGTGATATCACCACACCATTTGATATGCGTGTTTTGAATAAAATTGATCGTTTCAACCTAGTGAAGGCAGCCATTGAAATGTTACCAAACGACACAGCAGTTAAACACGCTGATCTCGTGCAAAAGATGACTGACAAATTAGATGAACATGTATCATTCACAAGATCTCAAGGTACTGACTTGCCAGAAGTAGAAGATTGGCACTGGCATTCTCTCAATTAATTTAAATAATATTAACAACCCTATTGACAAAGCAGGTTAAAATCTGTTAAGTTTATCTCAGTTGTTTCGTACAGATAGCACGGATTTATTTCGTGCCGACAAAAGAGGCGTGACGTTATCATTTTTTTGATAATGTCACACCTCTTTTTATTTATTTAAGGAGAAAATTGCAATGAAAACAAAAAATTGGCGGGTCATTCCAGCAGTTATTGCAGCAGGTATTTTAAGTTTTAGTGGTGTCTTAATTGAAACCTCAATGAATGTCACCTTTCCCAAGTTAATGTCAGAGTTTGGTACTAACGCTAACGGTGTCCAATGGGTAACCACTGGTTATTTATTAGCGATTGCCATCATTGTGCCGATTTCAGCATTTTTAATTCGCAATTTTTCAACGCGCCAATTATTTATTTTATCAAATTTTTTGTTCCTAATTGGCATTATTTTGGATAGCTTTTCACCTTCCCTCACCTTGCTACTAGTTGGTCGTATTTTGCAAGGTGTGGGTACCGGTATTGCCTTGCCCTTGATGTTTCATATCATATTGACTAAATCACCAATTAAAAGTCGCGGCATGATGATGGGCATTGGTAGTATGATTACATCACTCGCACCAGCAGTCGGACCAACCTATGGTGGTGTTTTGCTCAATACCTTAGGCTGGCGTTCAATATTTTGGTTCTTAATTATTTTAGTGCTTATTTCTTTGGTAATTGGACTCATCAGTATCCCAGCAGAAAATATAAAGCGCACGGAAAAATTCCCGGCAAAGACTTTTATTTTTTTAGCGCTAGGGTTAAGTTTAGTGCTATTAGCAATTGAAAAAATGTCACTCTTAATGGCCATTATTGGTATTTTCTCGCTGGTTATTTTTTATACTCTCAACAAAAAACAACAATTATTACAGCTCACTTTATTTAAAAATAAACGCTTTAATTTTTATATGTATGGCTTTTTAGCTTACCAGGCAATTTTATTAGGCTTATCATTTATTTTGCCAAACTATTTACAATTAAATTTGCATGTGAGTGCGGCTGCTGCAGGTGCCTTTATGTTCCCGGGTGCTCTTATAAGTGCCATTTTAGCCCCTGTGTCTGGCTCACTGCTGGATAAAATTGGTCAGTATCGCCCAATTTTATTTGGTTTAATCATATCAACCATTGCCTTAACCATCATGTTTCTTTATTTTCCCAGTCTTAACTTCTGGACATTGATGTTAACTCACATGTTATTAATGGTTGGTATTGGTTTTTCATATGCTAACTTTATGACAGTCACCTTGGCAACATTACCAACAAATGAAACGACTGATGGCAATGGTATTTTAAATACGGCGCAGCAATTTGTTGGTGCAACCGCAACTGCAGTTGTTGCCCAAATAATCACAACTGCCATGCATAAAAATCAAGCAACTGGTATGGTCATCGGGTCTAAACAAGGTATTGGTGTTTTGACTGTCTTAATTATACTGTCTCTCATTCTTTTTATTGGTGTTAATAGACGTCAAAAATAACAATCTGTTCGACAAAAAAAGTTGGCTCAAAGCCAACTTTTTTGTTACATTTCTGGTATAAATAGGTTACCTAAGGTAGCTGCCATCACTGCCTTGATTGTATGCAAACGATTTTCCGCTTGATCAAATTGATAGGCATATGGTGCATGGAACACCTCATCAGTAATTTCCATTTCCGAAATACCAAATTTGTCGTATATCTCTTGTGACATCGTGGTGTTTAAATCGTGAAACGCTGGTAAATCATGTAATACAATCACGTTGTCATTATGTGTCAATGCCACTAATTGCGCGTTAATTTGGTAAGGCGTCAATAGCTTAATGCGCGCTTCAAACGTCTCTTCTTCACCCATAGAAGCCCAAACATCTGTATAAAGCACATCAACACCAGCAACACCTTGCGCAACATCATCAGTTACCAAAAGGCTTGCGCCAGACACGGCTGCTTTTTGTGCTGCCAATGACTGGATTTCTGCTGTTGGCTGCAAACTTTTAGGCGCAACAATATGCACATTAACACCCAAAATAGCACCGGTAACTAATAACGAGTTGGCCACATTATTCCGACCGTCCCCCATATAAGCCAGGGTAACACCCTCTAACTGTTTAAATTGTTCCTTAATTGTTAGAAAATCTGCTAACATTTGCGTTGGATGCCACTCATCTGTTAAGCCATTCCATACTGGCACACCAGAATATTTTGCCAAGCCTTCAACGATATTTTGTGAAAAGCCACGATATTCAATGCCATCATACATCCGACCAAATACCTTTGCAGTATCTTCTAAGGATTCTTTTTTGCCAAATTGAATATCATTTTTACCTAGAAATTCAGCATGTGCCCCTAAATCATTCGCGGCTACAGTAAAACTCGACCGTGTTCGCGTTGATGTTTTTTCAAAAAGTAAGGCAATATTTTTACCTTGCAAATAGTGATGTGGTATATTATTTTGCTTCAAATATTTAAAGTGTGCCGCCAGATCAATCAGTGTTTCTAATTCTTTTTTTGTAAAATCACTTTCCTTCAAAAATGACTTTCCCTGAAAATGTGAATTCATGAACGTGCCTCCAAGTTTTTTTGATGTCGTGCAATTTCTTTTTTGACATTCACAACAGCTGTCCCACCAATCGATGTGCGTCGATTAACTGCCGTTTCTGATTGTAAGACCTCATAAATATCAGCTTCAATTTGCGGTGCCGCAGCTTGTAAAGTAGCCAATGGTGTCTTTTGTAAAGGTGTGTGTGTCTGCAAACCTTGTAATACAAGCTGGCCGACAATGGCATGTGCTTCACGAAATGGTACGCCCTTAGTTGCTAAATAATCAGCTAACTCTGTCGCATTAGAAAAATCATCTTGTGTGCTAGCCAGCATTCGTTCTTCATGTACTTTTAAGCCATTTAACATCCCTGTGAATATCTTGACTGATGCAATCACTGTATCCATCACATCAAAAACTTGCTCTTTATCTTCTTGCATATCTTTATTATAGGCAAGCGGTAACGACTTCATTGTAGTCAATAAGGCCATTAAAGCGCCATAAGTACGTCCCGTTTTACCACGTACGAGTTCTGCAAAATCAGCATTTTTCTTTTGTGGCATAATCGATGAACCTGTTGAAAAGTCATCTGATAACTCGATATAATTGAATTCATACGTCGACCAAAGTATCAACTCTTCAGCCATTCGTGACAAATGCATCATCAAAATTGCCGCGTTCGATAAAAATTCTAAGGCAAAATCACGGTCTGAAACAGCATCCAGTGAGTTATGGTAAATGTCGCCAAATCCCAGTTCATTTGCTACAAATTCGCGATCAATCGGGAAAGTTGTCCCAGCAAGAGCTGCTGCACCTAACGGTAAAATATCGGTGTGTAATTGATTAAATTCAAACCGATCATAGTCCCTTTGGAACATATCGAAATAAGCTAATAAGTAATGCCCATATGTTATTGGCTGGGCGTGTTGTAAATGTGTATACCCAGACATAATCGTCCCTGCGTGCGTCGTTGCTAACGTCAATAATTCTTGTTGCAAGTCAGTGACTGCATCAAGGACGTGTGGTAAACGGTGTTTAACCCACAAATGAAAGTCTGTCGCTACTTGATCGTTACGTGAACGAGCTGTATGCAATTTCCCGGCGACCGCCCCAATTTTTTCAGTCAATAAAGCTTCCATATTCATATGGATATCTTCATTTTTAACATCAAATGTTAACTTGCCGTCGCTCAAATCTTGTTGCAAGCTCGTTAAACCAGCAACAATTTGCGTTGAATCAACAGCAGAAATGATCTGCTGCTGCCCCAACATTTTTGCGTGAGCAATTGAGCCTTCCAAATCTTCAGCTGCCATTTGTTGATCAAAATGAATTGATGCCCCGAATTCATCTACCCATTCAGCTGCCTTAGCAGTGAAACGACCACCCCAAAGTTTCGTTGTTGCCATAGTTACTCTCCCTTATGTACGGCGAAAACGCCTTAAACTTACTTAATTGTACTTTTCTTGTCTATTGAATGGACATGGTTAACCTGTTCATACACTGTGTTGCTTAATGTCCATAACTTGATAAAGCCAACCGCTGCTTCTTGGTCAAATGATGAGGCACTCGTGTAAGTTGCCAAATCTTCGTCATATAATGAATTGTGTTCTGATTGACGGGCAACAGCAACAGCATTACCCTTAAACAACTTCATTTTAACAACGCCATTAACATTTTTTTGTGTTTCATCAATAAATGCCATCAAGCCATCAAATAATGGTGATACCCATTTTGCTTCATATACTAAATTCGCTAATTGTTGTTCAATCATTGGCTTGAAATGTGCCACATCGCGTTCTAGTGTTAAATCTTCTAAATCTTTATGTGCTGTCATCAATACGGCAGCAGCTGGTGCTTCATAAATTTCACGTGATTTGATACCGACTAAACGGTTTTCAATATGATCAATTCGACCAATACCATGTGCGCCAGCCATTGTATTTAACTTAATGATTAAGTCAGCCAAAGGCATCTCAACGCCATCGAGTGCAACTGGTATCCCAGCAGCAAACGTCACATCAACAAATTCAGCTGTATCTGGTGTCTTTTCAATAGGTGTCGTTAACGCATAGGCACCTTCAGGTGCTTGATTCCAAGGGTTTTCCAAGATACCAGCTTCATTAGCACGTCCCCAAAGATTTTCATCAATAGAATATGGTGAGTCCAAACCAACTGGCACAGGTACATTGTGTTCAGCGGCATAGGCAATTTCTTCTTCACGAGACCATTGAAATTCACGAATCGGTGCTTCAATTTTCATATCTGGATCCAACGCATGAATTGCCGCTTCAAAACGTACTTGGTCATTACCATGACCTGTTGATCCATGGGCAATAGCAACAGCGTCATTTTCATGCGCAATATCAACAAGTTTTTTAATAATCAATGGCCGTGATAGTGCTGATACCATTGGATATTCACCTTCATACAACATGTTAGCTTTAATCACTGGTGCAACATATTGATCAGCAAACTCTGCCTGTGCATCAATTACAATAGATTGACTAGCACCGACTTGTAACGCCTTTGCTTGAATCATATCCATATCTTTGCCATGTTGCCCAACGTTCAAAACAACTGCTATAATCTCATAACCTTTTCCTTTTAGCCAAGGAATTGCCACTGATGTATCTAAACCACCTGAATATGCTAATACTAATTTCTCTGTCATTGTTGTGTCCTCCGTATTTATGCTATGAATTAATATTACCGCTTAATGTTTATTTATTCAACACTTTACTGACTATATACATCAAAACAGTGTATATAGTCTATTTTATTGTATATTTTTGCAATAAAAAACAAGTATCGCTACTTGTTTTTGAATCTTATTCTGCCATTTGCTCGGCAATAGCATCATGTACACGATCTATTTCTGTCTGACTCATGACTTCCACTGATCCCAGAGCACCCATATCTTGTGTAGTGCCGCGCATCTGGTCTTGCTTAATGTTGCCAAGCGCAGAACGATAACTCAACGCCAAATTCTTCATCGAAGTGGTTGATACATCAGTTTGAATATTATTTGATACGGTATTTAATAATGAATCATTAAACAGACTACCAACACTTGCTGAATTTTTCAAGACACCTCGTAAAATAAGCTGTTGTCGCATCTGACGGCCATAATCACCATTTGGATCTTCATGTCTCATCCGTGAAAAGGCAAGTGCTTCACTGCCATCCATATGATATGTTTGACCTGCTGTAAATGAATATTGACTCTTAGAATCAGCTTGCGTGTCATCACCTGCTGTTGTGAAGGTTAATGGCGACGTGACATCAACACCACCCACTGCATCAACCATTTTGATCAAACCACCCATGTTAACTAAAATATAGCCACCATTGATTTTAATATCTAACAAATTTTCAACTGCTGCCATGGCTGAATCAGCTGTGCCATAAGCAAAGGCGGCATTGATTTTCATTTGTTGCCCATTAACAGTAACCAATGTATCACGTGCAATAGAAGTCATTGTGGTGACATTGGTTTTTGGATTGACCGTCATAACCATCATCGTATCTGTACGACCTTTATAGTCACGACCTAATTCGCCTGTATCTGTTCCTAATAATAGATAGGATACTGGTTTTTTATTCGCGGTTACTTTATCGGCTTTTTTGGTTGTTTGTGACGGATTTTGCATTTTCGTGATTGTTCGGTTCATTTTATAATAAGCATAACCACCTGTGCCTACCCCAATTAACACAATTAAACCAATAATCACCAAAATTGTATTACGAATTCTGTGCTTTTTTTTCGGTCTATTTTGTTTCCCATTATTACCCGATCGCATTTGCTCACGTGTTGGCATATTCATTCACTCCTACAATAGTTTTATCATTTATTTTAACACAAAAAAGTTTAATTTCTGATTAAAAAACTAATTACCAACAAAATGCGTCATAAATAACTGTGCGACATTAAAATAAATCAGTACAGAAGTTAAATCAGATAATGTTGTAATAAATGGCCCGCTGGCAACAGCTGGATCAAATCCAAGCCGATCAATCAAAACTGGAATGAGGTAGCCAGCTAAATTAGCGACTATAATGGCCATGGTCATCGCTAGTCCGACCGCTAAACCAAGTACAGCATTATGCTTCCAAATCGCAACAATAGCAAAAACAGCGCCTCCTGTGGCTATACCAACAATAATACCCGCAATAATTTCACTGACAAAATTTTTCCAACCACTATTTTCGCTACCAACTGCAATACGACGAACGGCCAGGGCCAGAGCTTGTGTGCCCGCATTACCGGCCGTACCAGTAATCAGCGATATGAAGGCTGCTAAAATAGAAGCACGCCGCACTAAATCATCATATGAGCTAATAAGCGTCGCCGTTGCCATACCTAGTATTAACAAGGCAATTAGCCATGGGATACGCTTAATAGCTGAATGCCATGGCGTATCATTAATTTGACTGACGTTAACGGCAGCCAAACCAGAGTAATCCTCAACAGCCTCTTCGTCAATGACATCGACAATATCATCAACTGTAATGACCCCTAACAACCGGTTGTTATCATCAGTTACTGGGATAGAAAGAAAATTATAGTCAGCCACAATTTGGGCAACATCTTCTTGATCATCTCCTGCTTTAACAGTAATAATACGGTCATTTGTAATTTCAGAAACGGCCAAATTATCTGGGTGTGTCAACAAATCACGCAATGAAATCACACCTGTTAATTGATCTTGTAAATCTAACACGTAAACATAACTAATGGATTCTGCTTCTAATGCCTGTTTTTTAACCAAACGCATGACTTCATCAACATGCAAATCCTCTTCTACCGCCAAATACTCAGTAGACATCAGGGATCCCGCTGTTTGTTCATCATAATCGATCAATTTACGAACAGTATCAGCTTCAGATTTTGACATAAGACTCAAATATGTCGCAACAAGTCTTGCTGGCATTTCTTGCAACAAATCAGCCTCATTATCAGCATACATTTCCTGCAAAACAAGCGCACCCCGTTGTGGTGGTAATTCTTTTAGTAATGTCACAATATCGACCGTATCACTATCTAAATTATCAAAAACAGTGGCTAAAATTTCAATTGACAATAATCGCCAGGCGACCGATCGAAATTGTTCTGGCAACTCAGCATAAACTTGTGCCATTTCAAAATCATGTAATGATTCGAAGCTTTCAATAAATTCGCTGTCTTGACCAGAATGAAGTAAATCAGATAAAAATTGGATTGTTTGATATAGTTGTTCACTTTGATCTGCCATAGTTACCCCATCATCTTAACGTAGCAAGCAATCACAAACGAATTGCCTTTTATCCATCTGCACCTTAAACCTGTGCATGAATTACGTCAAATCGTGTAAACCTTTTAAATCTTCTGGTAATTTTGTGTTAAATTCTCGATACGCTTCAATAAAAGGATCATAAAATTTCATATGGTAAGCATGTAATGCTTGCCGCTTTAACCCATACCATAATGGTCCGCCATATAAATCATCCCCAACTAATGGGTGGCCTAAGTTTTGAAAATGAACCCGTATTTGGTGTGTCCGGCCAGTATGTAATTGCACTTTGACACGTGTCATTGGTTGCGCACCGCCTTCATCATAACGACGTTCAACCCAATACTCTGTACGTGATGGTTTCCCATCGTCACGCACTTCGCGTTTAATAAAATCACCATCAACACGACCAATTGGTGCATGAATGTCGCCGTGATCTTCTGACAAAATGCCACTTGGATAAGCGACATAAAACTTCTCAACTGTATGTTCTTGTAGCTGTTGATCCATCACCGCATGCGCAAAACGGTGCTTAGCAAGTAACACGATACCAGATGTATCGCGATCTAATCGGGTCACAACATGTGGTACTAAGTCCTCAGCATTAATTTCTTCTAAATGCCCCTTCACCCGATTAACTAACGTATGCAATCTGTCAGCATGACCAGGCACAGTTGTCATACCATAAGGTTTGTCCACTACCAACCAATGTTCATTTTCAAAAATAATATCCAATGGCTTATAATCTGCCGCAACCAGATCATTACTCTTTTCTGTTGGCATAATGATGGTAACTTGGTCGCCATTATCTAAATAATCAGAGGTATAAACCTGCTTATCATTTTTTAAAATGGCCCCACCGTTATGTTTCATTTGACTAAACATACGATGTGAGACACCATGTGCCTGTAAAAATGTTCGTACTTTACGTTGTTCACTGCCGGAAT
Organism: Leuconostoc aquikimchii; assembly: GCF_040838325.1. Taxonomy (NCBI): domain Bacteria; kingdom Bacillati; phylum Bacillota; class Bacilli; order Lactobacillales; family Lactobacillaceae; genus Leuconostoc; species Leuconostoc aquikimchii. Next base: position 1,298,710 of record NZ_JBFPER010000001.1, read on the forward strand.
ATGTCCATGTAAATTGCATGACTATGTCGTGCGTTTAACGATAAAACATTAAACGCTTCCCTTCATTATTTTAAAACAGACAATATCAAAAATGCCCGTATATTATTCAATATCACTAATAAACGCACGATGCACGCGCTGCCAAAAATCAACATGTCGATAACCCGCAAAATGTACTTGTTGCTCGGCAACACGAAAACGTAACTCCGTAATACTTTTAACTTTGATATCGCTTTGATCATACATCACCAAAAAATGATCACTTTTTGGTTTCATGATAATTTCTTGACCCCGTGGCACAATCAAAGGTGACCCCAAAGTTCGGAATACGCGATTATTAATCGAGGCAATTTCCGACATTTGTATGGCTGATAAACTTGGGTGTAATACTGCCCCACCATTCGCCTTATTATAAGCAGTTGACCCCGTTGGTGTTGCAACAGAAATACCATCCCCACGAAAACGCTCAAAAAGTTGACCACCTAAATAGATATCAGCGACTAATGTACCAGTCGGTTGCTTGATGGCTGCTTCATTCAAAGCCAAAAAATGATACTGTTCACCACTATCGTAAACAACAGTCATATCTAATAATGGATAACTCACACTTTGACTGTTATCATTAACGAGACTATTAACAAGTTCATCAAGTTCCGTGCGCAACCAATCTGTATAAAACCCCAGATGTCCAGTATGTAAACCCACAAATCGAATGTGATCAATTTGATCAATGTAATGCTGGAATGCACCTAAAAGCGTGCCATCACCACCAACAGAAACAACGATATCTGGCTCATGATTATCAATTTCAACACCATTTTTTTGCAAAGCTAATTGCAATTTTTTTGTAATTGCTTGAGAACTGCTGTCATCATTGTTAAAAATTGCTATTTTCATTCTGCCGCCCGAATCTCACTGACCCTTTGATCCCATTCGAAATTTTTATCTGCTAAAATTGTCAATTGCTCGGCTATAGGCGCTGGTAACTCATCGCCATGCTTATAACGCAAATCATGTTCGATTGTTGCCCAAACATTCATGGCAATTGTGCGTACTTGAATTTCTGCAAGGACTTTACGCTCGCCACTATACATTTGAACAGGATATTCAATGACAATATGATATGAGCGATAACCCGATGGTTTAGCATTCATAACATAATCACGTTCTTCTAATATTTGAAAATCAGTTCGATCACGTAATAATTCAACGACTGTATAAACATCTTCGACATATTTTGTCATAATACGTACGCCAGCGATATCTTGCAAATCTAAGGATAGCCGCGTTTCATCCAAATGACGGCGGACAATTTTTTCTTCAATTGATTCTTGCGTCTTTACGCGACCTGTCACAAATTCAATGGGTGAATCTTTACCATCTTTTTCGAATTGATCACGTAACCCGCGTAATTTAATTTTTAACTCTGTTACCGTCTGCTTGTACGGAACAAAAAACCTATTCCAATCCATGCCGACACCTCTTTCTAAATATGATTGCAGCGCCAGTTAAACCATCACTACAGTATTAAGCATGCACACAGTGCACATCATGATTTAATATCACACGTTTCATTTTAACACATATTTGGTGCTGTTTTGAGCATATCAGTCGACAAGTCGTGATTTTACGGGTAAAATCTCAATTTAGATATTAAAGACACTTTATGTCGCACAAACAAACTTACCGGAGACTACCCATGATTGATATTTATCATTTTTCAAACCCACTTTCAACGCAATGTTTGACAACAGAACAATGTTTAACAAGTATAACGCGTGACATTGCACAGCGCACGCATTTACATTTTGTGCCAATCATCAGTACAGACGTCATCACCAAACTAGAAAATCATGCGTTGCCTTTCCCAATGACACATGCTGTGACCGATACTGCAGAAATACTTTTCAATGTGATTTTAGATTTCAAAGCAGCACAACTTGAGGGCAATAAAAAGGCCCGTCATTTTTTGATTCAACTACAACATGAATTACTCATTAATCAACAAACTTACACGCTAACGCTAATTGAAAACATTCTTGACAAGGTTGGTATTAACCGTTCTGATTTTTTTGATAATCGTGCCAATAAAGAAGTTATTTCGGCTATAATTAAAGATCAAAAATTCGCACAAAAAATAATGTATAAGCAGTCTGCTACGCTTGCCATGACATTTTCCAAAGATACTGAAACACAAGTACTCACTGATTTCTCTGTCAATGATTTAGTACTGGCGTTTGCGCCACATTTGACGCCCACTGTTGATACTGATAGTTTACGCCATCATTTGAAATCTTACGCCTATTAAACTGACTTGTTTATACCCTGGAGGTCAACATAATGTCACAAATGATGACCGATGACTTAATCTATTATGCGACGCAATTTCCGGTGCAAACTAGCGCTTATCAAAAAATAACGGCCGCCTTATCAACATTACACGCACTCAAAAACAAACAACTCCCGCAAACACCTTTGCCGCCACTAAGTTTTAGTGAATCGGAAATTCTCACAGATCTTGGGTTGATGCCGATTGACGATTTGCTTGCTGAATTTAGACAAACCCTGATTACTGATTTTGGTATTTGGCATTTACCTAACCAAGCATGGCTATTAGATTTACATCAATTTATTGCCGGCCGACAGGTGCTTGAAATCATGTGTGGTAATGCAATTATCACACATGCGCTTCGTGCACTCGGAGATAGCGTCATCGCAACCGACAACTTCGCTTGGCAAGGTCAAGATATTCAAGTGCCTAATCCTTGGACAAAAGTCACAAAAATGACAGGCCTGACAGCGATTCAAACCTTACCATTTGACGTTGTTATTATGAGTTGGGCGCCAGATACAGATACCAGTGATGCCGATATTTTAATGGCACTGCGTCAACAGCATTTCACTGGCGATTTTATTGTAATTGGTGAAAAGAATCAAGCGACAAATTCGAAAAAATTCTGGCATCTGGCAAACTTAACTGTCCCACCTCGCCTGAATCATCATCACAAACCGTTTGATTTTATTCATGATCAAGTTTTTATCGTAAAATAAGGTAAGAACCACGAAAGGCTGCCAGTGTGTTAGAAAAAATCTAACACACTGGCAGCCTTTTATTATGGCAACTAGTTTATTTTTAGTAGGTCATTAAAGATAGAAATGGTACATCGCCTGCTTGCATGATTTTTTCACGGCCTTGCAAATCTTTTAATTCAATAATAAAAGCAACGCCGGCAACAACACCACCAAGCTCTGCGATAAGTTCACGTGTGGCATTAATTGTGCCACCAGTGGCTAGTAGATCATCAACAATTAATACACGCTGGCCCGGCTTAATAGCGTCTTTATGGATTTCGAGCACATTTTCACCACCATATTCCAATGAATATGAGGCGCTTACTGCTGCGCGTGGTAATTTACCACCCTTACGCGCCGGCACAAAGCCAATATTAAGCGCATAAGCCAATGGCGACCCAACAATAAAGCCACGTGATTCAGGCCCGGCAATTAAGTCAATATTTAGATCTTTAGCAAAATCAGCAATTGCATCAATCGTTTGCTTATAGGCCACGCCATTTCCCATCAATGGTGATAAATCACGAAAGCTCACACCGTCTTCTGGAAAATTCTCAACTGTTGCAACATAATTGTGTAAATCTACTGTCATTTTTTCTCTCAGAGTGCTACGCAACGCTCATAAACGTGTTGCCATGTCTAGCACTCATGCTTTCTATTTAATCATTAACGGTTGGCTAAAAACTTATGGTAAGTTTTGGACGTCGTTAATGCCTTTTGGGGGGCATTTGGAATAATTTTTACAAACCCACCATCAATAACTTGTACAAAACCTAATTCAATAAAGACTTGTACCATAACATTCAGGTCATGTTTAGTGATATGTAGTTGCTTTGCTATTTTATCCAAGTTCTGTGCAAAATTCAAGTCCTGATGCGCATAAATAAATTTATAAACTTGACCAAAGAATTTTTTATGGGCAGTATTTTCAACAACTTGTGGCATAGAAACGTCTGCTAATAGTAGTTGTAAACTTTTTTTGCCACGGAAGTAGTTCAATCCCATTGTTGCGACAAACGACACATTTGTTGGATGCGCCACAATTGCTGTCCAATCTGGATGATTAAACCCAACTGCTTCGACATGATTAGTAAGCGTTAACTTAAGATGTTGTTTTGTCGATCCCATCGTGACAGCTTTTTCGATTGTTGGTTCTGTCACACCAAATGTTGGTTGTGCATTGTCTGTCCCAAATGGTTCTAATAATGTCAACCCATCATAAACTGATATTGCCATCTGAGAGACGGGTAACATCATATTAACAACCAACGATGATTCAGGCACTTCAAGTGTTGGTAGAACTGATAATTGTTCACGTAATGCTGTCAAATTTTTCGGAGATATTGCTAATCCTAATGCACTAGCATGCCCACCAAACGTTTCATACAAGTCACGATATTGACCCATTAACGCGTACAAATCAAACTGATTGTATGTGCGACCCGAACCTTTATAACTGCCATCTATCAGACTCAAAACAATCACTGGTTTATGCAATAATTCAACTAACCGACTAGCAACAATACCGAGAATGCCTTGATGCCAGTTGTCGCCCGCCACAACCAACACTTGATCGTTAGCATGCTTATCCGATAACGCAATTTGCTTGGCAGCACCAAATACTTCTTTGACAATTTCTTGACGCTCTGCGTTAATCGCCTCAACTTGCGATGCCATAGCAACGCCTTCATCAGGATCTTGGCTTAATAATAAATCAAGCGCCAGCTGGGCATCACCCAAACGACCAACAGCATTCAAACGTGGTGCGATTTTGAATGACACTGTTTCTGAAATAATGGGTTGATTAGCGACCTGCCCAGCATTTTTAAGTAGTGCGGCTAATCCTGGACGTGGACTATCATTTATTTGTTTCAAACCCCATGACACCATTGTCCGATTTTCATCAGTCAAAGAGACCATATCAGCAATTTCACCTAAGGCAACCAAGTCCAACATTTCTGTTGGCAACTCACTTTTATCAGTAATTGGTTGCCCCTCAGTTAATAGTGCCTGAGCGACTTTAAATGCTACCCCGACACCAGATAAATCACCAAAGGGATAGTGCCCGTCTGGATGTCTTGGGTGAACAATCGCAAAGGCATCAGGTAAAACTGGTGGCATTTCGTGGTGGTCTGTAATAATAACGTCAACACCTTGATTCATCGCGTAGGCAACAGCTTCATTCCCACTAACACCATTATCAACTGTCACAATAATTTGTGCACCTTCAGCAATCAAACGCTTGTAAACAGCAATGTTTGGGCCGTAACCGTCGTTAAAACGATTAGGGAGATAGGCCGTCACGTCAGCACCCAAAACCTCAAGTGCTTCAACCATGACTGCCGTACTGGTCATCCCGTCCAAATCATAATCGCCATAAACGACTATTTTTTCACCACCAAATGCAGCTTCAGTGAGCCGGTCATATACTTTATCCATGTCATGTAACAACATGGGATCATGTAATTGATCAATACTTGGTTGCAAGTATTTAAAAGCCGTTTCTGGCGTTATAAAACCTTTTTGGGCCACAACTGTTGCAGTGAGTTGATCAATATTTAATTTTGTCGTCAGTTGACGGACTGTCTTTTCTGATGGTTGTGGTAATACGCGCCAATTATTTTGACTCATTGTAACCTTCTTTAATGTGTAAGGTCAGCCTTACACCTCTTTTTTAAATGGGATATCGATCACATCAAAATCTCTAGCAACGATCGTATTTGGATAAATTCGGCGCACATCAGTGATCAATGCTTTGACCATTGGACCAACATACCGTGCTGATAAATGGGTCAATACCAACTGACCAACATGTGCTTGTTGCGCTGTCACAGCGGCGCTGACACTTGTTGAATGTGCATGTGATTTGGCCAATTTTGCCTCCTCATCCCCAGCGCCATAAGTACTTTCATGTACGAGTACGTCTGCATGATGCGCTAGCATGCCAATATTATCATTGGGCCGTGTATCTAAGATGAAAGTCACCACACGCCCTTTTTGTGCCGCACCTATATAATCATGACCATCGAGCACACGACCATCTGATAAGGTCACCTTTTTACCAGCTTTAAGTTGCCCAAATATTGGCCCTGAAGGAATCCCTTCATTTCTTAGCTTATCAACAAGTAGTTCGCCTGGATGATCTTTTTCTTCAACACGGTAACCCCAAGTTTCAATACGGTGACGCATCTTTGCAGCGATGACACGAAATGTTTTATCTTCAAAGATTACACCCTCAGCGATTTCAGCATAGACCACAGGATATGATAACCGTGTTTCTGAAATGCGTAGCGCTGTTTGTACAAAGTCTTTCACCCCTTTAGGGCCATAAATTGTCAGTGGCTCATTTTTATCGGCCCCTTGGAATGAACGTGAACTCAAAAAGCCAGGTAATCCAAAAATATGGTCACCATGTAAATGTGATATAAATATTTTTTCAACTTTACGTGGCCGTATAGTTGTTTTTAAAATTTGATGTTGTGTGGCTTCACCAACATCAAAAAGCCATACTGCGTTACGTTCATCGAGCAAACGCAAGGCAATACTAGTAACATTTCTAAATTTTGATGGTTGGCCTGAGCCAGTCCCTAGGAATTCAAGTTGCATTGTATTTTAGTCATTGGACCCGACAAAAAATAACACTTCGGATGCAACGTATTCTCCTAATCAATTAGATGTATGTGAATCATCTATAACTTATCTATTTTACCATATAACAGCCTATAATGACGTACACAATCCAAATACAAAATAAAAAACAGCTCCCGCTGCTTAATTTTTATCCCAATTTTTTTGTTGAAAGGCCAAGCGTTGCGACATTTCCAATGCCTCACGTGTCGGCTCCTTTTTGTAAAAATCCTGATGATATTCTTCAGCTTCATAAAAAGGTTTAGCCGCTTCAATAGCCGTTAAAATTGGTTTATCAAATCGACCTGACGCAGCAAGCGCTGCTTTTGACTTTTCCGCAATTTCACGTTGTGTCTCATTTGCCACAAAAATAACTGGGCGGTAGCTGTCACCACGATCTTGAAATTGACCCATAGCATCTGTGGGATCAGTTTGTTCCCAATAAATCGACACTAATTCATCATAGGTTAACTTTTGTGGATCAAACACTATTTTAACAGCTTCTGTATGACCTGTCGTATGTGAACTGACTTCTTCATATGTCGGATTCACCGTATGGCCACCAGTATATCCTGATCGTACTTTTTCTATTCCTGGTAACGAATCAAAAGGCTGCACCATACACCAAAAACAACCACCAGCAAAAATTGCTGACTCAAAATTTTGTGTCATATTTATCCTCCATTTAAGAATATTTGCTAAATAAAAAAGAAACATTTAGTTTCTCTCATCATACTATAATCTAAATTAAATTTCAAAGGTTTCTTGTTGTTTCGCCAATTTAATGCGTTCAATATCTTCTTTAGCGTGAATAAGATCCGTCACTAAAGCATTAAATGGGGTAGCAACATTTTCACGTCGGCCAATTTTAGCAAAGTAGCCATTCAAAAAATCAATTTCTGTATACTTACCATTTTTAATATCCTGATACATCGAGGGATAATGATTGCCAGCATTTTCTGGTTTCAAGAGATTAGTCAAATCGTTCATGATACTGACAATATCAACTTTAACACCTTGTGTCGCACCAACTTTTTGAATTTCATCCAGTATATGTAATGCCAAATCCATACCGTTGCCTGCTGTGCCAAATTCTGCAATGTTCGCATCTAATAACACAGATAATGGGTTCAAAACTGAGTTAATCCCTGCTTTATGCCAAATAGCGGTTAAGACATCTTGCGTGATTTCAACATTTAAGCCAGCTTCGTTTAAAGCTGCAGCTACCGGAGCAGCATCAGCGTGTCCAATCGCTTGTAATTTAATTGAGCCCGTGCCGGTTGTACGTATTTCACCAGGCTTAACCAGCGTTGAGGTCCAAAGTGTTACGCCAGCCAAAATTTGATCTCGTGCGACGTGCTTTTCAATCACCTCAATGTTACCCAAGCCATTAGATAAAACTAATAGTTGTGTTTTCTGAGTAATAATTGGCGCAATGTCCGTCAACATGCGGTCTAATTGTGGTGTTTTTGTCAATAAAATAATTAAATCAAATTCGCCAGTTACTTCTTTAGGTGTTACCACGGGTACAAAGTATTTTTTGGGTGGTAAATCATCATGCACAACTGTTAAGCCAGTCGTATTGATTGCCGCAATATGTGCCGGCCATCCATCAATACCAGTGACTTCGTGCCCCGCTGTTTGTAATTTTACGCCTAGTCGAGAACCTAGTGCCCCAAATCCTGCAATTGCAATTTTCATACTTAATTATACCGCGCACTTGATTGCGTACGCTTCCTCCATTTCGTTTAGGTCAGCTTTGTCTCAGTTAACTCATTGAAACAGCGACAATATCATTAATATTACATCTCTAGCTTATCATATTTTCAACAAGCATGTTTAGCTTAGTCATCATTTTTTCAAGTAACAAACGCCTTTTTATCTGTACGACTTGTTACAATCACGTATCAGGTATTATGACATGAAAGCGTTATAATAGATGTTAAGAAGACTTGATCAATTCCGATCAATCATCAAATACTTGCTTTTGAAAGGCGGTTTTAGTTTATGCATAAATCTTTGGGTGCACTGTTACTTGTTACTGGTTCATTAGTCATCATCGGTGGCTATTTGGCAAAAAAATTGTCACTTTTTGATTGTGACGATTCAGATGATTATAAAAAATTCGAAAGTTAATGTCACGACATTTTTAGTTTGTTGCCTCAGAATTATTTTATGAATAGGAGATTTCTAATGCGCAAAAAGAAAGCTGTAATGATCGGTGCTGGTATCGCTAATATGGCAGCTGCCGTTTACTTAATTCAAGAAGGTCATTGGTCAGGTGAAGATATCACGTTTTATTCACTTGATCAGCATGGCTCTAATGATGGTGACACAACAGCGTCTGCCACTGACGAGTACTGGAATCAGAACCACCCATTGGAAAACAACAAAGGTTACGTTGCCCGTGGTGGTCGTATGTTAAATTACCGGACCTATGTCGACTTGATGGATTTACTCGATCGTATCCCTTCAACAACCGAAGCTGGTATGACAGCTGCAGAAGATACGCGTGATTTTGATGCCAAGCACCCGACTTTTGATAAAGCACGTCTTTTGCAACCTGGTCATGGTATTCTCAATGCCAGTAAATTAGGTTTCAATCATTTGGATCGTCAATTGTTAACACAATTGATTTTAATGCCTGATAAAGATGAGACAAAACTAGATAATCTGACGATTGCACAATATTTTGAAAATGATCCACACTTTTTCGAAACAAATTTTTGGTTCATGTGGGAAACGACTTTTGCCTTTCGTACACAAAGTTCAGCACAAGAACTACGCCGTTATATGCACCAAATGATCTATGAATTTTCACAAATCGAACATCTAGTTGGTGTTAATCGCACACGTTATAACCAATACGAAAGCATCATGCTGCCTTTGATTAATTATTTAAAAGCACAAGGTTGCCAAATTATTTTAGATCGTCGCGTGATAGCATTCGAGTTTAAAGAAACGTCGATGACAGACGAAATTACCGTAACTGGTTTAAAAATGATTAATACAGCCACAAGCGAAACAGAACATGTATCAATTGATAATGATACTGGCGTTTTATTTACAAACGGTTCTATTACAGATTCTGCAACGCTTGGCGATTACAACTCACCTGCACCAGAAAATATGGATTATGGTGCGGCATCTAGTTTGTGGAAACAAGCAACTAAACACTTCTATAATCTCGGAAACCCTGATAAATTTTTCGCAGATCGCGATGCGAGTGAGTGGGTTAGCTTTACACTGACAACAAAAAATCATTTATTATTAAACGAAATCACACGTATCACAACGCAGTTACCAGGTAACGCACTGAATTCATTCTTATCTACGACACCCATAACGCCATTGGGACAAATTGACGTTGATATGTCAATTGTCGCCCACCATCAACCCCATTTTACGAGCCAAAAGCCAAATGAAACGGTTATTTGGGGATACTTCCTGTATCCTAGAAGAGACAGCTCGCTTTTTGGAAAACCTTACTTAGAATTAACTGGGAAAGAAATGGTATTAGAATTAATTGCGCACTTATCTCAGGTCGACTCTGGGCCAATCAATATTAAAGATCGTGAACCAGAAATTTTAGATAGCGTTGTCAATAACATCCCTGTTTATATGCCATATGCTTCAGCACTATTCAATAATCGTGCTAAAATAGATCGCCCGGAAGTTATTCCAGATCATTCAACTAATTTAGCCTTTACTGGCGAATTTGTTGAACAACCCTATCAAATGGTATTTACAGAACAAAGTGCTGTTCGTTCTGGTGAAATTGCAGCCTATCATTTCGCAGGTGTCCCTATGAGCAAACTGGTTAAAACGCCTAAATATGATCATGATATTAAAACGTTACTTAGAGCAACAAAAAAGATGTTTTCTTAACTGATAAACATTGATAATTTAGATGGTGTAACATTAAAAGGTTCGATGCCACATTTATATGTAGCCATCGAACCTTTTAAAAATAATCTATTTCTTAGATTTTTTATTTTGTCTAATCAAAACGATTATTAATAATATAACGATCAATAATAACAAAACACCTATAAGAATATAACGCCAATTGTTATTGTTCGTATTTGCTTTCAAATCAACACCAGATTGATTAAGTGTTTTTGCTTCTGTTGATTTTATTTTGAAGTCTCTGGTAAAATGCCACGTTTTCGGCTTGTCGTAAGCAGTACCAGTAACAGCTAATTTCAACGTGTAATTGCCCGGCTTCATCTCTGTACCTTTTAATGCAACTGGATACTGAAAATTACTATTTGGTGCCATTTGCATATCATTAGTCAACGATGAATATACCGGTGATTTACCACCCTTAGCATATATTTTAGCGTCTACCTTAACCTTTGATAGCAGAATCGCTTGCTCATTTTGAATATTAGCATTAATAACGTTGCGTGCATTGTTCTGACCAGGCTTAACTGTTAATAGATTTAAGTTAGGTGCCACTTGGTCATCGATTTCCTTTAAGCTAAGTGCCACAGCATAAGCATAGTGGTTTTGAACACTAGTACCTTTAGTTGCGGCACTACTTGTCACTTCGCTTTCTTTTTGTTGAAAAACAATACCACCTAAAATAATACCACTATATTTTTCTTTAGGCATTGTCACATCAAAAGGGACGTCTGTTGTGCCATTGGCAGGAACGCTGACACTTTTGGGATATTTCACTAAGTCTGTGATGGGGTATTTTAATGATTTGTCGGCTTGTATCGCTGTTTTGCCATATTCAACGACACCATTAAAATTAGTTTTAGCACTATTAACGCCAACGTTGACCGTAATAGCCTTTGACGTCGTGTTGGTTAACTTGACAGTAAGTCGTTGTTGTTGCTTAGGTGCTACTTTTAAATTAAAAAAAGTTTTACTTTTATCAATTTGATTATCAGGAATGTTTGTATTAACTGTAAATGGCATTTCATCCGCATGAACTGTGGGCTGTAAAATGATCAATATCACAAAAAAGGAAAGTATAACTAAAAAAAATTTAACGAAGGGGTTTTTCATAGTTGTTTCCTCACTATGGTGTATCTTTTATAGTCCATGTCATGTCTGCTGTGTATGGCCCCACCTGCTGAACATTCCTTAAATTAGCAATTTGAAATTCATAGTATGGATTACTTTGATGTGATTTGTTCCAAGACCAATCTTTAAACGGATACCACGCAGGTTCTGTATTACCACTCCAACGCCAGTAATTAATTTCTCCTACGGATCGGCTGATATCTGTCGTTTTATTATTTGCTAGATTCATTGGATCTGTGTATATCAAGTTCCAAGTTAGTGCCTGTTGTGCATCCAATACAGCACCATTCAATTTTTGATTAGATACTGTTAACCCAATCTTCATGCTACTGTCTTTGGGCCCGGCAACAACTATACCTGTTTGTTCATCGGCTGTCCATTCTTTGGTAAGCATGTTAGTTGAATTGATAGGTACTGTTCCAAAGTTAATTGTTTTTGGGACAACTAATGTTTCCTTGGGTGTATTGTTGTTGCTTGATGGCACATCAATATCTGGAAAATTATTGAGTGGATCCTGGCTCCATGGCGTGTAATTAACCGCATCAGCCACTATACTTCCTTCATACCCAGGTAGATCAACTGTTGCCGCAGGAGCAAACACCATCCCTAAATTATAATTTATATATGAAGCACTAATTTTCTTATCAAATTGTTTATTATTGCTATTGTCATAGAAATTAATCATAACTTTTTTATCTGACAAAGTTGTATTTTGGTTCTGAGACTCGATATTCACATCTGTTGTTGCATTTAGATTAGCTACAACCGTTTTTACATCCGCCGGCATATTCGATGATGTTGAATTGAAGAAGGCTTTCAGGTCAATCAAATTCTTAAAATTGACGTACAATACGCCATTGACCGGTTTTAAATTAGCAAGATCAACATTTTGATTCCAATTACCCGCATTTGTAATTATTGGGTTGTTTTCTTGTGCAATTTCAGAAATTATTTTTGAATTTTCTTTTAAACGATTGAACTCATTATTAAAATTTACTTGTGCATTGGTTTCACGAGACAACCCATCAATTGGTATCATTAATGTGTCTGTCCCATTTGTTAGTTGGTTGAGACCGTTGTTATAACTAAACTTGTTTCCAAATATTAACTTATTGCCATTGTTTGGAATATTACTATTTGGCGCACTGCCCTTAAATTCAGATTGAATATATGAAGGTCGCATATTATCTCCAATAGCGCCATTCCAGCTATTAGTATTGGATAAACTTTGTGTCGCAAAACTACCTTTTATACCACCTGACGTAGTAATATGATTAGCAAAAACATTAAAATTTGCAGCAATTCCAAATATACCAGTCGGATTGATTGATAAGTTTTGTGACCAACTACCCGCATCAGGTAACCCCGAGTCAACAGCCGTAGCTCTAGTAGTAATTTTTGCACTGGGTTCAGTTGAACTGGCAGCGGCACTGGTTGTCGAACTACTACTACTACTACTACTACTACTACTACTACTACTACTACTACTACTACTACTACTACCCATTATGTCGTCATCAGAGGTACTAAAGGTACTAGATGATGATTCGTTAGCTAAAGGTTTTATTTCATACTGACTGGGCAATCCTGAACGTGTATACGTTTGGGGCTTGTCGTTTGTATACTGAAAATAGATTGCGCCACTGAAAAATATCATAGCAGTTACCACAATCATGATCCTTCTCTTATGCACCATACAATACCGCCCCTTCTCATTGCGTTCAATTATACTTGTAAAATATTTTTAAAATAATTGCTTTGATCCCACTATTTTATTCACTATCTGCACCTACAAGCACTTTGTAATTTTTTTCAAAAAAAAGCAAAATCTCTTTTGCTTTTAAATAAATTCACATACAATTCAATCATCTAAACATAGTTAATTTATGAACTTACGTTGAACTACTATCTTTTGAATTTGACTTTTTTCGCTTTAGAATAAACAATATAAACAACATAATAGCAATAATAATTAATATAACTACAATAATAATTATAATGAGGCTCATGTGCCCATTTGTATTAGCAGAAACATTAACATCTGATTGATTAAAATTCGCAGCTTCTTGACGTTTTATTGTAAATTGCTTTGTAAAGTGCCAAGTTTTTGGATCTTTATAAGCTGTACCCGTCACTGCTAACTCTAATCGATACTTCCCAGGCTCCATCTGTGTCCCTTGCAATGATACAGGATACTTGAACTGACTATTAGGTGCAATCTGCATATCAGATTTAATAGCAGTATATACTGGTTTTTTACCCTTTTCAGAGTATATTTTAGCATCAACCTTAACATTTGACATTAATAACGATTGGTCATTTTGCAAATTAATGTTAATAGCATTATGACCATTATTTTGGCCTGCTTTTATTGACTTTAAATTAATGTTAGGTTTTACTTGTTCATCAGATTCTTTCAACATCATAGCCACAGCATAAGCATATTTATTTTTAATGTTAGCATTATCACTTGATGATTCTGATTGATCACTGTTTGCTTGATTAAATGTAATACCACCTAATAAAATCCCTTGATAAGCATCTTTTGGCATTGAAATCACAAAAGAAATATTTTGTGACTTGCCTGCTGGTATAGTGACACTTTTTGGATAAGAAATAAAATCACTTAATTTGTGTTGCAATGATGTATCCCAATTTGTCAATGATTTAGAATAATCAACTGTTCCATTCATCGTTGTCGATGCCGTTTGAACATTAATATTCACTGTGGTTGCCTTTTGAGTGACATTATATACTGTTGCAGTAACTGTTTGTTTTTGTCCTGGTAACATTTTCAATTGATAAAATTCATTGTTCTTATCAATCTGATTATCTGGCAAATTTGTTTTAACAGTGAAAGATATCCCCGAACCGGTTGTTGACGTATCAGCTTGCGCAATGACCGGAAATACTGACAAAACAAATAAAACAATCAATAAAGACCACATATATTGAAACTTTGCTAACCACTTAACAATCATGGTCCTAATTAGTTCCCTGACTTTGGATTAACAGATAGTGTCCAGGTAATATCTGAGCTATATGTTGCCTCAGATTGCGTATTCTTTGGCACATACAAACCAACGCTGACGGCAGAAGTGCTCTGATCACCAGCTGTTAATAAATGTGTTCCTGTACTACCCTTTAACAAAGTGTTTGAAGAACCATCAGCCTGCATATTAAATGACGTTTCAGTTGCAGTCGCGTTTGCTGCTGAATTCTGTGCATTCATCAAAGCAGAAAATGTATCTCCAAGCGCACTTGGTCCTGCAACAAGTGAATTAGTCCCAGCAGTAACATCTTGGTCCTTCACATTACGTAAAATAAGTGCTGCACCATCGAGCTTATCATTTGAATCCTTTGTATTTGTAAACGAACCAACACTAGCATTCAGATCCCATGTACTACTATTCTTTGAGCGTAAGTCAGATACTTGAATAAAGTTTGGACGACCTTCTGCTTGTGCATTAGCAAAAAATACTTTATCACGAATTTGGTTCACTTTGTGCGTATTAAAATTGAAATTAGGTACATAGGCTAGATAAAGTCCATTATCAACGTTATTTAGCACGTCAACTGTTCCATCACTCGTACCTGGTGTGAATTCTTTTGAATTATCATTTGGATCTAATACTTTAATACCATCTGTATTTTTTTCAAAGACAACAGTCCCTGTTGAATGACTACTAATCTCATCTGCTGAAACTTGACTCGTAGTTACTAATGCTGTTGCGGCTGCAGATCCCAATAGAAGTGCAGTAAATTTATAATTAATCATAATTCTCCCTATTTCTTTT
The DNA here is from genome assembly GCF_040838325.1 of Leuconostoc aquikimchii. NCBI lineage: Bacteria > Bacillati > Bacillota > Bacilli > Lactobacillales > Lactobacillaceae > Leuconostoc > Leuconostoc aquikimchii. Next base: position 1,314,243 of record NZ_JBFPER010000001.1, read on the forward strand.
GACCAACCATTTTGTGATGGCAGTGATGTAATGTGTACAAAAACCCTATTACTATAATAATGCTAAACGCCGTTACATACAAACTATTAGCTCCTGATAAAACACCAGTACTTGGTAAAACACTTTTTTCTACTCGATCACTGATATGACTGACAAATGTGTTGCTTTTCAAACCATTATTTTGAGGGCCCAACACATAATACTCGTCGGTATTCAGATTATCTACTGAAATACCGATATCGCTTGAAAAACTAATGGTTGCATAACTATTAGAATTGACATTCTTAATCATTCTAATTCCTTCCGAAAAAAATCATTCTGCTTGAGCGAATATATTACCGCTACTTCCGCTTAAAACAAAAATTCTAAAAGAAGATTCACATTGTTATTTATTTTTTCACACTAATAGAAGTAATTATACTATTATTTTATGCATTTGTAAAGTGTTGTTTTTCAATTACAAAACAACATTAAAACATAACGCTAATTATATGGTAAACATATTGTTTACCACAATGCATACACCTAGAAAGTAGCATTAAACCTGTGCAAGGTTTAAAATGAAATTAAAGTCATCCTGATGCAATCATGTCACCCGCAAGTACTTAATATTTAATGTCATATATTTGGAAGAAATGATGAACAAATCTAACAAACGACAAATAGCGCTATCACAATCTCACCATATGCCAATTCCTTGGCAAAGCCTCATTCAAAGTGACAAACTACCAGCAAAAGAAGCCAGCCTGCCAGAGCGTGCTTCAATCGTTGGCCGCATTGGTATTTTGATGCTGTCATGTGGCACTGGTGCCTGGCGCGTTCGTGACGCCATGGATAAAATAGCCAGAAAATTAGACATCAGTTGTTCAGCTGATATTGGTTTGATTACGCTGGCATTCACTTGTTTTAGTGACGGTGACAGTTACACGCAAGTATTGTCATTGCCAAATACTGGTGTGAACACTGATAAACTCAATGCATTAGAAAATTTTGTCAAAAATATTAATGATACTTTTGCAACGCTAACTGTGCGACAGATTCACAAAGCAATCAACAATATTCAAACTAGACCGACACAATACTCACCTCTAATTGCTGGCTTAGCAGCAGCCCTTGCATGTAGCGCCTTTATTTTTTTACTCGGTGGCGGTATACCAGAAATGATCTGTTCGTTCCTTGGTGCAGGCATTGGCAATTTTATTCGTGCAACCTTGGGAAAACATACTATCACAACACTTATTGGTGTTGCTATCAGTGTCGCTGTCGCCTGTCTGGTTTATATGCTTGCATTCAAAGTATTTGAAACTTATTTTCATGTTTTAGTCCAACATGAGGCAGGTTATATCGGCGCCATGTTGTTTGTCATTCCTGGATTTCCATTTATTACGAGTATGTTAGACCTGTCAAAATTAGATATGCGTTCAGGTTTAGAAAGATTAACCTATGCGTTGATGATCACACTAGTTGCAACATTGGTTGGCTGGTTGGTCGCTTTGTTTTTTGATTTTCGACCTGAAAACTTTCTGCCACTTGGCCTTTCACCTGTTGTTATTGGTTTACTAAGATTGCCAGCCAGTTTTTGTGGGGTATATGGCTTCTCAATTATGTTTAATAGCTCGCAAAAAATGGCTATTGTCGCTGGCTTTATTGGTGCCCTTGCCAATACATTACGTTTAGAATTGGTTGATTTAACAACGATTCCGCCAGCAGCTGCGGCTTTTGCTGGTGCATTACTTGCCGGATTAATTGCATCAATTGTCACGCGATATAATGGCTATCCGAGAATTTCTCTAACCGTGCCATCAATTGTCATTATGGTTCCTGGTCTATATATTTATCGCGCAATTTACAACATTGGCACGAATCAAATAGCCGTTGGTGCCCTTTGGATGACCAAAGCTGCTTTAATTATGATGTTTTTGCCACTTGGCCTCTTTGTTGCACGTGCGCTGTTAGACAAAAATTGGCGTCACTTTGATTGATATTATGAGATGCAAAGAAAAGAACATGAACAACTTTTGTTGTTCATGTTCTTTTCAGTAACCCAATAATGATCAATGTTGCTTGATCAGTTGTTTAAAATATAATTTTGTATCATCATTGTTGATAATCTCGTTCACGGTGGTTGACGCCCAAGGGCTTCCCGGTGCATGTGTTATCGTCACCAATTGGCTAGCTTCTTTACTACCATAACGGTTCCATACTTCCTCTAGCAACGATGCAATATCAGGATTTGCCATTAATTCAGAATAATCAGTTAACACTTCTTGTGTGATAAATTCTTTTTTTGTTAAATCACGTTGTGCCTATATTCTTGAAAAACAGCATTCACTACGGGACCATATTTCCAAGCTAAAGAATCATCAGAATAGAGCGGGCTATCTTAGGCGTAATACCCGATTTTTTAAAATTCAGTCTTTTAATAAACTAGCGATTGTCTGATCGACACGATGTACTGATAAACGCACATACTCTTTTAATACAATAACTAATTGATCTGGTTGGGCATTCCAAAAATCATAAACATCTTGATGATTTTTAACATGTTGTACATCGCTATACTTGGATCTACGTCAATAAATCGGACACGCATTCTACTTTGAAGGGTCATTTTTGTTCAAAGGCCACTGGCGTTAAATACCCAATTGACCCGTGAATACGTTTACGATTATACCAACCTTCAATGTATTGGAATAATCGCATTTTGGCTTGTTTCGCTGTTTGATAACTGCTAACATAAACTTCTTCTTTCTTGAGCGTGGCATGAAATGACTCAATCCCAGCATTGTCATAGGGTGTCCCTTTACGACTGTACGAATGAATCAGACCTAGCTCATGTAATTTATTTTCAAAAGCAAAACCAGTATATTGACTGCCTAAGTCGGTATGCACAATAAGCCGTTGCCCTTTAACCTGGCGATTCAATGTCGCGTTATCTAGCGCTTTGATTACCAGATTAGCGTCCATTTTAGTGGCATACGCGTAACCAATAATGCGCCGACTCCAAAGGTCCATGACACTGGCTAAGTAAGTCCAACCTTCTTTTATCGTGTAGACATAAGTCATATCAGCTAACCATTTTTGATTCATGTTTGTTGTCCTAAAGTCTTGATTTAACACATTTACGCGGTCAAAAATAGCCTCATGATTGGTTGCCGGACGATATTTTTTCACAGTGATTGATCGCCAACCATGTGCGGCCATAATCCGCTGCACCCGTTTAATACCGACAGCTAAATGATAGTCTTGTTTAAGTAAAAATCGAATTTTAGGTGCACCATAAATGCCGTTAGCGTCATGATAAAGTTGATCAATTGCTTGCGTAATGGCTCGTGTTTCAAGCATGCGTTGCGAAGGGGTATCACTGACTAAACTGTAGAAAGTCGACCGTGCAATACCCAACAAAGTTGTCGCTAATTTCACTTCAAAACCGCCATCTTGAATGAATTGGACTAAATCGGACGTTTTTATTTGTCGATTCTTCCGAAGATGGCTAAGGCTTTTTTTAAGATATCCACCTCTGATTCAGCTTTCAAGGCACGTTTCTCAAGCCTTTTGATATCGTCGTCTGTATAGGATTTTGACGGGGCGGTGTGACTTTTATTTGTCCATTTGTAAATTGTTGCAACGGACACGCCATAATCTTTGGCTAATTGGTTAGCTGACGTGCCAGAATGATAAAGATCAATGATTGATTGTTGGAATTCTGGGGTAAATTTTTGCGTCATGGGTTATTCTCCTACGTCTATTATATCGTAGTAGAAACCGTGTCCATGTTTTTAGACTAACACCATACTTTTGTTTGACATATACGCTAGGCTTTAGTTTTGATTTCTGTTTGTTCGTATAATTATCGTAATCATGGTGTAAAATAACAAACAAAATTTCAATCTCAGGTGTCGTGTATAAATTAGTAACATCTGAAATCTTTTGTTGGTAAGCCTTACCTAACTTAAATTGTTCTCCTTTTGAATCTAGTATGCGATAAATTTTTATTTTTTTTGAAAAACCCAATCCAAGATAACGTCTTTGAAAACGTGTAGCTGATCGTTCGCGTAGTATCTCTTCATTTAAAAGTTCTTCACGCCTATAAATTAACTTATCATTATCTAATAACACATCTAAAATAGCTTGTTCTGCTGCGCCTTCAGCAAGCAATGCAATGAGTTCATTGGCCATTAATCGCCTCCCTAGTAGCTTTTCTCAGAGCAATGAATGTGTCATAATCCGGAGATGTTCCTCCTAAGTTATTAGAATAAAATACTTCTGTTTTGCTAATATCTGAACGCGCTATTGTATCAGAATAACGTGTTAAAGATATACGATTTTCTCGGCGTGCAATATAAATTTGATCCCCACGGCTAATATCATCTAATAATTCTGAATAATGTGTGCTGAATATTAAAGTAGCTCGTTTGATATTAATACGTGAGTTTGTAAAATACTCAATGAAACTACGTACAATTGCTTGATTAAAATGATTTTCTAACTCATCAATAAAAATAATACCACCTGTTTTTAAGGCGCCTAATACGTGTTGGTACAATGTAATACCTTTAGCTGTACCAGAGGATAAATATAATTCAATTGTCGCAAAATTATTATCTGTTATTTCTGTCGTACTATTTTTAAATTTCAATCGATAAAACGATTGCCCTGTATCAGTCTTATCAATTTTTAAATATTCGATTGTCGGATCTAAATAAGCTAAAATTTCTCCCGGTACTTGAGCTTTATCATAAATCAACGCATTCACATTTGTAAAAAATAGTGTATCAAAAATATGTTGTGCTTGATATCTATATTTTTGTCCCTGAACTAATACCGTTCTAAATAAAGAATCATCCGGTGCCAATACTGACTTTGTCAAATCATCTAATTGTGAGCGATCACGAAATACATCAGCATTTGTAAAATCAAATAATTTTTTTTTCGTATCATTCACATAAGCTTTTTTGACATGAATAATTTCTGATTCAACTGACCATATACCTTGAAGTGGCACTAATACAACTTCATCAAGATAAACTCTGCCATCTGATCCATAGAAATACGTTTCTAACGTTATCGGATTTTTACCAAATAATGTCCCAGACAAACGTGTTTGATCAATAGACCGATTATTGAGTAAAAAAGACAACGTCCCTAACAGTAACTTCATGATTGTAGTTTTACCCGTTGCATTACGACCAACAATCGTCATAATATTGTTGACCCATATATGGCCGTACAAGTGTGTTAATTGATCAGAATCATCTTGACTCACACGTTGGTCAGCTACTAATGAAAAAGATACTTCATCTGTTAATAAGGGATGATTTTTAACAACTAATTTTAGAAAACTTAGTTTTTCTACCATGATTATCTCCTTGTAGTTAAGTTCATATTTTTATATTTTGATCATCACTTTCGTCTAGCATACCACATATTAATTTCATTTAAAACATTTCATACGCAAATTCCGTGTGAAATGTTTTAAATAATGTTTTTTATTTGAAAGATATCTTTTTGATACCATACGCCTTAATTAAACCAACAAAATGAGACTTCTTGGCGATTGGCGTCTATAAGAACATACCAGACTACTTTCTAAAATCTCATCTAATACAAAAAAGAACCTGGGCAGAATGCCCAAGTTTTCCATTTAATCATCTATATTATGCCACAAAATAAGTTGATAGATACTTTTGTACGCTTTATTTTGATAAATTCGTATCTTTCTAATATGTAAACCCCACGCTAGTAGCTAACGCTTCAGTATCTCAAAAGAAGCCTTGATTATGGCACTTTTACAAATTGCAACTGTTTGTCGGTATCGTATTTTAATGACATTTGTACAGAAAATGTTGATTATTTTCTGTCATTTTTTAATCGCGTGTTCATGTAACCAATTAGCGACAATCATCATCATTTCTTCACTATCTACTGATATTTTGACCATTAAAATAAAATTTTCTGCTTCAATATCAGTATGAACCAACCGATAATCATTCAAATTCAAAAAAACCGCCGTACTTATTAATGCAGTTCTTTTATTGCCATCAAAGAAAATATGTTTTTTAGTTATTTTTTGAAGAATAAACACTGCTTTCAACCAAATAGTTGGATATAACTTTCGTCCGAAAATAACTTGTTGCGGCTGATTTACTATCAAATTAAGCCCTTGACGATATTGTACCCCCATCGCTCTCTCACCAGCTTTTTTAATAATAAACTCGTTAATTGCAATTAATTAATTCTCAGTGACATACTTCATATATCCATTAACCGATCCATTAATTTCTGATGCTCTTCAAAGTATTGTTTTGCATAGTTCATCACTTCTGGTCGTACTTACTCTTTTTTACGACATGCAATTTCATTACCATCAGGCGACACAATTTTTTCAAAATCAGTTTTGTCATCAACTTCTAGAAATCCTTTATCTTTTTTTGATAATCTAAAAACCTAAGAATTACCTGACTTAAAAATAGATGTTGTTGTCTTTAAATCGTTTGGGTTAATCATGGTTTTTACCTCCGTAATGACATTATAACTACAAAAAATAGTGAATGGCAACACGCTTGATTGTAAGTTATCAATCAAGTAAACTATTTTTTTAAAAATATATCAATATCAAATATTTTATAAACTAAGCCATTTAAACTAAATTGCACAATGTTTTTTAAATCAAAAACGAATCAAATTTTTGATATAGATCTTAGCCAAAATGTTGATCTTTTCTAGTTTTGTCACACAAACGCGTTGTTGTATATTTTCAAAATTTTTATGAATCAATTTTAATAATATTTTTTGATACACGTCGATAGATACTGCTAAAGACAATTTACTTTTTTTCTCGCTCACACGGTCAATAATAACCTGACTTTCTTTGCACTTTGCTAACGCTCCGTCAGATAACGATTTAAGTAATTTCCTCAATTGCTTATTTGTTGGCAACAATAATAAGTCACTTTTATCAATGCCATAACTTGCAAGCAGTTCAGTCGGTATAAAACACTTATCTTCTAACGCATCCTCGTACACATCTCTTATAATATTAGTCAATTGCAGGGCAACGCCCACATCAATAATGTTTTGCCTGATTTCAGTAATTTTTGTTGTAGATAATATATCATAAATCATACACCCGACTGTACCAGCAACTTGATAACAATAATATTCTAATTGCGCTAAAGTATGAATAACTTCTTGATCAAGATCTTGACGTTGGCCTCTTATCATATCATGCATATCATTTAGGTCAATTGCAAATGCTTGAAATATATAAACGAGTTTTTCAGCTATAGTCGACCTATCATTCAGTGTGATATTAGAATTTTTTGAGGCGGTTTCCCAATCTAAAACTAACGCATTAAATTTAATATGATTTTTGGTATCGGCTGCATCATCAAGTTGTCTTAAAAAATCGTATAAGACAAAGATACTGTATGCTTGATAGTCCGGCAATCTTGAAAATGCAAAGTAAAAGGAAGAAGATTTAGCTTGAATCACTCGCTTGCTACTGTGAAAGTATGCTAGCACTGGCTCAATTCTTGCTTGTTCTGGGCCCATTAAAAGTCCCTCATTACTTCTTTAGCTGCTAGTTCGCCGCTTGTCACGACAATTGGCACACCAGCACCTGGATGCACGCTAGCTCCAGAGAAATACAAATTATCAATTTTTGCATGTTTATTATGTGGTCTGAAATAATTGCTTTGCATGAGTGTTGGTTTCAATCCGAAAGTTGAACCATAAGCACTATTATAGCGATTTTTAAATGTTTCAGGCGTGAATATATTTTTATAAACAATATGCTCACTAAGTCTCTCTAATGATAATTCTTTTTCTACTCTACTGATGATTTTATCAGAAAAAATATCAATAATTTCTGTCGACCATTGATCGTTTTCTTTCAAATTTGAAACAGGTACTAAAACATACAACGCAGATTGTCCCTGAGGTGCAAACGACTCGTCAAGTGATCCCGGATTATAAACATAAAACGATGGGTCTTCAGGTAATACACCAGTGTCAATATCTTCAACGTTTTTCTTAAAATCAGTTGCCATCTTGATGGTATGCAAATTCAAATCAGCATATTTCTTATCGACACCTAAGTACAACAAAAAACAAGACATTGAATAATCCATATTTTGCACCTTTTTTGCAGTATATTTACCTTTTTTAGCATCGTCTATGCCTAATAAATCCGTCATCGTATAAGGAAAATCTGCGTTGGCAATTACTGCATCAGATTCTTCAACGACACCATTAATCGAGAGACCTGTGACATGCTTGTTGCCAGAAACGACAATTTTATCAACTTCTGACTCATAAACCATCTCACCACCAAGTTCTAAAAAGCGTTTTTCTAGCGCGCGTGCATACTCATGCATGCCACCTTTAATAAACCAAACACCATAGACTAACTCAATCATGGGAATGATATTATAAATAGAGGGGCCACTAAAAGGTGAAATGCCAATATATAAGGTTTGAAAAGACATGAGATCTTGTAAAGCTTTAGTCGAAATATTTTTTGAAATTGCTTCATATGAGGATGAAAAGGTTTTTAATTGATAAGCATGCCAAAGTGTTTTCACATTGAAAAAATCTTTTGGGCCTCTAAAACTTTTATAAATAAAATTGTTTTTTGCATTGATATATTTGCCATAAATATCTGTTAAATATTTCAAAAAACCTAGCATTTCTGCATCACCAAATGCTTCAAAATCTTTAGCGATATCTGTTAAATCGGAAGATAACGCCATTTTTTCATGATTAGTGATGACATTCATAAAAGGATTCACGCGCTGAAAAGTAAAATAATCTTCGTAGTTAACGCCACTGTCTAAGAAAGGTTTTTTGTACGTGTCAGGCATCATTACAATCGTTGGTCCTGTATCAAATTTAAAGCCTTTTTCTTGAATAATATCCATTTTTCCGCCAGGATGATTATTCTTTTCATATATTTTTACATCGTAACCATTATTTTGTAAGTAAATGCCTGAAGTCAAGCCACCAACACCAGCCCCAATTATTGAAATTGTAGTCATTATTATATTCTCGTTTCTTTATTTTAGTAAACCTTACTTTTAACAGCAATAGCATACTGTAAAGTATAAAAAATGCGATCAATAGCGTACTCTAATCTCTGTAACTCACCATAAATATAATCAATTTTCGCCTAAAAAGATACCCAGAAAATTAATATAATTTTCTGGGTATCAATTAGTAGTATATGTAACCTGCTAAACAAAAAGTACTATCGACAATTTGATGTACACTAAATTACTTATCTTCACTGCGTCGCTTCTTATTGGCCACTAAGCCAATAAGAGAAACGAGAAGTCCTACCATACCAATATTTTTAAAACTAGTTGTTTTAACATCAGTAGCTGGTAATACACCTTGTTGCCTTACCAAACTATTATTAGCATTCAACTGATTTTTGCCTGTCAATTTACCATTTCGATCAATAGTTATAGGCGCAACTATCGTTTTCGATTTATTTTCTAGGCCTACTTCATTTGAAACCACCGTAATGATTGCGTCTTTTGTGGTTATGTTACCATCTTTATCCGTGGTCGTATACGTTACCGTATACTCACCGGGCTTGTCATTTGGTATTTCTGAAATAACATTACCTGTTGGATCGACAATCTTTGATACTGTAACGGTTGTTGTGCCATCTTCTGTATCTGTGCCTTTGACGTTGGCCAATGGATCGATTTGGTCACCAACTTTATAAGTCGCATCGGGTGCTTCAATCACTGGCTTATCGTTTGAAACCACCGTTATGATCACATTTTTTGTCGTCGTGTTGCCATCTTTATCCGTTGTCGTATACGTGACCGTATACTCACCGGGCTTGTCATTTGGTATTTCTGTGACAACATTACCTGCTGGATCGACGATCTTAGCGACAGTCACATCAGTTGTTTTGTCTTCTGTATCTGTGCCTTTGACGTTGGCCAATGGATCGATCTGGTCGCCAACTTTATAAGTTGCATCGGGTGCTGTGATTTCTGGCTTGTCGTTTGAGACAACTGTAATCGTCGCATCTTTTGTCGTCGTGTTGCCATCTTTATCCGTGGTCGTATACGTGACCGTATACTCACCGGGCTTGTCATTTGGTATTTCTGTGACAACATTACCTGCTGGATCGACGATCTTAGCGACAGTCACATCAGTTGTTTTGTCTTCTGTATCTGTCCCAGTGACGTTAGCCAATGGATCAATTTGGTCACCAACTTTATAAGTCGTATCAGGTGCTGCAATCACTGGTTTGTCGTTTGAGACAACTGTAATCGTGGCATCTTTTGTCGTCGTGTTGCCATCTTTATCCGTGGTCGTATACGTGACCGTATACTCACCGGGCTTGTCATTTGGTATTTCTGTGACAACATTACCTGCTGGATCGACGATCTTAGCGACAGTCACATCAGTTGTTTTGTCTTCTGTATCTGTCCCAGTGACGTTAGCCAATGGATCGATCTTATCGCCAACCTTATAAGTCGCATCAGGTGCTGTAATCACTGGTTTGTCGTTTGAGACAACTGTAATCGTGGCATCTTTTGTCGTCGTGTTGCCATCTTTATCCGTTGTCGTATACGTGACCGTATATTCACCGGGCTTGTCATTTGGTATTTCTGTAACAACATTGCCTGCTGGATCGACAATCTTTGATACTGTGACATCAGTTGTTTTGTCTTCTGTATCTGTCCCACTGACGTTAGCCAATGGATCAATTTGGTCACCAACTTTATAAGTCGCATCGGGTGCTTCAATCACTGGTTTGTCATTTGAGACAACCGTAATCGTCGCATCTTTTGTCGTCGTGTTGCCATCTTTATCGGTGGTCGTATACGTTACTGTATACTCACCAGGCTTGTCATTTGGTATTTCTGTAACAACATTGCCTGCTGGATCGACAATCTTTGATACTGTGACATCAGTTGTTTTGTCTTCTGTATCTGTGCCTTTGACGTTGGCCAATGGATCGATCTGGTCACCAACTTTATAAGTCGTATCAGGTGCTGCAATCACTGGCTTGTCGTTTGAGACAACCGTAATTGTGGCATCCTTTGTCGTTGTGTTACCATCTTTATCCGTGGTTGTATACGTGACTGTATACTCACCAGGCTTGTCATTTGGTATTTCTGTGACAACATTGCCTGCTGGATCGACGATCTTTGATACTGTAACGGTTGTTGTGCCATCTTCTGTATCTGTGCTTTTGACGTTAGCCAATGGGTCAATCTGATCGCCAACTTTATAAGTCGCATCGGGTGCTGCAATCACTGGTTTGTCATTTGAAACCACCGTAATGGTGGCATCTTTTGTCGTTGTGTTGCCATCTTTATCCGTGGTTGTATACGTTACTGTATACTCACCAGGCTTGTCATTTGGTATTTCTGTGACAACATTGCCTGCTGGATCGACAATCTTTGCGACTGTGACATCAGTTTTACCATCTTCTGTATCTGTGCCAGCCACATTGGCCAATGGGTCGATCTGATCACCAACTTTATAAGTCGCATCGGGTGCTGCAATCACTGGTTTGTCATTTGAGACAACCGTAATCGTCGCATCCTTTGTCGTCGTGTTACCATCTTTATCGGTGGTTGTATACGTGACTGTATACTCACCAGGCTTGTCATTTGGTATTTCGGTGACAACGTTTCCCTCTGGATCGACAATCTTTGATACTGTGACATCAGTTGTTTTGTCTTCTGTATCTGTCCCACTGACGTTAGCCAATGGATCAATCTGGTCACCAACTTTATAAGTCGCATCGGGTGCTGCAATCACTGGCTTATCATTTGAGACAACTGTAATCGTCGCATCTTTTGTCGTCGTGTTGCCATCTTTATCCGTGGTTGTATACGTTACCGTATACTCACCAGGCTTGTCATTTGGTATTTCTGTGACAACATTGCCCGCTGGATCGACAATCTTAGCGACTGTGACATCAGTTTTACCATCTTCTGTATCTGTCCCAGTGACGTTTGCTAATGGGTCAATCTGGTCGCCAACTTTATAAGTCGCATCGGGTGCTGCAATCACTGGCTTGTCGTTTGAGACAACCGTGATGGTCGCATCTTTTGTCGTCGTGTTGCCATCTTTATCCGTGGTTGTATACGTGACTGTATACTCACCAGGCTTGTCATTTGGTATTTCTGTGACAACATTGCCTGCTGGATCGACAATCTTTGATACTGTGACATCAGTTGTTTTGTCTTCTGTATCTGTCCCACTGACGTTAGCCAATGGATCGATCTGGTCGCCAACCTTATAAGTCGCATCGGGTGCTGCAATCACTGGTTTGTCATTTGAAACCACCGTAATGGTGGCATCTTTTGTCGTTGTGTTGCCATCTTTATCCGTGGTTGTATACGTGACCGTATACTCACCAGGCTTGTCATTTGGTATTTCGATGACAACGTTTCCCTCTGGATCGACAATCTTTGATACTGTGACATCAGTTTTACCATCTTCTGTATCTGTCCCAGTCACGTTAGCCAATGGGTCAATCTGGTCACCAACTTTATAAGTCGCATCGGGTGCTGCAATCACTGGTTTGTCATTTGAGACAACCGTAATAGTCGCATCCTTTGTCGTCGTGTTACCATCTTTATCCGTGGTCGTATAAGTTACCGTATATTCACCGGGCTTGTCATTTGGTATTTCTGTAACAACATTACCCTCTGGATCAACAATCTTTGATACTGTGACATCAGTTTTACCATCTTCTGTATCTGTCCCACTGACGTTAGCCAATGGATCAATCTGGTCACCAACTTTATAAGTCGCATCGGGTGCTGCAATCACTGGCTTGTCGTTTGAGACAACCGTGATGGTCGCATCTTTTGTCGTCGTGTTGCCATCTTTATCCGTGGTTGTATACGTTACCGTATACTCACCAGGCTTGTCATTTGGTATTTCTGTGACAACATTGCCCGCTGGATCGACAATCTTAGCGACTGTGACATCAGTTTTACCATCTTCTGTATCTGTCCCAGTGACGTTTGCTAATGGGTCAATCTGGTCGCCAACTTTATAAGTCGCATCGGGTGCTGCAATCACTGGCTTGTCGTTTGAGACAACCGTGATGGTCGCATCTTTTGTCGTCGTGTTGCCATCTTTATCCGTGGTTGTATACGTGACTGTATACTCACCAGGCTTGTCATTTGGTATTTCTGTGACAACATTGCCTGCTGGATCGACAATCTTTGATACTGTGACATCAGTTGTTTTGTCTTCTGTATCTGTCCCACTGACGTTAGCCAATGGATCGATCTGGTCGCCAACCTTATAAGTCGCATCGGGTGCTGCAATCACTGGTTTGTCATTTGAAACCACCGTAATGGTGGCATCTTTTGTCGTTGTGTTGCCATCTTTATCCGTGGTTGTATACGTGACCGTATACTCACCAGGCTTGTCATTTGGTATTTCGATGACAACGTTTCCCTCTGGATCGACAATCTTTGATACTGTGACATCAGTTTTACCATCTTCTGTATCTGTCCCAGTCACGTTAGCCAATGGGTCAATCTGGTCACCAACTTTATAAGTCGCATCGGGTGCTGCAATCACTGGTTTGTCATTTGAGACAACCGTAATAGTCGCATCCTTTGTCGTCGTGTTACCATCTTTATCCGTGGTCGTATAAGTTACCGTATATTCACCGGGCTTGTCATTTGGTATTTCTGTAACAACATTACCCTCTGGATCAACAATCTTTGATACTGTGACATCAGTTTTACCATCTTCTGTATCTGTGCTAGTGACGTTAGCCAATGGATCAATTTGGTCACCAACTTTATAAGTCGCATCGGGTGCTGCAATCACTGGTTTGTCATTTGAGACAACCGTAATCGTCGCATCCTTTGTCGTCGTGTTACCATCTTTATCGGTGGTTGTATAAGTTACTGTATACTCACCGGGCTTGTCATTTGGTATTTCTGTAACAACATTACCTGCTGGATCAACAATCTTAGCCACAGCCACATCAGTTGTCTTGTCTTCTGTATCTGTGCCAGTGACATTAGCCAATGGATCAATTTGGTCACCAACCTTGTATGATACTGTTTCTGGTGCTGTAATTTCTGGTTTGTCATTTGTACGTACGCGAGTTAATTTGACAATTGCGGTTTGAGTTGTAGTATCATCCCGATCAAATACCAGTCCAGTTGAAGGGTATGTATTTGAGTCTACGACATATCCAGCATCTTTAAAGGCTTGTATACTGCTGTCAGTACGATAAGGCGATGTACTATCAAAAGGCCCTGTAATATTATCAACTTTTAAAATTTCACCAGTAGCACTATCAATATATGATACTGTTGCTTTTTGCATATTGTTAATATAGTGGATGGTTGTATCCTTACCTATATCCGTAGGATTATACACAGAGCCTGGCGTTAATTGATTGTTATCTTTGTCAAACGCTGTATATCCAGGTACATTAGGTACAATTTGGTCTTGAATTGTTGTGGGATCAGTTGGATTATTAGTATATTGTTGTGGTTTTGTATCAGGAAATGCGGGATCCTCTGAAGTCAGAATAAACGACCCTAATTTATCATACGTATAAACAACATTTTTTGTTTGCGGTATATAAATACTACGCAATATGTAGCTTGCGTTATTTTTTACATAGACTGGCTTATCAATTTGTTGTTCAGGTGCTAAAGAGTCTATGTGGTATACAACTTTATTTGTATCTGTATCTATCACATCAACTGCCATATTACCGGTATTATCAGTTTCTGTAAAAACATATTTTACGCCATTATGAAAGTCTTTATAGTATGTTTTACTTGTCTCGCCATCTGACAAACCATAAGGAGACATCGTACCAGAGGCGTTCATAGGTATCGTTGCATAATATCCAGGTATAACAGCCTCAGTACTATTGGCTGTTGTATATTTCTGTCCACTCAAACCCGTCTGTACATAACTCGGTTGGAGCTCTTTACCATTCAGGTCGACATATGACGTTTTTTGAGAAATCAATTCAGGCACAATAAATGAGGTAGCTTTTGCTTTACCGTCTGTACGCCCAGTGTTTGATAAATTAAATCTTTCTGTCCATAGTGTTGACGTTGTGGATCGCGCAATACCAGAATACTCATCATTAAAATAAGTCATACCGAAATTAGGAGATGTATAAGATGAATTTTTAGGCACGGTATAAGTTGCCAATACTTGATTATTGTTGTCTAACTCATTGACATATAAAGTTCCCTTACCCTGTCTATCAGTCGAAAGCACAATGTTTTTTGGTATAGGACTATTCGCCGTTGATTGTCGCCAACTAAAGGTGTAATGATCTGGATTAGGATCAACCCACATATCCGCAGGATAAACTGGATCAGTTACTGAAAAACCGTCTGGATCAACAATATTTCTAAATGCTTTTGTTAATCCCTGGGATTCAATAGCACTTAATGATTGATTATAAGTAGCACTATTATCGGCGTAAATAATTAAATCGCCATAAGCTGATAAAGTTGCATTAGCTCCTTTAGGTAATACAATTTTATTGATAGCTTCATTGGCTTGATTAAGTTGCGCAGCGTTAATTCCTTTTTTATCATCATTAACT
This sequence comes from Leuconostoc aquikimchii, assembly GCF_040838325.1. Classification (NCBI taxonomy): domain Bacteria; kingdom Bacillati; phylum Bacillota; class Bacilli; order Lactobacillales; family Lactobacillaceae; genus Leuconostoc; species Leuconostoc aquikimchii. The sequence goes on from NZ_JBFPER010000001.1 coordinate 1,329,838, forward strand.
ATTGCACCAGCTAATTCAACCTCTTTACTCATATTCAAAACAATATTATTAGTCGCTGTGATAAGATTTTCACTAATTGTTTTTGATTGTATTGTCTGATTGGCAATTTGCTCAGTATTACTTTTTACAGTTGCTAATTCTTGTGTTTGGTGGTTGCTAAGTGCTAAAACAGCCGTATTTCTAACAATTGTATCTGCATTGTTCGCATCCGCTGCTTGATTAGACTGGTCTAAAATGTCATCAATATCATCTTTATGCGTTTGTGCTTGACTCTGTGTTGTAGTAACCCATAATTTCAAATTAGCTTTGTCTTTATCATTCGGATTACTTGTTATATTTTTACTTGCTTTATCAGTGCTGATTGTTTTGTCGCTACTTATACTTTTTGAATCTGATGCTTTATCGCTACTTGTACTTTCTGAATCTGATGCTTTATCGCTACTTGTACTTTCTGAATCTGATGCTTTATCGCTACTTGTACTTTCTGAATCTGGTGCTTTATCGCTACTTATACTTTCTGAATCTGATGTCTTGTCGCTACTTGTACTTTCTGAATCTGGTGCTTTATCGCTACTTGTACTTTCTGAATCTGGTGCTTTATCGCTACTTATACTTTCTGAATCTGATGTCTTGTCGCTACTTGTATTTTCTGAAATACTTGCGTCACTTGTATTTGATTCAGCAACAGTTGATTTTACAACAACTGTTGTGTTTTTAGTTGTTGACTGCCCTTCTAAATTAGTGACCGTGTATGTGACGGTGTACGTCGCTGCTTTATCAGTTGGAATTGTTGTAACTTTTTGACCTGATTCATCAACAATATTAGTAACAGTCACATTATTTTTCGTGCCATCTGCATTATCACTTGCAGTGACATTATCCAAAAGATTAATCTGATCACCGACATTATAAGTCACATTTTCGGGAGCTGATAGTGTTATTGGTTCACTGCTAGTGATTTCCTTTTTATTGACGTCGTTTTTTTGAAGCGTATTTCCGTCCGATGATACCGTACTTTTATCAACGACACTTATTGCCGCACCATCAGTTTTCGAGGCGCTTGCTATGATAGGTGATGCACTTATTGTGATCATTCCTGTTGCAATCATTGCTGAAACCCATAGTTTTCCAGACTTATATAACTTGTAATGACTTTGTTGTTTGATCATGTTTTCTCCCTTTTTTATGTTAAAATGATTCTAAACTGAGTTTATCACGACGCTTTGTTAAACGCATTTCAAAAACTAACTTGTTTTATCAAAAATTGACTACATTTTAAACATGAGCATATTTTCCAATTTATAAATCAAATGATTTTTTATAATTAGTATGCTAAAATGACAACAATTACATTTTTAGGGGGGTTGTGTATGGATAATTTAATACTTTTAGCGCAATTATCAGAGGGAACAGTTTTTTTATTAGAATCATCTAACCATACTTGTTACTATAACGACAATGTAAATAACATTCAGAAAATAACTATCAACACAATTATCAACCAAATCACTTCATTGCCAATCAAAAATCTTTATGAAATGTTTACTTTTGATTCTGGTTTTGTATTACGGATTCAAGCACCAAACCAAAAAACTATTTTATTTATCGTTTTTCAACAACAAAATTTAAACTCATATAATTTAGTGACAACTTTAACTAATATTTTGAGCGATAAACTTATTTTGTGTCAATCACTTTATGCTATTTATACGCAAAAATGTGCGCCAAAAAAAGAAATACTTCTACGTGAATTAGACACTGATTTTGAAACTAACCAAAACAAAGTTAATGAATCTGAGGAATTAAACAACATATCAAAAATTAGCACCCATTTAATGTCAGCCATTAATAGTTCAAATGAAGCGACATTCAAAATAATGCTAAAACGTTTTATCAATTTACCAACATGTTGCAGTCGTTTTTCAACTATTAGCAAAACACGCAGTGAAAAAGATATACTCATTAGCTATATTGCCATTCTTCATCGTAATATTATCACGCACGATTACCCCACTCAATTAGCTTTAGAATTACAAAGCAAACTTGTTAAAAAAATTGAATTGACATCACATTTCACTCATTTTAACAAGATAATTGCAGACATAGCATGGTTATATTTTACAGAAGTCAAAATTTATAATCTAAAACATAATCTGTCAGCTGCAGACAAAATAAAAAATTATATTGATAAGCATCTAAAAGAAAAATTAACCCTCAGAAAAATAGCTTTTTCATTAGTTATTCCTGTCAATAATTTAAATCCCGCATTCAAAGAAAAATATCATGAATCAATTAAATCATATATTATCAATCAAAAAATAGAAACTGCCACACAGTTACTGTTACATACAGATTTATCAATTAGTGAAATTGCAGAGGAATTATCATTTGCCAGTGTGAGTCATTTCACCTCATCATTTAAGCATATTAAAAATATCACGCCAAATCATTATCGACTGGAGCATTAATCTGTCAAAAAATAAGACCCCTTGCGGGATCTTATTTTTTGACGTACTTAGTCACTATATTCTCTTAATATAAAGCCGTCTAACAGTTTGTTAACGTTCTTACTTGCTATATTTAAAGCATCTGATACTTGTCCTAAAAATGACCAAAGTTTGGATTGACTTTCTGTGTCTTGCTTTTCTGTGAACGTATTAAATGCGTTAATTGCGTCATCTAATTCAGATTCTACTGACCTCAAAGTCGTTTTAGAAACGCCATAAATATTAAGTAGATCAATAGACGTTGAACATGACGATCTGAAGACATTGACTTTATCCATGCGTTCGTCTAAATCATACCGTTCACTTAATAAGTCGTTTTCTTGTAATGACGATTCTGATTGATCGTCAACATAGTCATCGACATACGCATTAAAGTAAATGAGCTCTAAATTAATGCCATGTATATTAGTCAGAATGTTTTTTATTTCATCTAATTTACGGGCATTTAATTGATCACGATCATTTAGTTTTTTTGTTTCAGCAATTTGATTTTTTGTATTAATTGCTGCAATAATTGTTGACACTAATATGCCGACAATTGCACCATATGTATTGCCCCAAAAACTGAGCCAGTCGCCTTGACCACTATGTGGCCATTGCCACCAATATTCAATAGACAACGGTATACCAAATGATACAATTGTACAAAAAACAGCAATTAAAACGTTATACTTTTTCAAAGACTTACTCCTATTATTGTTATGGTCAACATTGACTATTTTACACGTTTCAATTAAGATTTTTCATTTATTTTCATAAAAAAACACGACATACCAAAATACATGTCGGGCGTTTATTTTTCTTTATAAATTGATAGATACTTTAACAAAGTCGCATCTGTTTAATATATAGGCACGAGTTTAAACCCCACGCTAGTGGTCAGCGCTTAAATCTCTCACTACGTTACCTCAAAAGAGGCCTTGATTATGGTACTTTCCCAAATTGCAACTGCAAGACTTATTGCCATTGCTACACAACCACTCATCGGTAGGCGTTTATCCATCAAGCATCTCAGCAACGTCTATACTATTATAGTAGTAAATAACATTGCTGTTGTCAAATTATCAGATATTTCTGTTAGGACTTTCCAATCAGAAATATCTGGGGTACCCATGGACAGTAGTAAATTCTTTATCAAAATATTATTTTGTGGTTGATTCGGTAAATATGGTGATTTTTCAATGCTTAAAAACATATTTTGCAAACTAGAAATATCTACAGACTGTTTTAATAATCTTAACATATCAAAAATCGAGATACCAGATGAAAACCGTGAAAAATCTAATGAATATATCGTGACCCTAAGTCAGTAGTCGAACCAATTTTAGGATGTCATAAATATTATTACTATTTGTTGCTATACCTAACTCAGTTTTACCAAACAAGCCAATCATCAAAAAAACAACATATCAATAATTGTATCGTGTTTGAATAATCTGCAACTGCGTTTCAGTGACAATATACACTAAGCGATTTTCTTTGTCTATTATTCGAGTCCAAGCACATTAGTTCATATTTTAAAGGCTCTGGTTTTCCTGTTCCTGTGAAAGGTGTTGATAATATTTCTTTTATTAATCTATTAATTTTTTTACTATTTTAGCATCTTTTGTATACCACGCTTCATACTCTTCCCATGCTTGTGTCGAAAAATGAACATCTACCTTACTCATTAATTTGATCTCATTCATCGGGCGTTAATACTTTACCTTCTCCACGATTCACACTAGCAATACTATTTACTAATGCCTGTCGATTAGCTTCAGTTTTCATTAGGTAATCTGTCTCTTGCCAATAATTATCAGACATTAGCCGTTAATCAACCAGTCATGAAAATCTGGAGACTTTTCTTGATTATACTGCCTTTTTTCATCAAGTGCTACTACCTCAGTTGGTATCTTGCTATATAGTGATGCCCACTCATCGATTATAGGCATTGTCTCTTCTGTTATTTTATTGTCTGAATCGCTTATCATGAGTACGTCTCCTTTATCAATTGATAAATCCTGTCAATTTTCTAAGGCATTATCCAGTAAAAAAAGAACCTGAGCAGAATGCCCAAGTTCTCAAGTTAATCATTAATACTATGCCACAAAATAAGTTGCCTTGATTTTAGGTAAAATATCCAACGCGCGTTGACGGATACTTTTGTGGACTTCATATTGGTTAGAAAAATCAATCGACTGACTGACGCTTTCAGCAATGTTACGAGCGACTTCTTCATTCAACTTATAGTCGCTTTCTTTCTGCAAAGCTTCTAAAAATTTTTCTTTCACTCACTATCATTTAGCGTTTTTCAGCCCCGTCAAAAACACCTCCAAAGCTTCTCGCCAATTCAAAATTTCAAATCCTGTTGCTTCAGATTTTTCAAGACTCATCACAGAATGTCTTGGTCGATAGGCTTTTTGTGGAAATTCTGCACTAGTAACCGGTGCAACTTCAACATCGGTGTCCTTCAAAATCTCACGAGCAAAATCGAACCAAGTTGTCGTACCCGCATTAGACAAATGATAAACGCCATAAGTCGCCTTAACATCAACTAAATGTAATATGAATTCAGCCAGCGTTCGCGTCCAAGTTGGTCGGCCTAATTGATCATTGACAACTGTTAACTTAGAATGCGTTGCGGCTAATCGTTGCATCGTATAGACAAAGTTATTACCGAACTCACCAAATACCCAGCTGGTACGCACAATATAAGCATCAGCGCCACTTTCTGTGACTGCCAATTCGCCGGCCAACTTGGCACGGCCATAAGCGTTTTGTGGATTCACAGCATCTGTTTCTACATAGTCACTATTTTTCGTGCCATCAAACACATAGTCTGTCGATACAGCGACTAACTTAGCTCCATATGTTTTTGAGGCATCAGCAACATTTTTCGTGCCATTAACGTTCACTTGCCAATTAAGTTCACGCCCTGCATCTTCTGCTACATCAACTTTTGTATAGGCGGCGGCATGCAAAACAACATCTGGTTGTACCTGTTCAAAAGTCGCAAAAACTGCGACACGATTCGTAATATCCAATTGCTTAGAATCAAAAGCCATGAAATCTAATCCACGTTCGCGCAATAACTTTTGTAACTCTTGACCCAATTGCCCGTTAGCACCTGTTACTAAAAACTTCATTTTGACTTTCTCCCTTATAGACAAAAAACTCACATGGTGTGAGTTTTAAATCATTTTTACTGGTTGTTTTCTGCGTACTTGGCTTCAACTTCAGCTTTTTCTGCTTGCCACCAGGCTTCGTTATCTTGATACCACTTGATTGTGTCCGCTAAGCCAGTCTCAAAGTTAGTATACTTTGGTTCCCAGCCCAATTCTTCACGAATCTTTGTGGCATCAATGGCATAACGCAAATCATGACCTGAACGATCCTGCACAAAGTCGAAATCATCTTCAGCTTTGCCCATATCTGTCAAAATAGCACGCAAAACAGTGATATTATCCTTTTCACCGTCCGCACCTACCAGATAGGTTTCACCAATCTTACCTTTGGTTAAAATAGCCCAAACAGCAGTTGCGTGATCATACGTATGAATCCAATCACGAACATTTTTACCGGCACCGTATAATTTTGGCTTGATGCCTGAAATGATATTCGTTACCTGACGTGGAATAAATTTTTCAATATGTTGGTAAGGGCCATAGTTGTTAGAGGTATTAGAAATTGTGGCTTGCAAACCAAACGAACGTACCCAAGCACGTACCAACAAGTCAGAACCAGCCTTAGTTGATGAGTAAGGACTTGATGGTCGGTATTGTGATTCCGGTGTAAATTTCTCGCCGGCACCTTCACCGTGTCCTGGCAGATCTTCACGCAATGGTAAATCACCATAGACTTCATCAGTTGATACATGATGGAAACGCTTATTGTACTTACGAGCTGCTTCAATTAATGTATATGTGCCAATAATATTAGTCTGCACAAATGGTGACGGATCTTTTAATGAGTTATCATTGTGACTCTCGGCTGCATAATGAATGACAGCATCAGTTTCAGACACGAGCTTGTCCACCAATGGTGCGTCAGCAATGTCGCCAACAACGAGCTTGACACGATCTTCAGGTAAGCCAGCCAAGTTAGCCTTATTTCCCGCATAAGTGAGTTTGTCTAATACTGTGACAAAAACGTCAGGGTGTTCAGCAACAAGATAATGGACGAAGTTAGCACCGATGAATCCAGCGCCACCAGTAACTAAAATATTTTTATATTCGGTCATGACTTTTCTCCTATCGCAATTGTTCTGTATTTAGTGGCACAACATCTTTGAGTAATGGATGTTTTTTATCAGCTTCACTCACTTCAGCATTAGTGACATCATCCCAAGTGATTCCTAAAGCAGGATCAGCGTAATTTACAAAAGCATACTTTGACTTTAATTCAAGTGCCCAATAATCGTTGACTAAGTATGAATACGACACCGTCTCACTCAAGACCTGAAAACCATTAGCTACACCGCGTGGCACGTAAATTCCCTTACTTGCATCAATGACTGTCTGGTAAACATGCCCAAATGAGTCGCCTTCACGTAGATCAACCCAAGACCCGAGTACACGACCATTATCAGCTACGGAAATATACTTGTCCCATGGTTCAGCATGCAAACCGCGTAATACACCTTGGCGAGATAATGATACGTTGTTTTGTAGCTTCCCATCTTTAAAAAATGTTTCAGGAAAACCCAATGGCAACATTTTTTCTTTTTGAAAGTTTTCTTTAAACCAACCACGATTATCACCGTGAACCGGAATATCAAATTCAATCATGCCAGGAATTGCAGTAATTGGTCGTGCAATTAATTTTTTTTCAAAAAAATCTTCAGTCATGTTATTTCCCTTCTTCAGCAACAATGCGTAGTAAGTACTGACCGTAATCATTTTTCTTTAATGGTTGTGCCAACTTTTCTAATTGCGTGATACCAATATAACCCATACGATAAGCAATTTCTTCAAGTGAAGCCACTTTTAAGTTCTGTTGCTTTTGAATCGTTGCAATGAAGGATGAGGCTTCAAGTAGTGAATCATGTGTCCCAGTATCTAACCAAGCAAAACCGCGACCCATGACTTGAACATCTAAATCACCGCGATCAAGATAGGCTTGGTTAATATCAGAAATTTCAATTTCACCACGATCTGATGGCTTAACATTAGCCGCAATTTCAACCACATCATTGTCATAAAAATATAAACCAGTTACTGCATAGTTTGACTTTGGGTGCTCTGGCTTCTCTACAATTGATAACGCCTTACCCTGTTCGTCAAACTCAACAACACCAAAACGTTCTGGATCTTTGACTTGATAACCAAATACAGTTGCACCAGTTGTTTTTATGGCCGCTTGCTGTAACTGTTCTGACAAACCAGCACCATAGAAGATATTATCACCTAGGACAAGCGCAACCGTATCGGTACCAATAAAGTCAGCGCCAACAATAAAGGCATCAGCTAGTCCGCGAGGCTCTTTTTGAATTGCATATTCAATATTCAAGCCGATATCATGACCATTGCCAAACAATTCTTCAAATTGTTCAACATATTCTGGTGTTGAGATGAGTAAAATATCTTTAATCCCAGCCAACATCAAAACAGACAAGGGATAATAAATCATAGGCTTGTCATAAATTGGCACCAATTGTTTACTAGTTGCCTTTGTAATGGGATAAAGTCTTGTGCCGGAACCTCCGGCTAGGATAATACCTTTCATTGTTTTCTCTCTTTTCTTATTTAAGTTAAAATCAAATATTAATTGTTAAATCAACATATACTAAAAAATTATATTCCACTATTGTTTATAAAAATATGGATTTTTTAATTTAGCTGTGTATGATATTGAATTCAAGAAAGTTGGCCCCCATATTGTATCATGAACATAGATGAATGGTATTAGAAAAATAATCATCATAATTACAACTTTGTTTTTACTTATTGATAAATTATTTTTAATATTTGATTTCTCAAAATAAAGTGATACTAGAATAAATAAAAATAATGTAGCATTTCTTGCGATTCTCGAATAGTCTGGTGCCATGATCACTAGTGGCATTGCAATTATAGCAGTGCTCATTCCAAAAAATAATAATCGAGCATTCTCATTGGTCTTTTTAAGTTCGACGTTGTTTATTAACCTAAATAAAACAAATGAAATCCCAATAGAAACTAATACAGTTATCCATATCAATAATATTGTATAACTATTAGTACCATTAGTATAACTATGCAATTTAGTCAGAAAATTCACCCTCTGAACTGTGCTTCCAAATATTTTTACTAAAACGTTAAATAAAGTGCTAAATCCAAATATTTTTAATGTCAGACTAAAAACAAAAGTAGCAGCTATTGTGAATAACGAAATATTTTTTAGATTTTTTCGCGGTAATAAACGCGCAATCAAAATTATGTAAAACGCGTAACCACTACTATGCAATTGAGTTGCACAATAGAGAAGTACTACAAAAATACTTATATTAACAAATGATAATTTTTTCAAAAAACTAGTAGCAAGTATAATGATAGCAATCATCATTAAATTTCTAATTTGTGTTCCATCGGCAAAAAAAGTTGATATTGCAAACAAAAAAACGAATAGTGAAATATTTTTAGTAAAACGAACCACACCAATATACAAGATTAGTACGGCTACAATCGCAAACCAGAAACGAAATTCTTCGTAAGTTAAACCTCGATTGTACGAAATTAATTCTAACCACGTATACCCATTTTCAAATGGCGTATTTCCCGAACTAACTGTATTATAAGCTGATAAGTAATTAGCATAATCACCATTAGTTTCTATATAATCAGTCGCAATTAACCAACCCAATCCCATTAAACCTAAAAAGCCAACTATTCTATTAGACGATGTACTCAATCCAAATACTAAGCTTATAATAACGATTGCCATATATAACATCTGAGTTATGCTCTCCTTAACAACTTATTAAAAAATAACTGTCTTAGTTCTTGGTTTTTATACAAATGTACGCTTATCACTAGAATACTCATAATCATAAAAATCATCAAATCAAGTATCCATGTTATCCAGTAATTAAAACTGGCATTAATGACATGAGAAATATAAGACAAACTAAATAATATAATAGCAGAACCTAGCGTATATAAATACATTTTGACAGTTTGTTTTTTAGTACTAGCATGCAGTGCATCAGACATGACAATTTTAGATTCCCAATAATAATTAATCACTATATTACTTAATAACGTCCCGATTAGTACACCCATAATACCTAATTTAAAAACGACAACTAGTAGTAGCGACACAATTAAATTAGTCCCTGCTTCAATGATGGATTTGATTTTCAAACTACCAAACAGTTCATATGCGACAATATATGAGATACCTATTTGACGTAATTGATTAGTAAAAAATGTCATAACAATTAATCCGCTAGTTACCCAAGACAATATATAATCAGGTCCTGCCCAAATTTTGATGAAAGGTATAAGAAAAATAGTTAACCCCATACTAATAATTGAAATTAATAATGCATTTAAATCAAAAAAATTATTAAAATATTGTGTTTCAATTATTTTATTCTTTTCCGACTTTAAATTCCCGATTGTAGCTGTGATACCACCTAATATTGCACTCAATACTAATACACATCCGTTAATAATTAACATGTAGTTACTGTACTGTCCAACAATAGTGAGTCCAATAAATGATGATAAGATAATATTATCAGTTCCTGTTAAGATTATTCCACCAAATTTAGCTGACACCATACCTAATACATTGCTTTTTAATTTAGAAAGTACCTTAGGTGATATTTTTTCAGAAATATTATAGTTTAAAAAGGGGTAGTTTTTTCTAACAATAATAGATATCCAAATATTTGATATTAATGTGCACATAATTTGAATTGCTAAATACAATAAAAAGTTATGTAAATATATTAATATCAACACCTGTATAATTTGCTGAACCATAGAAAAAGCAAACTGGTTTAATACATTGATATACTGTTTTTGATCAGCTGCAAGTAATGTTCTGTTAGTCACTAGCAAGTAAGAAACGACAGAATTCATAAAGAACAATATAAAGCCTATTCTAGCAAACGGTGGTATGGTACCATTGATAAAATATGGTAATGCTACTGTCAAAATTATCCCACCTACAAACACGATACCAGCAATAATACGATATATTTTTCTAAAAAATATCATTAACGCATTAATAGCTTTTATATTGCGTGCTGCAATTGGTTCATATAATGCTGCCGAAATTGCGATTCCTATACCTAGTTCTGCAAAGGATAAAAAGCTTAAAAGATTAGTATATAAACCATTCAATCCAAGATACTCTTCTCCAAGTGTTTTGATGAAAACCGTTCTCACACCAAATGTTAATATTAATAACAAAGGTTGTGCCAAAACGGAGACCATAATATTCTTCTTGGCTGATTGATATCTAGAGCTAGAATTCAACCAGCCATATTCACTACTTATTTGCTTCTCTGTTTCTACCATATGTTATCGCACGCTCTTTCAATTCTTGGAAATCACTGTCTTTTTCAGGGTCATAATACCAAGCATCTTTAATTCCTTTCCAAGACGCAAACAATTTTTTTAATTTATGATTTTTGAACAATAAAATATGGCGACTACCAGTGATAGACTCTCTTACAAAGTGTTCATTTCTTCTCACTTCTGGATAACGTCGCCAGTATATAATCCTATTTCTAAAGATATAATATTGACGCATAGCTGAATGGTCGGAAAAAATACTTGTTTTACTAAACCCGAGTAATTTTTGAAATATTGGTCGATCAATTACTTCGCCAATTTCATGCGCCATTTCAATCGTATTAACTTGAAAAATGTTAAAACCAGCTAACTTTAATCTCTTGTCAAAATCTAAATCAACTTGATCAATAAACAACCACTCATCATATCCACCAATAGCTTGCCACGCATTTACAGATACTAAATTACCAGATGCAATAACAGTGTCCATATCTTGTACTAAGCCGTTTAAATTATTATCTTCATGTTGCCTTTGCTCATCCGTCCAGTTAACATCAACATATCTTGGTGTTAAAATAGCTGTAGTCTCTTTTTTAGCCTCCGGCACTTCTAACAACTTATCTATTGTTTTTGGTGCTAAAAGTGAATCTTGATCCATAGTTAAGACCCAATTAACATCATATTCTTTTGCCGTTATAAAGCCAATATTTTGTGCTTTAGCAATGCCGACATTTTTCTGTAATGGAACAACTATAATATTTTGATTACTAAACAATGTGTGCCATTCACTTAAATTTTTTGAACCATTATCTACAATTATAACTTTATTCGTTTGAACTAACATTTGCTCAATATTTTTTTGTAATTGTACAACGTCTGGATTATATGTAATGACAACTGCTACTACATTATGCATAATTATATTCTTTCTATTATATTACCGTATTTTGAAAATCACAAATTGCCAATAACTACTTTGATAACGTACCTAACAGTATAGTAAGGTGTTTTTCCTCTAAATAGGGGATTTACTAGAACTTTTATTCTAGAAAACACTGAATGTCTTACTTCTTTAAGATTTGTAATTAAACTAATTTGTTGATGAGTAAGATTTTTAGTTAACCTCATTTCATCAATTAATCGTGCGCGTTCTGAAAAAAAGGTATCTGTCTTAAATAATAATGCTATTTTGTCAAAAGGGTGTGCAAATATTTTGTTGATTTTCCCCAATAAAGTAGTAGGTTTAATTAATTCACTACTGCTTACACCAATTTGTTGCTTATCATGCACACGATAATATACTAAGGGCTTGTTAACATATACAATATCCCCAGATAAATGTGCTACAATAGGAATCCAATTATCATGTGCAATGGAGTTAACTGGTCGATCACTTTTTATAATTGTCATTAATTCTTTGTTAATAGCCATAGCCATACCATAAATATTACCGTACATAAACAAACTTTGAAAACTTTTCCAAATATCATAATTTTCTTCATATAAAAATTGATTGCTTAGTTGTGAATTAATCATCAATTCAGCATTAGAAAAAACTAATCTAGGGCTTAAACAATTAAATTCATGTTGAAACACTGCAATTTTATCCTTGTGCCAAATGTCATCTTGGTCAGCAAAGTAATATATATCATAATCTAAACTAACTATGTCATACACTAATTTTTCAAAACTTTTTTTATAACCCATATTATTGCCTACAGTTAAATCAATATGAAAATTTTTACTCATTTCATTTAACATAGCACAGGTATTATCAGTTGAACCATCATCTCGAACATACAAAGTTATATCATCACTCAGCTTATTATCAAAAATACTCTTGATTTGATCTTCTATGTATTTTTGGCCATTATATGTTGACATTATTACAGCAATTTTCAAATTAATATACCTCATGTATTTTTTCGAATATGATTAGTATTTAGCAAACTCTTTTTCTAGTGCATGTCCTGAATTAGTTAGTGTAAAGTCTTGTATTTTTTTTGTGGCATTATTTTTTAATTGGGCACGTTTATCGTCATCATTAATAAGAGTGACTATTGCATGAGACATCTCCGATAAATCATTAATGGGAATAATAAAGGCAGTATCATCATTAGCAAAATTTCTGATTCCGCCATTCTCAGTAGAAATTACTGGAATATTAACAGCCATGGCTTCCATAGCCGTTAGTCCCCAACCCTCAAAATCACTAGTCATCAGATAAAGTGTTGATTGTCCATATATCTTTTCTCGGAGTTGAGTGATTGTAGCATTTTGATAATAAGTAATCCAATTTGGAAAATCAGCTGGCGCTTTGCCTTTTCCAAAAAAAATTGCTTTTAAATTCGGTATTTGTTTTTTTGCCAACTTGATAGCCTCCAAACCGAGAATGGATTTTTTACGAGGATTTTCATGCCATAGCATTGACACTATTGGATTTTCGTTTAATAATTGAACAGGGTAAAATTCAGCATCATCTATAAAATTAGGTACTAATTCTGCTGAGACTCCCAACTCTTCTGACTTTTTTAATAACCATTCTGATATCACAATTTTTTTTAAATCATATCGCCAAGTGGTATCAACATCCTTTTGAGAACCAGCAAATATTTCATAATCTTGTATCAAATAATACTTATCATTCTTTAAAACATTGGCGTTCAGAATATTCTTAGCTGTTTTAAAAAAAGTTGCCACTAATATACCATCACTAATCGACTCAATAACTCTATGCGAAACATTATAATGCATTGTAACTTTTTCTGATAACTTATACCATGTTAACGTATTGTTTATCGTACTTTGTCCCAATAATTTTCGCTTAATTTGCCTCACCAAACTGATAACAATTGGTTCATCAAGTAACATAAAATAAATATGCACATCATGTCCTCTGTCACTAAGCCAATTAGCATATTGAAATACAATTTTATATCCACCAACAGCTTGATTATAATTTGGAGGTAAAACGAACTGAATTTTCATATTGCTTATCTCCTACTATCTGTATGTATTGTATATGTAGTACATATTTTCTAGTCTACCTTTATGTACAGTGTGCTAACTATATCTATTATTATTGTTTCAACAGACATTGAACGATTAATCATCTGATTATTTTCATAATATGTTTTTAAGTAACCATATCTTTGTGTTTCACGGCTGAGGTTATTTTCCATAATGTCTGATATGATAGTTATTTCTTTTGGCAAAAAATTTGGGTTTTGTTCCAGAAATACTGTTAATTTTTGTTCTACATCAGAAATTGAATTATGACTATACACACCAATTGACCACAAAGATTGAAAAAGGCCTTGATCCGAAATACCATTATTTATCTTGATATGGCCTTCATTGACTACTCTTAATAGATTAACTAATAATCTTAGTTTATCTTTTAAATTCATGTCAAACGATTTTAAAAAAATAATACTACGTATGAAATATTTAGGGTTTAAAATAGCTATTCTAACAACAGATACTATTTTCTGACTATATCTAATCAAAAAATTGTGATTTGATCGCTCATTAATATTTATTAATTGAGGTTGATTAGCTATGAAGGTAGTCTTGCCGACTGCTGGCAAACCAAACAATTCAGGTAATCCCGTATATTTACTTTTAAATTTAAAAATTTCCACTATTTTTTATTCCATTTATCTATAAATACTTGCGGACGTAATAATTTAATATACAAAATTAATGCCGTCAACTGAGATTTAGCAACTAACCTTTGCTTCTTACTTTTTTTGTTACCGAAAGAAAATTTTGAAGATTGATCTTCTATATGTTTCATTTTTACATTAGCATTCAAAAAATAATTCAAATGAAACTTATTGGACAATATTTTTAATATTTGTGCTTCATAATATAAAAATGTTTTAGGGTATAATTCTGGCAGCACATTAAAATAATGATGTGTCAATATATATGCTGCTCCATGTACAAAAAATTCATTTTCCGAATTACTCAACATTGACTTAATATTCTTATCTACTAAATTATTTGTTTTTCTTTTAACATTTTCTTTGAGAAACATGGGCATGATGTTTCTCAGTGAATTATAACTAAATCGTATCAATGTATCCTTAAAACCAACTGGTATTCGTATCGGGTTTGCTGGTGCATTGTTATTTCCAATTATATTTGGTCCAATCACGCCTACATTGTTAGGAATATCTAAAAATAATTGTTCTAACCCGTTAGCTTCGGAGAAACTAATATCACTATTCATAACTAAAACATTATCAATATTACGTTTTCTCAAATGATTAATACCCACATTATTTCCTTGCGCGTATCCTAAATTAGAAATCGCTTCTAATACTGTTATATTTTGATACATGCTAAAGTTTTGACTCAAATATTCAATTGAGCCATTCTTTGAGCCATTATCAACTATAACAATTTGAAAACTGTCAATATTATTTTGAGTTAATAAATTTTTTACTGTCTCAAACGTTACTGACATATTAAGATAATTCAAAATAACTATGCCATTTTTCATAAAAGCTCCTTATATAATTGTGTCATTTTTTGATCGACCTTTGATATACCAAACTCGACTAAATCATTATGTGGAAATAATTCATCTTGACAACTTATGTTGTCTAATATAGCCGTTTTTAACTTTACTGCATCACTTGGATCAATAATACTACCATTAATACCTTGTTTAATATAATCTGAAATGCCTCGTCTATTAGAACCAATTAAATAGGTGCCATCTATTGTTGCATCAAGCCCTGCTATTCCTAACCCCTCTTGAAAAGATGGAAATACTGATACATCACTAGCATAATTAATTTCATGAATATCTCTACGATAGCCTAAAAGCTTAAACTGCTTCCCAAAATCAAAACTATTAGCCAATGTCGTCAACATTTCACTATTAGACCCAGTACCGGCAATGATATAATAGATATTTTGGCGTGCTGCTAATGGAATCATTTTAAGTGCTTCGAGGACAATTTTGTGGTTTTTACGATCACTTAATTCACCTACTGAAGACATTAAAAACGCATCATCTGGAATATTAAGTTCATGACGAATACGTTGACGCGCTGCTTTTTTACAATCATTTGTCACTAACAACGCTCGTTCAACATCGACACCAATACCATTAATTTTAAGTATTCGCTTGGCATGCATATGCTTGTTCGCTAATGCATAATCTTCATCATTAATCGTAATTAATGTATCTGTTATAAATGAAAATGCCCATTCTAATGGGTAGAATACAAGCCATGCTAGTTTAGAGGCACCTTTAAAAAAATGAAAACCATGCGCGGTATAAATAACTGGTACTTTAAATTGTTTAGCGACCAATCGCCCTAAAATACTGCCCAATGGTGAATGAACATGAATAAACGAAAAATTATCCTGCTTAAACAATGTTCGTAATTGCTTAATAGATTGTATATTCCCCTTCAAAGAACCCATACGTCGTTCAAAATCAATTTGATGCGCAATAACTTGATTATCACTCATCCATTGCTTAAACCGCTCATTTTCTGTTGCCGACATCGAACCAAAATCAATCATATTGGTCGCAACATGAACTTCATACCCTAAGTCTTGCAATATATTAATATTGCGATGATTAAATTGTTGAATCATGTTAGCTTTTGCCGCTAACATTAGTACTTTTTTACTCATGGCCTACCATATCTTTTTTTGAATCATCATCAATCATAGTTTCTTTAAAGACACCATCACGTTTCAACACAGACACAAACGTTTCAACTATCAATAACATATCTACTCTAAAACTAATACGTGCCGCATACTTTGCATCATAAGCTGCCTTATCTTCATCTGAAAGATTATTACGTCCGTTCACTTGTGCTAACCCCGAAATACCAGGTAATACTTGGTCAGCACCATTCTTTTTACGAAGCGTTAATACCTTAGCATCAGTCTTGGCTAAAGGCCTTGGTCCAATAAAACTCATATTGCCCTTAATGATGTTCCATAATTGAGGTAATTCATCAACTGATGTTTTACGAATGATCATGCCAAAACGTGTCACGTAACTTGCAATATCATTAAATTCCGAATTAGCCTTGACAGGTGCTGTACTCGTCATTGAACGAAACTTATACAGAATAAATGGCTTTGAATTTTTACCAAAGCGTTCTTGTTTAAATAAAATCGGCCCTTTAGAAGTCAACTTAATAATAAGTCCCACTATAAGTAGCGGTAATATTAGTATGATGAGCATTGGCACCGACAGTAATAAATCTAGTAGGCGCTTAACAATTTTTTTATAAACCATTCATCTCTCCAATCTCCCATTAAAAGAGCGACTACTTAGACTTGGTCTCCCCATAACCGTATCCATAGCCATACCCATAACCACTACTTGAACTTTTCTTCTGATTTTGGTCATTATAGACAAAGCCAAGTACCGGTGCTTCAGAAATCTTTAAAATTTCTGACGTGCGTTGCAGAGCGCCCTTTGTGGTTTTACCACCGCTCACAACAACCGCAACACCGTCCATTTTACTCATTAACACTTGTGCATCAGTCACCATCAAGAATGGTGGCACGTCGAATATCACAATGTCATATTTATTTCTCAACGCACTAATTAATGCAGTCATACGTCCTGAACCTAATAACTCAGCTGGATTAGGTGGCACTGGTCCCGAAGTAATGACATCCAGTGTTGCCATATTTGTTGTATGAATAATGGCTTGTGCATCACTATTAGCATCTGCCAAATAATTAGTCAAACCATGATTATCATTAATGCCAAAAGTCACGGCCACTGTTGGTCGACGCAAATCAGCATCTACAAGGAGTACTTTTTTACCTTGTTGTGCATAGACAACGGCAAGATTAGAAGTAATCGTTGACTTACCCTCTGAAGGTAATGCTGATGAGATCAATAATGTCTTGACATCACCCTTTGCTACTGAAGCAAAATCAATATTTGTCCGTAATGTTCGGAATTGTTCAGACACTGGATTTTTAGGCTGCGCTGCAGCAATTAGCCGTGCCCCTTTGGTCATTGTTTCAGCTGATAAACCATCACGACCAATTTTTGATTGTTTTTTAAATAATGCCATAAACCTTAACCCTCCTCTCGATTCAAGCGACTCACGCGCGATCGTGTGCTATGTGATCCTGTTTCGGCTTTGCGAGATATATCAAAATGTTTCATTGACTTAATATGTCCAACCACACCCAAGTTCGTCATACCAAACAGTTCTGTCACGTCATCTGGTGACTTAATCGTTGTATCAGATAACTCACGGACTAAGACAATTAAGAACGTCAAGCCACCTAATATAACAAGGCCTGCTAAGGTAAATAACTTTTTATTTGGTGCCACAGGATTCTCAGGTGTTTTCGCTGAATCAATAATTGACACGTTATTGATTTTCATGAAGTTACCAATTTTGTCTTTAAATGAATCAGCAACTGTGTTAGCAATTTGAGCTGCTTGCTTTGGATCATTTGACTTAACGTTAATAGCAAACACTTGTGAATTTTGTTGGTTACTAATAGAGACCATTGCTTTAAGTTCATCAACCGTTAAGTTATATTTTTTTTGTGATGATGCGCGGGTCACTTCTTTTTGTTCTGGTGTGACAAGTCGACGTGTGCCATCTGCAAGGGTATCGAACACAGCCGGCTCATATTTTTGTACAACAATACGATCAGGCTTCTTCAATGTATTAGCAACATCCCCCAAAACATTGCTTGATGTAACCAAGTTTTTATAGGTATTGATAATCTGCACATCAGCTTGTTGATCAGATAAATTCGCTGTTGTTTGTGCATTATCTGTTGTCCGGTTGACTAACATGCTAGTTGAAGCGCTGTAAGTAGGTGCTATCACAAATCTAGCGATACCAAAGCCAATAGCCCCACCAATAATCGCCATTAAAACGAGCATGAGGAAATGCTTACGGATAATATCCCATAATTGGCGTAGTTCAAGTACATTATTCATTATTTAGTTAATCCTTTATTATTATATGTTCTAGAAACCATTAAAAAAACGGCGTTTCACAATTGATTCTGGCACTAATTTTTCAACGTCATTACCATCCAAAATTGCCTCAGCATTCTTTTCAAATAGTTGCTGATAATCCTGTCCTAAATGACTGCTCAGCTTATCAAGTGCTTGACGCATTTCATAATCACGATTCGGTAAATCATGCGCATCAGAGACGAAAACATGCGCTAAGTTATGCGCTATGATTGATTCAGCAAATTTCTGCACTTTTTTACCAAAACTGCCCACGTAAGAACTAGCAGTTACCTGAGCAATTGCGCCTTTTTCAATCAAACTATACAGTATGTCTGGGTCAGACATGATTTTTGTATTACGTTCTGGATGGGCAATTTGAATACTAATCCCCCGTTGCATAATCTTAAAGATCATGTCTTCGCTGTATGTGGGGACATCATCATCCGGGAATTCCAACAATAAATAGCGATTACTGTCATCAGCAAACAAAATATCATCATTATCTAAAGCTTCAATCAAGCCACCATTAATACGTACTTCTTGCGACGGAAAAACTTGTAAAGGTATATTTTCTTTATCCAGATGTTCTTGAAATTGACTCGTCAACTGGATAATATCTGCCTTATGATTCACATAGTGGCCGTTCATGTGATGTGGTGTCATAAGTGCTGCTTCGATACCATTTTCAACAGCTTCGTTTGCCATACGTAATGACGCACGTAATGACTTTGAACCATCATCAATATTAGGTAAAAGATGACTGTGTAAATCGATCATATTTTCTCCTCACTGTACTAGGGTGTTTAATATTAATTTAATCTGTACTTATTAAGTATACAGATTAGTATTCAACAATTCTATTACATGAATATTACAAAACATCAAAAAACAACTTTTTTTGTCATAAACTATAAATTATACACCACTTAACGTATCAGAACGCAATAAGTCCGCTTCCTGAATGAAACTTACATACCGTTATATTGTTCAAAACGAGGATAATTACGTTCGTATCCTCCCTATCATTATAAAGCATGATAGCAACTGATACTTTAAATACGTCTTTGTTCATGCTTCTTATCTAATTTGTTACTAGCATACGTTATCAATTGGTTTATGTTTGATATTTAATCTAATTTTAATGCCCTTATTATTAGTATAGCGATTCCGTAGCAACTTAGCCATTACGTCAATATTACAAAAAAAGAAGCACATATTTGTGCTTCTCATCGTATCAGATGATAACAATATTAAATTGTTTGTCGAACTGATGACAGATCAATCAACAGCATTACCGTCATTATTGAAGTAAACCTGCTTACCGTCAATTTGTACAAACTGATTTGTAATCATGTCACCAGAATCAGCATCATAGTAGTGCATGTGACCTGTTTCATCAACATGCGTATCGCCCTTAAGTTGCACGCCGTCATCATTGAAGTAAAGAGCCTGACCATTGATTGTTTGTTCACCTGTTACGGCATGTCCTTGATTATCCAAATATAACCAAGAACCATCTGGCAATTCGCCAAAGTCATTTGTTAGTTTTTCACCATTAATACCTGCATAGTAACTAATTGTGCCATCACTATTTTCGACTTGGTCATTTTTGACTTGTTCGCCGTTCTGCTTAAAGTATACCTGGCGCCCATTAATTGTCTGTTCGCCTGTCACAGCATCCCCTTGATCATTCAAATATAACCATGCGCCATTATCCAAACGTTTGAAATCATTTTTGACTTGTGTACCGTCATAATTGAAATACACGATTTGACCATCGATATTTTGTTCACCTGTCACAGCAATCCCCTGTTCATTCAGATAAATCCATGATTGGTTTGCTAATTCTTGCCAAGTATTCGTCAATAGATTGCCTGTTTGACTGTCGAAATAACGCAAATCACCCGCAGTATCTCTAATGGCAGTCCCTTTAACCTGAACACCATTCTGATCAAAATACTGCTCAGACGTTGTGCCATTATCTGAAGTAATTGTTGTTAGTCCAAGCGCCATGTGGCCATCATCAAAGAAATAGCGCCAATTATTATCAGGTCCTAGATAGTATTGATTTGACACTTCTTTACCAGTTTTACTGTAATAGTAATGATTTTGTCCATCAGATAAGTAAGCATCTTGTAATTCAACACCATTAGGCAAGAAATAATACTTTTTACCGTTAATTTCTTGGGTACCAACGACCATGTAGCCATCCTTATCGAAATAATACCAATTGGTATTATCTTGAATAAAGGTATTTTTAGCTTGATAGCCACTCGTTGAGTAAAACGCTGTCTTGCCATTCTCATCAGTTGTAAAGCCAGTGCTTGTCTTTTCGCCTAGCAATTGTTTAGGTAAGAAATCATTATTACTCGACACATTAAAGTATTGATTGGTTGCCCAATCCTTTAAGACATACCAAGCACCACGACCTTGAATGTTTGAGCCGTTAAAGTACTTCGCTGACCATTCTGTAATTTTAACATCTGGATTCATAGGTTTACCTGTAGATATTTGCTTCGTTTCAAACAAACTTGGATAGGCTGCCTTCATGTCATCTAAGAATGCCCCACCATACTGTGCTTGGTACTGACCACCACCGATTGTTGATGAATCATATAAGGTATGGTTGATCACTGAATCAGCATCGTCTTTTCCAGAACTGTTTGTGCGCGTAGCTGTCACAATTTGTTCACCTGGTAAATTATATATTTGATCAGGTACCCAATCATTAATGGCTTGAATACCTTGAGCATGTAACGCTCTCAAACTATTCACTAATTGATCAGCTGTCCCATATTTCGTGGGGGTATTGTAACCAATGTCATATCGATCTGTAAAAGCATAACCGTTTTGAACAATCGCATCTAAGAAACTCGTGTCCGTACTTGAGCGATATTGCGGTGCTAATTCAAACGTTGTGATACCTAAATCTTTGAACAAGCTTGCATTTTCTGCAATTTTGACGTTGGTGTACTCGTCAGCGTTGGTTGGCATAGCTTGGAAATTAGAAAAGCCTTCATAGATGACTTGAGAATCTAACGCCGCATTAGAGTGGTAAGTCGCACCATCTGTTGATGTTGCTGTACTACTTGCTGTTCTCACGTCTTGACTATCACTAGCACCAACAGGTACCCAGGCAGCAAGATAACCAGAAACTTGTGGATCATTGATACCATATACCATATCTGATTTGAAAATCAATTGTCCTAAATCATTTGTGCGGGCAACTGGTGCCCCAGCATCGTCATTATAAATTTTCAAACCATCTTGCGTACTTAACATCAAGGCACGATAATCTTGATTCTTATGTGCAGCACCCATGTTCAATACAACTTGTTCATCATTATTTAAGTTCAAGTCAGTCTTATTACTGATAACTAAGCCAACACCTTCTGTCCGTGTTTCAGCATTACCAACGTCTGTGGCAGTCATAGAACCGGTTCCATAACGGACCGAAGTTAATACCCCTTGATTGTCATGTAAATAAGACATGCCCATACTTTGACCACCAGAAACATATTTCACACGTGATTGCAACAATGACGTGATGGCATCATAATATGGCGATTGCTTCGCCATATATTGCCCGTCATCGGTATACAAATCACCATAATAAACACGTGGAATTGTATCCTTATTCGTTAATAACAGTGCATAAGATGCTGGTATATTATAAGCCGTGTATACTTTATCCGCTTTTAATTCATCTGCATTATATATTGCAAAGGCTTTTTCAATTTCATCAGGTGTGACAGTTAGACCGTCTGAAGCTGGATTGATTTTATCTTTGACAATTTGTGCAATAACGGTTTGCACTTCACTATCATGTGCGCGAATAAATGAATAGTTTGGTTGTGCTGTATTTTCAGTTGCATCTGCTGTGCGATCCACCAAACTATTCGTAATTGTTGATTCCAAACCACTACGTTGGTCGACAGGCACGTTCAAGGCATATTTCAAGCCGAGATGAATTGGAAAGTCCATTGTCAATTGATTCGTCCCATGTGCTTTGATATAAGCGGCATCTTTCGATTCCCAATCTTCTAAAATTGAGAGATGTGCATTCGCTTGACTATCACTTTGATCTATTTTATAAGCTGCTTTGAAGTAATCACTGGCAATTTGTAACAAATCAGCATCCACATTATCGACAGCATCCACGCGATAACCATCAAAGTTAGCGGTTGGATCATTTTGTGTGATGCTACCAATGTTCATCATGTAATACAACCAGTTTAATTGTTCCGCTTGCACAGTGGGATTTGAGTTGTCCACATCGTTCGCTAACAACATCTCATAACCACCCTGTTGTCCAGAATCAGTAATTTGACCCTTTTGATTAATTGGTGTGCGATTTAATAATCGGTCATCTGAATTTGCATCTGGGGTCTTGTCACTGTTAACATATAACAACGCACCACCTTGAAGATGATCATTTGATTTAGACTCACTCGTAATATTCCAGTTTGGTTGCGTCTTAATCCATTGACTCATATCTGTTTTTAGCCAATCAGTACTACCAGACAAACTAATTTTCTGTTCAATATTTTTTTGAACTGACATCGTATTATTTGTTAAATCAGCTGTTTGCGTATTGTTTGAAACGGCCACGTCATCTTCTAGAAGTCCTAGGGATTGCATGTATTTAAGATAAGCAACTTGGGTATCTTTATCAGGCCACCATGACATTAACAATGGTCGAAAATCATTTGCTGTCGATGGTGTCCAGGTCGTACCTGATTTTAGAATGTCTTTAGGTCGGTACCAGCTACTAGCTGTCAGGTAGCCATCAACATTTGTGAAGCTATCAGCTGTTAATGAGTAAGCAGCGTTGTGCGCGTTATCGATATTTGTCAGACCATCGGTGTATTGACGATCATTCGATGTCAATTCACCAGTTGTTTTATCAAAATAAAGCACTTGACCGTCAATGACAGCGGTGAAATTCTTTTTAACCTGCCCGTCATCACCAACAAAATAGGTTTTACCATCAATCTGTTTGATATTTGGTGATGCGCTTTCTGCTTGATCAAGTTTTTGCGCATCATTGATTTCTTTTTTATCTGTTGTTTGCGTTGCTGGGGTTGTTTCAACAGTTTTATCTGTTTTTGTTGTGGCAGCTGTATTGTAAACCGTTGCTGACGTTGGTTGATTAGTTGCCGTCGGCGTCGTTGTATCAGCTGATTTGTCAGTTGTTGCTGGTGTTGGTGTTTTATTTGTTGTTGGTTCTACTGCTGGTGTTTCTGGTGCTTTATTTGCTGTTGGTTCTGGTGCTTTATTTGTTGTCTGTTCTACTGCTGGTGTTTCTGGTGCTTTATTTGCTGCTGGTTCTAGTGTTGGTGTTTCTGGTGCTTTATTTGTTGTTTGTTCTGGTGTTGGTGTTTCTGGTGCTTTATTTGTTGTTTGTTCTGGTGTTGGTGTTTCTGGTGCTTTATTTGTTGCTTGTTCTACTGCTGGTGTTTCTGGTGCTTTATTTGTTGTTTGTTCTGGTGTTGGTGTTTCTGGTGCTTTATTTGCTGCTGGTTCTAGTGTTGGTGTTTCTGGTGCTTTATTTGCTGCTGGCGTAGTTTCTGTTTCCGCTGGTACCACTCCAACTACTTTATCTGTTGTTACTGCTGATTTATCCTCTTGTACTGGATTTGCTTTTACTGCTTGGTTCCCTATATTTGTTGTATCAGCACTACTATCCGATATAGTTGCACCAAAGATTGCCAAAGAAAAAATACCAGCCGTCACTAAAGCCTTTCCGGACTTATACAACTTTTTTCGATCACATACCGCTCTTTCATTCCTCATAATATTCTCCTTTTCTTAATGCTGTTATTTAAAATTTCAATTTATTTCTTGAAATTTTATCTACATGTAAAAGTAATTAACCTTTACGCTGTTATTCTATACCGCAAAGTATCAAGTTTTTTATTATATTCAATATTGATTATTCAATATTGAATATGTAAAAAATATACTAATATGCTGGATAATAATTAATTGTTATATTTTTTACAAACAGAAAGGAAACGATATGCAAAAAGATAACAATTTCAACTTAATAAAGGAACGGCGTAAGATTAAAAATGTTTCTCAAAGTGAACTAGGTGCAATAATTGGTTCACAGGCAATGGTGTCACGAATAGAAAATAATCAGATATTACCAAATATTCAGACTATTTATCTTATTTGCAAAACATTAGATCTCACTATTGAGGAATATTTTTACACTTATTATAAAAAAGGGACAAATATTACTAAGTTTCGCAATGAGTTAAATGAAAAATATATGTCAAATGATCTTTCAATTTTAAATCAAGGTTATTTAGATATCAAAACAAACCATTCACTCACACTAAAAAGTAAACATCAACTACTCATGTTACAAGCTACCATCTATCACTTTACATTTAAATTAGCCTCACAATCTGATCAAAATTTACTTTTAAACTATTTTGATCAGATTGTTAGGTGGCAACTTTACGATATTTATTTATTAGAATGTACCTTAAATATGATTCATTCGGAAAAAATAAAACCATATATTTCTGATATTTTAGTTCAATACATGAAAACAGAAAGTAGAGCTTATGCAATTGATATAATTATGAGTCTCATGATTAAATACTTAGAATGTAGCATTATCCAAAGAAACAATATCATCACTGACTGGATACTTTTAAAATTAAACGATATGCCTATTAAAGAAAATTCAAATGTTAAAATATGGGTTTTGTTCTTATCTGCACTGTATATTCAGGATACAAAAAAAATTGACCAAGTTTACACTGTTACTAATTACTTAAATCTCCCTAATCTTAAAAAAAATTTTATCCGGATTCAATCAGCTTATTCAAAATAATTGCTTTGAAATTAGAGATATGTCTCTCTAATTATCATTTTAATAGATATAAAAAAGCTCCCCATTGTTGTTAAACATTTGGGAGCTTTTATAGTAATTTACAACTCATAACCGTAAATTATAACATTACAATTTAACGCCAAAAAAGACAGTCATTATTTGATTATCTTTACAAAGCGTTTAGTTGAAAAAATTTTCAACTAACGCTTACTCGTGCTTTACCACCACTTCGCTGAGATAAGTCACGGTACCGCGCTCATGCGCTTACTCGTGCTTTACCACCACTTCCGCTGAGATAAGTCACGGTACCGCGCTCATGCGCTTACTCGTGCTTTACATCATCTAGTAAATCGCGTTCTTGGTTGGTGAGTTGACGTTTTTCTAGTAAGTCTGGGCGACGTTGCCATGTTCTGCGTAATGACTCTTTCAATCGCCATTCAGCAATTTTTGCATGATTACCACTTATTAACACATCAGGTACTTTGCGACCGCGAAATTCTGCTGGTCGTGTATACTGTGGGAACTCTAACAAATTATCCTGGAACGAATCTTCCTCAGCACTGACATTGTTACCCAATACGTCAGGTAAGAAGCGCGCTGTGGCATCAATAATAACCATTGCCCCAAGTTCACCGCCAGTCAAAACATAATCTCCCAATGATATTTCATCATCAACTAGCTCACGAATACGCTCATCATACCCTTCATAATGTCCCGCAATAAATGTCAGATGTTCCTTTTGGGCTAACTCTTCCGCCACATGATGGTCGAATTTACGACCTGCTGGGTCTAGTAACACAACATGGCCTTTGTTGCCAGCCTGTTTTTCAACAGCCGCCATGGCATCAAAAATCGGTTGCGCCATAAGCAGCATGCCCGCACCACCACCAAACGGATAGTCGTCAACGTTGTTATGCTTGTTTTCAGTATAATCACGAAAATCTGTCACATGAAAATCTAAAGCACCTTTATCAATTGCTTTACCTAAAATAGATTGTTTTAATGGTGTAAACATATCAGGAAATAAACTTAAAACATCAATCCGCATTAATCTAATAGTCCTTCCAGTGCGTCAATAGTTACTAATTTACCAGCAACATCAACGTGCTTCACAACATCATCAATCATCGGAATCAGCGCGTCTGACTGGCCATCACGTGCGACAACCCAGACATCATTTGCCCCAGTTTCCATGATTTCTGAAATAACACCGATGTCATTACCGTCCAAATCAACTACTCGGCAACCAATGATTTCATTATAATAATACTCATCATCGCCTAATTCTTCACGTGCGCCACCAATAACATAGATATCATGTGTCTTATATTTTTCAATTTCATTGATGTTTGTCACACCTTCAAATAAGACTAACCACATGTTTTTATGGAGACGAGATGCCTGCACCTTAACCGGTACAAAGCCTTGTTTCGTATCAATTTGCAACGCTGCACCTTTTTTAAAACGATCAGCTGCAAAATCCGTAATCGACATGATTTTCACTTCACCACGAATACCGTGTGTGTTAACAATTGTACCAACTTTAAAATAATTTTCTGTATTTGTCATAGTGTTATTATATCAGATTTTTCAGTCTACTTACTAGCTATCATGGCCTGATCCAATTGTCTTAACCTTTGTTTCATCTCTGGTCCATAACGGTATTTGCCGATGCCACCACTTTTAGGGAGAATGCGGTGACAGGCATTAATGATCGTCAAGGGGTTCTTCCCAACTGCCGATGCTACAGCACGGATAGCTGTTGGATGATTGGCACGAACAGCCAGTTGCGCATACGTTAACGTTTCATTCGGCAACATCTCATGCATAGCGCGCCAGATATCACGTTGAAACGACGTGCCTGTCAAATAATTAATCTTCAATTGTGACAAATCAACTATTTCACCAGCCGCATAACGCTGAAAATCAATTATTTCAGGTAACGTCGCCCGCGTGACCTGTTCATTTGGGTAAAACAAATGAAATTCTTTCACCCCATCAGTCGCTAGACTTATAAAAACAAGCGCCTCGTTTTGTTTAAAAATTGTTAAGTGCCTGTCCAAAAATGGCATTGTGTCATACATTATCATATTTTATTTACTCCTATTGTTTAATCATAGTAGTCATCTAAAAATTGTGAAAAATAGGGTAAAGCTAAACTAATTAATCCTCTTTGTGGTTTTTGCGTCACACGCCACTTGTTTAACTTTGCTTTGTATGTTGACAAAACATTGATGTTCCAACCTAGAATATCCTTTAATGCTTGCGTAGAGACATCAAAATCACCTGCTTCATGGATGGCAATAATTAATTCACGATCTTTTGGTTCTAAATCCGCTAACACTTTTTCGTAAACGTTAGAAAATAATAATCTTTGAGATATAATAAATGCATCTTTAATATCTTGACTTGTCACAACCTCGTCAACGTGGCGCCAGACATAATCTCCCATCAATTGGTACATATAAGGGTAGCCACCTGTCGCCTTTGCCATTTGTTCTGCATCAGCTAATGATAATTGGTTTGCTTTAAACTTTTCAAGATAAGAATCACGGACAACATCAACATCTAGCGGCATTAATTCAACACGATTGGCACGTAATAAGTAGGTTGAAGCTTTCCCATTCATTATTGTGTCAATTGCTGAAGGCAGCCCTGCAGCAATTAAAATTGCTGGTAGCTGACGATAACTTTTAAACGCATCCAACAACTTATCAAGGTGCGGTGTGTTATTTTGTACTTCATCAAGGAGCACGACCAATGCCATGTTTTGACTATTTAGATAATCTAATATTTTTTCCAAATCATATTTAAATGTTTTAGCAATCGCTTGGGGTGCAACATCAATGTCAGCACTAAGCAACGGTAACTTAATGCTTAACCCTTTTATTTTAGGTGATTGTTTCACACGGTCTTGAACGCCTAGCAACACGTCATTTAGTAAATCAGGTGTAGACGTTACTGAAACTGTTACAATATGTGGTTGCTTTTTCAACTCCAAACTAACATGTGTTAATAAAGAGGTTTTACCTGCACCACGCATGCCAGTTATTAAAGTCGTATGCCACTTACTTGATATATTTCTGGTAGCTGTAATGATTTCTTGAGAAATATAGTCATCATTAATAAAACTATCACGATTATAGTCAAATGTTGGATTGAAGGGATTGTTTAACATCAATTAATTTCCTTTCTGATTAATTTAATTATACTACACTTTTTTACTACACACTACACTTTTTTACTACACACTACACTTTTTTACTACACTTTATTATAACAAAAAGACGACTGCATCAGTCGTCCTAAATTTTATTTTAAACCTTTAATTGTCATGTCATCAATTGTTGCGATTTTCGCATTATCTAATAGGTTAGCTTTAAAACTAACGTCGTCGCCTACCTTCAAGAAAACAACTGTGGGACTACTGTCTGAATCGATTTTGAAGACTGTAGTTTGATTTTCAAGCATGAAATTCACAATCGTTGTTTTGCCATCATTAGTTACCGCTACGCGCGATACTTTGCCAGTAATTTCTTTTTCTGTTTTAGGATCTGTTGAGCGATTATTAGAAGTAGACTCTGCCAAATCTTTACGATAATCATCCAACGCTTCTTGTGCATTATCACCATCAATGACAATATCATTATCTATAGCATTAATATACACATATTTTTTAAAGATACCTTTTGTATCCAATAATGACACAACCCAAGTTGGCGTGCCATCAATGTTATACAAAATCGGCATATGAGCTTGCCACTTCTTTTCTGGATATATTTTATCAGCAATGCTAATAGCACCGTCTGAATCCATTAACCCTGAACGGGTATCACGATAATAGGTTAGCTTGCCTGTTTTTGCATCAACGAGCGAGTAACCTAAAGCTGAATCTTGATCATTATTTCCTGACGTAAAGTCAGTAAAATAGACTAAATGGCCTTTGGAATCAATCAACGGTGTAATTTGTCCACCAGAGTAAACACCATTATCCGTCGGTATTTTAACATTGCGTTTGGCACCCAAAGATGTTTGGTTCCACCAACCCTTTTGGTAACGGCCGTAGAACTCATTCATTTGATTAGCCGCAGCACTTGTAATTGGCGCATCAATGAACTTGGGCGCGCGATTGGCATCATAAATTTCAACATCCCCATTTTGTGCGTTAAGGACGGCAGTCTTGAATTCATTGAACTTCATGCGCCCTGACACACCATATTCACGATACAGTGTTTGCACATAGTAAGGTTTACCCTTATCATCAATTTCTAAATTCATACGCCCAGTACTAGCATAAGTTGGTGCCTTAGCATAGATTTTACGTGCGGCATCATCGTTCAAATAAGCAGATGTTGTATATTTCAAACGTTCTTTCACGAACTTGGGTTGTGCATTAACATCTGTCGCACTAATGATGAAATAACCAGGAACAGATTTATTCTTGAGCCATTTGAAGAAACCATTAAATTCGACCGTGGCCACATACACATACTCACCATTAACCATTTGTGCTGTCATACCGTCTAACTCATACATATTTGAATTTGGAATGACGCTAAACTTTTGTTGCATTTTGCGCTTAGCTGTATCAGGCGCTAACGCAATCGGCATATCTTTAGCGGAGGTCAATAATTCAGCGGAACGCTTTGTTTGCGTCGGAATTGAATCATATACGTTGTTAATACTCGTCAGCCGTGTGACAAACGCAGTGGCACCGACAATTAACCACAATACAATTGGCGCCAATAATACCAACAAATAACGACGCAAAAAATGCGCTTGTTTGTCAGTTACTTTAACATGTCGTTCAGGCTGCCCAAATGCGCGCACCTTATCCACAGCAGATAACCCAGCATTGCCAATAAAATTAATAATTGCTGCAACCACAGCTAAAAATATATTGACATTTAAAAGCGTTGTCAAATTTTTCGGTGGTAATTGAATATAAAGTATCAAGTAAACAAATAACAGTTCGATCACAGTCGTTATAATAAACCACAACCAACGGCGATTTAAAATAACAGCAGCAATATTAACTAGTAGTATCCCAATACTAAAAACTAACATCACATTGATAAAATTTAGTAACATAAAAACGCTCCTTCAAAGTGTGTAAAATAGCATACCTATCATTATTAATTATAAAGTAATAATGGTTACAAAGATAGGACCTTGCTCCCATTTAGGAAGATAATCAAAAAAATCTCATCAACCTAAGTCGATGAGGTTTTTGATTATACTGCTTTTTTGAAGAAGATGTAAATTACAAACTACAATGCTGCGTTAATTTGATCAAAAACTTTCTGAGTGCCCACTCCTGTTAACAATGCAACACCATTAATAACCTTATCTTGAATTTCATGTGGCACCATTGTTGTTGAAACTACGATGTCATAATCACCATTGCGAATAGCACTCACTTCATCAGAAATTTTGGATTGCAAAAATTTAACTTCATTATCTTTACCTTCTGAACTTAGAAATGCTTTAATTTTTCCTGTGGCAATTGTTGATGTTGCGATGCCTGTTCCACATACTACCATTAATGACTTTACCATTTTTATTTCTCCTTTATATACGCTTTGTATGAAATTTGTTCAACCAAATCATCAAAGCAAGAACAATCACACCAGTAATCGCGATACCGCCCCAGCTTAATACTTTGCCTAGACCAACAATTAGAAGCGTTGTCCAAGCACCACCATCAGACAAAACAGAGATGGAAGAAGCACCGTTCATTGAAAAATGAGCTGATTTTGCAGCAATTGTTAATAACGGTGCAATCCAAGACGCAATCCATAATGAAATAGCAATATCTATTATGCCGCCAATCACAATTCTAAATACGTTTCCGCCAAATACTGCAGCCATGACTGCAAGCATGAATGGTATGGTTGCCAAGTCGCCAAACGGTAACACTGTGTTTCCTGGCAAAATAACGGCAATCAATAACGATACAGGTACTAAAATTAATGAAGCAGACAAAACAGCTTCTTGTCCAACAGCCAAGGCAGAATCCATACCGATATACAAGTCACGTCCTGGAAATTTCTTTTGTACTAATTGATTAGCTGCTTCAGAAATTGGTGATAACCCTTCCATTAGTAAAGCCACCATACGTGGCATTAAAATCAAAACAGCTGATGTTGTAATACCTAAATTCAAAATTTTAGTGATATCATACTGAGCTAACGACCCGATAATTAATCCAATAATAAGACCCATGACTGCTGAATCACCAAAAATGCCTAAACGTTTTTGTATTGTTTCTGGTGTCCAATGAATATTTTTAACACCTGGAATTCGGTCTAAAATCCAATTAATTGGTAATGCAATCACAAATCCAGGTGCAGAAGCGCCTTGAGGAAAGGAAATGCCATCTAAGCCATAATGTTTTTGAATCGTAGGTGCGGCCAAATCAGCTAAGAAATAAATCCACATCGCATGAACTACCATTGTTGCCAATCCCAAACCAAAATTATTTGTCGCTGCATATACTAACGACCCAGTAAATGCAATATGCCAATAATTCCATAGATCGACGTTTAAGGTTTTAGTTAACCCCACAACTAATAAAATAACATTTAAAACCACACCAATTGGAATTGCTAAGCTGCCTAACGTCGTACCATATGAAATGGCCGACGCTGCTGGCCATCCAACATCAATCGAACTAAGTGATAACCCAAAATTACGAACCATGGCCTGAGCAGCAGGACCTAAATTATCAGTCAATAATCCAATAATTAAATTTAAACCTGTAAACCCAATACCCACCATTAATGCTGCTTTAAATGCTTTCCCCACTTTAATTCGTAAAAATAATCCAAATACGAACAATAACATTGGTAAAAACACAGTTGGACCTGCGTTCAATAACCATCTAATAATTCCCATTATAATATCCTTTCTTAGGCAATACCTGCTATTTTCAAGATTGAAATAACTTTTTCTGAACTATCAGCATTTAAAATTTCAGTTAAAAGTGTGTCATTTTGAATGAGACCAATTAGTTTTTGTAACATTTCTAACTGTTCATGTGGCTGAGTTAAAGCTAGCATAAATATTATTTTAACTGGCACGTCTTTTCCATCACCCATTTGAAAAAAATTCACAGGCGACTTTAATCTCATGACACCAATTTGCGATCGTATAACATGTTGCACATCAGTATGTGGTATTGCGACACCGATAGTTTCAGTTGCTAACCCAGTTGGAAATTTTTCCTCTCGTTTTAACACCGCGTTTTTAAAGGATATTTGAACGATTTTCTGATCAACAAATTTTTGGGCCAATGCCTCGAGTGCTTCTGTCCTATTCTGAGCTTCAAAATCTAGTACGATTACTTTATCATCAAGCATGTTTTAATACCTCTTTTATCATATGAGTTAGTTCCTGTTGGTTTCGAATTGTTCTCAATTTTTTTAAACCGATACCGCTAAGAAAAAAATCAAGTACAGTTATAATGTTTTCCGATGGATATTGTTCATCGATGACCATGATTAATTGTAAATTTCGCTGCCCACGTAATAACAAAATGCCTTGGCAAGATAGATTTGGCAACACGACATGTGGCAATTCAATATCATCAGCAATCTGCACACTTCCTATTTGATTACGTTGCGTTATAGCCTGCTCAACCACACATGGCATTAAATTAAAATTTTTCGCCACTAACTGTGATCTAGATACCTGCTCGTTCATTGTTTCAAAAATATATTTATCCATATGCCATCTCCGCCACACGCCTTTTATCCCCTTCATTAAATAATGCACTAACTTGAATAATCGGCGATACAGTATGATAAGACACTTGCACAGTAGAAATTACTAAATCAATATCTTGATACTTTTTTGAATTATTTTGATACGTTTTCGATGATATCACGGCTACAATATCAAAATCAGGAAAGGCATGCTTCACTTTTGTCTGCAATAGCTGTGCTGTCCCAACTCCGGTTGAACACATAATCAATACACGTTTATAGTTGGTCGCATCTTCTATAGCACGAACAACATACAATGTTAGAAATCCCACTTCATCATCAGAAATGGTATAGGATGATTTCTGTATAATTTTTTTAATGTCAGTAAAAACATCTTCATAATTAAATTTAATATCATTTAATAGTGGATTGATGATTGACATATTAGCTGTAATGCGATGAATCATAGGTCTCACGTGACCTAATAATCCTCTTTTTAAATTGTTACGATTCACATATTTACTAAGTGACATGTTTTGAACAATAAAACCTACTAATTGATGCGCTTCATCATCTTTACTCTCATCTAGATTTCTGTCATATCGTAATCCCACAAGGTAAACTAATAAATTTTCAACTTCTTGTGGATGAATAAAATCATTGAGATATTGTCCTAAATTGTCAATTATTTTTCTTGCAACATGCGTTAGTTTTTCGTCATATTGGGCCAAATTAGTTGAACTGAATTGTTCCTCATATCGTTTTTGACGGACACGTTGAATTAAAATATACAGATGTGAAAAAATATTAATCGTATATGGATCCAAAATTTGAACCGCTAATTCTGTCTCAATAAGTACCATTTGTGCGCTAATAAACTGACGATCATGATCAGAAACGTTTGGAAAAATATCACTGATATTATCTAAAGCCTTTTTTGTTCTTGTCTCTTCTAATAAAAAGTAATTCAGCGCTTTTCGTAATTGTACCTCTGTACCAACAGCTCGCACTTGTCCATCTGATCGTTGTAGCTGTATTTTAAACTGCATTAATTTAGTACTTAAACGCGATAAATATCGCGACAAGGTAGAATCAGACATATACAGTTTGTCAGTTAATTGCCAACGTTTCACCGCTCTTGGAAATTGTGTCAAAATGATAATTGCCAAATCTAATGACCTTTGCACTTCTTGTTGCTCCTCCGTTAGAGGCGCTACTTTTTTAACTAAACGATAGCCTCGTCCCCGTTGAGATGCAATTACTTTCTCAGTTGCATTTAATTTATTAATCGACCGATAAACTGTTTTTGTTGAAGAGCCTAACGTTTCCGAAATTTCTTGTGCAGTTACAAAATCAACTTGTTGTCCCAAAAACATTAACACACGATTTTCCAACATGCTCATTTTTTCACCTCCATCTCTATAACTATAGTATACGTCACTATTGTTACCGCTTACACCGGCATATGTCCGTTGCTTTAGACATTTATTTGAAAAATAAAAAGTGAACATCAAAAAAACCTCATCAATCGAAGTCGATGAGGTTTTTGATTATACTGCTTTTTTGAAGGTACCGTAGACTAAGCCAGAAACAACAGCACCAATTGCTATAAAGAGTAGATATAGCAATGGCGAACTCGTCAAGGCAATCACGAAGATACCACCATGTGGTGCGAGTAATTTAATACCAGCCCAACCAACCAAACCACCAGACAGAACTGATCCGACCATGAAACTTGGAATGGCACGTACTGGATCTGCTGCAGCAAATGGAATTGCCCCTTCTGTAATAAAGGATAGTCCCATAACAATGTTAGTTAATCCTGCTTGTCGTTCCTGCTGATCAAACTTATGTTTAAACAATAGTGTTGCCACAAAGACCGCCAACGGTGGGACCATGCCACCAGCCATGACAGCCGCCATAATCACTGAACCACCAGTTGCAACTGTTGCTGCTAAAGTGCCTGTCCCAAAGACATATGCCGCTTTGTTGATTGGACCACCCATATCAATTGACATCATACCGCCAAGTATCGCACCTAAGAGGACTGCATTGGTGCCGTCCAAACTAGATAAGAAATTATTCAGACCAGTATTAATTGCTGACATTGGAATATTAATGAGTAACATCGCAAAACCAGTTAATAGGACACCTAATACTGGATAAAACAAAATTGATTTAATGCCATCTAATGACTTGGGTAATTTTTGAAATGCTTTTTTTAGTAAAAGCATGATACCACCGGCTAGGAAACCACCGACCAAAGCCCCTAAAAATCCTGAAGGAATTGGCGCATTGTTAGCATTTAAGCCAACATTGTAAAGATTGTAACCATTCGCAGCTAAAGCACCGGCAACGAATCCGGCTACTAACCCTGGCTTTTCAGCAATTGAATAAGCAATATATCCTGCCAAAACTGGTAACATAAAGCCAAATGCTGCCCCACCAATTTGTTTAAAAAACGCAGCGATTGGATGATAGGTTCCCAAACTGGACAACGCACTGTTTGGCACACCTAAACTTTGATCAATTAAGAAAGCAAACGCTATGGCAATACCACCACCAATAACGAATGGTAGCATACTCGAGACACCACCCATTAAGTGACGATAAAACGCTTTACCGATTGATTGTGGTCCTTCCGTTGACTGTTGCTTAGGTTGATCGCTATGGTAGACAGGGGCTGTTTGACGAAGTGCCAAGTCGATTAACTCATCTGGCTTACGAATGCCATCAGCTACCGGTCGATTGATTAACGGCTTGCCATCAAAACGTGCCATGTCAACTTTTTTATCGGCAGCTATAATAACACCCTGAGCGTGTGCAATATCTGCATCTGTGAGCTTGTTACCAACACCACCGGCACCATTTGTTTCTACTTTAATGCGAATACCAAGCTTTTCAGCATGCTTTTTCAACGCTTCTTCAGCCATATAAGTATGCGCAATGCCCGTCGTACATGCTGTTACCGCAACAAGATACGGCGCATCATCATCAACAATTACCTCAGTTGATTCAGCTTCTTGTGATGTAAACAAACTAACCACTTTAGCTGGTGTCTCTGCCTGCTTTAATTTGTCCATGAAGCCATCTTGTAACAAATAGCGAGATAGACTGGCTAATGCTTCCAAATGCGTGTTATTAGCATTGGCCGGTACTGCAATCATAAACAGCAAATGAACAGGTTGCCCATCCATGGCATCGTAATCAACACCATTTTTTGATCGTGCAAAGGCCACAGTAGGTTGTTTAACCGCATTATTTTTAGCATGCGGCATCGCAATACCATCACCTAAACCAGTTGTTGTCTGTGCTTCACGCGCCAAAATGCCATTTAAAAATTCTTGCTTATCCGTAATACGATCGGCGGCATAAAGTTGATCGATCATTTCATCAAAAGCTGCTTGCTTGGTTGTTGCTTTTAAATCTAAAAGCATCACGTCTGGTAATAACAATTCACTTATCTTCATGACATTTCCTCATATTTATCAAACAGTTGTGATACTAACCTGATGATAGATTTCCTCAATTTTTTGTTTTGTTGCTATATCGTTGCTAAAGGCTGTGGCCGTGCCACTAGCTACAGCAATCTTAAAACTTTCTAATACATCTTCTGATTGTAACCACGTGCCAATAAAGCCACCAATCATTGAATCCCCAGCACCCGCTGAATTTTGAACTTGCCCTTTAACCGGCTTTGCAAAATACTGTGTATTTTTAGTGAAAAGTAACGCCCCATCACCCGCAAGCGACACAATAGCATGTTGCGCGCCATCTATAATTAATTGTCTACCCCATTGCAGAAGATCAGCTTGTGTAGTTAACTCCGTTTGATAAAGTTGCGCTAATTCACTGCGATTTGGTTTCACTAGTAATGGTTGGTAGGCTAAGGCTGTTTTCAACTGTTGACCAGTTGTATCAATGACAAAGCGTGCACCACATAACTGGATTTTTTGTAACATTTGTTGATAAACATGACTATTCAAGCTTTTAGGCACACTGCCTGAAAGAATAACGACATCATGATTCGTCAGTCGATCGAATTTTTGAAAGAATACTGCCAATTCTTGCTCAGTAATCGCCGGTCCGGTGGCATTAATTTCCGTTTCGTTAGCAGCTTTTATTTTTAAATTGATCCGAGTATTGCCAGCTATTGGTGTAAAATCTTGCACTAAATGTTGGCCACTCAAGGTTGTTTTTAAATGTTGTCCGGTGAAACCGCCTAAAAATCCCCAAGCGGTATTATCAATAGCCAACTGACCTAGTAGTCGACTGACATTAATCCCCTTACCACCCGGAAAAATAGCTTCTGAATCGGCACGATTTGTTTCACCTAAGGTCAACGTTTTCAAACGTGTTACAAAATCTAATGATGGATTCAAAGTGACTGTATAAATCATAATTTCTCCCCTCTATACTGCTAACACGGTCATGACTTGGTTGAGTTCATCACGCTGCTTGGACGTTAAATGCGTTGTGACCAAGACAACCTCTTTCAACGCCACTGCCTTAGCAAATGCTGCAATGCCAATTTTACTGGCATCAGCCAACACATAACTCACATGAGAACGTTCAACAACTGCGCGTTTCACAGCAGCTTCTTCCAAATCTGGTGTTGTTAATCCAAACACAACAGATATGCCATCTGCACCAACAAAGCTAACATCAAATACCATATTTTTGATTTGTTCAACTGCGGCTGCGCCAATCACAGCGTCCGTGGTTTGTTTAACTTGTCCACCAATGATTAATACTGGTATCATCAAATCTGACAGACTTGCTGCATGATGTACTGAATTTGTGACCACTGTAATTTCTGGCTTCTTATCTGCTAAATAGGCAATGACTTCGCCAGTTGTTGAGCCAGCATCCAAGAAAACTGTCTCGCCACCATGCAACTGCTGCGCTGCGCGCTGCGCAATTATTTGTTTGTCAGCTTGATAAATTGGTCGGCGTTCATTAACTGTCGACGATTTTTTATTTTGAGCAATAAATTCAACGCCACCATGCACGCGTTTGACAAACCCCTGATTGGTCAAGGCTGCCAAGTCACGCCGTATGGTCGAAATAGACGTTTGCGTGACCCCTTTTAGTTCCTGAAGAGAAATAAAATGATGTTTTTGAATCACTGCTAGTAATTTTTTTTGTCGTTCTGCTACAATCATTGTCTGCCTCACTTCAATGTAAGCGCTTTCTTTATAATTTTATGATAACCTTTTTTAAATTAATTTGCAACATTTTTACACCACATTTGTTCAAAATGCGTCAAAAAAAACAGTAGTCATTGTTTTGACTACTGTTTTCGTTATTCCCAATGTGCTTTTTCAAACCGATCATTTTTCCCAAAAAGTTGATAGCCCTTTTTTATTGCCACCGTTTCTGCACTTACGCGTAATGTACCAGACGTCTTATAAGCTTGCGCCACTGCATCTAAATAGGTCACTAATTGCTCCGACCACACCAGGCGATTATCATATCCATACTGAAGCCACAAACTGTCTGTTGCCTCATCATTCCATTGACTTGCGCCATGATAAGGCCGATCGTCAATTAAAATGCCACCAACACCATGTGCTAAACTTTTATCATGCGTCAACGTCACCCGCTTATAAAATGGGCTTTTCTTGTCATCCCCAAAATATTGTGCAAGCCAAAGTAATTTATCTTGCCAAGCACTGGCATTTTTCCATGGTGCAGTTGATAAAATGTGTAGTTCATAGTTTTCTGCCAAGGATTGCACAGCCTCAACAGCGCCAACCATTGGTGGTAAGTCACGAAAAATACCTGGTATTTGATCAGGCTTAGCTACTTTTTCGGCCTGCATATCAATAACATTTAAAATTGATAGTGTATCAACTAATACATTATCCATATCTAAAAACAATTTAGGTTTTACGACCATTTATCTTCTCCATTTACTATCAAGATTAAAGAAAGCGTTTCCATCTTCGGATAATTTCATTATAGCCGATGTGAGATTAATTGGCAAAGTTGTTTTATCCCAGTCACCAAAACTACCCCCAACAACAGTAAAAAAGGTAACTATCATAACAGTTATGATAGTTACCTTGACATATTAATTATTTTTATACTAATGCTAACAAATCAGCTTTTTTAGCTGATGAGGCAAATTCAATGCTCTTAGCATTCAAATAAGCTTTGATTTCAGCAACAGTATTCTTTTCTGTTGGCTTAGCTGCTGATGCAGCAGGCTTAGCAGAAGCTGGCTTCTTGCCTGACTTTGATTCATTATGCTTTGTCAAGATACCTGCATTGCTCAACAAGTTGCGAACAGTTTCTGATGGTTGTGCACCATTGCTCAACCATGACAAAATCTTTTCTTCATCTAACTTGATTTCTGCAGGTTGTGTAATTGGGTTGTATGTACCAACTGTTTCGATGAAACGACCATCACGAGGTGAACGTGAATCAGCGATAACAACACGGTAGAACGGACGCTTCTTGGCACCCATACGCTTCAAACGGATTTTAACTGACATATTATGTCCTCCAAATTTCTTTTGTGCTTTTTGCACATTAATTTACTTATTTAGTATCTCATTAATTGGTGATGATGTCAAGTGTTTTTACTTGACACGTACTATCCATTTTTCAATTTCCTGTGTCGCTGACTGCTTAAGATAACGCAATGTCACGCGTTGTGCCGTATCACTATCCCGTACAAAAATAGCCAGATGCTGTGCTTTTTTATTGACCATAAAATAACTTTGTGACGTTGCGAAACCTTGAATTTTTTCACGCGGTATAAAATACGTATGTTTTGTAAAATTCAATGATGTTTGTATGATTAAATAGTCATCGACCATCCGAACGGCTTGGTCTGACATTTTCACATAACTTGCCATTAAAACATAAAAAAAGACACTGACAATAATTACACTGACTATTACGACGTCGTTTGGTAAACGCAGACCTGTCATATGCATTAACGTCAAATAACAAGTCAGCAGGCCGCCGACAACGACACAACTTATGCAAAAAATATAACGTAATTGATAACGCAATGCGCGTGAAATCGTTGGTGCTTTGTCTGGTTTTAAAAAAGGATACTTGGGTAAAAACTGCTGTAAGACATGGGTTGTTTCTTTTACTTGTACCACTGGCATAATAGGTGTTTGTTTCACTTCTTCTGTTTTATCTGCTCCTGATGATGCGAGTAAAACACTAACCGATACAAGATGAACTAATCGTCGTAACAAAGATTGTTCATAATGAACCGCCTGAATGCGCGACGTCCGTAACTGCATATTTTGCGTCGTTAACAAGCCTCGTGAGATCGTTAGATGGGATCCAGTACGTGAAATTGTAAATTTAAAAAAGCGATTATATAATCGTATAAAAACACCTATCACACTAATGATCACAACAATGACGAGCAATATAGCATATATTTCAAGTGTTTGATGATTTATCCAACTATTAAAATGGTCCTGTGCACGCTTTGGTAGGTAATCATTTAGGGCTGCCATAATAGCAAATAACACACCAAAAATTCTCAAACTGCCAAGTGATGTCAATGCGTAGACACATAAATCACGGTTATTAATCTGATACGTTGCACCAACTTTTGGTGACACAGTTGCCGAAATAACTTCATCTGACTGTTTCGTCTGCGCTTCTTTACGCAACGTTTCAATCACTTCAATTTGTGGTAAAAACAATGCATGAAAAATTAATTTATCATCACTTTTCCCCGAAGTTTCAATAGTAACCTTAAACAATTTAAAAGGCTGAAAATAAATAGGTTGCGTTCGTGTGATTGTTTGAATACGTTCAAATGATAGATGTGTACGCTTTTTGACAAAAATACCTTGTGTCAAAGAAATTTCATGGGGCGTGATCTCATAA
The DNA here is from genome assembly GCF_040838325.1 of Leuconostoc aquikimchii. Lineage (NCBI taxonomy): Bacteria > Bacillati > Bacillota > Bacilli > Lactobacillales > Lactobacillaceae > Leuconostoc > Leuconostoc aquikimchii. The sequence continues at coordinate 1,371,243 of NZ_JBFPER010000001.1, forward strand.
GTAAAAAATAACCAATTCAATAGACCAAATATCAGTGATATGCCCAAGCAACCTGCAATGACCAGCAACCGTATACGCCAATTATTATTGCTATTTAAAAATATAATAAATGCTGGCCAAACAATCATCCTAACAACAGCGACTGATTCAGAAAGAATCGCGATTTTTGGTTGATGTTTAATCATCTATAGCCACCTCACGTGCTTGTCGTGCGGCCATAATTAACTGATCTCTTAAATATTGTGCGACATCTTCGTTAATTGTTTCAATTTTAAATTCATGTGCGGCTGTAACAATCACAACGTTTTGCAGATGAAATATTTTTAAAATCGGTCCTTGTGATGTATCCACATTCTGAATTCGATTTAATGGAATTGTTTTTGTCCGACGTAAGAAAAAGCCTTTATAAATCGACACCGCATTTTGATGTAACAGGTACTTGTAAAAACGGTAACGATAAGGAATAAGCATCACATAACCCAATGTCATGGCTAACGCTACCCCAAATAAACCATTAATCCAACTTAATAGTGTACTATGCCAATCAAATTTTAAAAAAATATTAATCGCTACAACAATTATCAAAAGGACTAAGAAAGAAATGGCATCTTCTATTAGCCATACTTTTTTAGCCGCTTTTGGTAAACTTTGTGCATTTTTCGGTATCATTACTATTTGATCTCTATTCTTCACGTTTGGCATTGATTTCTTCACTTAATATAATCAAGTTATCTAATGCACGTCGTGCTAATCGTGAGTCATGGGCACGATTAGCGTCATTGGTAATGCCACCTAATGTATGTGGTGTATTAATATCGTTGATGATACTAATAAGCTGTTCATGCCATGTGGTTAACTGTTCTTTTTCATTCATAAGTTTTCTCCTTCAAACAATTACATTTATTTTATCATGACTACGGTTTTATGTCATGATTAACAATCATTTAAATTGTTTCAGCCACAAAATTAAGTATTTTATGGCTGAAAGCGCGTAATTATTTTAAAATTAAATTAATTTCTTTGAAAACATATTGTAATCCTTGTATTTTCAAGTAAACTATTGATATAGAATGTAGAAATGAAAGGAATGTGTATATTGTCAATAATGTACTATATACACGAACAAAAAGAAATATGCTCTCAGAATTTAAAACATTTATCATGCGCGGTAACGTGCTGGATTTAGCAGTTGGTGTGATTATTGGTGGTGCCTTTACTGGCTTAGTTAAGTCTCTGACTAACAATTTAATTGGCCCCATTCTAACATTTTTCACTGGTGGTACGTCAGATTTGGCCAGTTTAAAGCTTGTCATTACTAAAGAACTAACATTCAAGTATGGTGCCTTCTTGAACGACTTGATTAACTTTATCATTACAGCCTTTGTTGTCTTTCTTCTAATCAAAGTAATCAACCGCCTCTTCCGTACGAACAAGGAAAAGGCAATCGAAGTCAATCCTGAATTAGAAATCTTAACTGACATTCGCGATTTATTGGAAGCTGAAAAGAAAGCCTAATGTTCGTATTTTGAAGTCAATCCGCCCAAAAACTGACCTTGTTATTTGGACGGATTTTTTGTATAGTTATTAAGTTACTAAATTATTGGAGGTCGTCATGGTGATTATTACCGCAGGCATGATTGGCGTTGGAAAAACAACATTAACTGGCTTAATTGCTGAACATTTTGGCACGCAAGCCTTTTATGAACCAGTGGGTGACAATCCTGTCCTCCCACTTTATTATTCTGACCCAAAACAGTATGGCTTTTTATTACAAATTTACTTTCTTAATCGTCGCTTTGATATGATTAAGCAAGCGCTAGCAGACGACAACAATGTCTTAGATCGCTCTATTTATGAAGATGCGCTGTTTACCTCTGAAAATCATAAAGATGGTAATATTACAGACTCAGAAATGGCAGTTTACACACAGCTACTTGACAATATGATGGCTGAACTACAAAAATTGCCTAAAAAGGCACCAGATCTACTGGTTTATGCAGAAACTGATTTTGAAACTATCCTCTATCGCATTAAAAAGCGGGGTCGTGATTACGAACAGTTTGATGATAATGATGCTTTACGTCAATATTATTTCCGCATGTGGTCTGCTTATCGTGACTGGTTTGAAGCATATGATGCGTCACCAAAAATAAAAATTGATTTACAAACATTTGATCTTGAACAAGACAAAAATCAAAAAATCATCTTGCAACAAATTGATCATGCATTAGAAAAAATACATTAAAAACTACCCTCACTAGTGACGTGAGGGTAGTTTTTTTAACTGACCAATAACTTTAATCCAGCACGGATATAACCATCTGTGGTATCGTGTTTTACTGCTAAAGTTTTTTCCAACTTAGCAACTTCTTTAGCACTATAACCTAATGATTCTAAAGCCTCTAAGGCATCAGACAATGCTTGGTTTGAATTTGACTGTGACACTGGTGTTGTCATGCCAACGGAGGCAGCCAAATCATCCAATTTTCCTTTCAAATCCAAAACAATTTGTTGCGCTGTTTTTTTACCAACACCTGGAAACTGTGTGAGGTAAGTTGCATCATCATTTGCAACAGCATGAACTAAGCCAGCTGCATCATCACTAGCTAAAATGGCCAAAGCACTTTTAGGGCCGATACCGGAAACATTTAATAACTTATTGAACAATATTTTTTCATTTTCATCAATAAAACCATACATCGCGATTTCATTTTCACGTACGATCTGTTCCACGTAAACATGAGATTCCACATTTTGCTCAAAACGATATGGATTAGCTACAAACAGTTTGTACCCCACACCACTGCGATCACAAATGACCAAATAAGCTGGGTAAATATTCGTAATTAAACCATTAATATACTCGTACACTTTTATTTCTCCTTTAAATCGAATATTTTCAGTTTATCATAAAAATTAAGTTATGATATACTTTCTGAAAACCATTATTTGTTAGTGAGCATATGCCATAAAAATAAGCTACCTCTAACGCTTGATAAACATTGCATCCCCAAAACTAAAGAAACGATATTTGTCATCCACCGCGTGCTGATAAGCATTCAAAATATTTTCACGGCCGGTAAAAGCCGCGACTAACATAACCAACGTTGACTTAGGAAGATGAAAGTTTGTGATAAAGGCATCAACCGTCGTCCACTGATAACCTGGTTTAATAAATATATCAGTCCAACCTGAATCAGCTTGCAATTGCCCATCAAATTTTGAACCAATTGTTTCCAGTGTACGAATAGACGTCGTACCAGTCGCGATAATGCGACCACCAGTAGCATGCACATCATTCAACGCATCAGCAGCTGCTTGACTTAACTGATAGAATTCACTGTGCATTTTGTGATCTTCAATATTTTCTTCTTCAACTGGGCGAAATGTGCCTAAACCAACATGTAACGTCAATTCAACAGTTTTGACACCCTTTGCGCGCACCTTATCTAACAATTCTGGTGTCCAATGTAACCCCGCTGTTGGCGCAGCAGCAGACCCGTCAACTTTAGAGTACACGGTTTGATAACGCTCTTGATCTGCCAGTTTTTCTTTGATATAGGGTGGTAGTGGCATTTCGCCTAATTTTTCTAATAATTCCATGAAAATGCCATCATAATGAAATTCAATATAGCGCCCACCATGTTCTAATTCACCAACAACTGTGGCAGTCATGACTGGCTTGTCAATGTCGTCACCAAAAATAATCGTTGAGCCAACAGGTGATTTTTTAGCGGGCTTAACCAATGTTTCCCAAACATCCCCATGATCTTGACGTAAGAGTAATACTTCTGCATGTCCGCCTGTTTCAGGACGTACACCATGTAACCGTGCTGGCAACACACGCGAGTTGTTCATCACAATGGCGTCCCCTGGGTTCACATAATCTAAGATGTCATAAAAATGCTTATCTTCATACATGCCAGTATCCGCATCTAACACTAACAAACGTGATGAATCACGCTGCTTTAAGGGCGTTTGGGCAATGAGTGCTTCTGGTAAGTCATAATCAAAATCTGCTAATTGGTAATGTTGTTCTTCAGTCATTTTTTTCACCTATATTGCCTTGTAGAGTAGTTGTTTTTTCAAATTCAAATCCAGTTAAGGCGACCTTTTCTTTTACCTGATCCGATAATACTTTATCTTCATTAGGAATGTTAAACGTTTTTAAAACATCTGTATATGTCAAATCATTGGTATTGAGATAGTCTACCAACAGTGCTAGCTCATGTCGCTGAGTAGCAGTTGGCTTATTAATTGTAATTGTTTCATCAAACGCCCGTTCTATCAAACGATCATAACGTTTGTTTTCTGATTCTATTTGATACAGTTGCGCAATCTGTTTTTGTCGTGCAACCAAAAGTGGCGTCAATTCATCAAAACTGATTGGTGCACCGAATTTTCTGGTTTGCATATAATCTGAATCTAACGATAAGTTAATCATACCGGCAGACTGATATTCAGCTTCATGAATATGGCCATGAACAGACAAAATAGGATAAGGTAAATCAATGGCGTAATGACTCAACCAAACCTGTACCCCATTAATTTTGATTGCTTTAGCAGTCTCAACAACTTCTACTATAGCTGTTTCTGGGGCCTTTAAGGCGGCTTTTATTTGATCAGAATGGTCATGGTTTCCTTTAAAAAACACAATATGACCATTTAATCGTGTTAATTGTGCAACAAAATCTTGCTTTTTTCGAAACATACCAAGATCACCCAAAAAATACACGGTATCTTCAGCTTTAACAACATCATTCCACGTTGTTTCAAGGTAAATATCCATGTTTTCAATGGTTGGTTCAATACCAAGTGCATTTAATGAATCTGCACGTGATTTATCAAAATATAAAATTTTTTCATGATTAAAATGCGTATCCGACATAATATATTGCATTATTGTTCCCTTTGATACGGCATTTTAAGGTGTTCATAGGCACTTTCAGTGACAACACGACCACGTGGTGTGCGTTGTAAAAAACCAATCTGTAATAGATAAGGTTCAACCATAGATTCTAGCGTTTCAGCCTCTTCACCAATATTTGCCGCAATGGTATTCAAGCCGACGGGGCCACCATTATAGTATGCAATCATCGTTCCTAAGAACTTATGATCTGTTTCATCCAGACCACGATTATCAACACGCAACTTATCCAAAGCAATATCAACAATTGCCTTGTCGATTGCCGATTTACCTTCTACTTGCGCAAAATCACGGACACGTTTCAATAACCGATTAGCAATACGCGGTGTGCCTCGTGATCGCAAAGCGACTTCATAAGCACCGGCCGATTTAATTGGGGCGTTAAAAATATCTGATGAACGCACAACGATCTCTTGTAATTCTTCTGGTGTGTAATATGCCATGGCGTTAATGATCCCAAAACGATCACGTAAAGGTTTTGATAACATACCTGGTCGTGTTGTCGCACCGATAAGCGTAAAAGGTGGCAACGGAAAATGAACAGCACGCGCTGTTGGCCCTTGACCAACCATAATATCGACAAAATAATCTTCCATCGCCGAATACATAATTTCTTCAATATTCGTTGGTAAACGATGGATTTCATCAATAAATAAAATATCGCCTGGCTCAAGTTCATTAAGCAAGGCTACTAAATCCCCTGGTTTCTCAATTGCAGGACCAGAAGTTGTTTTAATATGCACAGCCATTTCATTTGCAATAATCATGGCTAATGTGGTTTTTCCTAACCCTGGTGGCCCAAATAATAAGACATGATCTAAGGCCTCTTCACGTTGCTTGGCCGCAGAAATGTAAACATTGAGCTCTTCTTTTAAGGCAGCTTGTCCAATATATTCACGCAAAAATTGCGGACGTAACGATAACTCATTACGCTGTTCCGCTTCATTTGCTGCAGCGTCATGTATTAACTGATCGGCTACAGTGTGTTCATCATACCATTGGTTAAATTGTGGTTCTTGTTGATCTACCATATTTATTATTTTACCATGTTTGTTGCGTCTTTATATAAAAGTCTGTCCAGCAAAATCAACGTGCCATTTCTACTGTGAGGTTATCTAACAATTCGTGTGACCGATTATAAAAGTGAACAACAAACTTATCAGTCTCAGCGATAAGCACAGCATACGTGCCACCAATTATTGCCCGTGGTCCCTTTGGCACACTGGTTGAACCTGGATTAATAAACAACTTGCCATGATAGGCCAGCGCCCCATCAATATGTGTATGCCCAAATAAGACCACCTGGGCGCCACTCTCAAGAGCTGCTTTATCCAATAATTCTAAGTTGGCCCAAGCATTAAAGGTTGTCACATCATATAAATGACCATGCGTTTGAAAAAAAGTCACATGATCAATGGTTGTCGCGCGTGCTTCAACAAAATCAGCATCATAATCCATATTACCAATCACTGTCGAAACGCCATCAAAAACAACATCTTGTGCTGCCAGTTCTGAATCACCATTAAAGAAAATACCATCAACTTGTGGCCGCCATTTGGCAATAATATCTGACAATATCGCCCGATCACCATGATTATCTGAAACAATTAAAAATTTTGACATATTATATCATTCATAAAGTAACACTTATCAGTGTTACTTAAACCCCTTTCAACCATGCTGGTAGTTGCTTACCTAATTCTTGTAAAGCTAAGCCACGATGGCTAATTTGATTTTTTTCATCTGCAGTTAATTCGGCAAACGTCTTATCAAATTGTGGTACTAAAAAAATTGGATCATAGCCAAAACCATTATCGCCATGACGTTGCTGGGTAATTAATCCATGAACCTTACCCGTAGCTACTAGCTTAGGTTTATTTGGACCGATGAGCACAAGCACACTGTTGAACTGCGCCTCACGTGATACGACGTCTGCAAGTTTCCGTAACACTTTATCATTATTAGCCTGATCATCATGATCACCTGCATATCGTGCAGAATACACGCCTGGTTCACCATGCAAAGCATCAATCGACAAACCAGAGTCATCTGCTAAAATATAATCATTTGGTGCAATTTTAGCAATTGTCATGACCTTTTTAGTCGCATTTTCCTCAAACGTTGTCCCGTCTTCAATAATTTCAGGTACCTTATCACCCAAATCACGTAACGGTACCACTGGTAAGTCGATACCAAGATCATTCAAAATAGCTTCTATTTCTGTTATTTTATGTTGATTATTACTAGCTAAAATAAGTCTAGGCATACTAATTTCCTCTAAATGTTGTGATATCCCATTTTCGACGATTTTTAAATGACGCACATCAAGTTCATGGCTGCGCGCTAACCAATTGGTAGCAATGACTTGAAATGTCTCATCATCACTATCACTCGTTGTATAATAAACATCGTCATCATGATCGTGCCTCGTATCAGTGTTCAAAGCCAGTTTATCCAAGCATTGTTTAATGGCATAAACAGTTTCACGTCCTGAATCAATCAAAGTAACTTCTTGCCCAACCGCCGCTTTAATAAAAGATTCAAGCAATGGAAAATGGGTACAACCTAATATTAACGTATCAATTCCCACTGCTTTAAATGGTGCTAAATGATTCATAACAAGTTCCCGTGTGGCCTGATCTTGATACTTGTTGGCTTCAACTAATTGTACAAATTCCGGTTCACCTTGTGAGACAACCACTGTATCAGTGTCATATTGATGTATTTGCGCTTCATAAGCCTTCGAATTGACGGTGCCTTCAGTTGCAATAATACCAACTATTTTATTTTTGGTTGCCAATTGTGCGGCTTGCGCCCCTGGTTGAATCACACCAATGACTGGTATGGTTAATTTTTTTTGTAGTACGGTTAGTGCACGTGCTGTTGCCGTATTACAAGCAATAACAAGCATTTTAATTTGTTTTTTTGCCACCAAATAATTTGCCATTTGCAATGTGTAGGCAATCACTTCATCCGTCGTCCGTGGCCCATAAGGCATACGCGCTGTATCGCCAATAAAGATAAATTGTTCGTTAGGTAGTTGTTTTTGAGCTTCTTTGATGACTGTTAAGCCACCAACGCCAGAATCAACCATCCCGATTGGATTATTTTTATTCATATCTATAATTATGAACGGAAAATCCAAGAATGCAAGTTTTCCACACCAAAAGTTTGGTATAATAAAGGTCTGAAAGGTTTATATAAACTCATGAATAGTAATGATTACGACAAAATTTTACAAACGAACTTTCAAGTCAATAGTTTTGCCTTGACACTTCTCCGTGATGGCCTTTTAAAAAACCTATTACAAGAAGATTACCCTCATATTTTATATTGGGCTGGTAAAGAAATAGCACGCCAATTTCCAACTGACGCCCTGGATTCTGTGGCAACGTTCTTTGATAACGCTGGTTTTGGTAACATAGAAATTGCCTCTCAGGATAGTAAAAATCAACGTTGGTACTTGACTGGTGATTTAGTTAAACAACGTTTAGGGCTTGATAAATCAGCTGATTTCAGTTTAGAAGCTGGTTATTTAGCCCAACAACTTGAAACGCAAACTGGTGCCATTGCCGAAGCAACGTTCAAACTCATGAAAAAAAATGAGGGCGTGAGCTTTGAAGTCGTAACAGATCTCAATGAAACAGTTGATGTCTCTGATATTCGGCAACGTGTCGCTGCAAGAGAGTCATTTCTAAGACAAACTCATGAAAATATTGAACATGCTAAAATCATCAATATTCGTGATGACGGTGATATTTCAAATGAACAATCCATAACAGACTCACTATTGGCCTTTAAATTTGATGACCTAGATTTGCCAAAAGAGGCCCCAACTAGTTTAAGTGCTATGTCTGGTGACGACACAATTGACCCTTTTAATTTTCCTACATCAATGGACACCAACTCACAATCACCATTTTCATAAACAAAAAAACCGCCGTATGGCGGTTTTTTATTTGAATTGTTTCAAATTATCAGATGTCGGCCTAAGGTTTTGCCAATCATGTGATAAATAATTATTGTTAATATGATAATTTGTTGATTGATACCCATTTGTTAAGAATGGCTTGATATACCTATCTGCGGCTACCCAACCATTCCACCCCATATGGATTGTATCTTGCATAAAGTAATTCGTATTACCTTCATGTGAAAAGTCAGCTATATTGTTAAACCCTTGGGATGTCAATTGTTGCTTAATTTTGTCAACACTTTGATAATACATGTCTTGATTTAAGCCTGTATAACTCGCCCAACGTTGATTAACTGGTTGAATGACAAATAATACATCTGTATGTTGTTTTGCAAATTCTGCTAACACTGCTTGAAAATCAGCATACTCATCAGATTGACGATAATCAAAAGTTTTCTGCGAGTCAGCTAACTGTTTTAAACGCATTTTAACACGGTAACTGTAAAATGAGTTTTTAATCTGAAATTGATTGTTTGTTGTCTCATGCTCACCAATTTTAGTAGCTTCTCGTAATAAGACTGATGAATTATCTTGACTTGGTAATTTTTTAAGTGCAGGTGTCACACGTTTAGACCAATTTGTCGATCGCGAGAAACTTGAAAACAATTGATCTTCACGCAATAATGTCCGATGTCGTAAGTTCAATAAGTTTCTATCAGTGCGCGACAAAGACTGATTATCATTAATTTTAGTAATCAGTCGTGCATAAAACCGATTATCTTTAACCTGACTCTGTTCCAACAAACGCCCTGCGATGAAGCGATCTGTTGGCGTAATATCATTGATATTACGTAACCAATCTACCGTTTGTAACGGTGAATAAAATTCAGGAAAGAATAACTTTGTATCCTTTTTAGTAAACCATTGCTGTGAAATAACAAAAACTGCTTGCTTTTTATGCAATGCAGGCGTCATCTCCTGCATACCTAAGTAATGCGTCAACGATTCTGTTCCAGCTTGCCCTAATAAAAATGGCTGATAATTTCGATGGTACTTCGCAGCTAACATCGAAGGATGCATCGTATCCAAACGCAAAAGCTCACTTGAACCAAAAAAAGGGACATAGCGTTTCGAATGGTCACTAAACGCCGCTGTTTTTACGGCTTCCCCCTTAAAGGTATTCTTGGAAAAAGAAACCGATGCTTCACGTACATCTTTATGTGTGATGTGATTTAAGGAAAAAGGCGCTAAAAATAATGCAAAAACCAACACAAAAGCGACCACTACTGGCCCAAAAACCCACCATAACCCCCGTTTTTTCATGGTGACTACCCAATCAAAGATTCAACTTTGGCAATCACTTTATTAGGCGTATTCCATTCGTCACGGTTAAATTCTGATACTGGTGCTTGAATGCTAAACTTGCTTTCCAAGTCGAGTAACAATTCAACGGTTGCCATTGAATCAAGTAACCCACTATCAAAAAAATCATCATCCATTTGATCAGTGATATCTTCACCAATGATTGTGTTTAAAATATCGATTACTTCTTCTTTTACTGCCATTATTATTTCCTCTTTCTTTTAAATGCTATTATTTAAACCATAATGTATCCAAAAATCCACTAAACAACAAGAAACTAACCATCACCACATTGAACGTTATCACAATTGCAATTGCATCTGTGAATTTATTTTGTGGGACTTTATGTTTTTTCTTATAGCGTAGCCATACATCCGTAATAACTAAACCAACACCATGGAATAGACCATATGCGATATAATACCAATGCAATCCGTGCCAAAAACCCATAATTAGCATATTAACAATGTATGCGATATTTGAAACTGTCACACGATTCTTGAACCACTTCTTTTTCATAATCAAAAAAACAAGTCTCATGAAGATATAGTCTCGGAACCAAAATGATAATGACATATGCCAGCGATTCCAAAAGTCTTTCAAATTTTTTGATAAGAAAGGCTTGTTAAAGTTCATTGGTAACTCAATGCCCATCACATAACTTGTCGCGACAGCAAACAATGAATAACCAGCAAAATCAAAGAACAAATCTAAGCCATAAGTATACATCACTGGTATTAACCACCATGACCAACCATGATGTGTGGCTGCTGATAACATAGCTAAATTCTCAACTTGCGGTAAGAGCAAGGTACCTAAAATATATGACAAGACAAATTTGTACAGAAATCCTAGAAAGAAATACCATACTGCTTTTTCAAGCATGCTGATATACTTCGCACGATCTGGTACAGTTGTGATATCTTTAATAAAACGACGATAACGATCAATTGGTCCTGATGATATTGTCGGCATAAAGAGCATAAAACGCAAGAACAGCCAAGGATTAAAATCTTTAATTGAGCCATCTCGCGTTTCCATAATCATAGCTACCGAACGAAAAGTTAAATATGAAATACCCATAAATCCAAGTAATGATGTCACATGTGTCCAATGTGCACCTGGCGCTATCTTGACCAAAACCAAAGGCAGTATAGCTAATACAACAGCACCATAAAAAATCATTGCTTGATTACTTTTCTTACGGTACAGCGTATACGCCCATACTAACAACCATTGCCAAATCATGTAACTAATTAATGCAAAGCCTTCATGATATTTATGACCATCAAACATTAAAAAGATAAACACGATGGAGACAATAACTTCATACCAATTTAATCGTCTACCAAAATATAAACCAATTGCGACTGGTAATAACGCGAGTAACAAAATAATAAAATACTTTGGGTCAGCATAAGGTTGTATATTAAGCATTGCCGTTCACCTCAGTAATCAACCCCTTGAGATCAATTTTACCATTCGGCGTCAGTGGTAATACGTCACGATACATAAATCGGCCGGGTACCATGTATGGCATCATAATATTTTCAAGCTCTAATTTAATCGCGTTGGTTAGCAATATAGGTTTCTCAAAATCATTATTTTTAGCTACGATAATGGCTAATAATTGTTTCACTTTACCGTCAGCATCATATCTAGGTACAGCAACTGCTTGCTCTACCCATTGACTTTGTTGTAACTGCTGTGCAACTTCTTCTAACTCAATTCGGAAGCCGTGTAACTTGATTTGAAAGTCACTACGTCCTTTATAATGCAGTAACCCATTCGCATCACGTGTTGCTAAATCACCAGTTTTATAGGCTCGTTGCCCATTAATAATGGTAAATGATGCTGCCGTTTTTTCAGGGTTATTTAAGTATCCTTTCGACACTGAAGGGCCAGCGATAACAATTTCACCTGCTTGGTCATCAGTTATTGCAATCCCGTCGCTATCTTGAATAATAATCTTTGTATCAGATTTAACATAGCCAATCGGCATTTTATCATGACTTGCAATAATTTCTTTTGTAATTGGTAATCCTGTGACCGCAACCGTTGCTTCAGTAGGCCCATAAGTATTATAAACCTGCGCTTCTGGAAAACGTTCAAGTAACTTTTGTGCCGTTGTTGTTGTCAAAACTTCGCCACAGAAGAAGAAAGCATCAAGATTTGGATGATTTGTTTGTGTAAATTCCGGATCAAGCAATGCCACATCCGCAAAAGACGGCGTTGATACCCACTTATGTAACTCAAGTCCTGGCAATGTCTTAAACAATGTTTTAAAATCATCAGCTGCTTCTTTTGGCAAAGCCTTTAAAGTACCTTTTGCTAATAAAGTTGGTATCCAATCCATCACCGACAAGTCAAATGAATACGGTGGCTGGGATAACATATTGCTTCCAGCTTGCCAATTAAAGTCATCCCCTAGTATCCAACTGGCAAAACTCACAAGATTATCATGTGAGATTTGCACACCTTTTGGTTTACCAGTTGTGCCTGATGTAAAGATAATGTAGAAATTTTCATCACCAACAACAGGCTTTGTCATGTTGAAATTGCTTACTGTATTAAAAATGTTGGCCAATTGTGCCTGTTTAATTACTAGTACACCAGTGATTTCTATTGGTAAATCATCAACGGCAATAACTAACGCTGGTTTACCTATGTTTATAATGTCTGTTAAGCGCTCATCGGCTGAATTAATATCAACAGGCACATAGGCATGACCCGATTTAACACTACCTAAGAAACTGGCAATCATTTCAAATTGTTGTCCCCCATAAACCATAATTGGTGCTTTATCAGCAATAGGTAAGTTTTCTATAAATGCCGCTAAACTATCAGAATAAGTTTTAAGTTGCTCGTACGTGTGTGTGTTTCCCAATTCATCATAAGCAATTGTATGCCCTTGCGTTTGCGCAATGCTGTCGATTGCTGTCATGATATTTTCAATAATCATATTAATTTCCCTAAGTTAGAATTCGTTGTAAATAAAGTGACTTTCGCCCACGCCTGAATAGCTGTAAAGGTATATCAGCGCTAAAATAATCACAAAATAAAATAGCGTCCGACTAATAAAATTAATAATCGGTCGCTGAAAAAATTGTTTAATCATTTCACGTTACCCCCGTATCTGTGATTTAATGTATAATCAACATAGTAGTTTGTCGCAATACTATAAAAACATTTATAGCTATTATAGCACAAACTTTTTAAAAGTACCGTCTAATTATTGCAATACAACTATTTTTACACCTACTGGAGGGACCCCATGTTTAATCGTTTGGTCAACACCGCACAGCACTGGGATAGTGCCTTATACCGCCGACCTGATTTGCAGGCAATAGCAATTGCTATCCAACAATCTATCCCAATTTTGGCAATTGATGTCTATTTTCGGCTACTTTTAAAATTAGCTATTTCGCCTGACGCCTTGTTCGCCAACCTTTTTAGCAATTACCCTGTGTTGCCAGATACCATAACCGATCATTCACGACTCATTTTATCTAATCTTGATATGGCCGTAGCTATGGTTTTTGTGATTGGCTTAACGCATCATTATTTAACCAACAGAGGCATCCAAAATACGACATTGCCAGTTATAACCAATTTCATCGCAATCTACCTATTGCTTTTTGAAAAAAGTCAATTACCAGCTTACATTGCGACTCAATACTTGCTTATCACACTCATAACCCTGTTAAGTTGCCGCACGTATTATTGGTACTATCACCACTTTACGCCCAATGCTTCCCCGTTTAGTTTTAAATATTTAATCTGGGCTATGACAATTATAGCAATCAATTTATTACTTCATATTGTCTGCCGCTTTCCACGCATGCTAACAATCATATCAAACCTGTTGTCTCAAACCTTCTTTACAACATTCTCTGGGTTATTGCTGATTGCTATTTTGTCACCCATGCTGTTTTTACTTGGATTTTCGTTGCCACCAGAACTCACTGGTAATCAAACAACTCTTAATCCCGTGATATCAAATTTAGATGCCATGCTGACACATGGCCTGTCAACACTCCCTTTTCCTGAAAATTTGTATAGTATTTATGGTGCGTTTAGCTTATTTGGTGGTGTTGGTAACACTTTAGCACTCAACGTTTTATTATTATTTGCAGTGTCCAAAAAGTACAAACGTTTAGGCATTTTATCATGGATTCCTAGTTTATTTGATAATAATTTCTTACTTTACGCCGGTTTACCCTTATTTTTAAGACCACTTATGTTAGTGCCTATGTTACTCGTTAATGTCTCGAGTTTGTTAATCAGCTATATTGCTGTGGCCAGCCATCTTGTTCAGCCTGTTGTTTTTCTCACACCAAATAACCTGCCGAATACCTTGCTGCCAACACTTGCAAGCAATACCCCTATTCGGTCAACTATCCTTGCGATACTCATTTTCATGCTATCCTTACTAATTTACCGGCCATTTATACATCGTCTTATGACGGAGGATTCTAATGAAAAATAAAATAATTCTAATTTTAAGTCTCTTATTCATGGTTGTTTTAGGATTTTACGGTCAACATTGGGTTGCACAAACAAGCACGAGTCAATCTAAAATCCAAAATTCACGCATGACGCCAGTTATTTTTATCCCTGGATCGAGCGCTACCGTTAATCGTTTTGATAACTTATTATCAACCATTAATGCCAATGGCCAAACGCACAGCATTTTAAAAGTTCAAGTTAATCAAGACGGTGCACTTGTATACCACGGTAGTATCAACGCTAATGATCGTCAACCGTTTATTATTATTGGTTTTCAAAACAACAAAGATGGTTACAGCAATATCAAAAAACAAACACAGTGGTTGACAAGCGCGCTTAATTCCTTGCAAGAACGCTACCACTTCAGAACATTTGCCGCTGTTGGTCATTCAAACGGTGGTTTAATATGGACCGATTTTTTAGAAAAATATTATGACAGCAACACTTTTTCAATCCCAACATTGATGACATTAGGTTCCCCTTTTAATTTTTCAGAAACGTCTTTACAACGTCGTACTGAAATGCTTAAAGATTTTATTCAAGGAAACAACAAATTACCAAGTAATCTGGCCATGTATTCTGTTGCTGGCACTGAAGATTACACAGACGATGGTATTGTTCCAATTCAAAGTGTCACTGCTGGAAAGTATATTTACCAAAAAAAGGTTAAATCATACACGCAAATTACAGTTACCGGTGACAACGCACAACACTCCAGTCTGCCAGATAATCCCGAAGTCGTAAAGATTATCCAATCTAATGTTCTCTCCCCACTTTCTCGTCGCGATCGCCGCTAAAAAATAAGACAACGCAATTGCGTTGTCTTATTTTTTAATATTATCTATCACCACGTTTTTTATTTTCTTTACGCGTGGCGCGCATTTCTTCTCGCTTTGAAATACGGCGATCCATTTGATCTTTACGTTGAATGGCTGATTTAATTCGGCGCTTATAACCAGGTTTAACTATCTTTTTCTTCTTTTTAACCATGCCAACCATCGTTGGGTCTAACTTCTTGGTCGTTGCTACACGTTGTTTACGTGCGCGACGGTCTTTAACTTCAACAATTTCGCCATCTTTAATTTGCTTGGCTTTAAAGTTAATACCAAGCGCTTCTAATTCAGCAACCTCTTGTTCTTCATCAGGACCATATAAAGTAATCGCTAGACCAGACAAACCATTACGGCCAGTTCGCCCAACACGATGAACAAAGAACTCTAATTCATCTGGAATATCATCGTTGATAACATGTGATACACCTTCAATATCAATGCCTCGTGCAGCCAAGTCGGTTGCTACAACATATTGAAACTCTAAGTTCTGAATAGCTTTCATCACACGGCGTCGCTCACGTGGTTCAATATCGCCATGTATTTCTGCTACTTTCAAACCGCGACCACGCAAATTAGAAGCAATTTCTTTTGCACGTTCCTTGGTATTAGCAAATACCAAAGCCAAATAAGGATTACCAATTGATAACACTTGATAAATAACATCATTCCTGTCTTTAGACTTTGTTGCAAGTAGCCAGTTATCAATTGTATCAGCAATAACTGTTGATACAGGAATTGATTCAAACTGTGGATTGTCCAAATACTTCTTCAAAAATGGTTTCAACTTTTCGGGCATCGTTGCACTGAATACCAAAGTTTGCAATTTATCTGGCATCGCACCGGCGATAAAGTCTACTTCACTCAAGAATCCCATGTCAAGCGTCATATCAGCTTCATCAACAACCAATGTATGCACAGCATGTAACTTTAAAGCACCCGTTGACACCAAGTCTTTAATACGACCTGGTGTGCCAATAACAAGTTGGGGTTGACCTTTTTCAAGTTGCTTAATTTGTCGCATTTTGTCCGTACCACCGACGAACTCTGAAATAGTCACATCTTGTGACCAATTTTCCGCAAAATCTTTAGCTGCCTTAGTAATTTGTGCGGCTAACTCACGTGAAGGCGTTGTGATCACAGCCTGCACGTACTGCTTATCTTGCAGTAATTGATTCAATATTGGTATCAAAAATGTATGTGTTTTCCCAGAACCAGTCTGAGATTGTCCCACAACATCATTACCTTGTAAAATACTAGGAATGAGCTTAGCTTGAACCGGTGTTGGTTGTGTGAACCCAATTGCGGTCAAAGCCGAAATAATTTCTGGTTTTAAGTTAAATTGTCCAAATTGGTTTGCAGTTTCTGCCATCAATTTTCTCTACTTTCAGTCTGCTCAGTTATTGCCTGAGTTGCTTTTTCGACACCATATTTTTTAACTAATGCCATATCAACAATACTTATTAAACGATCAACATCTTGTGCAGTTTGTGCCCAAGCACCCGATGCCATTGGATGTCCGCCACCTTCAAATTGGTTTGCAATTTTGTTAATGACAATCGTTCTTGATCGTAAACGTACGCGATAGTTACCTTCATCTTGCTCCTCAAAAATAGCCCAAGCCTTAACTTTATCTATTTTTGAAGGCAGTGGCACAACAAATGCTGTGCCAGATTCTCCCAAATTGAATTTTTGAACTAATGACTTCGTTAACACGATATAAGCAAATCCAGAAGGCAAAATGGTTAAATTTTGTAAGACGTATCCCGATAATTTAGCCGCATTTTCAGTGATTGTCTCCATACTATGGTGCACATCTTCATAATTAAATTTATAATTAAATAATTCTGATACGACACGAAAAGTTTCCTTATCCATACCATACATGAAGCGGCCCGTATCACCTACAATACCAATGTAAAGCAACCGCGCTGCCGCGTCAGTCATTACTAACCCTTGATCTTTAAGTCCTTCATAAAACTCATAAATCATTGTACTGGTTGCAGAGTGCCCTGGTTTAACCCATTGCCAATCACCGTATGGCTCATCATTTGGATGGTGATCAATTTTAATTGTTTCTAACCCATTCGGCCAACGTTGATCATCAATGCGCGGTGCATTAGCCGTATCAACCATAATGACTAGCGCATTTTTATATGCTTTATCAGGAATATCATCCATGAACGTTTCATTTTCGTTCATCCATGATAGTCCTTGAACAGCTTTACCAACTGCATAAACACGTTTTTCAGGAAAACTCGCTTGTAAGATAGCTTTTAAACCAAGTTGTGAGCCAAAAGCATCAGGATCTGGTCGCTGATGCCTGTGAATAATAATTGTGTCGTACTTTTTAATTTGTTGCAGTATCTGTTCTTCAATCGTTGCCATAATTCTATCTTTCTATTTTTACACAAGTGTATTTAAATTTAATATGTCAACACCTAGTATATCACGTTTAAAACAACGTCATTTCCTCAAAAGCGCTAGATTGTAAATTACTCATTGAAACGCCTAACATTCGAATTGAAAACGGCAACGTTATCATATCATCAAAAACATTCTGAGCATTGTCAACGAATAGATCTTCCGACAAAGGCCATGGTGTCTCACGCGTGATCGCACGTGTTTTGGTGTTGAATTCATCATCACGCACTTTAATATTAAGTGTTCTACCAACCAGACCATGTGTCTTCAACGTACTGATCAAAGCAACAACCAATTTTTTAAATTCGTATTGTATATCGAATTCATTGCGTAAAAAATGATCATATGTCTCCTCTTTAGCAATAGATTGCCGTTGCCGTTGCCATTGAACCTCACCAAAATGAACGCCACGGGCCTGATAATATAGATGTTCCCCAATTTTCCCAAACTGTGCGCGTAATTCATCATACGACATTGTTCTTAAATCTGCCCCGTTTTTAATATCTAACTGTTTAAATTTTTCATATGTTTTTTTCCCTACCCCACGAAAATCGGCAATAGCTAACGCATCAAGAAACGGCAACATATTTTGTGATGTGATCACCGTGACACCATTTGGTTTATTGTATTCGGATCCCAATTTTGCTAACAGCTTATTATGTGAAATACCAATAGAACTTGTGAGGCCAGTCACTCTTAAAATTTCGTGTCTAATATGCGCTGCCTCCATTGAACCTGACGACGTTAAATCACTCAGGTCAAGGTATGCTTCATCTAACGCTACCGGTTCAACTTTTTTGGTAAACGTGTGAAAAACATCATGAATTTGGTCAGAGACAGCTTTATATTTAGTGAAATCAGGGGTTAAAAACACACCATCGGGTGCCAATTGTTTTGCTTCAGAGGCGCTCATAGCTGAATGAATACCTAGTTTTCTTGCAGCATAATTAGCTGTTGCTACCACACCTCGCCCACCTGTTTCTTCAGGGTTACGTGCTATAATTAATGATTTATGTCGCAGTTTCGGGTTATCACGCATTTCAATCTGCGCATAAAACGCATCAAGGTCAACGTGCAAAATTTTTCGCGTATCATTTGTAATCATAAACTCTACCATACAATTATTTTAACATAACGAACACCAGTTCGTTTACCTACTTATAATTAAGTTCACAATAATTTAACACATAAAAAAACCCCTGACCGAAGAGGGCATGGTCAGGGGGGCGATAACCGAAGTTATCAGTTAAATCAATCAGTAATTGGGGGGCTGATTGAAACATTACTAGGGGAGTAATGAAACTCAAATATTATTCGAGTATGTTTTAATTATATACCCTTAACGACTTGTTTAGATATCATCAGTTTTGCTGTTTCGTTACATAAATATTACATCATGACGTTCATCATACCACGCATGACTATAGCACCATGCCACACTTATTTTAGACTCTAAAAAAACACCCAAATGGATGTTTTTTAAGCAGATTAAACGTCGCGACGACGTTCTTTGATACGAGCTGCTTTACCTTGTAATGCACGCAAGTAGTACAACTTGGCACGACGTACTGCACCAAAGCGAATAACTTCAATTTTTTCAACACGTGGTGAATGTAAAGCGAATGTACGCTCAACACCAACACCAGATGAAATTTTACGAACAGTGTATGTTGCTTGAATACCAGCACCCTTACGCTTGATAACAACACCTTCAAATAATTGAATACGTTCACGTGAACCTTCAACAATTTTGGCGAACACTTTAACAGTGTCACCGGCGCGGAAATCAGGCATATCAGAACGTAATTGTACTGATGTAATGTTTTCTAAAATACTATTTTGACGCATTGGTAATTCTCCTAGTCGATAATCTTACACTTGCCCTTAGGCTAAACGCACAGCGGATTAGCGTTAATATGGCCTTCAAGCCTTTTTTAATTGTATCAAATTATTTGTTGATTGTCTATCATTACTTCGTATATGACATCAAATCTTCTGTCATGACATCAATTTTAGCCTGTGACGCTACTTGTGAATCAGATTCAACACCAATATAGAATTTCAACTTTGGTTCAGTACCTGAAGGTCGAATAGCGACCCATGAACCATCTTCAAGCCAGTACTTTAATACATTGGCTTTTGGTTGTGGTAACGTCGTTATTTCACCGTTAACGGTTGTTTCAGTCGCAGTTGCAAAATCCTGTGTGCGCATTACTTTCAAACCACCAATTGTCGCAGGTTGATTGTCACGGAACTTTGAAATAATTCCACCCATCTCATCATTACCATGAATACCCGGGAAATCAAGACTAATTGTCTTTTCTTCAAAATAACCAAACTTCTCAAATAATTCTTGCAAACCGTCTGCAAATGTTTTACCTTGTGACTTGTAATAAGCTGCTACTTCGGCAAACAAGACTAACGCTTGAATGGCGTCTTTATCATGTGCAAATGGCTTAACTAGGTAGCCAAAACTTTCTTCAAAACCAAATAAAAATGTCCGTTCTTTGGTTGCTTCATATTCGTCAATCGTTGCTGCAATATACTTGAATCCTGTTAGGACATCAGTTGTTGTTACGCCAAAACTGGCCGCAACTTTTGATGCGAAACGCGACGAAACGATTGACGTTACAATGGCGCCATTATCAGGCAGCGTCTTGGTATTTTTCTTAGCAGTTAATAAGTAATTAACCAAAACAGCGGCAATTTGGTTACCAGTCAAAACTTGAAAAGTACCATCTGACAATTTAACAGCCGCACCCATACGATCAGCATCGGGATCAGTTGCCACCACAGCATCAGCCCCATCTCGTTTAGCATAAGCAATTGCCATCTCTAGCGCAGCAGCATCTTCAGGATTGGGCTTTTTAACAGTCGGAAAATCACCATCAATAATTGCCTGCTCTTTAACAATTGAATAATTTGTAAATCCAGCTTGTTGTAGCGCCTTTTCACCTATATACTGACCTGTGCCATGTAATGGCGTGTACACAAACTTCAATGAAGCGCCTTCTTTAGCAACTAAATCAGCATCAACTGTGATTGTTGCTATCTGTTTTAAATATTTATCATCAATTTCTGAATCAATGACTTGTACCTGTTTATCTGTTGTATCCAATGCAATATTAAATATATCGGTAATTTTGTCCAATTCACTGACAACTGCATCAACAGCTTCTGGTACCATCTGTCCGCCATCTTCGCCATACACCTTATAACCATTATATTCCTTAGGATTATGCGATGCAGTAATCATAATACCTGCAAATGTGCCGAGTTCGCGCACTGCAAATGATAATTCAGGTGTTGGCCGTAAACTGCTAAATAAATATGACTTAATATTATGAGCAGATAAGACACGGGCTGCATCTGAAGCAAATTCAGGTGAAAAGTGTCTTGAATCAAAGCTAATAGCAACGCCTCTGTTTTTGGCTGTCTCACCTTGTGCATCAATATAACGTGCCAACGCTTCTGTTACTTGACGCACCGTGAAAATATTCATGCGGTTTGTACCAGCACCCAAAATACCACGCATACCAGCGGTACCAAAACTCAAATTTTGATAAAACGCGTCTTCTTCTTGTTCAGGTGTGTATGTCGTCAAATCCTTGGCCAAATAATCAGGCAATTCAACGTTCTGCCATTGTGCTAAACTTTCTTGATAGCTCATGATTTTCTCCTATTTTATTCTAAACTTATTATAACAAAATTTGCTTATTTTCGCGTAACTAAGTTAAATACCTGCTTACTAATGCTAGCAATTCATCATACTTTTATGATAATAAAAAAGCGCCTAGGCGCTTTAGTTGACACAATTACTTTGTCGTAAATATTTCTTTACCATTTTCAGTCACAGTAAAGCGTTTTGTTGCAAAGTTAGCATCTAACACAGCAGTTGTTTTACCATCAGCTGATGTCCGTGATACTGTCAATTCATTTTCGCCATCATTTGTCACTTCAATTGAACCGTCTAAATCAAAGGCTGAACTTGTGTTACGGAAACGCAACAAGTCAAACAAGTTCGAAACAACTGGTCGCTTTGTTGTTTCAGCAATTTCAGCCAAGTCATAATAATGACGGTTAATATTACGACCTTCTTTTGAGCTTTCCAAAAGTGCAATATCATTTTCACCAGCAAGCAAACCAACATAATAAATTTGTGGGATACCAGGTGCAAATATTTGTGCCGCACGAGCCAATAAGTAAGCAGCATCATCGTTACCCAATGCTGAATAGTAAGTTGTGTTGATCTGATAAATATCCAAGTTGTTATATGCAGCTGAAGAGAAAATCTTTTTCACATTTGCGCCAACTTTATACATTTCTTCAGTTGTGAAATCAGTTTCTTCTTGTGTCAACAAATCTTTGGCATCAACAACACCGATACCATCGTGTGTATCCAACGTTGTAAATTGCTTCATTGGGCTTTGACGCAACCAGTCAGCAATGCGTTCTGTCTTACCTGAGTACAATGAATACAATGTAATCAATGGCAATGCAAAGTCGTATGAGTACATATCATGATCAGTAATCTTACGTACAATCTTGTAATGTTCATGAATTTCAGGCAATACTTCTGAGCCTTCTGCTGCTAATATTTCACGAACTTCATCTATAATAGCCCAAATTTCTGGTTCAACGAAAAAGTCATTTGTATCTAACTTCTTAATTGCATAAGCAAAGGCATCCAAACGGATAACTGACGCACCATGATGTGACAAATTAACAAGTGAATCTTTGATGAATTTTTTTGTTACTTCTTTCGTAACATCCAAATCCATTTGTTGATCACCAAATGTATTCCAAACTTGATCAGTTGTACCATCAGCAAATGTTACAGGTGCAAAAGGCGCCTTGTCCTTACGCTTATAAATCAAATCAATATCAGCATCTGTTGGCCGATTTTCTGGCCAGAAATCAGAATATTTCAAGAACATATCATAATATTCTGATGCTTCTTTCTTTTCTAAAAAGTCTTGGAAGTACTTTGATTGTGGCGAAATATGATTCAACATAAAGTCAAACATTAAGTAATACTTTTCTGCTAACTTATCAACATCTGACCAATCACCAAATTTAGGATCAACTGTCTCATATTGCTCAGGAGCGAAACCACGGTCCCCTGTTGATGGGAAAAATGGTAGGACGTGGACGCCACCTACAACACCATTAAGTTCATTAGATAACACTTGATTCAATTCTTTCAAGTTCTTGCCAAGTGAATCCGCGTATGTGATCAACATCGCTTCATTTGTCAGTTTTTTCATGATTTTCCGTTCTCCTTATATAAACGTTTGATAGATGACAATAAATTTAAGGTTACTTATAATGCGCCGCCTAAAGGCGCAAATTTTGACACGTGATATTTTTTTAAGCGCGTTTACGATTTGTCACGAAGGTGACACCAGCAATAATGAGTAAAATCACTCCAAGTAATGGGATTGTCGTATAAGCTGCTTCAGACACACTACTTGTATCATTTCCCATTATCTTGGCTAGTAATGATAATACAAAGGGTTCAACGAAGACACCGACATTAAATCCAATCAAGACAATAGATGTCACAAATGGTTGCTTTTTTAAGGGCGCTAAATTAGGTAATTGACTAAAGATAAATGGTGAGATTAACTGCATTGGGAATCCAATTAATAATACACCAATTGTCAACATAACAAAATTACCGTTTGAAAATGCGACTAAGGCATTAGATAACACCATCAGCAGCAAACCAATTTGTAACGTAAAACGTCCAAATAACTTTTGCATACCACCATATACAAGACCACCCACCATCGCTGCAACCAACATAAGTGACAAAATTGTTGAAACAAGCAGGCCACTAACACCTAAGTTTTGTGCCATAAATGGGAAACTCAATTGAATCGCCATATAGTCAATGACTATAAATGCTGCAAATAATGTTAATACCCAAACTAAGGGGCTAATATCTTGAGGGGCATGCTTTTGAATCTGTGTTGCTTTGTCTTTCTTCTGATCAGCGGCCAACATTTCTGTTGTGTCTGGTACGCGAATATAGAAAAGATACAGGATTGGAAAAGCTAATAGATAAACCAAAAATGTTGTTTGCCAACCAAAATTTAAAAGCAAGCCAGCAATAAAAGTCAAGACAGCTTGACCAATCTGTTCCACTGCTGCACGCCAACCAAGCATGGTAGCACGTGTTTGCCCTTGATACATGACAGCTATCATTGACACAGCTAATGAGTTAAAGATACCAAATCCAGCACCCAAGACCATTCTGGATACAAGAATGACTGGATATGATGTGACAAAGAAAGGTACAATACCAGCAAATCCAACTAAAAGCATACCTAGCATGATTGTTCTTTTGTCACCTAATTTTGCTGAAATAAATGAACTAAGTAAAACAAACACGGTCACCACAATCGACGGTGTCGTCGCTAGCGCCTGTACTTGTGTTGCTGAGACGCCTAACGCCTTCGTCATTTGAGGCATTGCCCCATTGATTGCATACGCGCTAGTTAACATGAAGGATACACCTAAAAACGCAATTTTAGTAATCCATTTATCCTGACTTTGCATGATCTTCTCCTAGAGTTCTCTTTAATAGAACCGGTTCCTTTTTTTATTAAAAAACAATTCTTCTTGTGCAACTTGACACAAATAATTGTAACCGCTTGCACCTTAAATGTCAAACGATTTCCAACATGTAAATTAAGGACGCTTGTTTTCAGAAATTTTCAGTTTTTTTCAAAAATTAATATTGTTAGGTTAACGCTGCTTTTATGAGAAATAAATGGTAATTATTAATAAAAAAAGAAATCAATAAAAAAGACAAATTTTAAAAAATTTGTCTTTTAAAAATACTATACTACCTGTTCATTTTCTACAACTGGTAAGGCACTAATGTAATCATACACACCTTGTCCGGCAATACTACCATCACCAACAGCTGTTGTAATTTGACGCAAATCTTTGGCGCGTACATCCCCAACTGCAAAAATACCAGGAATCGTTGTCCTCATTTGATCATCAGTTATTATCCAGCCCTCATCATTGGTAATATTTAAACTTTCTAAACCGCGTGTATTAGGTTCTAGCCCAACATACACAAAGACACCACTTGCATCAATTTGAGATACTTCTTGTGTCTGATTATTAATCACACGAACGCCAGTGACTTTATCACTATCACCAGTAATTTCCACCACTTCCGTGTGCCAGATAAATGACATTTTGTCATTAGCAAAAGCGCGATCTTGGATAATCTGTTGCGCACGTAGTTTATCACGACGATGTAATACAGTGACTGACTTTGCCAAGTTTGTTAGATACAGCCCTTCTTCAATGGCCGAATCACCACCACCAACCACAACAACATCTTCATCGCGGAAAAAAGCGCCATCACATACGGCACAATAACTTACGCCACGGCCTTGATAATCTTCTTCACCATCTGCACCTAAATGCACATGTTCTGAACCGGTTGCAATAATAATAGTTTTAGCAATATAACGATCCATGTCAGTGTTAATGATTTTGTTATGACCGTCAATTTCAATACTTTCTACTGTGCCAAAACCATATTCTGCGCCAAATCGCATTGAAGAAGCATACATTTTCTCCGACAAATCTGGTCCTAAAATCGACTCAAACCCCGGATAATTTTCAACCTCAGCCGTGTTATTCATTTGACCACCATAAATACCGCGATCCAACATCAAAACAGATAGATTTGCGCGCGAAGCATAGGTAGCAGCTGTCATTCCGGCAGGTCCTGCACCGATAATCACAACATCATACTGCTTATCTTTTTCCATTCAGTAGACCTCATTTCACTTACTTTTTGTACATTTAATTCTACACGTGTTGCCACAATTTGTCGAGCAAAAAGTCTTGGTTTTTATTGCTACACAACACATTTTTCAACTTGCCTGTCTTACAGCTCACACAGATTTTTTCTTAAAGTTTAGCTGCTAATTCTTTAATATAGGCACGTAATTGGTCTTTTGTTTGTGGATGCTTTAACCCAAATTCGATATTAGTTTCCAAAAATCCAATTTTTGAGCCAATATCATAACGACTACCCTTAAACTCATGCGCATAAACATGCTGACGATTATTTAGTGAGTCAATCGCATCTGTTAATTGGATTTCATTTCCTTTACCGGGTTTTGTGTTTTCCAACTCTTCAAAAATTTCAGGTGTCAATAAGTAACGGCCAATAATCGCCAAATCTGATGGCGCATCTTCTGGTTTTGGCTTTTCGACGAATGACTTTACACGATACAAGCCATCAGAGGCTTCCGCTGCTGGATCAATCACGCCATATTCAGAAACTTGATCATGTGGCACTTTCATAACAGCCAAAGTTGATTCACCAGTTTCTTCATAACGTTCAATTAACTGTTTAGTTAACGGCACATCATCTTCCATCAAATCATCCCCAAGTAGGACAACAAAGGGTTCATCACCAATAAAGGCCTTCGCTGTCAAAACAGCATCACCAAGTCCCTTAGGATGAGATTGACGGATGAAATACATATTAATATCTGTTGTTTCTTGCACAATTTTTAGTAATTCATCCTTGCCTTTATCGCGCAAATTATTTTCCAATTCAGGATTTGAATCAAAATGATCTTCAATTGAACGTTTTGATTTGCCATCAACAATCACAATATCTTCAATACCCGAAGCAATGGCTTCGCGTACAATATATTCTATTGTTGGTGTATCAACAATAGGTAACATTTCTTTTGCTAATGCCTTTGTAGCAGGCAAAAAACGGGTCCCAAGTCCTGCTGCAGGGATAATTGCTTTACGTACTGGCTTCATTATTAATTACTCTCTTTCGTATTCGTTAGTTCATGCTTACAAGTTAATCTTCAGATTTCAATGGTCTAGCCATCAAATCCGCAATCACTTCGCGCAAAGGTTCATTTTTATATAAAACTTGATAAACTGCATCCGTGATTGGCATATCCACGTGATAGATTTTTGAAAAGTCGTAGACAGCTTTCGTTGTATTTACGCCTTCAATGACCATACCCATTTCCGCTGTTACCTGTTGTAAACTTTTCCCTTGCCCTAAGCCAAACCCAGCACGATAATTACGGGAATTTGGCGACATACCAGTCACAATTAAATCACCGATACCTGCAAGTTCATATAAAGTTTCTGTTTTAGCACCCATAGCTGAGCCTAAAGCGCGCATTTCAACCAAGCTTCTTGTTAATAAAGCTGCTTGGGCGTTAACCCCATAACCTAAACCAATTAAAGCACCGGAAGCAATTGCTACTATATTTTTCAACGCTGCAAATAATTCTGAACCAAGTAAATCATGATTTGTATAAGCACGGAAAGTATCATTTGACAAAACACGTTGTAATAGTTGTGCCGCAGATTCGTTCGAACTACCAATAGATACTGCCGTCAAATCATGTTTGATAACATCTTCAGCATGTGATGGCCCAGAAATAACAACCAGCGCTGACCGATATGCCTCTGGTACCTCTTCTGCAATCATTTCGGATATGCGCTTATATGTGCCTTGTTCTAGTCCTTTTGTTGCATGTGCTAAAATCACCGTATGTGCCTGTTCTTTCAAGGCTGTTGCTAATTTTTGGGCTACCTCGCGTACGGCCTTGGTTGGCACAACGCTTAATACGATTTCGACATCTTCAATCGCACGAACCATATCATTAGTTGCTACTAAGGTATCAGCCAATGTTGCATCAGGTAAGTACTTCAAATTCGTGTGCTGCTGGTTTATTTCTTCAACTTGACCTGGATTATGTGTCCAAAGACGTACATCATGGCCATTTTCGGCTGCCGTATTCGCCAATGCCGTTCCCCAAGACCCGGCACCAAGTACAGCTATCTTAGTCATGTTTGTTCTCCAAATCTATTTTTTCGTTTTTCACCATTTCTGCTGACATACGCTCTTCAAGTGTTTTCAGCGCATCAATACCCATATTGGCAGTACGAAACTTTACCGCTGCCGCATCAATAACACTCGCCGTGTTACGACCTGGTGTTACGGGCACAACCATGCGTTTTATTTTGACCCCTAAAATTTCTAGCGTATCATTATCATTCCCTAAGCGATCAAAATTAGCTTCGCCAATTTTACCATTTGATAAGTGAATGTTAAGCGCAATTGTTGCATGTGACCGAACAGAAACTGCACCATATACTTGCTGCACATCAATAATGCCGACACCACGAATTTCCATCATATTACGTAAAACTTCGTTAGGTTCTCCGATGAGGCGCTCTTCATCTTCTTGATAAATATCAACACGATCATCAGCAACCAATCGTGCTTTATCTTGTTGAATGAGTTCAAGAGCAGCTTCTGTTTTGCCAATACCCGCATCCCCAGTGATCAAAACACCCAAACCATGCACATCAATAAGCACGCCATGAACATTCTCACGTGGTGCTAACTGACCGCCTAAATAATAGGTCATATTTGATAAAATACGTGATGACGTTAACGTTGACGTTAGGATTGGAATTTGTGCTTCATTCGCTGCCTGTTTGAGCTCATCACAAATTGGCAAACCTGTTGACACAACGAATGCTGGTGTTAACGGATCGGCCATCCGTCGAAAAACCATCAGTAATTCTTCGTGTCCCATGCGTTCCGAAAAAGAAGTTTCTGTAATGCCTAACAACTGAACACGCTCCGGTGCGTAATAATTAAAATAACCGGTCATTTCTAGTCCAGGTCGTGAAATATCTGCTGTTGTAATCATGCGTTCTAAATATTGTTCACCTGCTACAATTTCTAGACGCGTATTGTTTACTAATTGTTTTACTGTGACTGAATTTTGTGCCATTTTTATTTTCTTTCTACGTGTACATGCAAATCAGGTGTCAATACCGTATTGACAATTGATAGAATAATCGCTGTCAACATTGCCCAGCCAAAACTCGAAAAGTCAAAACCACCCACAAGGTCTGCAGTTATTTCCAACATGATACCATTGATGACAATTGTGAATAAACCAAATGTTAAAAATGTTAATGGTAAAGTCAGAATCGTTAATATTGGTTTAATAATCGTGTTTAAGAGTGCCAGTACTAAGGATGCCCCTAAGGCTGTCGCCCAGTTATCAACACGGAACGCATCTGAAAAAAGTGATGAGATAACCAAAAAAACTAACATTGTCGTCGCTAGTCGTGCAAAAAAACGCATAGACCCTCCTACTATATATTTTGTAAGCGCTTCATGTCTTGACATCATGCACTTACTGATTAATGTCACGATACCTTTATTATACCAAAACTTTGCACCAGTAGACATAAAAACGACTAAACTTTCGTCTAGTCGTTAGTTTAGATTTACTATTACTTATCCCAACGACAACAAAATTCTTACCGTTTCGCTAACTTAAATGAAGTAATTGTATCCTGGATTCAATTCAATAATTTTACCTGTACGCTTATAAACAATCCACTCAGCAATGTCCGTTGTGTAATCGCCAATGCGTTTCAAATAACCAGCAATCACTAAGTAATCAGCGGCTGAGTCAACCAAATCAGCATCTTCTTTCATACCCTCAACTGAATCAAAACGAACTTGAGCCGCACGTTTTGATAATGTTTGATTTTCCTCAGCAATGGATTCAGCGCCTAAAGCATCATTTTTAACATAATAGTCCATAACCGTTGATACCATTTGCGCGACTTGCTCACCCATTTCACCAAGTGCTTGCTCGACACTAGAAATATGTTTTGTGCCCTTAACACGAATGGTGGAATTGGCAATATTGCGCGCTTGATCTCCCATACGTTCCAAAACAGATACAGCTTTCAAAATGGTAACAATTTCACGTAAATCAGTTGTGACTGGTTGATACAATGCAATCATT
Source organism: Leuconostoc aquikimchii (assembly GCF_040838325.1). Taxonomy (NCBI): domain Bacteria; kingdom Bacillati; phylum Bacillota; class Bacilli; order Lactobacillales; family Lactobacillaceae; genus Leuconostoc; species Leuconostoc aquikimchii. The sequence continues at coordinate 1,401,072 of NZ_JBFPER010000001.1, forward strand.
TCAAAGGTTTTCTTTTCAATAGCTGCTTCTCGTTCGTTAATTTGATGATCATTCTCTAAAATAGCTTTGGCACCTTCGCGATCATGATCTACAAATGATTGCACTGATTTTTGAATGGTTTGTGCAACAAGCATCCCCATTTCTGTAAATGAATTGTCTAAATCTGCTAATTCTTCATCAAATAATCGTCGCATATTGTTTCTCCTTTTCATAACTGACTGTATATTTATTAATTAACGCTATAATTAACCGAAACGCCCACTGACATAATCCTGTGTTTCTTGACTTTGCGGGTTCAAGAAAATATGTTTAGTGGTATCCACTTCAATAAGATCACCATTTAAAAAGAAAGCAGTCCGGTCTGATATACGCGAGGCTTGTGACATTGAGTGTGTGACAATAATCATCGCATAATCGTCACGTAAATTCAATAGCGTTTCTTCAATATTGTGACTCGATACTGGATCTAAAGCTGATGTTGGTTCATCTAACAATAAAAGCTCTGGTGCTGTTGCTAAGACACGCGCCAATGACACACGCTGTTGTTGCCCCCCGGACAAGCCGAGAGCAGATTTATGCAAATCATCTTTAACTTCTTCCCAAATTGAAGCCTGCTTAAGCGACTTTTCAACCGCCTCATCCAGTACCGATTTATCCTTAATGCCAGCCAGTTTAAGTCCAAAAACAACGTTTTCGTAAATCGAAAATGGAAATGGATTAGGTTGTTGAAACACCATGCCAATTCGCTTACGTAAGTCAACGGTATCTGTTGTTGGTGCATAAATATCTGTCCCATTAAAATTAAAAGAGCCAGTAACTGTCACATTATCTTCCAGATCATGCATACGATTTAACGCTCTTATATAGGTTGATTTCCCTGATCCCGATGGCCCAATTAGTGCTGTAATCCCTTTTTGAGGGAAATTCAAATTAATGCCATGTAAGGCTTCTTTTTGACCATACCATAGCTTAACATCGCGTGTCTCAAGTATATTTTCTCGTTTAGTATCTGTCATCCGAAGTTCCCCGAAATATAATCATTTGTCAGTGCAACTTTTGGTCTTGTAAAAATTTTACGTGTTAAATCATACTCAATCACTTTTCCCATATGGAAAAAGGCTGTATAATCGCTAATTCGAGCGGCTTGTTGCATATTATGTGTCACAATAATAATTGTATACTGATTTTTTAATTTAAGTAACGTATCTTCAACTTGTGCAGATGAAATAGGATCTAATGCACTAGATGGTTCATCTAACAGTAAAATATCCGGTTTCAATGCCAACGCACGTGCAATCACCAAACGCTGGGCTTGTCCGCCTGACAAAGCTAAAGCTGATTTGTTCAATTCATCTTTAACTTGATCCCATAAGGCCGCCTGTTTCAAACTGGTTTCAACAATTTCATCCAGTTCTTGTTTGGTATAATGATCACGTTGCGTCAGCGCAAAAGTAATATTATTATAGATAGATTTAGCAAACGGATTGGGCCGTTGGAAAACCATGCCAATATGACGTCGCATCTCATAGACATCAATCGCCTTTGTGTTAATATCAACGCCACGATACATAATGTTACCTTTAACCGTCGCAACACTATCGTTCATACGATTTAATGACCGTAAAAAAGTTGATTTACCAGAACCCGATGCACCAATGAGACTAGTAATTTTGTAGCGTTCAAACGATAAATCGCCTTCGCTCAAAGCTAAATTATTGCCATAGCTCACCTGTAAATCTTTTGTTGATATTGCAATTTCATGTTTATCCGTACTCATATCATGAATATAGCGCTCTGGCATATTTTCAGTGATAAGTTCACTTACTGGTTTTAATTCAATATTATTCGCCATTTTTTCTCCATAACTATGTTAAATACCATAATTTGATTTTATTATGCACTTGTTAACTTTTTGTATAATTGTGCCCCTATTTTACGTGCACTCAAATTGAATAACAGGACAACAATAATCAACACGGCTGACGCACCAGCAGACACGGCATTCACGTCCGGCATAATACCTTCGGAATTAATTTTCCAAATGTGTACAGCTAAGGTTTCAGCAGGCCGCATAGGATTTAAAGGACTCGAAATATTAAACGGATTCCAATCGGAAAAGTTTAATGCAGGTGCAGATTGTCCAGCAGTATAAATTAAGGCAGCAGCTTCACCAAAAACACGACCTGCAGATAAGACGACACCAGTCACAATTGATGGTACCGCGGCGGGTAGAATAACATGAATAACTGTTTCCCAACGTGACAAACCTAGTGCGGAACCGGCTTCACGTTGTAGATTTGGAATTTGTGCTAAACTGGTTTCAATCGAGCGTGTCAACAAAGGCAAATTGAAGAATGTTAGCGCAATCGCACCAGATAGGATTGAAAAACCAAAACGAAATTGGACAACAAATATCAAAAATCCAAATAAACCAACTACCACTGAAGGTAAAGAACTCAAAATTTCAATTGCGGTACGAACGATAGTTGTAAATCTGCCTTTTCTTGAATATTCGTTCAAATAGATAGCTGCGCCTAAAGCAATCGGGAAACTAATCAACATAGCCAATATTAGCAAGTAAAACGAGTTAAATAGTTGTATACCAATACCACCACCAGCTTCAAATGCTTTAGCTGGTGAGGTTAAAAAATGCCATGATAAATGTGGGACACCTCGTACCAAAATAAAGGCAAGCATCGCAATCAAAATTAGCGCAACAATCCCAGCAATCGTATAAATCACACCGGTTGCTATTTTATCTGCAGTTTTTGCATTCATTATTTCATCTCTCCTCTACGCCCAATAGCACGCACAACCAAATTAAATACCAACGACATCAGCAATAGGATCATGGCTAGTGTCCACAAGACATCGTTTTGCAACGATCCCATGACAGTATTTCCAATGCCCATAGTTAAAATTGATGTCAATGTTGAAGCAGGTGACGTGAGATTATGTGGCATCAATGCCGCATTACCAATAACCATTTGTACCGCCAACGCTTCACCAAAGGCGCGCGCCATGCCAAAAACGATTGCTGTTAAAATACCTGGTGTTGCTGCGCGCAAAACAACTTTATAAATCATTTGCCAACGCGTCGCACCAATGGCCAATGCTGATTCTCGATAATGTCTCGGAACTGACTTTAATGTATCTACCGTCATTGAGGTAATCGTTGGTAAAATCATAACGAACAGCACAATTGTACCAGATAAAATACCAAACCCAGAACCACCAAAAATACTACGAATAAAGGGTACCACAACTGTCAAACCAATAAAACCATAGACAACTGATGGAATACCAACTAATAATTCAATGATTGGCTGCATAATTTTTGTGCCACGTTTTTGAGCAATTTCAGTCATAAATAGCGATGTACCGATAGCAAACGGTGTTGCAACAATTGCCGCCAAGAACGTTACCAAAAATGACCCCAAGATCATTGGCAATGCGCCGATATAGGGTTGTTTAGTTTGTGGATTAACGACCGATGGGTTCCATGTTGTCCCAAATAGAAAATCTGTGACATGCACACCATCATGGAAGAATGTTGATAGGCCACGACTCATAACGAAAGCAAAAATTGACACAACAACGATGACAATTAACGACAAGGCTGCCAAACTAATGGCTCGTCCCAGTGAATCTTTTTTTGTTGACTCAGATTTTTGCATCAACTTCTGTGTAATGTTATCCATTTTATCTCCATAGCATCAAATATCATCGTACAAGATGACAGTGTTATCACTTGTACGTTACATTATAAAATAGCATCAAATGCATTAGTTTTCTTATTTGTCATTTTCATCAAATAATTAATGTGCATCAATTATTTAACTGTAACTTTACCATCCACTCCGCGCGTCACGCGCATATCATGAATAGAAATGTATCCTAATTTTGGTACCAAAGTACGCTGAATTTCTTTTGAAGTTAAATAATCCAAAAATTTAGCAACGGCGACAGTCGGCTTTCCCTTTGTATATACATGTTCGTATGACCAAATAGGATACTTGCCAGCCGCAACATTTTTATTTGAGGGTGCGACATGATTAACTGAAGCGGCTACAATTGTGTCATCAATATAACCAAAAGCTGCATACGAAATTGCCCCTGGTGTAGTTGCCACGATAGAGCGCACCATACCTGAAGAATCTTGTTCCTGCGCTTCAATACTTTGTTTACCAAGCAATCCCCACTTTTCAAAGGTTGCACGTGTACCAGAACCAGCTGCACGATTGATAATAACAACCTTTTGATTCTTACCGCCAACTTGATGCCAATTCGTTACTTTTCCAGTGAAAACGGCTTGTAACTGTGCGGTTGTTAAGTCCTTTAAACCAATGTCTTTGTTCAACAAAGGTGCAATGCCAACAACAGCTACTTGATGATCCACCAATCGGCTAGCATTGATGCCTTCTTTTTCTTCTGCAAAAACGTCCGAATTACCGAGATCTACAGCACCTTGTGAAACTTGGCTCAGACCCGTTCCAGTACCGCCACCTTGCACGTTGACAAATGTTCCTAAATTGGCTTTTGCATATTCTTCACCCGCTGCTTCAACAAACGGTTGTAGAGCTGTTGAACCAACAGCCGTAATTGACGTTCCTGAAGTTTTTTTGTCTCGTGTTGCATAAGCAGTTCCAAGTGCTGCTGCAATACCAACGGCCACAATCGTTATGACGATCGTGCCGCGATGTGATTTCGACATGATAATGCCTCCCAAGATTAAACTACTACTATTCTATTATCTTAAAGCGATGTAAATGTATTAACGGTGCTTTGTAAAGATTGTGTAAAGAAATCATTTACAGGGGCAAAGTTACACTAATAGTCGTGCCCACACCTACCTGTGAATTTACTTTCACCTCACCATTATGTTTACTAACAATCTCATTAACAATGGCCAATCCAAGACCAGTCCCACTAGCAATTGTTCGTTGTCGTGACTCGTCACCACGATAAAAACGTTCAAAAATTCGTGATTGTTGATTTTTAGGAATACCAATGCCTGAATCTTTCACATTAATTTGCCAATGCTGATGATCTTTATATACTGTAACAGTCACATCCCCATCCTGCTTATTATATTTCACAGCGTTGATAATTAAATTCTGTATGATTGTCTCCAAATCATTTTTCAAGCCATGAACAACAAAATTTTGTGACACATCATTATGGAAAGTAATATTTTTAGTTGCACCCATTGTCATAACATGTTGCCATTGTTCATCTACTAAGCTTTTAATCGTCAATTTTGTGTTCACTGCTTCATTTTTTTGTTGCACACGTGATAGTGACAAAATATCACTAACAAGCGATGATAGTCGCCCAGCTTCTTCAGCAACGATCTGTAAAAATTGCTGGCGTGTCACAGGATCTTCACCCGCGGGTCCTTGTAAGGTTTCGACAAATCCCGTAATGGCAGTGAGCGGCGTTTTAAGCTCATGAGAAGCATTGGCCAAAAAATCAGATTGCATACGTTCAACCTGCAAAACAGAAGTTAAATCATACAAAATAATCATGACCTCAGCGTGCTTTAAATCAGCCTGATGATAAAGCGTGCTTACCTCATATTGTTTCACCTCACCATTTATCTGTAAATTTAGAATAGATTGTTGGTTACGCTGTGTGTTAAAAGTTTGCGTGATCAATTCTGATAGTGTGAACTGTCGAATGACTAAACTTTCAGCAATTGGCGTTTCAGGTTGTTGCATGCCTAATAAATCGGCAGCAGTCGCATTAAAAACATCAATTATGTGTCGCCGATTGACATTGATCACACCAACTGGGAGGCTAGCCAGTAGCGATTGATAGTTTGTCACATCCCGTTGTGCTGTTTGTCGTGCCTGCTTAATATAATTTTGTAGTGTATTAAATTGATTAATCAACTCATAATGTGGCGAAGATGGTTCTGTTAGTACCCCTCGTGGCTCTTGACCTTGAACGGTAGCTAGCATCCGATTTTGCATGACTTGTAATTCAGTTTGCTGTCTCGTTCCCCATAATCTTATAACAAATACACTAATCACTGCTGCAATCAACATCAAAAACAGTGCAATTAACCACTGTCGAAGATTAAAAGATAATACATTGCCAAACATCATAATAACTATAAAATTAGGTACTAAAAAGGACAAAAATTTAAGCATTGTTTTTTTCATATTGTTACCCCACTACAACTATCATAACAAAAAAAGACCGCTTTCGCGGACTCTAATATATGCTAACTATGTTATTTATTTTCTACTTTACCTGTTGCATCTCGTGTGACCTTCATATCAGTCAAACCAATATAACCAAGCTTTGGCACGATTGTCTTTTGTACTTCTTTTGTAGCAAAGTACTTTAAGAATGCCTTTGTTGCTTCAGATTCATCACCCTTAGTGTACATATGCTCGTATGCCCAAATTGGCCATGTGTTATCTTCAACGTTTTTCTTATCTGGCGTTACTTTATCGATATTTAATGCCTTGATACCTGAGGCATCCAAATAGGCAAAGGCCAAATAAGAAATTGAACCTGGTGTCGTAGATACTATTTTTTGAACAGTACCATTTGAGTCTTGTTCAGTTGATTGCACAGCATTTTGACCATCTAACACATTCTTTTCAAATACTGCTCGCGTACCTGATCCTGTTGCTCGGTTAATGATAACGATTTTTTCATCCTTACCACCAACTTCTTTCCAGTTAGTAATTTTACCTGTGAAGATATCTCGTAACTGTGTTTTAGAAATATTTGAAACTTGCACATCAGAATTAACTACTGGCGCAATACCAACAACAGCTACTTGATGATCTTTCAATTTGGAAGCATCAACGCCTTCTTTTTCTTCAGCGAACACGTCAGAATTACCAATTTGAGCAGAGCCACTAGCTACTTGACTCAAACCTGCACCAGATCCGCCACCTTGAACAGTGATTGTCACGCCAGGATTTTTTTCTTGAAACGATGTCCCAACTTGCTCTGCCAATGGTTGCAAGGCTGTTGAGCCAAGTGATAATACTTTACCACTTAATTTTGTTGTAGATGACGCCGTATTAGATTGACTTTTATCTGCATGCGAGCTGGCATAAAAAGCTACGCCTGCTGCGATAACAATCACGCCACCGGCGATTCCAACAATTGTCTTGTTCATGGATACTTCTCCCTTTGTTTAAGCTTCACGTGGAAGCATATGTAATGTAAACTCGGTTTGTAGTAGCGGCTCTTGGCAGCCTCTCCTTGTTTACAAATCATATATTACGCACCTTGTGTCAAAGAAAGCACCCTAAAATTGTCATCGTTGTGTAAAGCAATGTAAATCAATCTTTACATTGCTAATTAACCATTGTATATCCAAAGCCACGCACTGTCTTTAATATTTGTGGTGACTTCGGATTATTTTCCACCTTTTCTCGTAAATTACTAATATGCATGTCTACCATGCGACTTTCGCCAACATACTCATATCCCCATACGGCCGTTAAAATCGTTTCACGATCAATAACCCGTCCGATTCTTTGAGAAAAATAGAGTAATAACTCATATTCTCGTGGTGTCAGAGTTAAATTCTTACCAGATTTAGTGACAACTTTTTTATTATCATCAATAATAATATCTTGTATTTCAACGACATCTGGTTTATCGGGACTTGTCTGATCATTTTGAGATCGTCGTAATACTGCTTTTAGCCGCGCAAGCACTTCTCGTGGGCTAAAGGGCTTAGTAATGTAATCATCCGCACCTAGTTCTAATCCAAACACGCGATCAAACTCGTCACCTTTAGCTGTAACCAACAATACTGGTGTACTTATTTTATCTTGACGTAAATTTTTTAACACGGTCATGCCATCCATCACCGGTAACATCAAATCAAGCAAGATAGCATCAAAAGTTTGTTCTCCAATAAGTTCATAAGCTGATTGTCCATCCGCCGCTATTGTAACTTGATAACCATTTTGCTCTAAATTGTATTTCAACAAGGTTGAAATTGCTGGTTCGTCATCCACTACTAAAATTTTTGTCATGATATTAATACACTCAATTAGCTTAAAGTGCATTCCTCTCCAAATGTTTATTTACTTGCATTGTAACAAAAAAAACGAAAACGCCCTAGCGTTTTCGTTTTTTCTTTACATTATTTATACAATAGGTTCGTCTGTTAAATCATCATCTGCAACTAAATTCAACGCTTCAGAGTCATCTGTTGTTGAAACAACCTCTTCTGTTGACTGGTCAACAAGTGACTCGCCATCACCTATGCCAAATGCATCTCGCACTTTGGCATAGATTTCTTGACGCATTTCTGCATTTTCAGGCAAATCCAAAAATTCCTTAGCTTTTTCACGGCCTTGGCCAACTTTAATATCATTATAATAATAGAAGGCGCCGGCTTTTCGAATAATTTCCTGCTCCGCACCCAAATCAAGAATTTCTCCTGTTTGAGAGATACCTTTACCATACATAATATCTACTTCAGCTACCTTAAATGGTGGCGCTACTTTATTCTTAACTACTTTGACCTTAGTTAAGTTTCCAGTGACTTCGGTTCCATCTTTAATTTGGGTTGAACGACGGACTTCTAACCGAATCGTCGAATAAAATTTCAATGCACGACCACCTGGTGTTGTTTCAGGATTACCAAACATCACACCAATTTTTTCACGAATTTGATTAATGAAAATGGCGATTGTTCCGGTACGGTTTAAAGTGCCAGCCAATTTACGTAACGCTTGACTCATCAATCGTGCTTGCAATCCCACATGAGCATCACCCATCTCGCCTTCGATTTCTGCACGTGGTACCAATGCTGCAACTGAATCTATCACGATGATATCTACAGCCCCCGATTGTACTAGGGCATCGGCAATTTCTAACCCTTGTTCGCCTGTATCAGGTTGAGATAGCAACAGTTCATCTTTTTTAACACCTAATGCTTCAGCATATTTAACATCCAACGCATTTTCAGCATCAATATAGGCTGCTGTACCACCTGCTTTTTGCACTTCTGCAACAGCATGTAGTGCAATAGTTGTCTTACCAGATGACTCTGGGCCGTAAACTTCAATAATTCGACCCTTTGGATAGCCACCAACACCAAGTGCAACATCTAACTTAACGGATCCGGATGGATAAGTTTCGATCTGGGTTAACGTATTCTCACCCAAAAACATAATCGAACCTTTTCCAAAATTTTTTTCAATTTTCTTCAACGCCTCATCTAGCGCTGATTTGCGGCCCTTAGATTGCGCCTCTTTATCATCTTTTTTAGTCGTTTTTTTTGTAACCATATTTTTGGCTAACTCCTTTTATCTTACCACATTAGTTTACCTGTTTTTGTAGTCAAAAGCAAGCATTAAACGAACAATTGTTCGACAACGTTCGCTTCTATATTTATGATACGAAAAAAGCGCTTATTGCGCTTCACATCCCATCCGAAAAGACATAACGATTTTGCCAAAAGTAATCAATACCAGAATATATTGTAAAAATAACTGCTATCCATAACAATATGTCTCCCACTGGCAAACCAAAGTATACGAATGGTAAATTTTTAATATACAAGAAAAAAATAGCAAACATTTGTGAAAATGTTTTAATTTTTCCAGGCATCTGAGCAGCCAAAACTTGACCGTTATTCTCAACAATCAATGTTCTTAATCCTGTTATGGCTAATTCTCGAATCACAATAACTGCCGTCATCCACGCGGGCACGACATGAAAACTTGTTAAAAATATCAATGCAGTAATTACTAATAATTTATCTGCCAATGGGTCCGCGAACTTACCAAAATTAGTGACTAAATGTCGGCTACGAGCAATTTTGCCATCTAAAAAGTCTGTCAAAGAGGCCACAGCAAAAACAATCGCAGCCACTATCCAATTCACCGGAACCACGACATTCATGGTAGTCACGGTGCCCCAGTCATAAGGAATTGTCAACACGAAAATAAAAACTGGAATTAAAATAATACGAAAGACAGTTAATTTATTAGGTAGATTCATAATTTCCTCTTAGTTATTTAAATTTATCAATACATTCCAAAACGGCGTTGCGCTGTCAATAACAGTGATTCTTTGACCATCAAACGTCATGACCGCATTGGCTACATTTGTAAATTGCACATTGACAACATCTGTTCCTTCAGGAACAGTGAGTGTCTTATCAGCTGTCACCATTTCATTTAATAAGACAGCGCCACCCGCTGTGACTTGCACGTTGGTTCCAGCATTTTGTGCATTAATTTTGATTGTATGCTGTCGGTTGTTTTGTTTTGTTAAATTATAAACGGTTGTCTGGCGTGCAATATTTTGTTCGGGTGTTCCTAATTCAATTTTAGGGTTAACAGACTTTTTTGTCTTTTCTTTTTTTGAAGACGATGTTGCACGTGATTCAGATGAACTGCTAGGTACAGTAGAAGTTGAAACGGATACATTCCCGCCGTCATTTGATTGTTGACTGCCACTATTTAAATGTGTTAATACAAACCAAATACCAACTAACACCAAAACAATTAAAATACCTAGCCAAATATTTGGCAACATATTCGATAATTGTGACTTAGTTGATCGTGTTGTATCAATACCAGCACGTACAACGCCATCATTATCACGATGTGCGCGATTCAAATCCTTACTTCGAGAAATCGAAGCCAGCCCCGTTTTCCCTAATAAATCTTCAGGGTTCAAGTCAACAGCAAGTGCATATTGCCGAATAAACGCACGCACATAAAAATCACCTGGTAAAATACCTAGATTATTATTTTCCATGGCCTCAAGATATCGCACTTGAATTTTAGTTGCGGCTTGCACCTCATCCAATGTTAAGTTTTTCTTGAGGCGTGCAGCTTTTAACTGCTCACCTATTTGATTTGTTAAAGTTTCGCTCATAGTTTTTCCAATGTCATTTCTGCAGAACAAACCGTTGTAATTTCGCGTTCACATATATTTTTTCAGCGGTTTCTAGTATATCATTATATGTTAAATCTTGTAATAACATAATTTTATCAAATAAATTGGTACCAAAAAGTACGTCATCGCCACGTAAAGCAATACTTTCTAAAGAATTCAAACGTTGAATGCCTTCACCTAATGTTGCACGACGTAAAGATTCAAAATCATTTTCTTTACCAGCAAGAATTTCCTGATATTGACTCAACTGCGTTTCAATCGCCGTCGTCAATATGTCGTATTCAGTTGTTTCTGAAAAGAATGTCACAAATTGATAATGCCGTAATAAATCAAACGACGTGTCAAATTCAGTATCAATGATACCTTTATTATACAGGTTTTGATACCAATCTGTCTGCTCTCCAAACATTATATCAGATAAAATATCAGCGGCTAACATTAATTTAGTTGCCTGCTTGCCTGATATGTCACTTGCTGGCAATCGCAAACCAAAGGCTACTTTAGGACGCGAAACATCAAATTTTTTAATCTCTTGCTTTTTTTTAGGAACGCTAATAGGCGCTTCAATGCGCTTCACATTCACTTTTTCAATCATTTTTGTTGCTTGATTATCACGAATAACTTGCAGCATCTCTTTAGGATCAAAATTCCCAACAATTTGTAACGTTAAGTGATTGGGTTGATAAAAGGCACGATGAATATCGTACAGTAACGCTGGTGTGATTTTCAAAATAGATTGTTTCGTGCCTGCAATATCTTCTGACAAGGGCGCATCAGGATACATAAGCTGCATCAATCCCATATAGACCGTCCAATTTGGATCATCGTCATACATTTGGATTTCTTGCCCAATAATACCTTGCTCTTTAGCAATTGTTTTTTCACTAAAATAGGGCGTTTGTACGAAATCTAATAAGTGATTTAATGCCAAATTTAAATTTTTGGTTGTTGAAAACAAATAACTTGTTTGATACGCATTTGTGAAAGCATTAGCATCGGCACCAAGTTCACCAAAACGTGTAAATGCATCACTATTTTCCTTCTCAAATAACTTATGTTCCAAAAAATGAGCCGTACCAGCTGGAATATCAATCATCTTATCATTGTTTATTTGGAAACTTTGATCTAGTGATCCAAAAGGTGTTGTTATCACCGCGAATGTTTTATGATACACTTTTTTGGGGATCATGATAACTTTCAAACCATTGGCTAAGGTTTCTGTTAAGACATTTTCTTTCAGTCGTGTGTATTTTTTTTCTATCATTCTTGCACCTCAGGCATTAAAGTAAAGCGACTTTGTATCACGACTTCACGTGCCATTTTTGCAACATCTGCTGATGTGACAGCATTAACCGCATCAGTCCATTCATCAACCGTTGTTTCCCGATTTGTTAACAATCTTGAAAATATCAGTCCCATTTCACTAGATGGTGTGTCCTGTTGACTTAAATAATCATTCACTAAACTAGCTTTAATCGCTGACAATGTTTCTTCCGAGAAGTCACCTGCTTGAATTGCTGTTATTTGTGCTTGAATCATCGTATCTGTTTGTGACACTTTATCCGCATCAAGCCCTGCCGCAACAGTAATAAATCCTGTATCATGTTGCCATCGCGAATAGATACTGTATGCTAAGGACGCCTTTTCACGAATGTTTGTAAATAACTTAGATAATGGTGACCCACCAAAAAGTGCATTCAAAACCAAGGCGACAAATCTTCTCGGATCATCAGGTGCAATCGCTAATCGATAGGCAATCGTCATGATTGCCTGATTAATGTCCACTTGTCTATCTGTTTCCTCATGGATGACTGATTGCAACGCTTGTCGGTAAAATGGCTGCAATGGTTGTTCTTGACGTGCTAAAAGCGGCCACGCCTTTAATTCAGACACAACGCGTTGCTCGTCAACATCCCCATAGACAATAATATTCATTGTATCCTTTGTCATCATGTCTTGATAAGCTTGATAAACGATTTCTGAAGTCAGCATTTCAACGTCACTTCCGCGTCCTGCTGACGATATCGTCATGGCAGGTATATCATAGGTTAATTCACGTAACTTAGACATCGCATAACGTTGCTTATCATCAGTTAAACTATCTAATTCGTTCATTAGACTTTGCTTTTCTTTTGCAAAAGTCGCTTGGTCAAAATGACCATCACTTACAAATGGGTCAAAAATCATATCACGCAAAAAAGCAAATGCCTCATGTAACAAATTGCTTTCTTCACCAATATACGTTGGCGCTGGCATTTGCAAGGTATAACGTACATGATGTGTCTGACCAAAACGCAGCACATCTGTTTGGTACTGAGCACCATATAAGTCAATCGTTTTTTGCGCAACCTTTTGTTGACTAGGGTACTGTTTTGCACTAACAGCCGTTAAATAAGTTAACAATGAGCGGGCTGCAATATTCTCAACTTGTAATAATGGCGCAGCAAAATCGACAGCAATATGTACTGTTTTAAATTGTGTTGTGGGTTGAACAACAAGGTTCACACCGTCTTTTAATTGTATTTTTTTCATAGTTTTTATAGTATTGGAGAAAATAGTCGGCTAAATTTCTGTAGAAAAGTTAACCAGAACGACTGTTTCTCAAAATCCTCAATTGTTAGTCTTGTTGCCTTTTCAATATCTTGTTCAAACAGCGTCTCTAAGTGTGTTGCAAATTTTGGATCATAGATAAACGCGTTCGTTTCAAAATTTAACACAAATGATCTAATATCCATATTAGCTGAACCAACCGTTCCAATCTCATGATCAATGCTAACGACTTTGCTGTGTAGGAAACCGCCATCATATCGATACACTTCTGCACCTAATTCAATCAGCTCTTTTGCATAGTATTGTGTTGCTCTGTATACAATCGGATGGTCAGGCCTATCAGGAATCATCAAGCGTACACGAACACCTGACATCACCGCTATTTCAAGCGTTTCTAGAATCGCGGCATCTGGAATAAAATACGGTGTTTGAATCATTATTTCAGTCCGTGCTGAAGCAAACATTCGCATAAAGCCTTGCTTAATTTGTTTCATATCGTTATCGGGTCCACTAGATACAATTTGAATCATCGCACGCCCTGGTAATTGCACAATCTCTGGAAAGTAGTCAATCGTTTCTGACAGTACCTCTTTGGCTTCGGCGGTCGCATTCCAATCCATCAAAAAACGACTTTGCATAGCCAACACGGCATCACCATGAATACGAATATGCGTATCACGCCAATGACCAAACTTCTTAAAATAGCCAAGGTATTGATCCCCAACATTAAAGCCGCCAATATAGCCAATTTTACCATCGATAATGGCTATTTTACGGTGATTTCTAAAATTGAAACGTAAGGTCAAAAGTTGAAATCGTCGCATCAGAAATGGTGCCGCTTTGCCACCAGCATCACGCAATCGCTTGTACATATCTCGGTGTTGTCCGTGCGAACCAAATTGATCAAAAACAATTCTAACTTCAACGCCTGCTCGCGCTTTTTTGGTCAACAAATCAATCAATTGATTGCCAATCTTATCATCATAAATTGTAAAGTATTCCAAATGAATATGATGTGTCGCTTGTTTAATGTCCTCAAACAAGGCATTAAATTTATCAAAACCATTCGTAAAAGTTTGAATATCATTTCCGCGCGTCAATACTGCATCATCCGATGTCAAAAACAAACGAACTAATTCAGAGGCCGAATCAGGAATTGGTAATAGTTTTTCAATCTTTTCTAATTGTTGGCGTTGATTATCTGCAATTTGCTTTAATCCGCGCATATCTTGTGTTCTTAAACGGAAAATTTTTTTATTTGAGATACGACTACCTACCAAGAAAAAAATAAAAAATCCGACACCTGGTAACGTTATTAGGACAAGTAACCAAGCCCAAATGGTAGCGATATCTCTTTTCTGACTAAAAACAGCAATAATCGCCCCAAAGGTGTTAACAATTAGCAGTATGACTATTATTATCCATAGTGAATCCCTTAGCATGCCAACCCTCTTTCAATTTATAGTAATAATACTAGTTTACCATTTTTAACAATTTTATGACAAATAACCTAAATAAAAAGCCTAAAGCTTGTTATTTTTTACAACCTGCTTTACGCTCTTTATTGTGGCTGACATCTGACTATAAATCAGTGGCCATTTTTTTGTTTTTAGTTTGAAAACCAGCGATTTTCAATTTGCTTCAGACGACCATCTTTTTTGAACTCAGATAACTTTTGATTGACCGCTTGTCGTAATTGCACATCTGATTTACGGAAGCCAACCGCTGTTTCATCAACAGAAAAGCCACCGACAGTTACCGTATAATTTGTTGGATTTGCTTGGTGTGCCACATAATAACGTGCATAGTCCTCATCAATTAAAAGACCGTCAATTCGACCAGCATTTAAATCATTAAATGCCTTATCAAAAGTATCATAACCAATGACTTTTTGATCTTTAACGTATCTTTTCAATACTTTAGGGTGCTGATTAAAACTTTCATCGCCGCTGGAAGCTGTTTGATCGCCCAGCACTTTACCCTGCATATCAGAGAACGCATTAATATTATTTTTCTTTAGCGTCACCAAAACTTGTGTGGCATTATGGTAAGTATTTGAAAAGGCGACTTGTTTCGCACGGGCATCAGTTTTAGTATAACCATTCCAAATGGCATCAATATTGCCCGTATTTAATTCTGTTTCTTTCATTGACCAATCAATTGGCTGCCAATTAACTTTGATTCCCATCGTTTTAAAAACAGCATTAGCTAAATCAACATCAAATCCAATAATTTTACCACTTTTATCTCGAAATCCCATAGGCACAAAAGTGTCATCCAAACCGATTGTAATTTGCTTATCTTTTTTTATGCGGTTCCAATCGTCAGTTTTAGCAGTTGCCTGATTATTTTGTGAATTGTGCTTCGCACTCGCACTTAATCCAACTGCTAACCAAACCACTATCCCTATAAATAATAACCCAATAATTGAATTCACAACTATTTTTTTCTTCATACTCACCATCAACGTGCTACCTCCTTTGAAAAATCAAAGACCCGATCTGATACCATTTCCGCGAAAAATTGATCATGTGTAATAATTAGCTGTGTCACACCACGTTGCTTTAAAGTTTTAACGATGTCAGCAACCTGTTTAGTCGATGCCTCATCTAGTCCACTTGTCGGCTCATCGTACGCTAGAATTTGAGGGTTCATCGCTAGTGCTCGTGCAATCGCTGCGCGCTGCTTTTGACCACCTGATAATTGGAATGGATACAAATCTGCTTTATTTGACATACCTAAAGTCTCAAGAATATTAAGTGCCCTATCTTTAGCAGATGCTTTATCTTCTTTATTGACATTAATTGGCGCTAAAATGATGTTGTTTAACACAGTATAGTTTGGAAATAAATTAAAATCTTGAAAAATCAGGCCAACTTTAGCATCTGTGCGTGTCCCATTAACAGGTAATTTTTCGCCGTTTAAGGTCACTTCTCCAGCATCAGCAGTTTCTAGACCAGCTAAAATTTTAATCAAAGTCGTCTTTCCTATACCAGAAGGTCCAACGATACTGAGTACTTCACCATCGGATACGGCTAAATCTAAATCTCTAAATATGATATTACTACTATATTTTTTAGTTAATTTTTTAATTTCTAACATGGCTTATCTCCAAATGTTTAAACGTTTTTCAGTGCGTCGCAACAGTACTGTCACAATCGCGGTCATGATGAGATAGATTAGACCAACAAGTAAATAAGGAATCAACGTCACGTCGCGACTAGCTGCGATGTTACCTGCCCGTAATATGTCTCCCAATCCAATGACATACACTAATGAGGTATCTTTAACAAGATTAATGACTTCATTACCAAATGACGGTACAACAATTTTGATGACTTGTGGTAACACAATTTTAAAAAATGTTTGCATGCGTGTAAACCCTAAAACTTTAGCAGCATCATATTGCCCATGCGGAACAGATTGTAAGCCACCACGAAAAATTTCGGCCAGATAAGCCGCATAGTTAATAATAAAGGCGATAATTGCCGCCTCAAATCTTGGAAAAGTAATACCCATCATGCCTAATCCATAATAGACAAAAATTAATTGCAACAATAATGGTGTGCCTCGCATAATCCAAATATAACCATTAATTAACCAACGGATTGTAAAGTATTCCGATTTCATGCCAAGGGACACAATGATACCCAATGGGACCGATCCGATTATTGTGAAAAAGAATACCCCCAATGTCATTTTTAAACCCGACAATAGATTTGGTAATATCTCTAGGAAATAGTTCATCAGTTACTCCTTCTTTAAATACGCTATTAATAACATCACTTTAATTAAAAAAAGCTCTTGCAAAATAATTTGCAAGAGGACGCGTCAGCGTGATACCACCTCAGATTTTAATTTTGTTCACACAAAACTACTCTGCTAGTCTTTTATGGTTAACACAAAAACGCCCTCTGAATACAATAGTACTCAGAGGGCGTTTTTTTGCGCGGTGCCACCTCTTATTACATACCCCATCACTGGTTGCATGCCTTAATAAGTCAAAAGACTATATGCGGTAACGGGCAACCCCGATGTAATCTACTTAATTCAATCACACACTCGCAAATGTGTTTCATTTAACCTAATCATTTGCTCACACCACCCGCAAACTCTCTGACGAAAATGTTAAATTACTCTTCTGCTCAACGTTTTTTAATATAGCTCTTAGTATAGTCTTTTTTTTGTTTTTGTCAAGGTTTATCTTAAAAATTGAAATAAAGACCAAGTCGGATAGTAACAAATTGCTGCCACAATAACATTCAAAGCGGCTGTTGGCAAAACTTCAAATGCCAAAAAAGTTACTAGACTAACATTTGAAATGCCAATTATGAATCCTGCTACATAGGTAACCATTAAATAAACAATTAATCCAATCAAAAATATTGATATGCCACTGAGTAAACGCTCATCTAATATTTTGTGGAGTTGTTTCATAGCAGCGACCGCTGCCACAAATGCCAGCGTATATGTTCCAAAGATACCCGTATAGTACATATCAAATAAGATACCGATAAGCACAACGTATAGCCAGAAAGGCATATCTTTCCCAGCATCAAATTGAACAGCATAAAACAACCAAACTAATGTGAGCGTCGGCAAGATATACCACGGAAAAGCGGTAAAAATGCCGCTCATACCAGCCATTAACGACCCATCAGCGAATAGTAAAAACAATAAGATTATCGGATAGACAACACGTAACCGTGTCAACTGCCAAAAAGCCATTATTGCCCTCCAATCTGAGATACGGCAACAACAACCGTTGTAATATTGCCCAAATCAGCTGCTGGTCCTATATTAATACGTTTAGATAACCCATAGTCATCTCGAGTTACACTAGCAACTTTACCAACGTAAAGTCCCGCAGGAATGACTCCCCCTAGTCCAGACGTTTCAACCAAGTCGCCAGCTTTAATCTTATTTTCTGACGTTACTTGACTCATAATTAATTGATTTTTTTCGCGATTAAAGTTCGTAACGATACCGTTAACATCACCATTCCCGCCTTTAATGGTGATAGCAAATCGATTAGCATCCTCACTCGTGTCAGAAATTAGCGCTACTTTCGAATTGGTCGTATTAACTTCGCTAATGCGCCCAATAATTCCGGCGCCAGATAAGACTGGCATGCCTTTTTTAAGCCCTGATCTTAATCCTTTGTTGATAACTAACTGTGATTGCCACGTGGTTGGCGATCGACTAATAGTAACTGCAGAGACTGTTTTATAGTCCGTCAAAGTTGCTTTAAGTTTGAGTTGTGCTTTAAGCGCCTTATTTTCTTCCTCAACGGTTTGTAATCTCACTTTATCTTGTGCAAATTCGTCAATTTTAGATTTTAATTCACGATTTTCTTCAAATGTATCTAATAAATTGCCAATGCTATTAGCTGAACGACCAATAGCATTGGTCGGCACTGAAATAACACGACTTGCGCCACCAGCTAAGTCGTTACCAAAACGTTGTAAAAAAGGTGGCGTGTTCGTTCGTTTTGCCCACCAATTAGATCCCGCTATCAGCCCCACAATCACAATAAGCGAGATAATAATTGTTACAACAGCGCGTGACGAAAATATTTTACGCATTTTGTGTCCCCTTGTTTCAAAAATAAAAGCGTAGCGCAAGCGCTACGCTGGTGTTCATTTATCCTAATTTAATGTTAACTGTGTCGCATCACGTCAATAGATTTCAACGCTTCACCTGTACCAATAGCTACTGCATCAAGTGGCTCATTAGCAATTAAGACTGGCACCTTTGTTGCTTCTTGAATTATTTTATCCATATCACGAAGCATTGCCCCACCACCGGTTAAGACCATACCATGATCGATAACATCGGCAGCCAATTCAGGTTGCGTAGATTCTAATGTTTCACGAATTGCAACAACAATTTCTTGGACAGGCCCTTGAATAGACATAGCAACATCTTCAGCTGTGACATCAATTGTTTTCGGAAGGCCAGTCAACAAATCGCGACCACGTACCGATGCATTTGGTAATGTTCTTGCCAATTCTAATGAAGCGGCACCAATTTCAATTTTCAAACGTTCCGCAGTCGGTTCACCAATTGTCACATTATACTTATTACGTACAAAATTAGCAATTGCCTCATCTAGCTTATCACCGGCGATACGGATTGAACGACTGGATACGATACCACCTAATGAAATAGTCGCAACATCAGTTGTACCACCACCCATGTCTACAACCATGGAACCGGTCGGATCCATCACTGGTAATCCTGCACCAACAGCTGCAGCAAATGGTTCTTCAATCACATAGGCATCACGTGCGCCAGCGACACGAGCAGCATCAATCACAGCGCGACGCTCTACAGCTGTCACACCTGAAGGGACACCAATGGTAACATATGGCTTACCAATACGACCGCCCAATGCTTTTTGTAAATAATACCTGATCATTGCCACTGTCGTATCATAATCCGCAATCACGCCATCACGCATTGGTCGAATAGCTGCAATACTAGCAGGTGTCCTGCCAAGCATATCTTTAGCTTCAGAACCCACAGCGACTACTTCGTTTGTTTGCGTGTTTCGTGCGACAACAGACGGCTCGCGCAAGACAATACCACGTCCTTCAATATATACATATGTGTTGGCCGTACCAAGATCGATACCGACGTTTCGTTGTCCAAATGAAAATGCCACGATGTCTGCCCCTTTTGTGCTTTTTATTATCAAAAACTGTGCGCACTTTATATCATGTTTAACTTATAATATTGTAGCATAAAAATACGTTTCCTTGCCGACTAATTTGCACGAATATATTTAATGTTACCTTGTTTTCCTGCGACACCTCGAATACGATTTTGAGAAGGGAAATCTCGCCATATTTTTTGAAATGCTGGGAAAGTTTCTGGCGTAATGGCAATTTGATCAATTTTGCCATCACGTAAGTCGATTAGTAATTGTTCATAGTCCATTTAATCACCTCATCTAATAGTATACAATATTTCTTTTTAGCACTCAAAACAAAAGAGTGCTAATTTTAATTGCAATTTAATGTTAAGGTGTTATACTAATGTCATATTACTATAGAAAGGAAATGTATCTGCGCATTAATGGCTTGGTTATTACTACGCTGATACGACTGAATATTATGGCAGCACAAGACCCCTTTGGATTTGGCAATATCAATTTTGATGAGATGATGCGGGCAATGAACGACCAAATGCAATCTGCACAACCGGACAATCAAAATAACATTAACCAACAACAGAATAAAAAAGATAAAACAAAAAAAAGACCAACCTTACTAGAAGAATATGGTATTAACCTCACCCAACAAGCGCGTGAAGGTAAACTCGATCCAGTGATTGGTCGTGATTTAGAGGTTGCTCGTACGATTGAAATACTTAATCGCCGCACCAAAAATAACCCTGTTCTCATCGGTGAACCTGGCGTAGGTAAAACAGCTGTCGTCGAAGGTTTGGCACAAGCAATTGTTGCTAATAAAGTACCTGAAAAACTACGTTCTAAAGACGTCATTCGTTTAGCTATGTCTGCCATGGTACAAGGTACTGCTATGCGTGGACAATTTGAAGCCCGTATGCGGCAATTAATGAAAGAAGTAGCCGACAACGACGATGTGATTTTGTTTATTGATGAAGTGCATGAAATTATGGGTGCTGGTAATGCAGAAGGCGGCATGGATGCCGGTAATATCTTAAAACCTGCCCTAGCCCGTGGCGAATTCCAACTCATCGGCGCAACGACATTAAATGAATACCGTAAAATAGAAAAAGATGGTGCTATTGCACGTCGTTTCCAACCCGTTCAAATTTCAGAACCATCAAAAGAAGCAACAATCAAAATATTACAAGGTATCCAACAACGCTATGAAGCTTATCATCATGTTGCGTTTACCGATGAAGCTATTGCTGCTGCCGTTGAATTATCGGATCGCTATGTTCCTGAACGTTTTTTGCCAGACAAAGCGATTGATTTAATTGATGAGGCTGGCTCTCGTAAAAATTTGACTATGACAATTGCCGATCCAAAAGCCATTCAATCAAAAATAGATGCTGCCGATCAACTGAAACAAGATGCAATTGATAAAGAAGATTTTGAGAAAGCAAGTTACTGGCGTGATCAAACCAATCAGCTCGAATCTCAAAAGGCTCAAGTTGAAGCACATCCAGAAATGTTCAAACCACAAACTATCACCGAAAAAGATATTCTACAAATCATTGAAGATAAAACAGATATACCCGTCGGCGATTTAAAGGATAACGAAGCCAACCAATTGCAAGAATTAGACAAGCAATTGTCTCAACATGTTATCGGACAAGATCTTGCGGTTCAAACAGTTGCTAAAGCCCTTCGCCGCAATCGTATTGGTTTAACAAAATCCGGCCGGCCGATTGGTTCATTCTTATTTGTTGGCCCCACCGGTGTTGGAAAAACTGAATTAGCTAAACAACTCTCACAAGAGATGTTTGGCAGTAAAGAAGCCCTGATTCGTTTCGACATGTCTGAATACATGGAAAAACATGCAGTTTCTAAAATGATTGGTGCCCCCGCTGGCTATGTTGGTTATGAAGAAGCCGGTCAGTTAACTGAACAAGTACGTCGCCATCCTTATTCACTCATCTTAATTGATGAAATTGAGAAAGCACATCCTGATGTCATGAACATGTTCTTGCAAATTTTGGACGATGGTCGTTTGACCGATGCGCAGGGTCACGTTGTCAGCTTCAAAGACACCGTTATTATCATGACATCAAATGCTGGCTCAACTGACACCGGCAATGCCCCAATGGGATTTAACCAATTAGATGCACAAAATAAATTATTACAACGTTTAGAAAATTATTTCCGACCTGAATTTTTAAATCGTTTTGACGACATTATTGAATTTGAACAACTTTCAAAAACGCATCTTGTAACAATTATCGATCTCATGTTAGCAGACATGAACAATAATTTAGCTGATAATAATTTACATATCAGTGTCAGTGACGCAGCAAAATCTAAGTTAGTAGCTCTGGGCTACAACCCTGCGCTTGGTGCGCGACCATTACGCCGTGTGTTGCAAGATAAGATTGCAGACCACTTAGCTGACTATTATCTTGCACACCCCGAAGTGACTGACCTCTATGCAGATATTGATGTCGCTACAGACGATATTATTATTTCAGAAAAAGAATATATTAAAGCATAAAAGTGACTCTTAACTCACAATAAAATAAACTTTTTAGGCAGTAGCTTACCATTAAACGCTTGGTGAGCTACTTTTTAATTTAGCCGACAGATGTATAACATTATAGTATAATAATTATTAATGAGGTGATGACTAATGAACGACATTCTAAAAGAGCAATTCTTAATTAACAAGCTATCTGATGACCAGCAAAGTGTCATCGCTAACATGAATACTTATATTAATGACAGTATCGCAAATAAGCAACATGCTGTCGCCATTATCCAAGGCGCTGCAGGCACTGGTAAATCTGTTGTTCTAATGCAACTTGTCCAGCAATATATGACAGACAAACACTATAAAACAGCCTTAGTCGTCAACCATCCAGAACTTTATAAAGCCTATCAAGATATGGCTGCCGATGTTCCTGGACTCAACCCCCGTAACATTCGCCGACCAACTGCACTCATTAATGAGGCACAAAAAAATAATCATAACTACGATGTCATTTTTGTTGATGAAGCCCACTTATTATACTCAAAATCTGAACCCTATGCCCACTATCGTGGTGAAAATCAACTCACTGACTTGATGAGTTTAGCCAAAATAGTGGTCGTTGTTTACGATTTTAATCAAGTTTTTCAATCAAAAATGTATTGGTCACAAAAATTACTATTAGATACAATTGGAAAACATCCTTATCGACAGTTTAATATGACCTTTCAATATCGCATGATTGCCAGCGATGCACAAGTCGATTGGCTAGACAATTTAACTGCCCAAAAAGCCATTACACCGTTCCCTGATAATAGTCAATTTGAATTTAAAGTCTTTTCGACTGCCGGTGCGCTTTATGAGAAAATAAAATCTCAGAATCAAGAATTTGGCTTAAGCCGTGTCGTTGCAACATCTGGATTTCCGAGAATTTCTGGTCGACATAATGTTGAAATGGATTCTTTCTCTTTACCTTGGGATGAATGGGATCCGCAACGAACGCACTGGGCTAAAAGAGAATCATCTATCACACAGGTTGGCACAATTTATACGTTACAGGGTTTCGATTTAAATTATGTTGGCATGATTATTGGACCATCCTTTGGTTATGATGCCAAAACAGACAGCATGACGATTATCCCAGAAAAATACTCGCACAAAGAAATTTTTAAGAAGCGAAAAGATTTACAATTTACGCCAGCTCAATACCAAGATTTCATCGCTAACGTGTTGAATGTGTTAATCAAACGCGGTAAATACGGTCTCTATTTAACAGCTTATGATGATGTCTTGCGTGAACGACTATTGAACTTACAGCGTAACAATTAATCATCTGTAACTTGGATTTTCATCACATATGACCACCAAAAAAACGCATGATATGACGTGAAGTTCACTGCATATCATGCGTTTTTTATAAATCAAAGTATTAGTGCTTATATTTTACCGATTAATTGCAAATCATCTGACGTTGCCATTTTGTTAGGGTTTGTTCCTAGTTGATTTAATGGTACATCAACACCTAGTTTTAAATAATAATCGGACCAGAATTGTGATATTTCCTGTTCACCATCACCAAACTGCATAGGTTCTTCATCAAAATCAATCACACCTTCAAATGCAGACGCGACTAGCTGGGAGCAATAAACCCCTGGATCATTTTTATAAAACGAAAAATTATAAGGTCGATGTTCAAATTGTTGCGCACGTTGCACAATATTCGTGACATTTTCAACCATTGGTCGATAGACGTCCACATGATTAGATTCATCTAAGAATACAGCTAATGATTGCGTGACAACGCCATAGCGTGGACTGGCATGAATCACATACTCACTATCAATAGCAATCCCAACATGCACATAATCACCAGTTGATGCAGCAATTGCTTCATCCATATCATGATGTTGATTGGGAACAAAAAGCAAATCGGCAGTTTGTATTTCCATGTCTCTATTTTATCCCCTATACTGACAATTTATTGCCAAACTTCACTCAAAAGATGCGTCTCTTCCGGCTTTGGCCCAACGGCAAAACTTAATAATTCGACTTCCAGCAATTCTGAGATACGTTTTAAATAGTTTTGAGCATTAATTGGTAAGGCATCAAAAGACGTCACTTTGGTAATATCTTCATCCCAACCCGGGAGGGTCTCACAATTAATATCTAACCCATCAAACCAAGTATCTGACGCTGGAAAATGATGAATTTCTTCACCCTTATACGTATATGATGTTGCAATTTTCAATTCTTTCAAGCCAGACAACACGTCTAAAGAATTAATTGCCAATTTAGTCAAACCAGAGACTTGAACCGCATGACGTAATGCCACAGCATCTAGCCAGCCAATACGTCGTGGCCGTTTTGTCACAACCCCATATTCATGCCCAACTTCACGAATATGATCCGCGATATCATCATGTAACTCCGTTGGAAAGGGACCTTCACCAACACGTGATGTATAAGCCTTAATCACACCGACAACATCTTGTATTTGTTTTGGTCCAACACCGGCACCGTTCATCACACCACCAGCCGTTGGGTTTGAACTTGTTACATAGGGATATGTACCATGATCGACATCCAACATGATGCCTTGTGCCCCTTCAAATACAACACGCTTTTTATCAGCCATTAATTGCCCTAACAAATAAGAAGTATCTGTCACATAAGGCGCTAATAAACGGCCATATTCAACATAAGTATTGTAAATATCGTCATAACTTAGTGCTTCTTCACCATACAATTTTGTCAATTGATCATTTTTAAATGGTAAATATTCTTTAAGCAGTTTTGAAAAAACCTCTGGATCAATTAAATCAGCTACACGAATACCCACACGAGAAATTTTATCTGTATAAGCTGGACCAATACCTTTTTTAGTCGTGCCAATCCGGTTGTTCGACGCTGATTCAGCTGCCTTATCAAGTGCAATATGATATGGCATAATGACATGCGCACGATTAGAGATTCGTAAGTTTTCAATCGTAATACCTTTGGATTCAACTTTAGCGATTTCTGCAAGCAAGGCTTCAGGATTGACAACAACGCCATTACCTAAAATAGCCAGCTGACCCTTTGTCAAAATACCGGAAGGCAAAGCTGACAATTCAAACTTTGTATCACCATGCCAAATAGTATGACCGGCGTTATTTCCACCTTGATATCGGACAACTGCATCTGCATTTTCCGAAAAAAAGTCAACTATCTTTCCTTTACCTTCATCGCCCCACTGTGAACCGACAACAATTACACCAGACATATTTTTCTCCTAATACATCCACAGCTGCTTTCAGACGGGATAGGTTTATCGGAGAAAGTCCTGCGATTCAAAAAATCAACACTGGCCTGTTTGCACCTATCCGTGAGTGTCCCTCTGTGGGTATACATTTTATTTTTAGCAAAAGACGAACATTATGAATAGAAACGTCTTTTACTTATTTATTTTACCATACTATAAAGTAGTTAGATAGCATAAAATAATCAAAATGTTATTATTCGTCACTAACGCGTACAATATCACACTCAAAATAAAAAGGACATCATCGTCCTTTAGGTCACTATTTTGTACTGGTTAAAATGGCTGCTCGCATACCAGCGTTATCTTCTGCTGTGCCTAATGCGATACGAATCCACTCTGAATTTAAGTGATCATTGACTTGATATCCCTGTGACAATAGATATTCGCCGACTTTTTTTGTATCACCAACTTTAACCCAGATAAAATTCGTTTCTGACTCATAGAAATTCAAGTTATTGTCACGTAAAAACGTTTGAAACAGCTTTCTTTCGGCTTGCGTTTTAGCGACCACTTGACTTAAGTAAGCTTGATCTTCAATCGCTGCTGTACCACCAACAATTTGATAAGTATTTAAATTATAAGGTAACCGAACTGCCTGCATGACACCATACAATGGTTCTTGCATAATACCGTAACCAACCCGTAAGTTTGCCAAACCATAGGCTTTTGATAAGGTACGTAACACAACAAGGTTACTATAATGTTTAACATCTTGAGCAACCGTTGCATCCGGTTGCGCCACAAAATCATAATACGCTTCATCAACGACTAATGTCACGGTTTTTGGTAACTTTTCCAAGAAAGCCAAAATAGCTGCCCGCTTTTCAAATACACCCGTTGGATTATTGGGATTAGCAAGCCACACCATTGCAGTGTTGTCGTCAACTGCTGAAAACATAGCTTCAAAATCAATTTGACCAGTTGTAGGCTTCACTGGTATTTTTTTTGCATCAGCTTGCTCAATTTGTGCATGCATCGCATATTCACCAAATGTTGGATCAGGGACAATAATATTTGATCCTGGCGTTAATACAGTCCGTGTCAGTAATTGAATCAATTCGTCAGCACCAACACCAAACACCAAGCTTTCAGGATCAACTTGATCATGTTTTGCAACTGCTTCACGCAATGTTGTTGCTTGGCCATCAGGATAGTATCCCAAAATATCATCAGCTGTTGCTTTAATTGCCTTAGCTACTTTTGGTGAGGGTCCGTAAACGGATTCATTAGCTGACAAACGTGCTAAATGTGATAAGCCATATTTAGCTTTAACCACTTCAGCTGGTAACTCCGCCTGATAGGCCTTCATATTTTTAATTGATTCCTTCATTTTTTAACTCTCCAATCTTCTCGCTCGTGCAGACGTGATTTTTGACCGTCACGAGAACCAAGTTCGTTTTTGATGTCATCAAGTGAGACACCCTTTTCAACTAATAATACCATTAAATGAAACAATAAATCAGCAGTTTCATAAATTAGTTCATCGTTCGTGTTTTTTGCGCCAATAATCACTTCTGTTGTCTCTTCACCAATTTTTTTAAGAATTTTATCCAACCCTTTCGTGTAAAGATAATTTGTATATGAGCTTTCTTCTGGTGTTTTTTTACGATCCAGGACTTGTTCATAAAGTGATTCGATGGTTTGTTGCGTCATATTTTTTCTCCTTTAAGAACGATTTAATTGCTTATCCAGCTGAAAAATAACCAGTTGTCCTTGATTTGGTAGCAGCGTTTAGTTATTGTTCTTCAAATTACTGTCAATCACAGGATTAAAAAAGCATGAATACGCACCTGTGTGACAGGCTGGTCCATTTGATATTACTTGAATAAGCAAGGTATCTGAATCACAATCCAAAGTCATAGATACAACTTGCTGTGTATGACCACTAGTTGCCCCTTTGTGCCATAATTCAGCGCGTTCTCGTGACCAAAACCATGTCTCACCTGTAGATTTTGTCAAGGCATAACTTGCTTCATTCATATACGCTAACATCAACACAGCCCCAGTTGTGCCGTCAGTTATAATGGCCGGTATCAGATTGTTTTGATAAGGCTTATTAAAATTAGGTGTTTTCTCTACTGTCATGATCTTATAACCAGTCCTTCACGCTGTAAATGTTGCTTTAAATCAGGTATTGTTATGTTGCCATAATGAAATACAGATGCAGCTAACGCAGCATCAACATGTCCTGCTTTAAATACAGCAGCAAAGTCAGATAGTTTACCAGCACCACCACTAGCAACAATTGGGACATTAACTGCTTGATTAAGTGCTTGGTACAATGCGATATCGTACCCATTTTTAGTACCATCGGTATCCATACTTGTCACTAATAATTCTCCAGCACCATAGTCTACCATTTTTTGTGCCCAACTAATTGTCTCTAAATTTGTCGCTTTGGTACCACCAGAAACATAAACCCGATGCTTCTGCAATTTTTCATCCCATTTTGAATCAATGGCCCCAACAATGGCTTGTGAACCAAACAATTCTGCCCCTTGTCGCATAAGTTCAGGATTGGCAACAGCAGCTGAGTTCAAAAATACCTTGTCGGCTCCCGCTTGAATAATGTCACGTATACTTGCTAAATCAGTCACACCACCACCGGCCGTTAATGGAATGAAAACTGCAGATGACACACGCGTAATCATGTCTATCATCGTAGATCGCCCTTCTAAGGTTGCAGAAATATCTAAAAAGACCAGTTCATCTGCACCAGCATTTTGATAAGCAATTGCCGTATCAACTGGATCACCAACATCTTGTAAATTAAGAAAGTTAATGCCTTTCACAACACGGCCGTTTTTAACATCAAGTGCTGGTACAATACGTTTTGCTAACGCCATATTACCCCTCCAATTCGGCTAACTGTTTCAATGAGATGTTGCCTGACGCCAAAGCCTTGCCAACAATAATATCTTGTATGCCTACCTGATGTAAAACTTCCAAATCACTTATTTGCGCGATGCCACCACTAGCGATAATATTAGCCGCTGCAAAACTTTTCTGCAACTCAGCTAATAAAGCAACATTTGGCCCTTGAAGCGTGCCGTCACGAGCCACATCAGTGACAATAAAGTGTTTGACGCCAATGGTTGTCATGGCGGACAATAGCGTTTCAAAGTTGACATCCGATTGTTCAAGCCATCCTTCTGTCGCAACTTTACCATTTTTGCCATCGACACCCACAGCAATCAATCCACCATATTTTTGGACTGCTTGTTGCACCAAAGTAGGATTTTTTAATGCGATTGAACCGAGAATAACACGATCTACTCCCAAATTTTGATACTGTTCAATTTGCGCCATTGTTCGAATACCACCACCAACTTCTATAAAACCAGTAAAATTTTGACGTATGGCAATGATCGTCTTCAAGTTAGCTGCCAAACCTGATTTTGCGCCATCTAAATCAACAACATGCAAAGCTTCTAGGCCCGATTCATTAATTTTTTTTGCTTGCGCAATAGGATCTAAGTTAACCACTGTGACAGCATTGTAATTACCTTTTAACAAGCGTACTGATTGACCATCAAGTAGATCAATTGCAGGTAATATCATACGATCACCGTCTTTTCTGACACCAAATCTGCAAAAGCTCGCCAGACACGCAAACCGACTTCGCCCGATTTTTCGGGGTGGAATTGTGCGCCAATAATGTTGTCCTTGATAACAATGCTTGGCACCTGAACACCATAATCGACACTAGCAGCAATATATTTAGCGTCTGTTTTAACATAATATGAATGTACGAAATACGTGTACTCGTCTTTAATACCTTGTGTTAAGGTATTTTCAATCGCAACGTTGTTTTGATTCCACCCCATTTGTGGCACTTTAAAACCAGTATTTCGTGGTAACGTCACTACTTCACCTGGAATTAGTCCGAATCCTTTTGTTTCACCAAATTCTGTTGATGAGTCAAATAACAACTGCATCCCTAGACAAACACCAAGAATGGGTATCTTATTATTTGCAGCTTCTTGAATCGGTTCTACAAGTTCGGTCGCATTAATTTTGTCCATAGCCGCTTTATACGCACCAACACCAGGAATAACAATGCCATCTGCGGATAAAATTTCGGCAGGATCTTTTGTGAGTTTTGCCGGTAACCCAACATAATCTATCGCCTTCATGACATTGCGAATGTTGCCAGCACCGTAATCAATCACTGCAATAAACGGATTTTCTTTTGACATTAAATCACTCCTTTGGTTGAATTAACCCCTTTGATTTCGGGATTAATCGTTACAGCTTGACGCATCGCACGCCCCATTGCTTTGAAGATGCTCTCAATTTTATGATGTGTATTACGACCATAAAGTACTTCAATGTGCACGTTAGCATGTGCTTGATCAGCAAATCCTTGCCAAAAATCTTCAACCACTTCTGTTTCAAATGTACCTAACACAGGCGTTGTTAGTTCAGCCACAAAAACTAAGTAGGCACGACCAGATAAATCAACTACCGCGCGCGACAAGGTTTCATCCATTGGTACGAATTGTGCGCCATAGCGGTCAATGCCAGTTTTGTCACCCAATGCTTGTGTAAACGCTTCACCTAAGGCAATACCGATATCTTCAGTTGTGTGATGTGAATCAACAGTCAAATCACCAGTAACTTTTACTTGCAAACCAAACCGTCCGTGTTTAGCAAACAAGGTCAGCATGTGGTCAACATAACCAATACCAGTATCTACTGAAATTGGTGACTGTTCATCAATAGTTAACGTTAAAGTAATTTGTGTTTCCAATGTGTTTCTTATGATATTTGCTACTCTTGGCATCTTGAGTTTATCCCTTTCTAATATGTGCAGCGCTATTCTTTTAAGATAAGACATTTTATGATTGACGAACTTCAATTGCGCGAGCGTGTCCTGCCAAACCTTCTTCACGTGCTAACACTGTGACATCATCGGCATCATCCAGTAACGCATCTTGTGAGTAGGACAAATATTGAATACGCTTTTGAAAATCCCAGACACCTAGTGCGGAGCTAAAACGCGCTGTGCCACCAGTGGGCAAAATATGATTCGGCCCTGCCAGATAATCGCCTAGTGGTTCAGAAGCATATTTGCCTAAGAACACGGAACCAGCATTTTGTATTTTATCGATGTAATCATAAGCATTTTCAAGTTGAATTTCTAAATGTTCTGGTGCCACTGCGTTCATTAAATCAATCATGTCATCAATTGTCTCAACCAAATAAATGAACCCATTATTATCAATTGCGTCACGCGCAATGTCTTCCCTTGGTAGTGTTTTTAACTGTACGTTCACCTCATCAGAAACCGCTTGCGCTAATTTTTCTGAGTTGGTAATTAAAATTGCACGCGCATTTTTATCATGCTCAGCCTGCGATAACAAATCAGCGGCGATGTCTTTAGCTCTCGCAGAGTCATCGGCTAAAATACCAATTTCTGATGGTCCAGCAATCATATCAATAGCAACTTGGCCATAAACAGCGCGCTTAGCCGTGGCAACATAGGCATTTCCTGGCCCTGTAATTTTATCTACTTGTGGTATTGATTCAGTGCCATAAGCTAACGCTGCAATTGCTTGTGCGCCACCAACTTGATAAATACTATCAATGCCGGCAATTCGTGCTGCTGCTAACACAGCATCATTTAACCCCTCTTTTTGTGGTGGTGTCACCATAATAATATGTTGAACACCGGCAATTTTTGCTGGTAACGCATTCATCAAGACAGATGATGGATATGCTGCTGTACCACCTGGTACATAAATTCCTACTGCTGACAATGGGGTTATTTTTGTTCCTCGTATCACACCCGGTCGTGGCGAATCTTCAAAGGCCTGTTGTATTTCTAATTGATGAAATGACCGAATATTTGCAGCCGCTTTTTCTAATGCTTTAATCACTTCAGGCGCAACGTTTTTCACTGCTAAATCAATTTGTGCTGCGCTTACTTTTAATTCATTTAGTGTGACACCATCAAATTCCTGAGCGTATGCTTTCAAGGCAGCATCGCCTTTTTCTCGTACAGTTGCAATAATGTTTTCAACCCGTGACGCAACAATTGGATCGATCGTTTTAGATGTTTGCTGACGTATGCGTGTTTTGATTTGATCAATTGACTCATTTTTAATAATTTGCATCATTTTTTCCTTACTTTCGCTGGTCTAGTAACATGATAAGATTTTCAATAACTTGTTTTAATTCTGATTGAAATTGCAATAAAGCGCCTGGCCGCACGAGTAAATGTGTTGCTACTTCACCAACTGTGTCGTAGATAACCAGATTATTTTCACGTAACGTGTCGCCTGTTTGCGTAATATCAATAATAGCGTCTGACAAGCCAGTTAATGGCCCCAACTCAACCGAACCTGATAATTTAACTAATTCAACATCCTCGCCATGTTGTGAAAAATAACGACTGGCTGTTTTAGGATACTTAGTTGCAATACGTTTGCGCTGTATGTCATTAAGTTTAAAATTTTGACGCGCTGCTAACACAAACGTGGCTTGTCCTGTTTGTAGATTCAAGACGTCGTAATGATTTTGAATTTGTTCAGCAATCGTATCTGACCCTACAATGCCAACATCCCCAATACCACGATCAAGATACTTCACAACATCATCTGGTTTCACCAAGATAAAGCGATAAATACCATCTGGACTATCAAATACTAACTTTCGGTCTGGATTTTCTAATGGTGTTGTGTCAATCCCTGCCGCCTTTAGTAACGGTCGTGTATCTTGTTCGACACGGCCTTTGGCCAGCACAACAACAATGGGTTCAACAGGATTATGATCCGCCGCTTCACGTCGCCATTCAGCCATAATTGTATCAATATTGAAACCCATGCCAACTGCAGGTAAACTTTCTGTTTGAAAACTTTCTAACAGACGATCATACCGACCACCACTGAAAAGATAACGCCCCAGACTGGGTACAAAGCCACGTATGATTGTTCCCGTATAATAAGGTTGTGGTGATGCCGATGCAAGATCAACCGTAACAGCGACATCTGGATAGCGTTCATGAATGAAAGCAGCTAATTGTAACCAACGATCAACAAGGTCATTTACTTCTGGTAAACCTTGTAACTGCCACATCACAGTTTCCCCAGCTTCACCAAAAGCCAAGGGCCATTTTTTTAAGTGTGTCGGAAAGTTTTTTATTGTCATTCGAACTTTCTCAAAAGCCGTCATGTTTTTACTTTCAATTGCTTGCTTAAGTGATATTTGCTGTTCACTTGATATATCTAGCGTGCCTAATACACGATCGATTAATCTTGTATCGCTAATCACAACTTGCACATCGGCAATCTCAAATTGTTGCGCAAAATCTAGCATAATGTCCAATGCCTGCATTTCAGCATCGAAACTAGCATCACCAATTAGTTCAATGCCTGCCTGTGTCTCTTGATTATATTCTCCCGATAAATAATCAGTACGTCGAAAAACATCACCAATATAGTAAAATTTTTGAACATGTGCTTGTTGTGATTTAGATGCTAAAAACCTTGCAACAGGTAATGTTAAATCTGGTCGCAAAACTAGATTCTCACCAATTTGATCACGTAGATGAACTACATTATCATATTGATATTGTTCAAAAACACTTTCTCGCTCAATCAGTGGCGTATTAATGGCCACAAACGCTTTTTTATTTAATGTCTTGCTAATCAAATGCGTTATTTGTTGTTTTTGTACCAAAGCTTCGCCAAATTCATCATGAGAACCAGCTGCTAAGATTTTATCGCTCATCAATTTCTCCTCATTATAATATTTTTCCAATAAAAAACGTCCTTGCAAACTATAAGCATAGTTTGCAAGGACGTTTTCGCGTGTTCCCACCTTGATTTTAGATAAACTTACGTCTATCTACTCATTAACCCATTAAAACAGGTATACTCGGTATCGGGAGTTTCCGAAATGACTTATGATCATTTCGCTCGTCGGTGTGTTTCATTAAATACGTAGGCGCTCATCTCAATGCGTTAGCTTAAGCACTTCCTGTACAACGTGATTTTAATTACTCTTTCGACTTCAGCGATTATTTATTAGATTAAACTAATCATACACCCATAATATTATATGTCAATGATTATTTTAAACTTATTTAAATATCAGATACAGCAGCATCGTAAAATTGACCTACATCACTAACTTTGTGTGCATCAGACCCATAAACAAATGTCATTCCCAAATGACTTGCTCTTCTGACAATATCAAGCGTTGGATAAGTTTCTCCGTTATATGGTTTGCTGAGTCCGGCCGTATTAAAATCAAGTTGAAAATGGTTATCCTTAATTTGTCTTAACAAATCATCAATGCGTAATTGGTTATCGTCATCGAATTTTGGCAAATTAAAATATTTTTGGTATTTTCGAATTAATGTTATATGCCCAATTCTAATCACAAAATCATGTGGCAAAGTTGCCGCAAAACGGACACTTTTTTGGAGTATTTTAAAATAATTTTCAAAAACAACCTGTGGTAAATTTTCAATCTCCGGAAAATATTTAGCTAATGTATCGGGATCAAAATCAATTGGTGCAACCAAGCCATCTTGCGTGGGCAAGAAATGAACCGATATCACTAACTCATCTAACCAATCCGCTTGCATGATTATAAATTGGCGTAACTCTGTTTCATAATCCGCTAAATAATCAAGCTCAAAACCGCTTTTAATTTGGATGTGATCAGCATATTTTATCTGAACACGCTTGACTTCTTTTTGATACGCTGCAAGCTCCGTCGCCAGCATCGCTGAACCATCATGTGCTTCACGTGGTCCTGTAAAATGATTTAAAAACGTCATTGGTAAAGGTGCGTGTTCTGTGACTACATATTCTGTAAACCCGAGTGAAATTGCGCGTTCGATATAATCATCTAGGGGTTCATTAGATCCATGATGTGAAAATCGTGTATGCGTATGACCATCTTTTTTAATCATCGTTGTTTCTCCCTCAAAACATTGTAACAAAGAAAACAAAACTATGGTCATACAACGACTTCATTTTAAACTTCCGTTGGCGTTCCCTGTTCATCATGATACAATTTTGTGTCATATATTTTGATGAATGGTAGGTAAATTAGAAAGGCAATGATGACACAAAGTATTGCTAATACTGATGCGCGCCAATCAACCGTACTAATGAAAGCACCGATTCCAGCTGGAGAAGGCCATGGTGCCTGAATAACAATAGGTCGAATAAAGTGAAAATTAATTGCCGCATAAGCAACTGACGCTGTTGCCATTGGTGCTAAGAAAAACGGAATAGCCAAGTATGGATTATACACAATTGGCAGCCCAAAGATCAGTGGTTCATTAATATTAAATAATGACGGCACAATTGAAGCACGACCTAGTACTTTCAATTGCTCTGAACGTGCTAGCAAGGCAATAAATATACACAAACCTAATGTTGCCCCTGATCCACCCAAAATTGCAAAGGAATTATTGAATTCACCAGCAAAGGGAATATTTGCACCATTCGCATTTGATACCATATTCGCTAGGAAAATAGGTGTAATGAAAGCCGAAATAATGTTGGCGCCATGAATACCAACAATCCATAATGCATGGATCAAGAATTCAATAACCATAATACCTAGCCAAGTACTTGTCATGCTCGTGACAAAGCTAAATGGTATGGCAATCATTTTAAAGATATCAGTTCCGAGCATGACCAACCCACCGTTAATGGCTAACACCACAAAGGCAATAACAAAGGTCGGAATTAAGGCTGTAAAGGACCGTGATACACCTTCAGGTACAGCCTCTGGCATTTTGATAGTCCAGTTATGCTTCACACAGAAAGTATATAACCAAACGGCTAAAATGGCCATAATAATCGCTGTAAAAATACCACTTGTGCCAATTCTATCAATGGTACTTGTCATTCTAAACCCGTTGACAACTGTTTCATTTTTAGTAATAGTATTTAACAACACAATTTTGCCACCACGCATCACCAATTCAGGTAAACACATGAAGAAGGCAAATAGTGACAAGAACGCACCATTTAGCGGCGCCACTTTTAATTTATCTTCTGTCTGAATAATACGTGTGAGTTCAAAGCCAATAGCTAAACTGAAATACATCGCCAAAATACCCATAGTTGCCGTATTAGCAATCATATAGAGATCACTAAATTTGAAGAAGGTGGCATTAAAGAAATCAGTCATAAAGGGAAATACAGTCGGTAATATATTTAAAACTAATATCATAGATCCGACAATCGTAAACGGAATGGAAGCCATCCCTGCCGCCATAATTGCACGTACAATTCTATATTGCGCTACTTTGGTCATTGGCTTTAGTAGCACTTTTTGTAAGATATTAAACAAACGTCCATTTTCCATAACTATTTCATCTCCTTATTATTTTTAAGAATGGCTTGATATGCTATCAAGCGCGAATAGTACTTATCATGGTTATTTGCAATTAAAGTTAGCCTTTTGTTAATAAAAAGAATTGCACCCACTCCAAGTAACAACACGAGTAAAACAATGGATCGATTCTGACTTGTATTATTTACAAATTGGAATAGTGATGTAAATAATGGTGTCATTGTGCTAATCATTAAAATAATATTGACAGCTAATTGTGTTCTAAAAAATAGTTTTGAATACACTAAATGATTCGTATGCTGGCCAAACAGTTTAATTTGTTCTACAACAGCAAGTGCGGATACAAACATGATGGCTAACGGAATTACGACTACCCACGTTTGTCGCATAATTAACGCCCAATATAAATTAACAAAGAAAAAGAAAGCAGTTGCGTAGCGAATCAACATAAAACGATTAAACTGCATACTTTTAAGGCTCATGTCTCGACGATTTTTTTCAATTGCAGCCGCTAGTAATTTATCCTTAGACTGTGCTTTTTTTTGTCGCTGATTGCTGGCTGTTTTCAATGTTCTTCACCTCCTTGTAGAGATATTGCATCTCAATGGCCATTTCTCGTAAGGTCATTGTTGTCATCAGATGGTCTTGTGCATGTACCAAGATAACTTCCATATCAATTTTTGTCCCCGCAGCGTAGGTCTGCAGTAACTTTGTTTGTGACTTGTGTGCTAACAATAATTCTGCATTTGAATCTGTCAATTTTTGCTCAGATAATTCGAAATTTTTATGACGCATTGCTGCAAATGATTCATGTATATTTGTGCGTGCATTACCGCTGTGTAAAATAATTTCAAACGCAATCACTTGAATTTCTTCAGAATTCATTTCGTTTTACCTCCTTTCATCAACAACATAAAGTTTTGTCGAAAATCAGAAAAATCTTTAGCTAATACTAAATTTTCTTGTTGTGCCTGATTTTCTACCAATCGCACGATTGTTTGCGTTGTTTCTGTTAACCCTTGATTATTCAAATAAGATGGTGATAAAAGAAAAACCAATTTGATATTAGGATACGCCTGAGACCATTTTAGTCCTGCCGGTATCACACCAATGGCAATTTTAGGCACTTGACTGATTGCTCTTGCTGGATGCGGCACTGCAATCACATCGCTAAATGTTACTGCACTGAGTAACTCACGCTGAGCAATTTGGTCCAACAATTCTTGCTTAAATTCTGGTGCCTCGTTTGCTAGCATCATATCACTTAACTGATTTAAAACTGCTGCGCGATTCGTTGGTGTTTGCCAAATTTTAAAACGTGAGTTGTCCATAAACTGATCAAAATAATTATCTGTCTGACTGTTATTTGCGTACTTAGTTGCCTTGTTACTAAACTGATTCGGATTAACCTCTAAATCATCTAAAAATTGGGTCAACTTTTTAGTATCGCTTACCGTCAAAAAAATACTCACTTGAATCACAGGTATTTTAAAAAATTGCGTTGATAAATCAATCGCGCTTATAATCATGTCGATACCATTCAATGCAGCATCATCCACCTCGTAATAACCCTTAATACTAACAATATTCAGCCGTTTACCAAATTCTTTTTCAAGACGATTATTTAACAATTGTGCCGATCCATAGCCAGTCGCACAGATCAGTAAAACTTTAGGTTTCTTTAAATCTCGGTATTTTTCTGCTGTTGCCATGAGATGTAGTGCAAGATAAGCGATTTCATCATCATTTATCTCAAACTTTGATAAATAACGTGACAAGCTCATATAGCGTTTAACGTCTGAAAAATAAGTCGGATAATTTGTTTTTATTTCTTGTAACAATGGGTTTTTCAGCTGTAGCCCTTGCTCAAGTCGGACAATCATTGGTTTTAAATGTTCAACTAAATTTTTTCGTAGTTCATAGTCTTGAGATATTGGACAACCAGTATCATGTTCAATTTGTTGTAGCACACTGTCAAGCTCTTTTCGCAAAGTCTCATCGTTGGCCATGTTAATATTCTTGCCTTTAGCCAACAATTGAATCGTTAAATACGCCACTTCACTTTCTGGTACTTGCAGATGATAGCTCTTTTCAAGACGATGAATAATATTTTGTGCCACAATGTATACTTGACGCGTTTCGACACTATTATCAAGACTAACTGGTTGTAACTCAAAGCCACCTGCCATACGTTGTATACTCAGTGCAATATATAACACGATGTTTTGAATGATGAAATCCGTCAAATGAATCCCTGATTCACGACATTCGTCCAGCACAATGATTGTAATTTGATCAAAATTCAGTTTTTTAAAAAACGACTTATTTTCCATATAATGCTGAAATGAATTATCATTATGCGTGAAGAAATAATCCAAAATAAAATGACGACGATTACGTTCTAACCCTGTAATAAAGATACCACTATGCGGTTTATTTTCGATGGTCAGTGCATAAGGGAGCAATTTTTTGCGAATCATTGACAAATCTTTTGACAACGTAGAACGCGTCACAAATAATCGTTGTGTTAAATCATCTATCAAAATTTTCCTATTTTCGATCACCAGTTTATTAAGCACATACTTTTGACGATCAGAAATATCAATTTCTTCAGTATCATCTACTTGCCACTGAGATAATTGATAATTCTTATTCAAAAACAAATCAAATGTCACCGGATGAGAAATATGTAAACAATAACCAAAACTAGGCTTCGCCTCTAATATTGCGCCATGTAAAGCAAGTTTTGGTTTCAACATTTTGATGTAATTTCGAATAGTCCTCGGCGATAATGATAAAATGCCAGCCAACTCATCACTGGTAACAAAACGTTCTTGATTATCTAATAAATAGCGTAGTAAATCAATTTCCTTCATCATGATACCTCAACTATTCAAAATTGTGCCGTCTAAATGTTTTCTTCAACTAACTTTGCCATTTTTTCGATGCCCATTGGAATAGGAATATAGGCATTAAATGGGATAGAAACAACCGGTTTCCCCACTTCTTGTCCTATTTTTTGAAAACCTTCTAAGTACATCGTTGTCTGTGGACTCACCAAATACAAATCAAAATCCCCCTCACGAATTGATTCTTCACCTTCTGTGGCTGTGATAGCATCCATTTCAATCGCTTTGTTTTGCGTCTTGAAATAATCTGTTGTTTTTTTTGCCATCATTGATGATGACATGCCTGCTGCGCAAATGATTAATGCTTTCTTCATAATAAGTTTCCTTTCTAATCTAAGTTCTCGCCATTTGATGCGATAACAGCCTTAAACCAATAAAATGAATCTTTTTTACGCCGTGCCAAGGTGCCTTCATTTTTATTATTTTTGTCGACATAGATAAAGCCATAGCGCTTATCCATTTCACCTGTTCCCGCCGATACTAAATCAATACATCCCCAAGGCGTATAACCAATCAAATCTACCCCATCTTCGACAACGGCAAGTATCATTTGACGAATATGTTCACGTAAATAATCAATACGGTATTGATCATGTATGGCACCATCTGCCGTAACTTTATCATACGCGCCAAACCCATTTTCAACAATAAATAAGGGTAAATGATATTTGTCAGTAAACCAATTCAAGGCATACCGCAACCCTTTCGGATCAATTTGCCAGCCCCAATCGCTTGCCTCCAAATAAGTGTTTCGTACCTGACTGTTTTGCGGTGTCATATCATCAAATGCTGTCTCACTATTTTTCTTAACAGCATGTGACATATAATAGCTCAAGCCAATATAATCAACTGTCCCAGCTTTCAAATCTACTAAATCTTGTGCCGTAACATCAATATCAAATCCCTTACGTGCCCAATACTTTGTCAAGAAAGCTGGATATTCACCATTAACATGCACGTCAGCAAAGAAATAATTTTTTTCCATCGCTTTTTGAGCAGCCAACACATCGTCTGGATTCATAGTTGCAGGGTATACAGGCCCCATGGCGATCATGCAGCCAATTTGAAAATCAGGATTAATGTCATGCCCTAATTTAACCACACGCGCACTCGCCACTAATTCATTATGGGCCGCTTGATACATACCTTCTTCGCGATTTTCACCTGGCTTAAAGCGAAGACCTGAATTAGTGAACACTAGAAAGTCACTGTCATAATTTGCTTGGTTATTTATTTCATTAAAAGTCATCCAGTATGTCACTTTGTTTTGATAACGCTTGAAACAAGTTATCGCAAATTTGACAAACAAATCAATTAATTTACGATTACGGAAGCCGCCATATTTGGTCACTAAATTATAAGGTAATTCGAAATGTGATAATGTAATAACGGGTTCAATATCATTTTTTAATAGTTCATCAAATAAATCATCATAAAATTGCAATCCCGCTTCATTTGGTTCATTCTCTTCTCCAGTGGGATATATTCTAGTCCAAGCGATTGATGTTCTAAAACTTTTAAACCCCATTTCTTTCAACAAAGCAATATCTTCTTTGTAATGATGATAGAAATCAATTGCCTCATGATTAGGGTAATATACATCTGGTAAAACACCATCTGTAATTGCCCGCTCTTGCCCTGGCTTGCCAACAGTCATGACATCCGCAACACTAACGCCCTTGCCGCCTTCTTGCCAACCACCTTCAAGTTGATGTGCTGCAACCGCGCCGCCCCAAAGAAACTTTTTTGATAGCCCATTAGACATTTTTTATTCCTCCTTATATTACCTATAGTCTATCAAGAAAGCGCTTACATTTCCATTTAGTTGTTTGCCACATAGTTGCGGCAATTAGCATATTTAACGCGTAAAAGTAATCAAAAAAAAAACTTGATATGGGTTTAACCATTATCAAAGTTTTTTATAATATCACCATTAAGCATTTGCAACTGTAAAACGTGCGTTATGGTGTGTTGGCTTCAAAATTTCAGCAACCAGTGCAAACGCCATTGTGCCCGCAGTTGTTTCTGATACGCCTTGATCATTAATTAATAAATGATCTGTACCTGTAAGTATTTCCTGACTTTTTTCACCTGCTACAAAATTCAATCCTGGTGAAATACCAAACCAATCAACATTGTCAACATCACGCAAAAAGTTAAGTTCTTTCAATTGATTTTTCGGAATCGCACGCCAAGGTAACGTACTATCATCCTTTTCAATATCCGCAACAGCCAAATGCTCATTGCTATTGCCATCTCCAGCTACAAGTAAACTCCCCGCACCTAGAACAAAGGCCAAACGTGTCTTGCTTTCTCGCAATAAGGCTACCAGTTTCGTTGCCAAATCAATCTGTAAATAGGCTTTATCAGGTGTCGTTGAAAAAGCATCAATAACAACATCGGCAGCTTCAAAATCTGATTCGGTTAATAGAAAAGCATCTTTTGCAAGCGTTTCAATCGATTGAAATTCATTTTTTAATGCCGTTAACTTGTCATTAGAACGTGCATGAGCAATCACCACTAAATCATGATTTAGCGCTTCTGCTACAATAGCTTTTCCGGTCATGCCTGTTGCACCAATCACAAATATTTTCATTTGACGCTATTATCCTTATGCTTTCATTTCTAATTCAAAAAATGCGTTCAATCAATCTTACGCGTCTTATTTAAATTTGCTGGCAAACGATACAAATTTCTGGGTTGCATCGGCAAGAAATGCTTTCGTATCTGAATTCGTAATATGACCTTCGTCATCAGATAGATTTTGAACCCCACCGATATAAAGTTCTGGTTGCTGCATTGTTGGCATATCCAACATGACTAGAGATTGACGTAGAATATGATGTGCTAGTGTGCCAGCAGTACCACCAACTGATTGTGAAGCTACTAGGGCTGGTTTCCCACCCCAAACACTTTCACCCCAAGGACGTGAACCAACATCTAAGGCATTTTTCAAAGCAGCTGAAATGCTACGATTATGTTCTGGTGTTACAAAAATAATTGCATCTTGCTTCGCAATTTCTGAACGAAAGGCCACATATGATTCAGGTGATTGCATGTCATAATCTTGATTATATAAAGGCAAGTCACTAATATTGATGTAAGTTACCTCAGAATCTTCAGGTAAACCAGCAACGAGTGCATCAGCAACTCCTTTTGAATACGAATTTTTCCTAATAGATCCTACTAAAACGCCATATTTAGTCATGTTATTTGTCTCTCTTTCTTCTTACTATTAGTAAGTATACAACTAATTTTATCATAGCACAAGCTTTTTTAAAATTTGAATAACAAAAAAACACGCCTATTTGCGTGTTATAATTTTTCTAAAATTGTCTTCAAAACCCCGTCGTTGTCGTTATCAGCAATGCTTCGTGCAAAATCATGTTGAAAAAGCGCTTCATCAGAATTTGTCATAGCCACTGGTTGACCGACGTACTCAAGCATTTCTAAATCATTTAAGCCATCACCAAAAGCCATAATTTCAGATGGTAAAACATCTAATGTTTCAGCAATGTATTTCAGCGCATTTGCCTTGTTAACATGAGGATTCACAATATCAATTGCCCCATACCCGGAAGTTGTCACATGAACCTTATTGCCAAGCACTAGCTTAACTTCACGCATAAAATCATATTCAACACGCGGCAAAACAAGCGATACCTTTAAAATTGGTTCATTAATTTCAGTAACAGAATCAATGAGTGTCAAATTTTCAAAATATTTTTTTGCAAAAGCAAGATGCTCATCACTGTGATTTTTAATTATCATGAAGGCTTTGTTAGCTGCAACAAAGGACACGCCTAATTGCAAGTGCGTCTTATATTTATCCGCTAGGCTATCAATTTCAGCTGGTACCTCTTCAGATACTGCCCAGACATGAGTCAGTTCGCCATTTAAAATGACCTCTGCCCCATTATTAGCAATCATCTGATATTGTCCTTCAAAATTTTTGAAGTACTCACGTACTTTTTGCACATGATTACCTGTGGCAACAATAAATTGTCCACCTTGCGCATGTAATTTATCAAGTACTTCTTGAAATAATACTTCGTTGAATGTTTTATCATCTTTTAGAAAAGTAGCATCTAGATCTGATGCAATCAATTTAATTGACATATTTCTCCTTTAAGTTCAAATCAACTTGTGTGTCTCATATAATTTCTAAAATCAGCTAACCTCACACTCACTCGCGTTTTATCCACCACTCTAATAACTTGATTAAACCAAATATAATCATGCTTGGTATGAGTGCTGACAAAATTGCCATTAACACGGTTGGCATTGAAAGATTAGGTGCATTTAACATATTTGCGCCCAGCATTACCACAAACACAAATATAGGTAACACACGTTCCAATCGTTGCATTATTTCTTACCACGCTTTTTCTTAGCTTTTTGTAACCGACGTGCTGCCTGTTTTATCGCAAAATTCTGAACTTTTTGACCAAAGTTACCAGATGGCATGCCGCCACCACCCATCATTGCGGACATATCCATACCAGAACCGCCCATCATTTTGTCAATGCCGCCAAAGTTACCATTCGTCGCTTGATTCATCATTTTACGCATTTGATCAAATTGCTTAATCATACGGTTCACTTCAACAATAGGACGTCCAGCACCTGCCGCCAATCGTCGTCGACGTGATGGATTAATTAAGTCAGGATCTTCACGTTCAGCTGGCGTCATTGAACTCACAATTGCTTCCAAATGTGAAAACTGTTTTGCATCAATATTGACATTTGCCAACGCTGGATTGTTCGCCATACCTGGAATCATTTTTAACAAATCTTCCATCGGTCCCATACTTTGAACTTGTTTTAACTGCGTAACAAAATCATTGAAATCAAAGGTGTTTTGACGCATTTTTTCAAGCTGTTTAGCTTGTGATTCTTCGTCAAAGTCACGCTGTGCCTTTTCAATCAAGGTCAGCACATCACCCATACCTAAAATACGAGAAGCCATACGTTCTGGATAAAACACATCCAAATCTGTTGGCTTTTCACCTTGACCAACAAACTTAATTGGCTTCCCTGTGACATCACGTATTGAAAGAGCGGCACCACCTCGGGTATCACCATCTAATTTAGTTAAGACAACACCCGTTAAATCTAATGCTGCTGAAAAACCTTTTGCTGTGTCAGCAGCATTTTGCCCAGTCATGGCATCGACTGTCAGTAAAATTTCGTCTGGTTGTGAAATTTCAGCTATATCTTTCAGTTCTTGCATCAAAACTTCATCAATTTGTAAACGACCGGCCGTGTCAATAAAGACATAATCATTCTTGTTTTCGGCAGCTTTTGCTAATCCTTGCCGCACAATTTCACGCGGATTAACTGCCGTGCCAAGTTGGAACACTGGTATTTCTAAATCGCGTCCTAATATTTCTAACTGATCAATAGCTGCTGGCCGATAAACGTCGGCTGCAATCAAAAGCGGTCGTGCTTTTTCTTCTTTTTTTAATTTATAAGCTAGCTTTGCAACTGTTGTTGTTTTTCCAGCACCTTGCAGGCCAGCCATCATAATAATTGTCGGAATTTTAGGTGATTTATTCA
Source organism: Leuconostoc aquikimchii (assembly GCF_040838325.1). Classification (NCBI taxonomy): domain Bacteria; kingdom Bacillati; phylum Bacillota; class Bacilli; order Lactobacillales; family Lactobacillaceae; genus Leuconostoc; species Leuconostoc aquikimchii. The sequence goes on from NZ_JBFPER010000001.1 coordinate 1,445,770, forward strand.
ACGGCACCGCTTCGGCGCCCATTGTCATCGTCAATTCATCATTGACAATCTTGACTACTTGTTGCGCGGGGTTTAAGCCTGTCAAAATATCAGCACCACTCGCTTTTTCACGAACGTTGGCAACGAATTTTTTGACAGTGTCATAATTAACATCAGCTTCTAATAATGCCAAACGAATCTCACGCATTGTTGCACGTAAATCCTCTTCACTCACTCGCCCACGGCCAGTTAAGTTTTTCATTGCCTTTGAAAGGCGTTCAGTTAAATTTTCAAATGCCATAATATTGATATTAAAGTGCCCGGGCTAGATCTTACATATGTATACCTATGTGAAAATCATCGTTGTACCGGACACGTTTCTCCTTTTTAGCGTGTCATATTAGTCTTCTATTTCGTGTGCCATGAGTTGTGATACAAGTTTTTTTAACTTGTTATCTTTATTATAATACACTGCGATGTAATCTTGCACTTGCGTCTCAATTGCGGAACGCGCCTCAAATTTTTCTTGTAACCGTAATACATGTTCATATTTTATCAGCTGGTCAAGACCACGTTTAATATTATCAGACACCGCTTGGCGGCTAACCGTTTCAGCTTCTGCTATTTCAACAATTGAGTAATCATCTTCAAAATAATATCGTAAATATTCTTGTTGTTTAGCCGTTAATAGCTCACCATAAAAGCCAAATAAACTATTAATGCGATTTTTCTCTTTAAAATTCATGCAATCAAATCCTTAAACATGCCATATATAAATTCTTCGGGCTTAAATTCCCGTAGATCACTGGCCTTTTCACCAAATCCAACCCATTTCACTGGCAAATGCATCTCATTTCGAATGGCAAACACGATGCCACCCTTTGCTGTACCATCCATTTTTGTTAAGACAATACCCGTCACATCGGAAGAATTTTTGAATAACTTTGCCTGTTGTAACGCATTTTGACCAGTTGTGGCATCAAGCACCAACAGTACCTCGTGTGGTGCGCCGGGCACTTCACGCTTAATAATACGTGTCATTTTTTCTAATTCTTGCATTAAATTAACATTATTTTGTAAACGACCTGCTGTATCAACAAACAAAATATCATAATGCTCATCACGTGCTTTAGTTACTGCTTCAAAAACAACGGATGCTGGATCTGCTTTTTCTTTGCCAGCTACTACTGGCACACCCGCACGTGCACCCCATTCTTGCAATTGTTTTGTTGCCCCAGCACGGAACGTATCTGCTGCTGCAAGTAAAACGGACTTCCCTTGTTGTTGATATTTTGTGGATAACTTGCCAATTGTAGTTGTTTTTCCAACGCCATTAACACCGACTAACAAGATAACCGTTGTGCCATTGACATTGAAGTGCATGGTTGCGTCTTCATCAACACCATCAGCTTCATACATATCAACCATTTTTTTTATGATGACATCACGGACATCTTCTTGACGATGTGCATTTTCAAGTTTAACTTCTTCACGCAAGTCATCTGAAATTTTAATCGCCATATCAAAGCCAACGTCTGCACCAACTAGGGTTTCTTCTAACGCTTCAAAAAAGTCTTCATCAACAGAACGAAAGTTGGCCAAAAACTTATTGAATCGCGCAGCAAACCCAGTGCGTGATTTTTCTAAACCTTTATTATAGATCTGTTGCTCTACTACTTCAGGTTCAGGCATTGGTTCTAATGCTACTTCTGATTCTGATATTTTCTCTGTTTCGGTCACCTGAGGAAAATTATCAGACGTCAATTCTTCGGTTACACTGTGCCCAGATTCTGCTTCTTGTGAGTCATTCGATGTTGTCGGCTCCAGTCGTTCTGAATTGTCTTGATTGGTTTTTGATTCAACCGTATTTTCAGATGTTTCACTTGTTACTTCGACCTTTTTTTTACGAAAAATATCAAATAATCCCATATTACCCTACACTTTCTGTTACTTTGTCCAAATCAATTGCAATCATCTTCGATACACCCGCTTCTTGCATGGTGACACCGTATAACAAATTAGCATTCATCATCGTCCCCTTGCGATGCGTGATCACAATAAATTGTGTATCCCCAGAAAAATGGTATAGATATTTAGCAAAACGATCAACATTTGCTTCGTCCAATGCTGCTTCTGCTTCATCAAGTACAACAAATGGCACAGGCCGCACATCTAAAATTGCGAACAATAATGTAATCGCAGTAAGCGCCTTTTCACCGCCTGACAACAAACTCATTTGTTGAAATTTTTTGCCAGGTGGTTGTGCGGTAATATCAATTCCTGTGGTCAACAAATGTTTTGGATCCGTTAAGAAGATTTCCGCTCGACCACCACCAAACATTTTAGCGTAGATCGTTGAAAATCTTGCTGCTACTGCATCAAAAGTTTGCTTAAAACGAATTTGAACCTCTTCATCCATTTCATCAATTGTCTGTAATAACGTATCACTGGCTGTTTTTAAATCATCACGTTGCTTAGTTAGGAAGTCAAAACGTATTTTCACTTCTTCATATTCTGCAATGGCGCCAATATTAACCGTCCCCAATTCGTCCAAACTGCGCTTCACCAGCGCTAATTGTGATTCGAGATGTGATAATTCGGCAGTTTCATGATCAGTAACAATATCTGTTATGTCCACAATACCATATTGTGTCAATAACTGCGCTTGCACATTATCAAGTTGCCCCTCTAAATGGGTTAATTGTCCGACAGCTTGACTTTGTGCGCTGTTATTGGCACGTAATGTTTCTTGTTGTGTCGTCACTTGATTTTCTAGGATGACAACCAAATCAGTTAAGTCATTAACTTGTTTCGTATACTGATCAAATTTAGCTTGTATTGCGACAATCCGATTCGTAATGACATCTACTTTTTTAACATTGTCAGCATTGCTTTTAGCTGTATTTAACTGATCGTTTGCCTCTTTTAAGGCACTTTGCACTTGATGCCATTGATTTTCCGCATCATCATGTTGTGTTTTCAATAACTTGATTTGACTCGCTAAGCTGTCCATTTTTGCTTGCACCGTCGCGTAGTTTGTCTGCACGGCAGCTTTTTGTTCACTGCTCACTTGTGACTGAAGTGAACTATCAGCCAATTCTTGTTCTAACCGCTTGGTTTCATTCTCTTGGTTTATTTGTTTGTCTTGCACTACTTCAAGCTTTTGTTGGTTAGTCGTTAACTGTGAAGCAATATCAGCTAATTGTTTTGTTAGCTCATCACTTTCTATTTGCAAAGCCTGTAACACCCGCTTTTGCTGTTTGACCACATCCTGTCGCCGCGCTAAATCATAATCAATTTGTGCTGTGTCATTTTGAGCCGTTGTTAATCGTTCCTGCGCTGCTTGTAATTTTTGACGCAAATTATCACCTTGAAGACGTGAATCTTGTAGTGACTTCTCTAGCTTGTTAGTCAATTGCGTCAAGGTTTCCAATTGCTCATTTAATCTGGTGAGTTCCGTTTGACGACTCAAAATTGATGTGCCTGATTTATGGTTAGCCCCACCAGTCATGGCGCCACCTGCATTCACAACTTGACCATCTAAACTCACAACACGAAAACGGTAATTGCCCAGACGTGCAATTTGTGTTGCGGCATCAAGATTTTCAGCAATTACTGTACTACCTAACAAGTTTGACTTGATATCAGCCATTTCAACAGGCATTTCAACTAAATCAGCTGCAATACCAATAAAACCTTCGCTACTTGTAACACGGGAAATGCCTGGTAATGGTCTCGGCTTAATCGTATCAATCGGCAAAATAGTCACACGTCCAGCTCGCTTTTGAGTTAAGTACCCAATAACTGCTTTCGCAGTCCCTGTTGTATCCACAACAATTTGCTGTAAAGCACCACCTAAAACTGTTTCAACTGCCATCGTATAGTTAGCAGGCACCGTCATTAATTCAGCGACAACACCTTTAATCCCTAAAAATTGCTGTCTCACTTGTGATTGCATAAGTGCACGCACGCCTTGGTAAAACCCTGCATATTCATCTAAAGCAGTTAGCGCATCCCTTTGACTACGTGTTTTATTCAAATCATTTAACGCACTATACCATTGTTTTTCATACGCCTGGTAACGTTTAGTATCACGCTCACTCTGCTTTTGCAAAGTAACAACATCACTTTCAAAACGATTAATAGGTATGACGTCATGTTGTTTTGGCAAATCTAACGTTAAGGTTGCTAATGTCTGTTTTTCATCTAATAATTTTTGTGATAAAATCTGACGGCGATTCATTAAACGTTGCTGCAATTTTTGATCAGATTGCAGACTATTATGTAATGCTGCAATTGTTTGCATTGTCTGTATATAAACATGACGATGATGAGCGATTTTTTTCTGTAAGTCATGTTGTAAAGCGACTTGTACTGCGTTATCAAATGATGCGACTTGTTGTTGCAACGTTTGCTTTTGTTCTTGTAGCGTCTGATTTTCGACGTGACGTTGTTTAACTTGCTGCTTTAATTCTTGTACCCGTTTTCCCCAATCAGCTGTCTGACTATTTTTTTGTACGATATTTTGCTCGATTGTTTTAATTTGTTGCGCACTTAAATTTTTAGCCCCAATCAGACGTTCTCTCTCTTGCGTGTCATGCAAAATTTCTTGCTGCAACTTATCTCTCTGTAGCTGAACACTCACACGCTCTTGTCGTTTTTCTGATAGTGATTGGTGTAAGATGTCTAAGGCCGATTTCACTTGATTCACACGACTGTCTTGCGCTTCAACTTTAGTCGTTGCCTGTTTGATTTGCGTTTCTAAATTGCGGTGGGTCAAAGCTAGTCGTAAAGTATCTAATGTTTCAAATCGGTCATTTTGTGCAATATAATCAGTTGCTTGCGCTGATTGTTCGGCAAGTGGTTCAATGCGACCTTGAATTTCATAAATAATATCAGCAACGCGTGCTAAATTATCACCCGTTTGTTTTAATTCTTTTTGTGCCCGTTCTTTATTTTGCTTATATTTATAAACACCTGCAACTTCTTCAATAATCCCACGGCGCTCTTCTGATTTAGCATTAAAAATACCCTCAACACGGCCTTGAGATATAATCGAAAAACTTTCTCTGCCAAGGCCTGTATCCATGAATAATTCATGAATGTCACGTAAGCGACTATCAACACCATTAATTTGATACGTACTTTCACCAGAACGATACAATTTTCTTGTAATACGAATTTCATTAAACTCTGATTTGATATAGTGATCAGAATTATCAAATGTCATTGACACTTCTGATCGATTTAATGCGCTGCGTTTATTTGTCCCACCAAAAATAATATCTGACATTTTAGTGCCCCGCAAATCTTTGGCACTTTGTTCGCCCATAACCCAGCGTATTGCCTCAATAATATTCGACTTACCTGAACCATTGGGGCCAACAATGCCGGTCATACCAGGCATAAATTCAATAATCGTTTTATCAGCAAAAGACTTAAAGCCACTGATTTCAAGGGATTTAAGTTTCATAGGTTACTTGTCTTCCAATAATTTTAGTGCAGTACGTGCTGCAGCCTTCTCAGCATCTTTAATAGACTTACCCGTACCACGTGCCAACTCGCGCTCATCAACTGAAATACTTGCCTCAAATAATTGCGTATTTCCAGCTAATGGTTTTTCACTTTCAGTACGGTAATAAATATCAACCGCACCATTTTTTTGCAGTTTTTCTTGCAAGCGACTTTTAAAATCTATAAAACGATCAAAAAAATCTGTATCTATTGCTGCAAACAAGGTTTGATCCAAAAAGGCGCAGACAGCCCCAAGTCCCTGATCCAAATATAAAGCACCAATAAAAGCTTCCCAAATGTCTTCTAACAGTGAATCACGGTCACGTGCCCCTGACATTTCTTCGCCTTTTCCAAGACGAATACCTTCATTTAAATGTGCTACACGTGAAAAATGTGCAAAAGAACGCGTTTGCACCATCGCAATACGCATTTCTGTCAATTGTCCTTCATGCCAGTTTGGATACCGTTTGAATAGGTATTCAGCCACCGAAACTTGCATGACAGAATCACCCAAAAATTCTAGTCGCTGATAATCACGACCCGATACCTCCTGGTGTTCATTCAAATAGTTACGTTGCGTCAATGCTTCTTGTAGCAGTGACTCATCGTTAAATTGTATATTGAACGCTGTTAATAAATGTTTTTTAAAGCTGTCTTGTGACACGGTTTTTTTCCTTTTAAATCATAGTTTTATACTCTATTATATCAAAAAAAGCGCCAAAGTTTTAATAAACTTGGCACGTCATGCATTTTTATTTGTTTGCTTGCTCACGCACAACGGCAGCAATCATTTCAACATAGCGTTCAACTAGAGCTGTTGTTGGTGCTTCAGCCATGACGCGCAGTAACGATTCTGTCCCTGAAGGACGCACAAGCACACGACCATCACCGGCCATTTGCGCTTCAACTTCTGCTATTTTCGTCACAACAGCTGGATCGTGCTGAATGGCTATTTTATCAGTAACTTTAATATTAACTAGCTTTTGTGGGTAAATTTGAACAGCTGCTGCTAATTCTGATAGTCTTTTGCCACTTTCTTTGACGACATATAATAGTTGCAAGGCTGTCAATAAGCCGTCCCCAGTTGTTGCCCAGTCGCGAAAAATGATATGCCCCGACTGTTCGCCACCAAGATTATAACCTGATTTAAGCATCTCTTCCATAACATAGCGATCACCAACAGCAGTTTTCACACTTGTCATACCATTTTCTGTTAATGCTTTATAAAAACCAATATTGCTCATGACCGTTGAAACGATTGTCTTATGTTTCAATCGTCCCTGTTCATTCATGAATTTACCAATGATAAACATAATTTTATCACCATCAACAATTTCACCATTCTCATCCACTGCAATCAAGCGATCACCATCACCATCAAATGATAAACCGGCTTGCACATCATTTGTTTTAACAAGCGCCGCCAGTGCTTCAGGATGTGTTGAGCCAACGCCATCGTTGATATTCAAACCATTAGGCTCAGTGCCCATAGTCACAAATTCAACGTTTAGATCTGCAAATAAACGTGCCAGTAACCCACTCGTTGCCCCATTTGCACCATCAAGTGCCACGCGCATGCCAGCAAGATCTGTTGGAATTGTTTTTTGTAAGAAACTCATGTAACGCAAAGCACCTTCAGGATAATTATTGACGACACCAATTCCTTCAGCACTTGGCCTAGGCAAGGTGTCAGTTGGCGCATCCAATAACTGCTCAATCTCATATTCAAGTTCATCAGATAATTTAAAACCATCATTACCAAAAAATTTAATGCCATTATCTGCTGCTGGATTATGTGAAGCTGTAATTTGTACACCAGCATCTGCTTCTAAATTTTGTACCAAAAAAGCAACTGCAGGGGTCGTAATGACACCTAAAACTAACACATCGATACCAACTGACAAAAAGCCTGCAACAATTGCTTGCTGTAACATTTCCCCAGAAATTCTTGTGTCTCGACCGACAATAACAACAGGCTTTTTAGTGTTTTGGGTATGCCGGGTTAAAATTGCCCCACCTGTGCGGCCTAAACGAAATGCTAATTCTGGTGTTAACGATTCATTAGCAATGCCACGTACACCGTCTGTTCCAAAGTATTTTAATTTAATATCTGACATATTTTTATCTCGCCTTCTCTAATTACTACTTGAAGTCCCAGCATCACTTGTATCAGTCTCACTAGATGCTGAAGCGCTTGATGATGTCGCAGCGCTCGTGCTTGAACTGTCGCTACTCCCACTACTACTGCTATTATTGTTGCTACTCTCTTTAATTTGTGAAACTGTAGCCGTCACAGTAGACCTATCATAACGCACAATCCCATCAATATTTGGTAATTCAACGTTAAGGGTACCTTTATCACTGATACCGTTAACATCAACTGGTACACTAATATTATCCATAGCATTAAGTATATCAGATGAACCATACGCCGTCACTGTTCTCGGTTCAAACGTGATTTGATAATTGTTAGAACCACCATTTTTAACGTTAGCGTTTAGCGATAGTCGTTTTGAATCCTCAGGTGCAATTGCCAGTGTCGCCTCAACAGTTTGACGGCTCAAATTAACTTCCACTGTATTACCGTCCTTGTCTAGTGCTACAAGCTGTACAGTTCGTGTTAAGGATGTCTTCACACCACTTGGCAAATTCAGACGTGCAGCAATGCTATTAACCGCATCAACGTTCGTCTTCGGCCCAGTAATTGTCACATGTTTTGGATCTGTTGTCGGTTCACTTGCGGTGTAACCCTTGGCAATATTGTCGCTATTATAACTCACATTAATGGGTAATGTCGTTGATGTTTTCCGTGCAATAGTAACCGTTACTTTTTGGGGGTTAACTGTGGAAGTTAACGAGGCATTAACACCACGTAGTGCCACGGTAGCAGTATGTTTACCTGCTTTTAACCCTCTTAAATCTATACTTGTTTGAATATCATTACGGCTTTGTGCCGCAGAAACTAAAGCGCCGGACCCTTCAATATCAACTTGTACTGTCGTTGGTGCTCCAATAACAACATATTTATCATTGTCAAACTGTACGTTCAAAGCTACTTTTAATGTCGCTTTTTTTTCTGGTATGATTGTTGAAAAATTATTAGAACCACTGTTTGATGATCTATTTGATCGCGTACTTAAAACATACGATGACAATAAAATGGCAATAACAAACGCGATGACAAGATTAACAATTTTTGATTGACCTATTTTTTTCATCGTATTTGTCCTCCTTTGCGCCACCAATGTGTCTTATCGACAACACCGTCTACTCCTGGTAAAAATTGGTGTTCAAAGAAATTCAGGTAACTTTCTTGATCCATATGCCTAAGTAAATCACCTTTTTGGGTAATAGAAATTTCACCAGTTTCTTCTGAGACAACCACAGTAATCGCATCACTTGCTTCAGATATACCCACTGCGGCACGATGTCTTGTCCCTAACTCTTTGGGTATACGCGTACTCTCTGAAAGTGGTAAATAAGCTGCTGCCACCGTAATACGACCTTTACTAATAATAACCGCACCATCATGTAGTGGTGTATTTGGAATAAAAGTGTTAATCAATAATTGTCCGGTAATGTTAGCATCAAGTTTAATACCCGTTTTAATATAATCATCCAAATTGGTTTCGCGCTGGATTGTAATCAATGCCCCAATGCGTCGTTTAGACATGTATTGCAGCGCAGCATCTAGACTTTTAATTAACTGATGCTCAACCGTGTTATCAATACGTGCACGTCGCACCGTTAAGCGACGGCCTAAAGTTTCCAAACCACGCCTAATTTCCTGTTGAAAAATCACAACTAACGCAATTGGCGCCCAGGTAATCAATTGATCCATTACCCATGATAACGTTATTAAGCCAAGATACCAACTGACTACCTTAACCAAGATGACAGTGCCCACACCAAGTAAAATTTGTAATGCACGTGTGCCTTCCACAAATTGAATAATTTTATACAATAAAAACCAAATAATTATAATATCGACCGCGTGCATCAGATTGTTAGTTGTTAGGTACGATAACATATTTTCCCCTTTACATCATTTCAATGTCAAACCTGCCATACTTTTTAGTATGCGCATACATTGTACACTATTCTTCGTCTTTGCCAGCCAATGCTGCTGTTTCGGAAAAATTAATGAATTGTCTAATATTAATACCAGCTTGACGTGTAATACGTTTTTGTTCATATAAATTTTGAATCGTTTCACGCTGAGCATTCAATGCCTTTAATTCAAGTTCCATTCTCATCTTTTCATCCAATTGTCGCTGTTCTGGTGTATCATCATGCTTTTCATTTTCAATACGGTAACGATAAGTGACAATCAAATTATAAGCATTTTGACGTTCCATGCGGTGTGTCACTGTATCCCCACTATACTTTTCCATATAGTCTGAGAGCGCCTTAATTGCTGCCTTTGACGTCTCGCGAATAGCCAGTGACGTTTCTTTTTGTATTTTTGCACTTGTCTCATCCGAAAACCAAATGCGCACACTACGCCATGCACGCCGCATAAGTACCAGTGCCCACTGTGACGAAAATTGATACTGTGCATCAGCTGCGATAAGATTTTCAAGTCGCTCCAAACGTCTAGATTGTGATGAAAACGTTAATGGCGAAATATCTTCATTAACCAACAATTGTTGTAAACGATCACGTTGTGCCTGTACACCAATCAAGCGTAGTTCAGCGTCATCTGTACCCGTGTAGCCTGACTTATCACCGATTAACTGACGTCTAATTTGTGCAATTGTCCCCTGTTTTCTGGTAATTAACTCATAAACAATCGCACGGTTTTCTTCACGTTGCTGTTCTCGCAATGTTTGAATGCCGACTTGAATAGCAAAAATACGTGCTTGAGATTCAGTCATCTCAGGTTTTGACACTTCTGCTGTCACAGCTTCAGAATCAGCCATTTCTGGTTGTGTGAAATCATGCGCTGAACGTTCTTTGGTCATAATTGGTAACATGATCGTTGCTACAAGCAAACTTACAATAACAACAACAGCCGCGACAAACACCAATAAATCTCTTTGTGGGAAAGCAGTCCCATCATTAATAATGGTTGGCACAGTCATGACAGCGGCCATTGTAACCGCCCCACGCACCCCAGTCAAGCCAGAGGTTATTGCCATTTTAAATGACGGTTTAATCTCTCTTGATTTAACATACGCCGCCATTTGATTCCCATAAGCCCAAAATGTTCGAATAGCAAATACAATAAACCAGACGACAATGCCATAAAAAATGGCATGTCCCGTGTGCATCTGTGAGCTTTGAACCACAGCAGCAAGAGCTGGTGGTAATTCAATGCCTAATAGCACAAAAATAATGCCATTTAATAAATAAACAAATATTTCCCATGTTCGAACACCAGTAATTGAAATTTCCGGATTACGAGCATCAACATGATGATCACTTAATATTTTTGTGATGATAGCGCCAGCAACAACCGCAATGACACCTGAGGCATGAAATATATCTTCCGCTACCCAATAAATTAAAAAGGGCGCCAGTATCGTCACAACCGTATGAAATACCACATCGTTCAACCCAACACGATCAAACACATCACGTAACCAATTTAACAGACTACCTAATAATAAACCAATGATTAAGCCAACGATTGTCATCCAAAAAAAATTACCAATCGCTTGACTAAGTAAAAATGTACCGGCAACTGTTGCTTTAATCGCTGTATTAAAACTCACCAAACCGCTGGCATCATTAATTAAACTTTCGCCTGATACAATATGCAAGACCGTTTTTGGTAATTTCACACGTTTCGCAATAGCCTGTACCGCAACAGGGTCTGTTGGTGACACAACTGCTGCTAAAGCCAAAGCCACGGCACTTGGTAATTGCGGCATCAATAGATGTATGAAAAAGCCACCGACTAGTGTAGTTAATAGCACTAGTGTAATGGCATTACCTAAAATAGGACCACGCAATTCCCATAATTCATGTTTTGGAAATCGCCAAGCATCATTGTAAAGCAATGGTGCAACAAATAATAACATAAACCAGTGTGAATCAATTTTAATAAAAATACCAAAAGCTAAAGATAACACCAGGCCAATGGCAATTTGGAACAAACTGATTGGGACTTCAGGTACAAAATGTGATATAACGTTTGATATCGTCACTGAGACGATCAAAATAACTACTAATTCTAATATAATCATAAATTTATCGTTCCCCTATAATACGCACTTCGGTTTCCAGCATAACATCAAACCTCTTTTTAACCGTTGCTTGTACGTAGTGAATCAAATCTTCATAATCATTGCCACTACCATTGCCAATATTGACCATAAAACCAGCATGCTTTTTTGACACTTCCACGCCCCCAATACGTGCGCCTTGAAGACCTGAATCCATAATCAATTTGCCAGCAAAATACCCCTCTGGTCGTTTAAAAACAGAGCCATTCGATGGATAATTTAATGGCTGCTTATCAGCCCGTCGATAATTATTAATGTCCATTCGTAATTTAATATCTGATTTTAAGTCCGGTGCCAAAACGAAAGTGGCACGCACAATCACACCGCCATTTTCTTGAAAAACTGAATGACGATAGCCAAATTCTAATTCATTTAAACTAAAAGTCTGTATTGTCAGATCTGGCATGATAGCAGTAACTGCTGTGACTACCATATCTGTTTGCCCACCATAAGCACCTGCATTCATAAAAATTGCACCGCCCACAGAACCAGGAATGCCAGCAGCCCACTCTAACCCTGCGAGGCCATGCATCATTGCAGTCTCCGTAACTAAAATTAAATCTGATCCCGCATCAGCTGTAATTGTGCGCTGGTCGACATGTATATCACGTAATTCATGCAACAAAATCGATAAGCCCTTTAGTCCCCCATTTCGCACGACTAAATTTGATAATCGACCAAAAATATGAACTGTTTGCTTCTGTGTTTTAGCCCAGGATAAGAGTTGTTGTAACTCTAAATTTGTTTTAGGAATTGCTAAATAATCCACTATGCCTCCAACTTGTGTATAGGCATATGGCGCTAACGCTTTTTTTTCAAATATTGTTATATCATTTAATTTCATTTTTAGGCTCCGAGTCTGTTACTTCTATTTTACCAAACTTTTAGCTAGACCACTCAAAATGAACAAAAAAACTTGACTTGAGATCAATTTAATCTCAGTCAAGCTTTAGCGTCAATCAAACCAGAGGCCTATTTCGCGCTTTGCTGATGTCACGCTGTCTGAACCATGCACGATGTTCATCATTGCTTCGCCATCCCACTCACGTCCTAAATCACCACGAATAGTCCCAGGCGCTGCCTTTGTTGGATTTGTTTCGCCCATCAAGGTTCGCCAACCTGAAATAACGTTAGTTCCTTCACCAATCATGACCACAACTGGTCCAGACATCATATAGTTGACTAGAGAAGGATAATAAGGCTTGCCAACATGCTCAGAATAGTGCAAATTAAGCAACGATTCAGTCGGGCGTATCATTTTAATATCAACAATTTGATAACCTTTATTCTCAATCCGTCGTATAATTTCGCCTACTTTAGCTCGCTTGACACCATCAGGTTTAATCAACATTAATGTCCGTTCAGTCATACTATCCTCCAATAAAATGATATTAACTATATTGTACATGAATATGAAAACGCTTACAAGACTTATTTGCGCGCTGTTCTTTTAACATCAGCTGGTCGATATTCCATTGCCATCCCCTTGAGAATATTTCGTAAGTATCTATCACCAGCTGGCTTATAATTACGATGGTCTGGTCGACGTAAAACAGCACTTAATTCATTATTTGAAATTGTAACGCCTGCTGTTTTTAAGAAACTCATGTAATCATCGCTTGTGTAAGACATCGCAATTTTAAGTTTTTTCATGATAACATTATTAATGTCTTCTTCCTTAAGCATGTCAAAAGTTGGGGCCACAGGCTTTAAATCAGGCCCAAATTTCTGCCCGCGTTGTGAAATAATTAAACCATTCATGAATGATTCCAACTGTTTTATGTCAACTTTTTCATCACGTTTAAGCCCTGAATCCTGCTTAACAAGTAATGTATGTAACTGTTCTTCATCAATAATCACGCCACCAAATTTAAAAATTTTAAGCATGTCTTCATTTTGAATATTGAGTGCATAGCGCAGACGGATAATAATATCATTGTTGTTCATTTACTTTTCTCCTGTATGTACGACGCTCTTAACGCCATTGTTTTAGTAAGGGTGATTATCATATGTTTCCCATTTTTCATGAGAATCTTGAATACGTTTAAACATTTTTTCCATTTCTGTTAACGTGAACTGCGTTAAAACTGGTCGACCATGTGGACAATTGTATGGATTTTCTGAACTTGCTAATGTTGTCAGTAACGTACGCGCTTGCGCATCAGAAAGATGCATGTTGGCACGAATAGCCCGCTTACAACTCATCATAATGGCTGCTTTTTCTCTAAACTCAGCCACGGTCAACGCACCATCACGTAATATCCAATCAATCATTTCACGAATTGTATCTTCTTCTTGTCCATTTTCAAACCACGTCGGATGTTCACGAATAATGACACTCGTTGGTCCAAATGGCACCACGGCTAAGCCGACATGCAATAAGTCCTGCTCATGATCAGCAATTTTAAGCATGTCAGAAGCAGTATAGTTAATTGTGATTGGGACTAAAAGCCGTTGTTTATCATCGCTCACTTCGCCAATTTTTTGACGATAGTATTCATAATTGATTCTTTCTTGAGCCGCATGTTGATCTATCAAAAATAAACCATCGTCATTTTGAGCAAATAAAAATGTGCCATGCATTTGTCCAATATATGACAAATCTGGAAAACCACTTGGTTTGGTTGGTGTCACATCAAGTATTTCTTGATTTTTAACTGCTAAGTCAGCAAACGGCGCCTGATAAGTGGCAACTGATTCTGTTATTTGTTCTGACTCAAGCACATCAAAAACTGGCAGGGCTGCTTCATTTTCGTATTTAGTAACAAACGCGGTCACCGAAGAATCCGATAATTGTGATCGTTTTATAATATTGAGTGCAGCAACATCAGACGCTGTATGACGCGCAACATTGGGCTGTGATGACATCGCATCATTTAACTTCGTATGCATCCACGGTGCTACTTGAGTCGGTTGCCCGATTTTATGTTCAGTTACTTTTGTTTTACCGTATAAGTTCTCATAAGCATCTGGAATTAAATTTTCATCTGCCAAACGTGTTTTGATTGTTTGCACCAGTAATTCCGACAGTTCTGTTTCTTTTGATAAACGAATTTCTGATTTTTGAGGATGTACATTAACGTCTATTAACAGTGGATCTGTATTGATGTTAATGACCCCCATCGGAAAGCGGCCAATCATTAACTTGGAGCCATAACCGTGAATAACAGCATTTGAAACCGTAAAATTTTTGATAAAACGTCCATTGACTAGTATTGTCAGATATTCACGTGACCCACGCGTCAACTCAGGTAAAGAAATGTAACCAGTCAAGTTAAAATCATCATCTTCTCCAGCAAATGATAACATTTTTTGCGCGGTATCGCGGCCATAAATCGCAGCAATCACTTGTTGTTGGTTCCCATTTCCTGTTGTTTTGAGCAAATCTCGACCATCAGAAGTTACTGTAAAAGCGATATTAGTGTATGACAACGCTAAACGATTCATAATATCAGCGACACGCGATAATTCCGTTTGCGGTCGTTTCAAATACTTCAATCGTGCTGGTGTATTATAAAACAAATCACGTACTGAAATAACCGTGCCACGACGCCCATTGGCTGGCGTGGCACTCACTTGCTTGCCACCCTTGATATGGTACATAACACCTTGAGTTGCCATTTCAGTCGTTGTATTTACGGTCACATCAGCAATAGCAGCAATCGATGGTAATGCCTCACCACGAAAACCAAGTGACACAATATTAAACAAGTCATGACGATTCACTATTTTACTTGTTGCATGTCGTGTAAATGCCAACGGTACATCCTCTGGCTCAATACCTGTGCCATTATCAACGACACGAATAAGCGATTCACCAGCATCTTCAACAATAACTTCAATTTGTGTGGCACCTGAATCGATGGCATTTTCAACTAATTCTTTTACCACGCTCGCTGGCCGTTCAATAACTTCGCCAGCGGCAATTTGGTTAGCTAATAAATTTGAGAGTTCATGTATTTTTCCCATCTTGTCCACGCCCGTCGGCGCACACCTCCTAATTTCTCAGTTGTTTCAATGTATTCAAGGCATTCATGGTATCAATTGGCGTCATCTTCAAAACATCAAAACTATCAAGTGTTGCCAACAATTTTTTCGTTTCTGTATCGACAACGTCGATATTGAACAAAGCAACTTGTTCAGATAAACCATCCGTTTTTGATTTTAAGTCCGTCTCGAGCTGTTGTGGTGCTATCGTAACTATTTTTTGATTTTCTAATACCGTCAGTATTTTCGTGGCATTAGCAATGAGTTCATCTGGTAAGCCAGCCAGTGCCGCAACATGAATCCCATAAGATTTATCAGCTGGGCCTTTTTGAATTTGATGTAAAAAGTGTAGCTGTCCAGCGTCATCTTCAACAGCACCAACATGAACATTTTCAATGCTCGCATGCTGATCTGCTAAAGTAGTGAGTTCATGATAGTGCGTCGAAAACAGCGTTTTTGCGTGGATATGCGCATCTAAAAATTCAATGATTGCCTGAGCCAAAGCCATGCCGTCATAAGTCGCCGTACCACGCCCTAATTCGTCGAATAAAACTAATGAATGCGCGGTCGCTTCCTGCAAAGCATGATTTGCTTCGGCCATTTCAACCATGAAGGTAGATTGTCCCATCGCCATATCATCATTGGCGCCAATTCGTGTAAATATTTGATCAAAAATTGGTAGCTCAGCGTACTCTGCTGGTACAAAACTACCCATTTGTGCCAGAATGACAATGAGAGCCAGTTCACGCATATATGTTGATTTTCCAGCCATGTTGGGCCCAGTAATCAATTGCATGTTTGTCTTCTGATCAAGCATGACATCATTAGCGACAAATTCACCAGCACCAAGCAACGACTCCACTACGGGATGTCGACCTTGCTTAATGGCAATATTATTATGTTCTGTAAAAGTAGGTCGTATAAAACGATGATTATCAGCAACATCAGCCAATGCTGCTAAAACATCCAGACGTGCGATTTGTTGTGCAAGTTTTTGTACGCGACTGATATTTGCCTTGACACGTTCACGCACTGTCACAAATAATTCATATTCGCGTTGTGCACGTTTAGCTTGTGCTTCAATAATAAGGCGTTCATGTTCTTTTAATTCAGGTGTGACAAACCTTTCAGCGTTAGTCAATGTCTGTAAACGTTCATAACGATTTTCTTCTAGTTTAACGATATTTGCTTTAGTGACCTCGATGAAATAACCAAAGTTTTTATTATAGCCAACTTTTAATGAATTAATGCCGGTCGCGGCACGCTCATCTGTTTCCAATTGTGCTAACCATTTTTGATTGTCATGTAATACGCGACGGTAGGTATCAATTTTTTCATCAAAACCATCATTAATGATATCGCCTTCACGCACACTAATTGGCGGATCATCAATAATTGCTTCTTCAATTAATCCTGCAAGATCAACCATATCATCTAATTGATCGCCTGTTGCCTTTAAAATACTAGTTGTCTCAGACAAAACAGATTTAACACCTGGTATCGCCAATAATGATCGTTTTAACTGAACCAATTCACGCGCATTCATTGTTCCCATAGCTGCTCTGGCTGACAAACGTTCCAAATCATATACTGATTTTAAATGATCTTGCAAAGCACCACGCGTAAAAAAATCCCCCTGAAAAGCTTGTACCAAGTCCAACCGCGATTCAATATCATGCTGATCGCGCAAAGGTTTTAACACCCACTGTTTGAGTAGTCTACCACCCATAGCCGTATGTGTGGCATCTATGAGACCAAGCAATGAGCCTGCGCGTTTTTTTGTTCGTGTATTTTCTATTAAATCTAAATTAGTTCGCGTATCTTGATTGAACTTTAAGTAAGTTAAACGTTCATAACTCACCGCCGGCACAATATGATCTAAATTACGTCGTTGCGTATCAAAAATATAATTTAGCAGCATTGCTGTTGCTGACACTTCATCGGATTTTATGAGCGGCTGCGTCAAAAAGCTCACTGTCGCATTTTCTCCAATAACTGTTTGGGTAGAAATCACTAACCCACGTTCACCAAGTTGCGTTGCTAGCTGTTGTCTAGTTGTTTGTTCATCGTTTTTTCGCAGCACAACTTCTTTGACTTCTAACGAACGCAACTCATCAATAACATCACTAAATCGATGCATTGTTGTTGCTTTCAACTCGCCCGTAGATAAATCAATATAGGCTAAAACCCAAGTACCCTCACTTGGTAAGATGGCAGCCAAATAATTATTTTGCTTATCTGATCCCGCACCGTCAAACATTTTAGTACCAGGTGTAATGAGTTGCACGACGTCACGTTTGACCATCCCCTGAGCAGTGGCGGGGTCTTCCATTTGTTCCACGATAGCTACTTTGTGTCCCTGGTCCACCAAAATATCAATATAATTTTTTACAGCATGATGCGGTATCCCCGCCATAGGCACTGGATTTTCCGAATTTTTATTGCGTGCCGTCAAAGTTAATTCTAGTAGCTTTGCACCTTGTATGGCATCTTCTTCAAATAGTTCATAAAAATCACCTAATCGATAAAAGACAAAGGCATCTGGATATTGCGATTTAATTTCGTGATATTGCACCATCATTGGTGTGTCAGCAGGTTTGACCATTTGTTAAGCGTCTCCTAATTTATATAATTCACAGTTTTATTTAATTTTTAATCAAAATGACGATAATGTGCCATCGTGCGTGATAAATAATCAACCAACGTTTGATTAGCCACTTGTTGATCCCAATTTTCTTGACTCACGAGTGTAATCGCTTCTTGCTGTGCAATTTCCATCATAGTTAAATCTTTAATCGGATCACCAACAACAAACTCTGGGACGCCAGACTGCTTAGTCCCTAAAATATCGCCTGAACCACGTAATTCTAGATCTCGCTGTGCAAGTATAAAGCCGTCGGTTGTTTCAACCATGGCGTCTAAACGGGCGGTCCCATAATCTGTTTTGGGGTCTGCGATAAGCATTGTGTAAGATTGCCTGCTACCTCGCCCGACACGTCCTCGTAATTGATGTAATTGGGCTAAGCCAAAACGATCAGCATCCAGAATCAACATGACAGTGGCGTTTGGCACATCCACCCCAACTTCAATGACCGTTGTAGCAACTAAAATTTGAATACGGTTGGCTTTAAAATCGGCCATCAAGGTTTTCTTTTCATCATTTGACAACCGACCATGTAATAAACCAACTGTATATTGTGGAAACGCCAATTGCATCGTTTCATACATCGCTGTCGCATTTTGTACGTCAAGTGATTCAGATTCTTCAATTAAGGGTGTCACAATATAAGCTTGTGCGCCAGCATCAATTTGCTTTTTAACAAAAGCAATGGCGTTGTCTAATTGATTATGACCCATACGTGTCGTTTTAATGACTTTACGACCATTTGGTAATTGATCAATGACTGACACATCCATTTCACCATATGCTGTAATCGATAGCGTTCTAGGAATGGGCGTTGCAGTCATTGCTAGAATATCTGGATTCACGCCATTTTCGCGCAATGCTGCGCGTTGATTCACACCAAATCGATGTTGTTCATCAATGACCGCCAATCCTAAGTGATGAAAAGCAACATCAGGTTGTAATAACGCATGCGTACCAACTAAAATATCAATGTCACCATTTTCAAGATCTTCCAAAATTTGCCGACGCGCAGCAACCTTTAAACCACTGGTTAATAATTCAACACGTAAGGTTAAACCTGCATGATCAAATAATTGCGTTAGACTCAATGCGTGTTGTTGCGCCAAAATTTCTGTTGGTGCCATAATTGCGGCTTGCATGCCAGCCGTCACGACAGCATACATGGCCAAAGCCGCCACAACTGTTTTTCCGGAACCAACATCCCCTTGCAGTAAGCGATTCATATGACGTGGTCTTGTTTGATCTTGTAAAATTTCTGACACAACTTTTGTTTGTGCCGGCGTTAATTTAAAAGGTAAACTGGCTTCAAAATTTCTAATCGCAGTTGCATCATAATTAATACCTTCACCAGCAAAATTTTGATCTGCTAATTTAAGCAATTGCAAGCGCATTTGGAAAACAAAAAACTCCTCAAAAGCTGCACTACGACGCGCTGCTTTGGCAGCTGCCATGTCAACTGGAAAGTGCATATATTCAATTTGTGTATTACGATCTAATAAACGATACTTCGTGCGAATATTTTCTGGTACCAAAGAAGCAATTGTTCCTCGCGCATCTACCCACGCCAACGTGATTAAATGACGAATTGTTTTTGCAGTAATTTGCTTAGAGGATGGATAAATTGGGTCAAGCGCATCCGTACTAGCATTAATCATCTTCATACCAGTTAATGCTGCTTTAGCAGCATTATAGGTACCATAAATAGCAACCTCTTGCCCTGCGTCAATATTTTGCGCAAGCCATGGTTGGTTGAAGAAAGTAACACGAATATTTTCATGTTCAATTAACAAGCCAAAACGCGTTTGATTTTTTTTTCCAAAACGTGTGACCACTGGTGGCGTGCTAACAACACCTTTAAAAGTCACTTTATCACCGTCTAATGTTTCTGATGGTAGACGTTCACCTAAATCTTCATATCGAAAGGGAAAATAACCAATTAAATCTTCAATTGTAAATATACCGAGTTCATGTAAGGCATCAAGGCGTTTTGGACCAACACCTGGCAAAACATCGACATTATCAACGTGAGTTATCATGTTATAATTGTAACATTTTAGATGAAAAAATGGCGACTGATAGGCCGCCATAGAAAAATAAAACATACTATTTAAAACAATATACCTCTAATTGTATAATCTAATTTTCTGCTATTCTTAATAAAAAAATTATCTTTTGATCCATAATTTGTCATCTTTAAAATAGTAAGTTACACGTGTTGACTTAGTTGGATAAAAAATCATTTCTTTAGATTTTAATTTCTTAACGCCAGCAACTACACCATTATTATTTTTCAATGCCAATTCTTTAATATAATAACAACCACCAGGAAGATTTTCAAATAAAACCAAACCATCATGATCAGCATAGCGAACCATATTTTGATTATTTCTTTGTATTGGCACTTTTTTGTTTTTTGAAAACAATTGAAAAGACACAGACGGTAATGGTTTACCATTTAAATCTACACGATAAAATGCTAAGTTATATGTTCTTTTAGCTAATCTCCAATTTACAATTTTTTTATATAGTAATATAACTTGCCCAACTAAAAATAATATGACCAAACAAATAATTAACATTTGTTTGATATTATGCCATTTATCTGCATTTTGTATACTTGATGACATACCTGCCGGATAAGGGATACGTTTTCCAGTAAGTAATAATCTATGTGAATTGATCATATAGGGTGTGCATGTCAATAAAGTAACCAAATCTTGATTCTGTTCAATTTTCAATCCTTGATAATTTTCTGGTTTAATCACTTCTATTTTAAAAACTTTATACGCTAATTTTTTGTCAAATACTTGCAATACAAAAATATCATCTTTTTTGACTTGATTCAAATTTGTAAATAACACACGTGATGCTAATCCACGATGCCCGGAAATAACACTATGTGTGCCTTTCCCACCAATTGGAAAAGACGTGCCTTGCAAAACTGTTGCGCCGTAGTTCAAGGTTTCTTCATTTGTAGTGTCAAATAAGGGAATATGTAACTTTATTTTTGGAATAGAGATGGTGCCTATTAAATGGCGTTTTAATACAACATGTTCTTTGTAGTTAGATCCGGAAAAAGGATCATTCCCAGGCTGTAAGCCATCTTTACTAAGTTTTTCGTTCTTTTTTTTCATAGCCAACTCTTTTTGCTTGATAGTGTGACTAGTCTGTTTTTGTATGGTATTAATTCGCTGCTGATCTATAAAATGATTCAATGCGCCGACATAAAACGGATATAATGCTACTAAAAAGCCGATTAAAAAAATGATGTTTAGAAATATATTTTGTTTATTCTTATTCTTCATTTGTTAAATTACTTTCTGATTGAATGTGATAACCATTTTCAACTACTTTTTTGATATAAAAATGACTATTTTTTAAATGTTTAACCGAAATTTTAAAAGCTTTAATACTCCTATTTGGATTCGTAGATACGACTCGATAACGCCCACCATTAATTTTACCAAATGAAACATATCCTAACGCATCACTCGTTCCCTCATATAGTTGATTTACTATTTGTTTACCAGAGTAATCTACCAAGATAAAATGACATCCAGATACAGGTTGATTGTTATAATAAACAAAGAAATCTAGTTGATACATTCTTTTATGAGATAATAATTCAATGACTTCACGCCTAACAAAATAAAAAATGACAGCACCAAAGAAAGTAATCAGAGCAGTTAAACACAATAAATACTGATTTTGATGTGATATCGTCTTTTTTTCTTGATTATCAAATGTCCGCTTATCCAAAGCAACTCTTTTCCCAGTAACCAGTAATCGATGTGTATTTACCATATAGGGTGTACACGTAACCAGTGTCGCTAAATCTTGATTCTTTTGTATAGTCACATCACTAAGATCTGTTGGTAAAACCACTTTAATGCGAATAACTTGATAAGCCAAACGTTTCCCATATATTTTCAAAAAGAATTTGTCACCTTTTTTTAGTTTATCTAGATGAGTAAACAATTCTTGATTTGGCAAACCATTATGCCCCATAAGGACTGTGTGCGTATTATTTCCCCCGACAGGATAAGAACTGCCAGGTAATTGCGTAATTCCTTTATATAACAGGCTATCGGTGGTTGTATCAAATATTGGTAAACTTAAAGATATTTTAGGAATAAATATGCTACCTAATGAATGTTGTCGATAATAAGCCTTGTCTTCTTTTGGCACATTCTTCAAAGTTTCTCCTAAAAGATTTTTAACAGGTGATATGCCTAATTGTTGATTTTCTTGCGTTTTTTGTTGGTTTTTTTCGATTAATGTTTTTAATCTTTTGTCACTCGCTTTTTGATTATTCTGATTCATTTGATTAACAACAGTTAGTTCTCTTTGTGCAACATAATTATTCACGCCATTTGCAATGAATGGGTACATGAAAATTAAAAAACCAATAAAAAACATTAAAGCAATGAACAGTTTTAAAAAAATATTAACGTTGTTTTTTTGTTCCGTCATAAGTTTAAATATCCTTCAAAATTACCAATCACATATTAATAAAATTACTATTTCAAAAATCTATGAATAATGAGACACATAAGTGATTTAGTCTTATAAAAAAAGCGCCACCCTTAACCTGGGTTTGCACTTCAATTTGTAAATATGATTAAATATTTTGGTTCTTTTTATTACGTTTATTCCAAACATAGGCGCCACTCATCAAAATTATACCAACGATCAAGAACAGATAAATACCCGATCCACCAGTAGCTGGTAAGATACCCTTCTTAATGTTTGTCACAGTAATTGTTTGATTGTCAGCATAGCTTCCTTTAGTAACTGTAAACTTAACAGGAGCTGTCAAAAGCGCATAATCAGATGGCGACTTTGTTTCAACAAGTGAATAGCTTTGACCATCAGTTAACTTGGTTGAATATTCAAGACCTTTTAATTCAACTGATCCTTGATCATTTGATGTATATGTTGTCGCTAAATCACTATTTGATGCCCATGTGTATGAACCATCAGCTGCTTGCGTTGCATAAGCAACTTTGTCACCATTGGCATTTAACTTAACCAACTGAAATTCTGCACCAGCAAGCTTTGCAGCACTTTGCTTGTCTTGTTTAACAAATTTTACACCACCAGTATAAATTTCTGGTCCTTCGGCTGGTGTTGATGTGACATCTGAACCATTACCAATATTTAGTGTTGCGGTGTTGTTATGCGCCTTATCAGGAATAGCAGCATTTGTTAATGTAGCATCATAAGTAACTGTTAATTTTTTTCCAGCAGCAGCTTTTACACCTGCTGAAGTTGGTGTAAAGGTTATTTTAAAACCTTTACCGTTTTTGTCAGTTGCATCAGTTGCATCAGTTGCTGAAACTGTATAGTCAGTTCCTTGAGTTAATCCTGCAACCTTTACTGTAGTAGCATCATCATCAATACCTAAGTTTGGCGTATCAACGACATTAAATGTATCTTTATCCGCAATGTTCCATGGTACTGCTATTTGCAATTGATAACCAAATTTTTGACCATAAGTGGCATTATAAACCTTCGATCCATCAGGCAATGTCACAATCAAATCTTTTTTACTTTCATCACTTAAATCTTTTGTAATAGCATCAGTTTGTTCGTTTTTGGGATAAACATGAATATCAGAATTAATTTCTGAGTCTGATCCTGACTTATAAACTGGTAAAGCTAACACAATTGGCGCAGCTTTTTGTGTGATAGTTGTCGGCGAATTTGTTTCAACAAATAAGTAAACTTTATCTTTGTCGCCGTCTTTCGACTTCAAATCAGAAAAAGTTACTGTACCATCTGCGCCAGCAGTGACACCTTTTGCAATTTCTGTTGCATAACTTGGTGCGGCATCATTTGCATCTGATTGTACAGACTGAGTTGCCTTTTCAGCAGTATCACCACTAGAACGTAAACTTAAGTAATGATCCGTTACATCGTATGCTGTAAAAGTAACCCCTGCTAATGGCGTTCCACCAAAATTGCTGTCTAATTCACCCGTGTTAATCTGATTATCAGGCAACTTGCCTTCATCAAATACACGCTTATGCAATGTGACACTGACATTATCCGTTGATGCTGCATACACATTTGTCGCACCGAACAAGGCTGAGACGAATAGAGGCAATACGAGTAACATTGTATTAACCATTCGTGACCATGACTTACTTTTCATCTTTAAAACTCCTTTTTAATTCTAATTTTCTTTTTATAAATTTTTATCAATACTACTGATAGAATAATCAACAAACCAATTAAAGAAATGGAACCAATCGCTATTCCTGTTTCAGGTAAGAATGGTATATTAAATGGCGGTTCCTTAGTAGGGTGCTTTTGTTGGTAATTCAAAACTTTAGGACTTGCATTTTGGTACACATCACCAGGGACCACACCAGCAGCTACTTTAGACAATGATTCGCCATTAACAGTGATTGGCGGTACATTAGCTAAGCTCGTGACTGCAGGAATATTGACACTAATGTGTTGTGCCTGAGAAGATATGTCAAAATTCTTTAATGTTTGGACCTCTTGAAAATAATATTGACCCGCGGGTAACTTACTATTGTTCAAAGCAACTAAACCCGCACTATCAGATACTATTTTCTTTACGTCTTTCATGTGTAAGGGGTCATCAGTGATTTTCCAATTATTATCATCAGTCAGGTATTTTTTTTGGTTGTCAACTATTTTATACAACACAAATTTGACACCTGATAGTGGCATTTCTTTATGATCAAGTGTTTGTCCATATTTAAAAAAATATGGTATACGTGTCACAATTGCAGATTTGGTTTCAATGTCAAGCTTGTTTTTATATATATCTTGATTGCTTATCGAAAATGCAACTGGATCACTAATCTGCTCATAGGACAAACCATCGCTTTCAAATTGGCTACTTTTTTGTTGCACAATAAGATAAGCTTTTCCATATTCTTTTGAAACATGAAATGTTGCTTGCCCATTCGTGTCTGTAGTTTCAGTATCTAACAAACGCATGTGGCGATCTTTAATGTAATTCTGAATACCCTGATTTTGAGATTTTAAATTTTCAAAATAGTTTTCATCATCTCCATACTTTTGGTAATCAGCCGTCAAATCATATAGTTGAAATGTTAC
This sequence comes from Leuconostoc aquikimchii, assembly GCF_040838325.1. NCBI lineage: Bacteria > Bacillati > Bacillota > Bacilli > Lactobacillales > Lactobacillaceae > Leuconostoc > Leuconostoc aquikimchii. Next base: position 1,471,225 of record NZ_JBFPER010000001.1, read on the forward strand.
ATTACTACCGGAAGTATATGATACTGGATTTGATTCATATACACTCAACTGATGATGCAAGTTTATCGTCATTTGGTTATCAGTATCGGCTAAAACCTTTAAATTATCTTGTTGCAAGCTAAGCACCCCAAATGAAATACAGGTAATAATGAACACAATCATTTTTTTAATCATGATCTGTTACCCCGCTTTATTCGGAAAATATAATAACCGCTAGCAACCAAGGCAATTAATATAAAGGCCCCAGCTATCACCATGTACCGTACAATGCCGGAACCACCAGTAGATGGAAAGACGGTTTTATTTGAATTATTGACCGTTAGGTTGATCTGATTATTACCTGTATCATTTTGTAAAGTCGATTTCCAATCACCATTATTGTTAGTTACCTTAACACTGCCATCATCTGAAATTATTATTATGACATCTTTACTAGCACTATATCCATCAGGCACTTTTGTTTCTTTCAAAGTATATGTTCCTGATGAAAGATTTTCGAAAGTGAAAGTCGACGTCGGATCGGTTTCTTTGTAAATTGATGTTTTGCCATCAGAATCAGTCAATGTGAATTTAGCACCTTTTAGCGGATTTCCAGTTGTTTTATCAACTTTATTAACTGTCAGATCAAACCTCTTGAAAGCATCATTTTTAACAAATCTAATCACATTATTCTTATCAGTATTGTTTGATTTGTCAGTAGCAATAGAAAAACCATCTTTGTAGCCGTTACCATCTGTGGTGGGTGATTTCACATTAATATCTTGACCACTACTTGACCATTTTCCATCTTTCGATAGTGTTATTGGATAAACCGTAGAATCAAGTTGATATCCAGTCGGACTCTTAGTTTCTTGAATGGTATAATCCCCTGGTGTCAATTGCTGTAACTGATTATCTTTTAATGTATAAGATTGCTTGCCATCCACCGATTTAACAATAAATTCAGCACTAGTAAGTTTATTTTTCGAGTTATTTGCATACTTATCAATAATCAAACCATACTGTGTGTTGGTTAACGTTGACTCATTTGTTTTGTTAACAATATTTGAAACATAACCATCCGTACTTTCGTTTAGCACCTGATAATTGAACGTTACACCTTTGTTATCATAAGCCGGTAGCGAAACCGATTGATTATTTCTATTCAACTGTTTAAATGTTTTAGACCAATTATCCGATTTAGTCAAAGTACCAGTTGCCCGCCAATCGTTTGATTGGTTGTTCACAGTTCTCGTTACTTCAAAGTTAATACTATCTGGTCGCTTCGATGAATCAACTAACTCTTGCCACTGCTTGATAACCTTGAATTCAGTCCCTGGTGCTTTTGCAGAAGGAACGCCAAATTCCACAGCATTGCCATCTTTTGTCGGTGCAAATGTTGTTTTGCCATTCATCTGATACCAGTAATCCGGTTTAAAATTATCTGATTCAGTATTTAAATGCACCTGATAGTGGATTTGAATTTCTTGATCTTTCCCCAGATTAATGTCACTTACGGCTATATTACCATTTGATTTGGTAACTGTTGGTAAATTCTGAACAACACTACCCCCTACACTCTTAACAGTTGGTGTGTCATCTCCATAAATGAATTGCGCACCTAACGGATCTGAAATACTGCCTTGGCTGACGGTGTTGAATTGCTTTAAGACGTCTTTAGCTTGATTATTTAAATAAATGGTAACCTGTGACGCATCGTTAGCATCTTGATAAAGTCCGGACGAAGCAATTAAACTAGCCCTAGAACGTACATCATTGGAGGATAGATAAAGTGGTGAATCCAAATAATTATTATTAATATCCTCCCCCAACTGGATTCCTAAAGCATGTATTTCAGTTCTACTGTCTTTGCTAATTTTTGCTTCTCCAAGCGTTGCCGCCCAAGTATTCCAAATTTTAACATTGTTACTAGTATTGTAATATCGTCCACGATTCTTTGCGCTTGTAGTTGCACCGTTAGGATCAGTTCCAGAAGTGTATCCATCATACCAATTAGTTCTCCCACTGACAAATTGGGAAGTAGATCCGGGCTGATCCTGATTTGAAGAGGAAAATGCTGTTCCGTATGTTGTTCCTGAAATAGTCGTTGCTTGGGTAACCTTATAAGAAAAGGTTGGGACGCCGTCAGTCATCAAAATCATCATTTTTTTGTGATCATTTTTATCATCATCAAGCATCTTTTGACCTCTACGAATTCCCAATTGTGTGAAGGTTCCACCTGAAAAAGTTGGAGATAGAGTCTTATTTATTTGTTCTGTTTGACCAGCTGTTGAAACGCTCTGCATCCCAACTTCGAGATACCCATTTGAACCCGTCGCGTATCTCCCTGGACTTGAAAATCCGACTAACCCAACATTAACGTACTGGGCAATCCCAGCATCTTTAATTACTTGTAGAAATTGTTTAACACCATCTCTAGTAGCCTGAGCTCTGTTACTTCCAGACGAATTGTTCGCCGGCTCCATTGATCCCGACATATCAACAACCAATACAATATCGATCGGTTTAATATTTTTAACTTCATTACCCTTAGCATTGAGGTAAACATCGTACAATCCTGGTGTTGATGTTTCTTTTGCATACTTACGGATTTGATAATCAGAATTATTTGTATCTGCCCCAAATTTCAAGTATGAATTTGATGTGTTGTTAGCGTTACCATCCCAACTTGTTGTATTGTCCCACCCACTATTCGCATCACCACCTTGATGATTAATCACTGTGTTCTGATTTGGAATAGTCCATGAATTACTTGGATAAATGCCTTTATTGTCCGTTGTATATTGTGGTGCTGTGTCATTAGCAGCAAAGACTGTGGTAATTGGTAACGTAAATGCAGTAGCAATTAATAGTAACAGCAAAAAAAAATGACCAAGAAAATGACCGTTGTAATTGGCTGCAACATTGCGACTATTGTTTTCCATATTTCTCCCTTCTATAAAACTACTCATATACTTGTCAAAGTGGATATCTTTTGAAAGCATGTTCACGGTATACTTTAAAAAGTATCATAACTTGAAAGATGTAATCCTTAGTTTTATGTACTTAAATGATCGTATTTTTGACTTAAATCAATTAAAAATTAGTTTAAATGAACATTAAAATTATTTGTATGATATAATTACCCTATTATTGAAAAAAGCTCGCATCTTTCAAGTTGCGAGCTTTTTCTATCGTATATTTAAATGCACCTAATCCTCAATTCACAATTAAGGAGACACTTACATGAAGTACGGATACGCACGTGTGAGCACTATCGGGCAACATTTAGAGCATCAAATTTTAGAACTACAACAGGCCAGTGTGGATAAAATTTATAAAGAAAAATATACTGGAACTACTGTGAACCGACCAGTATTTGAACAATTACTAAAAAAGCTTCAACCAAAAGATGTATTGGTCGTCACCAAATTAGATCGTTTTGCTAGAAATACACATGAGGGCCTCGAAGTGATGCAAACTTTATTTGACCGTCATGTTGCTATACACATTTTAAATCTTGGTCTAATCGATGAAAGTCCTACTGGCAAGTTGATTTTTACAATATTTTCTGCGTTTGCACAATTTGAGCGCGACCTTATTGTTACAAGAACACAAGAGGGGAAAACTTATGCTCGCATGCATAATCCAAACTTTAAAGAAGGTAGAAAAGAACAATATACTGACTTAGAAATCATCCAAGCCTACAACACGCACTGCCAAGGTATCACATATAAAAGCATTGCTATTCAAACCGGAATTAGCATTTCAACCCTAAAACGACGTATTAAAAAGCTGAATCTTAAAAATCAAAAACTATGAACACAAAAACACCTGATGTACTTTAGCTTGTCAGGTGCTTTATTATTTTTTATACAAAACCGCCGAAGGCATTTTCAAGATCAATTGGTTCATGCTTCGTCACAATAGTTTGTTTGTTAACGAACGTATCAATTCCTAAGTCGCCTAATTCACGGCCATAACCAGAATTTTTAACGCCGCCAAATGGCAATTCTGGTAAGGTACCACCAAAACTATTGACAAACACAACACCAGTTTCAATTTTAGAAGCCACTTCGGCAGCATGATCTGCATCACCACCAAAGACAACACCACTCAAACCATAGTGCGAATCATTGGCCAATGCTATTGCCTCTGCCTCATCTTTTACCTTGAATACTTCACCAACTGGTCCAAAGAATTCTTGATAGAAAGCAGGATTTTCTTTGGTAATATCTGTCAAAATAACAGGTTCAAACAAGGCAGCTGGCTGATTTTGATCAACACTACCAAATGCAAGTGTCGCCCCTGCTTCAACAGCTTGACGAACTTGTTTGGTCAAATTTTGTTTAGCTTTTGATGTGCTTAATGGTGCCAAAGTGGTCTCTGGCTGCATAGGATCTCCCAACTTTACGTCGGCAAAGGCCGCTTTTAGCATATCAACAATTTTATCGTAATTCTTTTCAGTGACGATAAAACGTTTTGACGATGTGCAAACTTGCCCAGCATTGTAAAGTCGCGCGCCACTGATAATTTTTTTAATTTCTGATAAATCAGCATCATCTAATATCACAAATGGGTCACTGCCACCTAGTTCAAGCGAACTTTGCTTCATATTTTTGCCTGCTTCAGCAGCAACTAATTGACCTGCACGTTCAGAACCTGTTAAAGCAACCCCCTGCACACGGTCATCGCCAATAATTTTATTCACTTGGTCATAATTAATAAATAAGTTAGTCAGTGCGCCATCCGGTAATCCGGCCTCTTGCACAATTTTTTCAAAGGCATCAGCAGCCATTGGCGTATTGCTGGCATGTTTTAATACCATGGGGTTACCTGCCACATAGTTTGGCGCAAAAACACGCATAATTTGATAATACGGGAAATTCCACGGTTCAACCATGAGAAGCACCCCAGTTGGCCTAGAAATAATTTGTGCTGGTCCAATCGCAGACACAATATCTCGTGGTTTCAAAAATTCTGCGCCATGTTTAGCATAGTAACGCGCAATCGCAACCGTAATTGCCACCTCGCCTTTTGCTTCTACTAAACGTTTTCCCATTTCAATCGTTAAAATTTTAGCCAATTCATCTGTTTTTGATGCGATTAAATCAGCCACTTTATTTAACGCTTCGGCACGACTTTCTATTGGATCATTGCGCCACTTTTTATATAACGCATCCCCTTTACTCAGTGCCTCCTCAACATAGGCATCATCATGGTTGTCATATGTTTTAACGACTTCATCTGTCAAAGGATTAATTGTTTGATAGCTCATTTTGTGCGACCTTTCTTGAAATCCAAACTTACTATAATTAACAACACCCCAACTATAACACCTTCATATTAGAAATAAACACATTTGACTTGTGACTTTTTAATCAAGAAATCAAAAAAGCCCAGCACCTCTGCTGAACTTTTTTCGTCACTATCATGAACATATTTGAGATAATTTACGGCTACTTATCATTGTTTTAAAATGATACCTTCCTTGACAAATAAACAAATTATTTTTTTATTTGATCACTATCTGGCGACGTTAGAAAGCCTAATATGACCAATTCTACAAACGTTATCGTAATACCAAGCAAAGGGTAAAAATAAATACCAAGCGCAATTATGCCCACAGATATTGGGAAAAAAATTGAATTTAGAAATTTAAAAGCAAACATGTGTTCAATTTTTTGGCTAACTGCAGTCTCTGCATGCTCTGTTGTTTTTCTAATGGTATGTGATAACCAAAGATATGATAAACTCCAAAAAGTAAAAATAAACAAATACAGATATTCTGGACTAGGTTGTAGTGGAAACTTTCCGACCCAACCAGTTGCAAACGGTAATAAAGACATACTAAAAAGCCACAAGTTATTAACCCAATAAACTTTTTTTGATATTCTAATAGCTAATGTAAACATATAGTGATGATTATACCAAGCAACGCCAATAAAAACAAAACTCACAATATACGAAAAGAAATAAGGTAATTGTCTCATAATTTCTTCCCATTCGGCCGTTTCAGGTGTTTTAAATTCAAGTACCATAATCGTGAGTATAATTGCTATTACTGCGTCTGTGTATGCCTCAACTCGTCCCTTATTCAATTTTTCCTCTTTCTAAAACAAACTATCTTCATCATTTAAAGTTTTAATTTTCCTGTTAACTTGCTTGAGATAACTTTGTTGTTGCGCTATGTGTGTGTTTATTTTTTCAGTTTGTTTTTTTAATAACGCAATTCTAGCAGCTAACGTTTGAGGTCCCTGATAAGTTGCATCAACAAATACTTTAAGTTGTTCCAAACTCATCCCTGTATTTTTCAAGCATTTAATCATATCAAGCCACTGTAGGTCTTCCTCTGTAAATTGACGTATCCCATTTTTATCTCGAAACACCTTGGGTAACAAACCTTTTTTATCATAATAACGTAAGGTATATGCGCTGATGCTTTTTAATTCAGCAACTGTCCCGATAGTAAATGTCTCGTCATGATTATATTTTGTCATTTATTAACGTTCTTTCGTTATAGTCACGCTTAACTTATGATTACTTGCATCATGAATAGCTTTAACATGACGATATTCTGCAGAAACAATTGAACCACTTTGTATAGCGTGTTGATACGCATTATAAAAATCAATAGAAGCGCACTTCAAACTTTTTTCGAGCGCCATAAATACGTCATCATAAAGTGGCGTTTGCTGCATTGTTGACGTAATAAGAATTTGTTCAACATTTTCTTTCACGACACGCACAAAAACTTTTATGGGCCCATTCTGCACCACTAGTGTTTGCCCGTCATTTGAAATTTGATCAACCATTTTTAGTGGCGCAGCAACTTCTTGGTTATAGCCTGTTTTCAAAGTATGATAGTCTGTCAAATAATTTGTCATTAGAAATCCTTCTTTCATTATTTACTTTCAAGTATACACATTAGAGTGAGATCTAAGTCAAATAAAAAACTAATTTTAGTGCCCCATCAAGGCAACAACAACCAAATAAATGGCCCAGGCCCATACTATATGGCCTAATATTTCTGAGAAATGTTCTGTAAAAGGTTGTTTTGCGGGCGATGGGACTGTTTTGAACACTGGCATTATCACAATATGGAAGACAAACCAAATGATAAGACCATACAAACTACCCTGCCATATGTCAACAATAGGCCATGTACGATAGGTCAACGCAAACAGAATCGCAAAGAAAAGAGAAAACGAAAAGTGTATCAAAAGCGCAACATAATACACTTTTTGATCTTTGGCATAATAAACATAAGCATGTGTTATACGACGAGGGATACCCATTTGTTGCAATAATTGTTGTGGCGGGTTGGTTTCATCACGTGCTTGCGTTCTGGGTGGCAAAATTGCCTCCCAACCAATTTTGACCATACCGGCAATTAAACCGGCAGCAATACCCACTAAAATTTGAGTTATTATCATTTATTTGTTCTCCTTGTCATGTTTATTAACCACTGCTAACTGACTAGTATCATATGCTACTCTCGCGTGGTTTGTCTTAATTAAGGCTTCATTTATTAACTGATGTTTTTGATCATAACGATACTGATATATTTCCCCACAGCGATACACCACGCCAGATTCTGCTTCAAAGTGCTCTCCAATAGCCTTGACTTCATAGGTATCACTTTGTGGCTCAGATGCATAAATTTTACCGTGTAAATGTGTTTCCCCAACATAAGTTACCAGCTGATAGGTAGTATTCGTGTTATTTTTAAAACGATAATCTAGGTAGTTATAAACAATGGAAGTCCCACTACCAAAAGGTACTTCTCGGTTGGCGTCAGGAAACATGTCCACTTGTTCATGATGATATTTTTCAACAACATCTAATGGTGTATGCAAAATCATCCAATGAATCAAATTGCTAAACTGGCAAAGGCCACCACCGGTCCCTTTTTTGAGTTCGCCGTCATTTGCTACCATCAAACCATTTTGGTAACCACTTTTTTCAGTACAGCGGCCAATTAAATGCCAGAAAGAAAAGGTTTCTCCTGGTTTAATCAGTACATTATTCACCTTTGGCGCTGCAATTTTAAGATTGGCAACCTTGGCTTCTTCAACAGGAATGGGGACTTTTCTCAGCCCACGACGCATGAGTGATTGATGGCTAGCTATTAAATACGGCAACTGTGCTTGGCTTTTTTCTTGTGCTATGCGACCAAATAAATGGTCCGTTGCTTTGCGCTTTAAAATACGTGATTCATAGGATATCTTATACGTTAAAGGCGATATTTCACAAAATAATTTTCTTCTCATTGTTGGCTCCTCCAAAAATAATCATATCACAAAATGACTGTTTGGCGTGGATCAAACACATCAATCAAGCATCATTTAACCTTAACAAGTTTATCTATTTCAGCTTATTATTTGTAAAATATGATAATACACACGCTAAAAATCATATTTGCTTTAATAAACTTAAACAAGTATACTAATTAATAATGAAGGGGTAGGTAATCAATGAAAAGTGAAAAGTTCATAGAATATTTAAGTTGGACCGCTACCGTGATGTCAATTTTGATGTATGTATCTTACATTCCTCAGATAATAGACAATCTTTCAGGTTCCAAAGGCAATCCGTTGCAGCCATTAGTCGCTGCGGTGAATTGTGGTTTATGGGTGTTATACGGCTTGATCAAAGAGGATCGTGATATCCCACTAGCCACTGCTAATTTTCCTGGCATTGTCTTTGGATTAGTAACATTTTTAACTGCGATTTAATTTTTTAATGTTTCTTTCTAATGTCGTAGCCTATTGTGTTTAAACACTTAATAGGCTTTTTATATGCCTTTCAGCCCACCTAAGTTATGGAAAACATTAAACGTTGTATATTCCACTATCAAAAAAGCGCAACAGTCTAGTTCCGGTTTAACACCGGAGCCAGACTGTTGCGTCACATTATTCATTTTTCATCATCATTTTTTAGATTATTGATACTGTCTTTAACTGAATCTTTGGCGTCTGTGACTGCGTCTTTTGCCTTACCTAAAACACCTTGTGCTTTACCTTCTGCTTCGCGACTTTTGTCACCGGTAACTTTGCCTTCTACTTCTTTTGCCTTCCCAGCAACCTTGTCCTTAGCATTATCAAACTTTTCTTCAACTGACATGTTATGTTCTCCTAATATTTTATTTGATGATACAACCACATTGTAACGTTGTTGTGCAATTACTTCAAAATATATGTTTATATTAATTACTGATTAAATAAAAAACAGACCACCCTCAGGTAATGTCTATAAGACCCTACGTCTTACGAAACCTTACCATTCACTCGAACTATCAGTTACACGAACGTTTTAACACATTCATCACTTCCTAGTTCAAACATCGAGTAGACTGTCTCTGGATTGAAAGAAACCCATTCCCGTCACCATTTTAGAAGACTTCAACAACTTAAATTGTTATTAGGACTTCCTCCTAATCTATACTTATATTATAACACCTAAAGTTTAAAAATGCAAGCGCTTACATATTAAATAAATGGTATTTCTTGTTTCATCCGTATTCGTAGCACTATTGTAGCACCGAATGCTTATTCACGCCATTTTTTTCTTGTTTAATATACCATTGAAACACTGATATATTAACGATTACAAACAAAAAAGCCGTCCTACCAGTATTCCTGATAAAATGGCTAAAATAGCGCTAGAGGGAGTCGAACCCTCGATTTCGGCCTGAGAAGCCGACGTCTTAACCACTTGACCATGGCGCCATAACAAGATATAAGTATACAGAAAAAATACTCGCCCGTCAACAGCCATAATAAAAAATGACTAGCAGTTTTTTGCTAGTCATTTTATTTTACTTCAAAACCTTCTCAGCTTCTGCTTTAATTTCGTTGCCACTCATAGCTTTGTAAGCCTTTAGGTGTGCCAACGTCGATGATGTGTTTTTGTTGCTTTCGTCCATGTAATGATTCCATAGTGCATCGCGTAATGGGGTTTTGTCCTCGCTCCAATCAAACACTTCGCTCATTGGAAGATCCAACGTTTGATACTTTTCATCTGCCATTTTATGGCCCCCTTTTATCTATATCCCTGTTATAGTTCTTTTCAAACCAAAATGCAAATTTATTATAAATGTATAGATCACTTTACATTTATAATTACTTTTGCTATACTATGAAATGTAAAGTCATTTATACATTATGGGAGGATTACTATTGAAAAATCGTATCCAAGAACTCAGAAAATCACGACACATGACACAAGCTGAACTAGCTGATAAGCTGGAGGTCACACGCCAAACAATTATATCTCTTGAAAAGGGCAAGTATAATGCATCACTCACCTTAGCACACAATATTGCAACCCTTTTCCATCTCAAAATTGAGGCTGTTTTTATCTTTGAGGAGGACAAAACAGATGTTTAAAAAATTATTTGCAACACCGCAACATGGCATGAGCGATGAAGATTATGGTAACCTAATGAGATACCAAACTAATTTTATCACTGTACTTTTCATCACTTTGTCTATTTGCCTATTTGCAGCCAGCATACCAATATATTATTTTTATGGCCGTAATCTCGGTTCATTGACTTCAGGTGTATACGGTGGGCTATTCGGAGGCGCTTTCGCCACCAAGTTAATGAGTATCATTAACTTATCTAATCCACAAGAATTACATCGTAGAAAAATAAAAGACACTGACGAACGTGTGCAACAAGTACGACAACGGGCAGATGCGCTGACTTTGAAAATATTACTCATTGTGGCTTATGTATTCTTTATTTTAGGATTAAGTTATTTCACACAATATTTTTGGTATTTTGCGGCACCACTGATTTTAATTCTAATCATACAACCTCTACTGCGTTGGCTATTTACTAAACTACTATAAGGAGAAACACATGATTCAACTCACTGATCTCAACAAAAAATTTGGTCAAAAGATGGTCGTTGACAACATGAACATGACCCTAGAACCTGGAAAAGTTATGGGTTTAATTGGTCAAAACGGCGCTGGTAAAACAACCACTTTTCGCATGATTTTAAATTTCATCGCACCAACATCAGGTGACATTACATGGAACGATCACCCTATTACGCAAGCTGATAAACAAAAAATTGGTTTCCTACCTGAAGAACGTGGCTTATATCAAAAACTGACCATTGAAGAACAAATTTTATATTTTTCTGAACTGCATGGTATGACACGATCAGATGCTAAAATTGCGCTAGCTGACTGGTTAAAACGTCTCGATGTCGTTGGTAAAGCAACAGACAAAGTGCAGTCATTGTCCAAAGGCAATGCGCAAAAAGTTCAAATGATTGCGGCACTCATCTTCAAGCCGGAATTTATTATTTTAGATGAGCCTTTTTCAGGACTTGACCCAGTCAATACAAGTATCATGATGAACGAGATTGTTCGCATGCGTGATAATGGTGCCATGATTATTTTCTCGAGTCATGACATGAACAATGTGACTAAAATTTCTGACAACCTCACCATGCTTAAGCAAGGTAAAATCGTTTTGCAAGGTGGCGTACAAGAAATTCGTGAACAATTCGGGCGCACCAAAGTATACGTCGAGGGGCCATTTTCAAAAGCAGAGCTCGCTAGTATTGCTGGTGTTACCGCCATTAATCAACAAGGTGCTGGCTTTGATATCACCATTAGTGATGAAGCAACGGGTCATCAAATATTTGACTTCGTCACACGCAATGGTTACATTCCAGCGTTTTCACAACAACCACCCACACTCGATGATATTTTCCGCCAGGAGGTCGCCCTATCATGAACAAAGGACTCATTATTGTTATGAAACAAACTTTCCGTAGCCACTTTAAAACACGTGGTTACTGGTTATTAGTTTTATCGCCTATTATCTTTGCCGTAGTCATTGGTGGCATTATTTTCGGTGTCACTCAAATGCAAGGTAATACGACACCAACAGTCGCAATTATTGGGAATTCACAAGTACGACAAGTATTTGTTCAAGATGAAAAGGCATTAGGTATTAAGGTTTCAAAAATTACAGACAGTCAAAAAGCAAATCGCTTGTTAACAGCTCAAGACTTAGATGGCATTTTAACACTTAATTCTGACCAGGCCACATTAACAACACAGCCTAAGAGTAACACGATTAATAAAGAAGCATTTGTGAGTGTTTTGGGTAACCTATCACGTAGTCAAAAAGCAACAAACTATGGTTTGACAGCGGCACAAACGCAAGATTTAATCCAACCTTTTAATTTAAAATCAGTTGTTAAACAATCAGATAATAAATCTACCAATGGTGAAAATTCGGATATGGCTAATTATGGTATCGCTGTCGCTATTGGTATTATTACGACCATGATTGTCATGTGGTATGCGTCAATGATTGCCACAGAAATTGCCAACGAAAAATCATCACGTATTATGGAAACGCTGTTAGCCGCAACCTCAGCAAGCATTCAATATTTTGGCAAGATGATTGGTATTTTTGCGCTAGCCGTAACACACCTATTAATTTACATTATTGCTGGTATAATTGGCTACATTATATTGCAAAACAACACGATGCTTGATGGCATTAAACAAACATTTTCAGGTGTCACAATCGGGTTTTCAATCTACGCCGTGGCTTTCATTCTGGTCGCCGTTGCACTCTACCTTGTGCTCACGGCAATGATTGCATCACTCATTAATGATAATGCGCAAGTGCAACAGGCCATACAGCCCATTACATTTTTAGCCATGATTGGCTATATGTTTAGTTTCTTCATGACAAATATGCCTAACAACCTCGCCATTAAAATATTGAGTTATGTGCCCTTCATCTCACAGAGCATGATGCCCGTGCGTTTGGTTACTAAAGTTGAAACTTGGCCCACAGCAATCTTGTCACTCATTATTTCTGTTGTGGCTATGATTTTACTTGCTTGGTTTGGAAAAAATATTTACGCTAAAAATGTATTATCTTATAGCGATGACAAAATTATGTCTCAACTCATCAAAAATATTAAGGACAGACGCTAGTATTAGGTTAGGGGCCACAAATATATGAATAGCACACCTTTCTTTTTAACAAACAGCAAGTGGTACAAGTACGAAGAACGTCGAACGGCTGATGGTGTATTGTTTCAACGATTTGAATTAACTAATAAAGCCACACGTCAAGCAATAAAGAGTTTTAAAGATACAATGATAGCTATCGGACCGGAATCAGCAATTGATCCCGCAAATTTAAATCGCTTCCAACAAGCACTTGGCTATGCAGCACGTCAGCATTTACTCTACGAGGCGCACGGACTAGATGATGCAGCTATTACAGATGAATTGCACTTTATAAGTTACGCCATTCGGTCCTATCAATTGTTAACTGATGATTTAAGTGCACCAAATACACTTATTTTTAGTCAACGTGTTGGTACACTTTATCGTCAATTTCTCAAAATACATGCCTCACGCATCGATGATAGCAGCCTGAATACATGGATTATCGCACAAGATGACAACATCAAACTTTAAAAAGCACTAAAACTAAACCGTTTTAGTGCTTTTTTTGAAGAAAAAATCATACATTGTTTTTTTCATGTACAAGTAAAATATCAGCAATCGCTTTTTCGTCTGCATCACTAAAACTGAGTCGATTAAGTGCCTTGACATTGTCCACTAATTGTTCTGGTCGACTTGCACCTACTAACACACTAGCAATTTCTGGTTGACGCAAATCCCACGCCAGAGCCATTTCAGCCAATGTTTGTCCACGTGTGATAGCAACTGCATTTAGTTTTCTAACAGTTTGTAATGTTTTTTCAACTTGCTCTGGTTGTAAAAAACGACTTGATGATTTAGCTGCTCTAGAATCTGTAGGAATACCATTCAGATAACGATCAGTTAATAACCCCTGTGCCAAGGGACTAAAAACAACAGCTGATTTTCCGATTTCTCTTAAAACAGGCAGAAGGTCATTTTCTATATGACGATCAAACATGTTATATCTTGGTTGATGGATAATAAATGGTGTCCGTAATTCTTTGAATATTTTAGCCATCGCCGTTGTTTGTGCACCACTATAATTAGAAATGCCAACATACAAAGCCTTGCCATCACGGACTAACTGATCTAACGCTAACGCCGTCTCTTCAATCGGTGTATCTGGATCAGGTCGATGAGAATAAAAAATATCGACATAATCTAATCCTAACCGCATTAAACTTTGATTGGCACTCGCAATAATGCTTTTACGTGATCCCCACTCACCATAAGGCCCATCCCACATGTCATAACCAGCTTTACTGGTTATAACCATTTCATCACGATAAGGTTTCATATCCGTAGCCATCATGCGCCCAAAGTTCTCTTCGGCACTACCAGGCATTGGGCCATAATTATTTGCCAAATCAAAATAAGTAATACCGAGATCAAACGCCTGATGCACAATGGCTTTTTGATTTTCATAAGGATCAACGCTACCAAAATTATGCCAAAATCCTAATCCTAGTGCAGAAATTTTAAGACCACTTTTACCAACGCGATTATAAACCATTTGTTCATATCGCTTATTATTTGCTTGATACATCTTATCTCCTCATAAAGTTACTTTCTTATTCACAAATCAACTTCCAAAAACAGCATAACTTTATTTTAGTCAACGCTGATCAGAAATAAACATCAAAACTGAATTTCAAAGCAAGTTGTTGCATGATATGTGTCATTTTCAGATAGACTAATGTCCCCAAATGAGTGATACTTCTCAGCGCCCGGTGCCACTTGCGTTTCAAGTGTTATCCCGCCGTGGTTAAGCAATTTTTCCTCACGCATAGACACATGATAATCATCCCCAAAGTTAGCTGTAAAAACAACCACTGCTGGTGCTGTCGTCTGCATATTAATAGCTACTTTTTGATCAGGTGATACTAATCGTGCTTGTACTGCATCGCTATCAACTACCTTATTTAATAAAAATGGATGATCCAGGCCACCACCAACTAATAGACTTTGCGGCTCTGAAGACATGATTGCTGCGTTAACTTTTTTAGCTGTTCTAAAATCAAACGTTGTTTGTGAGACATCACGTGCCTCGCCAGTTGTTAGATTATGGTCATCAAGTGGTGCAAAATGATCAGCATCAATTGACAATAGATGCTCAGCAACACTTCTACTTGGATGGCCAGTTAAATTAAAATACACATGATTTGTTGGATTAAATAATGTTAATGCGTCAGTATTCGCTTCATAGTTAACACGCCAAACGTTGTTATTATCCAATGTATAAGTGACTTTAACGGTTAAATTCCCTGGAAAACCATTGCTGTGATCAGGACTGATATGCGTAAATGAAGTGGTTAATTTACCATCACTTTTACTTGTTTCACTTTGCCAATACTGCATTTCAAAACTATCTGGTCCACCATGAAGTGTGTTATTGTTCTCATTTTTTACAACTTGGTAGTGCGTTTGACCAATATTAAATGAAGCATTTGCAATACGGCCAGCCACCCTACCAATTGTTGCACCGATATAATGATCCTTAGTAATATATTCTTCAGCAGAGTCAAATCCAAGAATTAACTCTCTTTGCGTACCAGCAATTGGCACATTCAAATGAACAATACGTGCACCAAAATCTGTTACCGATAATTGCATACCATTATCATTAATCATTGTAAAAAGTTTTGCCTGTTCACCAAATTGGCTTTCAACAATATTCATATTCACATCTCCTATACAAATTACCAAAATAACGTGTCATTTTAAGTGATTTATTTGTTATTCTATTTCGTTCAAATTGCTTGTAAACCACGCTGACCCGTGGCATATAAATTTTTTTAATATTTACTCAACAATTTTCACACTAAAACATAACCACACTTTAACATTAATTTATCAAATTGTAAACGCTTACTCAAATTCAAAAACATCTCGTTATTTTACTAAATCAAGTACTGCCGTCCATTATATCCCATTACCCATGACAGAGATTTAATCAAATTTATCCCTGTTTAACATCTTTTATAATACTAAAAAACATCAAGTAAGTTAGAAATATCTAACCCTACTTGATGTTTTACAATATTATTGATTCTAATTCTTGTTTACGTTAATGCTTACTCATACCAACTATCAACAAGCTTTTGATGTGATTTCAACCATTTATCCGCCGCTTGCTTTGGCGTTTTCCCATTTTGTCTGTCAAGCATCACACTTTCCATATCATCTTTAGTCCAATGGAATTTATCCAATATTTTTTCCAATTTAGGATTATCTTTTTTCAAGTTCTTACGCGTAATGGTATTAATCGTTTCACCCTTACCCATTGTTCCCTTTGGATCCTTGAGATATTTCAGATGATATTTACTAAACATCCAATGTGGTGACCAGCCTGTTACAATAATATCTTGTTTTGCCTTATAAGCTTTATCAAGTGCAGTGGTCATAGCACCAGAAGAAGCACTCAGTAAGTTCCATCCCTGAAGATTTGAATAGCTATCAACTGTTTTTTGTGCTGTAATCATTTCACCAGCGCCAGGTTCAATACCAGTAATCGTTTTATTCGCTTCGTTACTCAAATCAGCAATTGAATTGACTTTCATATAATCTGGCACAACAAACCCCGTTTTAGCACCGTGTAGGTTTGGACCAAGTAACGAGATATCATTTTTGTAACGATCATACAGCGCTTTATGTGTAAATGGTAACCACGCACTAACTGAAGCATCTACTTGTCCATTGGCTAATGACTGCCACAATACAGCATTATCAAGCGGTGTCATTGTCACATCATAACCACGTTGCCGAAGTGATTCAGCCAAAACATTTGTTGAGGCTACTTCAGAATCCCAGGTAACATAGCCTAAGTTAACTTTTTGACCCGTTGTTTTTTGTGAGGTTACCATATTAACAGCACCGCCACCAATCATAATCAAAGCAGTTGCCAAAATTGCCCAACGACGCCAAGGACGTGTTGCTACTTTTTGTCCCGGCTTGGTATTGAATTTTTGCGTGAAACGATCAATAATAATTGCCAAGATAACTAATCCAAGGCCATTAACGAACCCAGATCCGACATCTGCACGTTGCACAGCAGACAAGACACCACGCCCAAGTCCTGGTGCACCAATCATCGATGCCGTCACAACCATTGAAAGTGCCAGCATAATAGTTTGGTTCGCACCAGCTAAAATTGTGTTTCGTGCATTTGGTAATTCTAGTTTAATTAATTTTTGCCACGTTGTTGATCCAAAAGAATCAGCTGCTTCAACTAATGCCACAGGTACTTGACGAATACCCAAATCCGTCATTCGCACCATTGGTGGCAACGCAAAAATAATTGAGGCGAATACACCAGGTACGACTCCTATGCCAAAGAAGGCAACAGCAGGTATCAAATAAACAAAGCCAGGCATTGTTTGCATGAAATCTAAAATTGGTTTAACAATTGCTGCAGTTTTAGGTGATTTAGCAGTTACTATGCCCAAAGGTATTCCGATCACAAGTGAAATAATTGACGCCATAATCACTAACGTCACTGTACTCATCAAATCTGACCACAAATTTTGATTGGCAATTAATGATAAGCCTACTAACGTGAATAAGGGAAAACCATATTTTTTAGGTGTTGTTAAAATAGCTATTATTGTTAATCCAGCTATCATTAATGGCATAGGTATCGCTGTCAAGCCGTTGGTCAGGCCATCCATGATACTTTGACCACTTCGTTGCATCAAGTTAAATAGCCCAGACAAATGTGTCGTCAACCAATTAACAGCATCACTTATCCACATTTCTAATGGTATTTTAGGTAAATTAGGCATTGTTTTCATCTCCTTCTGTATCGGCTAGTGCTTCCAAAACAGACCCTCGAATAATGACACCTCTTGCATGTTTATTGCTATCAACCACAGCAACGGGTGTTTGTGC
Source organism: Leuconostoc aquikimchii (assembly GCF_040838325.1). NCBI lineage: Bacteria > Bacillati > Bacillota > Bacilli > Lactobacillales > Lactobacillaceae > Leuconostoc > Leuconostoc aquikimchii. The sequence goes on from NZ_JBFPER010000001.1 coordinate 1,489,075, forward strand.
ATCATAAATAATCGGTAGAATGTCTACAACTAATGTATCCAAATCGACTGTTGGCATTTGCACCACCGCTTGTGACAATGGTGTTTGGTTACGACGTGACTTCAATGCCTCATCAGATGATAAGTACCCAAGCATTTCTCGTTTGCGATTCACCGCAACTAACCCAGATACCTCTTCGTCTGCCATCTTTCGCAACGCAACAGTTGGGCCATCCACATCAATATTGGTTGTTAGTGCAGGAATCATGATACTTTCTGCAGTCAAAACCTTTGAACGATCGACACCACCAATAAATGATTTAACATACTCATTCGCAGGATTTGTTAAAATTTCTTCTCCTGTCCCAATTTGTTGCAATTCACCATCTTTCATAATGGCAATATGATCACCAATATGTAACGCTTCATTCAAATCATGGGTGATAAAAATAATCGTTTTTTGAACATTTGCCTGTAATTCTAGTAACTCATCCTGCATTTCACCACGCACCAACGGATCAAGCGCCGAAAAGGCTTCATCCATCAATAGAATATCGGGATCATTCGTCAAGGCACGTGCAAGGCCAACACGTTGTTGCATACCACCCGAGAGTTGATTAGGATATTGGTCTTTATAACTCAATAACTTGGCATTGTCTAGTGCACGTTCCGCGCGTTTGCGTCGTTCTTCCTTATTAACACCTTGTATTTCTAGACCGTATTCCGTGTTTTCTAGTAATGTACGATGTGGAAAAAGGCCAAAGTTCTGAAATACCATACTCATTTTTTGACGTCGAATTTCCAACATCTGTTTTTTGTTAAATTTCGTAATTTCTTCACCATCAATGAACAGTTGTCCTTGCGTTGGTTCAATCAAACGATTTAACAATCTGATTAATGTCGACTTTCCTGAACCAGAAAGCCCCATAATGACGAATATTTCGCCTTCATCAATACTCATGTTGATGTCGTATACACCAACCGTACTACCTGTTTTTTCAACAATTTCATCTTTACTTTTATGTTGCTTGACCATCTTCAGCGCTGCTTTAGGTCGCTTACCAAATATTTTCGTGAGATGCTTAATCTCTACTTTAGCCATGAGACCCTCCGTTTATTTTTTATTGACTACGCTCACTATTTATCTTATACTTCATAGTGACCACTTATATATATAAATGAGTTGTCACTAAGTGATGTCTTCTATTTTGTCACAAGTTGTCACTTTTGTCAAACCAGAACCTGCTCTTGGAGAATACCATGCAAACAATTAGAGAACCGAGTTACCGAAAAATAGCCTATCAAATCGCACAAAAAATAGCTGATAATGAGTATACGGTTGGTAGTAAGCTACATGCCAGATCAACACTATCAGTCGCTTTTGGCGTGTCTTCTGAAACTGCGCGCAAAGCTGTCAGCATTTTGGCTGACCTTCAAATCGTTAAGTTAATTCATGGTAGCGGTGTTGAAGTGCTTTCTCGTGAAAAAGCAAAAGATTTTTTAAATCAAGCACAAAAAACGTCAGACATTCAGACAACACATCAACAAATTAATCATTTAATTGCAAATCAAAAACAAGAAATCAAAGCAATGGAAAATGCCTTAACGCTTTTGCTTGAGCAAAGTCAACGTATTCAACGGCACAGCCCACTGAGCCCATATGAATTAAAATTAAGTGCTGCCAGCACAAAATTTGGACAATCGATTGGGACACTCACCTTGTGGCAGACCACTGGCACAACGATTGTAGCTTTATTACATAATGGCGAACTTGTTGTATCCCCTGGTCCTTACGCGGTTATTGAACGCGGAGACACCTTATATTTTGTCGGTAATGAAACAGCCGTTCAAGCCGTTCAAAACTTTTTTTATCCTCAATAAAACATATATACAAAGCTGTTAGTTAAAAACTAACAGCTTTTTTGACGTTATTGACAACAACTCACTTTAATTGTAAACTTATATAAATATAAAGTTTACAAAAGGAAGTGCTATGAAAACACAAAAACTAACACTCACTGTGGTAATTGTCGCTATACTCGTTGTCATGGCCTATGTACCGAACATACCACTGGGTATTGTGCCACTGACGATTCAAAACATTGGTATCATGTTAGCTGGCGCCTTGCTAGGCTGGCGTAGTGGCTTTTTAGCTGTCATCGTGTGGCTCTTGTTAGCCGCAATAGGTCTCCCTGTCTTAACCGGTGGTCATGGTGGTTTCCCCGTATTTGTCAGTGCCACATCCGGTTATATTTGGGCCTATCCGGTTGCTGCCTTGCTTATTGGTTTGACTATAACCTATCTTGATCGCTTCAATCGTACAAATTTTGTCACAATTCTTTTGACTATTTTAGTATTTGGTGTTGTTTTAATTGACGTTTCTGGCGCTGTTGGTCTACATGTTGTCACGCATATGCCGTTACCCAAGGCACTTATTTTCCAATTAGCATTCATTCCGGGAGATGTGATAAAAGCTGTCATAGCAACCATAATCACGATTGCTATGCGTCGCCATTTTAGTGTTCTTCGTCATGCCTGACATTTTCGGTCTTTCACTTGATACATCTGGTCGCTGCCAACACTGGCATCAATCCTTTGATGTGATTGCTAATATGTGTCAACAATGTCAAACATACTTCGCCTGCTCACTAATTGTACAAAATGCCCCGCCTGTCAACAGGCATTTAATCCAAGTTGTCACCTGCATCATGATATTTATTTTTGCTAGAATTAGTAGATAACGTTACAAAAAAGCGATTGGCAAACTATTTGCCAATCGCTTTTTAATTTTTACTCGTATTTTTCTGCCAATGTTACGGTATTTTCTAATAACGTCGCAATAGTCATTGGTCCAACACCACCAGGAACTGGTGTGATGTAACTGGCAATGCCCTGTGCTGATTCGAAATCAACATCACCAACTGCTTTCCCATTAACATAATTCATGCCAACATCAATAACAACAGCCCCAGATTTCAAATCAGGACCCTTAATAAAGTTTGGTATGCCAACACCGACCACAACAATATCCGCCGCTTTCAATTGCGTCTTCAACATGGCTTCAGGTGTATAACGATGTGCTAATGTGACTGTTGCATCGGCGTTCGTTAATAAGGCAAACATTGGTCGGCCAAACAACTGAGAACGACCAACAACGACTGCACTTTTCTCGTAGGTCTCAATATCATAATGCTTCAACAGCGTCATCACACCTTGTGGTGTAGCTGCAACGGTATAATCTTCTAACGCGTCACCAAACAGCAACCCCTGCACAGTAGCACCTAAACCATCAGCATCTTTATGTGGTGCCACGGCAGAAAAGATTTCACGTTCCTTAACACCTTTAGCCAAAGGGCTTTGCACTAAGATACCGGTAACATGCGCATCTGCATTCAGTTTTTCAACCAACTTAATCACACTTGCCGTTGTTGCATTTGCATCAGTTGGAATATCCAATGTTGCAATGCCCAATGCTGCTGCTTTTTTGGATTTCATGCCAACGTACAAACGGCTACCGTCATTTTCTGGATCATAAATGACAGCAAGTGTTACCGGTTTATTCAACCTCGAGACACGGTCAGCAGTTTTGGCGTTTGTAATTTTGGCCACTGCTGCACCATCGAGTATTTCAGTCATTAAAAAGCTCCTTCGCTTGGTTGTCATTTTATGTTATATTCTTCTTAACAAAATAAATTCATTGGAGTTCACATGTCACATAATCGTATCAGCTGGGATCAATACTTTATCGCGCAAGCCGCTATCTTGTCTACCCGATCAACCTGCACGCGTCTACACGTTGGTGCAGTCATTGTTCAAAATAACCGTATCATTTCTAGTGGCTATAATGGTTCTGTATCTGGCACACCACACTGTACAGACGTTGGTGACTTAATCGTTGACGGTCACTGCATTCGCGCCGTCCATGCAGAACAAAATGCCTTGATGCAAGCAGCACAAATGGGCATCAGTATTGACGGTGCAGAAGTATATGTGACCGATGTGCCCTGTGTCCACTGCACAAAATTATTGTTACAAGCTGGTATACAAAAAATAAACTTTATGCGTGATTATCATAATGATCCTTTTGCTGAAGAACTGTTGGCACAAAAACACGTTGTTTTACAGCAAGTGCCTTTCTCCGAACAAACTGCGTCACAAATTGATTTGCATCAGTTTGTTTCTTATGAATAATTTGATAAAAAATTAGCCGTTTTTCTGTTAATAACGAACTATTTTTATTTTATCATAGTTTATTGTTTTAGAAAACGAATATCAAAATAATTATAGTGGTTTTTTTGATATTTTTAAAAAATAAAAATAATTCTTCTAGTAATCACATTAAAAACCAATAAAATCTGTTACTCATTCTTAATGCGCCATATCTTTTAAACCTTGATTATTAAACTAATTTTCGTTAGTATTTAAGGTAAGGAAAATCTTGAAAGGAAATGCGTAAATGACCATTTGCGCGCTAAATATTATGTCAAAAAATGAACAACAATATCTTGATCTTGCACAAAAAGTCCTCGATGAAGGTGCCCTAAAAGGCGATCGTACAGGAACTGGCACGCATTCTTTGTTTGGCACGCAGATGCGTTTCAATTTACAGGAAGGTTTCCCGCTGCTGACAACCAAAAAAGTTTATTTTGGCCTCATTAAATCTGAATTACTCTGGTTCCTACGTGGTGATAATAACATTCGCTTTTTGCTACAACATAACAACCATATCTGGGACGAGTGGGCGTTTAAAAACTGGATAGAATCTGACCAATATACAGGTCCTGACATGACTAATTTTGGCCATCGTGCCCAAGAAGACGCTGAATTCGCCGCTGCCTATAAAACTCAGAAAGATATTTTTGTTGACAAAATTCTAACTGACGATGATTTCATGGCAACCTTTGGCTATGTCGGTGATGTTTATGGTAAATTGTGGCGTAGTTGGGAAACAACATCTTTAACTGCCGGTGCAGACACCATTGATCAAGTGAGCCGCTTAATTGAGCAAATTAAAACAACGCCTGACTCACGGCGACTCATTCTAACGGCTTGGAACGCCGAGACAACGCCACAAGCACCACTTCCTTCTTGCCACGTCCTAAGCCAATTTTACGTGGCTGATGGCAAATTAAGTGTGCAATTGTATCAACGTTCTGGTGACTTTTTCTTAGGTGTACCATTTAATATTGCCTCTTATTCACTATTACTTCATATGGTAGCCGCTCAAACAGGCTATGAGGTTGGTGATTTCGTTCATACCATTGGTGACACACATATTTATAATAACCATGTTGATCAAATGACAGAACAACTTTCGCGTCCGATGCACAAATTACCAAAACTTTGGTTGAATCCTGACGTCAAATCTTTATTTGATTACACTATGGACGATATTAAAGTATTAGATTATGACAGCGAACCAGCGATCAAAGCACCCGTTGCCGTTTAATAGCTTGGCTGATTTTAAACACGCAACTGAAAGCATAAAAATGAAAATTAGACCACTTGAAAAAAAAGACTTACCTTATATCTATCAGCAGGAAAATTCACGAAAAGTCATGGCTTTGTGGTTCCAAGAAGCCTATACGTCGTTTGACGAACTCGAATTGCTATATGATCGTCACGTTCTCGACCAAACGGAACGTCGTTTTGTTGTTGAAGATGATAAACAATTTATCGGCGTGGTCGAATTAATGTATATTGATGGTCTCCATCGACACACTGAAATTCAAATCATTATTCATCCAGATCATCAGGGTAATGGCTACGCACAGGCAGCAATTAAAGCTGGTGTCGAATATGCTTTCAAAGTTCTCAACATGCACAAAGTCTATCTATATGTTGATATCGATAATAATGCCGCAATTCACATCTATAAAAAAGTTGGCTTTATTGAGGAAGGTATCCTTCGTGGTCACTTCTTTGCTGAAGGTCAATATCATGATAGTATGATGATGGGGATGCTTGCAACGGAATTTGTGAGTTAAAATACGCTCTAACAATTGTAGTTATAGCATAATATTGTAAATTACGAAGTCATCTAAAAACAAAGTAAAGGCCCTCAAAAAATTTTTGAGGGCCTTTGTCTTATATAAATTAATAACAATATTACCGAAATCAGCTCCTAGACATTGCCTTTAAAAGAACTGGTAATTGGATTAAATAATCAAAAGAGCTCAAAAAATAACGTCATGCAATATTCCTAGTCATTTTGCATAGCTGCTAAATGACAGAAAAATCTACAATAACCAAATCATATTAAGTATTGAAACATTTTGACGATTAAAACAAGAAAATTAAATTGCAAATGGATAATGATATCAGTATTAATTAACTTTTAAACAACACACATTCTATATAAAAAGCCCAATGGTATCTTAGACAGAACTTTTGTCTAACCATTGGGTTTTTCAAATCATCAAGAAGTTTTTCTACAAAAACAACTTTTTATTTATTTTGTTTACGCTTTTTTGCAACTATAGTTGCCAACAATGTTAATAATACCATCATAACTTCTGCTTGATTTTGAGTATTGGCAATACTTGCATCAGTGTTAGGTAATTTACTAGAATCATTCTTTGATGTCGCTGTAGTCTGATTGTTTGTTGAAGCGCTTGTACCATCTGAGTTACTTGTGCTTGCTGATGTACTTGCACTGTCACTCACACTTGTACTTGTTGAAGCACTAGCTGAACCACTTATACTATCTGAGTTACTTGTGCTTGTTGATGTACTTGCACTATCACTCACACTTGTACTTGTTGAAGCACTAGTTGAATCACTGGCACTTGTTGATGTACTATATGATCCTGAACCACTGGTACTATCTGAGTTACTTGTACTTGTTGAAGCACTGCCTGAATCACTTGCACTCGTTGATGTGCTATATGACCCTGAACCACTGGTACTATCTGAGTTACTTGTGCTTGTCGAGATACTTGCACTGTCACTCACACTTGTACTTGTTGAAGCACTAGCTGAATCGCTGGCACTTGTTGATGCGCTGTTTGCTGAATCACTCGCACTTGTTGATGTACTATATGATCCTGAACCACTGGTACTATCTGAGTTACTTGTGCTTGTTGAGGCACTTGCACTGTCACTCACACTTGTACTTGTTGAAGCACTAGCTGAATCGCTGGCACTTGTTGATGTGCTATATGATCCCGAACCACTGGTACTATCTGAGTTACTTGTGCTTGTCGAGATACTTGCACTATCACTTACACTTGTACTTGTTGAAGCACTAGCTGAATCGCTGGCACTTGTTGATGTGCTATATGATCCCGAACCACTGGTACTATCTGAGTTACTCGTGCTTGTTGATGCGCTGTTTGCCGAATCACTCGCACTTGTTGATGTGCTATATGATCCTGAACCACTGATACTGTCTGAGTTACTTGTGCTTGTCGAGATACTTGCACTGTCACTCACACTTGTACTTGTTGACGCACTTGCTGAATCACTCGCACTTGTTGATGTGCTATATGATCCTGAACCACTGGTACTATCTGAGTTACTTGTGCTTGTTGAGGCACTTGCACTATCACTCACACTTGTACTTGTTGAATCACTAGCTGAATCGCTGGCACTCGTTGATGTGCTATATGATCCTGAACCACTGGTACTATCTGAGTTACTTGTGCTTGTTGAGGCGCTGTTTGCCGAATCGCTAGCACTTGTTGATGTGCTGTATGATCCTGAAGTGCTTGCACTATCTGAGTTACTTGTGCTTGTTGAGATACTTGCACTATCACTTACACTTGTACTTGTTGAAGCACTAGCTGAATCACTCGCACTTGTTGATGTACTATATGATCCTGAACCACTGGTACTATCTGAATTACTTGTACTTGTTGATGCGCTGTTTGCCGAATCGCTAGCACTCGTTGATGTGCTGTATGATCCTGAAGTGCTTGCACTAGCTGAATCACTCGCACTTGTTGATGTGCTATATGATCCTGAACCACTGGTACTATCTGAGTTACTTGTGCTTGTCGAGATACTTGCACTATCACTTACACTTGTACTTGTTGAAGCACTAGCTGAATCGCTGGCACTCGTTGATGTGCTATATGATCCTGAACCACTGGTACTATCTGAGTTACTTGTGCTTGTCGAGATACTTGTACTATCACTCACACTTGTACTTGTTGAAGCACTGCCTGAATCGCTGGCACTCGTTGATGTGCTATATGATCCTGAACCACTGGTACTATCTGAGTTACTTGTGCTTGTCGAGATACTTGTACTATCACTCACACTTGTACTTGTTGAAGCACTAGCTGAATCACTCGCACTCGTTGATGTGCTGTATGATCCTGAACCACTGGTACTATCTGAGTTACTCGTGCTTGTTGAGATACTTGCACTATCACTTACACTTGTACTTGTTGAAGCACTGCCTGAATCGCTGGCACTCGTTGATGTGCTATACGATCCTGAACCACTGGTACTATCTGAGTTACTTGTACTTGCACTGTCACTTACACTTGTACTTGTTGAAGCACTAGCTGAATCGCTGGCACTCGTTGATGTGCTATATGACCCTGAACCACTGGTACTATCTGAGTTACTTGTGCTTGTCGAGATACTTGTACTATCACTCACACTTGTACTTGTTGAAGCACTAGCTGAATCACTCGCACTCGTTGATGTGCTATATGACCCTGAACCACTGGTACTATCTGAGTTACTTGTGCTTATTGATGTACTTGCACTATCACTTACACTTGTACTTGTTGAAGCACTGTCTGAGTTACTTGTGCTTGTCGAGATACTTGCACTATCACTTACACTTGTACTTGTTGAAGCACTGCCTGAATCGCTGGCACTCGTTGATGTGCTATATGATCCTGAACCACTGGTACTATCTGAGTTACTTGTGCTCGTTGATGTGCTGTATGATCCTGAACCACTTATACTATCTGAGTTACTTGTGCTTGTTGATGTGCTGTATGATCCTGAACCACTGGCACTGTCTGAGTTACTTGTGCTTGTTGAGGCACTTGCACTATCACTTACACTTGTACTTGTTGAAGCACTGTCTGAGTTGCTTGTGCTTGTTGAGATACTTGCACTGTCACTCACACTTGTACTTGTTGAAGCACTGCCTGAATCACTCGCACTTGCTGATGTACTATATGATCCTGAACCACTGGTACTATCTGAGTTACTTGTGCTCGTTGAGGCACTTGCACTATCACTTGCACTTGTACTTGTTGAAGCACTGTCTGAGTTGCTTGTGCTTGTTGAGATACTTGCACTGTCACTCACACTTGTACTTGTTGAAGCACTGCCTGAATCGCTGGCACTTGTTGATGTGCTATATGATCCTGAACCACTGGTACTATCTGAGTTACTTATGCTTGTTGAGGCACTTGCACTATCACTTACACTTGTACTTGTTGAAATACTTGTACTATCACTAGCACTTGTTGATGTACTATATGATCCTGAACCGCTTGTACTATCTGAGTTACTTGTGCTTGTCGAGATACTTGCACTATCACTCACACTTGTACTTGTTGAAGCACTAGCTGAATCGCTGGCACTCGTTGATGTGCTATATGATCCTGAACCACTGGTACTATCTGAGTTACTTGTGCTTGTTGAGGTACTTGCACTATCACTTACACTTGTACTTGTTGAAGCACTAGCTGAATCGCTGGCACTCGTTGATGTGCTGTATGATCCTGAACCACTGGTACTATCTGAGTTACTTGTGCTCGTTGATGTGCTTGCACTATCACTTACACTTGTACTTGTTGAAATACTTGTACTATCACTAGCACTTGTTGAAGCACTAGCTGAATCGCTGGCACTCGTTGATGTACTATATGATCCTGAACCACTGGTACTATCTGAGTTACTTGTGCTTGTTGAGGCACTTGCACTATCACTTACACTTGTTGAAGCACTAGCTGAATCGCTGGCACTCGTTGATGTGCTGTATGATCCTGAACCACTGGTACTATCTGAGTTGCTTGTGCTTGTCGAGATACTTGCACTATCACTTACACTTGTACTTGTTGAAGCACTGCCTGAATCACTCGCACTCGTTGATGTGCTATATGATCCTGAACCACTGGTACTATCTGAGTTACTTGTGCTTGTCGAGATACTTGCACTATCACTCACACTTGTACTTGTTGAAGCACTAGCTGAATCGCTGGCACTCGTTGATGTGCTGTATGATCCTGAACCACTGGTACTATCTGAGTTACTTGTGCTTGTTGAGGCACTTGCACTATCACTAGCACTTGTTGATGTACTATATGATCCTGAACCGCTTGTACTATCTGAGTTACTTGTGCTCGTTGAGGCACTTGCACTATCACTTACACTTGTACTTGTTGAAGCACTGTCTGAGTTGCTTGTGCTTGTTGAGATACTTGCACTGTCACTCACACTTGTACTTGTTGAAGCACTGCCTGAATCACTCGCACTCGTTGATGTGCTATATGATCCTGAACCACTGGTACTATCTGAGTTACTTGTGCTTGTTGAGGCACTTGCACTATCACTTACACTTGTACTTGTTGAAATACTTGTACTATCACTAGCACTTGTTGAAGCACTAGCTGAATCGCTGGCACTCGTTGATGTACTATATGATCCTGAACCACTGGTACTATCTGAGTTACTTGTGCTTGTCGAGATACTTGCACTATCACTTACACTTGTACTTGTTGAAGCACTGTCTGAATCGCTGGCACTCGTTGATGTGCTATATGATCCTGAACCACTGGTACTATCTGAGTTACTTATGCTTGTTGAGACACTTGCACTATCACTTACACTTGTACTTGTTGAAGCACTGCCTGAATCACTCGCACTCGTTGATGTGCTATATGATCCTGAACCACTGGTACTATCTGAGTTACTTGTGCTTGTCGAGATACTTGTACTATCACTCACACTTGTGCTTGTCGAGATACTTGTTGAATCACTGACACTTGTACTTGTCGATGAACTGCCTGAATCATCATTCGCACTTGTTGATGTGCTAGAGCTGTCACTTGCACTGGTTGAAGCACTGCTTGAATCACTGACACTTGTTGATGTGCTATATGATCCTGAACCACTGGTACTATCTGAGTTACTTGTGCTTGTTGAAATACTTGCACTATCACTCACACTTGTACTTGTTGAAGCACTAGCTGAATCGCTGGCACTCGTTGATGTGCTGTATGATCCTGAACCACTGGTACTATCTGAGTTACTTGTGCTTGTTGATGTACTTGCACTATCACTCACACTTGTACTTGTTGAAATACTTGCACTGCCACTTGTTGACGCACTACCTGAATTACTTGTACTTGTGCTTGTTGATGTACTTGCACTGTCACTCACACTGGTGCTTGTCGAAATGCTTGCACTTGTGCTTGTTGATGTACTTGCACTGTCACTCACACTGGTACTTGTCGAAATGCTTGCACTTGTACTTGCCGAAGCGCTAGCACTGCCACTCGTTGAGGCACTACCTGAATTACTTGTGCTTGTTGATGTACTTGCACTATCACTTACACTGGTGCTTGTCGACTGTGAAGCAGGGTCTGGTGCATAATTAACTGTATAAAGTTGTGGTGTACTGTCTATTGACGCAGTCCCATTACTTGTTGTATCAAACTTTTTAAAGGCATTTAAAGCAAGTGCCAATGTACCATAAACGGTACCATTAGGGCCATTAACTGTGTAAACAAAACCATTACGCATAAGGTTAGCATCTGTCGCACCAAACGTAATTGTGCCATTTGATACACCCTCATCATTGTAATCTGTTCCAGATGCACCAGCTGCTGTTGTTGGTAATTGCGTATACGCTACGCCTGTTGCTGGATCAACCGTTGGTTGGTTTTGTGCAATAATAGCTGCTTGTTGATAGTCCGGTGTCAAACTAATGGTCCATGACTGTTTTGCGCTATCTGTTGTACTAGTACCATTAGCAGTTGTATCATACTGTTGTGTCATTGCTGCAGAAGATGGATCCAAATGGTATCCGGCCTCAGTAACACCAGTTGCTGTTAGCAGGTCAGCATTTGTCTTGATATCACCTGATGTGCCATTAATAGTGACAGTAATTGACGTAGAACCATTAATCGTCGTGCCATCTGTATTAGTAATTGTCACATCTGCTTGTTGAACGGAAGCTGTCACATAGATTGTAACTAGATCGTTACTTGTGCCAACTAGACTAGTGGTTGGTTGCGTTTTAGAAGTATCATATCGGTAACCGGCTGGTACATTGGTTTGCTTATAATAATTATTCGTCCAGTCGATTGTGTTGCCATAGTTAGCGGTTGGTAAGCCATTACTATATTCCTTTGTAGCAGTTGCTACATCAGCAACATTCAAAACGTTACCGTGTTGATCCACATATTGGTAACTTACTGGTTCAGTGTTACCATAAACATAGATCTTATAAGTATACGTGTTGCCTTGCATGGGTACAATAGCATAGGTTGCTTGACCGTAGCTATCACCATTATCATTGACACTGGTCGTATCACCACCAGATTGTGCATCAGCAGCAGCACCAGTATAGACTTGATCAGCTAACGCCCATTTGTAGTTAGCTGGCATGTTAGTGGTTGCCCAGTCAGTTGTTGCCAAACTAATGGTTTGACCAATATTATACTTTGACTTATCTGATACATCAAATGGTACAGTTTTAACGACATTTCCTGCTGCATCAACATATTGAATATTAATGACACCATTCGCAATCGCCGCAGTGGTTAATTCACGCGTCGTAGTACCAATAATAGTCGATGGGGCTGAATTGCCTGATACATCAGTTAATGTTGTGACACCATTTTTATAATTTAAGTTAACAAACATGGCATTATTATCACCAGCTGGCTTCGTAATACTTGTATTAGGATTATTCCAAGTTCTAATACTTGAATTATTCATTGTAATCGTACCGGCGCCTGTAAAGATACCAGCAGTATTATTAATAGAAGCACCAGTTGCATTTTCTGTGTTCAAATATAATTGCTTTGGTGAAATGAACTTAATAGAAGAACTATTTATAACTTGAAAAATTCCACCACTTGTTTGTTGATGGACATTAAATACCGTACCAGCATTGAAAATCGCTTGTTGCGTACCCTGAAGCCTGATCACACCTGGTTGCGTAGTTGCAGGTGCATTTAATGTGAAGTTCTGGCCAAATGTAAATGTAGCGTCATTTGTCGAGGATTGTTGTCCGTTAATGAAATATTGGAAGCCAGTTTGTGTCCAAGTAACATTGTCTCCAGCAGAAATTTTATCAATATTCAAATAAACCGCTGGATAGTTTGCAGATATACCATTATAAGTCTTGGCTGTATTTGAAGAACCATCACCCATTGTCAATGCGTTACCAAAACCGACACTACCAGTAGGCGCCTGTGTTTCAAAATAGAACTCAGAGAAGTTTATATCGTTAGATGTACGGTTCAACGTGACACTTGCATTGTTAGCAAAATTAACGCTACCGACACTTCGAGTAACTTCATTAGATAGATTGAATACGTTTGTACCAGAGAAAATAATTTTTGATCCAACACCATACATCACGTGAATTGGATTGTTTCCCGTAGCCGCACTTGCAGTTAAAGTCACATTGTTAACATTAGCTGTCAATTGAACTGCAGACCCACCACCATCAATCAACGTATTACCGTTACCATCATTACCTGTAAATCCTTGTTGGAAAGTTGCATTGGTAATCGTAATATTAGTTGGATTAGTTGTTGTTGCATACTCAAAAGTATTATTTCTTAAATCAATTGTATGGTTGTTACCATTGATAATGACACTGGCACCATTTGCTCGGTTACCTAATGAACCAGTTGTTGGTGCAGTAAAGTTAGCTGTAATGTCAATATAGGTTGCACTGCTGTCTACCCAAGCCGTTTGAAGTTGTGCAAAGTTCGTTACAGTTCTCAAAGTGCCATTGTTGACAGCTGTCTGACGATAAGTTGCATCATTAACAATTTGATCCGGTGTCAAAACTGTTACTGAGGTTGGTGATGTACTAGTGGTATCATTTGTTGATACAGAATTACTAAAACCTGTACGATTACTATCAGGATTAGCTTGTACATCTAAGGATGTCTTTTCGAGAGCATCTCTAGTTTGAATTTTACTTAACGTTGTAATATTAGCAACCAAACCATTATTATCAGCAAACGACTTAATTGCTGTTGACGCCTTTGGTGTCAACAAGGCTGTATCTGAAAGGGCAATCTTTAATTCATTAGACGCCTTGTCAATCGTTGCCTGACTAGCTGCTGGTAATTGTGCTTTAAGATCATCTAATTGTGAACTTGCTTCAGAAGTTGTTACTTGCTCACTATCAGCTGAGGTTAATGATGCTGCCAGAGTTGCGTTGGTTGCCACTGCACTACCAGTTTGATTAAGGGCTGGTGTTGCACGAGCTGTACTGTTCATTGCACGAGTTGCCGTTGAACCATCAGTACTTTTTGCTGTGTTTGTTACTGTACTACCAGCTACTGCTTTAGCTACAGTGCTACCAGCTACTGCTGTACTCGTATTATCCGCTTTAGTGGCATTTGATGTACGCGTTGACGTTGAGTCTGCTAATGACGAAGAATCACTTTCAGACATTGAAGTTGAAGTACTCTTGCTTGTAGACTCGGATGTGCTAAGTGATTCTGAGTGACTTGTTGACAACGACTGACTGTTGCTTTCTGTCGTTGCTACTTTCTCACTACTTGCTGTGACGGTGCTAGCAGCACTTTCTGACACAGCAGTTGTTGTACTATCTGCTGGAATAGTTGCCGTTGCCTTTGTTACCAGCGTATCGGCTGTATTCTCTTTTGTCGTTCCAGCGGTATCTGCCGTTGTATCCGCAGATGCTGAAGCATCACCGATAAGTTGTGAGCCTAATAGCCCACCAACTAAGGTTAACCCAGATACCAACCATTGCTTACCTGACTTATACATTTTAAAACGTGTTGTTGTTTCTGGACGATGTAATAACTTAAATAATTTCATAAATATTCCTCTCAATTATTATTTAACGATATAGCTCTATTAACTATATATGTATAACTATACCTGCCATTATTGATTAAAAAAAAACTGTCCCGCAATTGGGACAATAATTAATTTAACAAAGTACCATAACTGCCAACCAAATCAACTATTTTTTGTTCATAATTGACGTTGTCAAACGTTCTCACTTGTATTAAAACACACTCAAGCTCACTAACAGGCACCTTCTTATCTTGCCAATGATTTAACAACGTGTCATTTAATTGGCAAAGCATTTTCATTTTCCAATCATTAACCATTGGTTTAAAAGAGTTTATTTTTTTTAAAATTTCAAACGTCAATTGGTTGTTTTCAGCCATAGTAACGATACATAGTAAATCAAATAAAAAGCCAACTTTTTGATTACACGTTAAAGCTGTTGCCTTGTCACAAATCGTCGTATATAATTCTGATAAAAATGGCATCATTTTTGGTGGGTTCATATAAACCATAGACACCAACATAATAATATCAAGCGTTGTCCACATATCTCGCAAAAATAAACTATCCATTACTTTCACAAAAGACCCTTCACACGATTGGAAATCGTCGTTGTCCGCATAACTGACGCAAAGATCTGCATAATCAACCAGTAATAAATACGGATCATTTTTTAAAGTTGTCATTTTATGTTTCAATAAAGAATGACTTAATACGTGACAGTTATCATAGGACACCAGTAATGAATAGTAGGCTAACATGGCTGTTTTTTGAATTAACTCGTCATTAGACTGGTTGAAAATCTTTTGCATCTCCGCATTCGTTAATCCTAATAACTTTTGAATGCCGATTAACAAATCCATTGGTAAATCGATCTCATAATTCAACCAACGATAATAACGCGATCGACTGAGACCAATTTTATTAGCAATCCCATTAGCAGAAATGCCACGAGATTGTCTAATTTTTTCAAGCTTGTCACGATCCATTGTCACACTAACCAAACTAGTATTCACATTTAAATCTAACAACGCAATATCTGGATAAATACCCATTATTCCCATATACAATTGTTGCTTTTTCAAAATGATTCCCCCTACTTTCTTCAATGTAATTGTGATATTAAAGAATAAATAATACCAAACAAAACAACGGCGCCCATGAGTAAGGTAAAGGCCATTTGCATTTTTCCAAAATTTTTCTTGGTATTGGGTCGAATAATGTGTTCTTTTTCAGAATTAATTCTCGACGCAATGTCATCATTCAATATACTCACATGCTTTTTCTTGTTCACATCATCATGCTCAATTGTCATAGTGCTTCCTCATCTGAATATCCCATTACGAGTTGAAATTCAGCATTTATAATTGCACGCTTAGTAAAATAACCTGTAGTTAATAATTGTCTAAAGTGATCAACTCGCACGATCATTTCTGTCAACTCACTAGGTTGCAACTTATCTATCATATCTGCTACCTCATGCAATGACGCAACAACTAATCCTAATTTATATTTACTAATCACCGAAGCGATTGCCGTCCCTTTTTTAACAATAACTGGCAATCCACTAGCGATATAGAGACTCACTTTGTGCGGGTTATTGTACTTTGCATATGCTTCACTGTTTTCATAACTATCACTGTTTGTGTCCCAAGCTAAACCAAACCCACTAGGTAAATGCGTCACTATTTCGTCGGGTGACAATGCACCTTGATAAGATACCTGATCGCTAACTAAAAATTCTGGTTTTAACCCATACGCTAAAATTTTAATACTATCTTGCCAATCTTTTAAATACACTGATTTATTGAGCGATCCCGCCACGACAATTTGTTTCTTTATCGTCTCTCGAGAAATTATTTTCCCGTTAACATGATAATCAAATATGCTTAAATTAACTGTTGCAACATGCAAACCATTCGCCTTTAGAATATCCGCCATGTGTTGATTATGTACAATCACCACATTAAAATCATTTAAATATTTTATCTCATCAAATGTTGTGACTGAAGGAAAACGCAAAAACTCAATGTCATGTACTACAGCAATTATATGGGTTCCCCTAGCCCGCATATGTTCGACAAAAAACTTTTCAAATCGTATACCATTATAGGTTGGAAATTGGTAATAAACAGTGTCTCCAGGTTGCACACCAGCTGTAATACCATCAATCCGTGCATGAATTGCCTCCGAGCTTTCATAAGCTGAATCATATCTGTAAATAGATAATCTTCTTAAACCAATCGCCTCAGCAAACAAGGAAACATCTTTTCTAGCTTTAAATGTGGCATCGGGATCGATGCGTTGCATAATATCTGTCATCCATCTTGTCATGAATCATCCTCTTTTAGTGACACTCAGTATTCTTATCAGCTCTTAAATGCCTTTGCATAATATGATTTACTACCCTCCGGACCATAAATGTTTTCTTGTAAGGTTAATGCTTTCCCATACTTAAGCATATTATGACGCGTTATATTAATTTTTTCGATCATCAAGTCAGACGCTTCATTAGTAAAAATATGTTCTGATGCAATATATTTTGCATGATGCGTTCTATTTTCAACTGACAGAATTAATGTGTGTGATAAAAATGTTTGCTTCACAACATCAAGTACTTCTGGACCATTATTAATATCTAGTAAATAGTCTGCTTGCTTTACTGCATCTAAAATATGTTGTGGTTCCGCTATAGGAAATAGTTCGACATTTTCATACTTTGAACTGGCTGTTAATTTATCTGACATTTCTGTTAAAGCCATAATTTTAAAATTCATCTGAGGCAGTGACTCGACTAGCTTTCCTAACTGCCAAATATCATCTGAACTTGTAACGATTAGGATGTTTTTCTTATTTTCTCGAGATTTTATCTTTGTGGTGAAATCATACGTTTTACCTAAATATGAGATAATTGCATCTCTTGAAAAATGATATTCATTGTGTATTTTCCGCATATCAGCCTGCCGTTGGAAGAAGATATGCGTCGTGTTTGATTCATGGTTACTTAGTATCTCAGCCATATTTCCAGGGACACCTTGTGTTAATGGCTCATCCCAAACTAATATCCCTTTTGTCTCTTTTTTTAATTCTTCAACTATAAATAAGGGCGTCGACAATGAATTATAGATTATTTGGTTATAATCTTGAACAGCAAAATTTTGTTTGATAAAAAAGACAACGAATTCTGTCAAACTGGTAAAAAAATAATTTTTACCTTCAAAAGACAACATAATTTGATTGGTGACTAAATTATGATTAATTATTTCATGATTATCTGACGAAAAGTATGACTTTTGCGCAGGCACATCATGATGGTAATAAGTTTTGGCATACAACCTACCATAACAATTATAATGATCGACAAACACAATTTTATTTAGTGTATTCCACCACTCAACACGCTCGACTTCTCGATTTTCATGGTAAAAAATTTTAGACCGAATCGTATCATTATCATAAACTTCAGCCAATTCATTGTTGCCACGGATACCCCAAAATGGTTGAACAGGTACTTCATTGAAGAATAAAGCGCGACCACTCTTATCGTCATAAGCTGACGAATAAAAACTAAATGGTGATACCATATTATCTGCTAACCACCCATTATCAAAAATGATAATAGAGCGATATTTAATACCGGCATTAGAAAGGGACCAGACTAAATCGATAGTATTTTCATCCATATGTTCAGATAAATTAATCATGCGTAACCTCTTTCACTAACTTTTCCCATAAATATTGATTATTCTTTTCTAAAAAGAATTCAGCTTTTTGATAAGAAGTATTTTTAAAACTATCCTGACGGCTATTATCTACGAGTTGCTCAATGCCATCAGCTAAGTAGGCAATGCTTTCTTCGGAATTTGTGCTAAATGGTAGCAAAAATCCGTTTGCTGCATCATCAATAAAAGTTTGATTGCCATAAGGTACATCAAAACCAACAATTGGTAATCCTGACCCAACAGCCTCCATGAGTGTCAAACCAAAGCCTTCACTTTGAGATGCTGAGACATAGCCATAATACGCCTTATAAATTTCTTGCAAATCCTTATGCCCCATCAATTTAATGTAATCGTCAGCATTATTATCTGAAATCATTTTTTGCAATTTTGGCATTGAAGCACCAGTACCAAAAATATCAAGTTGAATTGATGATGTTTTTTGGTGAACTTTGATGACAGCTTCTATAATCCAATCAACATGCTTCTCCTCAGCTAACCTAGACGCTGTCATTAAATGTTTGGTGTCACGCTTATGTCGTTTACCACGTAATTTATCTAAGCTCCCCACTGGAATAGCATAAATTTTAGGATTAATGCCCTTATATAATTTAAACTGCTTAGCTAATACCTCTTTTTGCTTCTGGGTCGCAGTCACAAAAAAATCTATCACATTAGCATTAGTAAATTGATATTCATAAAAATTATTCCATACGATGTGGCGCTTATCAGTTTGATTACTGCTAAAATGCTCTGCGTGTATCACAACACCAACCTTAGCCTGTCCTTTATTGTTTAAGACAGCCGTTGCAATATACTTTTCCCGATCTATGATTAAAATATCTTTACTAGTCAAGCTCAGTTGTGTCATAAAATAATCAACAAATTCAAATTCCGAATATAAAATTAACGCACCTAGACGGTAAATTACCTGCTCATTTTCAATAAATTGCTCATAAGCAATCTGCCCATTTTTATTATAAAATGCCCGTCGATAAACTTCTGCTTGATTATTTACCGGTACATAATATTCTGAGAAGGTTTTGATGTTTGTGTAATGATCTTTCCGAACCAAATACCCATTAATGACATAGTCAACAAAATCAACATTGCCATGAATACGGTCAAAATTGGCACGAATCAGCGTGTCGCCATCTTTATATGTCACGCGATCAGGCATCAATTTTTTTGTAGTGACATCCAAGTTAGTTTCTTCTTCAAGTTGTTTAATTGTATAAGCCGATTTAGCAGGCATAATGTCTGTGAAGAAAAAATGTATTGGTAGTACATTATCAATTGACATCCCCATTTGAGCAGCCATATCAAAAATATTACCGTTTAAAATTAATTCAGTAAAAACAAACTTATTATCAATCGCCATTTTCTTAAAAACATTTTCTCGATATGCTTGTGCGTACTCCACACCACTACTGGCCCAACCCATAGCCAAATTAAAGTTATAAATTGTCATTATTTTTCCTCCTCGAACATTTAATGTTTAGGCAAATTCAACTTCAAGACTACCATCTTTTTGTTTTACTAATTCACTCAACACAACTCCTGATACAGATTGTTGATACATCTTTTCAATCATTAAATTAAAAGATTTTTTTGCCTCAATTTGATATTCATATACTGGATTATGCTGTGCTAAATTACGATTAGTCACAACTGTTTTGAGTTGCTGTAAATTATCAACTTCTTCAACCCACTGTGTATCAATAGCTTTTAATAATATTAATCTCTGAAAATATCCAAATTGAAATTCACTCCCAATTTTTCTCCCTTTTTCCAACATGCTTTGTTCAAAAAAATCTAATAAAAAAGCTTTAATACTATCTCGATCACTAAAATCAACTTGCGTAAAAGAAACCATGTGTTGATCAAATTCGTAATCTAAGTTATTTAAAATAAAATCATTTAGTTCATGACGTTTCGGATTTTTATTTTCTAAAAAAATGTCAAACCAAGAGGACGCCATCTTCAAAAAAATGTCATTATAGGTGCTATCTTTAGCCATTAAATAATTTCGTACCGCATAAACTTTTTCACGTTGGACACGAGAAATTTCATCAAATTCAAGTGTCTGCATTCTGGATGATCGGTTATGACTTTCGGCACTTTTTTGCGCATTATCAATTAATTTTTTGAATTTCATTTGGTGAAGTTTTGATAAATTACGCCCTTGATTGCGACTTATAAATTTTTTTAACCATTGTGGCCCATATTCTAACAAAATACTATCGTCTAAAGATACAAAAAATTCACTACGCCCTTGATTCCCTTGACGGCCAGCACGACCACGTAATTGATTATCAATACGCTTACTCTCCATACGCTCGGTACCAATAATTACTAGCCCGCCCAACGCATCAACCTCTTTACTGATTTTAATATCTGTTCCACGTCCCGCCATTGCAGTAGCAACCGTAACCGCCCCCCTACTACCAGCTTCTTTAATAATCTGAGCTTCCAATGCCGCATTACGGGCATTCAACACATTGTGTGCAATGCCTTCACGTAATAAGATTCGTGAATATAGTTCCGACATAGTTACTGACCCACTGCTAAGTAACACAGGTCTTCCCTTACTATGATAAAACTTAAGTTTTGCAACAGAATCAGATACTTTACTTTCCAAATTGAAATAAATCTGATCCTTTGTATCTACACGTTTAATTTCCCGATGGGTTGGTACCACAATGACATCTAGATTATATGTTTCACGTAGTTCTTCATCATCCGTCTTTCCTGTGCCAGTCATACCAGATAATTTATGAAACATACGGAAAAGATTTTGATATGTTATGGAAGCCATTGCGCGACTTTCAAGTGTTATTTCAACATCTTCCTTAGCTTCAATAGATTGATGAATACCCGCCTGTAGTTTAGTTCCTACTAATTTACGACCATTTATTGCATCTAGCAAAACAATTTCACCATTTTCAACAACATAATCTCGATCTTTAAAATATAAAAAGTGCGACTTTAAAGCTAACATCACATATCTATATATTTCAGCGTGTTCTGTTGACATCAAGTTATCAATACCAAAAAATTTTTCACCGCGTATAATGCCTTCTCTAGTTAACCAAACATTTTTTTGATCCTCATCTAGCTCATAATCCGCCTTTACTTTAAGAATTTTTATAAAATAATTGGCAACTTGATATAAATTAGACTGAACACGTGGCGCACCCGAAATAATTAGCGGTGTTTGTGCCATATCTAGCAAAACAGCGTCAATTTCATCAATTACTGCATAATTAAATTCGCGGATATTTTTATCGTTTTTATCATCAACTAAATTTTCAAATAAATAATCGAAACCCAAGGCCGAATTAGTCGTATAAATAATATCTGATTCATATATTTTCTTTTTATCTAAATCATCATCTGTTTCTCCTTCATCCGGCACACCAGTTGCCACTGTCAAACCGAGCCACTGAAATACTGGTCCAATTTCTTTCGCATCTCGCGTTGCTAAATACTCATTAACAGTTATTAACATAACCCCCTTACCAGATAATGCGTTTAAATAAAGTGGCATAGTCGCAGTTAATGTTTTACCTTCCCCTGTCTTCATTTCAGCAACGTTACCATAGTGTAATATAATCCCACCTATAACCTGTTCTGGAAAAGGATATAAACCAAAAACACGTTTATCAGCCTCACGAATTGTTGCATAAGCATCTGGTAATATATCATTTAAGTTTTCACCATTTGCTAGACGCCTTTTTAATTTTAGCGTTTGATCTTTCAATTGATTATCACTCATTGTGGCATAAGCTTTCGCTCGGCTTTCCACTTTTTTTAAAATTTTATAATATTTCTTTAGTGCTGTCTTTTGTACTATTTTTGATAACACTTTAAGCCCTCCAAATTATTTAATTTTTAACGCCAGTTTCTAAAATAAAAGCTATCACTTGCTAATGTCAATGGTCGTTTTTGCTTTTAAGGCAAAAATTTTTGCCACTGCCTCGCTGCTTAACCTTTTCTCATTTTCAACGAGCTCATTAAAGCCTTGACATACTTTAACTTTAGACGGTATATATAACTGCGCCATTAGGAGTGCCACTATACTATCAAATAAATGATACCCAACAAAAGTCACCTCGAAACCATTCCCTTTTATTTGTGATAATAACTTTGAAAACAATACCTTGCTGTCATCATTTATTAATACGGCGTTAAGTTGATTGAAATTTAAAGTTGGATCACCAATCACCTTCACTTTATCATCACTAATGTTTGGCAATGAGAGGCGCTGATTTTGGTAATTTTGAAATGCAATGATGCTTTTTTCATGATTGTTTATTGATAAAAACAATTTTTCATTTAAATCAAAATAATACGTTGTCAAATCCGGCGTTGTCTCAAAAATAAGTAATTGATTAAAATGAAGCCATTCATTTGACGCATTTATTAAACTCACTTGATAGCTTGATGCATCTTTTGGAAACTCAAAAACAATTTCACCAGCAACATCAATAACACTATCGATCAATTGCCCATAAGGATCAAAAATATCAATTTGTATAAAAATAGATTTTTCTGGCTTTGCTTTATAATATGCAATCAAAGCATAACTATGATTAGCTTTTAAGAGTGGCAAAGTTGGTGAAAATCTATCATTGGGATAAGTTGTTTCTGAATACCAAGTGTGTATTTTAACAGCTTGTGCCATCATCGGATTGCTATACACTGTGCTCTCAACACTAGAACTAATCTTTGCCCCATATTTATATGTCCTACCATTACTGAAATCCCAAGGTATTTGTAAAACAAAATCAGTTTTAAGATTAAGATGATGAGTCATAAATTCTTACCAGTTCTTCCAAAATCATACGTTAAGGTGTTTTGATACTGTCTCAAAAACCATCTGTTAATGCCGTAACTATTATCATTATGTCGACCAACAAATCCCTTTGATAAAATAGTGACATCTGTATCTTCAAACAGTGCTCTAATGTCATAAAAAGCTGTTGGATCATAGTCATCGTTCTTCATAAAAGCAATATTGAACTTAGTACGCGTAAAGTCACCATTGGTAAATTTATCCCAAAATCGCTTATTAAGTTGTTCTTTAACGGCTTCAGTATTACCACCAGTCAAATTGTATAAAACATCTAATGACGTTGGAAATCCATTTGGTCGAATGCCATGCTCGTTGGAAGCAACATTGCCAATGTTAACCAAAGGTTTACCTACAATAACTGCATGCGGATTTAAATCTGCAGCATAATAAAATGCACCAAATGTGCCCATTGACAGGCCAGACAATATTAATTCATTATTTGTAAAGTGAAGCTGATCAAGTGCATTTTTTATAGTTTGAACAATTTGATCTTCAAGATCTGGCTCCCCCATATAAAATCCGCCCCCTTCGATACGTGGATCTGTAATAAGCAAATATGGCGTTCCCATGCTTTTCATCATGAAATTCCCTTCAAAGCCTTCAGCTGATCTATATCCTGAAAAATAAACACTCAATGGTGGTTTACGATCACCTGGATGAAAATACGTCATCACCTCTTGTTTGTTTTTGCTAACAATGCGTTTGCCCCCAATAAAGAATGTGCCAAATTGCCGTCTAGAACGTCTAATATGTAATTGTCCAACTTTAATTTGGCCTTTTCCTTTTACAAATAACGAACAAAACAAAAATTCTCCTGGCATAAAATCTTCTATCATGTAGGGGTGTTTTAATTCTGCACCAGTAATTTGAACATTGTTTATAACATTTTGACCATCTTTACTCACCCTAGTCAGTGACAACATAGCATCCACCATACTGTCAGTTTCATATTCTAGCCAAACTTCAATCACCTTGTTTTCTTGAAATACATAATTATATCGCCAAGAGTAAATTTGCGTAAATTTCTCACCGAAATCGCCTCTGAATTCTGTATTTGCATTTCCTGTTATACTCATTGTCGTAGATTCAGGCAATAGACTAACTGTATTACCAACTGATAATTTTGCGCCTTCTTGTCCACTGAAAAAAAATTTCAACAAAAAACCAACAAATTCATCTGTACTACCCAACTTGATCCCAATAGCACCCAATTTTTTTAACTGTTGTACAATAAACTCATCTTTGACTGATTCTGTATCATATATCATGTCACAATCAATCGTATGATTATTCAGCAATTGTTCTAACATTTTTTTACTTTGAACAATATCAAACTCTAAATGGTTCAGCAGTACATAATCGGGTAAAATATTCGACTTACCTACCCTCTTTTCAAAAACTAGTACGCCATCATCGTTAGTTATCACTTCTTTAACGTGATTTAACGACAGAAAATGAAATGAAATGTCTTCACGATTGTTATTCAAAAACAAATCAACAGCGCCTATGTTTATAATTTTAATTTTTTTCATACTCACCTTTTACTAATTCAATCCATCTTTGCACAGTTTTTTCACCAGAATACTTTTCTATTTGTGACACGTTATAAACTAAAGATTCATTCCAGTGCAGTAACACATCTAGATAGTAATGTAATGCCTCTTTCAAATGACCAATATTGCCAATAACCAATCCATTCTTTTTATCAACTACATACGCAGACTGTTTTAAATTTATTTGTGGTACACCTGCACTTAGGGCAGAAATTTGTAAAAACATATTAGGTTTTTGATTCAAATCCAAAACTAACCGTGTATTTTTTAAATCTAAAGCAATATTATGTTCAGAATAAATTATTTTTGTCTCTACACGTTGCATTGCTAAAATTGCATCTGTTGCATTTTCCCATTCAGAAGTATCTTCTAGATCTCCCATCTCAGAATTTGCCAATCGATTCTCACTTTCATCAGTTATTTTTTTCAGAGCTGCTTGATAAATAAACGAATTTTCATCAACTTGATAAAACGAACGAATGATATCAAACATTTGATTAATCACCGGATGAACTTTATTAGGGTTTGTAGCAGTGATTAACAACGAACGCCTTTTATTGTCTAAAAGTTCGGCAGTCAGAATTTCAGCTACCTCAGAAGTTTGTCCTGCTAACATTGAATCAACATACCAATAAATTTTTTGTAGTTTAAAGGATGCGCTATCTCCTAATTTTAATTTAGCATCAAACGGTGGTAAAACTCTTATATAACGCGCTAGTTGTTTTATGTCTTTTACTTGACAAAACTGTTCTATTTGTTTTTTTAATATTGGCGTATCAACCACAACAGCATTTGCATTATCTAACCACACTTTTAGTTCCGCTTTATTTTGTAAATCAAAACGATTATCAAAGAAAGAAACAATCATGCGATTAGCTAAATCAGACAACTGCGTTAAATAACTATTCCCTAGACTAGCAGATATAATTAATGTGTAAGGCCCATCATTTTGTACAAAATGATTTTTCAAATTTTTGATAATTAAATCAGACATGCTTTTATAAGTTTCTATATGCCCCTCATGATGCCAGCTCACACGATTATTTATCATATATTGCTGCACAGTAAGTTTGTGGTTATCATCAAAATAATCAATACGTACTTGCACACCATTTTGATCGAATATAACACGACTCGAAATAAAACCACGATCATCAAAAATTTCTTTCTTGGTCAAAATATTATTTGTAAAATATAACACAGCATTTACAAACCCAAACTCTGAAAAAAAAACTTTGGCAAACAAAGATTGATTCAGCATAACAACAACACACATCGGTGTGTAAATAAATTCTACGTCTTTAGGAAAGTTCAGATCTTCCAGCTTTATTGGTAACCCATTTATAGACTTAATTGCCTGTAATTGATCAAAAACTGACCAATATTTAATATTTGTTAGACCTTGCTTATTCAATTGATATCTAATATTTGGTAAATAAACCGGCAAAATGAGTTCAATTTCAACCCCATTTTCTTGAAACATGCGCAACTGATGAACAATGTCATCAAAATCAGTAGGACCATTGGACAGTGATTGCCAACTTGGTATAAAATAAATCACCTAAATTCTCCTTCTTTATTCATAATGTCTTTAATTTGGTAATATATTGGGGTAGCGTTCCTTTTCTAATAACGCCTTTGCCTGATCTGTTATCGTAACGATAGTCGAATTTAAAATTAAAATACTCCCAAAAACATAAGAAAAAGAATTTAATTGTGGCCATTGTAGGCTCAATATTAAGGGTAATCCTAGCAGAAGTATCATTATAACGTTGCCAACTGTTGCCATATCCATTAATTTATGTGTAACGTATTCTCGCGTTTTATCACCAGGAAAAACACCCACGACATAATCACCACTTTTTTGTAAATCCTCACTAATTTCACTTGGATTGACGTTAACAAAAGCAAAGCCATACCCTAGTATGATGAGAATCAGTAAATACGTAAAAATACTGCTAAAAGTATTCAGACTTGTTAAATTACTGATATCTAAATTATTAAAAATTGTTGTTACTTTTTGAAGTACAGGTAATAACAGTTGTGGCACCATCAAAAATGTTAATCCAAACATATAGGGCATTGCGTTAGATGGTAATACCTTAATAGGAATATAAGTTGGTACAGCAAGTTCATTCCTAATCATAATTCGTTGCACTGGTATACGATACTCTGACCCTAGTAAAAACGACATAATTCTAATCAATAAAATAATTCCTATAATTGCCACTACGAATGTTACAACAGAATCAACTGTTGGATACTTAATCAAACTTTCTTGGGCAAATGACCAAGCGAGTTCGGGCAGTTTTGCTAATATACCGATTAAAATTAGTAGTCCTGGTCCACCAATACCTTTACGCATATTGAAATCAACTAACCACATAGAAAACATTGACCCAGTTGTAAACACCATGGTGGCTATCAGAATATTAACAACTTCATTAGTGGAAAACGAAATATTATTTTTCATACTAGTTGCTAATCCTAATGATTGAACAATAGAAATAAATAGTATCAGAATAGATCGCAAATAATAGATTGTGTTTTCAGAACTTTTGCTGAATCTATCCTTATTCAAAGATTGGATTACCCGCCAAAAAATCATTCCTGACATATATGAACCAACCCCCAAAGAAAAGAAAGATAATCTAGACAAATCACCACCTATTAATAAACTAATTGAATTCATTAAATCTGGCGATTTATAAGATTTAACTAGATTACCTGGTAATATAATATGTTTCCCGAGTTCGTATACTATTACGATTAATGTTGAATAATAAATTCGTTTGATCAGTTCTTTCATCACTACTAAACCTTTTTATCTTATTTAATTTCATATTTAAAACGAGCTGGTCAATTCAATAATATACGTCACAAAAAACTTGATTTTAAATATTTCAAGCAGTTTACTCATTGATGATGAGCATGAGATATTTACTGTATAATTTTAACCTAATTGATTCTTCATGTACTCACATATGACAGCTACATACAGTGTTTCACTATAATTTTTTTATTACTGTTATTTTCATTTTTTTCTACTTAAAAATAAAGAATGTAACCGCCCTTTTATGATTATGGCCCAAAAACTATATGTTTTCATGATAAAAAAAGAGCGTTTATATCAAATAAAGGGACTTGATCAGAAATGATATATTTATTGTCAAGTTTTTTTTATATAATTAAGAAAATATGCTTTTTATACCATTAATTTATATATAAACTAATAGTATAAAATTTGCTGGGGAGATTCATGAACGATATTAAAAAATTAGCAGATATTTTAAATGCGACTGTTATTTTGTTAAATATTACGACTAAAGAGGTTAGCTATTTAAAAAAAAATACTACTAATGCAAATGAACCCATCACAAAGTTTTTGCTTGCAAATATTAACTTATTATCAAATCATCGTTATCAGTCACTAAATTACCACTTAGGCCACATTTTAACCTGCCAAGTTACGAACGAATTGATAATATGTTTTTCATTTGATTACAGCAGCCTTACATCGAACAGTAATGAATTAATGATGCTGCATTCTCTTACCAATTTACGATCGATTTCTCAAATTATTTATACTTTATATCATGTAAGCCAAGCCCCAGATGAAGACGTTATCATTACACAATTTTCTGACCAGCAAATTATTAAAACTGAAACAACTCAACCATTTGATGCTACTACCTTCTTTAACACAGAAACTGATATTATTAAAGCAATTATATATTCACACAACGATCAACTAATTTCTGCTTTAGAACGCTTATCTTGTTTAAAAATTATTGGCGAACGTTTCGCCTCTAATAACCTTATTAGAGGCGAAAAAGATACCCTCATTTCTTATATAGCTGTATTAAATCGTGCCATCATTCAATGGGGATATCCTACTGAATCGGCATTTCAATTGCATAACGAACTTGTGCAAGAAATCGAATTGACCCCACGATTTCTAGATTTTTTCCAAATAATAAGAGAAATGACTTGGTATTATTTTAAAGTAGTTCAAAATTATCGCATAAGCAACTTTTTGCCACTTCACCAGAGAATTGTAAAGTATGTAAAAGAACATATTACTGAAAATATGACGTTAGATGACATTGCTAAAGACCTCAATGCATCCAAAAAGACTTTGAATCCTGCTTTTAAAAAAGAGTACAATGTAACAATTACGCAATTCATAAGACAAACTAAAATAGATACTGCTAAAGAACTACTAATTGCCTCAGATCTGACATTACTTGAAATTTCTACGCTATTATCCTTTTCAACTACGACATACTTTGTCAAAACATTTAAAGAAATTACTGGTTTGACACCAAATTATTTTCGTAACCATTTTTTTGATCATCACCTTCATTTATAGTTATTCATCCAAATGAAGGTGATGATTGAATAAAAATCGCACAAAAAAAGATTGATCCTTTTTAAATTAAAGAATCAATCTTTTTAATAATTTACTTTTCTAATCTAACAAGTCCATTTCTGCATCACAAAGACTTCTAGACTTTGCCTGACGCAAGCCATTTGCATATTCCACAGATGGATTGAAAAATAATCCACGCCATAAGCCACGTACAATAACGCCAAGTTTTTTTGCACGGAAGGCCACACCTTTTTTGAGTAACGTTTTGCGCAAATCACGCGTGATTGCGACGGTCAGTGTTTTGACCATTTCTTTTTTAGAAATACGACGCGCGGTTAACACACGATTACGATACTCATAATTATAACGCCATAATCTACTATCATCTTTTTCAGCGACAATGTCACCAGGTTTAGTATTTTCTTTAGATTTGTGCACAGCAATAGAGTTAATTACCATATAACCACGATTAATATCAGCAATACGGTTCGTATACTCCATGTCGTCACCCCAGATAAAGTATTCTTTCTGTGGCAAACCAACCATTGCAACCATCTCTCGTGAAAACATTACAGATACGAATGTTGCATTAACAACCTCAACAGCTGGTTCCTGGGTATTTGTTAGATAGCGCTGCCATGTGAATGCTCTCGGTGCTGTAACGTTCATCCATGATGGGTTGCCTGTGACATCACCCCAGCGTACTTGCGAATTCACAAACCCTGCTTGTGGGTGGGCAACTACAAATTCAACCAAATGAGATAATGCATCCGGTTCTGGCATGGTGTCATCATCCATTAACCAGACAAAGTCATCTTGTAATTGCTCACCAAACAAACGGACTGCTTGATTGAAACCACCAGCACCCCCTAAATTTTCAGTCGCGTGATAAACAACGATACGATCATCATTTAGACTATCCAAATATTCTTTTGTGCCATCAGTCGACAAGTTATTGACAACAATCACATGTGACAGATAGTTCGTTTGTGCTAATATGGCCGCCAATGATTCTTTTAACAGTGCCAATCGGTTGTATGTCACAATTGCAGCTGCTACAGTTTTTTCAGTCATTTCAATATTCCCTTAATAAAATTTGGTTGCTTTATTATACGTAAAAAATAAGACATAATTTCCAGATAAAAACTAAAAAGTGATTATAAATCAATTTTTTAGTTTTTCTAAAATATTCTTAACGTCTGATAGAACTTGGTCTGTACCCTTCTGCCATACTTGATATCCCAACTCCTCATAAGATTTGGTAAATCCTAGTTTAATCGACCACAATTCACGCTTAGCATTTTTTTTCATAATTAACGTTTTAGCAGTA
Source organism: Leuconostoc aquikimchii (assembly GCF_040838325.1). Classification (NCBI taxonomy): domain Bacteria; kingdom Bacillati; phylum Bacillota; class Bacilli; order Lactobacillales; family Lactobacillaceae; genus Leuconostoc; species Leuconostoc aquikimchii. The sequence goes on from NZ_JBFPER010000001.1 coordinate 1,519,873, forward strand.
GTTATAATAATTTGTTGATGCTTAGTAAATTCTGGTTGCGTAATGACTAAAATATTAAATATTTTGTTGCCAGTTACTCTTCTACCCATTATTTGTGCTAAATTCATCTCTAATTTTTTAGGGTACTTTATATATTTATTAATAAACACACGACTCACCGGCATTATTTGATCAACATGCTTAAAAAATAATTGACCATACCAATTATCTAACAAATGTGATTCAAAAACTGCCATACTAACATCGAATTCTTTATATAATCTATCCACTAAGTCAGTACTCGTAAAATTTGTATCAGAAAAATCCTCTCCATTAACAATAACAGTGGTTTTGGATATTATTTTAGGAATAGGCTGATTAATTATTTCATCGGCTACTCTTTGAGTAGCTGATCCATCATCTCGCGATACATATTCCGTCTTAAATTGTTTATATACTTGATGATATTCGTTAAACCATACTGATGTATTTGTTAGTAATGCTATTAGCTTATTAACGTCTTGTGTATAGGGCCCTGGTAGTGAAGAAACCGCAATATATTCACCACGTTCTTGTTTATAATTTTCTTTAATATCAAAGAAAACTATAGGTTTACCTGACACTAGAAAATCAAAAAAAAGTGAAGAATAATCAGTAATTAATACATCTATCTCACTCAATAAGTCATTGGTTCCAATGGCATCGTTTAAGCGATATGCATCAAATCTCATATCTGCATCAATATCTGCCTTAAAATAAGGATGCGGTTTAAACTTAATTTCAGTGTGATTTAATTTAGCTACTTTTCCCAACACACTAAGATAACCTTCTAATTCTTTTCTATTACTTGTAATTTTAGTTGTATCACCAGACCACGTTGGAGCATAGAGAATTATACGATTTCTTTTATGCCCTATCATCGTAGTATTATTCAAAATATCTAGTTGATGTTGTGGTAAACGATTTATGAATACATCATTTCTAGGATACCCTGTTTCAATAATTTTTCCTGTGTACAAACCATTCAATCGATAATCTCTTTTAAAAATTTCAGACGTATAGTTATTCGGCATTATCAGATAATCAGCCATCATCAATGTTCTAATAACATTCCATGATCCCATCACCCCTCCTGGCATTGCATAGCCCATCTTTTTTAATGGTGTACCATGCCATGTATTAATAAATATTTGTCCTGATCTTTTTACAAAAATATCTGAAAATATCATGGCATTGGTGATAACATATTTTGAAGTTAGAAGTGCCTTCAAATGTTTTTCAGATTGATATTCTACAACCGATATTTTTTGATTATCATCAAGTTGCCATACTTTTAAAATGCGTACTATTTTATCTTTAGTCTCATTTCTAGTTACTATAACATGACGCATTTTCGAATGATTTGATAACCAATACTTTAATATTTCAAATGGAGAGTCATCTAAATCATGTCCATCCTGAATATCATATAAGACACTATTATTTTCTACTGCCCAAGACTCATAGTGATTATCATAAAACAATTTAGCACTAGTTTCAATTTCATTAATGCGACTTTTGTGCCATAATAAATTTCGATATTCATATTTCAATTGGTTAAAAAAATTTCTTATCATCACAGGATTCCTTTTCTTCAACTATACATAATACAATTAGATTCCTTATTATATACAATTTTTTTCTGATAACTGTCTTATTATTCAAATAATTATTGAATGAAATAAAGTATAGGATTTGCAAAGTGATTGAGTATATTTAATTAATAGATTTCAGTGTAGTATGTTTAAATTAAAAAAGCCGCTTCAATTAAAACGGCATATATCTTCACATTTTAGTTTGAAAAAATTTTTTTCATTACATAAAGATCACACTAAATCTGCAAAATATGCACGAAATTTAAGATGCAAGTGCGAGCCAATAATTAAAACCCCTAACGTGAACAACCAAAAAATAAGCATTGGATAGGTATTCTCCCAAAACCAAGTATGTCCGAAAAACGAATCACGCACACCACTCACCAAATAATAAAATGGATTAGTTTCTAACGCGCGAACAATGCGCTCATGACCTGAGCCAAATTTATCCGATACTGAAAAAAGTGCACCGGAAATCCAAAAAACAAATCTCATTATTGTTTGCATTACTTGTTGGTAGTCCTGTAACAATACTGTAACCGTCGCATTTAAAATACCAAATGCATACAAGAAAACAAAAGCAGCAAATATATAATAAAATACTTGTAACCAGTACCAAGTAACCGGCAGTCCATAAAAAAGAGACATCACAATGCCAATAATAAGCATATAAGCAAATGCATTAAAGTTCATTAACGTTCTCATCATAGGCATAATGCTCATTGGAAATCTCATTCGAGCTATTTCCCATATCTTAGATGAAATGCTCCAAGTTGCATCCATAAATGATGTATTAATAAATAACCAAGTTGCTAAACCAACAATCAACCATGGCATATATGGTACACCTTCAACTGGACTTTTTGTATTAAACCCAAATCCGAAAACCATCCAATACGTTGCCACTTGCATAAATGGATTCAAAAATAACCAAAAATTTCCTAACGCATGATTTTGATATCGTGCTTTTTTTTCATAACTAGCTAATCGCCACATAACTGGAAAATATTTAAATTGCTCTTGTAAAACTAACCAAATTTCTTTCATTGTAAGTCATCCCCACATTGCATATTGATAAATAAAGAACACAGTACCTAACAAACTGATAGCAAACAATGCCCACATAGATAATGCCATCGTATCACCAACGGCAATATGCTTGCTCAAGTGCTGTTTTTCACTGTCATCTAAATTCTCATCACTCTTTACTTCTTTTATCAACTGTTCTTCAGAGAATAAAATTTGTTTTTGCTTTTGTTGCTCTTGATACATTGTTTTTTCAGATTTATTCAAACTATTAAACCATTTATTCCAATTCTGATATTCCTCAGCAATTTCTGAAGTTGATCCAAAAGCTTTTAATTCGCCATACTGTATCCACATCGCTTTATCGGTAAAATCACGAACTTGTGATAAAGAATGTGATACGAAAAAGATTGTCTTGCCTTTATTTTTAAATTCATTCATTTTACCCAAGGCTTTCTGGGCAAATGTTTGATCCCCCACAGACAAAGCTTCATCAATGATCAAAATATCGGGATCTTGATGGACAGCAATTGAAAATCCAAGTTTCGACTTCATTCCCGATGAATAATCTTTTACTGGTTGGTCAATAAACTCCCCTAAATCAGAAAATTCAATTACCTCATCCATTTGATCATCAATTTCTTTGTTCGTTTTCCCCATCATAAGTGACTTTAATCGAATATTTTCGCGTCCTGTTAATTGAGCACGCAATCCAGCACCAACAGTTAACATTGTGGCTTCACCATTAATAGTTAGTTCACCAGAAGCTGGTAACAATAGGCCACTTAGAATATTTAAAAGTGTCGATTTTCCTGATCCGTTAACTCCAACTATCCCTACGACATCTCCTTCATATACCTTAAAATTTATTCCCTTAAGGGCCCAAAATTTTTTCGGTCCTTTACTCATAGGATTTAATATCGCACGAATTTTTTCCGACTTACTTTTACCTAGGTCAAAAGTTTTAGTAATATACTTTGCTGAAACTTTTATTTTTTTTTCTTTGCTCATATCCGCTAATAAACTCCTTTCAAATTAAATATTGTATTTTTTTATTAAAAGCAATAAACTACTGTTCCTAATATTCAAAAATTCAGTCTGGGCAACTTCACTAATAATCGACAGTTTCTACAATAACTTGACGTAGTACAATTCTGACTAAACCAAACTGTTAACAAAACTGTATCAAACCAAATTTCTGAACCAAGTGATCTTACGTTTTAAAACAAACTATTGTCAATACGATTGTTCTATATATATTCCTCTCAAAATCATACAAAGAAACACGCTGTTTTAATATTAAATTTCACAAAAGACATAACAATATATTCTATTATACTTGATTTTAAGTTAGATAACGATAAATATTAAAAAATGGCAAAGTCAAGTCGACTAGCCATCAGTTATTTTTTATTAGATCAAAAACAAATTCAAGAACTAATTGATTCGAAATCTATTTTTGAAAATATACATTGTTACTACCACTATTATTAATCCAAGCCAAGAAATCCAATTTACAATCATTAAAATATTGAATAAATGACTAGGTACATACCTGAAAACATTCTGTCCAATTTTAGGGCTACTACATAATTATAGGAATTACTATTATTTTTTAAGATTTAACATCATGAACTCTTTCTTTGAAAAGACTGTCAAATTGACGTAATACTAAGATATTATGTTCCCTTGCATCAAAATCTTTCAGACGTTTATAGCGACCTTCAGCTGCAATACTCAAAGATTCATACAACGAATCTACGTCATTCCCTAGAGTTAATAATCCATATTCACCTTTATCAAGCAGCTCAATGTTAGCTAAAACATTAGACGCCACAATGTCTTTCTTTAATACCATTGCCTCCATTAATGCAATAGATTGTCCCTCAGTGTGGCTAGGTAATAAAAATACATCCGCATTTAGCAAGGCTGGAAAAGTATTGTCAGAATAACCATAAAACTTTATATATTCTTCAGCGTGATTTTGAATAACCAATTCGTACAAAACTGGTGCATAATTTCCGACATCTTTCCCAAATATCTGTAATTGTACATCATCAAATTGATCATGTAGTTTTATAAAAGCTAAAATTAAGTTATCAATATTTTTTTCAGGTGATAGTCTAGAATTCGTAATAAAAATTTTTGCCTCTCTACTAATATTTGGTTCAACAATACTTTTATTACGCTTACTACTATCGACATCGCCAAATGTTGCCTCTGTTATTTTCGAGCTATTTGTCATATCAACTGCTTTTCTAAGTTTTAAAATATTAAGACTTTTATAAATCATCGGTTGCTCAGCTAAGTTAATAATTTTCTCAGCGTCGATAATGTTAGTCAACACACCACTATCATTGACATATTTAATTAACTTACGTTCGTTAATTCCTTTGGTAGCCTCTGATACCGAAAGACTAGTGTTAAATAACCCCCAGAAAGGTAAATAACTTTTTGTTTTTGGGTTCTTTAATTCGCCACCAATTGTCTTATGTGCTTCAAGCCACATATCGTTATGCAATACATTATAAGTATGGATTGCTTCGCTAGCAGCAATCCACTGACCATTATCCATAACGTAACTATCGAAATCTATTGCAACATCAAATTTTTGATTGCCAAGCAACCGACGTGCATTTAACTTTGCCTGCTTTCGTGAGTACAAAAAGTGTAATATCTGTATATTACTATATTTTTCAGCTAAAAATTTACCAACAAGTTTAATCCATCCATAAGAGCTCTCACCACGAATAATAAAAATACGAATTTTATTATTTATTTTTTTAAAATTATTATAAAAAGCATCATTGTTTCGATTGTCAGCAGTTAATAGGCTAATATCGTATTTATTATAATCTATATAATTAACAAGGTTAATTAACGCTACCGAAATGCCATTATTTTGCAATCCACCTGTATATATAAGAACCTTCTTTTTATTAGTGTCTGCTTTTATAATATTTTCATCTTTCATCTCTTGATGGTCAATTAAATTAAGTAATTTTTGAGTGACATTGCCATCATCTAAACTTACAAATCGATTTTTAAAATCATTATAAATTTCTCTATATTCGGTAAAGTTTCCTTTTCGTGTATAATCGATCACTTGATTAATATTAGAAAAAAATGGTCCTGGTAATGATTTCAATGGAAAGTAGTAACCTCTTTCTTCCTGATATATATCCGAATCAGTATTAAAAAATATTATTGGCTTACCTGTAATTAAATAATCAAAAAAAATCGACGAAAAATCTGTTATTAATAAGTCCGTCATTGCTAATAATTCATTAGCGTCAATACCATCATTAACAATAAAATTAGCTACTGATTCAATGTTCTTTAAACGATTATATATAAATGGATGCACTTTCATTAAAATATTATATTTGTCACCTAATTGTGAGTTAAGGATTCCATATATGTTAGCATATTCCGCAGATAGCTTGCTTGGTTTACTAGTTAATTCATCTGATTTCCACGTAGGTGCATAAACTAATGTCAATTTATTTTCATCTAGGTTGTAGTTTTCTATCAAATATTGATGCAATAAACTCTGATTATTTTGATTAAAAAATACATCGTTACGTGGATAGCCAATTTCTAGTATTTCTCCCGTATAAGCACCATTAAGATGGTAGTCATTTAGAAAAATTTCTGTAGTATGCTTATTGGGAGACACTAAATAGTCACTCATCATAAAGTTTCTCATAACATTCCACGATTGAAACTCACCATCTGGCATAGCATATCCCATTAATTTTAATGGTGTGCCATGCCATGTATTGATGTAGATTTGTTCTGGCTTTTTTACAAAAAAACTTTGAAATGTTGAATCAGTGATCAAATATTTAGAAAATAATTGTGCTTCAACATACTTTGGCGTGTTTCTCTCAACTAAATGAACATTAGGCATTTTTTCAACATCTATTTTCTGAATATTAAGACCTAAGATAACTTCGTCAAAATACCTATTTTGATATACAATAAAATGTTCAGCATTTTTATCACTTTGTAAAACAGCCATTAAAATTTGTAGTGGTGAGTCAGAAAAATTTTGACCATCTCTCGTTTCATAAAAATACGTGTGCTCACGAACTTTAATTTTATTATACTTTGTTGCGTAAAGTCGTGAAATCATTTTATAATTTGTTGTTTCGCGAACAATACTACGTAATATTTTGTTCCCCTTTTTGATTAAACTAAACCCTAATGTATTCATACATTTCTTTCCCATTTCGTATTTATTATTTTAAAGCTAATTACTATTAAAGGCAACATCAAAAAAATTGGTATATAGTAACGATTAAGGCCATTAACAGGAGACAAGAATAGTGTGCCTAATGTCAACAATGCAGGTAAAACTAGTAACATTTTGCGCTTGTATAACTTAAAATGAAGTAAACCAGTTACAAATACATAGACTACGAACCAAGACCAAAGTCCGATGTTTTGGTATATATTAAAAATAGGTGCATTCAATATTTTAATAAATTGATGGGCCATATTATTTTTGATATTAACTTGTTCTGGCGATGTATAGTCACTTTTTAAGCTAAATGATTTTGTAACTTGTGAAGCAACATCATAATGTGTGAAAAGCACTTGTCCTTGACCACTATCCCTATGAATAACATTAATATATCCAAAAATGTTAGCATATGTTGCCTCCAAATAAGTTTTGGGATATTTGAGTCCCAATTTCAACCAAACTGGTAAAAATGCTTTAAATTTTTTATTAAAATCTGAATTTTTTCCATTCCAATTATAAGATCCTTTGATTGGATCAGATACTTGCGGATTATAATTTTTTATACTATTTGGTGCGATAATGTCATCAATGATTCTTTGCTCTTTTTTATTCAAGATAACCTTATGATATCTCATAACCCTGGCAGTTTGCTGAAGTGGCACACTCATCATTTCCACATTTTTTGCTGGTATAACTTCTGTCCTAGAAAGTACCTTATTATATCCTGAAACTGTTAACATCGTTAATAACGATATTATTACAATTTTAAAACGGAAAAATTTATCTCTATCCAATAAGAGCAAAGACACTAACGAAACGATTACTACATAGAATGTATTTGGTCTCATTAATGAGATGATAATGGATAATAAGAAAAACACAATCAATGATAAGTTTGCTACTTTTTTTCTATCAATAACTAATTGTGAAAATATATAAAACCAGAAAATCAATGGCGATACTAATAAATTATCTTTTACAATCGTTGCATTTAAGTTTAGCCACATCGGAGAAATAAGCATCATAGTAGAAAAAAACCATTTCAATAATCTACTGACATCACTTTTAAACAATTTATAGGTAACGAAAGCAAAACTTGCAGCATTAATTACTGTTTGTGCCATTGCAATAAATAAGATACCAAAAGTAAAACTATTATGAATAGATTTTCCAACTTTGAAAAGGAAACCCATGATCATAGTATCAAAAACTGGATGATGATTATTTAAAGGAACTTGTAATTTAATTAATTGATTATAACTAGCAAATTGTTGTAGTTCATTTTTAGCATCATTACTTATGTTAATGGGCAATTGAATATACAAAAATATAATCCAAATAAATAAAAATAACAAAAGCACTTGCCAGTAGCGAGTATTTCGCGACATATTATTAGGTACTGTTGTAATAGAGCCATGTGGCAGTTTTTGCATTATACACAATTTACTGAGATAAAATATTGGGTAACTGAATAAAATGCCTATCATAATTTGTACAATAAATTCACTAAAATTATTATGATATGCACTCAAAGAGTAATCTATAGCAAACGACTTATTAAGTATCTGAAAAAAACTGAACATCACTGACCATATAAGTGATCCTATATCAAACTTAAATTTAATTTTATATTGATATGTCAAAGTTACTACTATCATAAAGAAAATAATAGACATAGAGAGCTGTCCAATACTAACAGCATTGTTTAATGGTACAAACATATATATTGACACCACTAGATAAATTAATCCTATTAAAGATCGATATAATTTTGAAGTTACATTCATTGCTTTAATCCTTATTAATGTTTTTACCTGGTGCACCAACGATTACTGAATAATTTGGAAAATCCTTGGTAACAACTGAATTAGCCCCGACCTTGGAATGGTGCCCAATATGAATTGGACCTATTAAAGCCGATCCTGCACCAAAGCTAGCACCATACTCAATATGAGGGCTATCTTGGTTACCATTCCCAACATTGCCAATGGTAACATTATGTCTAAAAACACTATTTCCACCAATATAAGAATGTGAGTTTATAATAACATTGTAAGGGTGAAAAAATTTGCTTCCCTGCCCAATATAAGCACTAGCAGGAATATGTGAGTTCAATTTACCTTCAGTAATCTTCAAATTCAAGTGTAGATAGATTTTTCGCCATAGTTTTTTTCTTAATGAATTTTTCTTTGAGTAGTATAGATTTATTCGTCCCAATCTATATATGAGCACTAGTCTCTTTGACCAATATTCAGGCTGTATTTTGACATCATGCCAAACATATTCCGAAAACAAAACTCTACCGTCTAAGCCCAAAATGATTTTTATAACTTGATTTTTAAAATCATTTTTTTTCATTCTCTTTCTCCTGTACTTTTCTTAATTCAAATTCGAAACTGCGCTGCTCTTGAGATTGAATAGCATCAAGTATCAAACCACTGAATAATGCAATAACGCCTGCCATCATAATAAATACAGAAACTATTAGTGTTGGAAAATTATCTACACGTCCAGTATGCCAGAAAGGAATAAAAACACGAAACCAAAAACTTATTGCACTGACTATAAATAATATACCAGCTGATCCACCAAAGAAGGTTAGGGGGTGATATATTCTAAATAATCGCCCCAATGTTTTTAAAACTCTAAAACCATCAGAATACGTATTTAGCTTGGACTCGCTGCCTTCTGGTCGGTCTCGATATTCGATAACCTGATTTTCCACTGCCATATTTTTCTCCGTAGCATGTATCGACATTTCTGTTTCAATTTCGAATCCACGAGATAATACTGGAAAAGTTTTGACAAATCGATAACTAAAGGCTCGGTATCCTGTTAAAATATCATTAATTTGCGTATGAAACAGCAAGTTAATAGTTGAGCGCACTATGGTATTCCCTATGTTATGAAATGGTCGTGTATTTTCTTCAAAATAAGTCGACGACAAACGATCTCCCACAACCATATCTGCATTATGTGATAATACGCGTTTATACATTTCTGGAATAGCCTCAACTGGATATGTATCATCAGCATCAATCATGATATATACATGCGCGTCTATTTCGCGAAACATTCTGCGGATAACAGCGCCCTTACCTTGAACATACTCATGACGAACAATAGCACCCGCATTCTCAGCAAGTGTTACTGTATTATCAGTGGAATTATTGTCATAGACATATATTTTTGTTCCCAAAATATCAGCTGATGCAGTTTTAACATTTTCAATTACTTTTGTGATTGTTTGACTCTCATTATATGCTGGTATTAATATTGCTAATTGTTCCATTAATTCTATCCCTTTGCTTCTTAAAAATTAGACTGTTACACTTATTTAAATTCAAATTAAAAAGCACCCACTGGGTAAGCCTTTCTTAATTATATCATATAGTTCTATACACTTTGTATTACTATAAGTCTTTGAACGCATTTTAAACTATTTCATTGGTTTTATCTGCTAATTACTTCTTTAATACAAACTATTTCAATGTTAACATAGTTTTCAAGGACCATAATTTATTTTCAGATACCTTAAATTTCCATATATTGTTAGTGCACTTACTGCCAATAAGCAACAACATCAAACAACTCAACTGATTAGTTAGTGTATTTTATTTGATATGACTTCTTCAGTAAATCTTAACAGTAATTATTTCAACTGCTGGCACATATTTCTTCATAAATAAAAGAATTCAAAAAAACTAGACAAAATCTAATTTTTTTGAATCCTTTCAAAATAAAAACATTTTTAACAATAGCATGCTAAATCAATTTTCATACTCATCCGTCCACAAGACAACATCCCTTTTTGCTAGTGATGCAGGTACATCAATGATTCGCTGATTGGACGACCCTTTAAATCGCAACTTTAAATTCATTAGTGCTTGAACAAAACGGCCATCCACTAAGACATCGATCTCTTGCAATAATGCTTTTTTGTCAGCCGTTTCGGCCATTAATTCGTCCCACGTATAACCCGTCCAAGACCAAATATCTTTCGTATGGCCAAACTCAGCACGTATGCGTCGCGTTAATTTCAGTGCAACTGCGGTGTTCAAGAACGGTTCACCACCTAATAGTGTTAACCCTTGAACGTACGATTTGCTTAAATCTACAATGATTTGATCCTCAAGTTCTTGTGTGTATTCAGTGCCGTAATGAAAGTTTTGAGCAACAACATTATAACAACCTGGGCATAAAAATTTACAACCCGATAAATATATTGAGCACCGTACGCCAGGGCCATCAACCATAATAAAGGGTTTATAATCAGCAACATAGTTAAGTGACAAATCATCTGACTGCCACTCTTGACTCTCTGGTACTGTGATGCCATTAGCTAATTTACTTGACATGTGTTTGATCAACCTCCGATTGTGACATATTTTTCACACGCGACGCAATTTCAACATGACGGCCGTGGATCATGGGACGTGCCTGTGGATTGCCTAAATAACCACACGTTCTTTTAACCACATCACATGTTTTGGGATCATGATTGCCACACTCAGGACAACAAAATCCCCGTGCCGTAGGTTTGAAATCACCTTCGAACCCACATTTAAAACATTTATCAATTGGTGTATTAGTTCCTAAATACCCCACATGATCATAGGCAAAATCCCAAACTGCTTCAAGGGCTGCTGGATTTTGACGTAAATTAGGGTATTCACAATAATGAATAAAACCACCACTAGCATATTTTGGGTAGGCTTCCTCAAATAAGAGTTTCTCAAAAGGATTAGGGTGTTTGCGAACATCATAATGAAACGAATTCGTATAATAATCTTTATCTGTGATATCAGCAATCGCGCCAAAACGTGCTTTATCTAGTTCACAAAAGCGATCAGTTAATGATTCAGCAGGTGTTGAATAGACAGAGTAGTGATAACCATCTTCTGCCTCCCACGCCTGGCAAGCAGTATGCAATCGTCGTACAATTTCAACCGTGAAATCATGTGCTTCTTCATTACTTTCCCAATTTGGACCAAAAAAGTAAGTCCCTACTTCATATAAACCGATATAGCCCAAAGAAAGTGTCGCACGACCGTTTCTAAATAGCGTATCAACATCTTCATCATCCTGTAACATTTTGCCAAACGCGCCATTTTTATACAGAATTGGGGCGTTTTCAGGAATTGCTTCCTTGGTTCTAGCAAGTTTGAATTTTAATGCCTGCTTCGCTAAGGCTAGTCGCTCATCTAATATTTCCCAAAATCGTGCCTTATTGCCCTGTGATTGCAAGGCAATACGCGGCACATTGAGTGTCACAACGCCCAAATTCATGCGTCCCTCATTGACTTCAACGCCTTGCTCATTTTGCCAACCCTGTAGAAATGAGCGACATCCCATAGGCGCTTTGAATGAGCCAGTTAATGCAACAATTTTTTCGTAATTTAATACATCAGGATACATCCGTTTTGAAGCACATTCAATAGCTAACTTTTTAATGTCATAATTGGCATCGTCGGCAGTCATATTCACACCGCGTTTCAATGAAAAGACTAATTTTGGGAAAATAGCCGTTCTATGATTAGGTCCGATACCTTTAATACGTATCTTAAAAATTGCTTTTTGAATTTCTCGTTCAAGCCAATTAGTCCCTAAACCAAAACCAAGCGTCGTAAACGGTGTTTGACCTTGAGCTGAAGCTAATGTATTAATTTCGTATTCTAACGCCTGCATCGCATCATAGATGTCTTTTTTAGTGGCATTTTCTGCGTAAACCTGACGCTTATCTGCTTGCACATAAATTTTGGCATCATTCACATGTTTTTGGTAATTCATTTCAGCGTATGGCGCTAGCAATTCATCTGCGCGATTAATGGATGTCCCACCATATTGTGACGACGCCACATTGGCAATGATTTGAGCCATTTGTGCCGTTGCCGTACCAATTGACTTTGGTGTTTCAACTTGCGCATTACCCATGGTATAACCGGATTTAAACATATAGTCAAAATCGACCAAACAGCAGTTCGTCATTGGCCCAAGCGGCGTGTAATCTAAATCATGCCAATGAATGTCACCGCGCAAATGTGCTTTTGCTACGCTTTCAGGCATCATCGTCAAACCTTTAGATTTACCAATCATACCAGCAGTTAAATCACGAAATGTATTAAACACATGTGAATCTTTGTTAGCATTTTCATGCATTGTTTTGTCATCTTGATTGATTAATGATTTAAGTTTATTTTCTGGATCAATTGCTTGCAACCAAGCTTGTTCATCCGACATATGCTTTGTTTGAAAAGCCTCAGCAGCCTGTGGTGATAATGTTTCTAATTGCGTTAAAATAGTTTGATAAATTATTTGTGTGGTCACATTAGGTTGTGCCGCTTTTGACATCACAAGGGCCATAATCGTTTCACAAACATCTCCCTCAAGATCAAGTGACTCAAGAACAAGTGCAATTTTATATGGTCGAAATTTCACGGCCTCTCCGGATTTTTTTGTGATGGCAGTGACTAAATTAATTGTACTCATGTATGACGATTCCCCTTATTCTATACAAAATAATATGCGTATTATGATAATTAATTCACATCAGTTGTATGGCTGTATTTAGAATTATGCGCGTTCTAAGTAGCTGGTGTCAAACACTTGTTCTATGTATATATATACATTATTATTAGCATATTTACTTAAACATATTACCAGTACCAACACGTTATTCAACGTTATTTTCCTTTATGGATCATCAAGTATTTATTCATTATTTTTTGTAAGTATTGTCGCAAACGTTATCTTAACAACAGTTACCCTCTGATTAACATGCTCAATACTGCATAAGCATTAATATAACAGTTTCTTTACAATTTTGCTTTTGTCACCCTAACACAATACAACAGTTTAAAATTATTCTAATTTTAAATAGCACAAAAAAAGGTCCCAACAAGAATTTCTCCAAATTAGTACCGTTTAATTATTCTACAGCTTTATCATAGCTTCAAAATATGCTTTTTCAATCATAGGGTAACCTATAATCATTTTATAGTATTCTTTATTCGGAGAATTCTCTTCAAAATCATTTAAATACACAAAGTGTTGTTTTTCATACCAATCAGCCGCATGAGGTAGTGCATCAACTGATATTCCTGCAATAGCAACATTATATTTTGTTCTCATCTTGACAACGATTTCATAAATCACACGTAATAAAGATTTACCAACGTTAAATTGTTCATCTTTTCTTTTTGAGCCATCATATTGCAAATTTTTGGATACAGAAAAGTGGTCAATACTAATTAATGGTATACTATCGTACTGCTTGTTTACATCACCAAAAGTGTGATTAGCTTGCTCACTGGACTTATTCGATATCGTTTGTGCTGTTGATAACGCAAACATACCAACAACGGTATCACCAACATATGCCACGCTTAACGCAGTTTTATTATGTGTCTCCATGACATCTAATTCTTCAAAAAGAAAAGCATCCAAAGTATGGATACCTGTCGTATAATTATTAAAATCCGAAATATTTATTAAACCATTGTGGGGATATACATCAAAATCAAATATTTTCATTGTAAAAAACGCTTTAAACGTGCCATCCCTTTTTGAGACGCAATAAATCCATCAGCTATTTCAGAAACTTTTTGATTAAATTCAGGGCTTTCAATATCACTTTTAGATGGTCTCAATGTTTTTCTAAGACGTTCTTCTTGTGATTTTGATTGTATGTTGATAATAACGTTTGAATTAATTGCTACCATTTTTATACCTCTTTTCTACAATCATAAAAAATATGCTTATCCATTATAGCTACATTTACACACGAACGTCAATAGATTAATACCATATTGGAAGTTTATACGCGCATTTGTTGAAAGAAAAAGAGCAGTCTCAACGAGAGCTTGCTCTTAATTTTTTAAACGTCAAGTCCCCAAATGTCCCCAAGTGAGAAAATAGACGATTTTTAATATATAAACAAAACGCTTATAAACGTTGTTGTATCAATGTTTAACCTTCGCCGGCGATCAATTGTGATCCCAATTCATAGTTATGAGAATAATCAACCGGAATATCAACCACAACTGGCCCTTGTGTTGCAAAAGCTTCGTCTAACACAGCATCCAAATCGGCTGGTGTATTCACTCTTAGACCCTTGGCGCCAAAAGCCTCTGCGTATTTAACTAAGTCGATATTACCAAAGTTAACCCCAGCAGATTCACCATTATACTTCATTTCTTCTTGGAACTTCACCATATCATAATGTGCATTATCATTCCAAACAATGTGAACGGTGTTTAAATTCAAACGTACAGCCGTTTCTAATTCCATTGCTGAGAAGAAGAAACCACCATCACCTGATACTGAAACTGACTTGGCATTTGGACGAACCATTGCCGCAGCCATTGCCCATGGCAAACCAACACCCAATGTTTGCATGCCGTTTGAAATCAAGAAGTGACGCGCAACATATGATTTGAAATGACGTGCCATCCATATATAATGTGATCCAATGTCTGTTGACACTGTCATATCGTCTGTCACATGTGCTTGAATTGACTTGATAACAGTCAGCGGGTGGTTTAAGTTACCCTCAGCAGGCGTATAAGTTGGTTCATTGGACAAACGGAGGTCTGCTTTCAAATCATGCAACGTTTGTTGGCTTTCATCTGGTAATTGATAACCCGCAATACGTTCTGTCAATAAGTCAATACTTTGTGACAAATCACCAATAAGTTGACGTTGTGGCACAAAGTGATTATCAATTTGTACAGGTGTTGTATCCAATGCCACAATATTTAAGTTGTTTTCTTTATTCCAGTTACGTGGCTCATATTCAATGGCATCATAACCTAAAGTAATCACCAAATCAGACTGTTGCAGTAACTTATCACCAGTTTGATTACGGAACAAACCAATTCTACCGAAGTATGATGCTTCTTCCAAATCACGTGAGATAACACCAGCACCTTGGAAAGTCTCTACGACTGGCAAAGCCACCTGATTAAGTAACTTGTGTAAAGCCGCAACAGATTGGTCATTTGATGCACGCGCACCGACCAACAAAACTGGCAACTTAGCTTGTTTAATTTCTCCTGCTAACCAATCTAAATCTGCCAATGAAGCGGCACCTTGTTGCGCCATTGGCACTTGTGCTAACGCATCAATATTAACAGGCGCATCATCAATATCTTGAGGTAATGACACGAATGCGGCACCTTTTTTAGCCCCATTAGCTGCCGCAAAAGCATTGGCCAAAATTTCTGAAATATTATTAGGATCTTGTACTTCTGAACTAAAGTTAGTAATTGGTGTAAACAAAGCAATTGAATTCGTTGATTGGTGTGTCAAACGGTAAAGATCTTTACGTTGCACTTGCCCACCAATAGCTACGACTGGATCGCTTTCAGCACTTGCTGTCATTAATCCGGTCACCAAATTACCAACACCAGGACCAGAAGTTGCAATCACAACCCCTGTTTTACCTGTAATACGGGCAAAAGCTTGCGCCATAAAAGCAGCATTTTGTTCATGACGTGCCACGATTAATTTGGGTACTTTTTGACCCGATTTAGGATGTTCTAACGTTTCAAACAAACGATCTATTTTTGCGCCGGGAATACCAAAAACCAAATCAACACCATGATTGATTAAACTATCAGCGACAATATCTGCACCATATTTTTGTTCTGACATAATATATTAGAGCGTACGTTGCGTGCCTTGATTATAACAAAATAGTCACTTTATAAAACCAGATCACCTGCCTACGCTCATTTCCTCCATACTTTTTTCGATAACCATATCATAGCACTTTTTACTAGCTTATTGCCAATTGAACATTGTGAAGTATATCTCTATGTCAACGTTTATCGTTTCACAATGTGATTTTTATAACTTTATGAAGCACAAAAAAACGAGCAACCGTTTCTGGTCACTCGTTTATAAACCATATTAATCACTAAATTCAAATACAAAGTCTGAGTCACCAATACGGACATCATCCCCATCTTTAGCGCCTGCTTTACGCAACGCATCATCAACACCCATGTGTCGCAATTGCCGACCAAAACGCATAATCGTCGCATCACGTTGGATATTCGTCATTAAGAATAGTTTCTCAACTTCTGAACCACCAATAATCCATTGCTCATTCTCTTCAGACCACACAACAGTAAAGTCATGATTTTCTGGCTTAAAGTCATATGTCTTTTCGTTAGCAACAGCGTCATCAACAGTACGATAACTCTCAGGTGCCGGTGCTGTCGCCAGCATATCTGCCGTTAAACGCATCAACTCTTGTGTGCCATCACGCGTCAAAGCTGAAATAGGCACAATACTAGGTTGTACAGGTAACCCAGATTCTACAGCAATTTCTTTGCGGAACTGCGCTAGATTTTCATCAGAATCTGGCATATCCATTTTTGTCGGTACCACAATTTGAGGACGATCCAAAATTGTGGCATCATATTGTTGTAATTCGTCTAATATCTTACGATATTGTGTGTAAGGGTCTGTGCCTTCAACACCCGACATATCAACTAAATGTAAAACAACTTTTGTGCGTTCAACGTGTCGTAAGAATTGAAACCCAAGACCAATACCCTGTGAAGCGCCTTCGATTAATCCTGGCAAATCCGCCATGACAAAATCACGTTCATCATCTAAACGTACCATGCCAATATTTGGTGAGAGGGTTGTAAAGTGATAAGCCGCTACTTTAGGTTTTGCATTTGAAACAACAGATAACAAGGTTGATTTACCAGCTGATGGGAATCCCACCAAACCAACATCAGCCAAGACCTTTAATTCTAATTTCAAATTCCGAATAATTCCTGGTTCGCCATTTTCTGATAGTTCCGGCGCTGGATTGGCAGATGTGGCAAAATGAATATTACCACGACCACCACGACCACCTTTAGCAACCAAAAGTTCCTGCCCATTTTCAAGTAAATCACCTAAAAGCTCACCAGTATCAGCATCTTTAACTGTTGTACCCTGTGGTACTTTGATATAGCGATCTTCTGAAGAAGCACCTGTCATACCTTTTGTGCCACCATTACCACCTGGATGTGCTTTAAAGTGACGGTTATAACGGAAATCCATCAATGTGCGCAATCCTTCATCTACTTTGAAAATAATTGAACCGCCACGACCACCATCACCACCAAAAGGTCCCCCCATTGCAACGAACTTTTCATGACGAAATGAGACAATCCCGTCTCCACCTTTTCCGGCTTTTACTTCAATTTCTGCTTGATCTACGAATGCCATAGTAGTTAGCGCGCAACGTATTAAAGCGTTGTGCCAATTAAAGCGTGAAGATTATGGTTTTGTAACCAAAATATTCACGCTTTTTGACACAAGGCTTTAAGCAACACCGCGCGCGTTTTCTCCTTGTCTGCTCACACACGTGAGCTTGCGATTAATTAATACTCTAGTTTAACACAAAATGCAATATTGTGCGAATGTGTCATGCTTTTGTGCTGGGTTATTCCCCTATTTTCAAACTCATATGAATGACCCGAGCCAACTTTTCATTAATGCCCATGGCCTGTAATTTTGAAATCGGTGCAGCAGCAATTTTTGGTAAGGAACCAAATTCACGTAATAGTTTTTGTCTTGTCTTTGGCCCAACACCATTAATCGTATCTAAGCGTGATGCTAACGAATTCTTACTGCGTAATTGTCTATGAAAATTAATAGCAAATCGATGAACTTCTTCTTGAACACGTTGAATTAAAAAAAATCCTTCCGATTGTTTACCTAGCACAACGATTTCTTCGGTTTTACCATCAATTAAATCAGCTGTTTTATGTTTATCATTTTTAACCATAGCAGCAAGTGGTACATGTGTTAAGCCTAATTCATCTACCAAAACTTCTTTAGCCGCATGCAGTTGAATTTCACCACCATCCATAAGAATCAAATCTGGCATTGTCCCACCCTCTTTTAAGAGGCGTGAATAACGACGCCGAATCACTTCTTGTGTTTCTGTCCACTCATCCGCATGGTCAACTGATTTAATTTTATATTTACGATATAAATTTTTATTTGGCACCCCATCATCAAAAACAACCATTGCACTGACAATTTCAGTGCCTTGTGTATGCGAGTGGTCAAACGATTCAATACGATGTCCCATTGGAACATGCAATGCTTCTGTGATTTCTCGCATAGCGCCAGTTGTTTTTTTCTCATTCATTTGCATTAAACGAAATTTTTCTTCTAATGCAATACGCGCATTTTTTTTAGCTAAATCCATTAAATCGCGTTTTTCCCCACGAATTGGCGTACGAACTGGCACTGCTAACATTTCAGTCAACGCATCAATATCAACGCCATGTGGCACAAGAATTTCATGTGGCTTTTGAATATTACGCTGTGCATAAAACTGTTGAATGAAGTTCATCATTTCTTCATCTTCAGCACCAACCACTGAAAATGTGCGTTTGAATTGCCTAATTAAACGCGCTTGTCGTAAGAAAAACACTTCAACTGTCATCCACCCTTTATCCAAATAATAATTGAATAAATCTCTAGGCGTTGTATCTTTAGACAACACACGTTGACTTTCAACTGTTTCATCAATGTATTTTAATTGATCTCTTAAATCTGCAGCCCGTTCAAATTCTAACGTGTCAGCAGCAGTCTTCATTTTTTCAGCAATGATTTTTTTAACGTTGGCTGTGTCGCCATCCAAAAAATGTTTAATACGATCTATTTGTTCATCATAGGCCTGCTTTGATACCTCATGCCAACAAGGTCCTAAACACTGTCCCATATTATAATACAGGCACGGGCGCCCCTGATAGCCATTGCAACGCCGTAGCGGATAATTTTTTTCTAAAAAGCGCAATGTCTCTTGTGCCGCATAAACGTTAGGATATGGCCCAAAATAAAAACCACCATCCTTTTTAACTTCATTGACCAATAGCATTTTTGGATTACGTTCTTTAGTAATTTTGATATAAGGATAACCTGTCCCATATTTTAAACGAATATTATAATAAGGTTTATATTTTTTGATTAATTCATTTTCTAACAAAAAAGCTTCTTTGTCAGAATTTGTGACAATGAACTCAAAATCAACAATGTTTTGAACAAGTTCAGCCGTTTTACCATTATGATCTTGTTTAAAATATGAACGGACACGATTCTTCAGGTTTTTTGCCTTACCAACATAAATAATTTTGCCGTTTTGATCTTTCATTTGATATGACCCGGGTTCTGCTGGGAGTAACGCGAGTTTTTGTTCAATGTGTTTTGATGGATTTGCTAACATGTTTCTATTATACCAAGCTATTCAAGTATTTTGTTCTAAAATAAAAACACGCGTTCGCGTGTTTCAACTATAATCATTATTTTGCTTTGTGTTGCAACGCTGCACCAATAAAATCACGATACAGACCTTCTGGACGTTCAGGACGAGATAAGAATTCTGGATGATACTGTGCTGCCACGAAAAAGTCATTTTTTGGATACTCGATGACTTCCATTAAACGATCATCTGGCGACGTTGCTGAAAATATCATGCCCGCTGCCTCAAACGCTTGACGATAAGTTGTGTTGAATTCATAGCGGTGGCGATGACGTTGCTGGATTTCTGCCACATTGTCATAGGCCTTTGCTGTCAATGTGTTTGGTACCAACATTGCTGGATAAAGACCTAATCTTAATGTGCCACCCAAATTTTCAACATTTTCTTGATCTTTCATCAAATCAATAATTGGTGTCGTGGTGTCAGGATTTAATTCAGTCGAGTTGGCGTCTGAATAACCCAAAACATGGCGTGCAAATTCAACTGAAGCTAGTTGCATACCTAAGCATACACCCAAAAATGGCACATTAGACTCACGAGCATAACGAATCGCTTCAATTTTACCTTCTGTACCACGTTCACCAAATCCACCTGGTACCATAATACCATCTGCATCAGCAAGCAACGCCTTCACATTTTCAGCTGTCACGGTTTCAGATTTAATGTGTGTGAGAGTCACGTCTGCCGCTTGTGCATACCCTGCATGTTTAAGCGCTTCATTAACTGAAATATAAGCATCTGGCAAATCTGTATACTTCCCAACTACAGTAATATTAACGGCCTTTTTTGGATGCTTGATACCAGCAATCATCTTTGCCCAGTCAGTCATATCTGCCTTGGGCGCATCAATTTGCAACTTATTTAAAACAACATCATCCATGCCTTGCGCTTGCAAGTTCAATGGAATTTCGTACAATGTTTCAACATCACGAGATTCAACCACTGCTTCTGGACTCACATCCGTAAAGGTCGAAATCTTCTTTATTAAGCTCTCTTCTAGCGGTGCTGATGTCCGTAGAACGATCATATCAGGTTGAATACCTAATGATCTTAGTTGCGCAACAGAATGCTGTGTTGGCTTTGTTTTAGCTTCTCCAGCCGCTGTTAAGTAGACAATTAAGCTTGTATGAATATAAAAGACATTTTCACTACCAAGATCTGACTTCATTTGACGTAATGCTTCAATAAATGGTAAGCTTTCAATATCTCCAACTGTACCACCGACTTCAACAATGACCACATCAGCATCAGTTGATTGAGCCGCTTTTTTCATTTTGTCTTTAATTGCATCTGTGATGTGTGGAATAACTTGAACGGTCCCACCATTATAGTCTCCACGGCGTTCTTTTGCTAACACTTCAGAATAAATACGCCCTGTTGTGACATTAGAATACATGTTAGTATTAATGTCCATAAACCGTTCATAATGGCCCATATCCAAATCTGTTTCTAGGCCATCACCAGTTACGAATGTTTCCCCGTGTTGATAAGGTGACATGGTACCCGGATCAATATTGATATATGGATCTAACTTTTGAATAGCAAGCTTTAACCCACGATTTTTTAGCAAACGACCAAGTGATGCCGCCACAATGCCTTTACCTAATGATGACACAACGCCACCGGTAACAAAAATATACTTAACTTGCTTATCTGCCATGATGCCTCCTCATGATTCAGCGCAGCCGCGCTCGCAACGTCTCAGGGGTAAAAATAAATTAGAAAAGCTCCCAAGCTGAACTTGGGAGCTTTTAACGTCTGTCCCATTAAATGGGAGCCCTAATATATACTACAGATTTAACCTGTTTTTGTCAAACTTTTTAAACTGTTAATTATTTTGTCACACGTTTAAATACTGTAATACTTTCAACGTGAGTTGTTTGTGGGAACTGATCAATTGGTTGCACTGCCCCATCAATTTTAAATCCTTCTGCTAAAATTTGGACGGCATCGCGTGCTAATGTTGCTGGATTGCAACTAATATAAACGAATGTTTCCGGTTTCATAACGCTAACCGCAGAAATCAATTCAGCTGTCAATCCTTTACGTGGTGGATCAACGAAAACAACATTGGGTTTCAACCCCTCTTCGGCCCACTTAACCATCTGCTCAGGTGCGTCAGCTGTCACAAATTCAACGTTGTCGATGTGATTGTTTTTAGCATTTTTCTCTGCATCTTCAACAGCACCTTCAACGACTTCAACACCATAAATTTTCTCAACCTTATCCGCAATCGACAAAGTAATCGTCCCAATACCAGAGTATGCATCCACAACTGTATCAGTCTTTTTTAGCCCTGCCTTTTCAGCAGCAAGTGCATACAAAGTCGCTGTTGTCTGTGGATTCACTTGATAAAACGAATTGGGACCAATAACAAAATCTTTGCCCATTAGTTGATCATGAATTTCATTAGCACCCCAAACTGTTTCATTCCACTGTCCCATGATGACATTCGTATCATGGTTATTGATATTGTGGATAAAACTCTTTAATTCGGGTAGTTTTGCCTGCAAACGTGTTGCAATTTCTTCTGCATCAGGTAATTTCTTGGTATTTGTCACAATCGCAACCATTAATTCGTGTGAATAATACCCACGACGCGCCATAATATGACGCACAACACCTTTGTTTGTTTCTTCATCATATGCAGAAAGTCCTAAGTCGCGTAAAATATCACGTGTGACGATAATTGCTTCATCAACTTTTGGATCTTGGATATAAAAATCTTCGGTTGGCACAAGTTTGTGCGACCCACGACGATAAAAGCCTGTCTCCAACCGACCATTAATCAATTGTACCGGCACTTGTGCCTTGTTACGATATTTTGTTGGATTTTCCATACCAAGCGTTGGTTTAACATCAACGTCAACTTTGACCTTTTTGAACATTTGCTCAATTTGGTGTTGTTTAAATGATAATTGTGCGTCATACTTTAAGTTCGCCAATGGCGCAATTCCCGTGGTAATAGCCGCTTTATCGACATTTTCAGCACGGTTAGGTGATTCTTGCACACGTGTCACCACACGTCCAAATGCATAGTTTTTTAGGACTTTAGTAATACTGAGATTCACAATCTCGCCAGGAATGGCATCAACTACGAAAATAGGAAAATTATCAATTTTGACAACCCCCATACCTTGATAAGTGATATCAATCACTTCACCTTGAATTTCTTGATTCTTTGTAACTGGTACCGCTGTCTTGTAAACACGATTAGCTTTTGCCATATATTTTAACGGGATACAATAATTAATCACCATTGATTGGTTATTGTATCCCATTTCTCCTTTTCTTGGGTTTTTAGACACCCACTGTCAACCTTATTTAACGTCGAGTTTTTCGACGCCTGCCACAAATTTTTTCTTCGTTTGATCTGAAATAGTCGCTGCTTCTTGCATTCCTGAACGATTGGCAACAAACTCGATATGTTGCTGTAGATCCGTAAACACCATCGGTGCATCGCCACCATACTCACCATCTAAATTGACTTTCAACTGATCCTGATCTAACGGTACAATTTCTACCTTATTCGTTTTCTTATAAATCATTTGTGGATTATCGACATGCTTGCCACCATTTAACATTTGTGCAACTATTTGTAAGATTTGGGCTAAATTAGATTCTTTGATAATTAATAATGTAAACTTACCGTCATCTAATTTGGCATCAGGAACAATGGTCTCAAAGCCACCAACAGAATTTGTTAAAGCTAAAAAAATCATCGATATTTTACCAGAATATTCACCAGTATCATAAGTCACTTTAGCATTAACTGGCTTTATTCGCGTGATAAGCTCTGTTCCTTTAACGAGATAGGCCAAATAACCATATAATGACTTCATCAAAGATGGTACAGCATATGTCACTTCACTAATTGTTCCCAGTGCTGCAATATTCATAAAATACTTTGACGTGCCTGTTTGATCAATTTTTCCAATGTCCATTTTAATGGTTTCACGCTGAAAAATAATTTTAGCTGCTTCTAACGGTTCATCACGTGGTAGCTTTAAAGCACGTGCATAATCATTCGTTGTCCCAGCTGGAATAACAGCCATCATCGGCCGCTTTGATAATGGCGCTAAGCCATTGACAACTTCGTTTATTGTCCCATCACCACCAGCCGCGACAATCAAGTCAAAACCTGCTGCTGCTGCACGTGTAGCCTCTTTAGCTGCTGACATTGGTTCTGGTGTCGTAGCAAATGCTGAAGTTTCATAACCAGCAAGTTCGTAAGTATGTAAAATATCCAGCATTTCCCGTTTAATTACTTCGCGACCAGATGTTGGATTATAAATAATTCGTGCTCTCATTTTAAAGTGTGACGTAGCCATTATAACGGCTACCAACCACGTTACCGTGTCACACTGTCCTTTCATAAAACTATGTACACAGGTATTACCCTGTATAAAACGTATAACATACATTAACTAAAAATACACTAACTCTGACCCTTAACGCTTGGCTAATTCTTCTAACAATAGCTTGTTCATCACACCAGGGTTTGCTTGCCCTTTTGACATTTTCATTAATTGGCCAATAAGGTACCCAGTTGCACGATCTTTACCACCCTTAAAATCTTCAATTGATTGTGGATTATTGTCCAAAACTTCAGTAATCCAGCCCAACAAAACGACTGGGTCACTAATTTGTACCAAACCATTCTTTTTAGCAAATGCTTCCGGTTCTTCACCCGACATGATCGCCTCAAAAACCTGCTTGGCTTGTTTTGTTGAAATAGTACCAGCTTCAATCAATTTAATCATACCAGCTAAATGCGCTGGTGTTAATTGGGTGTCTTGCAATTCAATTTGATGCTTATTCATAAATGCATTCACATCGCCAATCAAGTAATTGGCCGCACGCTTTGCGTCAGCACCTGCTGCCACAGTTGCATCATAGAAATTTGACATTGCAAGCGTTTGTGTTAATACTTCCGCATCATATGGTTCAATACCTAAGCTTGATACATACTCACGCTGACGATCCCCAGCTGATTTTGGTAATTCATCAGCCACTTTTTGAATCCATGCTTGATCAATTGTAATTGGCGACAAATCTGGTTCTGGAAAATAACGATAATCATCCGCCCCTTCTTTAACACGCATCAAAATGGTTGACTTAGTTGGTTCATTGTATCGACGAGTTTCTTGTTGAATAACACCACCAGCTCGTAAAACCTCTGCTTGGCGCTTTTCTTCAAAAATTAATGCGTTGCGCACGTAGTTAAATGAATTAATGTTCTTCATTTCAACCTTTGTGCCATACTCAGATGAGCCAAATGGTCGAATCGAGATATTGACATCGGCACGCATTTGACCTTCTTGCATTTTAGCTTCTGAAATACCAGTAAACAAAATAGCTTGCCGTAATTGTTCCAAGTAAGCATAGGCTTCTTCAGGTGAAGCAATGTCTGGTTCAGAAACAATTTCAATTAAAGGTGTGCCTTGACGGTTCAAGTCAACATAAGAATAGCCATCTGATCCGTGTGTATTTTTACCGGCATCTTCTTCGACGTGCATTTCTTTAATACGGACACGCTTAACTGTGCCATCAGGCATTGTCACGTCTAAATAACCATTTGTTCCTAATGGTGTTTGTGATTGCGTTGTTTGATAAGCTTTTGGATTATCAGGGTAAAAATAGTTTTTACGATCCCATCGAATGAAGGGTGACACAGTCGCATGTAAAGCAAGTGCTGCACGCATACCATATTCTATTGCACCTTTGTTAGCGACAGGTAAAACACCTGGATAACCAAAATCAATCACATTTGTATTTTCATTAGGCTTATCACCATAATGCACTGGTGAAGGTGACATGAGCTTTGAGTTCGTTTGCATTTCAACGTGGACTTCAAGTCCTATAGTCGTTTCAAAATTTCCTGTTGCCATAATTTTAGAACGTTTTCTAACCATATAGATAGTTAAAAAACGCGTTTCCTCCCTCTTAGCTTAATATTTTTTAGCGATATTTGGTAATTGTTCAAACAAACGACTAGCCTGTTCAAAAGCATAACCCGTTTGATAGACAGTTGCTTCATCAAATGGCTTCCCAATAATTTGCAAACCAACTGGTAACCCATCCACAAATCCGGCATTAACTGATAGACCGGGCAAGCCAGCTAAGTTAACTGGAATTGTTAGGACGTCAGCCAAATACATCGCAGTTGGATCATCAATTTCTTCGCCCAAACCATAAGCAACGGTTGGTGCGGTTGGCCCAACAATCACATCATAATCAGCAAAAACCTTGTTAAAATCTTCTATTAATAACGTTCTAATTTTTGCTGCTTTTTTAAAGAACGCGTCATAGGCACCTGCAGAAAGTGAAAATGTGCCAAGCATGATACGTCGCTTAACTTCATCCCCAAATCCTTCAGATCGTGTTTTAATATACAAATCTTCTAGGTTCTTAACATCATCTGATCGGAAACCATAACGGACACCGTCATAACGTTGCAAGTTTGATGAGGCTTCTGAAGACATAATGATGTAATACGCAGCCACACCGTACTTCGTGTGTGGCAAACTTACTTCGTCAACTGTTGCGCCCATTGCTTCAAGTTGAGCAATGGCTGCTTTGACTGTTGTCGCAACTTTAGGATCAATTCCTTCACCAAAATATTCTTTTGGTACAGCAATTTTTAAACCTTTAACATCCCCAGTTAACTTTGAAGTGAAATCAGGCACATCACGTTCTGATGACGTTGAATCCTTTGCATCAAAACCAGCAATTGTATTCAAAACCAGCGCATTATCTTTCACAGTTCGTGTGAAAGGGCCAATTTGATCAAGCGATGAAGCCATGGCAAACAGACCCCAACGAGACACACGACCATAGGTTGGCTTTAAACCGACAATACCATTAAACGCTGCTGGTTGGCGAATTGAACCACCTGTATCAGATCCCAATGCAAAGGGCACCTGCCCACCTGCCACAGCTGCTGCGGAACCACCAGATGAGCCACCAGGAACTTTGGTATGATCCCATGCATTCGCTGTTTTTTTATAGTAAGATGTCTCTGTCGAACCACCCATAGCAAATTCATCCATGTTAGTTTTACCAACAGAAATTGCACCTACCGTACTTAATTTGTCAACAACAGTTGCGTCATAAACTGGTTTAAAACCTTCTAAAATGTGTGAGGCCCCAGTTGTTTGAATACCATCTGTAGCTAAATTATCTTTTAATGCCAATGGCAAGCCAGATAAGACACTAGAAAAATCCTGTTTCTCATCAACTT
This sequence comes from Leuconostoc aquikimchii, assembly GCF_040838325.1. NCBI lineage: Bacteria > Bacillati > Bacillota > Bacilli > Lactobacillales > Lactobacillaceae > Leuconostoc > Leuconostoc aquikimchii. The sequence continues at coordinate 1,547,283 of NZ_JBFPER010000001.1, forward strand.
TTTTTGCCTGTCGTAAGGCTTCATCTGTATTTGTTCTAATGAAAGCGTTCAACTCGTTGTCTGTATTTTCAATGTTGTCTAATGCAGCTTGTGTCAAATCAACAGCCGTGATGTCCTTGTTAACTAATTTTTCATGCAAGGAGGTTAAGTCATTATCAAAAAAATTAATTGTCATGCTTATTCTCCTTCGCCATCTAAGATTGCTGGCACTTTAATCAAATCCGCCGCCTCTAGTGGGGCATTTTTTAATAACGCTTGTTTTTGGTGCCAATTATTGGCGACATCATCACGCAAATGATTCACATTTTCAGTGACCGAATAGGTTGGTTCAACAGCATCCGTGTTAACTTCCCCCAACGTATCAAAAATATTTAAAATGCTATCTAATTGGGTTGTGAATTGTTCTAATTCAGCATCATCAAACGCTAGTTTGGCTAAATTAGCAACGTGTGCAACTTCTGCTTTTGAAATTGTTATCTCAGACATTTACTTACTCCTTTAAACGTGTTTGTTGTTTAACCGCATGTACAACACACATGACAATATATACTTATTCATTTTACCATAACTCTGACGCAGTCTACGCTTGCATTTTAATAATATTCGCGTATAATTAAATTTGTTGTAAAAACAACATGACCAAGTACTTTGTTTAGCGTCTCACCGTCGCTTCACGCAGTCTTTGGCGTCATTTTAGAAAGGTGGATACGAATTATGGCACTTACACAAGAACGTAAGAACGAAATCATCAATGAATATGCTCGTCACGAAGGCGATACAGGTTCAGCTGAAGTACAAATCGCAGTTTTAACTGCTGATATTAACGAGTTGAACACACACATGGCAATTCACAAGCATGATTTCCACTCACAACGTGGTTTAATGAAGAAGATTGGTAGCCGTCGTAACTTATTACGTTACCTCCGCAATACTGACATTCAACGTTACCGTGAATTAATCCAACGCTTAGGTTTGCGTCGTTAATCTTAGGATTGCATGAAAACCTCGTATCAAATTTAAGGAGAAAAGACATATGCCTGTTATTGAATCAGCAATTCAACGTGTTCGTCTCACGAAAAAGCAACATGATCGTAACGAACCACAACTTAGTGCTTACCGCACAGCTGTTAAGCGTTTTGAAAGAGCTTCAGCTGCTGGTGAAGACAATTTAGCAGAATTATACAAGACTGCTTCTTCTGCTGTTGACCACGCCTATTCAAAAGGTTTGATCAAGAAGAACAAAGCTTCACGTGAAAAGTCACGTTTGGCTAAGTATGTTAAGTAAAATCAACTAGAAAAAACGACTTGGAAATCCAAGTCGTTTTTTTTTGATCTCTTATGCCGTATTTTTTAATATGAACCTTTCAAACAATAACGCCGGATCTTGATTTGTTGATTTTAATTTCACTTCGATACCTATCATACCTAAATAACTATCTCTAAGTGATGTCAATGAATATTGTTTTAGCATTTGACGTGCCAATTTAACACGATACGGATGGCTACTTAATTGTTTCCCCATATCTTGTTCAGTACCCTTTAAACCAGCAATTTGTAACAATAACCGAAATTGTCCAGTCAACACTGCATTAACCCGTAGTGCAGGTTCCCCATTTTGTAATAAATCCCGATAAATCATCAACGCTTTTTTAGGTTGGTGTGTCATCACAGCATCAACGAGATCAAAAACATTTGCCGTTAAGGTCTTTGGCACTAAAGCCGCCACGGCTTCAGATGTAATATTTTTACTATGTGTCGCATACGCAATCAATTTAGGTAATTCATTTTTCATTGCAGTATAGTGGGCATTCGTTCGTAATGTCAAGTCCTGCAAAGCATCTTGATCAATTTTGTAGGCACGTTGTTGTAGTTCTTGCATAATCATTTGTTTCGCCTGCGTTTCACTTAATGCCGGTAATTCAATATTTTCTGCTCGTTTTAACAGTGCCTTAGTTATTTTTTTACGTTTATCAATCTTTAAATCATTAATGAAAATAACAACGATATTTTCAGCAACTGATTTTTCTAATAATTTTACGAATTGGTCCTGATCTTGCGGTGAAATTTTACCCTTAGCTGTCAGAAAATCAGGGTTTTGAACAACCACAACACGTCGATCACCAAAAAAAGGCATCGACATGGCTTCATTAATAACATCATCTAAAGCTTCCACAGTAAGATCAAACTGCGCATAATTCATATCACGATTTTCAGGTTGAATAAGTTGCTTAAATTCATGTTGTGCACGTTGAATGAGACTCTCTTCATCCCCGGTCACAACATAAAAGTTAGCTAAAGCATTATTCTTGATTTGTTGTTGTAGCTGTTGCAAGTTCATGATTTAATTTTACCTCAAAGTGGCCTTTTTGACCTGTATAATTATATCTAATCATACCATGGGTTTGTGTATTAAACAGTGTCATTTGTTGGTCTTGAACTGTTTTTAATGTTTCAATGTGGGGATGGTGATAACGATTATTACGGCCAGCTGAAACAATGCCCACTTTAGGCTGCCATTGTTTGATAACGGCCGGATTAGAAGACGTTTTAGAACCATGGTGTCCTAATTTTAAAATATCAACACGCATATTAGGATATTTAGCAGCAATTGCCGACTCACCTGTTTGACCCAAATCACCTGCTGTAAATATATTTTGACCGCCAATTTTACCATACAACGCGATAGAGTCTTCATTTTCTGCCTGACCTGCTTGAAATGGGTGAACAATATGCAATGGCATTTTAGGCACCAACATCCCTTGAGTAACCTCTGTCACTTGCGTATCTTTGAGATATGGCTTAATTTCTTTTGCAAATGCCTGCTGCGCGGCCATACCTGTTGGCATAATGATATGGTTAACCTTGATTTTTTGTAGAATTATTTTCGCATCACCAATATGATCATAATCTTGGTGCGTTAACACAAGATTATCTATATGATTGATACCTTGACTATGCAAGTAATTAATAATAATCGTTTCACCTTTGGTTCGCTGAAAAGACTGTTCTTGCCACTGTTGTTTCGATTCAAACAGCACTTTGCCACCCGTGTCAATCAAAGTCACTGAACGATTAAATGGCTCGCGAATCAATATAGCATCCCCTTGACCAATATCAAAAATTGAAAATTCACCAGTCAGCGGAAACCGCGCCCAAAGCATCACAAGACTTAATAATAGAATCCATGTCACTCTGGCTAGTTTGGCAACACGCTTCTCCTTCACAAATAACAAAAGCGACATGATAAAAAGTATCATCACTAGTAACCAAGATATTTTGCCAATAATTAAATGACCAGGTAATGTCGCGATATAATCGACACCAGAGGCAAACAATTGGATCACAGTGTTCATAACATGCGTCACAATCGGTAATGATTGACCAATAAAACCAATCATGACAGCGGGTACAATAATAGCACTAAATACTGGTATGGCTGCAAAATTAACAAAGGTTTGCAACACATGCCATGTGTATTGTTGAGAAACAATGAGTGGTAAACTTACCGCACTTAGCAGTAAGTTTACCTGCCAGAAATTTAATTGTTTCGTAAATAATAAACAAAATGTCATAGCAAAAGATAACTGCCCACCTAATGTGAGTAAAATTCCTGGCTCATAAATTAGACTGCCTAATAAACTGATTGCCCAAACACTTTCAGCTGATATACGGCGCCAACCTGCCAAACGTGTCATCATAATTAACCCAGCAATTAAGGCACGGACAAGCACTGCTGGTTCACCAGCAAATATAAAATAACTTATCAAAAGAACTGCGCCCAACCAAGCAGACACTTCTTGTGGTATATAAAGCCGACGTAAAATCGCCATAAGCAGCATTAACAGATAAGACACATGAAACCCAGACACACTAAACAGATGAATCAGTCCTAACGTTTGCACACCTGGGTTATTGCCATAAAGTGACTGCGGTGTCGTACCTAAAATTAATGCTTGCGCATAATCACTTAATGGTTGTGGTAGTTTCGCTGAATTTTGAATGCCCTGTGCATGCCAAATATGTAGTTGATAGCGCCATTTTTGCCAATATTTTTGTGCATTCAGTGGTTTCACTTGCCATGACTTGATGTTAACTTGGTGAGTCATATGCTTTGTTTCATAATACCGCTGTGCATCAAACTGATTAAAATTTGTTGGTGCCTTAATACGTGAAAAGTCACCTATTGCTTCAAAATGAATGACATTTTTTTCAGATAACCACTCGTTTTTTTCAGCTTCAGAGGTTAACTTAGCATACAATCGAACGGTTTGCCCATTACCAGCTAAACGTGCATTGGTACGTAAATTATCGCCATCAATGGTGATATCGTCGGGTAAAATGATACCACTAATTTGAACAGCTTCTTGATCTTGTTGTAAAGACTGTAGTCGCAATTCACGTGCATCGTGCACAAAATATAACAAAAACGGTACACCTAAGAGAACAGCAATTATCATATGGCGCTTATTAAAATTAAAACAAAAAATAACAATAACTAATACCAACAAAACAATTGTTACAGCAGATAAATGGTAAACACAACCACTCATAGCAGCAATGAGCAAGCTCACGATCAACAAATAGCGATTAGCCATTATATCGTGACTTTATCTTGCAATGTTTCAAAACGTTTCGCCCCTATACCAGAGACTTCTTTGATATCATCTATTTTCTTAAAGCCGTCATGGGCTTCGCGATAAGCAATAATCTGCTCTGCCTTCTTCTCACCAACACCATCTAGCGTTTGCAATTCTTCAGCAGTCGCGGTGTTTAAATTAACTTTAGCCTTTTCTTGACTTGCTAACGTTGCTTGTTGATTCCCAGTAGATTTATCTGCTTTAACTTCCCCCACTACCGGGACATAAATCATTTGACCATCAGTTAATTTTTGCGCCAAATTAAATTGGACGGTATCAGCTTCACGTGTCAATCCACCAGCTTTTGCAATCGCTGTTTGTGCACGTGGTGAACTGACCACATCATAAACACCAGGATTTTTTACAGCACCTTTGACATCAATCATAATTGCCGAGTCAGTGGATGTTGCACTTATTGCGCTTGAACTTGAGTCAACTGGGTGACTTGTAGTGGCACTCAAAGCAGACGGTGTTTCTGACACACTAGGTTGCTTCATTAAAAACAACGCGATACACCCAATACAAATAATACTACCAAAAAGTATCCAAATTTTATGGCTTGCTAATTTATCTTTGATTAAATCAAACGTGTCTATCACATGACTTACCTCTGATGACATCATACGTTGAAACATATCACAGCACTAAAAAAACCTAACAAATTAATGTTAGGTTTTAGTTTGGCATGCAGGATTCGCTCCTGCGGGCGACTACTAGTTGTCACACCAGTAATAAAGTCGCGTCACTGCAGTGCAAGCACTGTTAGTCATAGTGAGAAAAGGGGGTTCCACAACCACCATTAACACCTGCATCTATACGAGACTTGTGATTTAACACAGCAGGCCACGTTCGGCGCTAATTTTTCAAGCGCTTCGACTCATCGCATGTATTTAGTATACCAAATTTCTAAGTAATAGTCAAAAACAAGTTGCTATTTTAAAATATCAGACAATCATTCATGCCTCATAACCTGTTATAATGGACATATGATAAAATTAACAAAATTAGAAAAACACGACATTATACGAATTGCTAATCCCAAATATATTGATTTGGCTGACATTTATGTACCAGATTCTCATGCTAATTCTAAACAACTGATGGCAGAGTACGTCATTGAAACCTATGACTTAGGTAAACTCTATGGTGTTAAATCAACCGTCTCCCCACACATATTGGACTTTAACTATTTGAGCGGTGAACAACAATCCCGTGTTACAGGTAAAATTGAATACGACGCATAAAACGAACGATAATTTTAATTATCGCTCGTTTTATTGTCTGATTCGTTAGTTTCTTCAATATCACTTTGCGCAGCTACAATATTAGCCAATTGCTCATCAAACCACTGCGAAATTTTTGTTTTAACACTAGCACTATCATCTAAATAAGCAGTCACTGAACTGACAAAAGTAATTTTTAAGTTTGACTGACTCACATCGACATTTTCAACAATCATGTACAGGTTGACATCATTATCGTCTTTCTCCGGCCAAATTAATTTTTTAAGTTGGTTTGTATACCGCAATGGCAGGTTGACAACATTTGTCTCTAAAGTTAATGTCGTCCCACCTTCATCTATCCCACCATTAATTTCGCCAGCAATATGTATAAAAGTGTCATCATTAATATGTTTGTCTAATGCCATAAAAAGATTATCCAATGCAATATGATCGCTATCTGAAATATTATCTTTATAGTAGTAAATAGTATCTTCTGCAATATTCTCTAGTGCTTTTTCGCCTGTAATTTGCATTGCTTCATCCTTTTAAATTATGCCAATATTATTTTACACAACAGTTGGCGATCATGCCACAATTGTTATTTAAAGTCACTATACGAAAAAAGCACAATCACATGTGCTTTTTATGTTGACTGTAAACCACATCTTATTATCACTTATGTGGCATATGATCCCAAAAATTTGCTTTATTAACTTGACGTGCTCGAGCAATTGCCATAGCATGCCCCGGTACGTCATTTGTAATGGTTGAACCTGCTGCCGTGATTGCTTCACTAGCAATAGTTACTGGCGCGACAATTTTTGTATTCGACCCAATAAAAGCACGATCGCCAACTATTGTACTAAATTTATTGGCGCCATCATAGTTAACAAAAATTGTACCCGCACCAATATTAACGTCTTCACCAATCGTTGCATTTCCTATATATGTCAAATGCCCCGCTTTCGTATTAGCGGCTAACGTGGCTTGTTTGACCTCAACAAAATTTCCAACATGCACATTGTCACCCAAGTTTGCTTGTGGCCGCAAGTGTGCATATGGACCAATAGTGATGCCATTGGCTAAAATAGCGCCTTCTAGGTGTGATGAAGTAATCACATTATCATCACCGATTAGGCTATCAGAAATACGCGACCCTTGGGTTATCACGTTATCTTTTCCAATAACTGTCTGTCCCAGAATGGTCACACCACCTTCAATCAAGGTGTCTTGACCAATAACCACTGTTGCATCAACAAATGTACTAGCTGGGTCTAATAACTCAACCCCAGCAACCATCAATTGGTGATTAATGCGTTCATGCATCACACGGTTTGCCACAGACAATGCCACACGATCATTGACACCCTGAGATTCTGTGAAGTTTTGTAACGTATATGCGCCAATTTGATGACCTGTTTGTCGTAAAATGTCTAACGTATCTGGCAAATAATATTCACCTTGCGCATTATTATTTTGCACCTGTGCTAATGACTCAAATAATAATTGATTGTCAAAAATATAGACACCCGTATTGATTTCTCGAATACGACGTTCGGTAACGCTGGCATCCTTTTGTTCCACTATCTTTATTACGGTGTCATCATCAGCTCGCACAATGCGACCATAACCAGTTGGATCGTCAGCAATAGCCGTCAAAACAGTTACGGTATTATTTGACCTATTATGCTCATCAATAAATTCAGATAGCGTTTCCGAACGAAACATCGGTGTATCACCTGACATGATAAGTGTCACGCCAGTACTTGCCCCAATTTTTGGCTGTGCCTGCTGAACAGCATGACCTGTCCCAAGCTGTTCAGCCTGCAAAACAAACTCACTACGTGTCCCAACATGTTCTTGAACACGCTCAGCGCCAACACCGATAACAGTAATAGGTTTATTTTTTGAAAGCGGTTCAACCGCATCAAGCACCCAATCAATCATCATTTGACCAGCAACATTATGCAACACTTTTGGTGCTTTTGACTTCATACGCGAACCATTACCAGCAGCCAATACTAGGACGTTTACTTCATCAATCATAAATACTTATGCCTCACGTTTATAAATTTCTTTTGCGTAATTACCAGCAGTTACTAGAATTGGATCCCCATTTTTAAGATTTGTATCGACATGTAAGAGCGATGTAAATCGGTCAAGAAGACGTGTTGCTGATCTGCCTTCAGCAAATACAGCGGTACCAACAACTGTCCCATCAAATTCACTGACCAATGTTTGCATGCCTTGAATTGTGCCACCGGCTTTCATAAAGTCATCGACTATTAATACACGTGAACCTGTACGCAATGAACGACGGGATAATTCCATTTTTTCAACACGTTTTGAAGAACCTGTCAAATAATTCACAGACACTGTTGGCCCTTCAGTTACTTTTGCATCGTCACGTACGATGACAAAAGGGACATTTAGTTGTTCAGCAACTGCTTGTGCTAATGGGACACCCTTTGTAGCTGCTGTCATGACAGCATCAATATTATCACGTAAATATTGTGTTGCAATCAAACGACCCGCTTGGCGTAAAATATCTGGCCGACCTAACAAATCAGACAAATAGACGTATCCGCCAGGTAACACACGTGTTTCATCATTGACATCTTGGCGTATTTCTTCAATGAAGTTTTTTGCTTCATCCTCAGCCATGAACGGCACGAATCGTGCACCACCAGCAGCGCCGGGAACAGTTTCTAATAACCCTGTGCCGCGCTCTTGAAATGTCCTTTTTAAAATAGATAAATCCTCGGAAATAGAAGATTTGGCAGAGTCATATCTTTTAGCAAAGTAAGACAAAGAAATAAGTTTGCGCGGGCGCTCAAGCATGTAGCGCGCCATATCAACAAGACGATCAGAACGACGTGTTTTCATGATGTGTAAACGTACTAGCAATAGATTAGCACGTATTCTCCTTTTTTAATATTAATATTTAACAATAATTATAACACTTTTAAATCATTAACGTTCGGAATTTAAGCGTTTTTTTGAAATTGCCAAACCGACAGTAAATAAATTAAAACTTCAATAATTGCAATAAAGAAACTAGCTGGTAAATTGGTAAGATAAGCCAGTGATAAGCCAGACCATGTACCAAATAAGGCAAATACAACTGCTAACCCCATTAATTTTGTAGTAGAGGTTAAATAATATTTAGCACTCGCCGCAGGCAATGTTACTAATACAAAGATTAACAACGACCCAACAAGTTGTGATGAGATACTTACTGATAAAGCAATCATGACCAAAAAGATATATCTCACTGATTTTTGACGCCGACTTTGTAGGAACATGCCCACTTCATCAAATGCTAACTGTCGTAATGAGCGATAGTTAATCAGTAAAGTCACAATAACAACGATTGCCAACACGATTAACAACCATAAATTTTGTCGGCTGATGCCTAATACCGATCCAAATAAAATGCCCGTGGCCGCTGTTGTGCTTGTGTGCCCCAGCGCTAAAAATAAAATACCCAGTCCAATAGCTAATGCCGAGATGGCGCTGGTCACATTATCACGTTTTGTGTTACCTGATTCTAATGCACCAATGGCTAATGATGCCCCACTTGTTGCAAACATCATGCCTAATAATGCAGGCCAACCAGCAAATAGGCCAAAAGCCGCACCAGCAAAGCCAATTTCACTTAAAGAATGGGTCAAAAATGCATAATTGCGTGCGACAACAAACGTGCCAACGATACCAGCAACAATACTAACAATCGTCCCTGCTATAAAAGCATTTTGCATAAAATCATAACTAAACATGACGAACCTCATCTAACGCATGTCTATGCGTCATTTTCATTGTTAACGATTGCAATTCATCAACTGTACCTTGGGTTACATGTCCTTTTTCAAAAAACAAATAGCCATCAGCAAACTGTGACACTAATTCTAATTCATGCGTAATAAACAACACGGTTAACTGCTGTTGTTTTTGTAATTGCTTGACAGCTTGCAACAGCTGCACTTTGTGTTCATGATCTAAACTGGCAGTAGATTCATCTAATATTAACAAATCTGGTTTTTGAACAAGTGCTTGTGCCACAAATGCGCGTTGTTTTTGACCACCAGATGCTAAGCCTAGACGTTTGTCACGCATATCTGACAAATCCATTAACTCTAGTGCCGACTGTACAGCCATTTTTTCTTGCGTATTCAACCACAAGCGCCAACCTTTATTATAATTTAAAGCCACAAATTCAGCTATATTTAACGGATAATCTCGTGTTATATCACGAAATTGTGGCACAAAGCCAACACGCGTTGCATTTAATTGCAGATCGCCTTCGGTTTGCTGATTTTCTCCGATAATTGATTTAACAAAGCTTGTCTTTCCCGCACCGTTTTCACCTAATACAGCAAAAAAACGGCCCGCCGGCACGTCAATATTAGCATGTGACAATACAATTTTTTCACCGTAACGAATACCAAAGTCTTTGGTTTGAATTATGCCCATCATTTATCACTTCCTACTGGTTTAAAAACCGCTTGCAGCTGTTCAACAAAGGTCAATTGCCACTGCCATACTTTTTGACCTGCCGGTAATACTTGATTAAACGTAATTACTGGTACATTAGCATTTTTTGCTAATGCCACCAACTGTCGATCTCGGTCAGACTGATCTTGACTCGCAGTTAACAAAAAACGCACACGTTTGTTACGTATTTTTTTCGTAAGCTTATCAAAATCTTCATTTGACGCTGACTCAACATTGGTCATTTCAGATGTATAACTTAATTGTGTCATAAATAATTGTTGTGCATTATTTGTCGCAACATAATGCACATTTTTTTCTTGTTTTAAGGCATCGATGCCATCAGATAATGCTTGCGTTTGATCTGTTAATTTTTGACTGTTGCTGATGTAATGATTACGATTACTTGGGTCTAAATCGCTCAACAAATCAGACAATCTGGTAATTGTCTTCAAGGTAATTTCTGGACTGAGCCAATAATTTGTATTCTCTTGATTTTTAACAACATCGCTGGCCACCAATATCTTAGAATGTAACTTTAACTGGCGTCGTTGCGTTAACAACTGATTTTGATGACTATCAGTCACGAGAACTTCCGCGTCCCTGAAAACAGATTTTTCATTTTTATAGGTTAACCCGCCAGATAGCAGCGACACCTGCCCACTAGTGTCAGCAACCGCCTGAGCAATTTGCTGATATGCCACATTATCTGTCACAATTTGAACAGGTGCATGATGCATTGGCTGTGGTGCAACTGTCATTTTCATAACAATTAAAAATAAACCAATTGGTATAAGGGCGATTGTTAGAATCGCATAAAAAACTTGTTTGTTCATAACTAAAATTATCTCACAACTACAAAAAAAGCCCAAATGGGCAAGTTATTTATTCAGCAAAAGTAATATCAATATTATTCGTTAAAATGTCAGTATAACTGTATGACGCGCGTTCAAAATTAGCATCTTCATCTAGTTCAACAACAAACAAAGAAGGAAAGGTTGAACGTAGTACACCAGTTCGTTCTGTAATTTTTTTGCGACCAGCTTGTGCCACCACAGTGACAGCTTCCCCAACATGAGCGTCGAGTTTAATTTTAATGTCTTGCAAACTACTTGGCATTTTATACCACCTTTCGTGAAAAACTTACTTAATTATAACACAAATAAGCTTTATTTGCAAATTTCACTGTATACTCAGCTCAAAAAATGAAAAAATATACATTTATTGTGTGAGGCCTTGTTCACGCAAAGATAAATATAGCGTTGTTAATTGTGTCAAATCTAAGCGCTCTGCTCGTATTGACGGGTCAACATGGGCACGTTCTAAGGCTGCTGTTATTTTTTCCTTAACCACCATATCTTTGCCATAAGTTTGCAACATGTTGTTCCAAAGACTCTTGCGTCGATGCGAAAAGCTGCCCTTTATAACACCAAATAATCGTTCCGGTTGATCAACAACTATTTCTGACGTTAATGGTGTCAACTTGACTACTGCTGACTCAACTTTTGGTGCGGGATTAAATGCTGTGGCCGGCACTTCTATCGCCAATTTTGCATTGGCAAAATATTGAATTGTTAAAGTCAGTACGCCATATGCTTTTGTACCGACATCAGCATTCAATCGTTCCGCGACTTCGCGTTGCATCATAACGACAATATTATCCCACGTAATATTAGTCCGTAGTAACTGCATTAAAATTGGTGTCGTTATATAATACGGTAAATTAGCAACCACTTTTACATGAGCACTTTCACCAAATTCATCGGCAATGATTCGAGCTAAATCTAACGCTAATATATCTCCGGCGATTACCTTGACATTATCATAATTTTGCAGTGTTTCTCCTAAGACTCTCACCATCTGTGTATCAATCTCAATAGCTAAGACTTTTTTTGCTGCACGTGCTAATTGTTCTGTCAACGACCCGATACCTGGTCCAATTTCAATCACATAATCTTCATCAGTTATTTCTGCAACATCAACAATGCCATGTAACACATCTAAGTCTGTTAAAAAGTTTTGACCAAACTTCTTCTTAGCATGCAAGCCATAGGTATTTAGAATTGCCTGTGTTCGCATTGGATCTGCAATATCAATTATTTCTGCCATGTAGTCACTTACCTTTCAATACTGTCAAAATTTGTGCCTGTGTTATACCAAATTGTTGCACGCGTTTCAGCAATTGTTTCCCATTTGTGTAGCCAATATGTAACGCTTCGCCAACTATTTCACGGTGTTTACGTGCATTTAAACCACTTAACAAACCATTTCGTAGTAAAAATTGTTGATCAACATCCGTTGTCACATCAATTTTCGGGGTCATCACACGCGATAATGCCTGACATAACATTTCAGGTTCTGCATGTTCGACGCCAAGTGATTTATGTCTATTATCTTTATGCGCGCGACCCTCATTTTGTGTAATATAGGCCTGTTTGGCCGAAGGCACAGCCGTGGTCATAATTTGTCGAATACGCTGACCATTAAAATCAGGATCCGTTAAGATAATCACGCCACGCGTTTTTGCCGCATACTGCGCCCTTGCGACAGCATCTTCATTAATGGCACTACCGCCAGTCTCGATCGTGTCGGCAATCACTGCACGGGCTAAGTTTTGTGTGTCGGATTTTCCTTCAACAACAATCATTTCATTAATGTGTGGCCGATCAATCATGATTTAAAAAAAGACGATGTGCGTTTTGACGCGTGGCATCTGCCATTTCTTTTGGTGTCATATTAAGTGTATCCGCTAATGAATCCACGATATATTTCACCAACGCTGGTTCATTATCTTTTCCTCTAAATGGTGTTGGCGCCAAATAAGGTGCATCTGTTTCAACTAATAAACGATTCAATGGTACAACCTTGGCCGCTTCGCGGACATCCGCTGCTTTTTTAAACGTCACAACCCCACTAAATGAGATATGCATGCCTAAATCAACGAACGCCAGCGCTTGTTCTGGCGTGCCAGAAAAGCTGTGCATGACACCTTTAGTGACACCACTATCTTTCAACATGGCATAGACATCTTCAAATGCATCACGGTTATGAATTATAACCGGTAAATCATATTTTTTTGCTAACATTAAATGTGTTTGAAAAGCCTTTTTTTGCACATCATGCGGCGTGGTTTCCCAATAATAATCCAAGCCTGTTTCCCCAACACCAACAACTTTATTTTGTTGTAATTGCTTTTCAAGTTTTTCAGCAGCAGTGGCATCAAAGTCTTCTGTGTCTTCTGGTTGAAAACCCAATACTGCATAAATATTATCATTTGCTTGTGCAATTTCTAATGCGCGTTCATTGCCTTGTGCATCATAGCCAACAATATTCATTTCCATCACACGAAATTCATGCGCACGACCAATGTATGCCGGTACGTCATGAAATAATTTATCGTCATTTAAATGCGTATGCGTATCATAACTATCTGCCGGTGTTTTTGTTAAATCATAAATTGCCATATTTTAAAATGTACAGAGAATCTCATGCCTCGATGTGTCATAAAAACTAAAATATTATGCCTGACACAGCGTTTTGCAAATAATCCTCCGCACCGTTCCTCCATTTTTTAGGTACTAAGGGCTCAAAATAACGAATTTGACATGTCTTATTGTAAAATAAACATGTCATTTTTGACTATTATTAAGAAAAAAAGCCGCCACGCGACTTATCATGACTTATTCAACTTTCGGTGTTGCACTTGGCGTAAAGTTCTTCAACACACCATTAACAAACTTACGACTTTCTTCATCCGAAAATGTTTTAGTTAATATCAAGGCTTCATCAATTGAGACTTTATAAGGCACCAAATTATTCAACAATTCATATATTGCCAATCGTAAAATAATAAGATCAGCTTTATTAATGCGATTAATAGCCCAACCATCCGCTAAATGAGCAGCAATCTGCTCATCTAATTCGGCTTTTGTACCCAAAATACCATTAACTAATCGTGGTAAATAATCATCATAATCTTTACCTTCCAAAACAATGTCATAAAGTTTATCAATGTTATTACTTTGTGGGTCTTTTTCTAACGCAAACAAAACTTGAAAAGCTGCTTGGCGTGATTCGTGCCGTGTCAAATTAGACATTAATTAACCACCTCAGTTGTGTTTGAGTCACCAAATAAATTATTAGGATCAATGTTACTGGCAACTTTTTCTGGGACTATGCCGGTAACATGAACATTTATTTGCGCAACTTGTAAATCTGTCATTGATGAAATCTGAGATTGAATTGCATGTTGAATTTCAAGTGCGACCTTAGGCACAACAACGCCATACTGTAAAAAGACATAGGCATCAATTGCCAAACCTGCCTCAGTATGTGACAGTTCAACACCTTTCCCACGTGCGTTTGACCCAAAAGCACTTGTAAAACGATCTGACAATGTCCCACGCATTGAATACACACCATGCACCTCTTGGGTCGCAATTTGTGCAACCACTTCAATGACTTCAGGCGTTACTTGCGTTGTCCCACCAACAACTGAATTTTCAGTTGCCAAAATGATGTTTTTCGTAGTCTGCTTATTACGCTTAATTTCTCTGGCCATTATTTAATCCTCGAAAATATTTTTTTAAAATAAAAAGTTCCACTGGGGAACTTTTTGAAACGTGCTCCCTTATTTACCAAACACATGTCATGTATCATTCAGTCACTTAACGTTTGTAAAGGACACACTTTATTATTAAGCACGACCCTTATATGAACCATCTTCTGTATTAATGATAATTGTTTCACCTTCATTAATAAAGTCAGGTACTGTGATCGTAGCGCCTGTTTCCACAATTGCTGGCTTACCTGATCCAGTTGCAGTTGCACCTTTAATACCAGGTTGCGTTTCAGTAATCTTCAAAGGTACTGTTGACGGTAATTCAGCACCTAAAATTTCGTTGCCATACATTGTAATCCTAACTTCCATACCTTCAAGCAAAAACTTTAAGGCTGAAGCAATCTTATCATCAGGTAAGTTCACCTGTTCGTATGTTTCAACGTCCATAAAGACACGGCCATCGTTTTCAGCATACAAATAAGACATTGGACGTGTTGTAATGTCCGCTTGTTCAAACTTGTCACCGGGACGGAAGGTTACTTCGTTGACTGCACCAGTACGCAAATTCTTTAACTTTGAGCGAACAAACGCACCGCCCTTTCCAGGCTTAACATGTTGGAAGTCCAAAACACGCCATAATGAGTTAGTGTACTCAATTGTCAAACCATTTTTTAAATCATTCATGCCAATTGCCATGATTAATATCCTCTTTTATTAAATATAGTTTATTATACCAGAAGACTGCCAATTTTGCAGTCTTCACACAAGATTAAATTTTACCACAAAACTGTTGATATCTCAATGTTTCTCCTTATTTAATTCCGGTTGTACAATCAATGTATCTAACCGATGTAAGGTTTTTAATAAATTTTGTCCCTCAGCGAAGCCATAAATATCAAGCCAGCCAGAAAAGCGTCCGTTCACACGACTCGTGATAATTGCTTCAACACGTTGCCCTTCAGGCGTCAAGAGCAATAAAGTCCGGCGACGATCTTGTTCATCTGGCACTTGATTAAGGTACCTACGTTCAAACAACGGCTTAAGTTGCCGTGCGATTGCCCCCTTTGTCACCCCACGGTCAGTAGCAATTTTAGTCATCGTTAACGGTGACTCATGACCACTTTTAACCACGGATGTCATAATCAGCCACTGCTCAAATGATATGCCAAAGTCACTGGTTGGTTGTGAAATCAGCTTTTCTAATTTTTTAAGTGATGACATATAGACACTAATGAATTCAGCCATTAAATCAGAATCCGACATTTTCCCCTCCTGTTTAACAAATAACCATTAGTGACCATGTGTGTCACGACTCGCGGTATCGAACTGCGCAATATAGTTGACCATTTCATCGATATTATTAACAATCTGAACATGCCGTAACTCATGTTCTGCCACAAAACCACTAGTCACAGTTTCTTTTAACCAGGCCCATAAGTGATCGTAAAAACCATTGATATTTAACAAGATAAGTGGTTTATCATGTAACCCTATTTTAGCCCAGCTCAAAACTTGTGCTAACTCTTCTAATGTGCCAAAACCACCAGGTAGTACAATAAAAGCATCAGCATACCGCATCATCAAATCCTTACGTTCTGACATGTTACTCACTTCAATTAATCTCGTCACTTGATCTGGCGAAATCGCATCTTCAGCTAAATTATCAGGGGTTATACCGACAACTTCACCACCATTAGCCATTGTACTCAGTGCGGTCGCACCCATTAAGCCATCCCGACCACCGCCATAAACAAGTTTTATATTTTTTTGTGCAATTACTCGGCCGAGTTTTTCAGCTGTTTCAGTATATTTTGGATCATTACCAAATTGTGCGCCCATAAACACGGCGATTGATTGAACAGTCATTTTATTATTCCTTTCTATAAATTTAACAATAATATGCCTAATAATCAAGCAATAATTTTGACAATTCCCCCGTTTGTATATGCTATGTGGTACACTATTATATAGGTTTTCGTTCGTGAAAAATTAAATTAAACTACTATATTTTGGAGGCATTATGATTTACAAAGTTTATTACCAAGAACACCCAGAACGCAACCCCAAGCGTGAAACCACTGTTTCACTCTATTTGACGGCAGAAAGTTTGCCACAAGCACGGGAAATTATTGAAGAAAACACAACGTACAATGTGGAAGCAATCGAAGAATTATCGGATAAGGCCTTAACTTACGAAAAAGCCAATCCTAGCTTCGCCATTACAACATTCTAATTATGACATATTCTGTAGATATTAAACCTAATGAAGTCGCAGTATATGCGCTAGGTGGATTAGGCGAGATCGGTAAGAACACTTACGGTATTGAGTATCAAAATGAAATCATTGTTGTCGACGCGGGTATTAAGTTCCCGGAAGATGATTTACTCGGTATTGATTATGTTATTCCTGACTATACTTATTTAGTCGACAACATTGATCGCGTCAAAGCACTGGTTATTACTCACGGACACGAAGACCACATCGGTGCTATCTCCTACTTTTTACAATCAGTTAACGTCCCAGTTTATGCTGGTCCTTTAGCTATGGCTTTAATCAAAAATAAGCTTGAAGAAAAGCAAATGCTTAATCGTGTTGAATTGCACGAAATTACAGATGGCTCGATTCTAGAATTTGACAAGCTAAGCGTTGAATTTTTCCGTACGACACATTCAATTCCCGACGTATTCGGTGTCGCTATTCATACACCTGTTGGTACCATTGTTGAGACTGGTGATTTCAAATTTGACCTGACGCCTACGACAAAACAGCCACCCAACTTATGGTCAATGGCACGTATCGGCGAAAATGGTGTCTTACTTATGATGAGTGACTCAACCAACGCTGAACGACCTGAATGGACAAAATCTGAAGCTTGGGTCGCTAAATCAGTCAATCGTATTTTTGACAAACTTGAGCATGGTCGTATTATTTTTGCAACATTTGCTTCTAACATGAATCGTGTCCGTATGGCAACTGACGCAGCTATCGCTCATGGTCGCAAAATAGCTGTATTTGGCCGTTCAATGGAGTCAGCCGTAACTAATGGTCGCGCGCTTGGTTACTTGAACATCCCAGATAATATGCTTCTTGAACAATCAGAAATCAAACATATTCCAGACGATGAACTATTAATTTTGTCAACTGGCTCTCAAGGTGAACCAATGGCCGCTTTGGCACGTATTGCTGAGGGTACACATAAACAAATTCGATTAAAGCCAAAAGATAATGTTATTTTTTCTTCCTCACCAATTCCTGGTAACACGGCCTCGGTCAATCAGGTTATTAACAAATTAGAAGAAGGCGGCGCCAATGTTATCTATGGTAAAGTCAATAACATCCATACTTCTGGGCACGGTGGTCAAGAAGAAGAAAAATTGATGATCGCATTAATGAAGCCAAAATTCTTCATGCCAGTACATGGTGAATATCGTATGCTTAAAGTTCACGCATCATTGGCACAAGAACTTGATGTACCAAAAGATCACACGTTTATTTTAGAGAATGGTGATGTTTTAGCGTTGGATGGTGAAAATGCACGTATTGCTGGTCATTTCCCCGGCGATGATACTTACATTGATGGCTCAGGTATCGGAGATATTGGTTCAGTTGTATTACACGATCGCCAAAAGTTGTCTCAAGATGGCTTAGTTGTCGTTACTGCAACAATTGATTTAAAAGAAAAAGAAATTTTATCTGGCCCGGATATTTTATCGCGCGGATTCGTTTACATGCGTGAATCTGGTGATTTAATTAATGAAGGCCGACGTGTTATTTTTGCGACAATGCGTCGTGTTATGAACAACGCGAATGTCAGCGAAGCAGATATTCGTCAAGCAGTTATTGATGATCTTTCTAGATTCTTATATAAAGAAACCGCCCGTAAACCAATGGTTTTACCTATGTTAATTATGATTTAAATAGGATTGCCAAGCAATATAATATATATTGCTTGGTTTTTTTAATGCTTTTCACAATATTATAGGTTAATAAAAATCAATAATTCCGAACATTATCTCGATTTTTAAATACTTTTTGATATAAAAATTAAAATTTCCATTTTTAAACACTTATCAGTATGCTAAAATAGTATAAGTATAAAACAAAGGAGCTGTCATGACACAACGAAAATTTCCTACTATTATGGGTACGCAACATCCCGATAATGCTAATGCACCATTTTGGGACGCCTCGCAACAACCATTTATCAGTGCTTACCGCGAGATGAATGAGGCTTTTGAAAATTTTAGTGAATTAAACGTTGATGAGTATATGTGGGATTGGGAAGGTAAGCATGCTGATGCTGCCGTCATCGACCGCCTATTTAGTACCGAGTATGACTACTTTAAAACGAATCAAATTGGCCGTGATAAATTCCTAACTTTCCGTTTCCCAAATATTTGGGAAGAAAAAGGTTATAGTTTAATGCAGGCAATGACTGCTATTTTAAGTTCAGAGGACTTTGCCCATGATCTTGGATTTGATCAACGCCCTTTGTTTGAAGCTATCCTGCCAATGGCACAACGCGCAGATCAATTGATTGAAATGCAAGTATTGTTTGAGAAGCTGGCAAACTTCAAATCAGTTGAATTTACCAAAACCGACAAAAATACGCCTTATATCGAAATGATTCCGTTATTTGAAGACTTTAATACCCAATTACACGCACCAGAAATTCTGAAAGAATACCTCAAGCTACATGAAGAACACTTTGGTTTTCGACCAAAATACCTTCGTGTCTTCTTGGCGGGATCTGACTCAGCGTTAACTGCTGGATTTATGAGTTCAATCACTGGTAATAAATTAGCCATTGCAAGATTACATGAATTTGCAAAAGAAGAAAACATCGACATCTACCCCATATCTGGTACAGGTTCTGCGATCTTCCGTGGTGGCTTATCACCACATCGTATCGCTCGTTACATCACAGAATTTCCTGGTGTGCGCACCGCAACTGTGCAATCTGCTTTCCGTTATGACTTCCCGTTGGATGATGTACAACAGGCTATCACAGAGCTAAAAGAACAATTACCAAATGCGGAACCATTAAAAATTTCTGCCGATGATCAAAAGATTTTAGCAGAAGTAGCTGAGGAATCTGCTAGATTTTATGCCAATACACTGGATCAACTCATTCCTGATATGCAGCCTATTTTTAAAGCGTTCCCTAAGCGCCGTGACCGTCGTCAACACGTCGGGGTACTAGGTTATTCACGATCAGTTGATGGCATTGAGCTACCGCGTGCTATTAACTTTACAGGCTCATTTTATTCAATTGGTATCCCACCTGAATTTATTGGTTTTGGTCGTGCATTAGCCAATTTAAAAGCGGATCACTTATCAGTTTTTGTGCGTAACTATCCTAGCATGAAAAAGGATTTCCGTGAACTAGCTGGCTATGTTGACTTAGACGCCTTGGAGATTCTCAAAACGCAAAACCCTGCCTGGGCAGAAGTTGAACAAGACATTATGACACTCAAGGCTATTTTCAATCTTGAAATTGGCCCTCACAGCCGTGAAGAACAACAGCACGCTGAGATTGCCTTACAAGTGGTACAAATCAAAGATGGTGCACCAGTTGCTATTACCGCTTTAATCAATCGTATGGCACAACTTAGACACTTCTTAGGTTAAATTAGCCATTTATTCAAAAAAAGTTCAGCCTTCAGTTATTAACTGAGGGCTGAACTTTTTTTCAATTAAATCTGCCTAGTCGCTCTGCTTGATGCGTGACATTCACAATTAATTTTCGAGAAATCAAATGCTGACTAGCTTGTAAAATGAATTCATCCCCATAAACAATGGCTGCAATCGCACTCACTGCAGTGGGTATAATGCTATTAGCGTGACCATGTAAAAAAGCGTGCTGCATGGCTTGCGTGTAACTATTGCTGTTGAGTAGTGACCAAATAATGGCTTCTAAAGTACTTGCACTACGACCATCTAACTTAATGTGATTAACAGGAATATTAGCAAAATCTGGTAAATTTAGTTCTTCAAATGCACCTAATTCAGATTCAAACACCTTATGCCGCGAATAGTATTCAAAACCAAAAGCCAAACCATTTTCTACAGCATCTCGAATGGCTTGTCCATCTAGTATTTGACTAATAATAAGGCTAAGCATGCCCACACTAACTAGCGCGCCCTCATCATTGTGTGTCAAACCAGCAATACGATGTAACGTCAACATGGCCGTTTCATCATTAATAAATGATACGCCATATTCATGATGCAAATAAAGTGCCACCGGTAACATTCGGACCAATATATTTTCACTATCCGCCGTATCTTCAAGGATACCAGAGGCTAAAGTATCTCTGTTTTTAGTATAGTTGTCCATTGCTTGTTTAGTAATTTCATCAACGCGTTGTAAGGTATTTTCCGGTACAAACTGGCGTCTCTTATACCAACTTTGCAAATGATTCATCACATCAGTTAATTGATAACCACGTGACAAACTAGCAATTGTTGTTAATGACAAGCTTGTTTGCGCTCCCCAGCTTAATGCACCATCAAATTGAACTGGATCTTTTAATAGCTCATCTTGTTGGCTGTTGGACAATTGCGTCATACTTTCGCCTATTGCCATGCCAAACATTAAAAGTTGTATTGTTGCTTGCTTTTTTACCATACCTTATATTTTAACATACACATCATTTTAAAATTTATAACAGTGCCTGAATATCAGCAACTTTGTCCAAAGCTTCCCATGGTAAATCAATATCTGTTCGACCAAAATGGCCAAATGCAGCTGTCTGCTTATATATTGGGCGACGTAAGTTTAAATGGTTAATAATTGCTAATGGTCGAAAATCAAATAACTGTGCCGTTATGTCACGAATTTTTTCTTCGGCGATTTTTGCTGTACCAAAAGTTTCAATGTTTAATGATACTGGCTGCGCAACACCAATAGCGTATGCAACTTGCAATTCTAATTTATCAGCTACCCCAGCAGCTACTAGGTTTTTTGCCACATATCGGGCAAAATACGCAGCTGAACGATCAACTTTGGTTGCATCCTTACCTGAAAATGCACCACCTCCGTGATGGGCAGCACCACCGTATGTATCAACAATTATCTTTCTGCCAGTTAAGCCAGAATCAGCCTGTGGTCCGCCTAATACAAAACGTCCTGAAGGATTAATATAATAAATTGTGTTCTCATCAACTAAATCTTGTGGCAGTACTTTATCAATGACCAATTTTCGGACATCATCACGCAATTGATTAAGCGTGACCTCTTCGTCATGCTGCGTTGACAAAACAACTGCTGCAATACGCGTAATTTGGTCATTATCATCCAACTCAACGCTCACTTCAGCTTTAGCATCCGGACGTAAATAAGAAACTGTTTCTGCTTCACGTACATCGCGAATTTTACGCATCAAACGATGTGACAAAGCTAATGTCAAAGGAATATAGCTTTCAGTTTCATTTGTAGCATATCCGAAAACCATGCCTTGATCACCTGCGCCTAATTGTTCAGGATCATCATCAGCATTATCAACTGCTTGGGAAATATCATCTGATTGTTCAACAATTTTATTGGAAACATTAACAGAGTCCGCTGTGAAACCGAGTTCAGCTTTGTTATAGCCAATCTCACGAATCGTGTCCGTTGCAATTTGACGTACATTGACGTAGGCTGAGGTTGATAATTCACCGAAGATTGATACATCCCCTGTAGACGTTGTGACCTCAACTGCCGAACGGGCATGTGGATCTTGTTCAAGCACTGCATCTAAAATAGCGTCGGCAATTTGATCGGCTATTTTGTCAGGGTGCCCTGCGGAAACTGATTCTGATGTAAAATACTTTGTCATGTGAAACATGACCTCCTTAAAAATTCAAAATAAAAAGCTACTGGTCGCAAATAAAAAGCGCGTCCCAACGATTAGTCGGTACGCGCTAACGTGACGACTATCTGTACAGATGGACCACCGTGCTGAAATATGTTACCATATTTGACCGGTTGGTGTAGGGTTATCGTGCTGTATCACTCGCCTACTCTTGATAGCTGTTTTAAATTGTATCTTTAGAATAGCAGACGTATAAACAAAATGCAAATCCAATTAAACGTTATTTAGTTTCAACAGGCATACTACGCTCATTTGAAAATTATAATTCACGTATTTGTGTCCATAAAATAATACGCAACACTATCAAATTAGGGTACAATATTAATTATGGATAGTCATAATAATCAACAACAATCGCATCGTCTACCTGATGGCCGGCCTATTCCGCGGCGTATCACGACTGACCCGCAAGAAAAGCGCAGCTATGAAAACTTTACGCCGGCTGGCTTTTTTGATTGGCGCCGTTGGGTGCCATTATTAGTTATCGTTATCAGTTTAAATCTTGTTTGGTGGCGTCAACCCTTATTACATACAAAAGCGTTATCAGGTGCCGCAATCACTTGGCAACTTATCCCACTGTTTGGTTATACTGTCACCATTGCGATTGCGATAACCCTGATGATGACTCAAAACTTTCGTAGTATTCTCAGTTATCTGTTCGTAGCCTTGAGTATGCTCTTCACCTTTAGTTCGCTGATTCAAACGCGACATGAAGTGTTTATTTTACTTCTTTTGTTTAGCGCTTTCTTCATTGCCGTACAACAAACTTGGATTGGCCTGCAAAATTGGCTTGGTTTACTGTTGTTAAGTGTTTTAGCAACTTTTGCCATTCCGGTTAGTATTTTTTATATCACAAACAACTTCTTAACCCAACGTTTCATCTGGCAACTTTTACCAATGTTGTTTGGGTTTGGATTCTACTTTACCCCAATTTTAATGCCAAATCCCGATGGCCGTAAATTAAGTATTTTAACATTAGGCTTATTCTGGGTAACGCTTCTTAGCCACACCGTTGACGTCAGCACAATATTCATTATTATTTTTAGCTTATTTGCTTTTATTTTGCAATTTGTCAAAGCTCGAATAGGCAATTGGCAACATATGGGTTATGTCCTTATGTTGGCCTTATCTATGCTATTAATTTATCATTAAAAAAGTTCGCTACAATGTGTAGCGAACTTTTATTTTAATTTGTTATAAATTGGTAACAATAATGCGAGTGCATCAGTTATTTGAGATAAATCTGTTGCCGTTTTAAAATGCTTGTCACCAAGTAATAATTTAATGCCAATTAACACTTCACTGTGTTTTGTATCTGAAAAGCGTTGCACCGCAACATCATATGTTGGTAAAGTTAGCGGCGTTGAAACATTGACCATATGGTCTACACTTAACACAAATTCACGCGGTAATTTTGCGACCATGTCGCTTACTAACATCATTTTATCAACAATGACTGTTGTTTCTTTTGGTTTCATGTTCTCTTCTACTGCAAGATAAAAATAAACATGATCAGCCCAAATACCCAGTTCAAAATGTGGCATCATTTTATAACCACGTTTATTTGGTGCAAAAGCAACCCATGTATTATCAGGCGCATACGTTGTGCGACGTAAATGTTTAGCAACATGTGCGTACCATTGTTGCCAATTTTTATTTAATATTGGTAAAATCGTTGCAGCGGATTGCTCAAATTTCGGATCAATAACGTCTTTAATAAGCGTCATCCGCCCAGCTAACGACGTCACATCGAATATTTTAAAATCACTCTCTTCAAACACGATTAGATCCCTAACTTTCTAAATACTGATTATTTTAGCACGTTTTAATACCGTCAACCATTGAATTAAAACATAGCCTGTCACTAAAACGGTCGCAATCAAATTTAACCAAATTAACAGCACAATAATGGCGCTCATTGACTGATAGAAATCATACTGCTTGACAGCCAAGTTAGTATACCAGGTAAAACCAACGTTCAACAAATTTAACGCAGCCACTTCTATAAAACTGCCAATAGCAACAAATCTCAGTGGCGCACGGCCTTCTTTTGTGGGCAACAAATAGTTCATCATAATCAGTGCGCCCCACATCCCAAGCCAAATCAACCATCTTGTTTGATGCTGTAAGAACGATGTCCATTGGTTACTCGGTACGAGCTGTACGACAATCGTCAATATATTACTGCCAATCATTAAAACACCAAAAGCAGCAATTATAATCAATAACCAGATAAACGACCAAAATCGCGACAACAAATTACTAATACGATCCTCTACATCGGCAATACGATTAAATGATACTCGAAAAACTGAAATCACTCTTGATACCGTCCACAGAGTAAATAGCACAGAAAAAGATAGTAAGGAGGTACTTTTTGATGATAAAACCGATTGTAAAATAGGCAAGACAATTGTTTCAATATCTCTTGGCAGGATGCTTTGTATCACCGCAATGATATTTGTTTGACTGACATTCGTAATTGAGATAATAATTGCAATTGCGATTAACATAGGAAAAACGGTTAATAGCGCATAATAGGCAAAAGTTGGGCCAACATAACCAACTTGCGCACGCGAAAATAACGTCACCAAAGTTGATAATTTTAATTTTTTATCCAGTATTTGCCAATATTGTTTCATTTTATTTAACATAACTCTATTATGCCAAATTTTTGTAAGACGCGTATTAAAAAATTATCTCAAAATAATTTTCCGATGCCATAATGTATGCCAATAGTAATCAACCCAATCATAACATTGCGAATCATTGCACGCTTAACCAAACCATTAGACATTTTTGCACTTAACAAACCGGTTAAACCAACAGCAACTACCGTAGCTGCTATGGTTGCACTAAATTGATACCGTACCGGTGACAAAATTAATGCTGCCAATGGAAAAACGCCACCAATTGCTGCACTAAATAATGAGGCCCACGCTGCTGACCATGGATTCATATAATGGCCTAAAGTAATATCATATTTGGTACTCAGCATGGTTTCTAGCGGCTTTTTACTTAGTAATTCATCTGCAATTGCTTGAGCTGTTGTGCGTGTTACACCACGATCAACATAAAAATTTTCAACTGATCGATGTTGTCCTGAGAAGTCTGTTTTTAATAAGTCGCGTTCTTGTGCAACAACAACTTTTTCACTATCTGACTGTGAACTCACTGAAGCATATTCACCAGAAGCCATTGATAAGGCACAGGCCATTAAATCAGCCAAACCTGCAATGAAAATAGCGAAATTATTTGTCGTTGCTGCAGCAACAGAAAATAGAACGCCAACAACCGTTAAAATGCCATCATTTGAACCCAAAACACCTGCACGAATAGCATTTAATCGTTCGTCCATTGTTGCTTGTTCTTTTTTCACGTGTTCTTTTTTTAACTTTATAGCCATGTTTTAACTGTACTTATAATTTGTGGTTTAACTATAAGTCCCCTCCTCTCATCTAAATAATGAACCTATGACATACGTGACAATCATCGTAAATACACCTGCAATGACGTTTCGCAACACAACACGCTTTTTATTAGCGCCATTGAGAGATGCCGCTGCGTATCCTGTAATAGATAATGCAATAATCACTGCAATAAAAGTTGCTACTTCACGCATATCTCTTGGCGTTAACGACATAGCGACCATTGGTAAAATTGACCCTATCGGAAAACTAATTAACGATGCTAATGCTGCCCCACCTGCACTTAATTCATGATCTAATGAAAAGCCATAACGTTCACGTACGGTCGTTTTTAAAGCATTTTTTGTCATCATCTCTTCAGTAGCCTGCTTGGCCAAATGTGGTGAGATACCCTCCTTGACATACTTTTCTGCGACGTAAGAAAATTCACCATCATAATCTGCTGCTAAAGCATCTGTTTGCACCCGCCTCACTTTTTCTTGTGCATCATGTTGTGAACTAACTGAAACGTATTCCCCCATTGCCATCGATACGGTGCCTGCTAACATCCCCGCAAAACCTGCTAGTAAAATCGTATCCGTATGACTTGTAGCCCCAGCTACACCTAAAACAATACCAGATACTGATAAAATGCCATCGTTTGCACCCATAACTGCTGCTCTAATTAAATTGTTACGTTGCATTAAACTTTGTTTAACCATTATTCCCCCTTTTTAGAATTATTCTAATTTAGTTATATCAAAGTTTATATAAAAAATCAAGTTAATTAGAAACATTCTATAGTACGTGGTATAATATTTTATAATATAGGAGGTTATATTATGGTAGATCAAACGTTACGCGACATATTACAAAGTCATGGTCTAAAAGCGACATTTCAGCGATTGTCAATTTTAGACTACTTAATGACACATGAAACGCACCCAACGGCAGAAATGATCCATGTCGATCTTAGTAGCATTAGTCTAGCAACCATATATAACACACTTGACAAACTAGTCGATGTTGGCATTATTATTGTCATTGATACACTAAAAGACGACAAGCGCCATTATGATTACTATGGCGAACCACATTATCATATTATTAATAGCAGCACAAACGAAATTATTGATGCGGATAATTTTGATGTCGCGCCGCTTTTTGAAGCCGCACGTCAAGCCAGTGGCTTAAATATCACTGGATTTCATATTGAAATCTATGGTGTTGATCCAGATCAGGCAAAATAATGACAACCACATAAAAAAGGGTCAACAGACTTTACATCTGTTGACCCTTTTATGACTATTATTCACACAATATGACTACTGTACCAAAAATGTTCAAACTTACATACCTGAATTCATAATTTTAGCGACTGCTATATGAATTTTTTCAAGATAAATTGATTGCTCTTGCTCAGATTTTTCATACTTCTCTGAATCAATACTTTGATCAGAAACACGCACTGCATCAGCCATTAATTGGGTCGCCGCCGTATAATTCACGTAAGCCGCTGTTAACGATTTGTGTACGCCAAGTAAACGAATCGGCGCTGACGCTGAGGTGAGTTGTGCCGCATTATTTTTATAGTTCTCTACCGTATCTTCAAACTCCGCCTTAATTTCAGCGAACTCTGCCGTTGGTATTTCTGCAATTTTATCAGCTTGTTTCGCATCATCTAACTTTGTAAAGAATGGTGAGACACGTGTTGCCGTCTCTTCAGTATTTGTTAGAACATTTTGCAACGTCTGAATATAAATTTGTGCTTGTTTTGGATTAAATTTTGCCAATGTCTTGATTATCCTTTTTTAAAGATCTGTCGTTGTACGAGTTTCACTATCTCAACAATAATTATAATACTTATTCCCGCAAATAACACGATCGTCCACTGATAACTATCTAAATGAGAAACATGAAATACAGGGTTAAGTGCTGGAATAACAACGACTGCTGACATAACAACTAACGAACCGAGTAATGACCAATTAAATAATTTGTTTTGAAATGCCTGTGGTCCAAGCATTGAACCATAAACTGACTTCACGTTGATTGCGTTAAACATCTGCATAAGTCCCAATGTCATAAACGACATTGTCAAGGCATCGCGGTGTGCTTCTGCGTCAGCTAGGTGAACTGGATACGCTAAAGCAAAGCCATAAACTGATAATACAATCACAGCTTGCAAGATGCCTTGCCAAACAATTGCTGCGCCAACACCACCTGATAAGAAACTTGCACGACGTCCGCGGGGATTTTGTGTCATCACATCTTTTTGTGCTGGTTCAACACCTAAAGCAATAGCAGGCAAAGTATCGGTCACTAAGTTAATCCACAAAATCATGATTGGCGCTAAGATGTTCCACCCTAACAGCGTCATTACAAAAATCGAAATAACTTCAGCCAAATTGGATGCTAGTAAGTACTGCAATGCCTTTTGTATGTTAGCAAAGACTTTTCGGCCTTCTTCAACAGCATGAACAATTGTTGCAAAGTTGTCATCAGCCAATACCATATCTGAGGCACCCTTTGAAACTTCTGTACCTGTGATACCCATGGCAATACCAATGTCTGCTGTTTTCAGTGCTGGTGCATCATTGACACCATCACCAGTCATTGCAACAACTTTGCCCTTCTTTTGCCAAGCACTCACAATTTTAACCTTATGTTCTGGCGCAACACGCGCATAAACACTATATTTATGAACATTTGCCGCAAATTCTTCTTCAGTCATATTGTCCAAATCAGAACCTGAAATAACTGCTGTTTCTTTGTCTTTTTCGTCTAGTATACCAAGACGAATCGCAATGGCAGCAGCCGTATCACGATGATCACCTGTGATCATCATTGATCGGATACCAGCTATTTTGGCTTCAGCAACTGCTTGTGCCACTTCTGGACGTTCTGGATCAATTAGACCCGTAAAACCAGTGAAGACCAAATCATTTTCGACTGCTTCTGACGTCATTTCTTCTGGTACAGTATCAGATAGCTTGTAAGCAAATCCCAATACACGTAAAGCTTGTGTTGCTAATTCTGAGTTAATTGATAATAACTTGGCACGAATATCATCTGTCAACGCGACAATATTACCAGCCATTTCAATTTGTGTTGCGCGTTTTAATAACTCATCTGGTGCACCTTTAACGGTAACAATATAACCATTTGGCGCAGGATGAACCGTTGACATTAACTTACGTTCTGAATCAAATGGAATTTCAGCCAAACGCGGCATCTCACTAAATAATTTGTCAATATCACGATGATGGTTTTCATTAAAGGCAATTAACGCTGTTTCCGTTGGGTCGCCAATGTAGCCATTTTCCGTGCGTTTCGTATCGTTGTTTAAAGCTAAAATATCTGCTAAACGACCGTATGTGCCTGATAGTGGCTCAGTCGTTGCCGCGTCAGATATCTCAGCATTAACAACAATCTTTTCAACGGTCATTTTATTCTGCGTTAATGTCCCTGTTTTATCAGAACCAATAATATCCGTTGAACCCAGCGTTTCAACGGCTGGTAATTTACGTATCAAGGCATTGCGTGCTGCCATACGTGTTGTCCCAAGCGCCAATGTGATTGTCACAATCGCGGGTAAACCTTCTGGAATAGCTGCGACAGCCAATGAAATTGATGTCAACAGCATATCAATAATTGTTTCTCGACCGCGTGCTAAGCCAACGACAAAAGTAATGGCTGCAATGACCAAAATTAAGTAAGTTAGAACACGGCCTAATTTAATAAGATTTTCTTGTAACGGTGTTTTAGTTTCATCGGCAGATTCAAGCATACCTGCAATATGTCCCATTTCAGTGGCCATACCGGTACCGACAACAATACCAACACCACGGCCATATGTCACATTGGTATTCATATAGCCAAGGTTTGTTCGATCCCCCAATGGCAGATCAGTCGCCGTTAACGTACCAGCTGCTTTATCAACTGGTACAGATTCACCAGTTAATGACGCTTCTTCTATTTGTAACGAAGCCGATTCGATAATGCGTATATCAGCAGGCACAATATCACCGGCTTCCAAACGGACAACATCGCCTGTCACCAACTCTGTTGATTTAACAGACATTTCCTTGCCATCACGAATCACGTTAGCATTTGGTGTTGACATTTCTTTTAAAGCATTAATCGCATCTTCTGCTTTAGCTTCTTGAAATACACCAAAAACAGCATTGATAATCACTATGGCCAAAATAAAGATGGCATCCACTAATTCACCAGTAAAAGCTGCCACAACAGCTGCTACTAATAGAATTGCAATCATAAAATCTTTAAATTGATTAATGAATTTTTGGAAAAGTGTTGTAGAAACCGCTTCTTTGAGTTGGTTCGGACCATCAGAAAGCAGCCGCTGGGCCGCTTCAGTTTGTGTCAAACCCTTTTTTTCATCTGTTCGCAAATCAGACAACACTTTCGTGACATCTTGATTGTACAATGGCTGTTCTGCCATAACTTCCTCCTACGCATCATGCGTTTACATCCTGTGGGTCACTTCAAATAAAAAAACTCGTGCAAATGTGACTGGCCGAACTTACACCAGTTATTTGCATGAGTCTCACCATTTAAGATAGTACCGGAACTGTGCGTTCGATATAAGCAAAAAAATTTGCTCGCTTTGACGGTATTATCGCGGAAAAACCGCCAGTTACTCCCTCAGGAATTATTATAGACTAATTGTACCAAAACGTAAGGGTAGACGCAAGTTTTGAACGATCACTATCTTGATAACATAGGCTGGTAAATTTTAAAAAGCGCCACCGCCGCCACCACCACCGCCGCCGGAATAACCACCAGAAAAACTGCCACCATTGCCAGAAACATTACTTTCAAAGCCAGCATTAGTTTGAATGTTATTAGCCAAATTTACTGACCAATTGGCACCAAGACTACTATATATCATATATACTGGTAAATTAATCACTGCCATATTAGTATCTTCAGCCCAAAGTTTGAGTGTCTTTGCTACCTGATTTGCTTCACCAAAAATAACGGCATAAGCCAGTAATTTATCCCATAACTGTACATCAAGTACTGTTTTGTCATCAAGATTTGCAATATCGTGTAGCATCGCTGCAAAACCCGTCCACTGCCATTTTTCGGCGACACCATCGGGCACAGTGAAGAATGTCGTTTGCTGTTGGCCTATAATCAGCAAGACTACAATGCTTATGATAAACATACTACCCGCCACTAACCATAATTGCCAAATGTTACTGTAGTTGGCCATAAAAAACAGTCCAATGATGGCACTACCGCCAACAATGGTTAGCAACGCCATCATCAGAATTTTAGTACGCGTCACTTTATTTGTCGTCACTGAATCAATTATGCTGTTTTTAGCTTCATCAGCGGTAATTTCGCGTTGAAACTTATCGATGCCCTGATGAATGCGTTTTGACACACGTGATTCTTGTTCTTGAAATTCATGTTGATACACAACCACTCTTTTTTTGCCAAAAATCATATCAATCAGCACGATTTCAAATTGACGTAAGCCGCTTTCGTCAACGACACGATAAATTGCATTATCTATATCACTAACATTTTGATAAGTAATCGTAACTTTTCGGCGAGCAATCAAGTCCATCAGGGTAGCTACTATAACTTTAGAGACATCCGCTTGTTGTCTAATACGGGCATTAATTAATGCTGGACCTAAATCATTTGGTATGTCATAAATGTGAATAGCGGCCATATTTATGCCACTCTTTTGTTGTGCTTGGCGTAACTGATGGCGAATACGAAACTTGTACCACATCGTTAATATCAACACCGCTATGAAAACAATTGGTAGCACAATAAAACCATAAATAGTAACCAATCGCAGTGTCTTATTATGCTTAATTGTTCGCTCTGCTTCTGTTTGCGATATGATTTTTGCACGGTGACCAGATTGTATATTTGTATTCAACGGCATTTGTGACTTATCAAAATAGGTATGTAATTCTAGTACCTGATTCGCTTTAACCCGCGCTGTTGTCACACGTAATTGCGCACGCTTTTTATCGACAGTCAGGTGACCTATTGAACTGCCATGCACCCAACCTTTGAGTGTTTTTGCCGGTTGATTAGGTAGGAATACAGTAATTTTGACATTTTCTAATGTTTGATCCCAATTTGAAATAATTTGCCAATTGAGTTCAGAGACATCATCCCAATTTATAATGAGATTTTGTAACTGATAAGTATATTTGACCGTCAAGTCGTCGTCTGCTTTAATTGGATAGTAGACCTTTTCTTCTACACTCGAGCGCGTTTTTGACATCACGTACCCAATATTTGCATCCCCAACTTGCGGAGCAATTGGTTGCGGTTTTTCACCATTACGAGCAATAGTAATCGTTTGTAATCCACCCCACTGATATGGTTTATAACCATTAACCGGTTTGGTTAAACTTTCTTTCAGATATACCCCATTCATATCATCATCAAACTTGTAAGTCACAGTCTTATCAATAGTGGCCATACCATTTTCTGCAATATGGACATCTTGTTGGTAGTTTGTCACGCGATAATCTGCCTGCACAACTTCCAAACCGAACAAAAATGTCAACATTGCGGCAATTATAAATTTAATAAATATCCTCATAGTTATCCCCTTATTGCTCATATTATAACAAAAACTGTCGTTCAAACCAATTAATTTACCTGCCTAGCAGTTGCTTTATTTTAAAAACTGTCGCTCACTCAAAAAAAGCAACATCACTTATCAAAATAGCGTAAAATAAGAAAGTAAATTTTATTTGGAAGGAACAACAAAATTATCACTGATGATGATTTTGCTTACACTTTTTATTATGTCTGAAACCAACACACATCCGATTCAAGAACGTCTGCCCATTGCCCTGCTACTAGCTACCAACTCAGGTTTCGTTGATGCCTATACTTTTCAGTATCACGCCGAACGTTTCGCCAGTTTGCAAACAGGAAACATTATTCAAGCTGGGATTTCACTCGCCAGAGGCCAATACCATTATGCCTTAAGCTTCCTCATACCCATTCTATTTTTCTTATTAGGCGCCGCCTTTAACAATATTCTCAAACATAAATTCAAACCGGGCAAATTATCAACACAACAACATAGTTTGATTGTCGAAGCAGTCGGAATTAGTTTACTTGTGCTTGTACAGACACAAATATCTAGTACGGCGTTCATCACATTATTATCGTTTTTCTTAGCAATACAATTGGATGCCTTTCCAAAAGTACACGGTTTACCTTTCACTAGTGTGATGTCAACTGGTAATTTGCGTCATGTCGGCGCGAATTTAATGACTTATTTTTATACAAAAAATAAAACGGCATTACGAAACGCTGGTCTATTTTCATTAATTATTCTAGCCTTTTTATTTGGCGCCTATATATCAGCACTGATATCAACTTATCTTCAACACCTCACATTACTCGGTTCAAGTATCATTTTAATCACTATTTTCAGCCTACTCTTTGATTATTCAAAGAAAGTAGTTGACAAATCTTAAGGTTGTGAGTAATATAGGGTTTAACGATTTTAGAAATAAACAAGTTGAACAGAAAAGTAACAATTAAGCAAAGCCTAGAAAGCTAATGGTTGATGTAAATTAGCGTGCGTACGATTGTGAAAATGACCTGTGATTGGTGTTAACGAATTGGTTTACCATTTAGTTGACAACGGTTTGGCCCGCGTTATTGGGCACACCATTCGGCTAGGATCATCTCCCGATGCCCGATGGTTAGTGAGCAAGCTATTAGCAATTTTAGCTGACAACTCAGAATGGTAACGCGCTATTTTAGCCGCTTCTGTATTTAAGTGTACAGTAGCGGTTTTTTTGTGCTATTAAGCCAATCATAACCGTATCATACATGTTTATTTTTAAAATCATTGCTTGCACCATAACACAAACTATTTGGGAGAAGAAATTATGAGTAAATTAAAGAATTGGCTTATCGGTGGTGTGGCTATCGTCGTCATTGGCGGTGTCGCCTATGCTAGTTTTGGGCATCAAGCCGCTACAAAATCCAATAATAAAGTTGTCACAGTTGGTATTATGTCAGGATCAAAGCAGGATACAACTATTTGGGATTCCGTATCTAAAACGGCTAAAGATAAATACGGGATTACCTTGAAATTCAAACAATTTTCAGACTACAATCAACCAAACAAAGCCTTAGCTGCCGGCGATATTGATATTAACGCCTTCCAGCACTATGCCTTCTTAGCAGCGTCAAACAAGGCAACTGGCGATAAGATTGTTTCAATAGGCGACACTGTTATCTCACCTATTCGTTTGTATTCAAACACCTACAAAAAAGTGTCAGAATACAAAACAGGTGATACCATTGTTGTACCAAATGACACGTCAAACGAGAGCCGTTCGTTGTATGTCTTGAAGGCCGCCGGACTGATTGATCTAAAATCTGGTTTAACAACAGCCACTGTTAAAGACATTACCAAAAACCCAAAATCATTAAAAATCAAGGAATTAGCTGCAGATCAGACGGCACGATCATTGACAGATGTACAAGGTGCAGTGGTCAATGGCACGTATGCAGATACGGCTGGATTAGATTACAAAAAAGCAATATTTGTTGAACCTATCAATAAAAACTCGCATCAATGGGTTAATATTATAGCTGCTAAAAATGCTGACAAAAACAAACAAGTCCTAAAAGACGTTGTCAAATCATATCATACACAAACGACTAAAGATGCGATCAATAAAGCCTATGATGGCGTTGAACTTGCTGCTTGGGATACTGATTTTAGTAAATAATACAGCCCGCGTACCTACAATTGAAATGGAGACTCACTATGAGTAAAAAAACGAACTGGATTATCGGCGGTATCGCCGTTGTTGTTATTGCGGCTGGCGCCTACTTTACATTTGGTAATCAGAGCAACAAAGCCTCTGAAAAGACTGTCACAATTGGTGTCATGGCTGGTGATAAAAATGAAGACGAGATTTGGAAATCTGTCACTAAAACAGCCAAAGATAAATATGGCATTACCTTGAAGACAAAAAAATTCACCGACTACTTGCAACCAAATAAAGCATTGTCTGCTGGTGATGTTGACTTAAATGCATTCCAAAATTATCCCTATTTGGCTAATTGGAATGCGCAATATAAGACAGATATTGTCGCCATTGGTGACACATGGACAACCCCACTCAGAATTTATTCAGATAAGTATAAAAATATTTCAAATATCAAATCTGGTGATCAAATTACAATCGCTAACGACCCTACCAACGAAAATCGCGGACTACATCTCTTGGCAGAAGCTGGTTTGATTAAAATTAAAAACACAACAAAAGCAACACCAAAAGATATTACTGACAACCCAAAAAATCTCAAAATAACCCCAGTTGATGGGTCGCAAACTGCCTCTTCGCTAAAGGACCCTACTATTGGTGCGTCTGTCATCAACACAAATTTCGCAAAGTCAGCTAAACTAGATGTCAATTCAGCGATTTATATTGAAAGTTTGAATAAGGATTCTGAACAATACTTCAACTTTATCGCAGCCAACAAAAAAGACAAGGACAAGCAAATTTATAAAGATGTTGTCAAGTCACTACAAACCAAAGAAACTAAAACCCTTGTCAAAAAGTTTTATGGTTCAGCTCAAATTACTGTTTGGGATTATCATAAATAATTAAGCATGACTTTGCATCATAAATTTATCATCACACTGCAAATTGTTTTGCAGGTACATAACAATCATAGGAGAAAGTTAATGAGCATTCGCGCACAATATATTTCACTGCTCAAACAGCTCGTTGCACTGCCAAGTGTTTCTGCAAAAGAAGCATATTTACCGGAAACAGCACAACTTATCGCAGATGCTTTTCGTACACTTGGTGCCAAAGTAACTTATGATGACAGCTATTTTGCACCTATCGTGCTAGCACAGTTTACGACGAACAACCCACATGCAAGTACTATTGTTATTTATAACCACTATGACGTGCAACCCGCCGAACCGTTAAATTTATGGCAGTCCGATCCATGGACCTTAACATCACGAGATGGTAAACTATATGGACGTGGTGTTGATGATGATAAAGGTAATCTCACTGCACGACTTGCTGCAGTTGCCGAATATTTATCTGAAAATAATAATGAGCTACCAATTAACATCACATTCATTGTTGAAGGCTCAGAAGAAACAGCCTCACGACATCTGCAAGATTATCTGGCTAAATATCATGATATACTCAAGGCCGATTTAATCATTTGGGAATCTGGTGGTAAAAATGACCAAGACGTGATTGAAATATTTGGTGGTAATAAAGGTATCGTTACTTTTGATTTTTCTGTTACGACAGCAAATAATGATTTACATTCGTCGTTGGCAGCTACTGCAAATTCGGCTGCTTTACGTTTATCACAAGCCATTGCTTCTTTATTTGACCATGATGGCAACATTGTAGTCCCACATTTTTATGACGATGTCTTGTCACCAAATGAACGTGAAAAACAACTCGTTCAATCATTGCCTCTCACACGAGAATCATTCATCACACAACATGGTTTAACTACCCCTTTGCATTCTGACCTTCATGATGCTGATTTAAAGGCAACTTTGTATTTTCAACCAACACTTAACATTGAAGGTATCACATCAGGCTACACTGGCCCAGGTGTTAAAACAATTATGCCTGCCACGGCAACCGCTAAATTAGAATCACGTCTTGTCCCAAACATGCTGCCTGATACTACCTTGCAACATATAAAAAAGCATTTGCAAGCACAGGGATTTTCAGATATTATTGTTACTAAAACTTTAGGTCAACCTGGTTATCGTAGTGATATGTCTGATCCGGAAATAACCCGCGTCATCGCTGTAGCTGCTAAATATTACAATGTACTGCCCGTCGTTATTCCCACATCCCCCGGTACAGGCCCTATGGCTATTATGCATGATGCTCTGCAAGCACCAATTGCTAGCCTTGGCATTGGCTATGCCCACACGCGTGATCATGCACCAAATGAAAATGTACGTTTAGTAGATTATAATCAACATATTGACGTTATCAAATCACTTATTGCAAGTTATCGTGTCTAATCACTGTTTCAAAGAAGGAGCACATCAAATGACTAATCCAATTATTGCCTTAGACAATATTAATGTCACATTTCATCAAAAAAAACGTACCATCAGCGCCGTAAAAGATGTTTCCATCCATATTGAACGTGGTGATGTCTTTGGTATCGTTGGCTATTCAGGTGCTGGTAAATCGACACTCGTGCGCGTTATCAATTTACTACAAGAACCCTCAAGTGGCTCTGTTGTTGTTAATAATAAAACTTTTTTTCAATCTGACAATGAAACAAGTAAAAAAACACGCATTGCTACCAAAGATTTGCGCAATCGTCGGCGTAAAATTGGCATGATTTTCCAACATTTTAATTTATTAAATGAACGTACTGTCACTGAAAATGTCGCCTTTGCCTTACTACATAGTAAATTATCCCCCCAAAAGCGCACTGAAAAAGTACAAGAATTACTCGAGCTAGTTGATTTATCAGATCGCGCTGAACAATATCCGGCACAACTATCTGGTGGTCAAAAACAACGTGTTGCCATTGCACGTGCACTAGCAAATGATCCTGAAATTTTAATTTCTGACGAGGCAACTTCCGCATTAGATCCAAAAACGACGAATCAAATTTTGAGTCTATTAAAAAAACTCAATGAAGAACTGGGTTTAACCATTGTTTTAATCACCCATGAAATGCAAGCCGTCAAGGAAATTGCCAATAAAGTTGCTGTAATGCAAGACGGCGAAATTATTGAAAGCGGCTCATTACTTGAAATATTTGCGCAACCAACGCAACAACTTACCAAAGAATTTATTGAAACGGCCACTAATATTGATAAAGCCATTGCCACAATTTCTGCCCAACCTTTGGTAAAAAATCTTGCTGATAATGAACTATTTGTCCGTTTGGCATATGTTGGTGCAACTACTGATGAGCCTTTAATTGCAGGTCTATTTCGTGATTTTCAAGTCACAGCTAACATTTTGTATGGCAATGTTGAAATTTTACAAAATACACCCGTTGGTTCCCTACTTGTCATTTTATCAGGCACAGATGACCAGATTAAGGCAGCAACATCCACTTTAGCCGATCATCATGTTGAAATTGAAATACTAAAAGGCGGTAAATAATTATGACAAAATGGTTTTCAGATACATTCCCAAACGTCGTTTATCAAGGCTGGACTGGTGATACTGGCTGGTGGACTTCTATTGTTCAGACATTCTATATGACTTTTTGGTCTGCCATTTTTGGTGGGATACTTGGTTTGGTCTTTGGTATTGGTTTAATTATTACAGCACCAAATGGTATTGCCCCAAATAAATTATTGTTCTGGTTTTTTGATAAAATTGTGTCAGTTTTTCGTGCTGTACCTTTCATCATTTTATTAGCCTTCATTGCCCCTTTTACCAAGTTAATTGTTGGTACTCAAATCGGCACAACCGCAGCTTTAGTTCCACTAGCGCTTGGCGTTTTTCCATTTTATGCGCGTCAAATACAAGTAGCTTTAGCAGAAATTGATAGTGGTATTGTTGAAGCTGCTCAGTCAGTAGGTGCCTCGTTTTGGGATATTGTCTTCGGCGTTTATTTACGCGAGGGCCGCTCTGAAATTGCACGTGTGTCAACAGTTACTTTGATTAGCTTAATCGGGTTAACGGCCATGGCTGGTGCTATAGGAGCTGGTGGACTAGGCAACATGGCTATTGCTTATGGCTATAATCGTTTCGCCACGGACACAACGCTTGTTGCAACACTTTTAGTCTTAATTTTAGTATTGATTGTACAATTGGTTGGTGACTATTTGGCTAAGAAATTCAGTCATAAATAACAAAAAAGATTTTAAAATGCATTCCAAAAGCTATCATATATTTTAAGCGCCTAACTGGTCGAAAAGGCATTGGTATTGAACCAATGCCTTTTCGACTAGTTTTATTTTGATTCGATTATAAAAAAAGTTGCTATTATCGCTCCGAAATGGTTAATTGTTCATTATTCTTTTGTTTACTTAAAAATTATGGTACAATCAAAAAACAAAATAAGATTAGGAGTTATGTTATGTTCAAGAAATGGTTAACGACGATTTTATTAATAATTATCAGTCTATTATTAGCTACTATAGTATATTTATTTTATTTCAGTCAAAATAATAATAATACTTCAAAAAGAACTGACACATCAGTCAGTGTCAGTTCTTCTAGCAGTAATAGTTCCAATCAGTCTTCTAAAGATAATCAGCCTTTGCTGAGCGTCAATAAAATAACAAGCATTTTTTTTAAACGGTATCCAAATACTGCTATTACTTCAATTGAATTAGAAAAAAATCTATTGTCGACTGACTACGAGATCAATGGTGTCGATGATAATACAGAATATACCTTGCGAATACATGCCGATACAGGCAAAATCATCAGTC
Organism: Leuconostoc aquikimchii; assembly: GCF_040838325.1. Classification (NCBI taxonomy): domain Bacteria; kingdom Bacillati; phylum Bacillota; class Bacilli; order Lactobacillales; family Lactobacillaceae; genus Leuconostoc; species Leuconostoc aquikimchii. Next base: position 1,586,918 of record NZ_JBFPER010000001.1, read on the forward strand.
ACAATACAGAACAGCTTGATGCGGATGAAAAAAATGGCATTTCAAAAAATAATGAAGCCATTGATTTAGATAACATAATATCTTTAAATAACGCTGTTGCCAAAGCTAAAAGTTCTGCTGGAGACGGCTCATTGAATGGTTGGTCTTTAGAGAAAGATGATAATCGTACTTATTGGGAAATAATTATAAAAATTGGGACTAATAATACAGCCGTGAAGATTGATGCACAAACTGGTGAAGTATTAGAGATAGATAACGATGATTAAAACTTTACATCACGCAGAATTTCTGTGATTAATACTACGTTAGAACACGAACAACACCACCTGAATCAATCATTGCAATGCATATGAACAGGCAACAAACTAGTTACCCAAAGGAACGTTTCTAAATAGAAACGTTCCCTTTTTAATTAAGGTATTAAAAATCTTTATTTTATAATGTCATAACAATTACTTTTAACAGATTAATCTAAAAAAACCAATTGTCGTTTTGAAATCGACAATTGGTACAATAAAAAGCATTTATTTTGATATACAATTCATTTGACAAATAGACCAAATCTTTTTTTACCGTGTCAAAGTAAATTCAAAGCGTTCACCAACATAGTATGAACGTACATATTCAAAAGGTCGCTCATTTTGATCAAAAGAAACTTGGCGCACACTCAATATGGCATCCCCACGTTTAATTTGTAATAGTTCTGACAAGCGTTCATTGGCTAAAGCCGCTGAAATTGTTTGTTCTGCACGTCCAGGTTGGATGCCTGCTTTTTCTAATGTCACATACAGAGATTCTGTCAAATCATGGCGTGAAAAGTCACTAATTAATTTTGCCGGCAATGTGGTTCTCTCAAGTAAGATAGGTTCGTTATCACCCAACCGCAAACGTTCCATAACCAAAACGTCATCATCATCTGCCAATTGTAGATGCATAATTTCAGACGCAGATGGTGACGTTATTTTATAACTCACTGTTTGCGTTTTTGAAATACGTCCTGTGCTAGCCATTAGTTCTGTAAAACTCGTCATGCCTAACGCACGCTCAGATACTTTTTTCTCCGCGATGTAAGTACCAGAACCAACTTTACGTTCTAACAAGCCTTCATCAACGAGCGTCTGAATAGCTTGTCGCAATGTCATTCGCGACACATTAAAAGTTTCGGACAATTCGCGTTCAGCAGGTAAACGTTTTTGAGATTGCCATTCCCCGGCTTCAATGCGTGCTTTTATTTGATTATGAATTTGAATGTAGCGTGGTATAGCAGGTTTTGTCATTAATTTTCCCGTGCAAAACGACGTCCAAATGAATAAGTCGCCTGTAATTGCATATTTTCCTTGTTAAATATATTAAAGTCGGCGTCTTTACCAGCTGATAAATCACCTTTTTGAGTCAAACCAAATTCGTGTGCTTGGTTAACTGAACTCATTTGTACAGCATCACTAATATTAGCAGATGTAAATTGTTGAATATTACGAAATGCTTCATCGTAAGCCAGTACCGAACCTGCTAAATGACCGTTCTCAAGACGTGCTTGCTTATCTTTCACAATCACCTTTTGACCACCAAGTTCTGAAACACCGTTTCCCAAACCTTCAGCTCGCATGGAATCCGTTATTAACTCTAAACGCTGATTCCCCTTTAAACGAAAGGCCATTTCTAACATATCAGGGACGATATGAAACCCATCAGCAATGATTTCGCCTGTAATCGACGTTTCTAACATGCCATGCCCAGTGACACCGGGTTCACGATGATGTAATGGCCTTTGTGCATTATACAAATGCGTCATGTGTGTTGCTCGTGAATGAATTAATTGCGCACGTGTCGCATTCGAATGACCAATTGAAGGGATAATATGATGTTTTAACATAAATTCTTCAAAATCAGGCATACCCCCATTTTCTGGTGCATAGGTCACTAATCTGATACGTTCACCAGATAATGCATACCACTTTTTAAGTAATTCAGTATTAGGATCAATAATATATTCTTCTGGCTGTGCACCCATAAATATCTTGTTGATGAAGGGGCCTTCTAAGTGAATACCTTGAATAACAGGATTTGTTTTGGCAACCTCATTGATGGTGACCAATGCCCGTTCAATATTTTCAGGTGACTGCGTAATCGTAGTCGGAAACAGCGATGTGATTCCCTCAGTCACCATTTTATTAACCATATCATTGAGTTTTTTAGCGTCCCCATCCATGGTATCTAAACCGTACCCACCATGCTTGTGCACATCAATAAATCCAGGTACAATGAGTTTGCCACTTGCCTCGGTGATTAATTCGTCATTTGTTTGTGGTGTAAAATCAACCATATACCCGACTTCTTCAATAATATCCGTAAAACGGATATACGCTTCTGCCATATGCTTTGATCCCGTGTAGAGGTCAATGTTTTTTAATAATTTAGTCATAATATAAATATTAGCAAGTACTATTACACTCATTTCGAGTAATAACATAACAGCTTTTGCCGTTCCTCCTATTTATTCTTAACCTCATTATAATTGGTATAGACCGATTATGCAAATTTAAGCGACTGAAAAATTGAAACGACTGCTATTCACCTAAATTACGATCTGTATGCATCGTTCCAGCAGCATATTTATGAGCAACTTTTGAAGCGGCCGCTGCGGCCAATGCACCAACAATATCATCTGCAAATGTTGTCACAGCGTCCGTTGTTTTTCCTTTACGATCCAATTCGCCAACTAAACCAACTTTTATTTTGTCGATATAGCCATAGTTGGTCACACCAATTGTATCAAAAGACATTGCAATCGCTGTGCCTAATGTTTCATCAACGCCAAACAACGTATCATCATTTTCAACCAAATCTTGTAATGGTGATTCTAATAAATGCGCTTCCGCCAAACGATCTAATTCCAAAGCAACCCAAATCTGATGTTGCACGACACGTTTGTGTAAAATACTAATAACAGCCTCTTCAACCTGTTCAATCGTTAACCCTGGCAGATAAGATTTTTCGCTATCGTACCCAATTATCGCAATTTCATGGAGCGTGATATGATGCCTGTTCAATTTTTCAACGGTGTTTTTGTAAGTTGCATATTGCATAATTTCTCCCCCTACTGTTTTATCTAGTATATACAAAAAAAGAATATTTAACAAAGGGCATTTTTAGACTTGCAAAAATCACCGAACTTCTGTAAAATAGTTAGAGTAATTGCCCCTTGGCCAAGCGGTAAGGCGGTGGCTTCTGGTGCCACTATCGTTGGTTCGAATCCAGCAGGGGCAATAAAAAAGTGATCAATGTGATCGCTTTTTTTGTTGTTTTTTTCTAACAATAGACGCGCAAAATTAGGAGACGCTATGACCATTAACCTTAAACCTTTTTCAGAATCAGATATGCAATACGTTTACGACGTTGAATATGGTAATTTAGCGGATCGCACTTGGATGGCCTTTAATGGCCCCTACTTTCAAGACCCTATCCCAACATGGCATGAATTTCAACAAAACGCACATGGGCTAATTAATCATGCACACCATCGTTTAATTTGGTATAACCATCGTATTGCCGGTGAAGTTTCCGCACATTGGACTGATGGTGCGCTCCAGCATTGGTTAGAAATCGGTATCGTCATTTATCAAAAAAACGATTGGGGCAACGGAATCGCAAGCATTGCTATAAAAATTTGGCTCGCAGAACTATTTGCGCAACACCCAGAGTTACCACATATTGGCTTAACGACCTGGTCTGGCAATATTGGTATGCTACGCGTGAGTGAAAAAGTCGGTCTTTTGCATGAGGGAACAATTCGACAAGTGCGATATTGGCAAGGTAACTATTATGACTCTGTTAAATATGGCGTTTTACGGTCTGAATTCGCGTAAAAAATCCATCATCAATATTGATTTTTTCAACTGTAATTTCTTGTGTGGTCACACCTAACCTATATCTTCTTAATAATTGAATTAACATTTCACCATCAATTAATTGCACAGTGTTATTCCTTTTTCTAGCATCTTCAATAGCTTCTGCTGAAAATGTAGATGTCGTAACAAAAATACCACGAGTAATATTTTCACTAGTAAGTGCACCAACAAACGATTGTATTTCCGGACGTCCAACTTTATTTTGTAACCCATATCGTTTCGCTTGAAATGCTACTTTTTCTGTCAAAATACCACCAATTGAATATGTGCCAATACCATCAAGGCCACCATCGCGACTAGCTATAGTCTGATCGATATCCACTTCCATTTTTCTTAATAAAGATGCAACTATTTTTTCAAACCGATCATCTAGAGCGCGATTGTATTGTTGATCTTTCTCATCTCGAATAGTTAAAATTTGTAATAAATGACGTTCCCACTCTTCACGAGTGTCATCTCCCTCAGATGATTCATCTTGATGTAATACTTTAAATTTTTGAACATCTTTTTTAGTTTCTACTTGAAATTTTTCGTTTTCATAAATAACTTGTCTAATTTTACTAGCGCTTAGTGATGCTAGGTCGATAGACACACCTAGTTCACTTAATTGCCAAATACCTCGTAAGGAGTCGTCATTAATTAATCCTGCTTTTAATAAAATTAACCGTGCAAACCTTACTCTATTCTTATACAAACTTTCCCCACCAGAAGTCGTTTCTGCGATATCTTCATCAACTAAATTTAAATCGTTAACAATCTCACTGTATACTTCCTTTGGAGTAGCTTGACCACCTAAATTACGTAATGCTAACAATGTCGGTAAATAATAACTTTCAGCGTTTCCAATCATGATCTTGCCTCGAATCTCTTTGATTCTTTAATTAGATCACATTTATTTCCTCACTGCAAGTAGTTATTATATATGATAAATTGTAATACTAATAAATCAAAAAAATGCATAAGCATTTAATGATTTTTAGAATATTTTATATAAAACGATTACTATATGTCACTTACTCTTTTAAGGTGAATTTCTGTCATTTCACCAAGTTGTGTGGTTTCAACCGCCTGTAAACGATAGCGATAGCTCCCAGGTTCAAACAATCGTTTCCCTTGTCCAAGTAGCACAGGCACAATTTGTATCCAGAATTCGTCCACCATATTAGCCTCAAGCAACGGTTTTAAAATACTACCACCACCAATAATCCAAATGTTGTCACCCGTTTGTTTTTGATAATTTTTAATAATATTTACGACATCCCCCGAAACATAGGTCGTGTCTTTTTGATTCGTATGGTCGCCACGCAAAAAAATGACTTTTTCTTTACCTGCATAAAGCGCTTCTTCACCCATCATTTGCTGTGCTACTTCAAATGTTTTTCGCCCCATTACAAATGTACTAATCTGTTTTTCAAATGTTTCGTAGGTTGATTGACCATTTAAGTTGGTATCCAGCAACCACTGCAAATCATCATTTTCATCAGACAAAAAGCCATCCAAACTTATAGCACCATAAAAAACTACTTGACGCATAAAAATCACCTTTTTTCTTTAGATAACCGTTACTACTTTCTAACACTTATTTTAACATAGTTGCACAATCAAAAAAATTATGTTAAATTTAACTTGTAGTTTAATATTTAACAATCTGGGGTGCCACGTGGCTGAGAAACACCCATTGAACCTGATCTGGTTAATACCAGCGAAGGGAGAATTGCTTTTTTGATGTTGTACTAGGCAAACTCTTGGCTCATAAATGAACCAAGAGTTTTTTATTTGCCTAGAAAGCACCATTAAAGAGAGATTTCAATTTTAAACCATTTTGTATACCAGACATAAAATAACAACTACAAAAAATTTATTGGAGGCATAATCTTATGCAAACTATTTCAAAGTCAAAATCAACACGTTGGGCACTCCGTGATGTGTTGTTATTGGCATTCGTCGCCGTTTTTATCGGTTTTATTTTTTGGGTACTTGGCCCAATTTATAATTTATTATCAGCTGCTTTAACACCATTGGGTTTAGCGCCCTTTGCAAATGAGCTACTCATTGGTGGCTGGATGATGGCCGGCCCACTTGCTAGTATTTTAATTCGTCAAGCAGGTGCTGGCGTTTTGGGTGAATTCTTTGCTGCTGCCGTTGAAATGTTACTTGGTGGTCAATGGGGTGTCGCAACTTTGTTATCTGGCCTTGTACAAGGTATCGGTAGCGAAGCAGGATTTGCTGTTTTAGGTTACAAAAATTGGGGTTGGCGTGGTATCTTTGCCTCAGCAATCACCGGAACAATTGTGACATTTATCTGGTCTGCCTTCCGTGATGGGTACAGTTCTTACCATATTGGTCTATTAATCGCCTTGTTCATCACACGTTTTATCTCACTTTTGTTCTTTGGTGGTGTCTTAGTTGTTGCTATCCAAAAACTGATTGAAAAGGCTGGTGTTTTGCATCGTGACTGATTTAGTGGTTGACCATGTGAATTTTGCTTATCGCGAAACACCAGTGTTAACCGATATTTCACTCAAATTACGACCCAACAGCTTTAATTTACTTGTGGGTCCCAGTGGTAGTGGTAAATCGACGCTGCTTAAATTATTATCTGGCTTGTATCCAACATTTAGTGATGGCACATTGACTGGTAAATTAACCCTCGATGGTTATGACATTCATGACATTGTGCCTTATCAACGCGTGGCGCACATTGGTTACCTATTTCAAAATCCAACACGGCAATTTGTCATGAGAACCCCCTTTGAAGAATTACGATTTAGCCTAGAAAATTTACAGGTTAAGCCTGAAGACATTGAAAAGCGTATCACTGATGCTATGAAAAGTGTTGGTATGACAGCTTATATGCATCATGATTTATTGCACTTATCTGGTGGCGAAAAACAAAAAGTGGCACTAGCCACCGTTTTAGCTGCAGATAGTGAATATTTATTGTTAGATGAACCATTTGCAAACGTTGACCCCGTTGCAAGATTACAACTAATCGACGTGATCAAAGCTTATCAAAATCAAGGTAAAACCATTTTAATTACAGATCACGATTGGAGTGGTTATACGGATGCAATTGATGATATATTTGTCATGACAGCTGGTCATCTACATAACGCCTTATCAGATGAACGTGAACAAATTTTGGCTAAGTTACCAAACCAACCGGCCATTCATACCAGCCTCCCAGACGAAAAAGAGGGTATTATCACACTTAACTCTGTGACATTAAAAAATGGTACACGCACGCTGTTGTCAGCCACAACTCGCCTATTGCCAAAAGAAAAGCGAATTCTTATCACCGGGCCAAATGGTGTTGGTAAGTCAACATTATTAGCTGCACTTGTTAAGTTATACCCTTATGGCGGTACAATTACCTATCAGCAAGAAAATATTGCTAAACGTAAAATAGCAAAACACGTACAAGATGTTGCACTTATTTTTCAAAATGCTGAACAGCAATTTGTTGCCATGACAGTGAGTGAAGAATTGACACAAGCGCAAACGTTAAGCCACTCGCCTGAACTTTGGTCTGATGATATCATCACCCACGTCTTAACACAGTTAAATCTAGACAAGCTTCGTGACCATATTGTTTACCAGCTGTCTGGTGGCCAACAGAAAAAATTACAAGTATTACTGATGCTAATCATTGGTACCCCAACGTTATTATTTGATGAACCCTTGGCAGGGCTAGATAGCATCTCACAGCAACATTTACTTGATATCATTGCCGATTTGACAACACGGCAACATCAAACAGTGATCATGATTAGTCATCAGTTACATGCGGTAACCGATTGGTTTGATTACCATTTACAATTCGATAATCAAGAACTCAATTACGTTGGTGATGCCTTATGAATCCATTGATAAAATTTGCAACCGTTATGGTTATTGCTTTGGAACTTACTTTTATAAAAAGCGTGACACTCAATATTATTATCATTGGCGTTAGTGCCTTTTTATATCTATTTCTTAAACTCAATTGGCGGCAATGGTTATGGTTATTTATATTGCCGTTATTACCTGGACTAGGCTCTTGGTTTTCATTGATGTATTTTGGTACTGGGGATCACGAGCATATGGCTTGGGTCATGTTATCTCGTGTCTTCGCCTACCTATGGTTAGGAGGCTTGTTCACATTAAAACTTAATGATGAACGTGACGTTTTCTTAGCCACTTTGGAGCAAAAAGCTAAACTCAGCGCAACATTTGTTTACGCACTAGTTGGTGTTTTGAATTTCATGCCTGCAGTTAGCCAAGAAATGAAAACCATTCGCGTCGCTTCACAAATGCGTGGTCAAACATTGCATATTTGGCAACCGCAACTTTATTTTAAAGCCATTTTGGCGGCTATTCGTTGGTCCCAAAATCTGGCTGAAGGTATGGTTAGCCACGGCTTTACGGAAGGTGCAATGCGTACACATTTACAGATTGTTACCATTAAACGACGCGACTGGTTCTTACTCATTATTATCTTAATTGCTTTTCAACTATTACTGTTACCTAACTGGTATTGAGGAGAGACTTTATGACTTTTTCAGAAGATGTTTTAACGCGTGCACAACCAATGATGGCCGCCATTATGGCGCATCCATTTGTTCAAGGTATTGCAAACGGCAAAGTGTCTGACGACACTTTAAATTATTATGTAGAACAAGATGAACATTATTTAAAAGACTATTTACAGGTTACTGCCCTCACGCTTACAAAAACAGATAATGCAGACGATATCGCCCGCCTCTTAGAAACAGCGCAATTTGTCAGTAACGAATCCAAAGCCCATGAGGTAATGTTAAATATTACTGGCCATCACGTGGCAGATTGGCGTCGTAGTCCAGATACACAATTGTATACGGACCACATGTACACTTCCGCTTACCATGGCACTTATGCTGATGCAATCGCTGTTTTGTTACCATGTGCTTGGAGTTACGGCGTTATTGGCAGTGAACTTGTGTCGCAAGGTGCAAATAACGAGGCAAATCCATTGAAAGAGTGGATTGAAATCTATGCACCACAAGCAGGTGATGCCATTGATTACAATGCTTGGCGTTTTGATGCCTTAGAACGTGCCGTTGCTAATTTCAGCGATAGCCAAAAAGAACACGTCGCTCAAACATTTTTAAAAAGTTTAGAAATGGAGTGGCGTTTCTGGGAAGCTGCTTGGCAGCAAACACAATGGCAGTTTGAATTTTAAAATAACACAATAAAAATAGGTTAATGTGCAGATCATCGTTCTAAACACATTAACCTATTTTATTTTGTCTGAAATTGTCAATGACCATGTCAAACAAGTTCATTCACATGCTTGCACACCGCAATAACATTTTTAAAAACAGGAAGTAATATCGCTAGTTGATTGACTAATAAATTCAAGATTTTATGTTGCTAAGGCAACGGTTTCAAAATTTTTACCTGATAAACGCGTTAAAAATTTTTTTGTACGTTCATCTTGAGGTGAATTGAATAGATCTTGTGGCGTGCCTTGCTCTACAATCACACCGCCTTCCATATACAACACACGATCTGCTACTTCATAAGCAAATTGCATCTCATGCGTTACGACAATCATCGTGTGTCCTTCTTGTGCTAATTCTTTCATAGCTGATAGCACTTCCCCGACTAATTCGGGATCCAACGCACTAGTCGGTTCATCAAACAATAATAGTTCTGGTTGCATAGCCATTGCTCTGGCTATGCCTGCACGTTGCTGCTGGCCACCAGACAACTGAACTGGATAATAATTTACCCGATCAGATAGGCCAACTCTGGCCAATGTCATCATGCCAATTTTCTTTGCAGCATCTCGATTCATTTTTTTGACTCTGATTAAACCTTCAATCACGTTTTGTAATACCGTCATGTTGCCAAACAGCGCGTGCCCTTGAAAAACCATAGCCGTTTTTAAAATTAAATCACGAGTATTATGGCGATCTTTTTTTGTAAAATCTTTTGTCACATTATCTATTTTAATTTGCCCTTTATCAGCTTTTTCTAGGGTATTAAGGCATCTCAAAAACGTCGTTTTACCAGAACCAGATGGTCCTAAAATAACAATCACCTCGCCTTTATGTAACGTTAAATCAATGCCTTTTAAAATTTCTGTTTGATAAAAAGATTTGTGAACATTCTTAATTTCAATAAAACTCATAGCCAACCTCCTATTGTTCGTCTTATTATATTTTAGTAACGCGATATCCAATACAAAAAGTTATCATTTTTTGGCTGCTTCTGCAGCTGCACCAATACGAGAAATACCATTTTCAATTTCAACCAACGTTGGCAACGTAAAATTTAATCTAAAATACTTTTCATACCCTTTGCCTGCAGCACTCATAATATTACCAGGAATAACGCCGACTTGACGTTGCGTAATTTCATCATAGAATGCATCGCCATCAATGTCATCATTTAATTTAATTGACACAAAATAACCACCCTCTGGTACACTAAATGACATATTTTTTTGACATTTTGCTCGCAAAGCATTAATCATTGTTTCTAATTTAAGGCGATATAACTGACGTAAATGTTCAATATGCTTATTGAAGTCATAATCTTCAAATAATTGGCTGGCCAAGTACTGCCAATACAAATTTGAAAAGGAATCAGCCACCTGTTTGACCAAAATTAGTTGATCAAATACCGCTGTTGGCGCTAGTAAGTATCCTAATCTCGATCCTGGTGCTAATATTTTTGAAAAAGAACCAGCATAAATGACGATCCCCACATCATCTAATGATTTAATTTTTGGTATAGCTGTTTTATCAGTGTACAATAAGTCACCGTAAGGATCATCTTCATAAATCATAACCTGATACTGTTTACAAATATCATAAACCGCTTGTCTTTTTTCTAAAGTCATCGAGGTGCCCATAGGATTTTGAAATGTCGGAATTAAATATAATAATTTAATCTGATGAGACGTATCAGCAGCTAGCGTTGCACGCAAAACTTCTGTGTCAATGCATCCTGCATCATCAAATGGCAATCCTTGTGCGTAGCCACCATAAGATTTAATTGCATTAACAGCGCCAACAAATGTCTGTTCTTCGGTTAACACTGTATCACCTTCGTTTACAAATAGTTTAAAAACCAAATCCATTCCTTGTGTCGATCCTGAAGTAATTAACAAATCATTATCACTTATATTGAGCGCTTGATATTTATGCAGACGCGCTTTAATTTGTGATCTTAATTTAGGAATACCTTCACTTTCACCATATTGCATAAAATCAAAAGCATGTTCTCGATATATTTTGTCAGAAAGTTTAGCTAACTTATCAACAGGAAATGCTTCATTGCTGGGATATCCATAGGTTAATTTAATATAATGATCAACCGTTTGACTATTTTTCGCTTGTTCTCGTAACGGATTGACCTGCAAAGCGGCCACTCGTGTTGCAAATTGATAACTAAGTTTTGACATGTCGCATAATCTCCTTATAAATTAGTCATTTTATTTGACTGTAAAGCGGCTTAAAAATGCCTTGGTTCGTGCCTCTTGAGGTTCTTCAAATATTTGGTGTGGTGTGCCTTCTTCTACGATCCGACCATCACTCATGAAAATGACACGGTCGCTCACTTCGTAGGCGAACTGCATTTCGTGTGTCACGACAATCATAGCAACCCCTGTATTTTTAACGGCTTTCATAACTTTGAGAACTTCTCCCACAAGTTCAGGATCCAAGGCCGCTGTTGGTTCGTCGAATAATAGTACAGTTGGCCGCGTAGCTATTGCTCGAGCTATTCCGATGCGTTGTTTCTGACCACCAGATAGTTGTGACGGGTAATAATCACCGTGTTCCGAAAGGCCAATTGATTCTAGCAGTTCATTTGCACGATGTTCTGCTTTTTCAACACTATAACCATGAACAAGTACCATCGGTTCCATAATATTTTGTTTTGCCGTTTTATTTAAAAAAAGGGCATAGTTTTGAAAGACCATACCCATTTTCCGACGTAGTTGTAAAATCTCGTTAGCACTCGTTTGACCAAATTCTACTATTTGATCATTGACTTTGATAGATCCTAAATCAGCTGTTTCTAAAAAATTTAAGCATCGTAGAAAAGTCGTTTTGCCTGATCCTGATGGGCCTAAAATCGTGACCACTTCTCCTTCATTCAGAGATAGGTCAACACCCTTAATGACTTCGTTGTCATTAAAACTTTTGTGCAGATTTTTAACTTCAATCATTGTTAAGCTTTCCTCCTTGTCTTGCGATCTAAACGTATTTCAAGCAAACGCGCGCCACGTTCGATTAGAATTGTCATGACCCAATAAATGATAGCCGCCGCAATATACGCTTCAAAATACTTGTAATTAGAGCTTGCTGCTTGTGTTGCAGCCGAAAATATTTCGACAACAGAAACTAGTGACGCAAGTGCAGTCCCTTTAATCAAATTAATTAACATATTAATAATCATAGGGAGTGCCACTGGAAATGATTGTGGTATTAATACGCGTCTAATTGTCTGCAAATTTGTCATACCAAGTGATCGAGCGGCATCAAATTGTACCTGTTTAACTGATTCAAATGCACCACGAAACGCTTCACTCAAACCAACCATAGCCATCAAAGACAATCCAATAATGGCCAAAATACTCATTGGTAAATCACCATAGGTCATTTTCAGCCCCACTGCCTGAGCTAAATGATTAAAATTTTGAGAGGCTACCAAAAATATAATTAAAAAGACTAATATGAGCGGCACACCTTTTAATATTGTAATCATAATAGAAAATAACTGTGACAATACAGGCACCTGATAATATCTCACGAGCGCCACAACTAATCCCAATCCCCCGCCAATAATCAAACTCACAACAGCCATATAAATGGTAACAGGTACATAACGTACAATACTAATGATCACTTGAAATATAAATCCTAAATCTAAAATCATAGCAGGCCTCCATTAATCTTTCGGTACGTAATCGCCCTTCAACCACTCGTTACTCAATTTTTTAAGTGTGCCATCTTTTTTAAGTTCTGCCATTACTTTGTTAACAGCGTCAACTAACTTTGGATCAGCATCTTTATTGAACATTGGATAGGCATTGGAATGATTGACAGATTTACCATAAACCAAATTTGTCTTGAATTGACGATTTAACAGATCAATTGAATATTTGGGCGCGGGATAAACATCAAATTGCGTAGAAGCAAATCCTTGGGCAACCTGTTCCATCGTATACGTGCCCCGCACAACTGTGTATGCTTTTGCATTTGACTTAAGATAGGCATCCGTCAATGTCGCTTGGTTTGTTGCGTTTGTAACATAAAGCTTTTTGCCTTTAGCATCGCTAAATGAATTCAAAACCCCTGTTGATTTTTTGGTGGCTAGTAAGGTATCCCAAACTGTATAGCCAACTTTTCCAAACTTAAAGTCTTGTTTACGCTCTGCATTCTGTTCAATTTGATACATTGCCATCGTCGTTTTACCACTTTTTAAATTTGTAATTAACGTGGGAAAATCTGACAAAGTCAATTTGAATTTATACTGCGGCAACTTTTTATCAATGGCTTCAAGTAATGCAATATCCATACCTGCTGGTTTACCATCTTTATCCAGATAGGCAAATGGTTGGCCATCGTTACCTGAACCGACTTTGATCGTCTGAACTGTTGACGACGATTGACTACTTTTTCCTGAATTATGCATGATCATAATACCAATAATCACAATGATAATGATGCCTGCGGCAATCAAAATGCTTCTTGTATATCCTGTTTTATTTTTCATAATATTCTCCTCTAACACCATGACATGGCGTTTAATTTGTATCTGGGCTCTTGATTACTGGTATCACTGGATTAGCGGCTACAATAGGCATCCGCTGCGATGAATAGTTACTTTTATTTTCAATTAATCTGAAAATCCTTTCTAAAATAAAACTTAAAACAACAAATATAATCATGGCACTAATGTAGGCTTCTACTGTATGAAAAGTAGCAGTTCCTAAGGCCTTTGCTTTTCCAACAACATCCAGAACACCAATAGTGAACGCCAATGATGTATCTTGTAACAATGAAATAACCATAGTCGCAAAACTAGGCATCGCAATGTTAACAGCCTGAGGAAAAATGATTTTAAAATACATCTGTTGTTTCGTATACCCAGATGCCAAAGCTGCCTCACGTTGTGACGCTGGCACACTTTCTAGAGCGGCTCGAATGATTTCTGATAAAAATGCAGCCATATTCAAACCATAAGTAATAAATAAGTAAACAAGCGCGTTCACTGAGTCTGTATTAATGCCAACATATCCCAAAAATAACGGCAACCCATAATAAACCAAAAACATTTGTATTAAAATTGGTGTCCCTCGAATAAATGATGTAAATACGATCGCAATTTGTTTGAAAATTGGCGTATTCTCCATTCGTACAAAAGCAATCCCTGCGCCAACAATGACACCAATGATAGTTGCTACTAATGTCAGTAGCAACGTCGTCGGCAATGCAGACAAAACATCAGGTAAATATTGCCAGATAAGATGTGGTTGAAAAAAATTAGTCATAAATCACCTCTCACTTTCTAAAACATTACATAAATATCATTTTTCTAATTATTTTATACTTTGTATTAAGCGTTTCAGGGATTAACCAACGCAAACACAACTATAAGATTAAATAGTGATTAAAAATAATCATACATGATATAAGTAAAATAAACAACTTTTTTCTTTTTTTTGTACACATTGCACAATTTTTAAAAAACTTATTTGTTCAATTATTTTGATACTTCACTATCATTAATGGCTAAACATCATCGTTGGTTTAGTAAATGGTTGCTATCATAACGCTCGTTTTACTTGAATCACAAAATTTAGCATCAATAATGACAACTAAAACTAAAGACGACTAGAAATAAATTCTAGTCGTCTTTATGGGTCAATTTTTTAATACTTCAACACTTAAAAGCTCATGGTAACTTGTAAAATATAATTACATATTTCACCAAAAAATGGTACTGATGTTACAATAAGTCACTCGTATTTGCATCAAATTTTAACATAATCATGTACCATTGCACTATTTTTTCAAAAACAGCTGTTCTATTTTATTTGCCATCATTCTTTGTGGCATCACAACTTGCCATGGTTGATCACTACAAATACTTGAAACAATATTTGCTTGTTTTTGTAAAAAATACCACGCCTGTTTCAATTGTACGGTTTCAAAATAAATTGGCTTATTTTGTGGCCATTGTGCTAAAACGCCTAAATCAGCGGCAATAACTTTTGCAATAACAGGATATCCACCATGGGTGGCTCGGTCAGCCATCAAAATAATAGGTTGCCCGTCACGTGATACCTGGATAGCACCATTTATATTGGCTTCTGATAATAAGTTTTCTAGCTTGTATTCAATAATAGGGCCATCTATTCTATAACCCATTCGATTGAGATGTTTTCCCAATGTAAACGGCTCATTCAATAGCTTTTGCCATGCTATTTCAGAAAACCAATCAAATTCTGGGCCATTTACAATGCGTATTTTAGACTTTACTGAAAAACTGGTTGCATTATTAGGAATTTTTGGCGATATTTTTTGCATGTTAGTAATACCAGTCTCCGATAAACTTAAAATAGGTAACAGGTCACCATTTTTGAGTCTTCTACCATTGAATCCGCCTAAATTAATTGTAATACTGGTTGCATGTGAATCCATGATTTTTGGCACTTTAATTCCACCAGCAATATTAAAGTATACAAATCGTCCCTGAATAACATGCGTGAAATCTAAAACATCATTTTTTTCCACATAAATTGGCACATCTTGAGACACTAAAACATCATTTCTTTTTAAATCAACACGCGCACCCGTAATAGCAACAACACTTGAAGTTAAAAATTTGACTTTTCCACCATTAACGCCAAATTCTATACTTGCAGGATTATGTGATAAATTATTGCCAACCAGAGCATTGCCAATTTGATAAGCAAGCGAATCCATAACACCTGAGTTTATAACGCCTTCACCTTGATGTCCAATTCTACCGCCATCTTGTATTGTTGCAAGAATTCCTGATTCCAAGATCTTGACATTATTCATACCATAATCTCCTCAGCAAAATAATCATTGAAACTAATATCGCTTAATCGTGAATATTCACTTTCATTAATTGAATAAAACTTCATTTTATCCCCTGCATGCAATTTAATTTCTGGATGATTCGGATTAAACATCATTAAAGGTGTCCTGCCTATAATCTGCCATCCTCCCGGTGATTCTACGGGGTAACAGCCAGTTTGTTCACCACCAATTGCTATCGATCCCGCAGGTATCTGTAGACGAGGCGTGTCTTTCCGAGGTGTATGCAGTCTTGAATCTAGACCACCAAGATATGCAAATCCTGGTAGAAATCCTAGCATGTAGATTCTATATTCTTTATCAGAATGGATTTTAATTATTTCTTCCACTGAAAGGTTATGGTAATCAGCTACCTCTAACAAATCTAAACCAACTGTTTGATTATACAAAACTGGCACATCAAATATTTTACCAATTTTTGTATTCAAATTTTTTGGTAAATTCACAACCTGCTTTTGTAAAAACTCTTGAAATTTTTCAATATTAATGAGCAAAGGATTGAAAACAAAAGTCACCTCTCGATAAGCAGGTACAATATCGATAATGCCTATAATGTGTTGACTTGCAACAATTTCAGCTATTTCTAAAATTTGATTATTTACTTTTTCAGAAATCACATTGTCGAATTCTACATTGATACTTGTGTCACCAGAAAAAAAAATTCTTGGATACATTTAATCTCCTTTTTACAGTGTATTAATTAGTGTCTCAATTCCCGCAAATGCCATAAATAAAACAACAATCCAACCAAAAATGCTTAGAAATATAGGATGTTTGTAATCTTTTCCCATGATTTTATTTTTATACGCACCAATCAATAGAATACCTAAGGCAATTGGCAAAATTAAACCGTTGATTGCACCAACAAAAATCAAAATTTGAACAGGCTTCCCAACTATGTAGAAAACTAAAGTCGAAATCGCAATAAATCCGATAACTAAATATGGTCGGTATTTTTGAAACTTAACCACGTCCTCTGGACTCTGCGAATAATTCATAAATGACACTGAAGTAAACGTGGATCCGAGAATTGAAGTCATTCCAGCTGCGAACAGTAACAGGCCAAAGAACTTATAACCAAAGTTACCCGCGGCAATCTTAAATATATCAGCAGCAGGATTTAATGGATCAAGCTTATGTCCAGCTATGACCACAGCCAAGCCTGCCAAAAACAGCATAACACGAATAACTGATGCAATCCCAACGCCAGAAAGTGCGCCTTCATTTACATATTTCAAACCTTTTTGACCATGAACGCCCCCCTCTAACAAGCGGTGGCCGCCAGCAAAAGAAATGTACCCACCAACTGTTCCGCCAACAATGGTAACAATGGCATAAAAATCAATATTAGTTGGCAAAAAAGTGTGCTTAACTGCTAAACCGACGGGCACAGTTGCAACGGAAAGTATATAAATCAAAATTGCAATTTTGACTACTGCTAATACTTGCACAGTACGATCCATAACTAAAAGTGCATTTCTTACCACAAAAACAATAATAGCCAATACCGCAGCAATAATTGCGCCATTTTCCGCTGAAATTCCAAACAGAACATTCAGTCCGAGACCAGCACCAGCAACATTCCCAATATTAAAGAAGAAACCACCAACAACGATCAAAAACGTTAAAAAGTAGCCCAACCCAGGGAAAATATCATTTGCAATTTGTTGGGCATGCTTACCTGAAACTGTAATAATACGCCAAATATTCAGCTGAACAACAATATCAATAATGATTGTAACTAAAATAGCAAACCCAAAACTTGGCCCTAATTGGCTGGTAAAAGTCGCTGTTTGAGTCAAAAACCCTGGCCCAACAGCTGCCATTGCCATAACAAATGCTGCTCCCATTGCAACTGATCGTGGACTTCTTTTATTAACCGGTAATTCAATGTTTTTTTCTGTTTTATTCTGATCCATTTAATTATCCTCTTACGTCAATATCACTGGTAATATCAATGCCATTGTCTATCAACGTTTGCCTTATTTTTCTTGATAAATCAATTGCAAATTGATTATCTCCATGAACACAAATTGAGTCAACTTCGAGCGGAATCATTTCACCAGTAATTGACAAAATCGATTTATTCTTAACCATATTAAGCGCACGACGAGCTGCTTCATCTGGATCAGTGATAACAGCATTAAGCTGACTTCTTGGTACCAATGAGCCATCTGCTTGATAGTTTCTATCTGCAAATACTTCCTGAGCAAAATTCATTTTAGCATATTTAGCAGCGGCAATTAATTCACTATTTGCTAAGCCATAAACGATAGTTTCTGAATCGACTAATTTAATACCTGCTACAACAGCATCCGCAATTTCTCTGTTTTTTGCTGCCAAATTATACAATGCCCCATGAGCTTTAACGTGATGAAGCTTATGATTTGGGACAAAAGCAGTGAGTGCACTAACCTGGTAAGCCACCATTGATTTTATCTCATCTAACTTCATATCAATATTCCGACGACCAAAACCCTGCAAATCTGGAAAACCAGGGTGTGCGCCAATTGAAACGTTTTCATTTAAGGCTAATTTTACTGTCTTTTCCATGATTAGTGGATCACCAGCATGAAAACCACAAGCAATGTTTGCAGATGTCACTTGTTTTAAAATTTCAGAATCTAATCCAATTGTATAATTACCAAAACTTTCTCCTAAATCCGAATTAAAGTCTACTTTTACCATAATATTTACACTATTAACTCCTTATTTGATAAATTTGTCACTAACATGTGTCCGGGTGAATGCGTCATTGCAAAACTTGGCTTTGATGCCATAACTGCCGCTTGTGGTGTAACGCCGCAAGCCCAAAAAACAGGTATTTCATCATTGTTTATTGTGACTGCATCACCGAAGTCTGGATTCGTCAAATCAAAAATACCTATTTCTTCAGGATTACCAATTTGAATTGGTGCACCATGAACTGCGGGCAACCTGTTTGTCACACTTACTGCAGTAGCTATTTTACTACTTTTAATAGGTCTCATGCTGACAACAACATTTCCAGAAAATTTTCCAGCAGGGTGCAATGGTATATTGGTATTAAACATTGGTACGTTTACATTTTCAGTAATATGTCGTATCTCAATGCCTGATTGAATCAATAAGTCCTCAAAGGAAAAGCTACAACCAATTAGAAAACTGACTAGGTCCTCTCGCCAATAATTTTCAATCGTCAAATATTCATTAATTAATTGACCGTCACGATAAATTCTATACTTTGGAAAATCCTTAGCAATGTCCGTGTCTACCCCAAGTCTACTTAATTTTCTACTTCCCACTTCCGTCACTTCTAAAATAGGAATAGGTTTTGGGTTCCGTTGTGCAAACAGTAAAAAGTCATACGCATCAACCTTTGGTAGCACCAACAAATTTGCTTGTGCAAATCCTGGACAAATTCCCGCCGTCGATTTTTGATAATCATTTTTACGAACTAAATGTCTAAATTCTGTTGGTGTCATATGACGACTTCTCCTATTTTTTTAGCATGTTGTCTAACCAATCAATATTTGTTTTATTTTCGTTGGAAATATAATCTGGATGATTAATAATTCGCATTAACAAATCTAAGTTTGTCTCTACTCCTAAAATTACAGTCTCTTCAATTGCGATTTGTAATCTTTTTAATGCCTCTTCTCGGCATGTCCCCGATGCGATAATTTTTAAAATCATTGCATCATAATGAGGTGATATCGTATATCCTTGATATAAAGCTGTTTCTATACGAATACCTAAGCCACCTGGTATATGTAGCCCTTTAATTTCACCTGCAGATTTGGCAGAAACCCTTGCTTCTATAGCATATTTGTGTTTGGCACCAATTATAATTTGATCCAATTTTGTCCCAGAAGCGAGTTGTAATTGTGCTGTTACTAAATCTATTCCTGAAACTTCTTCTGAAATGGCATGCTCCACTTGAATTCTTGTATTCATTTCCATGAAATAATAGTTACTTGGTCCTTGATAAAGAAATTCAAACGTGCCTGCACTACGATATTTCATCATTTTGGTTGCTGTAAGTGACACACTCAGCATTTCCTGACGCGTCTTATTATCTAAAATATTGCTCGGTGCTTCCTCAACTACTTTTTGATGGTGACTTTGAATCGTGCAGTCACGTTCACCTAAAACTATTGCGTTCCCTGCGCCATCTCCCAGAACTTGCACTTCAATATGTCGCGGATTAACTACAAACTTTTCGATATACATACGATTATCACCAACTGATGACATAATTTCATTCTGTGCTAATTCAAACAATTCTTTAAAATTTTCTTGATCCTGTATCAATCGCATACCTTTACCACCACCACCCGCCACAGACTTTAGCATGATAGGATAGCCAATTTTTTGCGCCTGTTCTAATCCCGTTTCAACGTCATTAAAAAAATTCTCACTTCCTGAAACAATTGGAACCCCCGCTGCAGACATTAGCTTACGAGCCATTGCCTTATCCCCCATGTTTCCTATGGTTGTACTTGAGGGTCCTATAAATATACGTCCTGTTGCTTCTACTTTTTCGGCAAACTCTGCGTTTTCAGACAAGAAACCATATCCAGGATGAATCGCATCCGAATTTGTTATTTCAGCGGCAACTAGAATAGCATTCTGTTTTAAATAACTATCTACTGCGTTTGCTGGACCAATTTGAATAGCTTCATCAGCCATAGCAACGTGCAAAGAATTTTTGTCTGCTGAAGAGTAAACAGCAACAGTTTTAAACCCTAACAATTTTGCTGCTCGAATTATTCTGATAGCAATTTCACCTCGATTAGCAATTAAAACTTTAATAGTCCTTCCTTCTATATTTAACATTATTCTAACCTAAATAGTTTTTGACCATATTCGATTGTTTCACCATTTGACACTAAAATTTGGTCAATCTTGCCATCGTTATTTGCAAGAACATTAGTCATCATTTTCATTACCTCAACAATACCAACTACGGTATTAGAATTCACTTTATCTCCCACGTCTATAAAAGGCTTTGAATCAGGATCAGCCGATGAATAGAAAGTTCCAATGGTTGAAGAAATAATATAGTTTTCTTCAGAGATACTATCTTCATTTTTTTCATCTATGCCCAAATCATTTTTAGAGGTGCTTCGCCATTCTTTTGACACATCTATTTCAAATTCATCTTGCTTAAAATGGATTTGACTCAAATGATTATGATTCAGTATTTTAACAATTGCCGTTATGTCTTTAATTTTCATATATATTTCTCCTTTCTTAAATATATATGAAATTTTACCACCTATTATTAAAATTTGTTTTTTATACGTTAGCTATTCTCACATTTATAAACATTTAAAATGCCATATACCGTTATGTTTCTCTTCATAACTTATGTACCAATAATATTAAATACAATATCATGGCAATATGTATTAAACACACCCAACACAACAATTAGTAGAAGCTTTTTAAAAACAACTCATGTTCACTATTAACGAATTTGGCAATACAATGATATTTAGGTTTGCTTTAAATGTTACTTGACCATAGCAAATAAAAAAGCAAAACACTTCTTGTCGTAACAAAAAGTGTTTTGCTTTTTTATTTTTAAAACCATAGCCCCGCAGTTAACCCAACATCATCCCCAATATTTGGCTTTTGTAACTTAGTATATAACGCCAAACCTGCTTTAGAAATTTTTTGTTCTAACGCCAACTGGCGGAATCCAGATGCAAGAGTCACAATCACCCTACGCTCATAGGTCTTCTTTTTTAATTGTACAATTGCACGATCAACCAGCGCCTGCTCTACACTGGCGTCTAAATGTATTGTTTCTAAATATGATAGTAGATCAGGTTTCTTTTTTAAAAATGTCATGTCTTATTCCCCCTATCATTACCATAACAGTTCATCACTTTGGATTCAACTTAAACCCATAAAATACACTACCTTTAAATGTTTGCTTAGCCATTTTACCACTCGCGGTATATGCTTTACCACGTTTTGATTTCGCATCAAAACTGATGTCGTCACCATTTAATAGTTTAGTCAATTCATCATCTGTAAAACTATGCCCGCTCCATGATTTGGCAAAAGTAATTTCTTCACCTTTAAATATACCCGTCATTTTTTCGCTAACTTGTCGTTTTGGTGTAGCTTTTGGCTTACCTAATAGCGGTTCAAGGTCGTCAGCATTTGCTAACATAATCGGCATGTCATGTTCAACGACTTGTGTGATCGAATCAAGTAATTTTGGCATCGAGATTTCAAATTGTCCCACTTGATCCATCATTTCAAATAGCCGTTTCGTAATTTTGGGCGACGCAATCCATGTATCTTTAACCATTACCGCAGACACATCACCAGTTTGAGTCAACGTGAGCTTGCCGCGTGTTTCTTTGATCATGGCTTTTGTGCCGCGACTCATTTCAGATAACGTTGACACCCGTGTCGCACCGGTACCCACATGATGCTTTTCTAAGAATGCCATGATCCATTTAGTTGTCGGTGTTTGTGGCTTCTTGTTAGCCCCTTCATACAAATATGGTTGGGCAATTGGCCCTAATTGCCCAGTGTTATCGTCTTCGATATCTTCCTCAACCTTAATCGCTCGCTGAGAATCATAAACAGCTTTAAAGTTCATTTCAATTGGTATATTAAAAGCTGTTTTGAACAATGGATAATCTTTCAAATCAGCTGTCACATGATCATAAACATAGTCTTCAGCGAGCATTGCTAGATAGTTTTTAGCTAAAATATCATAAATTGCTTGTGCACTTGGTCCAAATTTAGTTAAACTTGCTAAGCTTGTTGGTAGATTTTCACCAGGTCGGTTGGCCCCGTGAGCACCTTGCTTTTTGACGTGTGTTGGACGTGGTTGACGATGCGTTAACAAGCTCGTATCAACATTAACAAGCTGTGCAATTTGGTCAATTTTAGGTAGTAAGTCATTAAATTGTTCCGGCGTCACAGTTTTGTCTTCTGTACGTGGATATGACACCACTTGTGCCTCATACATTTTTTGATAGGTACTCAAAACTTCCTTTGATGAAAAACCACGCGGTGCTAAAATAGAAGCCAATCCTGCCAAATCAAGCAATTTTCCCGGCGCCTGCGTACGTGTTTGGTGTTTTTCATTAGCAACTGCACTCTCATGATATTGCGCCATATCCTTTTGCGCATCATCTTTTGTTGAAAAACGCCAAGGTATGACATCACCATCTGGTGTCACGCGACCAAAAGTATGCCCAACTGGGTCCTTAAATTTGACTTCAAAGTAAGGTTTCTTTACATAATTTTTAATAGCTAGTAGTTGGGCATATATCTGCCAAACAATGACCGATTTCAAACGGCCTTCACGCGCAACCACTTTAAACCCCTGCTTTTTGGCAGCAGTTGTCGCAATTCGCGTGAGTTGCATTGATGCAAAATCCCAACGGTTACGACTCTCGCCTTTAATATACTCGCCGTCTTGCTGCTTGTCTGAGACGTCACGCAAATTCATCATGGCTGTTTTAATGCCTGTTGCGGACTCATCCATGAAATTGACTCGTAGCACTTGACCACGCCATTTAATCGCGTCTAATGCCTCCCATGCCAATAATTCGCCTTCACCTGATGGATCCGTGTCAGTCGCAATCACAATGGCATCATAACCTGTCTTGGCTTCTTTTTTAAGCTCATCAATTAATTTTTTAGTTGATTCAGTTTTACCAGTACGCATGTTTCGCTGACGAATATACGTTCGTTCCCAAGAAAAATCATTTAAATCCCATGGTAAATGCTTGACTAACCAAGATTTATATTGTTTTTTCAAGTCTTCTGCAACCATTTCTTCGGGATCTTTGAGTGTCATCACGTGTCCGCGAAGATTGGTAATTTTGTAGGTGAAATTGTTAAATGTTCCGGTTTTGCCGCCTAATGCTTTGACAAAATTGGCTGCCGCTGATGGCTTTTCAGTTAAAATAAGGTAGTTAGGCATAAGTTATGATTTCATATCTTTCTTGAATTATCTCTCTTAATTTTAACAGATTACGGGCATGTTCGGGTAAGTTGTACGTTGCTATTGACTCATGTATACTTGTTAATATAACTATTAATAAAAGGATATCTCATGCCAACAACACTCATCATTGTACTAATTTTTATCGCACTTTTTTCAACATTCGTTTACCGCAACTCAAAATTTGCACTTGCAATTAAACCCTATCGTGGCTATGTTGTCACATTAGTAGGCATCGGTTTATTGCTATATGGGTTTTTAAATTCAGCGATTCCTAACTTTTTTATGTTTCCGGTTGCGTTTATTATGATTGGTCTATTTTACATGGTTAAAGATCATAAAAGGACCAATTAAGCATTTTAACGCGATAATTACTAAAAAGCGATGCAATAGGGTATAACCCTATTGCATCGCTTTTTATCATCAACTATTCTCGTTTCTTATCAGCTAATTTAGCATTAATACGACGTGCATTAGCTTGTCCTTGTTTTCTAAAAACAACGAAAATAATCACATAACTGATAATAAATGTTGGTATATTTGTCAATGCAATCATAACACTCCCAAAAGTTAGCCATATGAAGAACCCATAGGTCAGCATTTCTAAAATCAGATGACTGATCAATTGTGTCACAAACGCCATGTTATCAAGCTCATATATCAAAGATAATAACCCCATTATCGCACTCATTGTCATTAATAAAAGAAACTGTTTGATCGAAGGTGTCCCTTGATATAGCGTAAATGATAGTAGTGAAATAAAGGATCCAATACCAACACCAACAAATAAATAGATTATGCCTTCTTTAAAGTATCTCATCTTCCGTACTCCCTTCTAACCGCTTTAAAATACCTTTAATAAACCGCCTTGACACCGTCACTCGTGTCTCATCTGTCAAAAAAGCATAATAATTACCAGAAAATGCGGCTTCCATACGTATTAAAGCATTCATGTTTATTGCCATCGATTTCGATATTTGAACAAATAATCGCGCAGTGTCGCCAGCTAAAAATTGTTTCAACGTTTTCCGTGTCACTAATGTTTGTTTATTATTGCAAGTTAATGATAACTCGTTGCCAAAACTTTCAACAAACAATATATCTGATTGTGTGACCACCTGAATACCATCACCTGTTTTAACCACTAATTTATTTGTTTCAACTTTTTTATTTTGTATCTGCTTGGCAATAGCGGTCATTTGCTCAATATCGTTACCTGATATGGCAACTTCAACACCATCAATTGACTCGTCAACTGTGATTTTTATTTCCATATTTCTACTCCCATAACTATGATTGTGCTATCAAATGTAACAACCTGATCATAAATCACTTTAACATGTATCATCTCTCCTATCTCTCGTTTATGCTTTTATCTTAGCAATTTTAGGCACTAAAAAACCGCTTTTGTGATAAGCGGTTGATTATGTTTGATAAAATAGTATTATTTGAATTAAATGAAAGCAAGTGCTATAAAATTAATCAAGAAGAATGCTGATACAATCAATAATACTGGTGAAACTTCTTTGAATTTCCCCAACGTAAACTTGACAATAATGAAGAAAATAAACCCAGCTGGAATGCCATAAGAAATTGAATAACTAAGCGCCATAAATACCGAAGTAAAGAAGCCCGGTAACGCAAATTCCAATGACTCCCATGAAATCTTTTTAAATTCGCCCATCATCATGATTCCGACTAAAATAAGCAATGGGGAGGTCACTGCAGGGGGCATATTAAAAATCCTTATACAGTATTGTATAGGGATTTTGTTTTATTTAACTTAAAGTAAATGTAGTTAATGATATATAATTAACTTTAAAGGTATTTTATTTTGGGATATATTTTGATAAAGAAAAGGAAAGATTTAATGAAAGATGAAACGAACTATAAAAAGAATGATTTTGCTTGGAATGACCACGAAAAAAATCAACGAATAAAGATTCCAAGCCCTTACAAAATAAAGATACTGGATGATTTATCTCTTCGTATTGAATTAGAAACTATTTTGAGTGAACTACCTCAAAAACAGTTGGCTAATTGGGCAATTACAAATTCTCAAAGATTTAAACAATATTTTGATAATAAATTAAAAGTTGATAAACGAATTAAAGAAACAGAAAAAGTTCTAGAAAATAGAATCAATGGTACGTGTAGTGCGTATCATTTAAGACAAGCAGGATTTTTAGCAAATGAATTGGCAAAAGAATCTGAAACAGAAATAAGTAAGTATTCGGCTAGAGTATTTGCTCAATCTATTGCTGTTGGACATATGCGAGGTCATGCTATTGTTTCATCAGATTATGCGATTAAAGTAATAAATCTAATCTATCCTAACAGTTTAGAACGTGCAATTGCAGAGCGAGAAAAACAAATAGTTATAGCTAAACAGATAAGTAAATCTGGTGAACAACTATGAAATACGCCTACGCACGAGTGAGTACCTAAGACAAAAAATGGAAAAGGCGAACGAAGACAAGAAATTTTTTTAAATCAATATATCAAATAACTATTATAAAATATTGAATGGAGGTAACCAACTAATGATTAAAAACATCATATTTGATTTAGATGACACGCTTTTAGACTTCAAACGCGGCGAATACGAAGGCGTACGGGACATTTTAGAATCGCAGCATGTGCCAAATTTAGAAGTCGCATTTGAATACTATCTTGCCATGGTTCATAAGTCAAGAATTCGGACAAAAATAAGTGAATAAAATTATGTGACAGCTCAACTATTGATTGAATATGCCAACATGAGTTATATCGTACTAAATTTTTATTTTGCTATCATCACCAAATAAACGCTCACCCGCTTAATAGCTGTTAGGCGTTTTTTAGGCTATTAATGTAATTCGGTCTTGGTTATACCAACGAATATACTGATCTATTCCCGCAATCACTTCGTCGATATTGTCAAAATGCTTCGTGTTGACGTATTCACGCTTTAATAGTGAGTGAAAACTTTCAATCCTTGCATTGTCCCCAGGTCGTCCCTTTCTGGAATACGAGTGCTTAATGTTAGCTGTTTTTAACTGGCTCTCAAATAAGTCACTCGTGTATTGGCTACCCATATCGCTATGTATGATTTCTGGCTGATATCCCAATAATAGTGCTGTCTTAACAGGGGCGACTGCTAATTCTTTTGTCATCGTATGCCCAATATGATGAGCCACTACTTGACGTGTATCTGGCTCATAAACGCTAGCCAGATACACCCAGTGATTGTTCACAGGAATATAAGTAATATCCGTTAACAAAACATGATTGTAATGGCTTAATTCTTTGATTAAATTCGGCCGCTGAGGGCAGTTCACTTGTGTGCTCGGCTTATTAATTTTCTTAACCATCAGAGATTTGATGCCGAGTTCTTTCATCAGTTGATAGACCAAGTGCTCACTAATGGCCTGATGCAATTGTTTCCTTAGAGCAACTGTAATTCTTGGATAGCCATACATTGGATAATCAGACCAAATTTTTAAAACGAGCCGTTTGATGTTGTTTAGTTTGGCTTGGTTGCCAATGCAGATAACCATAAAAGGTTGAACGAGGAATGTGAAGAACCTGAAGAATGCGCGTTAAGCGGTGATTGGCTTTGAGATTAAGCGTCACAAGGTTTAATACAGTTTGACGACCATGTTTTAAGAGTTTCTTGCCAAAAGCACCGCTGCACGTTTTAAAATATCAAGTTCCTCCTTGAGGCGTCTATTCTCTTTGAGAAGAGCAGATTCAGAAGGAGACAATATTTTAGTATTATCCGGGTCAGCTTGATTAATCCATTTAGTAACAGAAGAAACACTAACATGATATTCTTTGGCTAACGAATTAGCCGAACGTCCTAATTGATGTAAAGCCACTAAAGATGACTTGAATTCAACAGAGTACCGATTTGTTTTATGCTTATTTTTATCCATAATAAATCTCCTATGATTTAATTATATCGAACATTTTTGTCCGTAATTCCATCATAGGAGCCGTATCCGCATGGATGACGATTTAAAACAACAAGTTCAAGCCAAACTAGAGGCACTTGGCTTGAACTTTAATACCTTTGTGGTCATGGCATCTAAGCAACTTGTTGCTCAGAATAAATTGCCTTTTGATACAACTGTGCCTAGTGAATTTGACCAAGCAAGTGCGATTGAAGAATTAAATCAACTGCTTACTCGCTCTGATTACGAACTCAAGCATCATCGCGATAAAGCAAAACCGCTCGCGCAGGTTACTGAAGAATTGGCGGAATATCATTTTGACTGATTACCAAATCCAGATTACTGAAATTGCACAGCAAGAAATCTTTGATATTGGCCATTACATTAACAAGCAATATCAAAGTCCCACTGCTAGAAAGACCATTACAGCTATTTTGAATGGTACTAAAAGATTGAACTATTCGTCGGCTAGTTACTCATTTATAAGAGATCGTTTTGAGACAGATCAGTTGGATAATGATTATCAATATTTTATGCCTTACAAGCAATACCTTGCTATCTTTTACATTGATCGCTCAGAAAATACAGTCTATGTGACACATGTTCTGACAAAAGGTCAAAACGTGATGAATCTATTTCCAGAAAATCAAGATCCAAAATAAACTTAACCCTTTGAGTTGGAGAAAATCCAATTCAAGGGTTTTTTGTTTTACTGATTATGTCACATATACTTCGACACCAAGATAAGTAAACTTATACGACTATGTCAATAGTTCGGACTCTTTTTCTCTAGGAATATTCAGTTAAGCTACTTACTTTCGCAACTTATCCATTAATTTTTCATAGGAATCAACAATATCATATGTCATGTCTTGATTATATATTGCTGCAAAAAAGTCTCCTTGCTACTTCAATTATTGCATTTTTCATTGTTATATCACTAAAATACGTAACATGTTTAAAAGAGACTATAGGTAGAGGCAAAAATGTTACAAGAAACAACACAAACAGAGTTATTTCATATTTACTATAAACGTTGGATTAGTGTTTATAAAGAAGGTGCTATTCGAAACGTGACTATGTCAAAATATTTCATGACACATCAATGGTTAGTTCGGTTAGCACCTACTTTGAAAATTAACGACTTAACACGGATTCATTATCAAGAGTTATTAAACCATTACGCTAAAGAACACGAACGCCAGACAACAATGGATTTTCACCACCAATTAAAAGGTGCAATTTTAGATGCTGTTGACGAGGGGCTGATTCCACGTGACCCTACGCGTAAGGCTATTATCAAAGGTAAACAACCGCGAGATAAAAAAACAAAATTTCTTAATCAGTTTGAATTACATACATTGCTGACAACACTTACACTACCGCCTGAAATTAACTGGGACTGGTTTATTTTGTTAATTGCCAAAACAGGTATGCGTTTTTCTGAAGCACTAGCTTTAACACCAAAAGATTTCGATTTCTCACATCAAATACTCACAGTTGATAAAACTTGGGATTACAAGTCCAACTCAGGTTTTGCACCAACCAAAAATCAATCTTCGACGCGGAAAATACAACTTGACTGGCAAACCGTTATTAAATTTTCAGAACTCGTGAAAGATTTACCTGAAGATGACCCAATATTCATCAAATGCAATCAAAAAGTATATAACTCGACGATTAACGAATTCCTGACTCGCAGATGCAAACAAGCTGACATTCCAATCATTTCTATTCACGGATTGCGCCATACACATGCTTCATTACTACTTTTTGCTGGTGTATCTATTGCCAGTGTAGCAAGACGACTAGGCCACGCCAGTATGACAACAACACAAAAAACATATCTTCATATTATTCAAGAACTTGAAAATAAAGATGTTGATATTATCATGCGATCACTCTCAAATTTAACTTAATTTGGCTTTTTTAACTTACGCTGATGAAGGGTGATGAGGTTGTCGAGTTGTTTAAATAATGATCTGATACCTTTCTGTTCCTCAATTTTCGGAACTAGTAAGTTTATCTCTTTTAGGTCAGAATTATGCAGATGAACAACAGATTTTCCCTGTGCTCGTTTACTCATTTTTCTTTGCTGAGAACCATTTGAAATAGTCAATGCAAGAAAAGTTGGATCAAGTTCGTTATTTGTCCTGACAATATTTAAATCACTACCAAGTATAATACCAGCAAACTCAACAACCGATGCCCTTGCAATATCCTCAGCACTTTCGCCAGATGCTGGAACAATGACTTCGTTTCCCTTGCTTATGACTGATTTTTCTTTCAGTTCAGCAAAAGTATCAACTGATTCAATAACCGTTTCATACTTGGTATACAAGCGGCCGTACAGAATCACTGGGTAGCCATCTTCGACTAAATCTGATTTTGAGTAACCATTCCCTTTTGAGAAATCAGCAATATCTTTCAACTTACGCTGTTCCCAAGCGTCAAAAAATGGATAAAATGTTACTTTTACCCATTTTTTAACATATTTTATTACTTTTAACCTTATTCAACGCCTAAAATTTTCAATTGCGCTGCAATTGTTGCTTCTAAATCCGCGATTTCTTGATTATCTTGTGCCAATTGTTTATTCACTTCATTTAAATCAATTGGGGCTTCTTCTTCAAACGTGTCTACATAGCGCGGAATGTTCAAATTATAGTCATTTTCTCGAATTTCTTCAATCGAAGCCACATGAGCATACTTATCAATATCTACACGATTTTGATAAGTTTCAAAAATCTTATTAATATTTTCATCTGTTAATCGGTTTTGGTTTTTATTCTTTTCAAACTCATTTGAAGCATCAATAAACAAAATATCTTTCGTAGAACGCTTCTTCTTAAACACGATGATAACAGTTGGAATAGTTACCCCATAGAACAGATTAGCTGGTAAGCCAATCACTGCATAAATGCTATTACCACTTGGATGTTCAATCAAGTTTTCGCGAATTGTGCCTTCGGCTGCTCCTCGGAACAACACACCATGTGGCAAGACAATTGCCATTGTACCTGATTCATTTAAATGATATAAACTGTGTAAAATAAACGCATAATCTGCTTTAGTCTTAGGTGCTAACTTACCGTAATCTT
This sequence comes from Leuconostoc aquikimchii, assembly GCF_040838325.1. NCBI lineage: Bacteria > Bacillati > Bacillota > Bacilli > Lactobacillales > Lactobacillaceae > Leuconostoc > Leuconostoc aquikimchii. The sequence continues at coordinate 1,617,929 of NZ_JBFPER010000001.1, forward strand.
TAAAACGCGGGTCTTTTAATTTTGATTCGTTATTATCCCAATGCGCAGAGTATGGTGGATTGGCCACAACGGCATCAAATGACCGTGGCTGATCATTCCCCTTAATATCTGGTCCGTCTGGCCAATCACTTTCCAATGTATCTGCATTCGACAATGTCATATTTTTAAATGACACGCCATGCATCATCAAGTTCATACGAGCCAAGTTATACGTGGTGGTATTCAGTTCTTGCCCATAAAACTTCACTGCCCCAGGCTTATCACCGCCAGGTACTTCCCCTTGAACGGTCAACAATAATGATCCCGAACCACTCGTTGGGTCATATACTGAAAAAACCTTGTCAGAAGCCTTTTCATCAGCTGTTACAATCTCAGCTAAAATTTTTGAGACTTCGTGTGGTGTATAAAACTCCCCACCCTTTTTACCTGCGGAAGCAGCAAATTGACCAATAAGATATTCATATATTACGCCTAAAACATCTTTGCCATCTTCACCCATATAATCAATATCGTTAACCAACTTAACGATACGATTCAAAGACTTTGCGCGCTCATTAGTTGATGAACCCAGACGCGAATCGCCAAGGTTAATATCATTGAATACGCCACGAAAATCATGGACTGCTTCTTTGTTTAATTCAGCGTTCTTATTAAAATTATCAAAGATAGTTTGATAATCACTGGGAATAACCATACTCTCGTTAATTTTATTAATCAACGATGACCATGTATCTAGTGGCGCAATGGCGTAGCCTAAACTTGAAGAAATATCTTCAAGATAATCACTTAAATCAGCCTCATTGGCTTGCTCAAGATAAGCCTCATTAACCGCTTGTTCTGGCGCAATATCAAGCACATTATTAGCAATTAAATACTGTTCTTGGTGCTCTGATAGATAGCGATAAAACATGAACGCTAAAATATAGTTTTTATATTCCGCTGCGTCCATATTCCCACGCAGTTCATTGGCCATAGCCCATAGTTTTGAGGTGATTTTATTTAAATCAGTCATGTTATTGTATGCCTTTCTTATATAAACATTTGTTGTAACAGTGCTTTTTTCTGCTGTTGCAAGTGTTCTAACTTACGCTGATGAAGGGTGATGAGGTTGTCGAGTTGTTTAAATAATGATCTGATACCTTTCTGTTCCTCAATTTTCGGAACTAGTAAGTTTATCTCTTTTAGGTCAGAATTATGCAGATGAACAACAGATTTTCCCTGTGCTCGTTTACTCATTTTTCTTTGCTGAGAACCATTTGAAATAGTCAATGCAAGAAAAGTTGGATCAAGTTCGTTATTTGTCCTGACAATATTTAAATCACTACCAAGTATAATACCAGCAAACTCAACAACCGATGCCCTTGCAATATCCTCAGCACTTTCGCCAGATGCTGGAACAATGACTTCGTTTCCCTTGCTTATGACTGATTTTTCTTTCAGTTCAGCAAAAGTATCAACTGATTCAATAACCGTTTCATACTTGGTATACAAGCGGCCGTACAGAATCACTGGGTAGCCATCTTCGACTAAATCTGATTTTGAGTAACCATTCCCTTTTGAGAAATCAGCAATATCTTTCAACTTACGCTGTTCCCAAGCGTTAGTAAATTCAAGAAAACGTATTTCGGGTATGTTTTCTCCATTTTTTGGAAACATTTTTTGCAATAGTCCAGATTTCAGTTTTTTAACATCTGATAACTTACGCTGATGAAGGGTGATGAGGTTGTCGAGTTGTTTAAATAATGATCTGATACCTTTCTGTTCCTCAATTTTCGGAACTAGTAAGTTTATCTCTTTTAGGTCAGAATTATGCAGATGAACAACAGATTTTCCCTGTGCTCGTTTACTCATTTTTCTTTGCTGAGAACCATTTGAAATAGTCAATGCAAGAAAAGTTGGATCAAGTTCGTTATTTGTCCTGACAATATTTAAATCACTACCAAGTATAATACCAGCAAACTCAACAACCGATGCCCTTGCAATATCCTCAGCACTTTCGCCAGATGCTGGAACAATGACTTCGTTTCCCTTGCTTATGACTGATTTTTCTTTCAGTTCAGCAAAAGTATCAACTGATTCAATAACCGTTTCATACTTGGTATACAAGCGGCCGTACAGAATCACTGGGTAGCCATCTTCGACTAAATCTGATTTTGAGTAACCATTCCCTTTTGAGAAATCAGCAATATCTTTCAACTTACGCTGTTCCCAAGCATCATCAAACCCTGGAAATCTTAATTTTGGTACGTTATTATCACTATCAGTCATTCTTTTTATCTCCCAAAGTCTTTATGTCATCAGATAATGCTTTGAAATAATCGTCATCAACACTGGTTATTTCATGATGCGTATCTTGATACTTTTGATATTCATGATCAACTTTTGTATCTGCATTTTTACGACTGATATTACCACGATTCTTTAAGATATCTGCACGCTGATAGGTCAAGTATCTATCGACTTCTTCTTGCCAATCAGACATTGTCATGGCTGTTTGTATCTCAGCTTGGTATTCAGCAGTATCTAGATACCCAGAAACAATTAAGTTTAAGCGATTTAATTCTTGTTCATTAAGATAATTTTTTGAGACGATTAAGTCAGATTTCCTAGGATAAGTGCCTTTATAATTAATTAATCCCAAATTATTTTTCTCAGAATCTATTCTTGTAAAAATCAATTCCGGCGCAGTTTGCCCAGTCACTGCATAGAGCATCTTATTTTGAACAGTCTGAAAAAAAGTACGCGCAACCTGACTTTTACCATCATAATCAATACTGGTTGAAAAAATATCTAATACTTGTTGATAGAACAAGCGCTCACTTGAACGAATATCTCGAATGCGCTTTTGCAGGTTTTTAAAGTAAGTTAAATTACTCGTTAATTTTTCTGTATCTAGTGCTGCACCAGTAGTCAGATATTCTTTTAAGACAGTCGAAGCATATTGCCTAAACTGTGCACCACGCGCAGAACGCACGCGATAACCAATCGCCAGAACCATATCCAAGTTATAAAAAGCTAATTGACGTGATATTTCTCTGCTACCTTCTGCTTGAACTGTCAACCGATAGTTGACAGTTGCTTTTTCAACCAGTTCGCCATCATCAAAAATCGTTTTAATATGTTTACTAATATTTTGTTTTGTCGTCTGGAATAATTCAGCAATTTCTAATTGTGACAACCATACGGTGCCATCTTGTAGATGCAATTCTATTTTTGTTTTACCATCGACTGTGTTATAAAAAACAACCTCATTTGCCATATTTATCTTTCCTTATACATGTTCAGTCAATTCATCAGCTAAGGCATAAATCGCTTCACGCAAACTGTTACGATATTTAATTTTAGACAGATTTTGGATATGTTCTTCATTAGCCAACGTTTTGTAGGTAGTGCTTGCTTCCCCAATGATGTCACGGATTTGTCCGGTATCATCTAAGTCTTGCATATCATAATGATGGCGACTAAACATTTCCCGCATTTGCGCACTTGTAATAATGTCTGTTATGCCCCATTTAAAACGGAAATCTAAGAATAGTCGATCTAAACTGATATTATTAGCAGCCTGAATAACACTGTCAGCATCATCTAATTTGGCTGGGTACTTAAAATCTGACCCAGGTGCTGGAAAATGACCATTCATAATCGCACCAGCTGCTTTAATAATCTTATTGGCATACTGGCGATCCTCTAACCCGTTAGCGAACTGTTGAATCTTGCCATGTGTCTCTTGCGCGTCATCATGCTGATCAGCATGAACTTGGTTTAATAGCTTCTCAACTAACTCAGTTAGGTAGTCATAATTAATTTTAACATCCTTAACGTGCGTCATACGCAATTCAATTTGATAGACTGGTATCTTTTTCTCTGCAGCAATATGTGTTTTTAATTCATTCGTCAACACTGTTGTCAACATAGTTTCCTCATCAGGCGTCATCCCCAAGGCTTCAACTAATGCATCCGGATTATCATAATTGAAGCCTATGTCTGCCCCTTCACTTTGCTCTGGATCATATTGTTTCAATTGCGCCACACCTGCATTATAGTCACGCAATAAATCTAACATGGCATCTTTTTTCTTTTCTGATGGTGGTAATTGTTGAAATTGATCCGTCATTGAACCTAATTCTGTCACAGTCGCTTTGACTTCAGCTAACAACTCACTAAATTCAGGTGCCGTAATTCCATCACTGATATTTTGCACGCTACGTTGCTCATCAGATAAATTAGCAGAGGCTTTATTTGCATATGTGGCTAACGCTTGATTCATTAATTTTTCATTTTGTGCCGGCCAGCGATAATTGACGATACGCCCCCAAGGTTTTTCCTGCATATCAGCAATACGGTTAGTACGTGAATACGCTTGAATCAGACCTGCGCCTTTGAGTGTACGATCCACATAGAGCGTGTTTAACTCTGGTGCATCAAATCCTGTCAATAGTTGATCCACTACGATAACCAGATCTAAGAAGTTGCCATCACTAGCTGATTTATTTAAACGTGATGTCACATCTTGTGTATAACCAGAGACATCATCCATACCAAATTTTGTTCCAAACTCAACGTTATAGACCGTGATGGCATCATATAATCCTTTGTTCGTGTCTAACATTGTGTCGCTATTTGAGCTATTTTGACTAAAAGTGACCGCTACTTTTAAGGTTGGTTGACCTGCATGCCTATTGGCTTCATTAACACGCTGAAATTCATTGAAATACATCATAGCCATTGGCGTACTGGCTTTACCACCACCAACGTGTGTTGTAAACAACGCATTATATTTCCCGCCATTAGAGCGATTACGCCAATTAGAAAAAATATCTTTAACGACCTCACGCACATGATCAGGATTACCGTCGTAGAAGCCGGCTTTTACTTCATCATCCATATCCGCCAAAGTTAAATGTCCAATTTTATCTTGTATTTTCTCGTCTGTCCAGCTGGGATACTGTGCCCGATAAAAGTCAGGTAAATAATTTACCTTCATCTCATTTTCGTCTATTGTGGTTTCAAAATCAACTTTAAACCCAAGTACATTACGGTCTGCAATCGCTTCTCTAATTGTATATGCATGTAGTAATTTACCAAAAACATCTTCTGTTCGTAAGCCTGACGTTGTGTCGTCAAACATAGGTGTGCCAGTATAACCTACCCAAGCCGCACGTTTAAATGATTTTTGAATATGCTTAAACGCTGCGCCACCAGTTGAGCGATGCGCCTCATCGACAATAAAAACAATATTTTTTTCGGGTGATTTAAATGCAGCACGCTTCACTAACGTATCTAATTTCTGTACCGAAGTCACGATAATGCCGTTATCTTTTGACTTTAATTTTCGACTCAACTCATTCGTATTATTCGTATCTTGGACACTACCTGTAATATCACCTATTGCATCTGGATCATAAGCGTTATAATTTTCACTTGTTTGCGTTGTCAAGGCGATGCGATCGACCACAAAGACAACTTTATCAATATTTGGCATACGACTAGCTAGCCACGCTGTTTTAAAGGAAGTAATCGTTTTCCCAGAACCCGTCGTATGCCAGATATAACCTACCTTTTTCTCACCAAACTCAAAATCAACCTGTTTCAAGCCTGCAATCACTTTTTGCGTGGCATAAACTTGATAGGGTCGCATCACTTTTAACATTTGCTTATTTTTTGTGCCGTCCAATATCATATAATTCGTAGCCATTTGATGTGCCATTGGTATGGATAACATAGAATCCGCAAATTCTTTCCAATCACGCACAATGCCATTATCACTTTTACGCTGCCAATTAAAAGCAAAATCTTTGTTAAATTTATCAACTGTTGTATTAGCCATATATTTGACATTGTTTGGTGTTATAGCAATTAATATTTGTAATGTTGAGAAAATATCACGGTATTGATTTTCGTCAATATATTGGTGCATTTGGTTTAATGCTTCATTAATTTCACGTGTATCACGCTTTTCTTCGATCTGAATAATAGGCAAACCATTAATTAACAAGGTTGTATCAAAGCGTCTGTCCTGTTTTCCAGTAATCACTGCTGGGCGTTTGATTTGATTAACAACTTGATATACTGTGTCGCCTGCACCAATTTGTTTCTGGTCAAAGACCGTCAAAAACACATGACGTCCGTCATCTAAATCAATCTCGATCTGTGACACACCATTTAAACCATATAAAAACTGCCCCGCCTCATAAGGTGTTTGAATATCCGATATGATTTTCTTAACTTGATTAAATTCAACAACACTCAACGGATATTCCAATGCATTTTGATTATGTTGTTCTAAAATTTGTTTGAAATTCTGCCAAAGTTGCTCTGTTGTTTCGATTTCTGGTGCGTATTGCCATTGCTTTGTTTTAACAATATAATCAGTCACTTCGTCATTAAAATGAGCCATTTCTTCGCCTTGAACATATTTCGAGTTCGAAATTGTACCACTCGTTATATATTGTATTAAATCTGTTTCAAATTTCAATTCGTTCATTTTTATCAATCCTTTTTAATTTTTCTAGCGTACTTACTGTCTCTAAATCAGCTGTCTGCTTTTTTAATGCCTGTAAGTGTATTTGATTAAAATATACGTCACCAATAAGACGCTGCATACTAAGAGCTGGTATTGCGGGCATGTCGATTTCTCTAATTTGTTTCAACGTATATTTTAAAACTTGTGATCCCTGTAACCCTAATTTAAGTTGTTTTTTTATATTGTCATCTTCATTCAATATATAAGTCAGATATTTATTATCTAATTGTTCATTTAAATTTATTTTAACGTAATTTTGTGTCAAAAGATAACCTTCATGAATTTTACGAACTAATGTAGCCTGTCCCGAAACGAGACTAAATACAACATCTCCTTCACTAACTGTTATGACCTGATCAAAAGTGCGGACACTTTTTCGTTCACTTTTATCAATATTTAGCCCAACCAGGTCATTGTCAATTTCATTCTGGCCATAAAAAAAATAAAGCGGTGCAACATGATCAAACACTGCTTGAATTCTAAATTGTGGTGATCCACTACTAATTTTAAGTATTTTACCCGCTTTTTTCATTTTGTGCCTTTCTTACATTACATTTATAAAATAATTATAACATAAATTTTGTTTTTAGCAATTGATATTATAATTTCTAAAAATTACTTAAAAAAATTGCTAAAAAACTATAAAAAAATAATTTAGGATTATTTATCCTAAATTATATATTCCATACCTATTAAGTTTTTTATTCACCCACCGCATTAAACTTCGCCTTCATCGTCGGATTACCTCTTGTCAGCTTCTTAACACTCACATCTTCCAGCTTATTGTTAGCCAGACGTAACTGATTTTCAGATGTCGTGAGCGAGCGTTTGACGGCTTCCATACGGGCAATCGACTTATCAATCTCATCAATAGCTGTTTTGAAATTTTTTGACGCACTTTGATAATTTTTACCAAAGGCACTTTTAAAGTTAGTTAGGTCGCTTTCAAAATGCGTGATGTCAACATTTTGCTCGCGTACTTGTTCTAATTCTTGCTTATAAGCCACACTGTTCAACGCCGCATTGCGCAACACGCCAATGAATTGAATAAAGAATTGCGGGCGAATCACATACATCTTCTCGTACGCATTAATTTGCACAATACCAGTATTATAAAGATCATCATCAGCTTCTAACATGGACACCAAGACGGCGTATTCCGTTTTCTTCTCACGACGATCTTTATCCAATTCTTTGAAAAAGTCAGCGTTCTTGTGTTTAGAAGCAGTCGTGTCTGCTTCATTTTTCATATCGAACATAATGCTGATGAATTCTAACTCGCCTTGGAAATCTCGAAAAATGAAGTCACCCTTAGAATTTGTCTCCGACAACGTATTATCCTTCTCAAAATAAGCATTAGGAAAAGCATACGGACGAATTTTATTGAATTCAGTCATTGCATATTGTTCTAAACTTTCACCAATTTCTTTGGTTGATTGGCGCGCTTTAAAATCTTTATAGAACTCGACTTGCTCATTAGCTGTCTTGAGTTGGGCTTCATATTGACTTTGAACGTTAGCCAGCTGTAACTGCTTTTCTTGGTCCTTCAGTTGTAATTGTGAGGTTAATTCAGACACCTTTTGATCTCGTTGCGCCAACTTATTTTGGGATGCCGCTTCTTTTTTAAGCAGCTGCGTTGCCAGTTCAGATTGACTTTGCTGCGTAATCGTTTGAATCTTTGACTCTAGTTCAGCGATTTCGGTTTGCTTTTCTTGGTCCTTCAGTTGTAATTGTGAGGTTAACTCAGACACCTTTTGATCTCGTTGCGCCAACTCGCTTTGAACTGCCGCTTCTTTTTTAAGCAGCTGCGTTGCCAGTTCCGATTGGCTTTGCTGCGTAATTGTTTGAATTTTTGATTCTAGTTCAGCGATTGCAGTTTGCTTTTGCGCTAAAGTAGCTTGCATGGTTAATTCTTGTTGTATTAATTGCGTTTTTAGCTCGGCATCATTTTGTTGCGCGATACTTTTAAGTTCCGTTTCGAGCGCGACTATCCGATTATCTTTATCATTAATGGTTGCTTGTAACGTTTGTTTTTGCGTTTGTAAGTGATTATCCAGCTCAATATCTGTTTGTTTAGCCTGTTGTACTGCCCATTCTTCCTTGGCTTGTGCAACTCTATCCTCAATAATATCAGCGATTTTACCATTAATAATGCTGGTATCAATATTTTGTTCATCGGTTAAATCAATCATATCGCCGACTTGGGCAGCTTGATCTAACACTAATTCAGTTTGTGATGCAATGTGGAATTTAATTTTTGCCATGATTAAACATGCCTTTCTTTGAGTATCTTTTTTTGTTGCTTAATTTTTTCTAAGTGCACATCATCCACTTTGACAAATAAATAAATCACAGATAATATCACGATGAAGCTAACACCGAATAGCAACACGCGTGGTGTAAATGATGCTAATAGAATGAGCGAGAATAAAACGGTTCCCCAACCAATCCATCGATATTTTGCTTTAATATTTGCTAGACCTGTTGATAGATATTGAACAAAACTCATAAACACGGTTAATCCGCTGAGAAAAACATAATTACCAGTTAAAAAGAGGAAAATACCAACAACTGTTGTTAAAATTACTGCTAGAACTGGGCTCCCAAAGCGATTCTTTCGCGCCACTAATAAAGGTACATCTTCATGATCTAAAGCTAGGCTAGAGAGAATTGTGGGCGTATTAAAGGTTGTTGCCACAATAACCCCAAATATTGACCAACAAACACTAATAACAAACAGTGGTATGCCAATTGCGCCAACAACTTCCGAGAAAATTGTCGCCGCAGGCACAATTGTATCTGGTAAGCGATTACCTAACACACCAATGGTAATACCTTGAATGATCACATAAATCACAATACAAGTAATCATGACAAGACTCATAATTTTTGGTAAATTTTTAGCCGGGTCTGTCATTTTTTCCGCGTTAACCGGTAAAAATGAAAAACCAGTAAAGAAAAAGAAAACAGTTCCATATGCCGATAAAAATCCAGTCAGACTTGTTGAAAATGAACGAGGTGCCAAGGGTAAGAAATTGAAATTTGCTAACTTAACAAGCCAAATTGTGGTGGCAATAAAAATAATCACAATTAAAACCTTAATCAAAGACGTGACATTATCTAACACAGAAATAATCGCCGAACCAAAACAAGATATGATACCTAATATCACCAGTAATCCAACACCAATCATGCGCGTATTAATGTTTGGCGAAATCATTTTAATCGCTGTCAAGAGTGCAGATACCTCTGTCGCCATTGTCACTGTTCCTAATAACCATGTTACCATGCCAACAATAAAACCCGTAAAACGACCAAAAACTGCCTTAGCATAAATAAATGCGCCACCATTTTCAGGATAAATTTTACTCATATTAGTGTATGAAAACGCAATGATAAAAATAGATAGTCCCGCCAATAATATGGCCCACAGACTCCCAGTGCCTGCATCATGGTAAATTTTGCCAGACAATAGAAAAATACCTGAACCAATAATTGAATTAATTCCCAGCAAATAAACTACTGCCGGAGAAAGTAATTTTTTTTCTGCCATTATCTCATCTTCTTTTTTAAAAGTTACCCTAATTATATCAAAAAAGCTTATCATTGATGAAGCGTCTCAAAAAAGTTAGACAAAACGAACAAACTTGAATTATTTTTATTCATCTGTTTAGCCACCGTCGAACACACGTTTTTAGTTATAAAAATCATTGTAATCTATCATACCATTTATCTGTTTTATTCTAGCAAAAACGCGATAACTAGGACATACCAAATTGTCCTAGTTATCGCGTTAAGTTCAAGATAACAACCTTTTATTTTCTTATTTTTGACGTTTTTGCATCACAAAGTACAGCGGTAACCCTGCAAGTGTTGCCACAACACCAATCATTGCTAATTGGAAAGCCGTCAACAATGTCATCACAAGAATAAAAATGCCACCTACAATGGCAATCATTGGTACAACTGGGTACAATGGCACACGGTAAGGCCGTGCTAACTCGGGCTCTTGTCGTCTTAATTTAATAACCGCAATAAAGACTAACGTATAAAATACCCAAATAACAAAAATTAACATATTGGTTAATGTATTAAATCCGCCAACAAACATTAAAGCAGTGGCTAAGACTAATTGTAAAATGCCAGCGATATAAGGTACTTGAAAGCGATTTAGTTTAACTAACTGTTGTGAAAATGGCAGACTCTTTTTTAACGCCATGGCATAGGGTAATCGCATGCCAGTCATTGTATAACCATTCAAGGTACCATAAATGGAGATTAAAATACCTACGGTCACGATTTTACCACCAAAGCCACCAAATATATGTTGCGCAGCATCCATAGCTGTATTTTCATTGCCTTGGATTGCGTGCAAGGGTAGCGTGTGTAAGAAAACATAATTTACCAGTAAATAAACAATCATAATACCAAGTAAACCACCGGCAATCGCACGTGGTAAATCACGTGTTGGATTTTTCATCTCACCGGCAATATTACCAACATGAATCCAACCATCATAGGCATACATTGTAGCCAGCAAACCAGCACCCAAAGCAGGCGCCCAGCCATGAACTTCGTGACCAGGGACCACAGGAAATAGTGTGACATCAACGCCACCAGGTTGCAATAAACCAAAAATAATAATTAAAGCTAACGGAACTAATTTAAAAAGTAAGGTGATTGCTTGAAAGTGACCCGCTATTTTTGATCCCAACATATTAATTAAAAAGACTGAAATCAATGCAGCAATCCCCGAAGGAACGACAGTTGCATACCCCCAATGAAACAAGTTAGCTATCTGTGTGCCAAAAATTATCCCTGTGGCACCAATACTAGCAGGAAAATAAATAATAACTTGTGCCCAACCTAACAAATAACTAGCTAATTTGCCATAAGCACGCTCGATATAGACAAGCATACCACCTGTCTGTGGCAACGCCGCAGCAAGTTCAGCACCAGTTAGCCCAGCAGCTAAACTAATTATGCCACCTAATAGCCATACAAGCAACGACATACTCGTTGAGCCTGTCGCTTCTGCGACAGTTGACGACTTGTAAAACACACCTGCGCCAATTACCGTGCCCATCACGGTTGAAATCGCAGGAATTAACGTCATCGTGCGATTAAGATTTTGATTCGTCCCCATGTTTACCTCTTTAAATGCAATTAATAATACTCCTTCAATAATAACAGTTTGTGTGCTGTAAGGAAATCACTTTGCCAATTTTTAAGTATACCAAGCGTTAAAATTGAAAGGCATTAATACACCAACTAACAGTATCTTGACACCAACTAACAGTATCTTGACACCAACTTTTTTTGATGATATTCTATTCTGAGATAGTAATAAATACTGACACGATTTAAATTGTGTTTGCGTTATCCTGCAATAGTGGATGTAGACTGGGCGTTGTCAATGCGACGCCCTCTTTTTTATACCATTTTTTACAAAATTAAAAGAAAGCGTGCTTATTTCTCATGACAAAAATTCAGCAGCGTGCCTTAGGGCTTTTGGTTGGGTCACAACTCTTGATTATGCTCGGTATTGGCTTAATTATTCCAGTTGAACCTTATATTAAAGAAGATATGTCGCTTACAGCAACTGATATGGGTATCATGGCAGCGTTATTTGCTGCTGTCCAATTTATTGCCTCGCCAATCATCGGCCGTTTTTCTGATAAATTTGCCCGCATACCGCTGATTGCCGCTGGTCTACTCCTTTTTGCCGTTTCAGAAGGGCTATTTGCATTCGGTATCGGTCATTCCCTATTGCAGTTAAACGTCGCACGTGCCTTAGGTGGCTTAGCGGCCGCATTGTCGATGCCTGCCATCACTGCATTAGCATCAAACATGACAACGAGTGAAAATCGAGCACGCGTGATTGGTTGGTTATCGGCTTCATTTAGTGGTGGTATTATTTTGGGCCCCGGTATCGGTGGTGTCTTAGCTAACATTGATCATACTTTGCCGTTTTTTGGGTCTGCTATTTTAGGTTTGCTTGCTTTTATTGTTTTTATTGTGTTTATGCCTGACGAAAAAAAAATTCGTATCACACAAAGTGCAACGCAGCATAATAACGTCAAATTAACCGGTCAGTTTTGGTCTGTCGCACTAATCATGTTACTCCTTATGATTCTCGTGGCTTCATTCGGATTAGCAGCATTTGAAAACATGTTTAGTCTCTATTTTCACGATGTGCGTGGTTTTAATTTAACTGAAATTGCTTGGTTTTTGGTTGTTAATGGCTTCTTATCATTAATCATTCAAGTTGTTTTTTTTGAAAAAATGGTGCGTTATATCGGTGAATTAATGGTCATTCGTATCAGCTTCATATCAGGATTTCTAGCCATTATTTGGATTCTATTGTCGCAAAGTAAATGGGAAGTCTTTGTCGCCACGCTGATCGCCTTCGTTGGTTTTGATATCTTACGGCCAGCAATCACAACGCTATTATCACATGTAAATGACGAACGACAAGGCCTAATTAATGGTTTGAACATGTCCCTAACTAGTGTTGGTAATATCATTGGTCCAGTGTTAGGTGGTGTTCTCTTAGATATTGGCAGTAACTTGCCTTACATGTTTGTAGCAGTTATTTTAGCGATTGCCAGTATGCTGACGTTTACCGTTCGGTTTAAGGGTTGATTCTAATTTCATCAAAAAAGCATCTTTTACAAGATGCTTTTTATTCAACCAATTTTTTTCTATTCAATGTCGGCGGCACAACCTTATGATCCGTTTTGGTCATCGCTTTAATGTACTTAATAAACGTATCTGTGTCTGTGCCAATTGCACCAACTATCTTAGTATCTTTGAATGCATAAAAATTATCACCAGCACCATGCAAGAAGTCGTTAATCACAACACGATAAGTTTGATTATCTGAAACTAATTGCCCTTTACTGTCCCAGATGTCTTTAGCAGTATAGGATTGATCACCTTTTTTTGTGTAACTATAAGTTAAACCGGCTATTTGCAAATAATAATGTTGATTTTCATCATATTGTTCATTCAGCGCTTGTCGGATTTGAGCACCTGTCATGTCAACGACCTGCAAAATATTGCCAAATGGCTGAACCGCTATTGCTGAGCCCCATGTAATGGCTTTATTAGATTTAACAACCAAGTCTGATCTGACACCACCAGTGTTTGTAAAGGCAAAATCTGGTTTTAAATCCGCCTTTTGTGCCTCATATAACTGTGCATCAGCAACCATCTCACCTGCTTGGTTTTCCATACTTGCACTATTATGCAATCGACCAGTAATTGTTTCCGCTTTACCTGCGTAACCAATCACATTGTTAACCTTGCTTTTCACGAGTTTATCAGCATTTTTTACAATTGAAACAACTTTTTTATCAGCTTTAGTTTCACTATCATCTTTTTGCGATAATACTGGGTAAACATGGGTTGATACTTTGGTAAATTTACCCGTTTTAGCACTGATATAAGCCCAACTATCATCATATGCTTTTCCTGTATAGACCGCTTGTACCACATGTGTTTGGCCAACTTTCGCATTGGCATATTGATGCGAATGTGCTGCGATATACAAGCCAACGTTATTATTTGGCTCAATTTTATTGAGCTTTTGTAAAATATCTACTGTGGGACCACTAGTTATCTTGTCTTTACTTTGAACACCTGTATGGCCAACAACTACGACAGCATTAACACCTTTGCTGCGTAAAATATTGTCATATTTTGCAATCGTCTCGGCTTCATCAAGCACCTGATAATCTTTATAATTTTTATATAATGTCAAACTGGGCAACGTTGACGTCTCTAAACCAATAATCCCAATTTTTGCTGTTTTATTCTTTTGTTTCACTGTCTTAATAACGTAAGGCTTATAACCATAAGGTATTTTCTGAGTTTTTTTATTGATAACATTGGCAACTACCATATCAATGCCCGACGAATAGTGTGTATATTTTTTAACCAAGGAATCTGCTTGGCTACTGGGTTTTTCGCCAGTTAATATACGATTAAATTCTGGCAATCCTTGATCAAATTCATGGTTTCCCAATGTCCCAATTTTAAATTTCATTGATTTTAGCACATGCATTGTTGATTCATGTGCTAGTAAAGATGAGTTTGCCGGTGCAGCTCCCACCATATCACCCGCTTCAATGCGTAAACTATTATTAGATTGCGTTACTTTTTTAAAGTGTGACTCTGCTTGATTTAAATAAGACGCCAAACGCCCAACTGTTCCTGCATCGTCATACGTTTTTGTGCCAATATCTACAGATCCTGTTGTTTCTAATCCACCATGTAAATCGTTAATACCTAGAAACTGTACTGCAATATTTTTACTGTGACTTGGATCAGCTTTCTGGTAATCAGGTTCCAAACTAGGCTTACTGTAATTGTCAGTATTGTTCGTAACTGGCACATCAGCATAAACAACCGAGTTACTTGTTACGATAAGGCCACATAAAACCAGCGGGGCTAAAACAGATAAAAATTTTAATCTCATAATCATTCTCCCTCATATAAGTGGTTTTAGTATATCATTTCACATAGTCTCCGCCCAATTATAATTTGATTAAAAAAGAAACAATATTCATTAAAACAGCCCCATCGTTCGTTTATTTAAATGAGTTGTTATTTTATATTTTTCATAACATCGTCACTAAGACATTCCGAAAAAATATTTATTGTTAACTTTTCATTCATCATTTATTAACAAACGATTCAGTTAAACAACGATATTAAATACTTTAAAAAGCGAACGTTATTATTTTTTTATTAAATTTAAACATCAAAGTTCGGATTATACTGAATTATTTAAAATTTTGGTATAATAAAACCCCTGGTATTAGATTATTAGTCCAATTCCAAAGGCTCACGTCAATATACTATTTTTAAACTTAGGCACGTACGACAACATTCATTGCGCTTGGTGTATGCCAGCCAAGCGCATAATCATTACTATTCACATAATGCCATGTGCTCGTTGAGACGAAATATTCTCTTTGTGAATAAGCATAAGGATCTGAAATTAAGAACTTCCCATTATCATATCCAACAATAGTCATGACATGGAATGAGCGACCTAATTGCCAGTAATAATCACCCCAAGTCACCACGGGGTTACCGCTGAGTACTTCACTAATAACATCATTAGTCGTGGCACCTGTCATATCACTAATACCCGTATCAAATCGACGCATACTTGAAGCCAGCTTAGAAGCAAACACTGTTTCTGTTAATGAGCTACCCCAACCGCTAGGATTACCATAAAAGCCAGTGGCTGGTGTCTTATCGTAGCCATAACCAGTAGCATGATATATTTGTGGTAAACTATAATGTTTATTCTTATTAGAAAGCGCTATTTGAAGCGCAGTGGCTTCACAACCTTCTGGATAACCTTGGTTTAATTGAGAATACCAAGTATGTTTTAATGTGACACGATCAACGTCACCATCCTTATTAACATGATACGCATTCATTTTATTATCATTAAAATTACGGTTACGATATTGCTTGTAGTCATTGCCATAATACTCTAACCCAAGTTGACTATATTTTCTAAAGCCCTTAACAGCATCGCCATTGGTACCTAGATAATAATAGGTATTGCCTGTTTTGGCATAGCTATTACGCAATTGATTATAATCATTACCATAATACTCCAATTTACCGTTGCCATAATAACGCGTCCCTTTTACTGCGTCACCATTGGCACCAAAGAAATAAATTGTCTTTGCATTTGTACGGGTATAGTTGTTACGAACTTGTTTAAAATCTTGTCCATAATACTCTAAGCCCTGATCATATTTTCTAAGCCCTGTATAGGCGTGCCCATCAAACAAGTCAAAAAACATATATGTATTACCGGAGTTCAGATACCCGTAGTGCATTTTACCAGTATTATCATAATAAACAGTTTTCTTTGCTAATTTTGTTAAACCATTAGATTGATTACCTTGGTTATCAAAATTATACCAACTATTGTCAATCTTTTTTTCACCTGTAACTTGAACATCATTTTGGTAATACTTTGTTTTACCATTTTCTGTCACAAATCCATTTTTAGGTTTTGCTGTCATAGATGTTGTCGTTTTATCAGTTTTTGGCTGTTCTGAACTAGCAGTTGCAACTGGTTTGTTTACCAACTGGTCAGATTTAGAAGTCGTTTGGTCACTATTTTCGTTCGATTGGCTTGTGGTTTTTGATGTATCCTGATTAGTAGCAATTTGCTTATCTATAGCTATTGATTTTTCTGTTGCGCTAGATGAGCTACTTGAATTAGCTACTGTTCCCTCTGTTAAATTGGACGATTGTACATGCTCACTTGTCGTTGAAGTGCCGGCAACTGGTTCAGATTTTTCACTTTGAATAGCAGAAACTTGACTCGCACTATCTGAACTTGCACTACTCATTTGTGTCTCTTGCTGACCTTTGATTGTATCAGCAGTCACTTTTTGCGGATTTGTTAAAAAACTAGCCATTGCCAGCGCTGTGACAGTTGTTATACAAACAACTTTCCCCAACTTTAAAAAATCATATTGCTGTGTTTCATTCCTCATATTTTCTCCCTAAAATTATGTGTCATTTAACTCACTTTATTATACCAAAAAAGTAATAAATAGCAATATAATTTTAACTAGGTGATTGGATTAATAACCTGAAAACAAAAAAAGTAAACCACTCAAGGTTTACTTCGATAACATAATATTATTAATGCCGACGAGAGGAATCGAACCTCCGACCCCAGGTTTACGATACCCGTGCTCTACCAACTGAGCTACATCGGCAAATAATGTAATCAACTCCGACTGCCGGGCTCGAACCGGCGACAACCTGATTAACAGTCAGGTGCTCTACCAACTGAGCTAAGTCGGAATAATTGCTTAACACAACTATTTAATTATGCCAGTTTCATTCTTATTTGTCAATACTTTTCAAGGCACAAAAAAAGCAAACCTTATTAGATTTGCTTCTCATAAAACTCCGACTGTCGGGCTCGAACCGACGACAACCTGATTAACAGTCAAGTGCTCTACCAACTGAGCTAAGTCGGAATAATTGCTTAACACAACTAAGTTATTATATCTAATAACTACCGTTGATGTCAAGCTTTTTTTGATAATTACTTATATTTAATTAACGCATCGTTGGAAATAACAAGACGTCACGGATCGTATCAGAATCAGTCAATAGCATAACCAAACGATCAATACCAATGCCTAAACCACCCGTTGGTGGCATACCATATTCCAAAGCCTCAATGAAGTCTTCATCAATATTTTCAGCTTCATCATTACCATTTTCACGTTCAGCAACTTGTGCTTCAAAACGCGCACGCTGATCAATCGGATCGTTTAATTCCGTGAAGGCATTGCCATACTCGCTACCCATAATGAACAACTCAAAACGATCGGTAAAGCGTGAATCCTCAGCATTTTTCTTTGCTAAAGGTGACACATCAACTGGATGGCCATAAACGAACACTGGTTGAATCAAAGTATCTTCAACAAATTCTTCAAAGAATGCATTGATAATATGACCAACACCCCAATACTTTTCGTACTTAACATGCTTCTCATCAGCTAGCTTTTGCACTGCTTCGATAGACATTTCTTGCCAAAAATCAATGCCAGTCTGTTCTTTGATCAAATCAACCATGTGCTTGCGCGCAAACTTTACCCCAAGATTAATTTCTGTGCCTTGATAAGTCACCTTGAGATCATCAGAAACCACTGCTGCAGCGGCCTTGAAAATTCCTTCTGTCTCATCCATAACATCAGTAAAATCCATATAGGCGGCATAAGTTTCCATTGTTGTAAACTCTGGGTTATGCTTAGGATCCATCCCCTCATTACGGAAGATGCGCCCCATTTCATAAACACGTTCAAAACCACCAACAACTAAACGCTTCAAATATAATTCAGTTGCAATGCGCATATACATATCAATGTTTAACGCATTGTGATGGGTAATAAACGGACGTGCCGCAGCGCCACCCGCTTCAGTTTGTAAAATAGGCGTCTCGACTTCCATAAAGTCTTGTGAATCCATATAACCACGAATAGCTGAAATTATTTTTGAACGTAATTGGAATTTTTTGAACGAGTCTTCATTCGCAATTAAGTCCAAATAACGTTTGCGGTAACGGGTTTCAACATCAGCAATACCGTGAAACTTATCAGGCATTGGCCGTAAAGCCTTTGTTAAATGGGTCAATTTTGTGGCCAAAATTGTCAATTCGCCTGCTTCCGTTTTCATAACGATGCCTTTTATGCCAAGGAAATCGCCCAAATCAGCACGCTTAATAATTGGATAATTTTCACCTAAATCATCACGCTTAGCATACATTTGAATTTTACCAGAAACATCTCTGAAATCAGCAAAAATAACCTTTCCAGCACCACGCTTGGCAATCATACGACCAGCAATAATAACTTCATGTTGGGCTGTTTCAAGTTCCTCAAGACTGCTATTATCATATAAGTCATGCAATTCTTGCGCTTTTGCTGTACGTTCAAATCGTTTACCAAATGGATCCAAATGTAAATCATCAACAATTGTCGCTAATTTTTGACGTCGTGCCATCATTTGATCATTAAGGGCTTTTTCTTCTACCATGTTTTTAAAGTACTCGCTACATCGTTAAACTCACCATGTATGCAAGTACATTTCCTCCAGTTTATTCCGGTGTCTAGTCGCCGGTTTTAAAAGTTCTCACTAACAATTACTATACCAAAAAATGGGCTTAACCTCAAAGGGTCAGTCAGCGTTATTCGCATTAATTTCCAAAATAACATCGTGCAATTCTTCAGGTGTGAAAAAGTAACGTTTACCTGAAAACTTTCCAACGATTTCAGCGCCATTATCTTCGTCAATCATAGCCTGAATTTCCGTCGCTGGTAAGGTTGTTAACATGTCTCGATAGGCATCTTTTGTTGGCTCTGCTGCTAAACCAACACCAGCAACTTGCAAAATTTCAACGTCACCTTCTCCAAAAATCGCTTCCAATATTTCCAAAGGCGTGTACCCTGCGATCAGCATGTCTGACAAAGGTTTCATATTTTTTAAGTCTGATTCCAGTTGATCAATTGCCTCATCGGTTGCACCAGGCAATGCCTGCACTAGAAAACCACCAGCAGCTTCAACTGTATCATCAGCGTTCATATAAACAGAAACACCAACAACTGATGGAATTTGTTCTGATTGTGCTAAATAGTACGTGAAATCGTCTCCAATCTCACCAGATACCAGCTGACTTTGCCCAATATAAGGGTTTGAATAAGGTGCAAATTTAGTAACTTGCAAGAAACCATTGGTTCCTACTGCTTGCGCAACATCTAATTGGTCATTATCATCAAAAATAGGTGCCAACTTGTCGTTTGTCACATAGCCGCGCACGCTGCCTTTAGAATCCGCTTCAACAACTAAGTTGCCAATTGGTCCACGGCCATTAATTTGGATTGACATGCGCTCTTCACCCTTAAGAACAGATTGTGCGGTCAAACTAGTCGCTAACAAGCCACGTCCCAATATAATAGATGCTAAACGAGAGGTTTCATGTATTGCGGCAGCTTCGCGTACAAGATTTGTACCATTTAAGGCATAGGCGCGGAAATATTTATTTTTAGTTATTGTTTTAATAAATTGATCTGCCATTTTTTTCTTTCTTTTTGGATATCATCGATTATTTAAAATAAAAAAGTTGACGCTACCGTCAACTCTTATTTTACTTATTTTCATCAGTTTTGTCATTTTTTGACTTATCATCTGATTGATCTGTTTCTGAATGATCATCATCTTCCGACTCATCATGATGTTCAAAACGTGCTTCTGCTTCGGAATCCTTAGCATCAACAGCTGCTTTTGCTTCATCAAATGATTTTGCTGTTGCCAACTCATCATCATCTTGAATATCTTTACGGGTAAATTGACCTGTTTCATAGATATCTTTGATTTGCTTTTCGTCTAACGTCTCGACTTCAAGCAAAGCCTCAGCAATAGCAATGAGCTTATCTTTATGCTCTGAAATAATCTTTGTAGCATCATCGAAAGCCTCTTTAGACAAACGACGAACTTCTTCATCAATCAAGCGTGCTGTTTCTTCAGAGTAAGAACGATTACCAGCTTGTTCAGCATAACCAACACTCGCATTACCTTCTAACTGTACCATGCCTAATTTATCTGACATACCAAAGGCAGTCACCATTTGACGTGTCAAGCCAGTTGCCTGCTGGAAATCATTTGAGGCGCCTGAACTTGCTTCATGAAACATAAACAA
This sequence comes from Leuconostoc aquikimchii, assembly GCF_040838325.1. Taxonomy (NCBI): domain Bacteria; kingdom Bacillati; phylum Bacillota; class Bacilli; order Lactobacillales; family Lactobacillaceae; genus Leuconostoc; species Leuconostoc aquikimchii. The sequence goes on from NZ_JBFPER010000001.1 coordinate 1,638,709, forward strand.
TTCAGATGCACGGCCACCCATTAATCCTGCCAATTGCTCTTTGGCCTCTGAATATCGTAGATTATAACGATCCGTCTTAGGTGTCATCAAAGCATAACCACCTATACGACCACGCGGTACAATTGTTACTTTACGAACAATTGACGCTTCAGAACGAATAAGTCCCACCAGCGCATGGCCTGCTTCATGATACGCTGTTGTGCGTCGTTCAATTTCAGACATACCACGATTTGTTTTAGCTGGTCCTTGGAAAATACGATCTTCAGCTTCATCAATATCTGAAGCATCAACTTTTTTCTTGTTACGACGAGCGGCAAGTAAGGCTGCTTCATTTAACAAGTTTTCCAGATCAGCACCTACATATCCTGGGGTTTGCTGTGCAACAGCTTTCAAATCAACGTTATCAGCTAATGGCTTGTTTTTGGCGTGCACATTAAGTATGGCTTCACGCCCCTTAACATCCGGCGCACCAATCAAAATTTTACGATCAAATCGACCCGATCGGAGCAATGCTGGATCTAAGACGTCTGAACGGTTAGTTGAGGCAAGTATGATAACACCTTCTGAACCTTCAAAACCATCCATTTCAATCAAAATTTGGTTCAGTGTTTGTTCACGTTCATCATTTCCACCGCCCATACCAGTACCACGGCGGCGACCAACAGCATCTATTTCATCAATGAAAATGATAGCTGGGGCTGCTTTCTTAGCATTTTCAAACAAATCACGCACACGCGAAGCACCAACACCAACAAACATTTCAACGAAATCTGATCCAGACATTGAAAAGAATGGCACGTTTGCTTCACCTGCAACTGCTTTAGCCAATAATGTTTTACCAGTTCCCGGAGGGCCTTCAAGTAAAACACCCTTTGGAATACGTGCACCTAGGCTAACAAACTTTTTAGGTGACTTTAAGAATTCAACAACTTCAACTAATTCTTGCTTTTCTTCTTCGGCACCAGCCACATCAGAAAAACGCACTTTATTGTCTTTTGGATCTGACGGCTTAGCTTTAGATTTACCAAAGCTCATCATACCGCCTTGGCCACCCTTACCACCTGCTTGACTCATCATCAGGTAAAAGACACCAACAATTAGTACAATCGGAACAATGGATACTAAGAGGTTCAACCAAAATCCAGACGATTCCTGTTGTTTTGTTACCAAATCTGTTTTAGTCGTTTTGGCTGTCTCTGTCACTGATTTTAATGAGGCGTCATTTGGTAGCACAGTTGACGTGAAATTTGTAACTTTTTGTGACTGTTGTAAAATATTAAAGCCCTTATCTGACTTAACAGTTTTTGCTTTTTTATACTCACCAGAAATGTTATAAATACCATTTCCCGGCTGCACTGTGATTGACTTAAGGTCCTTATCACTCAGCGCTTTCAAAAATTCACTTGATGTCAATGTTTTAGAAGTTGACTTATCGTTACCAAACAAACCATAAATCATACCAACTACAGCAAGAAAAATGAAAACATAGAAGATAGAACTTTTTAAGAAACCACCTTTTTGATTATTATTCATGAAGTTTCCCCAATTTCTAGAAGTTAATTAGTATAAACTTCTTTTTTCAAAATACCAACATATGGCAAGTTTCGATACAACTCTTTGTAATCTAAACCATAGCCAACAACAAACTCATTACGCACATTGAAACCAACATAATCAGCTTCAATATCTACCTTACGTCCAGCTTTTTTATCAAGTAATGTGGCAACTTTAATCGATGTTGCCCCGCGTTTAGCGAGTAACTCTTTCATAAAGAGTAGGGATTGTCCAGTATCTACGATATCTTCTAAGATAATGACCTGACGATCATTAACATCAGAACGAATATCAGTCACTAAAGTAATTTCATCCGTGCTCTTAACACCACCGTGGTAACTTGAAACATTGATAAACTCTAAATCAATATACAAATCGACCTCACGTAATAAATCAGCCGTCCACAGGTAGGCACCTTTCAGTACTGACAACACAACTGGTTTCTCACCAACATAGTCATGCGTAATTTGTGCACCTAAACGTCGTGCCGCATCTTGTATACTTGCTTGATTAAACAGCACTTCTTGTATATCATTATTCACTGTATTTCCTCAATTCGACATGTGAACCAATATTGTTTCACATCTTGTTTGCTAGCAAAATCTGCATTCACACGCCAATGTTGACGAATTTTGACCGCAATAACCTCATCATTTTGAGTTGCCAAAACTTGCATATTTTGACGTTCTAATGCTGATAATTTCTCGTCAATTGCTAACCGTCTCAATTTCTTATGCCCATATATGAGCGCCAGTTTATCATTTGCTTTTACTGGGCGCAAGTACAATTGTGTCGGCACTTCTGCTAGGTTAAAAGAGAAACTTTGATCACCACTATTTGGTTCAAAATCCGTCCATAAAAACGTACTTTTTGCAAAATTTTGCCATTGGTTTAATTTTAACATAATTGGTGGCAAAACTTGCAACGTATTTGTTATTTTTGTTCTGTTTTCGAGGTGGATTTGTTGATAAGACTTAATAAAGTTAACATTTTTAGATAATTGCACGACACCAGTTGGTTTTTTATCATTATTGAGCAACTGCATCACTTGAAAAATTTGTGCTTGTTTAAAACGATAAATGCCTTTTTTCTGAATATAGTACTTAATTGTTGGTTCTCGCCAGATATTAGGAACACGCTGCCAATCATTCTCAATTATCCGCACATAAATTTCAACTTGCGCAGTAATTAAATCATCTTGTTTTTTAATTTGTTGCGCAAATGCATTCACATGCCTAACAACTTGCGGGTTGATTGTTTTAAGCTTAGGAATAATTATTTGTCTCAAAAAATTTCGCGGCGTATACATAGCATCATGATTTGTTTTATCTTCGCGCCAATTCAAATTATGATTTTGTGCATAAGCTACCAATTCTTGCTTAGTTATCAACAGAAAAGGCCTAATAATGGCTTGATTTTGTTTACTCATCCCTGCTAGTTGCGTTAGTTGTCCCCCACGTATCAGTTTTAGTAAGACAGTTTCTGCCTGATCATCTGCATGATGCGCAACAACAACTGTCTTGGTCTGATATTTCCTTGCAAGTTGATCAAAAAATTGATACCTAAACTCACGCGCCTGTTTTTCCACTGCGTGCTCTGGTACATCTAACCACGCTGTGTGTTCAAATGTTGCCTGATAATGATTGGCTAATTGACGAACAAAATTTTCGTCCGCATCACTTTCGTCACGCAAATGATAATTGACATGGGCAACAACGAGTTTTGCGTCTGGCAACTGTTGTCGTAAGGTATGTAATAACACAACGGAATCGACACCACCAGAAACAGCCACAATAACTGTGGCTTCCCAACGATATAATTGTAATTGTTTTTGAATTTTTTCAATCATGATAGAAAAAGCACCAATCAGGTGCCATATTAATTACTGTTCGACGGCAAATTATAAATGATTTCGCCTTGTTTTGTATAGCCATATCTATCTCGCAAAATCTGTTGTAAGTAAGTTGGATCATCTAAACGTTTGCGATTAGATTTCAAATCACTATTTGTCTTTTGGACCGCTGTTAAGCGATCCTGAGCAGCTGTTAACGTGACGTTTGCGGTATGCAATTTTACTTGGCTAATCAGTAATTGTACTGCAAATATTGTTGCAAAAACGGCACCCAAAAAAAGAATTCTCTTTTCTCGATTAACGTGGGCCTTTTGATAATGCTTTTTAGCTTGCATATTGGCCGGCTCAGAATTACGAATAATCCCTTGTATTTCCGGATTAACACGTTGCTTATGCGATTGTCTTCTGTTATAAGTCGACATGAATTTTACCTATTTATAGTTTCCCATGTTCTTAGCATTTTTTCAACAATCTTTAGACTTGTTTAATCTTTTACCTATTTATCATCGCTAATTTCTCTAAAATCCTGTGAAAAAGTCTCACTCACAATTTCATACATGTCAGCAGATGCCTCTTTTTTAGTTGTTTCAACGATTTTAGCAACTTTTACCGTCAATGTTTTATTACCAAATCGTACTTCAAGCTCATCATTTGTCGAAACATCTGATGATGACTTAGCCACTTTACCATTAATTGAAATACGCCCTTGGTCTGCAATCTCTTTGGCCACTGTTCGTCGTTTAATTAATCGTGATACTTTTAAATATTTATCTAATCGCATGTTCTTTCCTCTTCACATTCTTAATTTTAGTTACTTATGTTTATCCTATAACAACTTGTTGATGTGCCACCACAACTAACAAGAAATCACGTAAAATGTTTAACCAAATACTACTTTCGGCCACGTCATTGACTGTTATGATGACTTGTAAATTACCTGTTTCTGTTCTCACAGCTGCTTTTAAGGGCATGTCAACCAATGTTTCAAAAATAGCTTCACCTGCTAATTTCATTGTCGCATCAGCATTAAACATGATTGCTAACTGCTGTCTCTGCCGTCTAATATTTGTTACCTGTGCTTGGTCCGCCAGTTGCTTAATTTGGCCAACAAGTAGTAATCTAGCCACTTCATCTGGCATGTCACCAAAGCGGTCAAGCATATCTGATTCAATTTCTTCAAATTCTGTATCTGCTCGTGCTTGACGAATACGGGTATACAATTCAATTTTTTGTGCATTATCTGGCACATAGGTATCAGGCAGATAAGCCAATACCCCAAGAATCATTTCTGCGTCTGTTTCTGGTTGTTGACTTTTAGTCTCTGTATGACCTTGTTTTGTTGCTACAGCATCTTTTAACATTTTCGTATACATATCATAACCAACTGAATCAATAAATCCATGCTGCTGTTTACCAAGTATATCCCCTGCACCGCGAATACTCAAATCACGCATGGCAATGCGAAATCCCGAGCCCAATTCTGTAAAATCACGAATAGCCTCTAGACGTTTCTCAGCCTCTTCACTTGGTGTTCTTGAAAACGGATAAGTAAAGTAAGCGTATGCTAAACGCGCAGAACGGCCAACGCGACCACGTAGTTGATAAAGTTGCGACAAGCCCATATGATCTGCATTTTCAACAATTAATGTGTTCGCATTTGGAATATCAACTCCTGTTTCGATAATCGTTGTCGTCACTAAGACATCATAATTACCATTCAAGAAATCGTACAACACACTTTCTAACTGTGTTTCAGACATTTGTCCATGAATGGCACCAACACGTGCAGATGGTACTAACGACTCTATTTGACTGGCAACCCGGTCAATATCTGCCACACGATTATGTAAATAAAATACTTGACCATTGCGGGCCAATTCTTTTTCAATTGCATGTCTCACAATCAACCAATCAGCCTCCAACACATAGGTTTGAATGGGATACCGGTTAGCTGGTGGCGTTTCAATAATTGATAAATCTCGTGCACCAACCATCGCCATATTTAATGTTCGCGGAATAGGTGTTGCCGTCAAGGTGAGTACATCAACGCTATGACGCATTTGTTTCAGCCGTTCTTTATGCTTGACCCCAAAACGCTGCTCTTCATCAATAATCAGTAGACCAAGATCCAAAAAGTCAACGTCTTTGCTCAGCAGGCGATGCGTACCAACGACAACATCAATTTTGTGTTCATTTAATTGTTTAATTACAAATTTATTTTGCGCCGGTGTTTGAAAACGACTCAAAACACCGATTTTGATAGCTGGAAAATCATTGAAACGCGCCAGTATCGTTTCATAATGCTGTTGCACCAAAATTGTCGTTGGTGCTAAAAACGCCACCTGTTTACCAGCATGTACTGCTTTAAACACCGCGCGCAAGGCGACTTCCGTCTTACCAAAACCAACATCACCGACCAACAGGCGATCCATCGGTCGTATTTTTTGCATATCAACTTTAATTTCTTCAATGGAGCGAATCTGATCCGGTGTTTCTGGATAACCAAATCCCATGTCAAATTTCAATTGTTCTGTGTCATCTGGTGGAAACGCATAACCTTGCTGCGCCTCACGTTTAGCATAAAGATCTAATAAATCATCAGCGATATCTTCAATTTTTGCCGCTACTTGGCGTTTCGTTTTTGCCCATTCAACACCCCCAAGTTTATTTAGCTTAGGTGCCTTTGCAGCATCAGACGCACCAATATACTTCTGAATAAGATTTAACTGAGTTACCGGAATAAAAATCTTAGCATTCTTTTGGTAAGCAATGGATAAATAATCTTGTTTACCACCATCAACCGTCATTGTCTGTAAGCCTTCATAACGACCAATACCGTGATTGATATGAACGACGTAGTCTCCAACATTTAATTCACTGTATGACTTTAAACGCTCAGCATTATTAATTTTACGCTGTCTGGGTGCAGCTTGCCGCGTTTGTGTAAATAATTCGTGTGCTGTTAAAACGATTAAATGCAGTTTTGGCCATTCAAATCCCATAGCTAATTCACCTGACATGAGTTGCACTTGATTCGGTTGCACTTGCCGCGTTTCAATAATTGGTATTTTAAAATCACTTAACGATTCACTGAGATTTTGTCGCTGCTTGGCCTCGCTAATCAATAAAATAACTGTCATACCAGCGTCTTGTGCATATTGTAAATCAGTCCTAAGTGTTTCAATTTGACCGTAATATTGATTGGCCGGTCGCGTCGTAACTTCTTCTATATTTGTAAACTTAATTTTATTCAAGCCACGTTGGAAATTTGCTAGATAGATAATAGCCCTTTGATTTTGCGTTAATAAATCAGCAAAATCAGCACGCAGCAGCTGTCCAGGTAAGAGTTGATAGGTTGACAACTGCTTTTCCACCCAATCCTGATCATAGGTTAATTGTTGTACTTGCATCTCTTTGAGTCGCGTAAACTCGTCTATAAACAGCAACATCTCATCATTAAAATAATCTAACAAGGTTGTTTCACCACCAAAAAATTGTGTGGCATACGGCAATAATTGGTTCACACGCTCATGTTCGTTTAACACATGTTGTGTCAAGGCAAAGCCTTCTGTTGCATGCTTTTTCGCCACACCCGTCAGCTGCTTACGATACGCATTAAATGCTATTTCAATCGTTTGTTTGGCTGCATCATACTGTGTTTCTGACACAATAAAATCAGTCGCCGGCTGCACATGATAAGTTTTAAGAATCGCTGTGCTTTTTTGCGTCACAACATCAAAGTTTTTTAATTGATCCAATTCATCATCAAAAAAATCTAAACGAATAGGCTCATCACTGGTTAATGGGTAAATATCGATAATAGACCCACGTTGTGCGAACTCACCCGCGCCTTGTACCAACTTTGTTGGTATATAACCCATCATCATTAATGTGGCCTTAATATCATTAAACCGATAAGTTTGTCCAACTGTCAATGACAATCGCGCTGCGTCAACTACTTCTGGTTTCGGCAGTAAACGCTCTACGCCAGCTAAGCTTGTCACAACAACTTTGGCATCCCCACGACGCAAAGCCAACAAACTGGCAACACGTTGCAAACGTAGGTCAGGTGAACTAATCGCAATTTCTGTTGCCAACGACTCTTCTGCTGGAAAATTAAAGACATCCGTCATCAGACTAGACAAGTCTGAGAATAGTTGGTCAGCATGCACTTGTGTATCTGTTACGACTAACATTTGACGTGGATTTGCTTGATATAATGCTGCGATACTCGCAGCGCGTGCACTACCGTTCACGCCTAAAAGCAACTGTGTAGAACCCTCAGTTGCTTGCTCGTTAAGATGTTGAATTGTATCTGATTGCGCTAAAAAATGAGTTAACATGCTTAAAAATTGTTCCCCTATCAGTCAATTGCTATAACCGTCAAATTATTTTTAACTATTAGCCATTATATTTGTTACTTAATTCTGACACGCCATTGCCTTGAATCCACTCTTCAATTGCCATCGTGCTATGATCTAACATATGATTAACATCTTCTGTCTCAGCACGCGAAAACTTGCCTAGAACATAATGAATAACAGCTTGTTGCTCATGATCTGGATGCCCTAGACCAAATTTAAGCCGTAAAAATGTTTGCGAGCCAGTATGTGCGATGATTGATTTCAAACCGTTATGCCCACCAGCGGAGCCTTTTGCGCGAAAGCGTAATTTACCAAAGGGCAAATCCATGTCATCAACTAAAACCATCACATCAGTATTGACATCACCACCATAGTAATCTATTATTGCGCGCACCGCTTTCCCAGAATCATTCATATATGTCGTGGGTTTAACGAGCACGACTTGTTCCCCATTAATGGCTAGTTTCGCTATTGTCGCAAACTGTTTGCTAGGTACAAATGCTGCATTATGTGCTGCCGCAAAAGCATCGAGTGCCATAAACCCAATATTATGCCGTGTCTTATCATATTCTAAACCAATATTACCTAATCCAATGATATATTTCATACTAATTATACGCGCTTTCTCACTAAAATTATTAATCTTAACTACCAGTATAACAGAATTCTGTGTTATCATGATATATGGCTATTTAATGATAAAAAAATTAATCTTAGGATATATATATGATCCATAAAACCTTAATCACCCCAAAGTCAGAACTAACGACTGTGACTGAAAATACAACGATTGCCCAAGTGAATGATTTATTCAACTCACCAAGCCAAGCACATACGCGTACCATGCCAATTCTAGATGAATCTGGCAGTCTTTTTCGTGGTAATGTCTATAAGCAACACGTTTATGAACATATCGCTAAAAATGGTGATATGAACCTACCAGTCACGACAATTATGCGCAATTCAACTAAGTTTATTTATACAACAAGTCAATTTTATGAAGTCTTTTTCGCCATTCGTGACCTGCCTTTTATTGCCGTACTCGATGATAACCATCACTTTACTGGCATCTTCACACACGATGCATTAATGGCCTTATTGTCACAAAGTTGGTCTGTCCGTACTGGTGGCGTTGCTATCTCTGTTGCAACACATAAAACACAAGGCGATCTTAAAAAAGTTTCGACAATCATTGCCAAATATTCAAATATTGAATCTGTTTTAAGTTTACAACCATCAAATGATAGTATCACTTTAATGTTCACGTTACCATTGGTGTTTGATAGTATCCCATTACAAAAACTCGTTAAGCATTTAGAAAAAAAGCATTTTGAAGTCACTAGTATTGAAAACTTGCAACGCTTTAACTAAAAAGTGACGTGACCCACTAAGATTTGGATTTCTCCAATTCTAGTGGGTCACGTCACTTTTTTATAACCACATACCAGCTAAAATGACTACTGTCATACCACACATCACAATAACCAAATTTTTAATAGCTAAAACAAAGGTCTCCCGTTTCACCGGATGCGTCACAAACGTGTGTGCGTTTCTAAATATTATTGGTAATAATATTATCATAGCATAGCTTGTAACCGGTAACCAACCAGCTAACGTGGTCATGATAATTTCTATAAAAGCAGCAAATGCCCAAAACATATACATCTTTTTGCTCGCCTCAATCCCAATATAATGGACCAGCGTCTGTCGGTGATTCTCTTTATCTTCATCATGATCTGCAATGTTATTTGCAAACATAATTTCGGCAATAAAAATAGTTAGCGGCAGGCTCACAATAAACCACTGAAAAAGGACACTTGGTGTCGGTACCATACGTGTATTAACGTAAACTTGCGCCACAAAAATGAAATAACCCATCGTCACACCCGATACAACTTCACCGAATGGGGTATTTGTTATTGGCTTTGGGCCAGCAGAATATAAATAGCCAATCAGAAAACTCACAATACCGATAATCCAAGTAATATAATCAGTTCGTAGCGCAACCATAATACCTGCTAAAGCAGCAACTCCGGCCAAAAATGCCGCAACATGCAGCACTTGCTTATTGGTAATCACTTCGCCCTGTGCTTTTTCACGTAAAAATGCATTAACTTTTTGACGTTTGGCATCTTCGTAGCGGTTAAACGTATTTACCGCCAGATGAACACTGACAGTCGCAACAATTAATAATAGTGCGTTCAACCAATTCAAGCGTGCATATTGCCATTGACTATACGCTAAGCCTACCATCAAAGGTGCAACACTAGGAATTACCACACGAATTTCAACTAAATCTAACAATTGTTTTGGTGTCATTTTATTTTAAACCTCTAATAGCATATTTTACCAGAAAATAACCAAAAACTGGTTTCAATATGGTAATCCTACAAAAAAATTCACACACTATCTATGGCATGTGAATTTTTAGTGTTAACTATTTAGTCATGAAAGCTTTATATGCTTCGCGTAGGCTGTTAGCATATGCGCCATTGTCACGTGTTGGTGCGTCCATAACAAAGCCTAGCAAAAAGTCTTGTACATCATCATCGACCAGTTGTGTTGCTAAGGTTACTAAGTCAGCAGCCGTTGGTACATCAACATTGTTTTTTAGTGTCGCAACACCAATATCTCCATAATTAAGTTCTGCTCGGAAACCAACTGCAGCCGATTTAATATCAACGTAGATATTTTCATCTTTATCAATCCATACACGGAACGGTGCTTGGCTTTCGAACGTATACGGAATCTTAATAATATCAGCAGCCGTCGTCAATGCTGTGCCTTGTTCTTTTTCAGTTAAGCCGTGGTTTTTCATTATCATGATCCTTATTTTCAATTTTAACCATACCATATAACCCGCACAGTCTACCTTAACTATGGACCTTATTCCAAAATTTGCAAGTTATACAGCCTATCATTTCTAATGACATGTGGCTATTAACCGTTTTTATCTCACAGTCACTTGTTCTTTCTGCTTAATCGCGCTATATTATATTTATATGAAAAAGGAGCTCATAATGTCTTCAGAAATCACACAACAACAACGCGCTAATTTCAAGAAATTAGCCCAGTCACCACTAACAACAATTGCCCGTCGTGCCACCACAAAAAATGGCATTCATAACGCTAGCTTTAACCAAGACATTGTTAACGCGAATGTGCCTACTTTTTCAATTGACCTGAATACTGGCAAAGTTGCCAATCAAAAGCAATCTGGTCGTTGCTGGATGTTTGCTGCGCTTAACACCATGCGTCATGATATCAAAGATTTATTGCATCTAGACAGTGATTTCCAATTATCTCAAAGCTATACCTTTTTTTGGGACAAATTTGAAAAAGCCAATTATTTTTATGAAAATGTTCTAAACACTGCTAATGATCCGCTGGATTCTAGAAAAGTCTCCTTTTTAATGGCCACCCCGCAACAAGATGGTGGCCAATGGGATATGATAGTGGCACTTATTGAAAAATACGGTGTGGTCCCACAATCTGTTTACCCAGAATCATCGGCTTCATCAGCTTCACGTGAATTTAATACAACTTTTAACACGTTATTACGCCACGATGCAGTTATTTTACGTGAACTGGTAACGCATCAAGCTACCCAATCAGACATTGATCACACCCGTGAAGACATGTTAGCACACATTTACCGCGTGTTGTCGATTACTTTTGGTGAACCACCAGTAACCTTTGATTTTGCGTACCGTGACACTGAGAAACAATTTAAGGTTGAACGCGGTTTAACGCCACAAACGTACTTTGAAAAATTTGTCGGCTGGGATTTATCAGAATATGTGTCGATTATCAATGCGCCAACATCTGACAAGCCTTATAATGCCACTTACAATGTCGACATGTTAGGCAACGTCGTTGGTGGCCGTCAAGTAAAACATTTAAATGTGCCCATTGAAACAATGAAATCATTCGCTATTACGCAATTAAAAGCTGGCAAATCAGTCTGGTTTGGTGTGGATATGGGGCCACAAGTCGATCGCACAAATGGTCTCATGGCTGACGGTATCTTTGCCACAGATGATTTATTCCAAGTACATTCAGACATGACAAAAGCACAACGACTAGCATATGGTGATAGTTTGATGACCCACGCCATGGTCTTGACTGGTGTGGATTTAGATGAAAATGATCAACCAATAAAATGGCAAGTTGAAAATTCTTGGGGTGAAAAAGCCGGAAAAAATGGTTACTTCACCATGTCTGATGATTGGATGAGTGAATATGCCTATCAGGTCGTTGTCAAAAAAGAATATCTCGGTTCAGAATTAGTCGCTATTTACGACAACACCACACCCACGCTATTAGCACCTTGGGATCCAATGGGTGCGTTAGCCTAATCACTGAGTTATAACGTGTCAGGGTCAAAGTTAGCATCAATGATTGTATCAGGTGCTAGCTTTTTTAATGTCTTTAAACTCATTTTCAAAGTACTCGTGCCACTAGTAATAAACGGCTTAATGATTTTACCAGATAAATCATTCGCTGTTAAAAATCCCTGCATGGCTAACGACATATCCATTCCCCACATAGGATAACCCAAATATATGACATGATCATCTATCGTTATTTTATGAGCTGCTGGGATAACACCCAGCGCTTTTTCTTTTGTAAACCGCGCCACAACAAGTGGATTGTTTTGGTATGGCTTATCAAGTTGTACCTCATACAGCTTGTCCTCAGTTTTTTCGGCAATTTTTAACGCTACTTTTTTAGTATGACCAGTCAAAGAATAGTATATAATCATCATTCCTCCAATAAAATTTCATAGTGTGGGTGCTGATAATATTATAAGTGATTGTGAAAATAATATCAAATTTAATTTAATACAAAAAGAGTTGTTTCTGAGTGTTTATCACTCAGAAACAACTCTTTATCTATTTATAATCAATAACACGATGAAGCGCTTTTATTACATCATTCCTGGCATGCCACCTTGTGGCATAGCTGGTGATGCATCGTCATTTGGTAATTCAGCAACGACAGCTTCTGTTGTTAACAACAAGGCTGACACTGACGCGGCATTTTGCAAAGCTGAACGTGTCACCTTAGTTGGGTCAACGATCCCAGCAGCAATCATATCTACCCACTCATTCGTTGCGGCATTATAACCAAAGCCTTCAACTTGTTCTTTCAACTTATTAACAATCACTGATCCTTCAAAACCAGCGTTTTCAACAATTTGACGAACAGGTGCTTCTAAGGCTTTAATAACAGTGTTAATACCAGTCTGTACATCACCTGTTTCTGACAAAGCAGCAACAGCTGAAATAGCATTAACTAATGCAGTCCCACCACCAGAAACGAAACCTTCTTCAACAGCAGCACGTGTGGCATTTAAAGCATCTTCAATGCGATACTTACGTTCTTTTAATTCAGTTTCAGTTGCGGCGCCAACATTAATCACAGCAACACCACCAGCCAACTTAGCCAAACGTTCTTGCAACTTTTCACGATCAAAGTCAGAAGTCGTTTCAGCAATTTGTTGCTTGATGATATCTACGCGTGTTGCCACCGCAGCCTTATCACCAGAACCTTCAACAACTGTCGTATTATCCTTTGTGACATTGATCTTGCTTGCTTGACCAAGTTGGTCAATTGTCACATCTTTTAAGTTCAAACCAAGATCTTCGGTAATGACAGTACCACCAGTCAAAACAGCGATATCTTCCAATTGCGCCTTACGACGATCACCAAATCCAGGTGCTTTCACCGCAACAACGTTGAATGTACCACGCATCTTGTTCAAAACTAGTGTTGGCAAAGCCTCACCAGTAATATCATCAGCAATAATCAACAAAGCCCGACCTTGTTCGACAACACTCTGCAATACAGGCAAAACATCTTGAATGTTAGCAATCTTCTTATCTGTGATCAAGATATATGGGTTATCTAAATTAGCTTCCATCTTATCGTTATCTGTCACCATATATTGTGACATATACCCACGATCAAATTGCATACCCTCGACAACATCCAGTGTTGTTTCGATACCCTTTGATTCTTCGATTGTGATCACACCATCGTTGCCAACTTTATCCATTGCTTCAGCAATTAATTCGCCAACTTCTTTATTAGAAGCAGAAATCGAAGCAATTTGCGCAATTTCAGCCTTTGTGCTGACCGCGTGTGACATTTCATGCAACTTTTTAACAGCTGCAGCAGTAGCCTTTTCAATTCCTGTACGTATGCCAACTGGGTTAGCACCGGCAGTAACGTTTTTTAAGCCTTCAGCAACAATTGCTTGGGTCAAAACTGTGGCTGTTGTTGTACCATCACCAGCAATATCATTTGTCTTTGAAGCAACTTCAGCAACAAGCTTTGCACCCATATTTTCGAAATGGTCTTCTAGCTCAATTGCCTTAGCAATAGTCACACCATCGTTAGTGATTGTTGGTGCACCATAAGATTGTTCCAAAACAACGTTGCGTCCCTTAGGACCAATTGTTGTTTTAACAGTGTCCGCTAGCTTATCAACACCAGCCTTCATCTTTGAACGTGCATCTTCTGAAAACTTTAATTCTTTAGCCATTATTATAATACCTCTTTAGAATTTTTTATTTACTATCAATTTAATCAACATGATTTGTTACTAATGACATGACTATTCAACGATTGCAACAATATCTTTTTCATGGAGTACCAGATAATCTGTGCCTTCAAAAGCTACTTCTTGTCCGGCATATTTATCAAATAAAACCTCGTCGTCAACTTTAACAGCTAAGTCACGGACTGACCCGTCGTTTAAGACATAGCCTGTGCCTGCAGCAACAATTTTACCTGTTACGGGCTTATCCTTAGCGTTATTTGCCAACAAAATACCACCAACTGTTTGTTCCGCAGCTTCTGTTACTTCAATAATCACGCGATCACCTAAGGGCTTCAACATGAGATAATACCTCCGATTTTTAATTTTAGCACTCTTTTAAAACGAGTGCTAAATACAACTTCAAGTATATCACGTTACTGCTTATTGTCAATAAAAAAAGTGCAATAAGATGCACTTTCAACCCTTGTAATTTAGGGTAATTATCACATTTAAATAAAAGTGCCACCGTGGGCTTCACTGATATCATAAGCAACGATAAAAGCTTGTGAGTCGACTGCATGTATGCCACGCACTAAGCGATTATATTCTTGATTATCCAATATAACCATTAACATTTCGCGATTATCACCTGTGTAGCCCCCACGCACATCCATTTCTGTGTAACTGGTGCCATTTTCATTGAGGTATAGTTTAACACCTGTAATACTTTTATTACTTGTGATGTAGATCATCTTGCGACGATCTAATCCTGTTTCAATATAATTCATAACAGCTGCTGTAATCATCAAGGAAAACATTGCCAATATTAGCGCCTCAAGTCCCTCAGTCATTAAGTTTCCTAGAGAGACAACTGTATCAATAACTAATAGTGATAATGCCGGTGAAATCCGAAAATATTTTTTTAAAATCATGGGTGGTACAGCTGTGCCACCACTCGAAGCATCCACACGATACAACATCGCAACGCCCACCGCAAAAATGGTCCCACCAACTAATACCGCAAAAGTACGGTCAGTTAACACTTGAAAACTCGGTGTCACTTTCAGTAATATTGGTAAGATTAAACTACCAAACGTAATACGGGCAGTTGTTCCACGATCCAAAAATACGCCAGCCAAAACAATCATTAGTAGATTAATGACTAAAACCGTTAATGCTCGGTCAAAACCTGTGAGCTCGTTTATCAAGATAGCAAATCCTGTTGCACCACCTGCTGCCACTTTAGCCGGTGCATAGAAAAAATTAATACTCACTACCACAATTTCTAGTGCAACAATAATCGTTAAATAACGGACAACTTGCAATTTTTGCAATAACTTCATTAAATACCTTTCTTGTTTTTCTTTTTAAAGGTCGACATGATACGCTTTAAAACCGTTGGGTTTTTGAGTATTTTTTCATTGCCGATATGCGCACGCATTGTTTTCAACACGCGACCAGATTCCGGCGAAGAAAAATCAAACTTTCCGTTATCTGTCTCAATGCGAAAGCGTCGACTGATTTTATTTTTTGATGACACACTCGCGTAAACAACTTTTATATTGGGCCAGGGCACTTGAACAAAATCATCAACATTGTTATCATTAAAAAATTCAAAAGCCTCATCACCAATCAGAAATTGACCATACTGTGCACCGATTCCCAAGAAAGAAATACCTTGCGCTGTTAAATCAACGCGTTTATTAAGTGATTGCACCATATTTTTCTGCCCCCCTATTTCCTACACTCATTTGTTTAAACAAACTAATACGCTACATGAGTTTTTATGTACAAAGGCGCTCGTCAAATTTGGCGAGCGCACTTTATTAATTAAATTATTCGACTACATAATGTGCAATACGCGCATCAAGATACCAAAGATGAAAATACCGACAATCATAATAATAGGTGATACTTTCTTCTTAAGCAACCACATAGCAAAGAATGTGAGCAACAATCCCATCAATCCAGGAACAAGGCTGTCTAAGTTGGCTTGTAGCGTGTTAGGTGCCATTTTTGTCAGCGATAGGCCAGATGCCTGATCGCCTAATATTTGTTGCAACTTACCACCGGTAACGCTACCGTTTGGAAAGTTAATATACGCACCTTCAGCTAATTTCTTAGCTGGCAACGCGACGGTAAATTTAATTGATACCCAACGTTCAACCAAGACCGCTAAGATAAACATACCCAGAATTGATGCACCCTTGGTAATATCTTTTAACAAACCACCTGATAAATCTTGTGTGATAGCAGAACCAGCACGATAACCAAATTCTTGTGTATACCAGATAAATGACATACGAATCAGGTTCCACAAAACAAAGAACAAAATTGGGCCTAAGATGTTACCTGAAAGTGCTAATGAAGCGCCCAATGCACCTAGTATAGGACGAACAGTGAACCAGAAAACTGGATCACCAATACCAGCCAAAGGTCCCATCATACCAATCTTGACACCTTGAATTGCAGTATCATCAATCGCGGCACCATTGGCACGCTCTTCTTCCAAAGCCAAAGTGACACCTATAATAGGCGAAGCAACATATGGATGTGTGTTAAAGAATTCCAAGTGTCGCTTTAAAGCAGCTGTACGGTCCTCTTTTGTTGTATATAACTTTTTAATTGCTGGAATTAAAGTATACGCCCAGCCAACGTTTTGCATACGTTCGTAGTTCCATGAACCTTGTAAAAATTGCGAACGCCATGCGACAGACAAACGATCATTACGTGTTAACTCAATCTTTTCAGTCATCATATTGCTCCCTTCTAATACTGGTTCAAAATGTCGCCAACCGGATCACCCGAATTGCCACCATTTGAACCACCGCCACTGTTGTTGCCACCCATCTTTGATAGATTGATGTAAATCAAAGCAAGCGCAACACCAATAGCACCAAGAGCAATTAATGTTAACTGACTAACCGCAGCGAGCGCAAAACCAATGGCGAAGAATGGCCATACTTCACGTGTTGCCATCATGTTAATCACCATGGCATAACCAACAGCAACAACCATACCACCACCGATTGTCATACCACCAGTAAGCCAGGCTGGCATTGAATTCAAAGCTGCTTGAACTGCTGCAGCAGGAATAGCAATTAACAAACCTGCGGGGATAGCAATACGTAGTCCTTGTAACAAGATACCAACTAAATGCAACCGCTCAATTGTTTGATACTTTCCTTCTTTAGCGGCCGCATCGGCACCATGAGTCAAGCCGACAGCTATTGTACGAACAATCATTGTTAAGAACAAACCAGCAACAGCCAACGGAATTGCTGAAGCGACGGCAACACCAATACCAGTTGATGTAAAGTTATCACCTTTCACCATGATGATAGCTGATGCAACTGAAGCAAGTGCGACATCCGGTGCCACAGCGGCACCGATGTTAGCCCAACCAAGGGCAATCATTTGTAACGAGCCACCAAGCATAATTCCTGCTGTTAAATGACCAGTAGCCATTCCAATTAATGTTGCCGAAACCAATGGTTGATGAATTTGGAATTCATCCAAAATACCTTCCATACCTGCGAAGAAGGCAATGATTACGACTAAAACCACTGAGATTATAGACATAGTATAAACACCTTTCCTAATAAACGTTTTTAAATTATTTAACGTTAGCTTTCTTAATTAAATCAAACAAGTTTGCACTGTTATCACTTGGTACCTTACGCACATCAAACTGCACACCCAAATCACGCAATTTTTCAAACGCTGTCACATCAGTTTTGTCCATTGACAAAACTTTGTTTACCATTGTTTTACCTTCTGAATGTGCCATAGAACCAACGTTAAGTGACTTAATTGGTACGCCACCTTCAACAGCTCGCAGCACATCTTCTACTGTTTCAAACAACAAAAACGCGGCCACACCACCAAAACGATCATCATTGGCCACTTCGACCATTTTACTAATTGGCACGATATTAGCCTGAACACCATTAGGTGCAGCTTGTTGAATCAAGCTTTTACGCAACTCGTCACCAGCAACCGCATCAGAAACAACAATAATGCGATTAGCTTTTGAGTCAGGTGTCCATGCAGTTGCCACCTGACCATGTAACAATCGAGTATCTAACCGTGCGAGTTTGATATTGATGTGTCCTGCTTTTAAGCCAGCCATCGCATCGGTTTTCACAGCTGCTTTGGGTGTTGCCACCTCTGCTTCTGGCACTGAACGCACCCCATCTTTGGCAACTGGCACCAAATACTTAGCCAAATCAGCTGCCGTATTCATACCAAGTCGACCACCATAGGCTTCAATAAGCATAGGTAAATTCAAACCGGCCACAATTGCTTTATGTTCTGAGTCTTGCTTTTGAATCAAGCTTGCTCGGTTAAACGGTGATCCTCCCCATAGATCGACCAAAAACAATGTGTCATCATCATTATCAAACTTTGCTAATGCTTCTTGATAGTGCTTATCTAGATCGTCGGGCCCTTCTGTGGGCTGAAAAGTGACAACCTCAACGTTTTCTTGTTCTCCGAAAATCATTGAACCTGACATCAAAATGCCTTTTGCAAAATCACCATGACTGGCAATAATAAGATTAACCATCGATAATCTCCTTCTACATAAATTGTTTACTTATTGATTATAACGGAGTACTTTCAAATTGTAAACGCTTTCAAGATAATATTTATATTATCCTTTACGTTTATTAGTATACACCATTTGTAAGCACAAGTAAACGCTTTCATTACACTTTACACAACGTAATCGAAAAAATGACATACAGCTTTCTGAAAATTTACAACATGCTTTAATTATCTAAATATGCGAGCTCTTGATTACTATAACTTTCTGGCGTCACAAAGCTAACCATCACGTCACCTTGCCCATCTAATATATAATTACCAGTATCTTTTAACAGGATGAAATTATCACCTTTTTTGAAGTGATATGTTGCTTCAGCATGTGTCATCGTAATATCACCTGAAATGACATTGAACAACTCATAAGGATGATGCTGATTGAAATGGCTCACACCACGCACAGATAATTTATCAATCGTAAATTTCGGTGATGCCAAGAGTCGTGTCAGGATTGTACTACCTTGCATGCGTGTCCGCTGATTTAAAATGGGGTCAACATGAGGTACCTTTGTTACCGCAATTGCCTCTTCAATTTGTAGTGGCCGTAATTGATTGGTCGTTACATCGACCCGATCAAAATCATAAAAACGATAAGTCGTGTCCGAACTTTGTTGAATTTCCAGTGCAAGCACACCCGCACCAAGCGCATGAAACGTTCCCGCAGGTACATAGAAAAAATCACCTTTTTGCACGGGAATCGTTCGTAACAACTTGTCCCATGCTTTATTTTCAACTTGTTTGGTCAACTCCGCCTTATTTTGCGCCAAATGACCATAATATAACTTGGCATTTGGCGTCGCCTCTAAAATATACCAACTTTCAGTCTTCCCAAATTTTTCCGATGACTGCTTATCATTTGGGTGAACTTGAATAGACAAATTATCGTGGGCATCAAGTATTTTAACCAGTAACGGAAACTCTTGTTTAGCATCATGACCACCAAATAGTTCGGGTCTTTC
Source organism: Leuconostoc aquikimchii (assembly GCF_040838325.1). Lineage (NCBI taxonomy): Bacteria > Bacillati > Bacillota > Bacilli > Lactobacillales > Lactobacillaceae > Leuconostoc > Leuconostoc aquikimchii. The sequence continues at coordinate 1,658,590 of NZ_JBFPER010000001.1, forward strand.
ATCCCATAACTGCGTTAAAGTTTTACCTTGATATTTACCGTTAGTAATGGTTGACACCCCATTATTATGTGCAGCAATAACCCATGCCTCACCAACATGATCCGTTGGTAAATCATACCCAAATTGTTTAAGTCGTGTCCCACCCCATATTTTATTATGAAGTTCTGGTTGTAACCTCAATACTGTCATTTTAAGTTTCTCCTTGCCGCACAATCAATATGATAGTTTGATACAGTAATCGTAAATCGTTTTACTGAATTAAATTGTATGCGCTTTCATTCTAACACACAACAAAAGAAAAGGCTCACGTATTTATGAAATATTTGACGTGAAAACTAGTAACTTGGAAAAATCAATTATCTAACATGTGATTAGATTCACGTTATACGTCAAAATTTTCTATCGCGTTACAACAACTCACAACATTTATACAGTTCACCAGATTTAATTAATCTCCTGATACTAATATGGCAACACGTTGCCAAGATAGACTAGCTTTTGTATTTTTGATCTATCAGCAGAGTTAATCATCTTATTTTTTTGCATATATTGGTAGACAAGTTGCGCATTTTTACCTCTGGTCGTTTCAACCTTGTTTTTTTCATCAGGTGAAACTTCCCAATCATCATTAAAATCAACAGCATTTTTGACCACATCACCACTGTCATTCAGGGCATAGTTTTTTAAAATGGCCACAAAGCTGCCATCTTGCTGTGTCATAAATTCTAATTGGCACATCGCTTCCCACCAATGTCCATGATATTTTTGATTAGCAAAGGTGACCAAATTTTGACGCCTTTTATAGGACCACTGTGCAAAACCAATATCTTTATTGTCATCCGTGCTGTTTTGGGCATTTTTCAATGATCGATATGTCCAGTCGCCCTGAACAGCTATCGGATCTATGCCTGATTCTTGAATCCAATTCCCTAAAATACCAGCTATACTGCTAGCAGATAGACCATATTCACCATTCAAGTAGGTATAAACTTGACGAATATATTTTTTATTACCAATGTTTCCATCATTATTTTGATTCGAATTTTGGTACGTTTTTTCTGCCACACTGTTGCTTTTTGATTTTGAGACTGTCTTATCATTCTGACTGCTTTTGGTTGTTTGCGCCTGTTTTATCGTCACACCTATTAACAAAATAATAGACACAATTAAAACAATTTTAACCAAATTACGCTTAGATATTTGCATAATTATCCTCGACTAATTATTATCCGCATACTTTAACAAAAAAGTTGTCGAATAGATCCCCTTTTTAATATTTCGATGTAAATATTTACGACTCATAGCCTGAAACGTATAATGTTTATCAATCACTAGCACGTCATCATATTGTGAAATCATATGAATAAACTGTGTCCGATTCAACTGGCTAATATCTGCTGTTGCATCGACATGACTAGAATATAAATAGTATTTCCCAACATATTGTGTCAAATAGTTATCTACTTGTGTTCTATCCGCACTAATAATTAAATACTTCTGCTTGTTTAATATCATATGATTACCCACAAGTTGTTTTATTTTGTATGGTAAACTTTCCGGATAGGTGTTCAAATTATATTGCATCCCATTATTTTCAGATAATATAAGCAATGCACTCACAAAAAATAACGTGCTACTCATATATTGGTATAGATACTTCTTTTTGACACTGGCAAAAGATCGCAACGTTCTCATAGCAATATCTTGTTCGTAAAACGTTTGATCAATTGCCCGTACAGCAAAGAAAGCATAAACACCTAACCCGAGTGTGACAATACTCGCTGCATAACGGTCAAAGCCAGCTAATGCTAAGGCCTCTTCATTGGGCATTGAAAACACAAACATCAGTAAAATACCAATATAATAAAATATGATGACGCCATTTGTAAGTATGAATCCCTTAATTAATTGTGTTTTTTGATGAAATACAACATGGATGACATAAATTGTCACTATAAACAGGGCATTAATTACGATGACGCCTTGCGTTGGTACTGTTGACAATGACATAATATGGTGACAAAATTCTTGAATAATACTGTAAATGATTTCTGGCGTCTTAGCTTCATAAATGTCTTGATAGGCAGTGACACTGACCTCATGTTTAGATAATTGCTGACCAAATGTTTGATTAATATGCCATAACCACAAAAGATAAGGCGCAAGACTAACTGTTACTGTGCTTAAAAGCAACAACATTTTTTTAACTATGGGCCACTGACTATCACGATATTTCAGGACTGTCAGTACAAAATAACCAAGTACAATCATGACAAAAAACAAACTATTATTTTTAACAATCCCCAAGACACCTGTTAAAAATACAGTCATAACGGCCATAAAATACATATTCTTTCGATAAAAAAATATACTCGCTAGTGCTGCTAAAGTGATCAACGGCAAAATGAAATCAACTAACAAATTGTTCATCCGTATGGCAATATTAAAATAATTAAATAGCGTCATCACAAGAAACATGACGGCAAACGTTAAGGATTTATTTTTATCTTTAATCACTGCAACCATCGCATATAGGCAAGCCATTATTAAACAAAACTGTGCAAAAATCATAACCCCATCGTTAAAACCAACAAAATTAACAAAATAGTAACACCATAAAGAAGTCCCAATTGGGTAAGATGAAAAGCCAATAATCGTGCTGTTAACATCTGGTAAAGATTGCTGAGTCAATAAATATTTAACGATCAGCGCCCAATGCGAGAAATTGTCATAGTGTAACAATTGGCTCTGCATGAGGGTTGGCGCTAATAGCATAAAATAACCGAAAAAAGCAATCGGTATCATGTTCATTTTTTTAATGATCACGCCATTTTTTCGCCAGTTATATATGGTAAAGTAAACCCCTAAAATCACACCTATTCTAGGTAGTATCAAACCAAAAAATGACAATAAATTCACTAAACTAGCCAAATACAATAGCATGATGATCATACAGGTCGCTAATAGCCAAGCAAAATATTTGTGACATTTAAACTTAGTTCTCAAAAGGCTCACATACCCATAGTTAGAGAACAATAGTAACAACATTTTTATGCTAATCATTATCATGCGCTACCCCTTACCACCTTTTTGCAACACTTTATTTAATCGACTGATACGCCGATTAATATTATCAATAAGTACATCGCATGTTGTAACCCACTTATCTCTTTTTTGAGGTAACCGTTTATTGAAACCATCATGCATAATCTGTAGTAACATTTGATAATTCACTTCATCTTTTGCTGCGATATGCAAAACACAACCCACATGCTTATCCCATTTTTTGACATTTGCTTGTATCTGCGCTGTATATTGTGACGTTACAATTGTCAGCGCATATTTTTTTGATTGTAGTAACTTTGTCCCTTGTGGCAAATTAATTGCGATTTCTGACGCTGTTAAATAATTGATGCTAACATTAGCCCCAGATTGTATGTCACTACTCTGAACATAACCTGAGACGTTAAACTTTGGTTCCCCATTTTGAGGTTTCCCAATGAATACTAGCACCGCCAAAAGTGTATTGATAAAATTATTTAACAACCAAAAAGTAATGACACTGCCATACATTATTTCTGACCCAAACTTCCCGTAATTAAATTTAATTAAACTCACAATGGTTAGTCCCAAAATAATAACATGTGGTATCATGTACAAAAAATCTTTTTTATGATTGCCAGAAATGTTCTTTTTAGTCACTTGAAACCGCGAATTTTTAATACCCATTGTTTCTAACAGGATCGGTAATACTAAATAGGGCGCAAAGAACAATTCCTGAATTTCACCCCATCGCTGATTTGTGATACTGCCAGAAACATCTTGTTTAACCAAAAGCAATAATAAATAACTCGGTATCCAAAGCATTAATAATAACCAAAAATTCGTGTCGACAACACGGAAATCAAATAACGCAAATAATATTGGTGCGAACACAAACAACATGCGGCCAAGAAATGACCACCAATAAAGATACCCATTAAAGTATATGAGCTTTTGTGGCCAAGTTAATCCCTTATTCGTCAATAAGTGCAGATTACCAATACTTTGAATCATCCCGCGAGCCCATCGCGTTCGTTGTTTAAACACACTGCCCGTATCTGTTGGTGTTAACCCACTGCCCATAGGTTCTGTTGTTGAAATACTGCTATAACCACAACTGTTAATTTGAGCGCCAAGTTGAAAATCTTCGGTGAGTGTATTAATTGGAAATCCGCCTGCTTCAACAATAGCCTCGCGTAAAAATAACGTGTTCGAACCAGTGTACACGGCACTATTATGAGAAGCGTTTAAAATATTAACTTCTTTAGAAAAAAAGTCTTGCTCGTTGGGTATCACACGATTAACGTAAAGATTATGTTGAAAAACATCTTCATTGTAAAAACTCTGTGGTGTTTGAACAAAGCCGATTTTTTTGTCGACCCGTTTAGCATAGCTCTCAAAAAAATAAGGCACGACCGTCATCAAAAAATCAGAATAAGGAATCATATCAGCATCAAATGTTGCGACTAATGGTGATTGGCTGTCGTTTAGGGCATAATTGAAATTGCCAGATTTAGCGTGCTGATTGTTTTCTAAACCAACGTAGTTAATACCAAATTTTTGTGCTAATGCTTTCATTTCCGGTCTATTTTGATCATCACATAAATAAATATGTATTTTCTGCTGATCTGGATACTTTAAAAAAGTACACGCATTAATTGTTTTATAGAGCAAATCAACCGTTTCATTATGTGTTGCAATTAAAATATCAACATCTGGAAAAATATCTTCTGATGTCACAACTGGTTTCGGTATTTCTTTAAAGGTTTTTTTATTCCAAATCAATATAAATGCCGTCAGAATAGACAAAATTTCACTTATCCATAACAAAAAACCGTATAATATTTCAAAAAAAGACTGGTTCCAAGGTAACGTAAACATTCCTCGCCATACGAGATAGACAATTGAACTCATTATGGCACTCACATAACCCCATTTTTTTATTTTACTCATAACTGGCGCCCCTTAAATATCAGATGCTTTTGCACGTGATAACTAATAACAAATAATCCAGCATCAGTGATTACTTTTAGCACTGTTAGATTAATAGGTGACCACCGTTGATGCAATAAAATAACAATTCCTGTAGATAGCATCATTTGAATCAAAACTAATGTATAATAACTGACGAAACTCAAACGATTATTATTTTGAAAAACAACTTTTTTGTTAATATAATAGTTAACTAGTGATGACGAGAGTCTAGACACAATCGAGGCAATTAATATCGCATGCACAGATAGCTTATTTAATAGTGCTATCAGAATCATAAAAATAATGATATCCACGGCAAATGAACTGATTGCGCCAAATATGTATTTTATAAATACCGCATAAATACTCAAAGAATCATAAATCACTCTAAAATGAGAGGATTGATTATCATCTAAATAAATTGTTTTGATTGGTACCTCAACAATAACAATGTGATTGTCTGCAGCCGCCAAAATCATAGTCATTTCAAATTCAAATCTGTCACCTTGCATATTTAGCAATGCTTGAAAATAGGCTTTAGGGATTACCCGTAAACCGGTTTGTGTATCAGATATTTTGATACCTGTGGTTATCTGCATGAATTTTGCCGTGAGTACATTACCAAATTTACTACGCAAAGGGACATCATGATTGAAGACCCTGGTCCCTAATATTAAATTTTTTGGATTTTCTAAAAAGGCATTTGTGCATTTTAACATATCAGTCACAGTATGCTGGCCATCAGAATCAATTGTAATCAAGCCAAGCGCTTCCGGTACATGCTGTAAGACATAATTAATGGCTGTTTTTAATGCCCGTCCCTTGCCAAAATTTGTTGCATGTTTTAAAACAGTTACCTTAAACGTATTCTCAATATATGAAAAAATGGTGTCGTATTTTTCTGAGCTACCATCGTTAACAACGATAATTTGTTGCATAGCCTCATTTTTATGGCTACGCAATTGTTTTATTAACGTTATTAATCTACCATCTGGATCTAAAGATGGAATAATAATTGGTATACAAGTCATCTGTTTTCCTTATTCTAAGATTGCATGTTGTGTGATCTTTACATTTAGTATCACATTAGTAAACAGTCACACAAAAAAAATATCAACTATTTCAACATTTAAGCCATCCGCAATTTTCTTTGCTGTTGGCGGTGATGGAAACTTTTTACCATTCAAATACTCAATCATTAGGGAATAATTCACTTTTATGCGTCGTGAAAAACCTGCAATGCTTTCACCATGCATCGCAATTTCTTCTTTGACATGATTTGGTTCACGAAATTTCAACGTTACAGTCATGTACATTTTCCTTTTGTATTATTATCTTGTTATATTATACATTTAACGTATCACATCGTCAAACACTTTATGGCGTATTTGTTTTACATTTGTTATGTCTATGCTTTATATTTGTATATAATAAAGTATATCGCAACGGAGAACAGTTATAATTATGGTAACTAAAGAAAAATTTGGTTCACAAATCAAGAAAATCCGAGAAAAGAAACACTTCACCGTCCGACAAACGGCATTACAGGGTAAATTTTCTTCAGCTTATTTATCACAGATTGAAAATGGCAAAAAAAATATTCCTAAAGTAGCAACTTTGTATAAAATTGCTACGGGATTACGCATTTCAAACGATGATATTTTAGCACTTGCTGGTATCACCCATATTGACAATAGCAATGTAGACCTAGGTGAGCAACTTGAAAATAGTGATTTGCTTTTATCATTTGAGGGTAAAGAATTGTCCCCGGAGTATCGTCAGGCCATCCTGTCTATTTTGAAAACACTACCTGATGCTGATAGCAATTCGTAGAGGACTTGATGCTTATGTCCGCGTATAATTCAGTCATAGACTACCTAGAAGATATCATACAATTTAATCATATGACCTTAATTCATATATCTGGTTCAGCGTACGACCCAGATGTTGTCAATGCTAAAAAGAAAGTTATCATTATTAATCGCAATTACCAGTCACATTTTAGTTATCATTTCCGCCTGGCACATGAAATTGCGCATTTACTATCGGATACAACACGTACAACTTATAATTTTAGCCAACTTGCAAAAACTACCGCTGAAAAACAAGCTAATTTAACTGGTATTAAAATTTTAGCCGACTTTTATTTTTCTGATAATCAATCAAAAAAAATGTGTTGGGAACGCCGATTTCCATTTATAGAAACCTTTGGTTTAGGACAGCTCACCCACTTGGTTGAGAAAGTGTTAAAACCAACATAAAAAAGACAGAAATCCTGTAATATATGATTTCTGTCTTTTAATCTATCGTTTTATTTCAGACTAAACCCTTTTAGCTTGGGATACGCGCCTAATTTTGCATTGTCTTGCTTCCGCGTGAGCATTTTAGCATTGTTACGCGTCCATGAGCTGTCTATGCCACGGTCTGCATAGTATTTAACCATCGTCTGATCATACACCGTCACAGCAGCTGACATTTGATCTTGACTATAATGCTCTTTCATCCAGATACCATCAATTGGTAGTTTGGGCTTGATTCCAGGTTCTTGTGCTGGATAGCCAATTGAAAATCCCATAACTGCTTTAACTAACTTTGGTAATTGTAGTTTTTCTTCATATAATTCAAAAGCGCGTAAAGCCCCAGCCATTGTTACACTACCCAATCCTAGTGACTCTGCTGCAACTTGGGCGCGACCAAGTGCAATCCCTGCTGAAACAATCCCACCTTCAAGCATGGCGTAACTTGATAGTACTGTCTCAGCCTGTTGACGTACATCTGGCGTCAACCCGATAAGATCTTTATTAAAATCCACCGTGACAACAAAATAACGCATGGCACTTTCAATGTAAGACATGCCAACTTGGGCAGTTATTTCAGCCTTTAAATCTTGATCGGTAATCTCAACAAAAGTTACCGGTTGATAATTATTGATGTTTGGTCCAGCACTGGCTGCCGTTAAAATAGTCGTCACCATGTCATCTGACACCGGTTGGTCCGTGAACGCACGGATTGACTTATGATTATTTAGTAAATCTATTGTTGTATTTGACATTATTGTAGTTTGTGACAAGATGTACTAATATGTTGCCCCTTGTCACAATTCCTTTCACTTATGATACATAGATTTTACCATTTTTTTATGATAAAATAACAAGAATATTAATGGAGGCAGTTATGCAACTTGGTCGATTTCGTATAGGATTACGTACTTTAAAAACAGCGGTAGCCGTTATGATCATTATCACGGCTTTTTACTTTTTTCAGCGGCCACCATTTGTCGCAGCATTGGCATCCGTCTTTGCACTGCGTGAAAGTTGGGATAAAACATTAAGTTTTGCCAAAATCCGCTTGATTTCAAATACCGTGGGTGGCTTATTAGCTTTAATTTACTTTTTAGTACGTGTCCACACACATAATGCTACATGGGTATCAATGATTTTTCTACCGTTACTAGTTATTATTGCGATTGTCTTTTTAGATGGCTTTAATTTCAATGGTGGTGTCATTGGTGCACTGGCAGCACTCCTCATGATTTCACTAAACATTCCAACTGGCGCGACAGTCCTCTACGTGATTGATCGTATCATCGATACTTTTATTGGTGTCATTGTATCAATTGTTGTCAACCGTTTTGCATCTCCAAAATCCAAAACTTAAAAACAATAAAAAAGAGACACCTACTTGTCTCTCAAATTCCCAAATAATTTTCAATTGTCTGTAACACGCCATCATTGATATTCGTGTTAAGGGCTTTTTTTTGTATTGCTTCAAGCATAAAACTGTCTGCATTGGGCATCACATAACCGTGTTCGTACTTCTGAAGCATTTCTAGATCGTTCCCGTTATCACCAAAAGTCATCACTTCTCTATCCAATACATCATAATAGTCTTGCAATACTTGAAGCCCAGCGGCCTTATTCACACCACTACCTAGCACATCAACTGATCCAAAACCGGAACCAGTAGCATGTAGCTCATCACCAAATATGTCCCGCAATTCTGAAACATGTTGTTGCACTTCGTTATTTGGCCATACAAAAGTGACTTCCAAAATATGATCATCCACCGCCATGAGCTTTTCAACTTGTTTAACATTTGGATAAAACTGAAAAACCATTTTTGCAACAGGTCCAGTGGCATGATTTGACACATAAGTTGCCTTATCACCAGTCATAATAATAATATTTTCAGCTGATTCCGGATTCTTAGCATTCCAATCAATCACTTTATGTAGTTGTTCTGGTGACAAATGAACTGAATAAAGTTGTTCTTGACTTGTTGCTACCATGGCCCCATTTGAACCAACATAATCAATTTCGTAACCTTTCGAAATTGTCGGATCAAAAAGCTCTTGTAAGTTTTTAACTTGACGACCCGATGCTGCAATAAATCGCATATCACGTGCTTTCAAGTTATCTAAAATACGTTCAAATCTTCCCTGACTATAAGTATCATTTGCTGTCAAAAACGTGCCATCCATATCAGATGCAATCATTTTAATCGTCATGCGTCATTGTCCTTCTTAAAAATAATCAATTTGCTTAATACAAAGTTAGAAACAATTACAAATATATTTTGAATAATGTTCCAAACGTTTGCATCTTGGCTCAAAAAATCGACACCAAAGTTCAAAATAAAATAACCAACAATACCAGTCAAAATACGTGCCAAGTAGAATTGCCAGATTTCTTTTATAATATCGGCAACCGTACTGTTTGTCGAGTGAAAAACCCAAACACGATTGGTGAGATAAGCAAATAATACTGCCCAAAACCAAGCCACCACATAGGCTATATTATGCCCAGTGTGTAGCATATTGTAAAGTACAAAGAAAACAATAATATTAACAACTGTCGTCAATATACCAAATATGGCATATAAAAAAACTGATTGATACTTAATATAAATATTTTTTAAATTTAACATACTTACTCCAATTGTGATCTATTAATTATATCATAGGACATAAAAAAAAAGCCATCATCTGACGATTGACTTAATTAAATTGCTTGAGATAGTCTTGATAGCCTGCTTCATCAACTACCCAATCCAATTCGCCAATATATTCAGCGTGTGGATCATGGTAAGCAAAACCATGTTTAAATTTATAAAGGCCATCTGTAGGCACAAAATCACCAACACCACCAAAGTCATATTCAACTTTACCTAATGATAAGCCCCATTTCAACATTTCCCACTGTACAGCGTAAGGTCCGTAGTGTTTTGCGTACTGTCGATTAGATCCAGCGTACATATACCAAATCTCATCCCCGTAACTAAAACCAATACCACTAGCAATGACTTGACCTTCAAAATGTCCTAGAAAGACTTTGAACAAACCAGTCCCTTGCCATAACTTTTGCATCCGTAGAAAGTAGTCTATAGGTCGGTGTGTAATACCTTGTGCTGCAGCCATCATGACATAGGTCTCAAAAAATGACTGGATATCAGCTTGCGTATCACCGCTTGTAACCGTCACACCATCTTTTGTAGCACGACGAATTTGATTGCGATAATCTCGTTTAAAATGCGTCATTAATTCAGTTTCATTTGTAATTGGTGTTGCGCCTTCTCCGCGACCATCATAGTACAAAACAACATTTTTGCGAGGCTGTATGTTCCCATGCATATTTTCAATGTCTCGGTTGCGTGTCACAAATCCTGCTGCCTGATAGGCATCATTTAACTCATCACTATAAGCTACCTCTGGATCGAGACGAATTAAAAACACATTGTCCGGCAAAACCTCAAGTGCTTCTCTAATCATTGCTTTAATTAGCATGATGTCTGATATGTCGCCAATCGGGCCACGCCCCGCATAGCCTAATATTTTACCCGGAATTGCTTCAACCGTTAGTACGGTCAGCACAGCATCAATTTGGCCACTTGTTTCATGGTACACGTAGACATGTCCCCAATTGGCTTTTAATTCTCCCCACAAAGGATCTTGCGTGACTTGACCACGTGGATCTTCACGTACAAAATTTTGATACGCACTGACTTTTTCTGTATCGTTTAAATTTAAAATGGCCATACGTTTTATAATCCTGTCGTAATTGAACCGTAGTTATCAATAAAATAAACCAATGTCTGTAATTCGTTTGTTAAATCAACGTTTTGTACACGTACATCAGTTGGCACAGTCACACGTAGTGGGGTAAAATTCAAAATACCCTTAACACCAGCGTCAACAAGTTGATCTGTGATATCTTGTGCCACTTCTTGCGGTACAGTCAAAATCGCAATATTAATGCGTTGCGCCGTCATTTGCTCTTTTAAATCAGTCATGGCATATATTGGCACACCGGCCAATATCGTACCAGCACGCGATTCGTCAACATCAAATGCAGCAGAAATACGCATATTCGATGATTGATGGAAATTAAAGTTCATCAATGCTTGCCCCAAATTACCGGCGCCAATTAAAGCAACATTAATTAAGCTATCTTGATCAAGCACATTTGCAAAGAAATCAAGTAGTGCTTTAACGTCATATCCATAACCTCGCTTACCTAATGCACCAAAATAAGAAAAGTCTCGACGGATTGTCGCTGCATCAAACTTAATGGCATCACTTAGTTCAGCTGATGAAATACGGTTCGTGCCAGCATCATGTAAAAATGTTAAATAGCGATAATAAATAGGTAATCGTTTTGCTGTTGCGCGTGGAATTTTAGGTTGTTGTGTCATAAGTTTCTCCAGTTTATCATGTGCCGAGTTCATCAGTATAGCCAACAAATCCAGACATTTATTAAGTTACATGCCTTTATTCACTTTGTGAACTTTTGCATAACTATTATACCACAAAAACAGGCCTATTATCAAAAGATAGTGAGATATTCACAAACTTGTTATGATTTAAATAACTCAAAATCTAGTCCTGGGTCCGTATTAAGGTTTAATTCAGCGAATTTTTTATTTTTATAATTCCAATAACCAGCAGCGCCTATCATCGCAGCATTGTCACCTGTATATTGTCGCGGTACCGGTATAAACTGTGTATTTGGAAACTGCTCTAACAGTTCTGCTAACGTTTGACGTAATTGTGAATTAGCTGCCACACCGCCTGCCAAGACAAAACTTTTCACTGGGTAATTTTGTAATGCACGGCGTGTGCGACCTAATAACGCATCAACGACCGCATTTTGGAAACTAGTGGCTAAATCATTATGATTAATCAGCTCACCTTTTTGTTCTGCATGGTGTACATAATTAATCACAGCACTTTTCAAGCCAGAAAAACTAAAATCATAATTATCTTCATGCGCCATAGCCGTTGGAAATTTAATCGTTGCTTGCCCAAGATGTGCCATTTCATCAATTGTTTTACCCGCTGGATAAGGTAATTTAAGTAAACGACCAACCTTATCAAAGCTTTCTCCGGCAGCATCATCACGCGTTTCACCAAGCACCGAAAAATTATTTTCTTCACGCATCAAAACTAATTCTGTATGTCCCCCAGAAACCATTAACGCAAGCGCTGGATATATTATTGGTGCATTAAAATTAGCCGCAGCAATATGCCCTGCTAAATGATTGACCGGTATAATTGGTAAGTTATGTGCTAAAGCAAAAGTCTTAGCGCCCATCAAGCCAACCAGTAAGGATCCCACTAGGCCAGGACCATAAGTAACAGCCACAGCATCGAGATCTGTTGGTTTAACATTGGCTATTTCTAACGCATCATCTAACACACGTGTTATCCACTCAATGTGGTGACGACTGGCAACTTCGGGCACAATGCCACCAAATCGTTGGTGTGAATTAATTTGTGTCGCAACCGCGTTGCTTAATATTATGCGGCCATCTTCAACAATTGCCACACTTGTTTCATCTGCACTTGATTCAAACGATATAATTTTAGTCATGACATGTTTATGCGCCCAGCGGATTCATTCATTAGACGTACTTTCCTTTCCATCATAATAGCAGTATGGCCATTTTTATAGTATTTTTCACGGCGATAGTAGGCACTAAATCCCATTTTTTCATATAGCCGAATAGCTGCTATATTTGTTTCGTCAACTTCTAACAAGAAGCGTGTCACATCTGGCAACGAAAAAACAGTTGTCAATAATTTTTGAGCAATACCCTGATGTTGACTATTCGGATGCACTGCGACACTATTAATTTCAACTTCATCAAGTATCTGTGTCATACCGACAAACCCCTCATCAAGCATGAAATAGTGACTTCGCGGACTTTTCAGCTCATGTTCAAACACTGATTTAGGCCAAGGCGATGGTGAAAAAGCGGCATTTGCCAAGTTAAATATTAGATTGCTATCTTCAATTGTTGCGCGTTTTATTATCAAGTTTATTTACCATTGAAATTGCATCTTCGTGATCACTTAAATAATAGCCTTTTTTGATGCCACTTTGTTGAAAACCTAGTCGTGTGTACAACATGATGGCACTACGATTTGAATCACGTGCTTCTAAACTCATGGTATCAGCACCTAGCTGTTGTGAAAAAACAATAAGCTCTTGAATTATCATGGTACCCAACCCTTTATTTTGCCAAACTGGCACAATCGCAATATTAGTGACATGCATATCACGTTGTTCACGCTGATACGCAACACCTGCAAAACCAATCACTTGCTTATTGCGTTCCACAACTAAATACAAGCGTACATTTGGTCGTGACAATTCACTCAAAAAATCACGCAATAACCAAGGTGCAGAGCCAGCGTACACAGCCTCTTCAATATGTACAAGAATATCAATATCTTCAACATTGGCTCGTCGTAGTATAAATGAATAGCCTTTTGAATCAACAGATTTTTGTTCGAATTTAGGTAGCATGTTCGGTAACTTATTATTGTGATTAAACTTCAAAAACATAATTTTCAGGGTTGTCCTCACCTGGGTGTGCTGCAAGCCAGTTCAACTCTGCTTGTGTTTTACGCAAATATTGCGGATTAAAATCAGCAATATCGTTGACTGGATTGGCCTGTAGGCCTAATGATACAATACCTTGCCCATCAGGTAAACTCTCGCTTGGCGTTAACATATGAGCACGTGTACCAAATGTTTCAGTAATATGCGCAGAAAAAACATCAGTATCACCTAAAAAAATAATTGGTTCATCGTGTGCCTGCAACCAGTTAAACAAGTTAGCAATTGGCTGGTGTGCATCTGCCAAAACATTGTTACCATTGTGATAAACACCCGCAAAGACATTATCATTACGTGCATTAAACAACGGCACAATCAGCCCTGGTGCCGTTACCTGTTGCGCTAAAATAGCCAGGCTAGAGACACCAACGAGGTCTATTTTTAAAGTATTAGCTAATACTTTAGCCACAGTCACACCAATTCGCAAGCCAGTGAATGAACCAGGGCCTTGAGCCACTACAATACGATCAATATCTGTCAGTGTCCAATTTTGAGCTGCAATCGTTTCCTGAATTGCAGGTAAAAGTTGAATCGAATGGTTACGCGCCTCATTGGTTGAAAAAACACGTTTTACCTGATTATCTTCCGCCAAACTCACTGTCAGTGGTTGGTTACTTGTGTCAAATGCTAGAATCTTCATAACCTATATTTTAACACAAAAACAACCACCAAACGGTGGTTGTGATAGAAGTTATTTGATTGGTGCTTGATATGGCATAATTGGCGTTGTGACACCCGCATTTGTCGCATACGTATATTTTTGACTATCTAATCTCGCTAGATTCTGTGTCCGTCCAGTCACAATTACACCAGCAAATTTTGCCGTTTTGAGATTCTTGGAAACTTGTTTTTGACCATCTTTTGCAATATCAACATTATTCACGGTTCGCTGTCCGAACTCTTGTTTTAACGCGCTTTTTAGTCCTTGATAACCCAAAAACTCGTTTCCACCTGCTTTTCCTTCAGTCAGTTTTCCGGTACCATCATCGCTAGCATTTAAACCGACATAAGAACCTGCAGCACTCATTGTGTCCAATTTATCACTATGAATACCTAACCAATAATAATTGATCATGACATTTTCGGGTATCATTTGGCGAATGTCATCATAGGAATAGCGCTTATCAAAAGTGATCGCCACCTCACCCAAAGTATTTGATAATTGACTTAATGTCTCGGCCTCATGTGTTGGTATACTGGGCTCTAACAACGCTTTTTTATCTTTTGCAGATTGATATGCGCGTTCATACTTCACATTGAAAAATATTGGTTCCTTTTGTTGTGATTGCCGGTTTCTAGCAATTATTTCTTTAGTTTTTGGATTTTTATTATACATATTTGGTTCTTGTGCAGAAGCACTTTCAATACCATGCGTGTTAAATGTCACATTTTTTTCTGGATAAGCAACCCGATAACCATCAATATTTTTTTCGCGGTCACTTTTCAATGTGCTCTGTGTTGTTTTTGTCATTGAAAAATATTGTGATGTCGATATAATATTTGGTGAAGAGATAAGATCATCAATATTAAATTGCCGTTGTTGTTTTGCAGCTTGTTTGACCATTTGTCTGCCTAATTGCTTATATACAGCATAGAACAAACTACCACCAACTATTGCTGTTACTGCACTCGTAACCGCTATTATTTTTAACCATTTCTTGCGTTTCTCTGTTCTAATAATCTTTTCAAAATTAACATTATCACTCATTTTCGTACCCCATCATTATGTCTTTTAATTGCTGTCTCGTTCGATACAAATCTACTTTAATTTTTGATGTACTGACATCATATATCATAGCGATATCGTTGATGTGTTTTCGATCATCATAATATAATACAATCAACGCGCTTTGGTAATCATTTAACTTTTCCAATGCGCGTTGTAAACCACTATAATCTGTCAAAACTGGCTCAACTTCAGAATATTGTGCATATTGTTCTAGTAAAATATCACGATAACGTCTTTGTCGGCGGTAGATATCGTAAAAACGCGATAACGCAACACGATACAACCACGGTCTTAATTTATCAGGTGCCAATAAAATATCTGCTTGAAGTAATTTTACAAAAACATCTTGCAGAATATCTTCCGCATCACCCTTTTTAGCACCATTATTAATCAAAAAACCAATGATCTCATTTGCAATATTGATCAGCTCTTTTTCATAGTTATTAATCTTCATATCCCCTCCTTTCATAGATATAACGAACGAATTAGTAAATGGTTACAAAAAACACAAAAAAACTGCAAACACGACTTCAAAACTCAAGTCATGTTTGCAGTTTTTTTAATTTAGTTTGAAAATTACAATACTTTATTTCGTTGCTGCTTCAACTAAGGCAATCACATCTTCATTAGTTTCCGCGTCTAAGGCCTTCGCAGCTAACAACTTCATGTCAGCTGTATCCAACTTTTTCATCAACGAACGTGTCTGCAAAACAGATGGTGCACTCATTGAGAATTCATCCAATCCCATACCCATCAAAACAGGCACGGCAATCGGATCACCAGCCATTTCACCACACATCGCAACAAATTTACCTTCATTGTGAGCTGCTGTAATCACAGTATTAATTAAACGTAGAATTGAGGGGTTATAAGGTTGATACAAATAAGCAACTTTATCGTTACCACGATCGGCAGCCATGGTATAACCAATCAAATCATTCGTACCAATTGAGAAGAAGTCAACTTCTTTAGCAAATTTATCTGCCAAAACGGCCGCGGCTGGAATTTCAATCATAATTCCCAGCTTGACATCACCCATTGACACACCAGCTTTTTCAAGTTTGGCGCGTTCTTCCAAGTACACTTTTTTGGCCGCACGGAACTCACCTAACGTGGCAATCATAGGGAACATAATCCACAAATCACCATAAGCAGACGCACGTAGCAACGCACGTAACTGTGTTCGGAAAATTTCTGTTTGATCCAAAGAAATACGAATGGCACGATAACCTAAGAATGGATTCTCTTCTTTTGGTAATTTCCAGTAGCTCAAATTCTTATCGCCACCAATGTCCATGGTACGAACAGTTACCGGCTTACCAGCCATCTTTTCGACAACTGTTTTATAGGCTTCAAATTGCTCATCTTCGGTTGGCAAGTGATCTGATTCCATATATAAGAATTCAGTTCGGTATAAGCCAACACCTTCGGAACCGTTTTCTAGTACAGCTGCCATATCCTTAGGCGAGCCAATATTAGCCCCCAACACAAAGTTTTTGCCGTCAGCACTAACTGATTGTTGGTCTTTTAACAAAGCCCATTCAGCACGTTGTGCCAAATAATCGGCTGCTTTTTGTTGGTAAGATACCAATGTATCGGCATCTGGATCAACAATCACATCACCAGTCAGGCCATCAACAATCACAGTGATACCATCGGTTATTTTTTGCGTAGCCACTTCAGATCCTACCACTGCAGGAATTTCTAGTGTACGTGCCATAATTGAAGCATGTGCTGTGCGACCACCCAAGTCAGTTAAGATACCCTTAACAAATTGACGATCAAGTTGAGAGGTATCAGAAGGTGTTAAATCTTTCGATACTAAGACAACCTCTTCGTCAATTAAAGCAGGATTAGGTAATGACACATTTAAAAGATGCGACAAAATACGTTTAGTCACATCACGAATATCTGCTGCACGTTCTTGCATATAAGCATTATCAGTCATTGCTTCAAACATGCCAATATACATGTCTGTCACTTCTTTAACTGCTTGTTCCGCATTTACCTTATCATCAGCTATTTTCTGTTTGAATGCGCCAGACATTTCTGGATCTGACAAAATCATTAAGTGTGCCTCAAAAACTTGGGCCTCATCTGCTCCCAAATTCTTTTCAGCGCGGGATTTAATGATTTCAACATCCACACTAGCAGCCTTCAAAGCATCGTCGACACGAGCTTGTTCAGCTGTCACATCTGTAATTGTCGTCTTAGTAAAAGACAAATCTGGATCAACTAACAAATAGGCTTTAGCGATTGCTATCCCATTACTTGCCGCGATTCCTTTGAAGTTATTAGACATTGTTATTCTGCAAGTCCTTCTGTTTCCATTGCTTCAACGATAGCTGTCATAGCAGCTTCTTCATCGTCACCGTCTGTTTTGATTGTCACATCGGCACCTTGACCAACACCCAATGACATCACACCCATGATTGACTTCAAGTTAACATCTTTACCTTGATATGACAATGTCACATCTGAAGTGAATTTCGATGCTGCTTGTACCAACAAAGTTGCTGGGCGTGCATGGATACCTGTTTCTGCTACGATATGAAAGTCTTTTGATTGTGTCATAATTAATTTCTCCTTTTTAGCTGTTAAACAGCCTCTGTTATTAGTTTATCAAAGCGCTTACAAAATATCAAGTGAATTATCGCGTAAATCCTTGATATATCAGGCAAAAACGTCTAGAATGCCTATCTGACGGCGTTTCTTATGTAAACGTTTACATACTGATTACGAATTGTTTTCTGTAAACGTCACCCGTCACGCTTCACAACCTGTTGTCATATACTAAATTCTTGGTTACCTGCAGATTTTGCCAGTCGATTATTAAATGCCTTACCAATACCGATTGGCGACATTTTTTCAACATAAATTGTCGTAATTTGTTCTTCATCATCATAAAAACGTAAACCAGCAAATAATTGTTCCGTTGCGTTTTCCAGTGTTTCACCAAGCGACCATGATTGTTCTAAAGACAACTGCATCACAGCAATTGTTGTATCTTGTGCCATGACAACATCGTTTGATTGTAAAATGCGCTTGAGATCCAAAGCATCTAATCGATCAAACATGATGACTTTTTTATCTGGTGCGTAGTGCCGATATTTCATCCCTGGTGCTTTTGGTATCACATCACTCGCCACTGATTTCGTACTCGTCGCATCAATCACTGTGACACCAAGTGTATCTTGTAATTGTTGCTGCGTGACGGCACCAGGACGTAAAATAGTTGGCACTTTAGAAGACATATCAACAACAGTTGATTCTACACCAATTTGCGTTGGTCCATCATCGATAATTGCAGCAATTTTGCCATTCATATCATGCCACACGTGTTGCGCAGTTGTTGGTGACGGTTTGCCAGAAGTATTAGCACTCGGCCCAACAATTGGTACACCAGCCGCCCGAATCACTGCGCGTGCCACATCATTATCTGGCAATCGAAATGCGACAGTTTGTAAGCCACCAGTGACAATCATAGATACTTTTCCTGGCTTAGTGGGTAAAATAATCGTCAAAGAGCCTGGCCAAAAAACTGCCATTAAGTGTTGCGCCGCTTCTGAAATCACAACAAAGGCATCTAATTGCTGTACATCAGCTACTGTCATAATTAATGGATTATCTGCTGGGCGCCCTTTAGCTGTAAAAACTTTTTTTACAGCCAACTCATTCGTTGCATCAGCGCCTAGACCATAAACAGTTTCCGTGGGAAAAGCCACGACTTCACCTGCTTTAAGTAAACCACCAGCATGTTGTATATCTTTACTTGTTAATAGTTCAGTCTTCATTATAAAAGTATGCGTTGCCAATTGATAATAAGCTTACGCGACTATCCTTTCACTACCCGTACCATTCTATCCAGGCCGGAGAAATCTTTTTTTAGGGTTACTTCTGCTTGTGGTAAGGCATGCTGCATCATCGCCACAACTTGTTGTCCTTGCTTGTAACCAATTTCAAAATACGCACGCCCGTTATCGGATAAGTAAAGCGCCAAATCTGCTGCTATTTTTTCATAGATTGCTAAACCATCATGATCAGCAAATAATGCTGTATGTGGCTCATATTCAAGTACGTTGCCACCCACCTCATCTTCATCAGTTGTTGCAATGTAGGGTGGGTTACTAACAATTATATCAAATTCAAGTCCTGCTACAGCACTATAGACATCACTCTTGACCACATGCAGATAATTCAAACCAAAACGTTGCGCGTTCATTTCCGCAACCGCTAAAGCGCCTGATGAAATATCTGCTGCAAATCCGCGTACACGGGGATTTTCTAACATTAACGTTTCAATAATAGCACCCGATCCCGTACCAATATCTAAGATAGACACCGGTTTACCAGTTGTACGATTCAAATCTTTTAAAATCCATTCAACGAGTTGTTCCGTTTCGGGACGTGGTATCAAAACCCTTGGATCAACCATAAATTCACGACCATAAAAAGGCGCATGCCCTAAAATATACTGCACGGGCTCATTGTTCATCAACTTGGCCAGCCATTGTGGCCAAACAGTTGCTAAATCAGTTGGCATCGTCCGTGTAATATTGGCACGCAGATAAGCATAGTTAATATTTAAGGCACCACTCAATAAAAAATCCACATTATCCTGTGCATCTTCTTTTGGCATACCAACACTTGTTAATTCTGCAATTGCCCACTTACGACCCTCAAGTAACGAAATTTTAACATCGCTTGGTTTTGTCGGTTTCTTAATATCGTCCCAATCATACCAGTTAGGTGCAGTCAACTTATCTGGCGTGATTTTACGTGCCGGTTCGTCATTACCAACCTGCTTAAATTGTTTTGGCGTTTCAAATTTTTTTTCAGTCATTTTTAGGCTTGATTGAGTTCGGCCAATTTGGCTGTCTGATCAGCAATGACCAAGGCAGCCACAATGTCACCCAGTTCACCGTTCATGATACGGTCCAGTTTGTTAAGTGTCAGACCAATACGATGATCTGTGACACGATTTTGCGGATAATTATACGTACGAATACGTTCAGACCGATCGCCAGTACCAACAGCAGACTTGCGTTTTTGAGCATACTCAGCTTCATTTTGTTGTGCATAAAAATCATATACACGGCTGGCAAGTAACTTACGCGCTTTATCACGGTTTTTTATTTGCGTACGCTCTTCTTGCATTTTAACCATGATGCCAGTTGGCTTGTGCACTAAACGTACAGCCGTTGAAACTTTGTTGACATTTTGACCACCAGCACCACCTGAACGGAAAAATTCTTCTTCCAAATCAGATTCAGCGAGTTCAAAATCAATTTCTTCAAATTCAGGCATCACCCCAACAGTCGCAGTTGATGTATGCACACGACCTTGCGTTTCTGTTGATGGTACACGTTGTACACGATGTGCACCGGATTCAAATTTTAATTTTGAATAGACATTGTCCCCAGTAATCATAATAGCGACTTCTTTATAGCCACCAACTTCAGTAGCTGTTTCATCAATGATACTGACAGCCCAACGTTGTTTCTCTGCATAGCGCCGGTACATATCAAGTAAATCTGCAGCAAATAACGACGATTCATCGCCACCTGCTGCGCCACGAATTTCCATAATAATATTCTTATCATCATTTGGATCTTTTGGTAACATCAAAATTTTAAGCTGATCTTCTAATTCAGCTTTTTCAGGTTTCAACGCGTTTAAGTCTTCTTTAGCAAGCGGTGCCATTTCCGCATCATCAAGCATGCCTTCTGCATCAGCAATACCTTGCATTACCCGTTGATAGTGCGTATAAACTGTCACAGTTTCACGCATTTCACCTGCTTCTTTTAACAATGCCATATATTTTTGGCCATCACCAGCAACATCTGGATCGGCTAACTGTTCGTTTAGTTCATCGTAGCGATCAACAACTGTTTGTAATGATTGAAATATTGGGTCCATCTATTATTCTCCAAGATGTGAACTGTTTTCTAATTGTATCAGTTCACGTATTTATTTTATGTTATGTACGAATTAACTGATTGTCAATTCTTATTATATGCTTATTTAGCATTTAAGCACGTCTCTTTTTGTAACTCACACATTAAGTCGTTACTTAATTGGAAACATTGTCGCAATCTTTTCTAAATCAGGATTGTACCAATGCCTGCGGCACGTTGGAATGTACGCTTCGTCACCGCCGATGAAGACTTGCGCACCTTGACGTTGTGGTTTACCATTAACTATTCTCAGTTGTGTTGTTGCTTTTTTACCACAAAACGAACAAATAGTTTTCATTTCTTCTAGCTTATCTGCCAGCTCAATCAAACGTTTTGATCCAGCAAATAAGTTGTTAAAAGCATCTTGTTTTAAGCCAAATGCCATCACTGGAATATGTAACGTATCTACTGTATAGGCTAATTGATCCACCTGTTCTGGCGTTAAAAACTGTGCTTCATCCACTAAAACAACTGCCAAATCGTCAGCTGCCATATTTTTAATCAAGCCATATAAATCGTCTGTTGGTTTGACCGCTAAGGCCTCACGAGACAGCCCAATGCGACTTGCAACAACACCAATACCTGCACGTGTATCAGTAATTGGTGTCATCAAGAGTACTTGTCGACCTTGCGATTCGTAATTGTGCGCCACTTTTAAAATTTCAATCGATTTACCCGAACTCATTGCGCCGTATTCAAAGAATAGTTGTGCCATATTTTTAGCGTGTTAGCGATTGTGTCTCATGACTGCACTACAATCGTTTATAAACACTTATCCTCCTTAATATTAAATAAAAATTTATGTTGTGCATCTTGGTTAAGATGTTCAAACAGAAACTATCACTTACTATTATAGCAATTTTTGACACAACAAAAAACCATGAGTTGACGTGACACCAAAAATTAATGATCAACAACCTGTCGCACTGCTCCGGGTTTAAATAATCCGGCCCACGTCAACGTTTGTGACGTTTTAGCATTCACTAAATCATCCAACCGGCTGATCGCTACACCATGAGTTGGCGCAGAATCATGTAATATGAAACCATTTCCTAGATAAATAGCAGCGTGCAGCCGCTCTTCCGTATATGTATCCGGTGTCACCAATATATCACCACGTTGCATATCAGACCATGCCACAGGCGTACCAACTTGATTCAATAACGTCGTTGAAGCCGCTGACTGAACAACCAAAGGCTGTCCTGCTTGACGATAAAACCAAGCAATAAAAGACGAACAATCAAATTCATTATTGGCAATCGATTTTGGTGTCCTACCACCGCCATAAACATACGGGCTTTTCCCAACGAGTTTCATACCACCGGCGATCGCTTTTTCAACAATTTTGTTGTTACTTGTCACCGATGACGCTGTTTTTTCATAGGCTAATTGTGCGTTACTGACCCCATCTTTATCAAAATAGTAACTATCGCCAGCAATCATTTTTAAGCCATAGACCATTTCACCTGTTTTTGGGGCAAAATAATAGGTTTTTTCCCCAATTGTTTGAAATCCAACTAACTTTTTTTGCGTTGTATTGGCCAGTAAGTATCGCTTAGTCAATGTACTCTTGATTGTTACTTTTTGACCAGTTGTGGTTGTTTGAGTTGGCGATGTGTTAATTGTCATCGCCTGAATTGGCGCGATAAACTGAGATAAATTAATTGTTTTTGTCATCACTAAAATACCCGCTATGCTGCCAAGAACAGGTACGATTAACCACAATCGTTGACGTTTTCTTTTTTTATCCCGTTTCATTCGGGTTCTTTTTGCATTAGGCACTTTGATCATGCTCCTTCTCTAAACAGTTACTTTCTATATCACTTCTATATTAACACGACCGTCTTGTACGAATATTAAATCAACTTAATTGTAATATCACTAAATGGGCCTTAACTTTTAAGTAAAAATCCCCACCACACACCCGCTCGTGGTAAAATTATAGTCATGAAAGTGGGGAAATTATGACACTCAAAAGCACACTAGCACGCGTTACTGCAAAAAGTTCTTATTGGCTCTTGCATGACGTTTTACATCGCGGTGCCACAAGCTTGCCCGGCAAACTCGCGGTAGCAATCGATCCTAATATTTTAACAACTATGCAACAAAATTTTGATTTGATCATTGTAACTGGTACAAACGGAAAAACATTAACTACTGCACTCGTTACACGTGTTTTGCAGGCAGGTGGTTACACTGTTATTACCAACCCATCTGGTTCAAACATGATTCAAGGTATCACCGGTACCCTTGTCACAGCAAAGGTTAAGCCTTCACCAAATGGCGAAAAACCCATTGCTGTCCTTGAAGTAGATGAAGCAAACGTTGAAAAAATCGCCGCTGCTATGAAGCCAAAAATGTTTGTGTTGACCAACATTTTCCGTGATCAACTTGATCGTTACGGCGAAATTTATACGACATACGATAAAATTATTGCTGGTATTAAGCATGCACCCGAGGCTGTTGTTTTAGCTAATGGCGATTCACCCATTTTTACACGCGGTGATTTTACTAATGAACGCAAATTTTTTGGTTTTAATCATGTGCAACCAACCGATTACAGCCCTGCTGTTGCGCCAATTAATACCGATGGTATTTTATCCCCTACCGATCATTCTGTCTTAGAATACGATTTTATAACTTACGCTAATTTAGGTAAATATTTTAGTACGACAGACAGTTTTGTACGTCCAAAACTAAACTATCAAGTCACCAGTGTCGATGAATTAACGCCCAAATATTCAACTTTTAGCATTGATAACACACCACTCCGCATTGAAATTGGTGGTTTGTACAACATTTACAATGCATTAACTGCTTTTGCAGTCGGACGTGAGTTTAACGTCGATTCAAAACAAATCAAAACAGCATTTGAATCTAATGCGCAAATATTTGGCCGTCAAGAAGCCCTTCATGTTGATGGTAAAGATGTCACAATTGTTTTGATTAAAAATCCCGTAGGCACAAATTCTGTCATTGACATGATGCTAACTGAAAAAGATGATTTTTCGTTGTTAGCTTTGCTGAATGCCAATTATGCCGACGGTATTGATACCAGTTGGATTTGGGATGCAGAATTCGAAAAACTACATGATACTCACATCAAAGCAGTTGCTACTGGTGGCGAGCGATACAAAGACCTACAAGTTCGCCTAAAAATGGCAGGTTTCCCAGATCAAGCTGTGTATGAGGATCTGACTAAAATTGTCACAGCAATTAAAGCATTACCAACCGATAAAGTTTATATCGCAGCAACTTATACAGCTATGCTGCAATTACGTGAACAATTGGGTGCAGCTGGCTACATCAAAGGAGGATTTTAATGGCAGATTTTGAGATTTCCGTTGCACACCTTTATGGCAACTTGATGAATACGTATGGCGATTACGGCAATATTATTGCATTGACCTATTATGCTAAACAAATTGATGTGGCTGTTAATTATCATCTGATATCACTTGGTGATAATTTTGATGGCGATAACTTTGACTTTGCTTTATTTGGCGGCGGGCAAGACTATGAAGAAACAATTGTTGCCAAAGATTTGAAAATTAAAGCTGATCAGGTGCGCCACTACATTGAAAACGATGGCCCCTTACTAGCCGTTTGCGGCGGCTTCCAGTTACTTGGCCATTACATGGTCATGGCAGATGGCACGAAGGTTGACGGCATTGGTGTCATGGATCACTACACCACCAACATGCATGACGATAACTTAACTGTGTTAACCGATAAACGACTGACCGGCAATGTTGTGATTAAAAATAATGATACGGGTGAAACTTATCATGGCTTTGAAAACCATCAAGGTCGTACTTTTTTAGGTAAAAATGAACGCGCCTTAGGAACTGTTATTTCAGGAAACGGTAATAACGGTATGGATAAAACTGAAGGTGTGATCTACCGTAACGTTTACGGTTCATATTTCCATGGGCCAATATTTACCCGTAATGGTAATTTAGCTAAACGCGTTTTAGCAACAGCCTTGTCTCGTAAATATCCTAAAGTTGATTGGACTGAGAAATTAGACCAAATTGAAACAGAAACATTTTAGTTAGATAACCGCTATTTTGCAGTCATTCTAAAGTAGCATGTAACACATGACAACAAAAAAGATAACACCAGTAAAAATAATTGTTGGTATTATCTTTTTTTGTGTAGCATGATAGTGAACTATTCACTATCATGCTGCTTCATTTGTTCATCACGTTTAACTTGCTTGACTTTATTTACTTCACGATGGTACCAGCGCATAATCACAACTAAGCCAATTGTCGAGATAAGCATGGCAATTACCACCCAAATAAAAAATAACATTAATTTTGTATCTTGTGACATAACCCATTATTAGCGTGTACTATTTGATGCTATCTCACGCTATTCCCTTTCATATTTACTCTGATAAATGATAATAATAAGTCGATACCGAAATATCTTTTCGCGCAGCAAATGCTGTTCGCAAACGCAACGAATTCTGGTTATGCAAAACATTTTGCCAAGGTTTTTTGGGCACAAACTGTGGTACCAGCACCGTCACAGAATGATTGCGCTTCTCTGCCTGCTTAACCACAGCATCCACAAAACTCAATGCTGGCTTAATAATTGAGCGATATGAAGAATGAATATCAACATATCGGACATCTGGAAAATCAACTTTAAATTGATTAGAAGTTTCTAATTCCTTTTTAGGGTTCACATCAAAGCTCACATGCATGGCCACAACGTAATCACCAATTGATAGCGCATAATCAACTGCTTCCGTTGTTACTTTCGTGACATTTGATACCAATACAATGACAGTTGATCCATCATAATGATGACGCACCGCATGATCATTTTTAGCATATGCTAATCTCAGTTGGCGTGCAATGCTTGTGTAGTGCCGTTTAATTTTCAAGAAAATATACATGACAATGGGCATAATTAATAAATAAGGCCAAACATGTTCGATCCGTGTGGCAAACAACGTTATAACTAATACGGCGGAAATGAAAGCCCCAATAAAGTTAATAATTGCCTTCATCACCCAGTTTTTTGGTCGCTTACGCCACCAGTGAATAATCATACCGGATTGTGATAAGGTAAATGGTACGAATACACCAACGGCATACAATGGAATCAAAGCATTCGTTGACCCATGGAAAATCACCAGCAATACCACTGCCCCAAAAGCGAGTGATAAAATACCATTGGAATATCCTAAGCGATCGCCTTTATCCATGTAAAGGTGTGGCAAATATTTATCGCGCGCCAAATTCAAAGCAAGCATCGGAAAAGCTGAAAAACCTGTGTTAGCAGCAACTGCCAGAATCATGGCTGTTGCTAATTGCACCACATAAAAGCCAACCCCGTGGCCGCCAAATGTCGTAGCCGCAATTTGTGATAATACTGTTGAATGTGCATCTGGTCTAATACCGTACCAATAACTTAAAAATGTAATACCACCAAAGAATGTGGCCAAAATAACGGCCATGGTTGTTAACGTTGCGGCAGCATGACGCTCTTTTGGCACTTTAAAGTTCGGCACCGCATTTGAAATTGCCTCGACACCCGTTAATGATGACGAACCACTAGAAAAGGCACGCATAAATAAGACAAATGATAAACCAGAAAAACTCGTACCCACCCTTGAAGCGGCCTGATAGGGCAACTGTCCAGTGACTGCTTGAAAAAGTCCCCAAAGAATCATTAACGCTATAACCGCCACGAAAAAGTAAACTGGAAACATCAAAAAATTAGCGCTTTCACGTAACCCACGCAAATTCATACCGGTGAGTAAAATAACGACTACAATCGCCAGTGGCACTGCAAAAGGTAACATCTCTGGCACAGCAGCAGTAATAGCATCAGCAGCAGCCGAAGCCGAAACCGCCACGGTTAACATATAATCAACCAATAACGAACCACCGGCAATTAAGCCAGCTTTCGGTCCCCAATTTTCACTGGCCACAGCGTAAGCACCACCACCAGAAGGATAAGCATGAATAATCTGACGATAACTCATGACAATCGCTGCCAGCAGTATCAACACCAATAGAGCAATCGGTAATTGCAACCATAATGCGACAGCGCCAGCAGCCAATAGGGCTGTTGTGATCGATTCAGTACCATAAGCAACTGATGATAAAGCATCTGACGATAATAATGCCAGTGCCTTTGTCTTAGATAAATATTGGCCACCCTCATCCAGTGTTTTTAAGGGCTTTCCAATTAAAATGCGTTTGATATTTTGAAACATATTATTTCTCTCAATACAGTTATTTATTACTCAACATATTGTACGCTCTTTTAACACATAAAAAAATCCCTAAGTTGGATTTATATTCAACTTAGAGATTTTTTAGCTTATTAACAATTGTCATGTCAAATGTCATTTAAATTTTAGCGACAAACGCATTAAATAATGCTTGCGCTTCTGGCACATGCCCCATCAATAACATTTCAGGATGCCACTGTACCGCATAAATTCGGCGGCTCTCATCAGAAAATGCTTCGACAACACCATCAGTACTAGTCGCATCTAGGGTTAGTCCCGCGGCTAAGTCCTTAGCTGCTTGATGATGAAACGAATTAACCAGCGCTTTTTCATTCATCACACCAGTCAACCAGCTATGGCTTTTAAAAACTAAATGATGCGTGGGCATATACCATTTTGTTGGGTATTGATCATGTTTTACCGTCAATGCATGATACTGACTGGGTAAATCTTGATACAATGTGCCACCCAAAGCAACATTGATGATCTGTAAGCCACGGCAAATACCAAAAACAGGTTTTTCTTGTTTGATTGCTTCTAGCACTAGTGCTATTTCAAAAGCATCTCTTCCTTGATCTATTTCAGCTAATTTTAAGTGGGGTTCTTCCCCAAAATATTCA
Source organism: Leuconostoc aquikimchii (assembly GCF_040838325.1). Classification (NCBI taxonomy): domain Bacteria; kingdom Bacillati; phylum Bacillota; class Bacilli; order Lactobacillales; family Lactobacillaceae; genus Leuconostoc; species Leuconostoc aquikimchii. The sequence continues at coordinate 1,687,068 of NZ_JBFPER010000001.1, forward strand.
GGGGATACATCCTGTCCACCAACCAAAACTAACGCATCAACGATATCAACATATTCTTTTGCTGCTTCCGGTTTTGCAATTGGTAATATCACGGGTAATGCCCCAGCGTTTGTCACACCATCAATATAATTTTTTTGAACATAATCAACATAATTCGTACCAAATCGCGGATTGGCATGTAAGACATTATTAGACGGAATTCCTATTTTTTTAAGCATGTCATTTCCCTTAGTTAGATTGAATTTTCAGATATTATTTCGCGTACTTATAATTTTGATACCCAATTAATGGATAATTTAGATTTTTAACAGTCTTACTTTGTAAGTGTACGTTTGCTGTTTGATACAATGGCGTGACGCCATTTTCTTCATTATTAATCTTGGCTGCTTCTCGTTCTAATTTATAGCGTGCATCATTAGCAGTATTTTGACGATTAATCTGTTCATAGACTTTATCATAGGCATCATTTTTCCAATTTGTAAAGTTAATAGCACCCTTTGAGTAAGCAATGTCTAAAAAGTCGATTGGATCATCATAGTCTGTTGACCACGACAGTGTGCCTGCCTGAAAATTGTGATTATTAAAGGCAGAAATTTCAGCATTTAAAGGCAATCGATTTAAATTAATCGTGACATCAGGCAATGCAGATTCGATACTTTGTTTCAAGAAAACACCCAAAGCTTTGTAGGAATCCGTATCTGCTGTGTTAAGGGTAATAGCAATTTTTTTCTGACCTAATTCTAACTGCGCTTTTTTAAGGTACTGTTGTGCTTGTTTTTTATTATAAGGTAGTGACAAACCGTCATTTAAATCTTTGCCGTCAATTTTAATTTCACCACTCGGTATAATTGACTTTGCTGGTTTAGAACCATCACCCAATGCTTCGTCAGCTAATGTTTGACGATTAATTGCTAAGCTCACAGCCTTTTTCAAATTAGAATTGCTAGCAACCTTGTCCTTAGCATTCCAAACAATAAAGGCAACACGCCCTGCAGCAGTTTCTTTAATGTCATCGGCATTGGTCTTTTTCAAATCAGACAAGACACTACCCGAAACAGCTGCTTCATCTACTTTTTTCGTTTGAAATTGCTTTGCTGCTAACGTTGTGTCTGTTACTTGAGTCGCTTTAATGATGTCATAGTGCACATCTTTACTATCATTATAATACTTATTTTTTGCAAATTCCCACGTTGTTGATGATTGATTCCATTTTTTAATCGTGTATGCACCATTAGAAACTGTTGTCGCAGCTGTCTGACCGTATTTTTTGCCGTATTCTTTTACCTTAGCGCGATTGATAGGATACAACTGGTTCGCTAAAATAAAATCAAAATAAGGCACAGGATGTGATAACTGAATTTTAACTGTATATTGATCAACAGCCTGAATACCTAAATTATTAACATTTTCATGCTGATTATAAACAGCATCATAGCCAGCGATGTCTTTAAAATGGTTGGCACGCGTTGACTTTGTTTTTGGATCCACTTGCCGTTGGACTGAAGAAACAAAATCTTGCGCTGTTACTTTCGTGCCATCTGACCATTTTGCATTTTTCTTCAAATGCAATGTATATACTGTATTATTTTGTGTTGGTTTAACGATTTTTTGCGCAACGCCAGCCACAATTTCACCATTTTTGCCAGTTGTATAAAGTCCCTCTAATGTTTGGACTTCTGCCCAATTAGCGCCTATTTCATCAGCATAATTAGGATCAAGTGTCGATATGTTATTCTGTGTCGCAATACGTAAAACTTTTTCATTCGTTGATTTTTGTGATTTGGTGGCTATGATAGCGCCACCAATAATCACAACAGCGGCCACAAGGCCGATGATAATTTTTTTGTTCATCTCTCAATTCCCCTTGATTATGTAGTCAACTATACTAACATTAACACATACTAAACATGAGTGTTAGTACAGTTACTGATATTATCACTTATTTAGACTGTCTCTAAAGCATCTTCAAGTGCCAAAATTAAATCAGCCACATTTTCAATGCCAACAGATAAACGAATCAAATCAGGCGTAATACCTGCAGAAGCAAGTTGTGCATCACTTAATTGCGCATGTGTTGTCGATTTTGGATGAATAATCAACGATTTAGCATCGCCAACATTAGCCAATAAGGAAAATATATCCAAATTATTAATCAGGGTTTTAGCCCCTGCTTCACCACTTTTTAAGCCAAAAGTAAAGATTGATCCGACACCGTTTTTGAAGTACTTCGTCGCTAATGACTTATAAGGTGATGCCTCTAATTCTGGATAACTCACCCAAGCCACTTTGTCATGGTGATTTAAAAATGCAACAATTTTACGCGTATTTTCAACATGACGTTCTACGCGTAATGATAGTGTTTCTAAGCCTTGAAGTAAATAAAATGCCGACTGTGGTGCTAACGTTGCGCCTGTATCTCGTAAATATTCTGCTCGAATTTTTGTGACGAATGCGCCTGCCCCAAGCGTCGCCCAAACGAGTCCATTATAAGACTGCGTTGGTGTCGTAAAATCAGGGTAACGACCAGAAGCAACATAATCAAAATCGACTTTTTCAATCACTACGCCACCTAGTGTTGTCCCATGACCACCAATAAACTTAGTTGCTGAATGAACAACAACATCAATGCCATATTCTAATGGTCGTGTTAAAAATGGGGTTGCAAAAGTAGAATCTACCACTGAAATAATGCCATGTTTTTTAGCGATTGCCGCCACTGCTTCAAAATCAATAATATTAATTTTTGGATTCCCCAAACTTTCAAAAAAAATCACTTTGGTATTATCTTGAATAGCATCTTCAAAATTTTTGGGTTCATCTGGATTAACAAATGTCGTTTCAATTCCTAATTTTTTAAGTGTTTCTGAAAATAATTCAATCGTTCCCCCATATAATGTTGACGCTGCAACAATGTGATCGCCACTGTTGGTCACATTTAAAATAGCGGCCGTAACTGCTGCTGCGCCAGATGCTAGTGAGATTGCTGCAGCCCCACCTTCTAGTGCTGCTACACGTGTTTCAAACACCGCATTAGTCGGATTAGTCAAACGCCCATAAATATTCCCAGCGTTTGTTAAAGCAAAACGGCCTGCTGCTTCTTCTGTGTCTTTAAAAACATATGAGGCTGTTTGATAAATGGGTGTCACACGCGCACCAGTTGTCGGATCTGGTACTTCTTGACCAGCGTGTAATTGACGTGTTTCAAAGGCATATTGTTTGTTAAATTTTGTCATAATTAGTCCTCTTTTTTGATTAATGTGATGGCAACTTATTATCATTTAACATCACATTCGACACCAAACCAATCCTGTTCCTAATAGCACGCTAAGAGCGCGCGTAATATCAAAAAAGCGTTGCGGTGTTATTTTTTGCATATTGACCGGTTACTCCTTTTTTTATCTATGTACAGCGGTTACCCGCCTTATTTTCAAGCCCAAACGTCATCTAAAATTTCTTTGACTAACTTTAATTTAGCCCATTGTTGTTCTTCTGTTAACACATTACCTTCTTCAGTTGAGGCAAAACCACACTGTGTCGACAACCAAAGGCGATCAAGTGGTAAATATTGCGCTGCTTCATGAATACGATCAATGATCACTTGCTTATCTTCTAATTCGCCAGTTTTTGTCGTAATCAATCCCAAAACCACACGCTTGTCGCCAGAAACTTTAGCTAACGGTTCAAAACCACCGGCGCGCTCTGAATCATATTCCAAAAAGTAGTTCGCTACATTTTCTTGACCAAATAATTCGTCAGCAACAGCATCATAACCGCCAGTCGCAGCCCAATCTGAATGATAATTGCCTCGGCACACATGCGTATTAATCGTTAAATCTGTTGGCAAATTTTCAATAGCACCATTATTTAAATTCAAATAAACTTTTTTCAAATCATTGACGTTAAACCCAGCCCCAGCCATTGTTTCCCAAAAATTGGGATCTACTAGCATTCCCCAAGTACAATCATCTAATTGTACTGTCCGTGCGCCTGCTTCATACAAGGCAATAATTTCTTCATGATAAACGCGTTGAATATCCGCATACAGTGCCTCATCTGTGTCATAAAATTCTGCAATTTTTTCAGCATTGTTGCCACGCACCAATTCAGCATAAAATTGTGATGGTGATGGAATAGTAATCTTAGCAGCGACACCAGCTGCGTCAGCAACAGCTTTTAAATATTTAAAATGTTGAATAAACGGGTGTGTTTCGGCATTAAAGCTTAACTTTCCTGACAAGCGAGCTGAATCATCTCGCGTTTCTTCATGAGCAAAGACATAGCCTTCACCATAATTGAAATGTTCGACGCCACCAAACCCCCAGAAATTATCTAAATGCCAATATGCCCGACGAAATTCACCATCTGTTACAACATCTAATCCTGCCTCAACTTGCTTTCTTACTAAATCAGTAATTGCTACATCTTCAATTGCTGATAATTCATTTGTCGTTATCTGACCTGTTTTAAAATTTTCACGGGCTTGTTTTAGCTCCGTAGGTCGTAAGAACGATCCAACATGTTGAAAACCAATTTTTTGTAATGTGCTTGTTGTCATTATTTTGTCCTCCTTATTGTCATTGTCTAGTATACTGATGTGATAACACTTGATATGCTTAGTCCCCTGTCTGGGCACCACTCCCACATAAATAGATACCCGTCACAACTTTATTTGTATGTAAATAATATATTTTACAATATTTAATTTTCACGGCTATCTCCTATCTATGACATCATGTCGCATACAACAAAAAACCGCAGTCTTATATATAAGACTGCGGGACGACATCTCGTGTTACCACCCGGGGTTTATGTATTGCTTGCGCAGTACAACTTGATATCAATCATCTCGGCTATTAAAAATAAATTGCGTTGAGAATTGATGTCGCTATAACGGGCTCACCCGGTAATTGTTTATGGCTATCAAAACACACTCACAACGACAATAACTCCGAGACCATTTTCCTAATATCGCAGTGTTCATTTTCACCAATCATGAACTCTCTGTTTAATGCTAAATCAGTACTTTTCTCTTCTTAGTTACAAATATCATATTATAAACTAATCAAAATGTCAATTAATCCTCATAATAAATTAGACAACTTTTCTTTCAAATGCGTCACTTGAAATGCCTTGCGCCAAAATAATTTTAGCCCACTCTTTTGCTGAATGTAAACTGTGATCTTTAAAATTACCACAACTCTCGATTTCAGCAGCTGGTACTTCAGTTATTTCATCACTTACAATTTTTTCAAGTACTTTTTTGAATACTTTTGCCAGTGTTTCGGCGTCATAATCTACCCACGAAATAACATGAAATCCTGTTCGGCAACCGAATGGCGACATATCAATAATCCCATCAATTTCATCACGTACAAGCCCTGCAAATAGATGCTCTAACGTATGCAATCCACCAGTTTCAATCGCTGTTTCATTCGGTTGCGTTAAACGCAAATCATAGTTCGTAATGCGCCCACCTTGTGGACCATTTTGTGACTCAATGACGCGTACATAGGGTGCCTTAACCTTTGTGTGATCCAATGTAAAACTTTCAACAACTGTTTCTGCCATGATTTTTCTCCTTTAAATCTACTGTTTTGTATGTTAAATTTTATGTTTATTATCTCGTATCAATTCAGTTCATTGCATTTTTAGAATTCATTAACCTCCTCCAAAAAATTTCAACTTAACTGTTCATCGGCTATTTTTTTAACCAAAGCCAATTTTTGCCATTGATCAGAAATGGTGAGTACATTCCCTTCCTCAGTTGAAGAAAAGCCGCACTGTGTGGATAATGCAAGATTACTTGCTGGCACATACTTTTGTGCCGCAATAATTCGGGATATAACTGTTTGTTCATCTTCCAAATCAGCTGACTTGGAAGTTAATAAACCAAGAACAATTTCAACATTTTGCCGGTTATGCCAGATATCAATTAATGGCTTAAAATCACCCGAACGCGCATCATCATATTCTAAGAAAAAGCCATCATAATTTAATTGCCCCAAGTATTTGGCAACAGGTTCATAACTACCCTCAAACAGATAAGTTGATTTAAAATTCCCACGACAAATATGTGTTGATAATTTCAAATCTTCTGGTAAACCTGACAGTGCTTTGTTAATGACGTAAACATTATCCTCAGCAATTTGTTCATACTTTTCCCGCTCCTTTAGGTTATCACGATTTGCATTTAATTGTGTAATTAAATATGCCCAAGTCGTGTCATCTAACTGAATATACCGTGCGCCTAAATCATAAAAATGTTGCAAAGTATCATGATACGCTTGTGCGACGTCATCCAAAAAGTCTATCCAATTCACATAATACTTTGACCACAAATCAGACCGATGATCACGATTAATAACCAATGTTGGGGATGGTATTGTCTGTTTCACTTCAACCCCAGTTGGCACAATTGATTGCAGATAAGTAAAATCCTCAAAAAAAGGATGCGTCAAATTCGCGTGAACCTTACCGTTCAAACGGACATTAGTAGTCCGTGTATTAGCACCATGGAATTTATACGAATTTTCTTGTTCATAAGATTCAAAACCACCGAGTTGACCTAAAAAGTCTAAATGCCACCATGAACGATTAAATTCACCATCCGTCACCGCTGATAAACCAGCTTTCACCTGTTCATCAACCACTTTTTTTATTTCCTCATGTTGTATGACCAATAACGCTTGTTTATCAATCTCACCATTAGCAAATTGTTCACGGGCCTTTTTTAATCGATCAGGACGCAGATAAGAGCCAACCTGATCAAAATGATAATGTAGTTTAGTTGCAGTTGTTGTCATGACGTTTTTCCCACGCTGTTTCTGAGTGATTAACAGCGTACTTTCCTTTTTTTAAATGATAATTATTTTAAATTTGTGCAAGTGCTTGTTCTAGATCAACAATTAAATCATCCGCATCTTCCAAGCCAACTGAAAAACGAAGTAATCCAGGTGTAATGCCCGCATTAGCCAATGCCTGCGTGTTTAACTCCGCGTGACTCATTTTTGGTGGATAACTAATAATTGTTTCCACTGCGCCTAAACTCACAGAGAACGCGGGTATTTTTAACGCGTCAACAACCGTTCTTGCATGCGCCTCCGAACCAACGTCAAAGCTCAACACCGCGCCACCTGACTTAGCCTGCCTCATTTGAATAGCATGCCCTTCATGATTGACTAATCCAGGATACAAGACACGTGTTACTTTGCTATGTGATTCAAGATACTCAGCAATTTTTTGAGCAGACTGACTGGCATGTGTCATACGGACCCCTAATGTTTTAATGCCCCGCAATAATAACCAGGTATCCAACACGCCTAATGTCGCACCAACAGCATTTTGTATAAAATAAATTTTATCAGCTAAGTCCGAGCGATTAACCACAACAGCACCTGCCAAAATGTCAGAATGCCCAGCTAAAAATTTTGTCGCTGAATGGACAACAATATCTACACCAAGATCCAGTGGTTTTTGTAAAAATGGTGATAAAAAAGTATTGTCCGCAACCGTGAAAAGATGGTGTGCTTTAGCTAAACTAACTACTGCTGTAATATCTGTGATGTGTAAAGTAGGATTAGATGGTGTTTCAATGTAAAGTACTTTTGTTGCTGGTGTAATCGCTGCAGCAACAGCATCCAAATCACTAAAATCGACCATATCGTGTGTTATACCCCATCGTGGCAAAATATCAGTTAACAGACGAAAGGTGCCACCGTACACATGTTTACTGACCACAATGTGATCACCAGCAGATAATGTCAATAGGACACTACTGATTGCTGCCATCCCTGAACTAAATAAATAACCATGGTTGCCATGTTCTAATTTGGCAACGGCCGCTTCCCCAGATTCTCGTGTTGGATTACCAGAACGCGCGTAGTCAAAATGACCAAAATGATCGAAATCAGGTTGATTAAATGTCGAACTTAACTGAATTGGTGTATTGATAGCACCTGAAATGGGGTCATGTATCGTTGTCGCTTGAATAACGTTTGTCCAATCACTCATACTTTTGCTCCCGCTATGGCTTGCATTAAATCATGCAACAAGTCATCTTTATCTTCCAAACCAGCGCTGACACGGATTAATTGATCTGTAATACCTAAAGCCAGCCGTTGTTCTTGATTCATATCATGGTGCGTCTGTACTGCAGGAATCGTGATCAGTGTTTCTGGCCCACCCAAGCTTTCAGCAAACGATGCAATCTGTAAGCCCTTCAAGAAAGCATCAACATCATAGCCATCGGCCAAATAAAAACTAATCATGCCACCAATGCCTGCATAATTGAGATGTGCTACCCCGCTAACATGACTGAGTTCCTCAGCTAAAAATTGCCCATTTTCATTATGTCGCATCATACGCAAATGCAAAGTTTTTAGGCTTCGAATCAATAACCAAGAACTAAAGGGATCTAAGACCTGACCGCTCGTAACCAAGGCTGTTTCTAATTGTGCTGCAAGTCCATCATCTCCTGTAATCACAGCGCCGGCCAAAATGTCGTTATGTCCGCCAAGATACTTAGTCGCTGAATGCACCACAATATCTGCGCCTAGTGTCAAAGGCTGTTGATATATTGGTGTCAAAAAAGTGTTATCAACAGCAATGATAATATCTGGATATTTTGCTTTTACTGCTGAAGCTATTTTTTGAATATCAAATAGCTTCATCATCGGATTTGAAGGTGTTTCTAGCCAAATGAGTTTCGTTTTTGGTTGAATTTTTGTTAAAAAGTCCTCTAAATTACCACAAGAATCATAACTCACACCTCTTTGTGTTACGAGTCCATCAAAGTAGCGATAGGTGCCACCGTATAAATCATCACTTGTTAGAAAATGATCTCCTGTTTTAAGCACCGTGGAGAAAACTAAATCAATAGCAGACATGCCTGAACTTGTTGCAAAAGCTTGAACCCCTTGCTCTAACACAGCTAGTTGTTCTTCTAAAATATGTCGCGTGGGCGTATTTAAACGCGCATAATCAAATCCTGTCGACTCACCTAACCCTGGATGGCGGTAGGCTGTTGAAAAATATAGTGGCGTCACAATTGCGCCAGTTTTATTAGCATCCGTGTCGTTGCCACCTTGCGCTAGAATTGTATCTATTTTTTCAATCATACCGTTTTTTCTCCTTCACAAGTGTGTTTTAAAACTGGTAACAAATCAATCATTTCTGTACGTTGTGTACCGACCATCAATAATTGGCCCCAATTAAAAAATATTTTTTCGGCACTTTTTTGCCATGTATTATGAGGTTGGCCGTTAACATAATAATTTTTTGGTTCCTGTGTACGGGCATCTTTTTTTATGTCACGTTGATACTCATCTTCTAATGTTGCTGTATCGTATTCTAAATGGCCCGTGATATACGTCGAACGTACGCGTTCGTCGCGTAAAATAAACGCACCAATCATATCGTTTCCCGCCACTTTTAACCGACGCGCAATGCCTTCATTTGGAATAGTAAAATAACGCGAATGTGGCATGGTCATTTGTGTTAAACCGGTAGTCAATTGACTACGTTGGTTCAAAATATGATCCACATGGTAAACACCGTATATTTTTTTTACGCTGCGCCGTACAGGAAAGTTGCGTTCAGCATATCCCGCACCATAAGCTGCCCAACAAGTAAATAAATTTTCTCTCACATGTGTTTTTCGCCATGTCAATAATTGTTGAAATTCTTGCCAGTAGTCAATCGTTTCAAATTTCATACGGTCAACTGGTGCGCCAGTAACAATTAAACCATCATAGGTTTTTTGCCAAATATCTTCAAAAGTATCGTAATTTTCTTTAATCATCGTGGCATTGTTTTTAAAATGGTGTGAGGCTGGAATTGCAAATGTGACGCGTACATTAACTGATAATTGTGTGAGTAACTGTGTAAATTGCCTTTCCGTTTGTAAACGATTGGGCATGAGATTAACCACTAAAACATTTAATGTTGGTTGTAACAATTTAAAATCGCCTACTATCAATTGTTCACGTTTCAATAGACCATTTTGTAATATGACACTCATTTTTCCTTGCCCTCCCTCATTTTTTAGCCTAAACATATGACAAATTATAAAATAAAAAGCGTCCCGTAGTCTATAATATAGACTACGGGACGCTTTAATAACGTGTTACCACCCGGTGTTCATGCAGGGCTCTCGCGCCCACACCTTAACGTACGCCCGTCAGAAATCGTCGAGAACATCTGTGAAAAATTCGAGGTTATACGTTGTGCGTTAACGGGCACCGCCGATTTCAACTTACTGCGCCGCACATATGAGTACTCGCTTGCTCGTATCTATGAAACTCCAAGACCATTTTCCAATGACATATCTTACTCGATTTCACCAACCACGAGCTCTCTTGTTAAGATTTAAAATTGTACTTATCTTTTCAATGTTTATGTTGTACTCACTATAACTTTCATTTTGTGAGATGTCAACACTTTTTACAAATTATATTTTTATTTTTCTCATTTTATAAAATAAGAATCCTTAACAATATTATGGTATACTCTTTATAATATAACAAAAGGAGCAAATTATGTATCAACCAACACATAATACTAATGCTGTCGTCGAAGCAAATATTCAACATTCTGGTCGCAATGTCATGTTTTTGTCCGCTGATTGGTGTGGTGATTGCCGTGCTATCAAGCCTTTCGTTCAAAACATTAAAGATACCGTCAGCGAAACCGCTAACTGGTTTGATGCTGATCGTGATGATAATCTAGCTGTTGCCACAAAATACAATATGCGTGGTATTCCCTCATTCGTTTTGTTTGAAAACGGCAAAGAAATCTCTCGTATCGGGCACGGTGAACGTTTAACGCCTAATCAAGTCCTTGACTGGTATCAAAAAACTGTGTGAGTTAGACGTGTACTGTCGTCTATCATCTACGTCTCATAAAAAAGAAGTCACCTTGCCATCTGGAAGCGCGACTTCTTTTTTGATATCTATTTTTCAGTCTCGGCAATAAAACTTTGCACGATATCTGCTGGAATAGCAAAACCTATTCCCTCAACGTTGACGCCATCATCTGATGACGCAATTTTTGATGAATTGATTCCGATCACTTCACCAGCTAAATTAATAAGCGGACCACCAGAATTGCCCGGATTAATCGCAGCATCCGTTTGAATTACTTTCGCTGCGCCTATACCGGTTTGTTGACTTGATAGATCACGTCGCGGCGCCGAAATAATACCACTTGTTAATGACGTTGCGTAATCAGATCCCAAAGGTGAACCAATTGCTAAAACCTGTTGTCCCGATTGTAACGTATTAATTTTACCAAACGATGCAGCTGATTTAATCACATTTGTCTGCACCTTAATTAATGCAATATCTTTTTCAACATTTTTGCTTACCACGGTGGCCTTTATCTTATCCCCACCAGCCGTTATCACCTGTAAGGCGTCAGAATTTGCTACCACATGATTGTTGGTGACAATGTAGGCATTCCCATCAGCAATTTTGTAAACGACACCAGAACCTTCAGATGCCGTTTCCGTTTCTGATGACTGTTGGCCTTCTTGCGGTGATTGGCCAAACAACGCCGAGAAACCATCGCTTTGTTGTGACGAATTATTTTGTAAATTTTGAACTGTTACGACAGCATTTTTCACTTTATTATATGCTGTCGTTGCGCTATCATTGCTCGTATAAGCCGTTTTTGAAATGGACGTTTGGCCAGATATATGCGCTATCTTTTTTGTCGCCGGCTGCTGTTGAAACCAAGAATTGGGTTGTGTACCGGAATAAACGACACCACCACCCACAATAGCTGATACAATAGCCACAGTAATCAGGGCATGTTTCATAACATAATCCTCCTTATCCAACATAATATAGCATGACAATATTTAATGATTATTAAAGTGGCAGTGTCACTTTAATAATCGTTCCCTTGGGTTGATTATCTAATACAACAATCTTACCACCATGTGCATGCACTATCCATTCAGCAATTGACAAGCCGAGTCCCGTGCCACCAGTCTGTCGGTTCCCAGTTTTATCTTCGCGATAAAAACGATCAAAGACATGCTTTTTAGCTTCGTCACTAATACCACGTCCTGTATCTGCCACACTTAAAACAAATTTACGTTTCTCAATCACTGCCGAAATCGACACGGTTGCACCCGCTTCAGAATACTTCACCGCATTATCTACCAACAAAACTAATAACTGATGAATACGTTTTTGGTCTATAAACACTGGTTGGTTAACTTGTGTAGACAATAACACTTGTTTACCATCAAACTCAGCCATTTCCTGATACGGCGCCACAATTCGTGACAAAAATTCGGCAATATCCGTTGATTCTTTTTCAAGACGTGTCATGTTAGAACCAGACTTTGCCAAAGTAAGCATATTGTTAGTCAAGGATGTCAGACGTCGCACTTCAGATAAAGATAATATAATCGCATCAGATTGTTCTCGAACCGTCGATTCTGGACGCGTTAGCATATTTTCTAATTTACCTTGGATAACAGCCATTGGGGTTCGCAATTCATGCGCTGCATTATTAACAAAATCTTGTTGCTGCTGCCAAGCTTTAAGAATAGGTTTCATATTTTTCAAACTAATCCAATAAGATACCATCAACGCAAGTAAACCAAACGTGCCAAATGACCACAAAATAGCTTTTTTAAATTGGTTAAGATTAAACACCGTGTCTGTCACGTTAACCGTGATAATGCCATATTTAACAGGTTTGCCATCATTATTTTTTGTGCCATTAATAAAGTTTACCTTAGCACCACGATAATAATCATTCCCTATCTGTACGGTTTTTGGTTTGGATAAAACAAATTGCGACGTATATTTAAACTTCTTTTTATAAGCAGATTGCATAGGATCTGGTATACGCTCATCAATAACTAACTTCTTGCTGTTATCGTAGACCCAGACATCGGCTAACATATTTGATTGTAGTAACAATGGTGCTTTTCTATTGGCATCTCCCGAATTTTGTAGCGCACCTGCCATATCAAATTGTTTAATTTGCTGCGTAATAGCTGTATCCGAATTTTGAAAAATGGTCCGCGTATAAGACCAATAAATGACACTACCAAGAACTGAAAATATGACAAAAAAACTCGCAATCAACAACAGAAATCCACGAATTTGTTGTTGCTTGTTAATTACCTTAGGCATCTTTAACCTCTAAAATAAAGCCGATATTACGTAAGGTCTTAATTAAATCATTTTGCCCAACAGCTTCTAATTTACGACGCAAATTGTTGAGATAAATATTAACAACATTGATTGTCGTGTCAGAGTCAATGCCCCAGACACGATCAAAAATCTGATCACGTGTGACAATAATATTTTTATTTTGCGCCAAATATGTCAGAATATCGAACTCCTTACCAACCAGTTTGACCTGTTGACCATGAACTTGTACCCCACGGTTTTCTAGGTTAATTAGGACGTCACCAACAGTAATCATATTATCCTCTGAATAAACACCTGCCCGACGCAACAACGCTTTAACACGCACTAATAGCTCTTCGCGATAGAATGGTTTTGTAAGATAATCATCTGCCCCAACATTGAATCCTTCGATTTTATCATCAAGTGAGCTTTTAGCCGTCAAAATCAAAACTGGCGTTTCTACTGCATTTTTGCGCAAATGCTTAATGACTTCAAAACCACTCTCTCCGGGCAGCATCAAATCAGAAATAATTAAATCATACGGTGACTCCTGACCTTCGAATTCACCATCGAGACCATTATCAACGACATTGACGTCCGCAAAATCTTGTAAAAAGCCGACAATATTATCCGCCAAATTAACGTCATCTTCGATTAATAAGATTTTAATTGCTTTAGCCATTTTCATATCTCCATTGTACCGTTTTTATTTACTCTAGTGTAATACTTTATGATTAATAGGAGATTAAATCTCTCTAATATAAAAAAGTATCATTAACAAATGATACTTTTACACAACTAAAGAACATTAACTTTCACGTTTATTAGCCCATTTCGGCTTACCTTTATCTTTAGATACTTTCGAACGTTTTTTCTTCTTTGGTTTTTCAATCACCTCAGGTGCAGGCGTTGACTTAGCTTTTGGTAAAACAGGCGCGCTGTTTTGTGCTGTTTTTGTTGCCACACGGGCAGTAGTTGTCTGCTCACGGTCATCGCTTCTTGAACGTTCAGGTTTGTTCTTTTCAATCAGTGCGTCAGCTTTTTGAGTAAAAGTATTGACTGCTTTTACTAATTCAAAATCATCCCCCAACTCGCGTTTTAAATCACGTATATCATGATCATTGCCAAGATTTAAGACCCGCCCAGGTTTACCCATGCGGCCAGTACGACCAGTACGATGAACATAGGTCTTTTTACTTTGTGGAATTTGTGCATTAACGACTAAAGGTAAATCTTCAATATCTAATCCGCGAGCAGCAACATCTGTCACTAATAGTAACGTTACTTCACCTTTTTTGAACAGACGTAAGGCATCTGCGCGTTGCACTTGGCGCTTGTCATTACTACCGATACTCATAACACTCGCGTGTGCGTGACGTAAAGTCGCCTGCATATTCACTAAACCACTAATCGTATTAAAAAAAACTAATGCTTGCTGATTATTTCGTGCCAATTGAATTAGCATATTTGCTCGTGCCTTTTGATCAACATACTGAAATTCATGTTTAATCGATGCAGGTGCATCAGTCCCAACTGAGATGGGCCGTACTTCTCGATGAAAAGTATCAGCAACATATTTCAAATCCACACCAGATGTCGCTGAAAATAACCCGAGCTGCACATCTTCAGGTAATTGATTAGCTAATTCTTGCAAACTATCATGACGCTCTTCTGTCAACATCGCGTCTGCTTCATCAAAGATAATAGTTTGTAAACCATTTAATTTCAAGGCACCGCCATCAACCATCGTCAACACACGACCTAAGGTCCCAACAACAATGTGTGGCTTGTCTTTTTTAAGCTTATCCGACTGTCGTCGACCATTTGCCCCGCCAATCAAGCTAGCTACTGAGACACCAATCAAAGCGCCCCATTCACGTGCCACAGCTGTTGTTTGCATGGCTAATTCTTGACTTGGTGCTAAAATTAGCACTTGTGTACGCTTTAATTTAACATCGATCCGCGATAACATTGGCAAAATAAATGCTAACGTTTTCCCGGTGCCAGTTGGTGCTAAACCAAAAATGTCTTCACCATCTGACAAACGTTCCCAAACGGCATCTTGTATTGGTGTTGGCGTCTCAAATTGGGTGTTGAATTTATCTTGTAACTCTGGTTTAATTGCCATTAAATTAATATTCTTTCTGGTCTGCTGGGAATTCTATTCCGGCAGACGAACGTAAGTCAAACAAGGTTTGGTTAACTTGTTTAGCAAGTTGAAACCACTGATTGTACTTCGTGTGATTTTCAACAGGATCATTAATAATATCCGCAAAATCTTGTGCTTCATGAATCATTGGATTATCATCTGGCTTTTGGCCAATATTATCAGCATGACCATCACCGTCATGATAAGTGATTGATTCAAGATCCGCAATATTTGATATTGTAATCGTTTCTTTCAAACCATATATTTCACTGTCTAAGTATGAATTAGCACTCTTCCCAAATAATACAGTCACATTAAAATCATCATAAAACAAGTTAGCCGTGCCTTTACCATCGGCGCCATTAGTCAATAAAGTTGGCAAATATTGCACGGCTCGCGGTGCACCAAATAGTGCAATCGCTGCATAAATTGGGTACACACCCAAATCGTACAATGCGCCTGCACTAAACTCCCGTGACAAGACATTAGGTTCTTCACCTGCTAAATAGGCATCATAACGAGATGAATATTTTTGATAGACTAGCGTGGCGCCTTGTAATTGTGTTAATTCACCCATCGTTTGTTGGATAATCTTAAAATTTGGTTGATGAATATGGCGCGCTGCCTCAAAATAATGTACGTCTGGATGTAATGACAGCACTTGCTCTATTTCCGAAAACTCTGCCGGATTACTCGTTGTTGGCTTTTCAACAATAACATGTACACCTGCTTCGATTGCTACTTTTGACTGTTCGAAATGAAGTGAATTTGGAGACGCAATGTAAACCAACGCAATCCCTGTGTATAAGTCACTTAAAGTTGTGACAATATCCACATCATCAACTGGCAGCGTCTTTAAAAAAGATTCACCGCGTTCTTGCGTACGAGAATAAATTTTTACTAATTGATACTCGCCAGTTTGAAGCGCTGCTTCAATGAACATTTTTGTAATCCAATTTGTACCAATAATACCAAATTTAATCATCTTAGCTCCTTAAATTCCTTTTCGGTCCCGTTAAACACGCTCGTTGGCATTTTAATCGCTTTCAAACCACTGCCAATCGTATGATCTTCACTATATTGAATGAACTGGTTGCTAGTTGCTTTATTCTTTGTATTATTAGCAATCAGCCAATACTTTGTTTCCGAAATGGTTGCTTCTAACTTTTTTTGTACACTGGATGTTGTATAAATTATTGCTGATTTATTATAGTGTGCATTTAAAATTTGTATCAAGGCAGCTAATCGTTCGATACTAGCCTGCGTGTCAATTTGATTATCAGTAACATAAACTGCAATCGGCAACTGACCTATCCGATTACCCACGTTATCAATAAAATATTGTGCTTGCGTTGACGCATCAGCACCAGCATCATAAACTTGAATACTGCCAACTTTCAATTGTTCAGCTCGCGCACGACTATAACTTGATTGATAGCCATCATCCACAAAAGAGGTGCCTGTCGTGGCACGTAAATAAGCATAATCAATCCCATTTGATGCCAGGTTATGATAATCGACGTAACCTGATGTTTGATTAATCGCCACACCCTGCACTGAAAAACCAGTCGGTGTCGTATTGGCCGTCAATACAACCGGCTTAGCAAAAAGCCACACCGCTAGAGTTGCTGCAAAACCGCCAATGATCAACAACCAAGTCAATGATGTTAATGTTTTTTTTGTTTTAATTTTTGTTGTTATTCCAGAGTTATTCGTCATAATATCCATTATACAAAATTTGTCAGTAAATCGCTCGTTAAATACACTAAATTAATCTTCCAACTGATTATCAAACTGTATTATAAATGTTTATGTTCAACTGTAGCTTTGATTGCATGTGCTATCACACTATCAAAATTTTGTGTGTCTAAGTCGTCTAACCCCGCACGCGTTGAACCACCAGGTGAGGCAACCGAAGCTTGTAACTCCTTGGCCGTCTGTGTTGATAAAGACAATGTTTGAGCAGACCCAAGGACTGTTTGTGTTGCAATATTGGTTGCTAAGTCGCCATCCAACCCATTGGCAACCCCAGCCTGTGCTAACGCATCAATATATTTAAACACATACGCTGGACCTGACCCAGCAATGGCAGAAAATACAGCAAACTGAGATTCTGCTAGGTTGACACTGCTGCCAAGGTAATCTGAAAAGGCCTTAAACGCGTTACTGTTAGGTGTTGTTAAGTCAGTTTTAGAAAAAGCTGTCACACCTTGATTAATTGCCACATTGACATTAGGTAATGTTCGAACAATTTGCGTGGTATGTGTTGCAGCAATGAGTTGTTCAACCGTAATTCCTGCCAAAACGGATACCACAAGCTTATCCTGGAAATTTAGGTTGGTTGTGACATTTTCTAATTGGTTTGGCAAAAAAGCCAATACAACTAAATCACTTTCATCAATAAGCGTTTGCGCTGGTAATGATATCACACCCCACTTTTCAGTTAGTTTAGCAGCAGAACGGGGTGAATATACTGCTATTTCCTTTGCCAACACGCCTTTATGTCGTAAACCTTTGATTATGGCCTGCGCCATATTGCCTGTACCAATAAACCCATATTTAATCATTTTTATCCGCCATCTCGCTTTCAATTAGAACTTACGGTGAGCCATATCATATTTTATAAAAAGCGATGAGTCTTAACAACCCATCGCTTTTTATTTTGTGTCAACTCCTGATAATTTGGTATCAATCATATCCAATACTTTACTACGTGCCTCATCATCCATCACAAAGTCGAAACGATCGCCATCAATTTGTACCTTTGGTGAGCGATCATATGCTTCAAACCAAGCATCGTAACGCTTATTTAATTCTTTGTAATACGCATACAAATCTGGATTTGTAGCAATTTGTTCATATGATCGGCCTCGTTTTTCAATACGTTCAAGCATTGTCTCAAAACTAACACGGACATGAATCAATAGATCTGGATTTTTGATATCATTAACGCCAACAATATCAGCCATCATGTTATCAACAAGTGATTTATAAATATCTACCTCTGTTTGTGTCGCACGATTTAGGTCTGCCGTTAACTGAAATAATAACGCATCTTCGTAAATCGAACGATCAACGATATTGTTTCTACCTGTAGCCTGTGCCACTTTTATTTGTGCTAGACGTTTATTTAAAAAATAAATTTGCAATAAGAAACCATATTTTTTAGGGTTTTCATAAAATAATGGCAGAATTGGATTGTCATCAACACTTTCATAAAACGCCTTTGAATCTAAATGATTCGCTAACATCTCCGTTAAACTTGTTTTGCCGGCGCCGATAGTGCCTGATAATACAATCATGCCAATTCTCCTAATTTCAGTCAATTTAATACATACTTAGTATATCAAAAATTGATATGATTTTCAGCGTTACTTTTGCGCTGCTTTTTTAAGTTCATCTCTATATGCTTCCAATGTCAGATGATGTTGCACCATATATTTGGCATTTATCACACCAACATAACGGAAATGCCATGATTCATAATCAATACCAGTTTGTGCAATTGATTTTGAATCAGCCAAGTACCTTAAAACAAAACCATAATCAGATGCATGTTTAATTAACCACTGTTGTGATGCAAACGTATCCATTTGTGCTACCAAATTAGGATACTTTGCTAAAGCATCGTTTCCTGCTAAATCAACCGCCAAACCTGTCTGATGTTCAGAGGACCCTGGTGTTTGAATGACGCTTTCAGTCAGTTTTTTTGCCGACTCTTTATTCATGCCATTGGCTTCATTTTGTTTTAATGATGTATTGTAAACTTCAGCTTGATAAGCGATTGAACGATATGCTGACACAAGTGTTGTATCATACCCTGCATTTTTAGCACCCGCACGAAAATTTGCTAATGGTCTGGCAATTCTTTGATCTATTTGCTTGTCATCAACAGTGACTTTGTTAAAACTAATTTCAGATGTGCGTGGCTGCTGTTTATTGACCAACAACAACTGCCAATCTGACAATTTAGTATGCTTTGGTAAGGCGTTACTTTGATTTTTAACAGACGTTTTTTGTAATCTTTGTTGCTTTTTATTCGTAGTACCACTGTGACTAACTTGAAAAAAGCCAATTATCAGCATACTTAAAATGATGATAATCGCCAAACCCAATAATTTTGAACGCGTTTTCATTCTCAAACTTACTCCCCATTATCATAATTGTGTGTTTTTTTGTCATTAGAAGATCATCAGATGATCGGCCTAATTTGCGTTAGAAAGCATCTGACACCGACAACCGACTCTGATTTGTAGTTGGTGTCTCCAGTTCATCAAGAACAGCCAGTGCCATGTTGCCGGTCGTTACATGTGACTGACCGGCGGCATCTTCCACAATTTTTCCCTGAGTAAGCATATACGCAGTTGGTTCACCTACCAAAAAGTTACTTTGTGGTGAGAATCCTATCCAATTAACATCTTTTACCCAACTCAAAAATGTCAACTCATAGAACCCATGCTGAGGTTCGTTAATCCACGCTGCGCTTTCTGGTAGTTGTTTCAAATCTTCTAATAGTTGACGACCTGTTGTATTAATAAGTGACGCCGCACCGAGCATAAAGATAGCACGCACAGGCGTGCCTCGCAGAATATGAATTAAATGTGTGGCAGCATCTAATATCAATTCTGGCTGTTTATGATTAGCAAATGTATTGATAATCACATCAAAATCCTTGACATCTGCTAATGTCAGCGCAAATACATCCTTCGTAATCGTTGCTATACCTGAAATATTAGTATCACTATGGACAAACGCGGTCACTTCGTGACCACGTTTGACTGCCTCTGTTGTAATAGCACTACCTGCATTTCCTGTTGCACCTATAATTGCAATTTTCACAGTGATCACCTTTTTCTTTATTTTAGCCGCTATATTAATAGTTATTAAACGTTCTTACTTTCATTATAACAAAAAACGCCAAAAACATTTCTGTATTGGCGTTTAATTTAGTGGACAGCCAGGGGCTCGAACCCTGGACCCACGGATTAAGAGTCCGTTGCTCTACCAACTGAGCTAGCTGTCCATTTGTCACTTTCACAACAAAAATTATTATATCACGTATTTTTGTTGTGTGCAACACTTTTTAAAATCCTCATAGTAATGACACTATTTATGTTTCACGTAATTCATAAAACAAACGTAAAATATAAGCAAACTGCGCAATGAAAGCGACGATTAGTAATAAGATTCCTATTTGACCTAATGTTAACGTGGTTGTGCCAAAGCTTTTATGGAAAGAGACAGCAACAATCCCTAGTATGATTAGTATACCAAACACAACATGTAATGAAAAACGATTAGATACCATAATAGCATCTAATTCACGCTCATCATTGTATAATTCATCTATTGTAATTTTGAGATGCGATTTTTTTGACATGACTTTGGCACGCTTTTTGTGTTTATTATTGTAGTGTATGAGTAAAACGAGATAAATAAAATAACTTATATGTAATAATTTATACTCTGTAAAACTATACAAAACAAGCAGCACAATCATTCCAAGTGCTGATACTGTTGCTCTTAATGCATTTTTCTTAACATCAACCATGTTGTCCCCAATCCTATTTAACCTTGGCTATCGCATACAAATGCACGGATAACGATTCTCAAAATAATCACTATTTTTGTTCTATGTTACTCACTTTTTACACCTTTTATAAATAATTGATCAACTGTTGTCTCCAATATCTCTGCTAATCTAAACGCTAATTCTAACGACGGATCATATTTAGCATTTTCAATCGCATTGATTGTTTGCCGAGTCACATTTGCTTTTTTAGCTAAAGATTCTTGCGATAATTGCCGCTTTTTTCGACGTTCACGAATATTATTTTCCATCTCACGTGCTCTTTCTGTCAAATATGTTTAACATATATAGTAAAACATGTTTGACTTTTTTTGTCAAATACTTTTGACAAAAAAATAGTCCTACAACTTGTAGGACTATTTTTAAAGATTTATTTATCATCATAACCTGTTGGGTGATTTTGATGCCAATGCCAAGCTGTTTTAATAATATCTTGCACATTATCATACTTTGGTGTCCACCCTAAAACGTCACGTGCTTTATCGGAATTAGCAATCAAAATATCTGGATCACCAGCACGACGCGGACCTTTTTTTGATGGGATATCAACACCCGTTGCCTCACGCGCTGCTTCAACCATTTCTTTAACAGAAAAACCAGTTGCCGATCCCAAGTTAAATTGATTTGAATCATGCCCATCAGCTAAGTATTTTAAAGCACGCATATGCGCATCAGCTAAATCAAGTACATGTACATAATCACGGACATTAAAACCATCTGGTGTCTTATAATCATCACCAAACATTTCAATATACTCACGCTGCCCTAAGCCAGCCTGTAGAATAATTGGTACAAGATGTGTTTCTGGTGTGTGATCTTCACCAATTGAACCATCTTCAGCAGCTCCGGCTACGTTAAAGTAACGCAGAGCAACCCATTTTACGCCATCAGATTTGTCCGACCAAGCCATGATTTTTTCCATCATAAGCTTTGATTCACCATAAGGATTAATAGGGTTTTGTGGATCAGTTTCTTTAATTGGAATATTTACTGGATTACCATAGGTCGCAGCCGTTGATGAAAAGACAATTTGCTTCACATCATGTTCCTTCATCACTTCGAGTAACGTAATCATACCACTTGTATTATTATCGAAGTACTTCAATGGATTAGCTACTGATTCCGGCACAATTGAAAAGGCTGCAAAATGCACAACTTGTTCAATATTTTCTTTATCAAAAACTTCTGACAACGCAGTTTTATTGCGAATATCAACTTGATAAAACTTAGCCGCTGAATTGACCGCATCACGGTGACCTGTGAACAACGCATCTGCCACGACAACGTCACACCCAGCTTCAACAAGTGTTTTAACCATATGTGAGCCAATATAACCGGCCCCACCTAATACTAATACTGACATAATAAGCCTCTTTACTTTAGAATTATACTTTTAGTGTACACTAAACCGACACATCGCGCCACTTAAACTCAGCCTCAGCGCTAACAACATCACCCATCATTATACGGTGTTTACTGTCATGTTCTTGTAAAATAACTTGTGATTGAATCATATGCCCCAATCGAATTTCATTTTCAAATTTCAAATTAACATATGTCACTTCATGCGTTGATAGGAATTCTGGTGCAATAACATCTTGCATCCACTCAAAATACTTTGAATTATTGACATGTTTATTAGCATCAATGTCAAGATAACGTACATGATAGTCATTTTCTTCAAATACCTCGTCAACACCAAATTGCGCAGGCTTAGCAATACGTGGTACTTGTTTCACACGTTCTGCCTGATATTTGTCAACAATATCTTGCGGTAGTCGTGCCATGCGGCGATTTTCAATGTCAATCATTGTCCAAATTGAATCGACACGAATAATTTCTTGCCCAGCAGCATCAAAAAAAACAAATGGCCGACTGACAAAAAAAGGATTGTATTTTGCAGCGTATGTTTTAATTGTAATGTCTTCGTTTACTTTTGGACGACGTGTAATTTGTAGTTCATATTGCAAGATAATCCATCCCAAACCACGACCTAAATATATTTTTTGTCCAACACCTAGTTCATCGCTTTGCTTCTTTGATGCCAACACTGCCCAGTTCAAAATCATCGGTAAGGTTAAGCGACCAGTAGTATCAGCTTCATAATATTCGACGTGTCGCTCAATTTCAAACGTATGCATCATATTTTCCCCTATGAATTACAAATTTCTCTACACTGATTTTTTCAAGCAATACCATGATAATCTGCATAAACTGCTTGTCTATCTAATCCACGTAATTTAGCAATTTGCTTGATTGCTGCATTAGGTTTCAAACCACGACTTATCAAGTTTTCAACAGCATCATGAACAGACAAATCAAGATCATCAGGTTCATTTTGTTCTTTAATTACGCCATGATAACCATCAATCATCACAACAAATTCACCACGAATATCATTATCTTTCGTCCAAGTTACGAGTTCTTGTGTTGTGCCACGTAAAAATTCTTCGTAACGCTTAGTAAGTTCACGTGCAAGAACCACAAGGCGATCGTCACCCATCACTTTTTGTATATTCTCTAGCGTTTTCTTAATACGATGTGGTGATTCATAAAAAATAATAGTATCTCGTATGCTGGATAATTGTTGTAACTCTGCCAGCTGCTCATTATTTTTCCGTTGTAAAAAGCCATAAAAATAAAAAGGTTGCGGCACTAATCCGCTAGCGATAAGGGCTGTAACACCAGCTGTTGCACCTGGAATTGGCACAACCGTTAAATTGTTTTCGATTGCAGCAGCCACGAGTTCTTTACCCGGATCTGAAATTGATGGCATACCAGCATCACTGACTTGCGCAATATTTTTGCCATTTTGTAAATCCAAAATAATCCCAGGTATTTTTGCCTGCCAATTATGCTCATGAAAACTGGTTTGCTTTGTTTCAATATCAAAATAATTGAGTAATTGTTGTGTGTGTCGCGTATCTTCAGCCGCTATTAAGTCAACTTCTTTTAACGTGTCAATCGCACGCGGGGTCATATCTTGCAAATTGCCTATCGGGGTTGGCACCAGAAACAACGTCCCTGTTTGGCTTTTCTCAAAACTTTTTTGTCGTTGCATGCTATTCTCCTAAAGCAATCGTCACATCAAGCACAATTTTTTCAAGTCGTGTTTGTAAGGCCACATTATTTTGACGTATTTTATCATCCATAAATACAGCATCGCTCGCCTTCACTAACTGCTGTGTTGTGTAATGCTGCGTCAGCGTTTTATATAAGCCAACTAGCGTTGGAAAGCGCAGCATGTCATCTGGAATTTGCCCAAAGACAACCGTGTCACGTGATAATTGATGAAGCCAATTAAAAAATAATTGCTGCTGTTTAATATCTTTTAGTTGGTTTACCAGTTGTGTTTGCACATAGACAAAAGCTTCGATACGTCGCTGCATTATCAATTCAAACCATTTAAATAAAATGAGTTGTGTCGCCTTTCGCCAGTCAGCATCAATTAAATCGATTGCCTGGTCTATCATCGTTTCAGGCAATAAATGAACAACTTGTGCTCGTGATTGAATTGTTGTCATCACTTCATTGAGATTTTCAGCTAACATCACAATTAATTGTGGTCCAGTAGGCTCCTCAATAAATTTTAGTAGTGAATTACCAGATTCAGCGTGCAACGTTTCTACAGCATCAAAAACAAAAACTTTGCGTGTACTTTCTTGAGCAACCGTCACAAATTCAGGTTTCAAAGTTCTGATTTGATCAACTTTCCAAGTTCGATTTGATCCGGTGCCACTCTTTGGCAAACTTGGTTGTGTCATTTTAACATCAGGATGATCATTTTCTGTAATTCGGACTGCATTGCGTTCATTTGCACCAACAATTTGCCAGGCCAGATACTGCGAAAAAGCCAGCTTTTCTGGCTGACTTGGTCCAATAAATAAATAAAAATGGCTTAACTGGTTTTCATTAATTAAATTTACAAAATGCGAAACTTGTGTTGGATAGACCATTTGTGCAATTGTTACGAAATCTGATTGCATTAGAACTGATGAAATGATTCAATACTTTGTGTATAAACAGTTGCGCCACCGACCTCAACTTCAACTGGATACGCACCAACATGGGCACCTCCAGCATCCAAACTAACCGGTGGTACCATATACTGTTTTCTTTTTTGAGAAACAGATTGAATAATATCAAGTACCGCTTGTAAACGGTCATCTTCAATAGCAATTAAAAATGTCGTATTTCCTGATCGTAAAAAACCACCAGATGTCGCTAATCGTGTCGCACGTATATTTGATTTTACAAATGCATTGCTTAATTTTGTTGTGTCTTTATCCTGAACAATAGCCGTAATAAGTTTCATAAGAAATTACTCCTTTCGAGCTTTAAGTGCTTCTGACAGTAAAGTACGCGTATCAGCCACTACTTGATCTAACGAATTTGTGGCATCAATTATTTTAATTCTATCAGAAAAGTCATGTTGTAGTTGTAAATAAGTTTGACGTACTGTTTGATGAAAAGATAATTTTTCCTTATCCAGTCGATCAATTTTCCCTTGACGATTGGCCTTAACACGCGCCAAACCAATCTCTGGTGGTATATCAAAATAAACTGTCAAATCAGGCATCAAACCTTCTGTCGCAAACTGATTAATTTGCCATATATTGTCGACGCCCAGGCCGCGACCACCACCCTGATAGGCTAACGAGCTATCAATGTAACGATCAGAAATGACTACTTTACCAGATTTTAATGCTGGCAATACAATTTCTACCAAATGTTGACGACGTGCCGCCGTATAAAGCAACGCTTCGGTTCGCACATCCATACCGTTATCTTCTGCTGGTTGCAAAATGGCACGAATGGCTTCAGATATAGGATTTCCCCCAGGCTCGCGTGTCGTAACTAAATCGTCAGCAAGAAGTGGTTTTAATTCAGCAATTAAAATTTCTAAAACACTCGTTTTGCCGGCGCCTTCTGGTCCTTCAAACGTAATAAATAATGGTTTTGACATGCTTTTGACACCCTATTTCTTCATTTCGTACAGCTTATATGGAAAATATTGATAAACTGCATCATTAGAATTGATTACGATCGGTTTTTAACACATGTGTTTGCATGTGTCCGACCGTTTTTCGACGCCTTGCTTCGCGATAAAGGTAATTAAATTTTGCCTTATTCAATGCTGTTTGAGACTGTATTAACCGCACGTTCACTTGCCCATCTAATAGAGCTTCTTCAGAATTTTTCGCCGTATCCCAATCTATTTTCGCCTTATCAATTTGAAAAACAAGGGCTTGATCATATTCATGACGTAAGTCACGTTTCTTTTTCCCAAATATCATAATTCTGTTCGTCCTTGTACCGCTTTAATCAGTGTCAATTGATCCGCATAGTCAATGTCTGAACCGACTGCTAAACCATGTGCTAAACGCGTTACTCTAATCCCTGCAGGTTTAAGTAATCTTGCTAAATACATTGCTGTCGCCTCACCTTCAGCTGTCACATTGGTTCCAACAATGACTTCATTAATTTCTTGATGTTCTGATAACCGGCGAATTAAACTGGGTAAATTGATGTCTTCCGGCCCTGTTCCAGCACTTGGTGAAATAACGCCGTTCAAAACATGGTACAAACCATGAAAATCTCTTGTATTTTCCATGGCCATCACATCACGTGAATTTTCCACAACAAATACTGTTGTTTGGTCACGCGATGTATCTTGACATATCACACAAGGATTAATGTTGTTTTCCGTAATATTACCACATACTGAACAAAATGTCAGGTCTTTTTTGGCGGAAATTAGTGCCTTAGAAAAATATATCACGTCCTCTTCAGCCATACCAAGAGTATAAAAAGCCAAACGTGTTGCTGTTTTTGAACCAATACCAGGTAATTTTGTATAACTATCTATTAATTTTGCAATAGGTTCTGGATAATCCATAGATCACAAGGCTTCATGAGCCCAATCCTTTCTTTATTAATCAACGACGGTTACAAGATCACTACCAAACATTTTTTTTGCTTCCGCAACAACCGCCGGTTCCGTTGTTGCCACCGGTGCTGATTTTTCTATCCCTGCTACTGCCTTTTGACTACTAACAAGTGGTACTTCAGTTAAGTCAATCCGTTGTATGGCACCGGATTTAAGTTGTGTAACATAGGCTGCACGTTCTTGCTGCCAATCATCTTGTGAAATAAACACCATTAACGTCGGTAAATTTCGTTCTCGTAAGGCTGAATCTAGATTGTGTTGCATTTCCGCATCGTCTAAGGCTTGTTCAAGTAACGCCGGATAATCAAAGGCTAACACGACAGCTACCTCACTGGCAGCAACAGGTTCAGCAATTGTTAGCATTGCTTGTTGCGCAACATCAAAACGCGCAATAAGCGCCGCCCACTCATTTTTGGTACGACTCAACGATTCACGTTTGGCCGTTTGTAATACAGCAAATACTGCTTGCTGCCCAGTTCGAACTAACAAGTTAGTTTCATCTTCTTGTCTACCTGATACTGGGGCCACAGGCATCGCCCTTTGTTCTAACGACACTTCTTGCTCAGACACAGCTGGTCCTGGATTTATAATTTCTTCAACAACCATAGATTTAGAAGGCGCTGATTTTTCTGGTATCTCTTTTTTGGACGTTACTGTTGTTTTTACCGAGATGGGTGTTGTTGTGTCTACTGGCTCTATTTCTGCTGCCATACTTAATTTCACTGTTAACAGTTCCAAATAAACATCACTTTGTACAGTTTGCATCAACTGTCTTTGAATATCATCCAGTGTCAACATCATTTGTTCAATACGTGCTATACTCAGCTTTTTTGATAATAATTGTAACGCTGTTAATTGTACTGTTGATTTAATCAATTCTGGTGCAATATTGACAAGCATGACATCACGTAGTAAGCCAAGAATATCTACCACAAAACGTTGTGCATCTTTGCCTTCAATTAAAATATCATGCAATATTTGTAAGCTTTTAGGTGTATCGCCAACGCTTATTGCTTTAACATACGCTAACAATTCTGTTGTCGTTGTTGATCCTGTTACTTGTAGCGCATTATCAACCGTCACATTATCAGTACCAAATGCAATCACCTGATCTAATATGGACAGCGCATCACGCATACCACCTTCAGCAACATTGGCAATAATCCGTAGTGCATCGTCTTCGTATTTTATTTGCTGTTTTTTTAATATATCTGCTAATCGTGTTTGTATGACTAAACTATCAATACGTTTAAACTCAAACCGTTGTGTACGTGACAAAATAGTAACAGGTACCTTTTGTGGCTCAGTTGTTGCTAAAATAAATTTTACATTTTCTGGTGGTTCTTCTAATGTTTTAAGTAACGCATTGAATGCACTATTGGAAAGCATATGTACTTCATCGATAATGTATACTTTAAATTCTGCTTCGATTGGCGCATAATCAACGTTTGATAAAATATCTCGTATATCTTCAACACGACTATTTGAAGCAGCATCAAACTCAACAATATCAGGTATTTGTGAATCATCAGTTTTGGGGTCAATACCATTTATTTCACGTGCAAATATCTTAGCTGCCGATGTTTTCCCTGTGCCGCGTGGCCCAGAAAATAAATACGCATGCCCTGTTTGTCTCGTTTCAATGGCGTTTCTAAGTGTTTGTGTGATAACTTCTTGTCCAACCATATCATCAAACGTTCGTGGCCTGTAAACCCGATATAATGCCTGATATGCCAATGTACCACCTCCATTATTCGTTTATTGCTATGTCGTAAAAATCTGCTGACTGCTTTTTTCTTATCACAGCTCACATGTTATTTACAAAAAAAGACCGCATTGCGGTCAAATATGTACACAAGCACAGCATCGAACAACCTTAGGGCTGCTACATTTCTGTCCTGACCCAGTTCGAGAGCCAATGCTTGCCTGCTTTACTATTATATCTAATTTTCAAAGTTTACGCAAATACTTCTGCAATTTTTTTAGTCCACTTTGTATGCCATTTAAAATATGTCAAATATGCTTTCGGTATCAAGTACTCATTCACTGCAGCAAAATCATCCACAATTGACACAATCCAGCTTTCCCGGTATTTTGGTAATGCAATGGTTGCGCCAAACATATGTTTCAAAATAATATCTGCTTCTTTTGAATTAATATGTGTGATTTTTTGTGCATTTTTTAACGCAACACGAGGATGAACATAAGCATGTGATCCTTCTTCAAACTTTGTTACGCGCCAATCATAATAAAACATATCATGCAACAATCCTGCGCGTGCAGTGGCCGTTTCATCTGCACCAATTTTTTTAGCAATAAGATAAGACTGGTATGACACAGAAATAGAGTGTCGTAAGCGATTTGAAAAATGATGTTGCGTATATTGTGACAGTTGTTGTACTTCATTGTGTTGTAACAAGTCATCTACGATATTTAAATAGTCTTGGTCTTTACGCCAAGCATTCGGATTTTGCATGTATACTATTCCTCATTTGATAAGTCTGATTATATTATAGTACTAAATGTGATCATTGTATATTATTTTGCTTCGCATCTTTTTCTAGCTTGCGTTGTAATCGAATTTTCTTAAAAAAATTTTGCAATAATGCCCCGCCTTCGGCACCACGAATATCGGTATGAACATCAACACGATGGTTTAAACGGTCATCCTCTAATAACTGATACAACGATCTGGTCCCGCCACCTTTGATATCCTCTGCACCATAATAAACTGAAGGAATACGTGCATTAATGATTGCCCCTGCGCACATAATACAAGGTTCAAGCGTCACAAATAATGCCGTGTTTTCTAAACGCCATGAACTTAATGTCCGATTTGCAGCCTCTATAGCTAATAATTCTGCATGTGCTGTCGCTATTTGATGTGCCTCACGATGATTGTGTGCACGAGCAACAATGACATTGTCTTTTACAATGACTGCGCCAATTGGTACTTCGCCATCTGTTTCAGCAATTTTTGCTTCATTTAATGCGACTTGCATGAAATAATCAACTTGTTCATCACTAAACGTTGGTTTTTGGATCATATGTACTCTCCAAGATATAATAACCTTTGTCTTTATGAATAATTTTCACGTTTCCAAACACAGCTGCCATGTTTTTTTGGGCTGAGGGCGCTCCTTGCTTTTTTTGTAGAACAGCAATTAACTTACCACCTGGTACTAAATATTGGATCGCTTCTTGTAACATGGCTGTGACAACAGTTTTTCCGGCGCGAATGGGTGGGTTAGCCAAGATTAAAGCATACTTTTCTGATACATTAGTATATATATCAGATTGAAAAACGTTAATTAAATCAACCACGCCATTTTGTTCTGCATTTTTACGTGCTAAGACAAGAGCCCGTTCATTGACGTCTGTCATGTCTACTGCTCGTTGCAAAGCTTTTGCTACAGCTACACCAACTGGTCCATAACCTGTGCCAAGATCTAATATTTTCCCCGAGATAATTTCCGTCTTATTTAGTGCATCTAACATCGTTCGTGTACCATAATCAACAGTTGATTTAGAAAAAACACCACTATCTGTTGTAAAATGCAACTGATTGCCTAATAAATCAAAATCAAAATTTTGATAATGATGCTCTGAATTTGGATTAGCTGTAAAATACATTTCCCCAGCAAACTCTTCCTTAGATGTATCCATGATGTCTCCTTAAGTTCTATGTACAAAAAAAGAAGTACCGAAGCACCTCTTTTAATATAGTGAATCAGTTATAATTTTAAATCATACAATTTCAAACCATAATGATTACTTCATAATGCCGTAAAAACGAAATTACTTTAACGCTACTGCTGCGCCAGTTGCTTCCAAAGTTTCTTTCAATTCGTTGGCAGCTGCTTCGTCAAGACCTTCCTTGACGATTGAAGGTGCATTGTCAACTAAGTCCTTAGCTTCCTTCAATCCAAGACCAGTTGCTTCACGAACTGCCTTGATAACCTTAACTTTAGCAGTACCTGCTGAAGTTAATTCTACGTCGAAGTCTGTCTTTTCGGCGGCACCGCCATCGGCGGCTCCAGCTGCTGCTACGGGTGCTGCTGCTGAAACGTCAAATTCTTCTTCGATTGCTGAAACCAAGTCAGCCAAATCCAAGATTGTTGCATCCTTCAATGATGCGATAATCGCGTCTTTATCAAAAGCCATGATTAAAATCCTCCAATTTTTTGTGTGTTAGTTTTTTTATTATTCAGCATCTGTTGCTGCTTCAGCAACAGGCGCTTCTTCGGTAGTAGTGGCTGAGCCACCATTTTCCTCTTCCAACTTTTCTTGCAATGCCTTAACAGCATATGCAAATGAACGGATTGGGAATTGGAATTCGGCCAACAATTGTCCAAACAACCCTTCGCGTGATGGCAAAGAAGCATATTTGTTAATGTCATCCAAGTTAGCAATGTTGCCATCGACAACACCACCCTTGATTTCCAACTTTTCGTTGGCGTCAGCAAATTTCTTCAAAATACGTGATGGTGCAATTGCATCATCATTTGAGAATGCGACGGCTGAAGGACCGGCGAAAACGTCGTTCAATTCAGCAAATCCAGCTTTTTCAGCAGCACGTGTCAAAATCTTGTTCTTGATAACTTCAAGCACAACACCTTCTTGACGCAACTGATGACGCAACTCTGTAGATTGAGCAACTGTCAATCCACGAGCATCAACAACAACTGCTGAAGCAGCATTCTTGAATTGATCAGCAATTTCTTCAACTTTTTGCGCTTTAACTGCAATAGCTTTTTCACTCATGATATATATTCTCCTTTCATCATATTATTTTGCAAAAGAAATCCCGTGTACCAAAAGACACACGGGAAAAGTTTTTTAAACTTCCTCGGCAGGATATTAAGGTACAAGTACCTCCTGAGTCTTAGGCAAAATGATTTAATTTACTTAATAAGTATATCAAACGAAGTTGATATCGTCAAATTTTACAATGAATTAACATCCAACGCAACGGCTGGACTAACTGTTGATGAAAGTGACACGTGTTCTACATACGCACCCTTAACAGCGGCTGGACGAGACTTCAAAACAGTATCAGCAATTGTCTTGATATTTTCAGTCAACTTAGCTTCATCAAATGATACACGACCAACAGGTACAGCAACGTTTCCGTCACGGTCTGTACGGTATGTCACTTGTCCACCCTTAGCATCTGAAACAGCCTTGGTAACATCCATTGTCACTGTACCAGTCTTTGGGTTAGGCATCAATCCCTTAGGACCCAAGATACGCGCAACACGGCCAACTTGAGCCATCATATCAGGTGTCGCAATGGCTGTGTCAAAATCCATCCAACCACCTTGAATTTGTGCTACTAAGTCAGCAGCACCAACAACATCAGCTCCGGCAGCTTCCGCTTCCTTAGCTTTGTCGCCTTGCGCAAAGACAATAACCTTCTTGTCTTTACCAGTTCCGTTTGGCAAAACAACGGCACCACGTAATTGTTGATCTGCTTGACGTGTGTCAACATTCAACTTAAAGACAACTTCAACAGAAGCATCATAGTTAGCATAATCAATTTCTTTAATCAAAGTTACTGCTTCAGTCAAAGCGTAGTTCTTTTCAGCTTCTACCTTTGCTAAGGCTGCAACATACTTTTTACCATGTTTTTGAGTCATTATTCTGCGTCCTCCTTGATTGCTGTACCGTCAACAGTCAAGTCAACACCTTCAACAGTAACACCCATTGAACGTGCTGTACCTTCGATCATACGCATAGCTGCTGTAACGTCATTGGCATTTAAATCACCCATTTTGTTTTCAGCAATTGCACGAACTTGATCCAATGTCACGTTTCCGACCTTTTTAGTATTAGGTTCGCCTGAACCCTTACCAACGATCTTACGTAGCTGGTCAGCTGCGGGTGGTGTCTTTGTAACGAATTCGAATGAACGGTCATCAAAAACAGTAATTTCAACCGGAATGATTGAACCTGCTTGTTCTGCAGTACGTGCATTAAATTCCTTTGTGAATTGCGCAATATTGATGCCGGCTTGTCCCAACGCAGGACCAACTGGTGGTGCTGGCGTTGCCTTAGCAGCGGCAATTTGTAGTTTAACTACTGTTGTAACTTTTTTAGCCACGATTTTTTCCTCCTCGTGTTGTGGTAGACGCAGCTTAAGTGCTGCTCCCACGCATGTCGATGACATACTTGTTCATTATATAAGAAAATAGATTTTTTCGCAAGTCTTTTTATTTTAAATTGGTACTATCTCAAGCATTATCCAAAACAGTATCAACATCAGCAAAGTCTAGCTCTGTTGGCGTTTCACGACCAAATACTTCGACTGTTGCTTCTAATGTTTGCTTCTCAACATCAACTGTTGTAACAGACCCTTCCATACCAGAAAATGGTCCAGCGATAATTTTAACCGTTTGCCCAATTTCAACTGTCAAATCAGCTACTTCACGTGTTACCATACCCATACGTTTCATCAAAAGATCGACTTCTTCCGGTAATAACGAATTTGGTTTTGAACCGGCACCATGCGAGCCTAAGAACCCAGTGACACTGGGCGTGTTACGCACCACATACCAAGCTTCATCAGTCATGTTATAATCGTGTGGCGTTGCCATTTCGACTAACACATAACCTGGAAAATCATTTTCAACAGATGTCTTTGCTTCACCATCTTGAATAGTTGTCACTTCTTGTTCTGGCACTAAAATACGAAAAATTTGGTCTGACATCCCCATTGTTTGTGCACGAGACTCTAAGTTAGCTTTCACTTTATGTTCATATCCAGCATAAGTATGAACAACGAACCAAGATGTTTCGATATTGTCGGTATTGACAACCGTTTCTTCGGTTTTATTGTCTTGTGGTAATTCATTATTTTCTGACATATTAGTATGTGCTCGTAGCTACCATCAGTATCATTTGATAGTATCTAAAGCTTCTCCTTTTTTTACTATAAAAAAGAACTCCCATAAAGAAGTCCTCGTTGTTAATATCAGTATACTATATTTTAAATTGTTTCGCTATCAATTTAGGATGAAATTAAAACCGCTCTGCAAAAGCCAGTCGATACCACCTAAAAACAGCGCAAAAATGACAGAAACAGTGATAACTGTGACAGTTTCTTTTGATGCTTGTTCTTGTGATAACCAAGTCACTCGCTTCATTTCTGTTGCAACATTTCTAAAATAATTTAGCATATCATAACCTTTACTTTGTTTGTTGATGTAATGTGTGCTTCCCGCAAAAAGCACAAAACTTGTTAACCGCAAGACGCTCTGTGCGATCTTTCGATAATGCTACTGTGTAATTTCGCGATCCACAAACTGTGCATGCGAGTGATACCTTTTGACTAGCCATATATGTTGTCCCCGTTAAATTCTCATTATATCATACCATCTAACAGCATATAATTCAACGTTCTGCCACTCCATAGAGTATTAAATCAAGTAATTGTTGAATTCTTTCCGTCATTTCCAATGTACCATCAAGACTGTGAAAGCCACCAAACAGAGGGGCTAAACTTGTAATATAAAATGAACTAGCTATTTTAGAATCAATATTTCGGCGTAGCTTCAATGCCTCTTGATTAAAAAATTGCGCAATCGGCGCCACATAGTCACGACCAAATATCATCCCTAATTCTTGCTGGTTTTGCGATGATAACGCGTTAAAGCTGCCATGTATCAAAGTAAAAACATCACGCGGGTGGCGCGTAACAATGACCATAGTCATTGCAACAAGTTGATCTTTAGGTTGATCATACGTTTGATCTAGCACAAGTTGCATGTTTGTTGCAACCTGTGTGCCCACACGTCTGATCACTTCCACAAACAACGCCTCTTTATCGCCAAAATAATGATACAGTGCTGGCTGTGTCATATTAAGTACTTTAGTAATTTGGCGTGTCGTTGTTTGATCGTATCCGTTCGCCAAAAAAAGCTCTGTCGCTGCTAGTAAAATTCGTTCACGTGTTGCTTCACTTGTCTTTGTTCCCATACGATTATTTTACACCTTTTTAGTTGTAAAATAGCACAACTTTTCTCATGTTTATCCTCATCGCCAATATTAATTGTTTACACAACAAGTGTTTCTTTGAGGTTTTGACGTTGCTTTATACGGTAGTATGTTACTAACAAAATAGTAAATACGAGCAACCAAAGCACTAATATCGCCACACTTTGTTGTACCTTGCCACCAAAAATCACGTGATTAATCGCCTGATTTAAAGCCGTTAACGGCCAGATATTTTGTAGTAAATTAAATAGGTTCGTTGACATGACCTTAGGCCCTGTCGTTACTGAAAAAATTGCTTGTATTGTCATAAAAATGCTTGATAACCACCAACCAGCTTGGCCTAGTACCTGTTTTAAATACCACACAATACTCATCATTGCCCATGAAGCCAACAGTGTAACTACCGTAATGGTCAAAAAGCTTCCTAATGATATATGCCAGAGCGCCGCACTAGCTACCATGAATGATGCGGCAATCACACTCAACGTACCAGCAATTTGAAAATTCCCCCACCATTGCTCTAATGCAAATATTTCTTGCTTAACCGATTTGATCGGTAACAGCAGACCAAACAAAATAGCTAGTAGTGTTACCCCAATAACCAATATATTCGGCAAGAAGACTTGGCCGTCTTGTTTAATTGGTTGGTCATCTTTTAAATTAAAGACCATCATTTGTGACAATGGTGACACATTTTTACTAGCATCTTGTTCACCTAATGTATCGTTTAATTTACCAGCAATACTAGATTGTCCTTGCTGAATTTTTTTCGCACTGGATTGAATTATACCAGATTCATCACTCAACGCTTTCGTATTATTTAAATTAGCAGCTATATTATCAATTCCACCTACTACAGAAGTCTGCAGCGTATACGATACATCATTAATTGCCACGGCCATTTCACTTATTTTTGACGTATCACCTGCGCTAACCGCATCATTAAGTTGCGCAGAATAAGTTGCTAATTTCGCTGTTTCCGCCTTAGCCGTCTCTTGCAGATCACTAGCCGGCTGTGTATCGATCCCATTTCCAACTGCTTGCAAATTAACCTGTAAATCATTGGCCTGTTGAGACAATGACTGGCTTTGATTGGCAAGATTCTTCAATAACGAACTGTCGGCCGTACCCATCATCAACATATCATTTTCACGATTCAAAACTTGTGTTAATTCACGTTGCACATGTTGCGCAGCAAACTGACTTTGCCCGCTAGCAATTATTTGTTGTACACTCGTGGCTTTTCCCGTTTTTTGAAAATTTGATAATTGACTTGTCAATGCCGTTGGCATAACGACAATCGCACTGACTTTGCCATCACGCAAATCAGATTTTGCTTGATTCTGTGTAGTATAGCGCACAGCTGTAAATGTTTTTGCAGTATGTAACCTACGTGAGAAGTCATTCCCAATATTTTGTTGCCGACCGCGATACGTGCCACCACGGTCTAGATTAATAACGGCAACTCTTAGTTTACTAGCGTGTTGCGTTTTATGGCTCACGGTGCCTAAAAATCCGGCCACGAATATAATCGGGATGATAACGGCAACTAACCACTTCACTAATTGCCGCTTATTTTTGAATAAATACTGCCAACTTGACATAAAAATCTCTCCTAATTTTACATATACCTTACTAGCATAACGGTAAAACTTGTTTTTGGGGAGGACTTTATAAAGTTTTATAACTTTTACAACATTTATTTAAGCACACTAAAAAAGTTAAACTACATTGTAATTTAACTTTTTGTTCTAAATTAATTATCTGCTGTTTCTAGCAAGCCGTACTTGCCATCTTGGCGCTTATAAATAACCGAGTCAGTATTTGTTTCTGCATCTTTGAAAATAAAGAAATTATGCTCTAACAAATCCATTTGTAATGCCGCTTCTTCTGGTGACATTGGCTTTAAATCAACTTGCTTTGTACGAACAATTTGCAAAGCCTCATCATCAACTTCTGCAGCTGGAATCTCATCGTTGGAGTCAATACCTTTAAATCCAGTTTCGCGTGACTTACGGTTAATCTTAGTCTTGTACTTACGAATCTGACGTTCCAACTTTTCAGAAACCGCGTCCACTGCCGCATACAAATCAGGATTTGTATCCTCCGCACGTAACACAACATAAGGTAATACAATTGTTACTTCGGCTTTACCAGAGTTATCTGACTTATAGGTGCGTAAGTTAACATTGGCTCTCGAATTTTCCTCGATGTAACGATTCAACTTTGTTAAACGCTTCTCCACATATTCGCGAAGTGCATCAGTTACTGCAATATTTTCGCCACGTACATTATAATCTAACATAATTAATTCCTCCATTGAGTTACTACATATATTATACCATATGTGTAAGCGTTTTCTGTTAATATATTCATTTTTTCATAATTAACGAGATAAAGATATACTTTTCACATTTTTAGCCCCTAATTCGTACATCAAATCCGCTGCATGATATAACGTATTTCCTGTGGTATAGACATCATCGACTAATAATATCTGCTTTTCTTTTAATATCATAGATTCTGTCACCGAAAATGGCTGATGTCGCGTCATGCGCATTTGCCGATCAAATTGTGATTGATGTTGCTTTTGAACTGCAGATACTTTCAGCAATTGTTTATACTGCACACCTGTAATTAATCCTATCGTTTGATTAAATCCTCTTGTAACCATCGTATGATCACTAACAGGAATTGGGACAATAATATCTGCGCCCAAAGTATT
This sequence comes from Leuconostoc aquikimchii, assembly GCF_040838325.1. Classification (NCBI taxonomy): domain Bacteria; kingdom Bacillati; phylum Bacillota; class Bacilli; order Lactobacillales; family Lactobacillaceae; genus Leuconostoc; species Leuconostoc aquikimchii. The sequence goes on from NZ_JBFPER010000001.1 coordinate 1,724,628, forward strand.
CATTTTTTGACTTAACTGACGATTGAAAATAACACGCAAATCATAGTCGCCATTAAATTTATATTGTTGCATAAACTGACGCATAGCGTCATTATATTGATATAACGCCGTGTGCCTGAGCAATTTTTTCCCTTGCTGTTGCCAACGGTGACAATCATAACAAAGTTTCTCATCTTTTTGTTGTCTGCCACATCCTAAGCACCCCATTGAGATCACTGAAAAATCAGCTTCACAAGTATGACACAATTGTTTTTCTTGACGTGTAATTAAGCCCAATGTTTGTAATAACGATGGCATATTATTGCTGTCACTTTGACATAATTGGCACTTCATATACGGCCGCCTAATTGTTTACCAAGTTTGTTCATCTGTTTAATTTGCCGCTGTGCTGCGTAAACTTTAAAATTTGTGTGCTGCACATAGGCCTTTACCAAACCAGTGGGACGATCTTTATTTCGACCAACGCGACCAGCAATTTGAACCAAGGCATTTTCACTAAATATTTTTTCATCAGCACCTAAAATCAAAACATCTATACCAGGAAAAGTCACGCCACGTTCTAAAATGGTAGTCGTCACAAGATATTGAATTGTTTGATCTCTCATATTTTGAACTTTTTCTTGTCTTTTCAAATCACCGGCATACACATGATCCCCCAACATTTTAGGAAAATGCTTGTTTATATTTTGGTACACACTTATCAAATCTGATACTTTTGGCACAAAAATTAAAAATCTTCTCTGTGTTTGATTAAATTGTTTGATCTGCCGTAAAAATTTCGATGGTAATTTTTTTCGCCAAGGACCGACAATTGTTGTTTTTAAAACAGGCAATAAATGCTGATGAAATCGTAACGGTAAATAGGAAGTTGTTAATACCTGTCGTTTCACTTGCTGTTGCAATGCTTTTGTTGGTGTTGCGCTAAGATAGATTACCGCACTACTTATTTTCCGAGCATTTTTTACCGCATGTACTAACATGTGATCGCCAGCATATGGAAAGCTATCAACTTCATCAACAATTAATAAATCAAATGCTGATTTAAAGCGTAACATTTGATGTGTTGTCGCTAAAACAAGTGGCGTATAGCGGTAATCTTCAGTTTGTGCACCATGTAAAACGACCATATCAGTGTGTGAAAAGGCCTGATGTAGCCTTGGTGCTAATTCAATGATGACATCAACTCGAGGCGAAACAATAGCCACACGATATTTTTGTGTCAACGCTTGATGAATAACTGGGAATAGCATCTCTGTCTTACCTGCGCCAGTAACTGCCCAAACAAGATGTTCACGTTGCTGTGACAATGTCTCAAGCAAATCACTACTCACGACTTGTTGTTGTTGTGTTAGCTGACCATCCCATGATAAAATATCATCGCCCTTAAAATTATTGGGCTCAGGTAATGATAAGAGTACATCATGCGAACTAACACGCCCTAACGCTATGCAAGCACGGCAATAAAAGTGGTTATTCGGTAACTCCCCATGAACGTTCTGACCACATCTCTGACAAACATTGTCAATAAACGTTGCTGAAGATATTAAATTATCTGGTATGGCATCTATTTTTGGCTGGACAAGTTGTCGCCCATAATATAATTTCATACTGTATAATACGTTTTATGCCCAACTATATCACAATCGCGCCCGATACTTTTTCTTGGGAACAAAACATTAAAAAATCGCGTTTTATTTTAAACATTGCCCGTGTCACTTCCGAAGCAGATGCACGCTTATTTATTGATCAAATATCTAAATTACACTATAAGGCAAATCATAATGTGTTTGCTTACGTAATAGGCAATAATGATCAAATTAAACGTTATTCTGATAACGGGGAGCCCAGTGGTACAGCTGGGATTCCCATGTTAGAGGTACTGCAAAAAAATAAACTACACGACGTTGTCGCAATTGTTACACGTTACTTTGGTGGTGTTAAATTAGGCGCTGGTGGTTTAATACGCGCCTATGCTGGGACAGTAGGCGATGGTGTTAAGGCCGCTGGACTAGTTTCGCGTTTGGTTCGTTTACAAGTAACGCTGACAGTAAACTATAAAAGTTCAGATGTGCTCACCTACTGGCTGACTAGCCACGACTACCAAATTATGGATACCCAATATGATACTGCTGTTCATGTTATTGTGCCCGTTTCAACAGATGACATGGCTGAATTTCAAAAAAATTTAAAAGATTTATTTGCTGGTCAAATAACATTTGAAATTGGTGCAGAAACTTTCTTTGAAATTCCAGTAAAATAGGCTATAATTGAATAGTTATGATCTGCTAGTGTAATGGATCGCACACAAGATTCCGGTTCTTGAGATCCGGGTTCGACTCCCGGGTGGATCATATATACCTTTGGTATAACAGCACATATTGACGACATGTCGTCAAAAAACAACACCGACATCTTAATGTCGGTGTTGTTTTTACGTTTTACAATAAATTCTAAATTTGCTCAATGACAGAAAATACATGTTTTCACTACAAATCTTCTGTATCTACAGTCATTGCTGCAGGTTCTGGTGAGACAACATCATGTCCTGTATTTTTCGCAATTTGTTCAAAAAGTATCCCTTCTCGTAACCCACTTTGTGAGAAGATAACTTGCTGACCCTCAGTAAATAAAAGTAACTCAACCAATGGTAGTAACCCGCCAACAATAATGTCTCCTCGCTCTTTTGCGAGACCTGGCATTTTTTTTCGGCCTTCAAGATCTTTTTTTAGAATTTCTTGATAAATTAACGCGACTTCACCAACATTTAAATGATAACCGTGAACTGCCATACCTTGAATTTTTTCTTTTTTTCGACTGATTTTTGCTAACGTACGATTGCTCCCACCAAGTGCAATCAATGGCATATTAATTGATTCACGCAACCATGAAACGTCACCAAATAGTTGTCTTAATGCAACTATTGCTGCAAATAACGCACCCGCCGATATATGATCTTTTTCCAAATAACTTTCTGAAATGTTAACTGCACCAACTGGCAAACTGACAGCGTGAACCGCTTGTTTACTACGCACAAGAATTAACTCTGATGACGCACCACCTGTATCTAAAATTAAAGCATCATTAATTGGAAATGTATTGATGACACCAACATAATCAAAATGTGCTTCCTCTTCACCAGTCAAAACATTTAACTCAAAGCCCATGTCTTTTTTAAATGCAGCCAAAAATTCAGCTTGGTTACTGGCTTGTCGAACGGCAGCCGTGGCAACGGCATATATCTCTAGTTTATTATTATCGTACACTTTTAAAGCTTGTTTGAACTTATTTAAGGCCGTTAAAGTACGTAGAACTGCTTCTGGTTGCAGCACTTTATCTGGTCCCATACCAGTTGATAGACGGACCATTTCTTGAAATCTTGCTAAAACTTCATAAGAACCATCACGATGATAACGACTAACCGTCATACGTACTGAATTAGATCCTAAATCAATCACTGAAATGACTGTCATTCTTCGCCTCCATGCGTTTCATTAATAAATGGATTGTTCAATGGTTCAAATCGCTGCTTTGTTTCCGCTAATTTTTCTTGTTTAATTTGATTTGTTTGCTGTAATAACGTGTTTTTTGTAAACAATTCTTGCGCATCCAATGTCGGAACGCCTCGGCGATCTTTCTTTTCAAAACTACCATCTGGTTGCAAGACACGTGTTTTAACATTATCGTGCCACATAGTTTGAAAAATAGATAACACCTTGTCACGTAAACGATCATTTTTGAGTGGGAACAATAGTTCAACTCGTCGATCTAAGTTACGCGTCATCAAATCGGCTGATGACAGGTAAACTTTTGGATTGCCGTCATTTTCAAAGCTATAAATACGACTATGTTCCAAGAATCGACCAACAATAGAATGCACTTCAATTGTCTCACTAACCTCCGGTATACCAACTTTTAACATGGTAATACCGCGAATAATTAATGACACATTAACCCCTGCTTGGCTCGCTTGATATAGGTGTCTTATCATACGTTCGTCTGATAATGAATTGAACTTCATTTTAATGCCGGCAGATTTACCCGCCTTTGCATTTGCAATTTCATTATCAATTTGTTCATAAATAAACTCACGGATACCATCTGGCGACATGTGTAGTTGATGAAAATAACCTGGGTCAGAATAACCGGTTAAAATATTAAAAATAGAAGCAACATCCGCACCTAATTCCGAATCACTAGTTAATAATCCTAAATCAGTATAAAAATGAGCTGTCACATCATTATAATTTCCAGTACCCAGATGGACATAACGTCGAATCGTGTCAGCCTCACGACGCACGACCAATACAACTTTTGCATGGGTTTTTAAACCACGTAACCCATAAACTACGTGTACACCTTGTCGCTCAAGTTCCCGTGCCCAGTGCACATTGTTTTCCTCATCAAAACGTGCTTTAATTTCAACCAAAACTGTGACTTGTTTTCCCTGTTGCGCAGCTTCTCCAAGTGCTTTAATGATAGGCGATTTGCCAGAAACACGATACAATGTCATTTTAATAGCGAGTACTTGATCGTCTTTTGCAGCAGTTTGAATAAATTCTATCACCGGTCGAAAAGAATCATAGGGATGATGCAATAAATAATCTTGACGCTTAATACTTTCAAACAAGTGATCCGGTGCTAAATTAGGATTATTATACCCTTTAAATGGTGGGAATTTCAGTTCTGGTGCCTGAATAAATTTCAGCCACACTGTCAAAAATGTCAAATCAATTGGCCCATTAACCATGTATACGCGCGCTTCATCCACATGCAGCAACTTGATTAACTTTGTGCGTAACGATGAACTTGTTGTACGTGACAAAATAACACGAATAATTCGGCCACGCTCACGTTCTTGCAATTTAGATTGTACATCTTGCAGGATATTTGGGGTATCCTCATCATCTGCTATATCTAATTCCATATCTCGTATCACATGAAATACTGTTGATTCTTTGATTATATAGCCTGGAAATAAAGAAGCCAAAAAGAGCTGAACAACATCTTCAATTAAAATATACTGATTTTTTTCTGGTAAGGCTATGACACGGCCAGACGTTTCTGGTACTTGTAAAACAGCAATATACTTTTCTATCTTATCTTCTGACTTTTTGAGACGCACCCCTATATTTAGCGTATCATTGGCTAAAAAAGGAAATGGATGTGTTGTATCAACCGCCATCGGCGTTAAAACGGGCAGTAATTCTTGATCGAAAAAGCGTTTCAAAAATTGTGTTTGATTGCTAGTTAAGTCTTCTGAACTGAGTAATTCAAAACCCCCACGTTTTAACGCTGGCAATAAACTACGATTCAACACCTGATATTGTTTTTTGATTTGTTCACCAGCAACCTTTGAAATGTCATCTAATTGTTTTGATGGTGTTAACCCGGCCGCATCTATTTTGTCGTGCCCTATCAAAACTTGCTGTTGCAAACTGGCAACACGGACCATGAACCATTCGTCCATATTTTTTTGCGTGATTGCTAAAAAATTTGCCCGTTCCAATAATGGATTTTGGATATCGCGCGCTTCTTCTAATACGCGATCGTTAAATGCTAGCCAACTAATTTCACGATTCACATAATATTTTGCACGTTTAAGATCAACCATTACACTCTTCTCCCTTTTCGCTTCAACACAATGGGTAACCCAAACACCGTTTCAAAAAATTTCGCTTTTTGCGCAAACATATAAATTTCAAGTTGCAAATCAACGATTGTCTGTCCTATAATCGTAATGCTATCATCTGACATAGATACAGTCAGCTTATTAATTTTTTGTAGCCGACTATCGTCCAATGCATCAGCCAATCGTAACAATGCCGCTAGTTTTGCAATACGTAATCGTTGTTGTGGTGAGAAATCTTGCACTGTGCGCAAGGCATTATCTGGTGTCTCAGCACTATGATAGCGAGCTATGGCTGCAATCATGCGTTGCTCAGAGGTGGATAAGCCATGAAAATCAATGCCTTCAAGAATTTCTTCTGAATACTGGTAATGTTTTTGAGAATTAATAAAACCACCGACATCATGCACTAAAGCTGCAACCCCCAACAATAACCGATCACGTTTATTCAAATGATGAATCTTTTTCAAACGATCAAATAACTGTCTTGCATAAATCAACACAATTTCACGGTGTTTCTCTTCAACCATATAACGGTCGGCAATACCACGTGCAGCCGTAATAATATCATCTTCAGCATGGTCATCAATGACTGACAAACCATCTAATACCGTTAGATTACTAATTTGCAGTGTATTAACGCCAATTGCAGTCATAATATTCATTAATAACAGCATTTCCGTTAATGCAAATGGTACGTCATTTAAATCAACAGCATATTTTCCAATGATTGCTTGATCATTCATAATTGCTAAATCATTAATCACAATTTGTAATTGTTCTTTTGATACAACAATCCAGGGTTCATTTTTTGGTGAAAATATACGTTGCGCTGAATCAGCACCCAATAAAATGAGTGTTTCAGTTTGTTTAAATGGTGGTAACATATGCCAAAAATCAGCTAATTTACTACTAATGAACTCACTAGCCAATGATTTTTCCTGTGCAACTTCAACTGACATGCCATTAATCGCTTGTGCTAGTTTAACTGGACCGACTGATGAATGTTGCGAAAACTCAAAGCGATTCTTCTCAAAATATCCTAAATCAATACGCCCTGAACTCATACCAAGTACAAAAGTATTTTTTTCAATTAACACGGTATGCTGAATTTCTTGTGCATGACGCACAGCAAGTTGCCGATAATAACTTTCTTGATTGCCATTTAACCAACTAATTCTAAGTCCTGTGGTACTTTCTATTTGATCTGCGAAATACACTGCATTTTTCACTTGTGATAAGGCTTCACTACCAAATAATCGTATATCATTGACGCCATAATCACGTAATAATTGTTGAAAACTTTGAACCTGTTCTAGTATACGTCGCATGATCTCAATTGAAAACGTTGGCGTATTAATGTCACTTTCACTAAACTCACGGTTAACATTTTCAATTTTTTTGCCATTTTTGACATCTATAATCTGCAATGCCGCTGTGCTGGAATTTATTAATATGATACCCTCTAATTTCGCCATATTCATCCCTACCTCTAATGTGTATGCTACCTTTAGTTTATCACATGTTTGTCTTTTTTCACTCATAAATTTAACAAAAAATTAACTTCGTAATATATTTTGGTTTATTTATGATACTTGAATTCACAAGTAATTTCATGATCATTAATAATTCCCATACCCTGTAAATATGAATACACAGTCACAGGACCTGTAAATTTAAACCCGCGTTTTTTCATATCTTTTGCAATAATTTGAGATAACGTATTTTGAGATGGTATGTCTTGATTAGCCATAACCTGATGATCTATTATGTCATTCTTTGTAAAATGCCACATGTAACTCGAAAAACTATTAAATTCATCTTGTATATGTTTTATGGCCTGCGCATTAGTAATTGTTGCCGCGATCTTCATGCCATTGCGAATAATATTTGGATTATTTTTTAGCGCTAATCTGTCTTCCTCTGTCATCCGAGCCACTTGTGTTATGTCAAAATTATGGAAAGCTGTTTTTAATCCTGACCTTTTTTTAAGTGAAATCTCCCAACTTAATCCTGCTTGAAAGACCTCCAGTGTCAATAATTCAAATAACAATTGATCATTCCCTTGTAAGGGGTGCCCCCATTCTTGATCATGATATTTTATCATAGCATCAGACACGTCATATTTTGCGACCCACTGACAACGGACAACGTCTTTTATACCCATTAAAATACCCTTTTCAGTGGATTATGTCGCTTTTTTTCATCATCTCGCGTGTGCCAATATATCACATGCGCCATTGTTGCTAAAACAACAGCAGTTACAGCGACTAAACATATCTTTTTATTAATCATATAGGCATCTCCAGTATTTTTATGTACTAAAAAATCATCCCAAAATGGCATGATTTTATAATTATTTAAATTACTTGTTTTGAATCGTTTCACGAGCAGCAGCTGACAAGTTATAGAATGACTGAATGCCCTTATACTTAGCAGTTGTATCCAATAATTCTTCAATACGAATCAATTGGTTATACTTGGCAATACGATCAGTACGTGACAATGAACCTGTCTTGATTTGACCAGCATTAGTAGCCACAACAAGATCAGAAATTGTCGTGTCTTCTGTTTCACCTGAACGATGAGAAACAATAGCTGTGTACCCAGCTTCTTTAGCCATTTCGATAGCTTCAAAAGTTTCTGTCAAAGTACCAATTTGGTTAACTTTGATCAAGATTGAGTTAGCTGCACCCATGTTAATACCCTTTTCAAGATATTGTGTGTTAGTAACAAAGAAATCATCACCAACTAATTGCACTTTTTTACCTAATTCAGCAGTAATTGTAGCCCAATCTTCCCATTCGTTTTCATCAATAGGATCTTCAATTGAGATAATTGGGTAACGGTCTGCCAAATCTTCAAGATACTTAATGAATTCAGGTGTTGTGAATTCATCACCAGTTGACCAACGCAACTTATATGTCTTTGATTCTGCATCATACAATTCTGATGAAGCAACATCAACGGCAATAGCAATATCTTGTCCTGGCTTATATCCAGCAGCTTCAATTGCACGAATCAAATACTTTAAAGGTTCTTCGTTATCAGCGAAATCAGGTGCAAATCCACCTTCATCACCCACTGACGTTGCCTTACCATCTGCTTCTAATAACTTCTTCAAAGCGTGGAAAGTTTCTGAACCGTAACGGATTGCTTCCTTAACGGTTGGGGCACCAACAGGCATAATCATAAATTCTTGGAAATCAACTTTGTTAGCTGAGTGAGCACCACCATTGATAACGTTCATCATAGGTGTTGGCAATACGTATGAATTTGCGCCACCCAAATATGAAAACAAAGGTACACCTAATTCATCAGCAGCAGCACGAGCAGCAGCAATCGAAACAGCCAAAATAGCGTTTGCGCCTAACTTGCCCTTATTTTCTGTACCGTCGAGTTCGATCATAGCTTGATCGATTGCACGTTGGTCAGTGACATCGAACTTACCTACCAAAGCTTTAGCGATAGCATCGTTAACATTGGCAACAGCCTTTGTTGTCCCCTTACCACTGAAACGTGACTTGTCACCATCACGTAATTCAACAGCTTCGTGTTCACCAGTTGAGGCACCTGAAGGTACCATTCCGCGACCGAAACCACCTAATTCTGTGATGACTTCTGCTTCAAGTGTTGGGTTTCCACGTGAGTCCAGGACTTCGCGTGCGATAATATCAGTAATTAAAGACATATGTCTAATTCTCCTTTGGTTTATGGTTTTATACCATGTATATTATATCACAGGGAAGTGACTGAAACACATATTGTGTACACAATATTTTATTGCGATTTAGAAATTGCCGTGTGCAGCGCTTTTTTAAAACGGTATTGCATTTGTTCAAAACGACGTGTTGTAATCTCTGAATTAGGATTATCAATACCCAAAAGTTGTCGCACCGTTTGTTTAAATTCAGGCGTTTTCGCAATTTCTGTTGTACTTAACATATCACGTAACAAGCACAATTGCTCCGGATTATAGGTATCCGTTCCAATATTAAATAAGTTTCCTGAATCGTCACTATTTTCCGAAATAACATTTTTTTCAAAATCTGACTTTGCCGTATAATACGTCCGTACCAAATCCGTCGCGTGATTTGATAGTGCAGTAATAAAATATGTTGAGAATTTAGCACGTGGATTCACCGTATCGAATTTATTAACACACTTTATCAACACTTCTAAACCATCTGAATACCAATCATCTGCAGTAATACGACTGCTAATTTTTCGTCGATGTACATCATAAACTGCCCCACGCAAATGTTTAATGAGTACGTCATATGCAAATTCGTGTCCATTTTGTGCAGCATGAACAACTGCTATCAATCTATCTTTCCCCAATGTTCTTCTCCCACTATAATCGTGTTTAAAGTAATGTTTACTTGTAATCGCTCACAAACAAAAATCACTTGTACACTTTTTTATAATGGATTACGCGAGCTAAATCCTTGATACATTAGCAAACTTGCAGCAACACTGGCATTCAAACTTTGAACATGACCGGTCATTGGAATTGTTAACATGCTATCGACTTTTTGCTTTAGTAATGGTGAAATGCCTTTTCCCTCATTACCAATAATCAAAGCAGTCGCTCCCTTTGCATCCCATCGGCGGTAATCTTCCCCAGTTACATCTGTTCCAAACACCCACATACCACGATCCTTTAGTTCACTAACTGTGTTAACTAAATTGGTTACACGAGCAACAGGCACATGTTCGATTGCGCCAGTAGAAATTTTAGCCACTGTGGCTGTCAACTGTACTGCCCTTCGCTTTGGAATAATAATACCATGTACACCAGCAGCATCAGCTGTTCTTAAAATCGAACCCAAATTATGTGGATCTTCAATACCATCTAGAATTAAGAAAAATGGCTCTGCCGATTGTTTTTTAGCATTTTCAAATAAGTCATCAATTGTGGCATAATTAAATGCTGCAACACTCAGAACAACCCCTTGATGATTGCCACCATCTGTCAGCTCATCTAGTTTTGATTTTGGTGCTTGTTGTATGACCAATCCTTTTTTCCGAGCCAGTTGCGTTACTTCATTGCGGATTTTGTCCTGTAATCCTGTTTGTAACCACACTTTATTAATTTCTTGTGTTGATTTTAACGCTTCGACACTGGCATAATGGCCATAGACAAATTCTGTTTGATCCGGTTTTTGTTGTTCTTGTTGTTCTTGCTTCATTTGCTTGTTCTCCCTGATTCTACTTGTTCAAAAATCCATTTCATTAATTCACTAATGCGATCAGGTTGCCCCGACAAATGCAAAAATCCAAATAACGCCTCGACACCAGTTGATATACGATATGTCACAACATCTGTGTTTTTAGCTTTTGTATGTGATTTTGCATTTCGCCCACGTTTGAAGTAAATTAATTCATCGTCTGTTAATAGGCTATCTATCATCATACATTCAAACAACGCAGCATGTGCTTTAGCTGAAACATAATGTTTGCTGCGTTTTTGCAGATCATTGACTTTTGTTAAACCTAACAAGAGCAAGTGCTGACGCACCTCAAGTTCGTAAATTGCATCGCCGATATACGCTAACGATAATCCATTCATCTGTTCATATTGTAAATTTTGCATATCTTTATTATACGCGAGATTTGAACTGCACGTATAAGTTTCGTGTGTGTTCTGCAGAACTATTTTAGTGTAAATGAAAAAACCAATTATGGCTATACTTTTGGCCTAATTGGTTCTGTTTTTGGCCTAATTGGTTTTTTAACCGCCATTTAGTGACATAAAAAAGCTGCCCATGACTTTTCATGAGCAGCTACTTTTAAATCTTTAAAAAAATTAGTACTTATTCTTCAAACGTCTTTGCAACATCATCTAACTTAGGAATATCTGAGGCAGCTTCGTTAGCAACTTCAGGTTGTGCAATAATATTACCAACAACCTTACTCTTAATCTTACGATATTCAGCCATACCAGTTCCAGCAGGAATAATTTTACCAATAATAACGTTTTCTTTCAAACCTACCAATGGATCGTTCTTACCGCGAATAGCAGCGTCAGTCAAGACACGTGTTGTCTCTTGGAACGATGCAGCTGATAAGAATGAATTTGTTTCCAAAGCAGCTTTTGTGATACCAAGCAGCACAGGACGTGCAGTTGCTGGTACAAGGCCTTCAAACAATGCTGGTTCATTAGCACGTTGGAAGTCCGCAATATCCATTAACATTCCTGGTAGAAGGCTTGTTTCACCCGGATCCATGACACGGATTTTACGTAACATTTGACGAATCATAACTTCGATATGTTTGTCAGAGACTTCAATACCTTGCAAACGGTAAACCTTTTGAATTTCCGTTAACATGTATGATTCTGTTGTCAATGTATCAGTAACAGCTAGCAATTCCTTCGGATCAACTGGTCCTTCGTTAATTGCAGCGCCACGTTGAATATCGTCACCTTCAGCAAAACGCATGCGTGCTGCTAATGGCAAAGTATACGTACGTGTATCTGTTTCACCTTCAATCGTCACAGCCTTGGTACGTTCAGCTGGATTTTCTTCAATAGAAACAACGACACCAGTAACTTCTGAAATTTCAGCACGTCCCTTAGGAATACGTGCTTCAACAATTTCTTGCACACGAGGCAAACCTTGCGTAATATCGTTACCACCGGCAACACCACCCGTATGGAAATTACGCATTGTCAATTGTGTACCTGGTTCTCCGATTGATTGTGCAGCAACAGTTCCAACTGCTTCACCAACTTCAACTTCTTCACCTGTAGCCAAGTTACGACCATAATCAAGCACAGAAACACCGTGTTCTGTTGTTGATGTGAAGACCGAACGAATTGTTACTTCTTCAATACCAGCAGCAACAATAGCCTTTGCAACGTCTTCATCAATCATTTCGTTACGTGAAACAATCTTGTCTCCAGTTTCTGGATTAAAGACTGACTTCATCGCATAGCGACCCAAAATACGATCATAAAGTGGTTCAACAACGGAATTACCATCCATGATTGCCTTAACAGCAACACCACGATCAGCATTGTTGTTCCACTCACGAACAATAACATCTTGTGCAACGTCGACAAGTCGCCGTGTCAAATAACCAGAGTTGGCTGTCTTCAAAGCTGTATCAGACATACCTTTACGCGCGCCGTGAGTAGAAATAAACATTTCCATCACTGTCAAACCTTCTCGGAAGTTAGCTGTAACAGGCAATTCAATAATCTTACCGCCAGGTCCAGCCATTAATCCACGCATACCAGCCAATTGAACGAAGTTCGAAATGTTACCACGCGCCCCTGAATCTTGCATCATGAAAATAGGGTTTGTTGGTTCAAACAAATCAATCAACTTATCTTGAATAACATCTTTAGCTTTAGTCCAGATTTCAGTCACACGTTGATAACGTTCTTCATCTGTAATCAAACCACGACGGAATTGCTTTGTAACTATCGCAACCTGTTTATGCGCATCTGCCAAAATTGCTGGTTTTTCTGGTAATTCAGTCACATCGTTCATTGAGACAGTCAAACCAGATTCAGTTGACTTTTCATAGCCCAAATCTTTCATACGATCCAACAATAGCGATGTTTCTGTCACTTTGTAACGCTTATAAACTTCAGCAATGACATCTGACAAGAAACCTTTCTTGAAAGCAGTAACCGTTGCTGTATCGGCCAAATAGTCATGAATATCTTCACCCGATGCAATGAAGAAAGTATCATCAATACCTTTAAAGTTATCTTCAGATGGTTCGTTAATGTATGGGAAATCAACAGGTAAAATTTCATTGAAAATTAACTTACCAACTGAAGTCACCATAATTTTTGAACGTTGTGCATCTGTAAATGGCTTTGCTTCAGGGAAAGATGACGTCTGAATACCAATACGTGTATGGTAATGAACAACCTTATTTGCAAAAGCAATTTGTGCTTCTTCTACAGATGAGAAGATCATACCTTCGCCTTCACGGCCAATTTCTTCAGCCGTCAAGTAATAGTTTCCAATAACCATGTCTTGCGATGGTGCAACAATAGGTTTACCATCTTTAGGTGCCAAAATATGACCAGCGGCAAGCATTAATAGACGTGCTTCAGCTTGTGCTTCATCAGACAAAGGTACGTGAATGGCCATTTGATCGCCATCAAAATCGGCGTTATACGCTTCTGTAACCAATGGATGCAGACGCATTGCTTTACCAGAAACTAGTACTGGTTCAAAGGCTTGAATTCCTAAACGATGTAATGTCGGTGCACGATTCAAAAGAACTGGATGTTCTTTAATAACGTCTTCCAATACATCCATAACATCTTCATCAGCCTTGTCAATCTTACGCTTTGCAGATTTGACATTACCAGCCAACTTACGTGTTGTTAGTTCTTTCATGAGGAATGGTCGGAATAATTCAATTGCCATTGGTCGTGGCAATCCCATCTGATTCATTTTCAAGAAAGGTCCAACATCAATAACTGAACGACCAGAATAATCGACACGTTTACCCAACAAGTTTTGACGGAATCGACCTTGCTTTCCCTTCAACATATGTGAAAGTGACTTTAATGGTCGGTTTCCTGGTCCAGCTACTGGTCGACCACGACGACCATTATCAATTAATGCATCAACAGCTTCTTGCAACATACGTTTTTCATTTTGCACGATAATGCCAGGTGCATTCAAATCAAGCAAACGCTTTAAACGATTGTTACGGTTGATCACACGACGATACAAGTCATTCAAATCAGATGTCGCAAAGCGACCACCTTCTAATTGAACCATTGGTCGTAAGTCTGGTGGGATAACTGGAATAACATCCATAACCATCCATTCAGGCTTATTGTTTGATTGGAAGAACGCTTCAATGATATCCAAGCGACGTACCGCGCGTACACGTTTTTGACCCGTTGCTTCTTGCAATTCACGTTTCAGTTGATCTGCTTCAGCAGCTAAATCAACACTAGCCAACAAATCTTTTATTGCTTCAGCACCCATGCCAGCTTTAAAGCCAGCACCATATTCGCGCTTCAATTCACGGTATTCACGTTCCGTCATTAATTGTTTCTTTTCGACAGGTGCATCACCAGGTTCGATAACAACATATGAAGCAAAGTAAATAATTTCTTCAAGTGAACGAGGTGACATGTCTAGAACGAGACCCATACGTGATGGAATACCCTTGAAGTACCAAATGTGTGTAACAGGTGCAGCTAATTCGATGTGACCCATACGTTCACGACGAACTTTTGATGATGTAACTTCAACGCCACAACGATCACAAACAATTCCTTTATATCGGATTCGCTTATATTTACCGCAGGCACATTCATAATCTTTTGTTGGTCCGAAGATGCGTTCATCGAACAAGCCATCTTTTTCTGGCTTAAGTGTGCGATAATTAATCGTTTCTGGCTTCTTTACTTCACCATGAGACCATGAACGGATCTTATCAGGAGAAGCCAAACCGATTTGCATGCTTTCAAACTTATTAACATCAATTGCCATCTATTTGCTGTTACCTTTCATTATTTATTACGTCAACGTATATGCACAGTATGCACGTTTGCTATCAGCTGCTTGCTAGTATGATGATAATCAAAAGCACCTGATAACAAACGTGCAATATCTATACTGACACGTTATGTTTTATATTAAACTTCGTCGGTTGCTTGCGTCGTATCTTGCGATGTGACTTTCAAGAATGCTGCAGCAACTTCATCATCTTCTTTATTCAACAAATCAGGATTTGAACGCACTAACTTTTCAAGTGCATCAACTGGTAAGATTGAATCATCTTCATCCATTTGACGTAATTCAACCTCTTCTCCGCTACCATCCAAGACTTGCATATCCAAACCAAGTGCTTGTAACTCTTTTACAAGGACACGGAATGACTCAGGCACACCTGGACGAGGGATTGGTTCACCCTTGATAATTGATTCGTAAACTTTTACACGACCAGCAACATCATCTGACTTATATGTCAAAATTTCTTGCAAAGTATATGCAGCGCCATACGCTTCAAGTGCCCAAACTTCCATTTCACCGAAACGTTGGCCACCGAATTGTGCTTTACCACCCAAAGGTTGTTGTGTGACAAGTGAATAGGGTCCTATTGAACGTGCATGGATTTTGTCATCGACCATGTGGGCCAACTTCATATAATGCATAACACCAACACCAACACGCTTATCAAAGGCTTCACCCGTGCGTCCATCGTAGACAACTGACTTACCATCTTGTGGCAAACCAGCTTCACGCAACGCAGCTTCGATTTCATCATCGCTCGCCCCGTCAAAGACAGGTGATGCAACATGAATACCTAACTTTTTAGCAGCAAAACCAAGATGCATCTCAAGCACTTGACCAATATTCATACGCGAAGGCACACCCATGGGTGACAACAAGATATCAATTGGTGTACCATCTGGCATGTACGGCATATCTTCCTCAGGGACAACAACGGAAACAGTTCCCTTGTTACCATGACGACCGGCCATTTTATCACCAACTTGAATCTTACGCTTTTGAGCGATGTAAACACGCACCATCATGTTAACGCCTGGTGCTAATTCATCACCATTTTCTGGTGTATAGATACGCACGTTTTGAACAACGCCACCACCACCATGAGGCACACGAAGTGATGTATCACGAACTTCACGGGCTTTTTCACCAAATATGGCATGGAGCAAACGTTCTTCAGCCGATAATTCTGTCACACCCTTAGGTGTCACTTTACCAACCAAAATATCACCGTCATGCACTTCAGCACCGACACGAATAATACCATCAGCATCTAAATCCTTCAACTGATCTTCACCAGTATTCGGAATTTCACGTGTCATTTCTTCCGGTCCAAGTTTTGTATCTCGTGCTTCTGAATCATATTCTTCAATATGAATCGATGTATAGACATCTTCACGAACCAATCGTTCGTTCAAAACAATGGCATCTTCGAAGTTATAACCTTGCCAAGTCATGAATGCAATCAATGGGTTTTGACCCAAAGCTAGCTCACCTTGTTCCATTGATGGCCCATCAGCCAAAACCTCGTCAGATTCAACATGTTCACCTTCATGAACAATAGGCTTTTGGTTATAGTTTTTTCCACCGTTAGAACGGCGGAATTTCATCAATTCGTAATGATCTAATTGCCCATCCTCACGACGAATACGAATTTCATGGCCGTCAACATATTCAACCATACCCGCTGCACGTGAAATCATGGCAACACCCGAATCGTGGGCAGCCTTGTACTCAATACCTGTACCAACAAGTGGTGCATGTGGGTCAAGCAATGGTACCGCTTGACGTTGCATGTTAGCACCCATCAAGGCACGGTTAGAATCATCATTTTCCAAGAAAGGAATAGCAGCAGTTCCAACAGAAACAACTTGTTTTGGCGACACATCCATATAATCAATACGATCAATTGGTGTTTCAATGTTTTCTTCACCAAATCGAGCCATAACTGTTTCAGAAACAAAGCTACCATCATCATTCAATGGTGAGTTTGCTTGTGCAACAATAAAGTTATCTTCTTCATCAGCTGTCAAATAATCAATTTTGTCGGTAACCATATGCGTTGTCCAATCGACACGACGATATGGTGTTTCGATAAAGCCATATTTGTTAATACGACCATATGTAGCCAACGAGTTGATTAAACCAATGTTTGGACCTTCTGGCGTTTCAATTGGGTCAATACGGCCGTAATGTGTGTAGTGCACATCTCGCACTTCAACACCGGCACGGTCACGTGTCAATCCACCAGGTCCAAGAGCTGATAAACGACGCTTATGGTTCATTTCCCCTAATGGGTTTGTTTGATCCATAAACTGTGACAATTGTGAGGAACCGAAAAATTCCTTCACAGCAGCAACAACAGGCCGGATGTTAATTAGTTGTTGTGGTGTGACTGTGTTGGCATCTTGAATGGACATACGTTCACGTACAACACGTTCCATACGAGTCAAACCAATACGGAATTGATTTTGTAACAATTCACCTACTGAACGAATACGGCGATTTCCCAAATGATCGATATCATCGACATTCCCGACACCTTCTTGCAAATTGAGGAAGTAGTTCATACCTGCCAAAATATCCGCAGGACGTACCGTACGATCGGTTTCGTCAATATGACCGTTACCGATTAATACCAAAGTCTTTTCAGGATCTTCAGGTGATTCAATTTTAATTTTTTGAAGTACCACAGGTTCTTCAAGTACAGCATCCCCTGAAGGCGTATATGTTGTGGTCTTAAAGTCTTCACGTTCCAAGAATGGACTCAACTTTGACATCACTGTTTTATCAACTATTGTGCCTTTTTCAGCAATAACTTCACCAGAATCTGGATCAGCCAATGTTTCAGCCAACGTATAGTTCAACAAACGTGTCTTCAATGAGAGCTTTTTGTTAATTTTATAACGACCAACTGAAGCCAAATCATAACGTTTTGGATCAAAGAATCGTGCAACCAATAACGCACGTGACGAATCAGCGGTCTTTGGTTCACCCGGACGCAAGCGTTCGTAGACGTCTTTCAAAGCTTCTTCAACACGTGAATCAGACATATCTTTATGGACATCTTTTTCCAAAGTCATGTTCAAAGCATCATATTGATCTGAGAAAATATCAAGAATATCTGAATCTGAACCAAATCCAAGCGCACGTACTAGTTCAGTCATCAATAACTTACGCGTACGGTCAATACGAACGTTAGCAATGCCTTTGGCATCTGTTTCGTATTCTAACCATGCACCACGGTTAGGGATAACAGTCGTGCCATAACGCGGACGACCATTTTTGTCATTTTCTTGGTTATAATAAATTCCAGGAGAACGCACCAATTGTGAAACGATTACTCGCTCTGCACCATTGATAATAAACGTTCCTTGTTCTGTCATCAATGGGAAATCACCGAAGAACACATCTTGTGACTTGATTTCACCAGTTTCGTGGTTCGTCAAACGCAAAGTTACATGTAACGGTGCTGAATAATTGGCGTCGTGTTCACGCGCCTCATCAATATTATATTTCGGTTCCATCAATTGATAGTCGACATATTCCAAAGACAATGTGCCTTGGAAGTCGTCAATTGGCATGATGTCGCCAAACATTTCTTTGATACCATCATCCAAGAACCACTGATATGATGCCGTTTGAATTTCAATCAAATTAGGCACATCAAGTACTTCTTTGATGCTAGCATATGAACGACGGGTACGATGCTTACCGTACTTTACTAAATGTCCTGCCACATTTATCACCTCACTTGTTTTTCACTGCGTTCTAATTGTTACAATTTAGTTACAAAATCGTTTTTTCTTCTGATTTTGTTCCCGCATAGGCACAAAAAAAGCAATCGCCGCTGTTTCCGCAGATAACGTTTGCTTCAATATAAAGGTATTGCGGACAATATTTCGCAAAATGCCGTATTTATTCACAGTATTACTATTAATAATTATACGCTTTTAACAATATTTTGCAAGCCAGTTCAACCAATAATAAACCATTATTATTTAAAATTTAAAATCTGTTTTTTAAACGTGATCTATATCAAATTCTGGCACGTTTGGGTCACGCGCAATCTCAACTAATTGTAAAAACTGCACCGGATCTAATGCCGCTGTCCCCACAAGCACCCCATCTATATCTTTTTGTAACATGATTTCACGCGCATTATTAGGCGTTACCGAACCCCCATACAGAATCCGAACTTTCTCCGCAATTACCGGCGAATATAACTTGGCCAACGTTTGTCGGATCAGGTGAGCTGCTTTTTGCGCTTGATCAGCACTGGCCGCTTCACCAGAACCAATGGCCCATGTTGGCTCATATGCAATGGTAACATTTCGAATTTGATCTACAGAAACGCCCGCTAATGCTGCAGCTACCTGTGCAACGGAAGGTTCGGCATCCATAAACTGTGCATACGTGCTCATATCCTCATCAACATCGATAATTGGCCGTAAGCCATTTCGCAAGGCTGCCGTAACTTTCAAATTCACTGTGGCATCTGTTTCGTTGAAAAACTTACGCCGTTCAAAGTGGCCAATCAGCACATATTTTGCGCCAATGTCTTTCAATGCTTTTGGTGAAGTTTCACCTGTATAAGCGCCATTATCTTCCCAATGAACATTTTCGGCCACAACATGAATCGGTGAATCCGCTGTCGCTCTCACCATGTCTGCTAAAAACAAATCTTGCGCTGCAATCCCTATCTCGACGACTCGTTGATCAGGCACTTTACCATTAATTTGTGCCAAAAAATCAACGACATCTGCCTGTAACTTATTAATTTTCCAATTCGCAACCACGAAGGGTACACGTTGCGTTTTATGCGTCTTAGTCATTATTTATCCCCGCCTTTTAACATCACAAACATAAATGCTGCCTCTATTAAAAGTAACATCGCTATGTATTGTGAGTCTTCATTAAGTATATACAACACCGCAAAACTAATAATTAAAACACTCAGTCCTATACTTGTTTTAACCAAGGATTGATAGTATTTACTGCGTGTCAACTGTTCGATTAAATGCTGATTTTTTTCAGTTAATTCTGATACATCCAGCTTTAATGTTTCTAATTGATCTAACAATTGATCATTTTCTTGCTGGATTGTATCAAGGGCCGTACGCGAAACAACATCTTCATCTAGCTGTGAGTCATTATTTTTTTTAGTTCGTTTAAAGAGTAACATATTATTCTCCATTGTTTTTATTTTACCACAACAGATGTCACATGAACTAGAAAATCAAACGCTTTCATACATTAACCACGCCGTTTGACAATTGCGTTAAAAGTATTCTTAGATTAATCATAATTATAGAAAAGCAAAAATAATGACTATACGGTGAACCCAATAGCTTTTTAGACAACTTTTGTCCAAATTATCCGGCGCGCTACAATTACCTATTTATACATTTTCATCGTTCAAGGCTCCCATTTGCTTGGTCAACAATACCATTCAGAGCTAATCTTAATTGTCGATTATCAGCGATCAATTCGTTAATTTTTTCATCCTCACTACCAAAAATATCATACCCACTAACGTTCAATGCATTCATTAATTTAAATAACGTTGAGACAGACATATTCGTATGTTTTTTGGTTTCAAGTGTTGAAATTGTGCCAACGCTAACATTCGATAATTCACTCAGTTTCTCAATCGTTATACCTCTTTGAATGCGTTTGTTCCTTAGGGTTTCGACAACTGCTTCTAGTGTTATTTTCATAATAATGAACCACCTTCCATGCTTCAATTTAAGCAAGGTATGCTTAAAAATTACATATTATTAATTGAAAGTATATTCATTATAGTGAATAAGTGTGGTATTATTGTTTTCATAAAGTATGATGCTAAAAATAATTGGAAGAGAGTGAACGAAAAACATGCACGAACAACAAGTGGTCATGGTGACCAACAAGAAGAACGGACTAGGATTAACCGGTTTCGTTTTAGCGATTATTGCCTTATTTGTCGGAGAAATACCGATTATCGGTTGGGTTGTTTGGCTATTAGGCGCTGTGTTTAGCGTTATTGGCCTATTTAAAATGCCACGTGGTTTCGCCATTGCCGGTACGATTATTTCATTTATTGGACTAATCATGATTATTGTCATTGGTGGTATTATTGCGTCAATATTTGGCGCAAACATGTAAACAAAAATAGATTTAGTGAACTAAAGAGGAGAAGAAATTTGATTATTGTTAAAAAAATTAACGAAGATGAACAACAAGTGATTGTGAGTGAAGATGGTATTATTCAAGAAATCAATATAAACAAATTTCTTACGATACCTAAAATAGATGATGTGGTTACCATTCAACAGAGTGTTGATGGTCCATCAAAATATGTCATCATAAACTCAATTCTTGAATCGACACGCATGTCACCTAAAAGTAAATTAGTTGCTGGTCTTTTAGGGATATTTCTAGGTGGTTTAGGTATTCACAACTTCTATATTGGTCGTACAGGAAAAGGTGTTGTTCAATTACTTTTAGGCATATTCGGTTGGCTTGTGTTACTAGGCTGGATTGCTAACGTTTGGGGTCTTATCGAAGGTATTTTGATTTTAACTTCAACTATAGGTTCAAATTGGCATAAGGATGCCCAAGGTTTGGACTTACAAGATTGATATGTTTACCTCACGATTGGCACTTGAACTTTCAAATAAAGTATATTCACATACTACTTTAAATAAAACAGTCGTTGATGTACACTATGCTGGGAAAAAATTTCGGTTTTTTGTTTTGGATAAAATAAATACTTCTCAAAAACTAACCGGCGGCCTTGAAGCATTAGCTTTGTCATTTGAAAATAACCTCGTTTTTGTTATTAGAGGAGCAGATGTCGGTATCGGCCGTAATGTCTTTAAAATGATATCTGCTGAAGAAAAATTCATTCCATCAGGCTCAGGCCCAAATGTTTTTAAATCATCTTTTCAAGATTGGTTATGGAACGGCCTTTTGGGTTCTCTAGGTATTGTAAGATTGACACAATATGATGACATGAAAATATTTTTCAAAAAAAATGTCAAACAGTTCTCAAATCATCATATATTCATAGTCGGACATTCGTTAGGTGGTGAAATTGCGCAAAGGTTATCTCTAGATTTCCATGCCGACACGATTACTTTTGGAGCAATCAGCCCGTGGTGGTCTCTCAGTCATATCGAGAGAAAGAAATTTCTAAACAATGGTATAAAAGATGATAAAATCAACAACTTTTATTCTACTAAAGACCCTTTTCACTATTTTCCTTCAAGAAAGCTTGGTAATCAAAATAGCATAGTATTAAAAGACTATACTTCTAACTCAACATTAATGGCCATGTTCGTTGAAAGAATTTACTGGGCACACGGCCTAAACTTTTACGAGTTCAACAAATACGGGGAAATCATCATTATGCAAGACGCTTCAAAATACGAAAATTTTTTTAATTATTTAAACAAAAAATCAATCCATACTTTTTGGATTGATTTATTTATTGTGCTTTCAGGTGTTTTACCAACCATAGTCATGTGGTTAACTGTTCAGCTAGGTATCGAAAAAATATTTCCAAATTATGCGTTATCTAACATCAGCATATCACTGCTAGTTGGCATGTCTCTACTAGGTTTAATGTCTACTATTATATATATGTTACCAACTTTTATCGTTCATTCAAGATGGAAATATCTTATTTGGGCCTTAAATTTAACATTAAGTTGGACAGGTATCGGATGGTTTATTTTGTTAATCATTGCTTTTATACTTAATAATTCATACACCAGTAAGAACATTGCTACTCAGAATAAGTTTTAATCATACAACACAATGGTAAACCTAACATACTTTCATAAACCGTTTAAGGAAAAAACACCTCATTAATTTTTATTTTAACTTCTCAATTGCAATTCACATTGTCTAAAATCATCACGAAAACTCAAATCACAATGCATTATTATAACAAACATAAAGACTCTGCAACTCATGACTAGTTTATCATCTCAAGAACGCACTGTCATTCAAACTTTGCTGGAACTAAATTATTCTGTTCGTACCATCGCTCGCTTCATTCATCGTTCACCGTCAACTGTCTCAGTTGAAATTCATCAAGTAACACCCTATAAATCTGATATTACACATGAATTGGCATTAAATAAACGTCATCTGCGTGGCCGACATTGTAAAGTAACATCAGATATGACTATCC
Organism: Leuconostoc aquikimchii; assembly: GCF_040838325.1. Lineage (NCBI taxonomy): Bacteria > Bacillati > Bacillota > Bacilli > Lactobacillales > Lactobacillaceae > Leuconostoc > Leuconostoc aquikimchii. The sequence goes on from NZ_JBFPER010000001.1 coordinate 1,747,936, forward strand.
TTCTCAATCACCACATTGGTGTTTTAAAATGGTCACCAGAGACAGCTGCTCATGTACTAGGACTGCCTTTCAAAACCATCTATAACTGAATTAATAACGGTTTACTGAAATTGACAATATCTGATTTACCTGACAAAGGTATTCGTCACAAGCGTAATCTGATAGTAGACGATAAATATTTGTTCATGGTCGTTCTATTGAAACGAGGCATAAAAGTGTTCAAAAGCGACAAATATTTGGACGTTTTGAAGTTAATACCATGCAATCTGGTAAGCAACGTGATGATGTGCTAGTGACAATCACTGAAAGACTGAGCCGAACAACATGTTGTTCGGCATGTAAGTGGTCGCAATAGTCAGGCAGTGACACCAGCCTTAATTAATTTCTTTCATGGCATAAAGAATGCTCAATCAATCACTGTTGATCGTGGACGAGAATTTGCTAAATATGACGAAATTGAGCAAGTGCTAAGCATTCCAGTTATTTTGCACATCCATATTCACCAGAAGAACGTGGTAGTAATGAGATATTAAACAGTTATGTCCGTCGTTTTATACCAAAAGAACGAAAAATTGAAACAGTTAGCGCCAAGGAATCAGATCAAATTAACCATTGGATCAATGCACGACCAATGAAAACACTCAACTGGCAATCACCACGAAAAGTCTTTCAGCAATTCGTAGTGTTCGGTTAATTCTTGCAATCTACCAATGTAATAAAATAATTACTATTACAATTATAACTATTAGGAGAAATATTTTGAGAAATAAAGTGTATGGTATATCAACATTATTAATAATAATCATTGTTTTTTTATTAATAACCTTTGGAATTAAAAGTCCAAAAAGAGATGTGACCCATGATGTTACTAAGCAATCTGGGGAAAGTGCAACGCAGTTATCATTAGGCGATATTGTAAAAAGTAATAAATTAAAACTATTTTTCATATCGAAAGGTAATGTAACACGCAAGTCAACTATATCCCAACTAGTCGCAGTTAAAGGGAAAACGGCTGCCATTTATAACCTGAATGATGAGTCTCAACATAGAGAACTTACTGATGGGTTTGCAGATGAAGACTTTATTAATAAGTATCAAAAGCTTCAGTCAAAGGATGTTACAATTAAAGATTTGGAGAAGTTGTCGGAAGATGAAATTTTGAAGTTAGCAAGAGATAGAGACAAAGAAAGCTTTAATTTAACGAAGTTTTTAGCGCAAGATACTTTAAAGCAACAACAAAACACTGAAGTAGAAGATTCTGATAGAGCTGAAAATAGTGTTGTTAAGGACAAAGTAACAAAAAAAGAAGCAAGTGCATCATATGCTTCTCCGAAATATGTTGATTTTAAAGTCGTTGGTGAAGATAACGGAAGAGATGAAAAGTTAGTCAAGGAAATAGTCACCTTTTATAGTACTAATACTTGGAAAGCTACGTTAGATAGCAACGATCCTGTTAGTCAGGATGTTGAAGTTACAATGTATGGCGGACAACAGAACTTCAAAGCAACTGTTGATGAGACGAATTTTATTGGCATAGGATCAACTTCAGACTCAGACGATACAATGATGTTTTCAAAAACAAACAAAATATCAAATTCCTTTGTTTTAGATAAATACCACAATTCTATTATATCCTCAATAAGTGAGTCAGATGATTAATTAGACCTGTATCAAAAAAAATGACTAGAAGTTAATCCAAAAAAGATGTCCGTGACCGTAGTTATGCACTATTATATTAGGTACTTTTGATATCAAAAATAATTATAAAGAAAATTGAACCACTCCCTATCAAGAAGGTTAGTAAAGAATAAAATTAAAAGCTATCGTTTGAAGTGAACCCGATAACTTGGACAGAATAAAAATCTCTTCAGAAAGTGATGTGTACCCTGAAAGTTAAACAAACTTTCAGGGTTTTATGATAACAAAATGTTCAAATGAATTTAAAATAATAGTTGTTAAAGAATAACTTTTGTCTACTTTTACATCATAGGACCAATATAAGAGCGCCCCTAAATTTGAACAAATTAAAAAATCAATCACAGAATAAGAACAACATGGCACATTGCCATGTTCCCCCCTTAACAAAATAACAGACTTATTTTGTGATAGTATAAGTAGCTTAATCACAGAAATGTATTTAAGCTACTTTATTTTTGTGCCATCTAATATTTGACATAAATCGGTCAGTTTAAAAAACAATGAACAGCACACACTAACCCGCCTCGAAATGTAAGTGTTACAGAGCTATTTAGCTGACGTAGCCATGATGAATGTGTTACATTAACGGTACCTATATTAATCGGTTTAGTACAATCAAAAAAAAAACATCATTTGCCTGACAAATTAAGAAACCATGGTCCGTCTTCATGAATATTAGAAAAATTAAAAAATCACTGATGGCTGACAAACAAAAATTAGCCATCGCTGCTGTGATTATCGTTGTTGCACTTGTGCTTGGTGCCTCTACAAATTACGATCAGCAAACAACTCATAATAACGCTAAAATAACAGCCACTAATTTAAACAGACAATTGCAAAATACGTGGTCTAAGGTTGACACAGACGGTATTACAAACGCTCAGATTGCAGTGTATGACAAAAAAACAAGTAAAGTGTATACATATACCCATGGTTCTAAAAACAGCTATCCCACGGCTAGTATCATCAAAGTGTTTATTCTCACATATAAAATGTCCTTGGGTGAACTAACCAACGATGACAAAGATTTGGCAACACAAATGATTGAAGAATCAGACAATGAAGTCACCACTGAAATGGTGACTTCATTTGGTGGTATTTATCAATTCCCCAAATTATTCAACAAACTAAGGATGACGCATTCTAATGTTAACCAAACGTGGGGATTGACTCAAACGACGGCCACAGACCAGTTAAAATTATTAAATGAGCTATTCTACAACCATAAAATATTATCTCAATCAGACAGCAATTATATTGCCAATTTAATGAGCCACGTAGATGACAATCAAAACTGGGGTGTATCATCAGGCGTTGCTGATGATACCATGATACAACTTAAAAATGGTTGGTTACCACTAGATGATAACTACCAAAATGCGATTGTTAACAGCATTGGACATGTCCAAGACGACAACGTTGATTATACAATTGCTGTGCTGTCCAATGGTGACAGCACACAAGACGACGGCATTGATTACGTGAGTGCTTTATCGCAGGCTACGTATAAAGCACTCTCAAGATAAAAAACTATCATCTGTATAGCGACCCCCATGTGTTAGACCAAAAAATCTAACACATGGGGGTCGTTATTTTTACCATACAGAGCAGAGTTTTGTATTATATAATACAAACGAAAAAAGGACTTACTTGCTTATTCAAAAAGTTTCGTTAAATACTTACCATTTTGTGTGAAACACAGTGCAATTTTTTTCATAAGAAAAGGCGCTACATCAAGGTTTTGAAACCTGATGCAACGCCATGACATGTGATTATGCAGCTGGCGGGAGTCGAACCCGCACGCCCTTAACGGGCACAGGATCCTTAATCCTGCGCGTCTGCCAATTCCGCCACGGCTGCAATGTTATCTGTATTGACAACTATATAATTTTATCGTTAATAGATACCCTTGTCAAGGTTCATATTTTTTAAAAAGGTAATAATAACCTGTTCTATCGGACTTTCTAAACACAATTCTGGTATGCTATTTCTCCCCTACTAACAATGTTTATTATTTCGCTTGCTTATTTTCACCAGTATGCTATACTAGGTCTTGTAATAAAAGTTTTTGATTTTGATTTGTTTTTCTCGGAAGGCGCTCAAGTACCAATTATTTAAGTTACAAAATAAAATTATTGGTGGAGCACACCAAAGGAGAAACATATCATGGAAAAAGGCACAGTAAAGTGGTTTAACGGAGAAAAGGGTTACGGTTTCGTAACTCGTGAAAACGGAGAAGATGTATTTGCACACTTCTCAGCTATCCAAGGTGACGGCTTCAAGACTCTTGAAGAAGGTCAAGCTGTTGAATTCGAAGTTGAAACTTCAGACCGCGGTTTGCAAGCTGCTAACATCTCAAAGTTGTAAGATTAAGTTCTAATACTTTGAAAACTCGCTTAGGCGAGTTTTTTTGTGTCCTCTTTTCGTGGTATAATATAGTCGTTAAATTAAACACAAACTAAGGAGTTTAGCACACATGGCTAAGTTAGTATTAATCCGTCACGGTCAAAGTGAATGGAACGCATTAAATTTGTTCAACGGTTGGGTCGACACAAAGTTATCAGACAAAGGGATCGACCAGGCCAAAGAAGCTGGTGAGCTATTGGCTGCTGAAGGCATCCAATTTGATCAAGCTTATACATCAGTTTTGACACGTGCCATCACAACATTGCATCTTGCATTAGAAGAAGCTGGCCAATTATTCATTCCCGAAGCCAAGTCATGGCGTTTGAATGAACGTCACTATGGTGCCTTGCAAGGGCAAAACAAGGCCGAAGCCGCTGAAAAATGGGGCGATGAACAGGTTCACATTTGGCGCCGCTCATACGACGTATTACCCCCATTGTTGGACAGCTACGAAGAAACTGTTGAAGTACAAGGTACAACTTACCCTGCTTTTGATCGTCGTTACGCCGATGTGCCTGAAGGTGAATTGCCTTTAGGTGAAAATTTAAAGATCACTTTGGAACGTGTTTTGCCATTCTGGGAATCAGATATTTCAAAAGACTTAAAAGCTGGTAAAAACGTTGTCATTGCTGCCCACGGTAATTCTTTACGTGCCTTAGCAAAACATCTTGAACATATTTCAGATGATGATATCCTCAATCTTGAAATTGCCAACGGACAACCTTTGGTATACGATTTAGATGATAATTTAGAAGTTATTTCTAAGAAAACATTAAGTAAGTAAGTACAAAAGCCGTTACTGGTTGACCAGTAACGGCTTTTGTACTTTACACAATAAAAAAAGAGCTTTTCAGCTCTTTCAATGATTGCCCCTGCTGGATTCGAACCAGCGCATAGCGGTACCAAAAACCACTGCCTTACCACTTGGCGAAGGGGCAATAGTTAATCTTTTTAGCCGTTAACTATTAAATCGGCTATGGGAGCGGTAGGATTCGAACCTACGAACCCGAAGGAACGGAGTTACAGTCCGTCGCGTTTAGCCAGACTTCGCTACACTCCCATATCTCAAACAACTATATAATCATATCAAATTTTGGCAAGGTTGACAACCCCTATTTAAAAATCCTTGTAATAACACATTTTTTTGACTGATTAGTAGTCGTTAAATTTAATAAACAGATTATTATTGATTTGCTCACCTAATAACCTTGTTTATGTCGGTATCTTTCATTATACTAGAGTAAGGTAAAAATCCGCATTTGGAGTCGTACATTATGATCATATCTATTACAAACAAACAAAGTCGACAAGCAATTATCAGTGGTATTGTTGCTATCGTCTTGGCCGTCCTGATTAAATTTCACGTCATATTCCCAACCATAATTGATAACATCATTCACAGCTGGTTTACCAACATACAAACTGGATACGGCGACGTCGTGATGGCTATTGCTACTTTTGTGGGCAACCCTGTGGTGGATGTTGTTTACATACTCATTTTGGCCGGCGTTCTTATTATTGCCAAATTGCATATACCAGCTATTTGGATCGTTGCCACTATTCTATCAGGTGATATCTTTCTAGCCATAGTAAGGGCAATTGTTGGCCGTACACGGCCAGTGGGACATCTACTTTCTGATAGTTCATCTTCGTTTCCAAGCCCCCATGTCTTTGGTTTATTTATTGTCATATTTATTATTGCAATTCTCGTGACACCTAACATTAATTCTACGTACACACAGATACTTATTAATTGGATTAGCATCATAATAGGTTTAATGACAATTCTAAGCCGCATTTATTTTAATGCGCATTTCCTTAGTGACACTGTAGCAGCTGTATTGTTTGCTTATAGTTGGGTCATTTTGTCCGCCGCGCTCTACCCGAAACTAGCTGTATTTTTACAAAATCACATTGCAATATTCAAACACGACGAAATATAAAATAAAGCCCGGTAACATCAGAAAATGATGTTACCGGGCTTTATTTTATATTTAATTATTGCCAATGCTATAATCGTCTTCTTCCATCGCTTCAACCGCACCAAGTAAATAGCCATTCCCTACACCTGAGAAAAAGTCGTGGTTAGCTGTTGAAGTTGAAATACCATTCATAACAACTGGGTTGACATCATCTGCACCGTCTGGAAACATTGGTTCTTGACCCAAATTCATCAACGCCTTATTAGCATTATAACGCAAGAAGGTTAACACCTGCTCCGTCCAACCTAAATCATCATACAATTCATGTGTATACTTTTCTTCATTTTCGTATAATTCATAAAGTAAGTCATACATCCAGCTTTGTAATTCACTTTTTTCTTCCGCTGGCAATTGATTGAACCCTATCTGAAACTTGTAACCAATATATGTGCCATGAACAGATTCGTCACGTATAATCAATTTAATGATTTCCGCCACATTCAGCATTTTATTATGCCCCAAAAAATATAACGGCGTATAAAATCCAGAATAGAATAAGAAAGTTTCCAAAAATACCGAGGCTATTTTCTTTTGCAATGGTGATCCTGTCTGATAAATACCATTAATACGATTGGCTTTGTATTGCAAAAATTCATTCGTATCAGCCCAATCAAAAATAGCTTCAATTTCTGTTTTCTCATTCAAAGTTTCAAAAATTGATGAATATGACTTAGCATGAACTGATTCCATAAATTGAATATTATTCAACACAGCTTCTTCTTTTTGATTAACAACATCTAATTTCAATTGCGCCATGCCATCTTGTGATTGCAATGTATCCAAAGTTGTCAGGCCACCAAATACCAAATTCATCGTTTGACGTTCTTGATCTGACATATTACCACGCCATGTTTTCAAATCATTTGAAATTGGAATACGTGTATCAAGCCAAAATTGTTGTGTCAATTTTTCCCAAGTCGCCTTGTCCAGTTCATCTTCAATTGTATTCCAGTTAATTGCTGTATATGAGTTATCTTTTAAATGTTCCATGGGTTTTATTCTCCAAATAAAGGTTTAATTAAGTTGTAGGCTTTCTCTGCCTCAAATATGCTACCACGTAGTTCATAGGCAAATATCATTGGTACATGAAATTTGTCAGCATAACGTAACGCCGTTAAATTAAATTGTACATTAAAATTACGGTTTCCTGATCCAATAATCCCTTTTAAATACTGACTATTGCGCCCAAATGATAAGTAATCTCCTAAAGCATTCGTGAAAATTTCCGTAACTTCCGGACCAGTCCCTGTGCCCCCAGTCAAATATGTGGGGACAATGGCAACATACGGTTCTGTTTCATTCGCATACTCTGTCTCATCACCAACCATACGTGTTTCAAGTACATCACCATTTTTTTCAGCAAATGCTTGTAATTTTTCCACAAAAGATTGTGTATTCCCCTCAGTGGAGGTATATAAAACGTTAATTTTTGTCATAAATATAGTCCTTCAATCGGCGCCATGCTGTATGTACAAACAAATCATCTGATTAAAATAACTAGACGATTTATTTTTAAACTAAATTGAGCAGCTTTCGCACTCATTCACGCCTGATTCTTGATTATCATCTGTAAATGTTCGCACATAATACAATGACTTAATCCCTTTATTAAAGGCATAGTGACGTAAAATAGTCAAATCACGCGTTGTCATTTTGTCTGTCCGGCCTTTTTTCCACTCATACAAGTCATGTGACAACGTTGAACGCATAAACAGGGTTAATGCCATGCCTTGATCAATATGTTCCTGAGCAGCAGCATAGATGTCAATAACTTTACGCATATCGATATCATATGCTGACACGTAGTATGGCATTGTTTCATTATCCAACCCAGGTGCTGGATAATAAACTTTTCCAATCATGCCTTCTTGACGCTCTTCTATTCTATTAACAATTGGTAATAATGTTGCTGTTGTATCATTAACATAAGAAATAGAACCAGTTGGCGCAATAGCATGACGATACGCATTGTACATACCATATTTCGCAACGTCAGCTTTTAACGCCGCCCAGTCATGTTTCGTCGGAATATTATGTTGAGCAAATGATGCAATAACTTTTTGTGTACGTGGCGACCAATCTTTCTTTAAATACTTATCAAAGTAAGACCCATCAGCGTACGTAGATTTTTCAAATTCAAAAAAAGTTTCATGACGTTCTTTAGCAATCGCCATCGAAGCTTTAATTGAATAATAATTTAAGGTCATGAAAAATGTCGTTGTAAAGTCTAGCGACTCATCATCCCCATAATACATTTTATTTTGAGCAAAATATGCAGCCAATCCCATGGCGCCCAAGCCAATTGCATGCTTTTCAGTATTACCTTTTGCAATTGACGGGACAACATCTAAGTTCGATGTATCTGACACATATGTCAGGGCACGCACCATTGTGTCCACTGATTCACCAAAGTTAGTCGTGGCCATCATGTTAACAATGTTGATCGATCCCAAGTTACAACTCACATCTGAACCTAAGCGTGTATATTGCTGCCCATTATCAAGTTCAGAGGGTGTTTGTACTTGTAAAATTTCTGAACACAAGTTGGATGAAATAATTTTACCAGCAATCGGATTTGCACGATTAGCAACATCAATGTTAATGACGTAAGGATAGCCAGACTCTTGTTGTAACTTTGAAATTTCTTCTTCCAAGAAACGTGCATCAATATGATATTTTGTAATCTTATCGTTATTCACCATATTATCATATTCAGCTGTAATATCAATATAGTTAAATGGTTTACCATAAACTTTTTCAACATCCACTGGGCTAAATAAATACATCATATCATTTTTACGTACCAAATCATAAAACTTATCGGGAACTGTCAGGCCCAACGATAACGTTTTGACACGAATTTTTTCATCAGCATTTTCTTTTTTAGTTGATAAAAACGATATAATATCCGGATGGAACACAGACAAATAAACAACCCCAGCACCTTGTCGCGCCCCAACTTGAGAAGAAAAAGTAAAGGAATCTTCCAATAACTTCATAATAGGCACAATGCCACCAGCAGAGTTAGCAATCCCCATAACTGGTGCGCCAGCTTCTCGCACATTTGACACGTTAATACCAACACCGCCACCCATTTTTGACAATTGTAATGCCGAGTTAATAGTTCGGCCAATTGAATTCATATCATCGGATGTTTGAATAATAAAACAGGATACCAATTCACCACGGCGCGCACGACCAGCATTCAAAAAGCTTGGTGTAGCCGGTTGGTAACGCTGATGAATCATTTCATCAGCCAAACGTAATGCCAATTCCTCACGGCCATCAGCATAGTACAAAGCATTCATGGCGACACGGTCTACATATGTTTCAACATAGTGTTGTCCATCATTAGTTTTCAACGCATATTGATTATAAAACTTAAATGCTGCCATAAATGATTTGAAATTAAAATGTTGACTTTCTAAATAAGCGTACATTTTTTCGATAAATTCAAGACGATATTTTTCGATAAAGGTACGTTCTAAAAAATTGTTTTCAAATAGCCAATCAAAACGGTCTGCTAATGAATCAAACTGGATCACATTTGGCCAAACATTTTCCTTTAAGAAAGCATCAAGTGCTTCTTGGTCTTTTTCCAACTGAATTTGATTGTTTTTGGGAATGTTGACTTGGTTATTTAAGTCAAAATACGTCACTTGTTCTAAGTTAAGTTCTTTTAATGGCATGAATTTTGTCCTCTATGGGTCTAAAAATTTATAATTCTAAGTGAAATAAAAAAACATCGGTTGATTGCCTCACGATGTTAATGTCCTTCAGTTTAAGCTGAAATCTGTTTTAGTACATCTGGACGAAAACCAGAAAACTTCGGCATACCTTCAATTGAAACAACCGGTGTCTGACGGAAACCATCTGCTTTTAGTGTATCAACATATTGTGTATCCTCTTCAATGTTGATTTCCTTAAACGGAATACCTTGAGCTTCCAAAAACTTCTTGGTCATCTTGCATTGCACGCAATCATACTTTGTATATACTGTTACTTTTTCCATAAGCGCCTCTTAATTATATCTATTATTTTTCATCACAAAATCAAATATCTGTTACTTGTTAGTTTACCTGCTTTTAGAAAAATAACAAGGACAACATGCGTCCTTAGCAAACAATTGTTCGACACATTCCCATGAGTTCAACCTATACAAAAGAAATACTACTATAATTTTCACAAATTAAATACACGAACGTTATAAACACTGTTATATCAGCACTAGTTATCAAAAACAACAACTTAAATTAAACGTCAAAAATTTAGAAAAGTCGTCAAAAGTGCGCAATATTAGACTTTAAACACGGCAGTCAATAATTTAATAAATAATCAGCCCGAAATTTTGTTCGATTTTATCTCTTATTAATATGTTGTCACCATTAATTGTTCGTTTTTTAAAAACTTATAATTTTGATAAACAGCTTAGCTTTTTCACTATTTTCTGGTATAATAGCGGGTAGTTATACATTAGAAAAGAGGTTTACGAATTTGGATTCTGGTCCGTCTATGCTCCTCAACTTTGTCATTATCGTTGTGGTGTTACTACTCGCTATTCTGTTTACATTAACAGAATATTCTTTGGTTAAAGTCCGCCTTAGTGCTTTACGGGATTTGCAGGAAAATCGTGAAAAGCCTTCACGAAATATCGCAAATGCCATTCACATGGTGACTCACCTAACTGAATATTTATCGACTGCACAAGTTGGTATTACATTAACAAGTTTGATATTAGGTTGGGTCGGTGAAGAAACTGTCGCTAATATTATTCTAAATTCAGGTGTCTTACCACCTGAATATGCGCGTGCAGTAGCCTCCGTTTCGGCCATGATTATTTTTACAGTGGTTCATGCTGTATTTACTGACTTGGTCCCAAAAAATATCGCTATTGAGTCGCCTGTTAAAGTTTTACTCTTTATTGTTCGGCCTGTTCGCTTTTTCCACATTACACTCTTCCCAATGATTTGGGCCCTAGATCATTTATCAAACGTTATCACACACATGTTGGGATTTCGTACTGATGGTGAAGAAGACATTTACTCACAAACTGAGATTTTATCTTTGTCTAAGAATGCGGCAGCTGCAGGAGAATTAGATGCAGAAGATTTAACCTTTATGCAACGTGCCTTTGAAATGAATGATAAAGTTGCCGTTGATATTATGATTGATCGTACATCTATGACAGCGGTCGACGTCAAAACACCAATTGCTGATGCACTTAACTTGTATTTGCAAGAACGTTATTCTCGTTTCCCCGTCATTGCAGATAATGATAAAGACAAAGTTCTCGGTTATGTCTTTAACTATGACTTAGTCAGACAAGCACGTATTAAAGACACTGATCCTGTCTCTAAAATTATGCGTGACATCCCAGCCGTTCCCGAAAATATGGATTTACATGATGTCATGGATGAAATGATCATTAAACGTTCACCAATCGCCATTGTCGTTGATGAATATGGTGGTACAAGTGGTTTAATTACTGATAAAGACATTTATGAAGAACTTTTCGGTACAGTTCGTGATGAGATTGATGATGTCTCGGATGATTATATTGAAAAACTTGGTGATCATCATTATAAAGTTTCTGGTAAAATGACACTGTATGATTTTGAAAGATATTTCAGTCAGAATGTCAAAGAATTAGAAGATAATGACGCCGTCACTTTGACTGGTTACGTACTAAATGAAGATCCTGAGTTTAGAGCTGGTGACACAATGAAAGTCGCTAACTTCGAGCTGACGGCACTAGACTATGATAATGCATATATCTCTCAGTTTACTGTCAAAGTATCCCCTACCCCACGACAAGACCGTAATAATAATGGTGTCTTTGATGAGGAAGAAAATAAATCGGCTGAAACATCTTCAGTGGGCATAAATTAATTGAATTAATTCAAAAACCGCTTAAGCGGTTTTTTTGCGCAAGAATTTATCCCAATTAAATGTTAAAATAGATATAATAAACTTTAGGAGGAAACGCACTTAACGCATGTGAAGTGCACACCCACGATTATGGCTATTAATCTTTATATTGTGCGTCATGGTGAAACCTATTTTAATTTTTTACATCGTTTTCAGGGCTGGTCAGATGCCCCATTAACACCAAAAGGTATTCAGCATGGACTGAATGCAGGTACTAGATTAGCTAACATTCATTTTGATGGTGTATACTCTTCAGACTTAACCCGTGCCGTCCATACTGCACGTTATATATTAAAAAATAATACTGCCAATTCACCGCTCGAACCAAATGAACTACCTGATTTCCGAGAACAATTTTTTGGTTCGTTTGAAGGCATTGACAGTGAAGCTGTCACAACGACGCTTAGCGCGTATACAACAAAAACCTTTGATACCTATTCAGACCTTATTACAGGCTATGGTATGGCTGAAACGATGAACACAATTCGATTAGCTGATCCCTTCACTTTCGCAGAAAATGATGAACAATGGTGGCAACGGGTATCACATGGCTTTGATGATATTCGCAACCGGCATCACGATGGTGACAATGTGCTCATCGTATCACATGGCACAACAATACGCGGTATTGCTGACAAATTAAATCGTCATGATCTTGCAAGTAACGCTGTTAAAAATGGTGCATTAATGCAAATTGAATTAATGTCAAATTCAGCAAATATCTCTCGTTTTAATGATGATACAACAGTTTTTTAATGGACAATATCTTCAAAAACTGTTACACTAACATTAACTTAAATAAAGGAAGTACAATACATTGTTGACTAAATTTTAAGATTCCGCATACAAAGATAACTTGACTATTTTTGTGTGTACATCTTGAGATTGGTTTGCAATTTTGCCTTTAACACGTCAAAATGCCCCCAGTCTCATATATACTGGAGGTATTTTTTTATGACACAGCAACACTCAAATATTGACACACCACGCCAGATTTTTCTGGTTGGATTAACCACGAGCAACACAAACTTAACCTATGAATTAGAAGAACTAGCAAATTTAACGACAGCTAATAATCTCGATCCAGTTGAAACATTTACGCAAAAACTAGAAAGACCGAATCCCGCTACCTATTTTGGTAAAGGAAAAGTCGAAGAACTAGCTGAAGCTGTTAAAAGTTATGATGTTGATATGATTGTCGCAAATGACGAATTATCCCCTTCGCAAATTCGTAACTTAGAAAAAGCCACAAATGCAACTGTACTCGACAGAACAGGCTTAATTTTAGATATTTTCGCACAACGTGCGCAAACAAAAGAAGCCAAGCTACAAGTTCAGTTAGCAAGATTACAATACCAGCTCCCTCGTTTACGTACCAGTATGTCTGTCAGTTTAGATCAACAAACTGGTGCGGGTGGCGGTGGTTTCACTTCTCGTGGCTCAGGTGAAACTAAGTTAGAAGAATCACGTCGTCGCATTACAGCACAAATGGTCCATATTCGTCAAGATCTATCTGACTTAACAAAGGGAGATAGCACACGGTCTGCACGTCGTCATGAAAATGACTTGCCAAACGTTGCCCTAGTCGGATATACCAACGCTGGAAAATCTACTTTAATGAACCGTCTACTTGAACGATTTGGTGTTGGCTCTGATATAGCAGATTCTAAACAAGTTTTTGAAAAAGATATGTTATTTGCCACCTTAAATACAACGGTCCGCCAATTAACTTTGCCAGATAAAAAACAATTTTTATTGAGTGACACCGTTGGCTTTGTCTCAAAATTACCCCATAATCTAGTAGCAGCCTTTAAGTCCACTTTGCAAGAAGCTGCAAATGCAGACCTCTTGTTACATGTTGTGGACGTGTCTGACGAACATTATAAAGACATGATGGCAACCACCGAAAAAACACTGTCTGAAGTTGGTGTCACTGATGTCCCTATGATTACAATTTACAATAAAGCTGATCGTACCGAGCTAACTTATCCTGAACTATCAGGCGAAAATACCATTACGATTTCAGCACTAGATTCAGATTCTCAAACCGCATTAATTGATTTAATTAAAAAACACATTTTTAACGATGTTGAAACAGTTATTCTGCACATTCCCTTTGATCAAGGTGCTATACAGGCACAATTAGCAGCTAAACATACCTTCTTAGCAGAATCATACGACGAAACAGGCGCCCTCTTAACCGTCGAACTTTCAAAATTAGAGCGTGAATTATTTGCAACATATATATATATTGTTTAATTAGTTTGTTTTTAAAAAGCGAAGCGCTGATTTTCATGTCAACGTTTCGCTTTTTAATTTGTCAATATTATGCAATTGCAACAGAATGTTCCCCTAGTACTGATTAATCATTAAAATGGCCATCAGCAATTTCAGCTAACGTATCACGAGAAGGAATAAAAAATAACTGACCAGATAAAATATCAGAAAAGCTCAATAAATAATCAGATTTTTCAAGCATATTTTCCAACATGCCCTTCGTAATTGTCCAATGACGTGAATAACCCATAAAATAAGTCCCAGTTTTACCAGATGCTGGTTCTGAAAACGGGACGTTCATTCGAATAATTTTTTGCTCTTCTCCATCTTTTTCTAATTTAGAGGTGACATTATGGGCATTCTTAAACTTATCTTCATCTGCCAACTCAAGATCTGTAAATTTTTCACGACCAATAGCCTTCTCCTGCTCTTCCGTCTTAAGATGCTGCCATATAGCCATATTATGAAGCCATTTTTGTGCGAAAGCATATGATCCGTTGATAAATTCTTTATCTTCATCACCAACTAGAGCATATGGCGCTGCATCTTCAACCGCTGGTGCCTCTGTCCCATCTATAAATCCAATAATTGCGCGTCCTTCAAAATAACGGAAACCTTTGGTCTCATCGACAACGGTTGTCACTTCTTTTATGAATCGCATAAATTGTGTCTGCGCTTCATACACAACAGCTTCATTACTGGCACGAATATGAAAAAATAGATCACCCTCAGTTGCCGGCATACTATACTGTGGTCCTGATAACGATTCATACGTTTCTAATTCAACCGGTTTCGGCTGATCAGGAAATAAAAAATCCCACGCAGAGTTACTGAATCCAAAAGATACCTTTAATTCTGATCCAGCTGATTTTGAATCACGAATTCTTAAGGATCTAATGATTGCTTGAGAGCGATCGGCAAATTCTTGAATCGCTTCCTGTACTTCAGTTTGGTTGGTCCGCTTTAATTTTAAAACAGTGAATTGGACATGCTCACCAATATCTTTCCAAACATCTTGTGCTTTTGATGGTTCGATTGTCATTTTTGATTCCCCCAAATATTTATTCTTACTCTATAATACATCATATTTTATTTTTTATCAAGAATGATTCTAAATTAAAGTTAATACTATTATTATCGAGTTTTTTATTTAATCGCTCACATGTTGAAATATTCAATGAACTAGTTTAGAATTATTATAAATAAGACCAAAAAGGAAGTCATTATGTTTAAAAACATCCGTCAACTAACACCATTTTCATTGATGTTACTAACCATTTCATTTATCATGTCAATTAGTCAGTCAACAATGACTACAGCCTATCCAATATTAATGCAAAGCTTCAACGTTGGCGCCACTACTGTGCAGTGGCTCACGACAGGTTTTATGGTGGCAATGACGCTGGTCATGCCGCTGAGCCCTTGGTTACTAGACAATATAAACTTGAGGCCTTTACTAAATAGTATTGTCGCCGTTTTTTTAGTCGGTACGGCCATAGCTATGTTGTCAACAAATTTTTTAGGCATTATTATTGGCCGTTTGCTTGAAGGTATGGCTGTAGGTGCCCTATTTCCAACATTTCAAAGCGTCATCATGGAAAACACAACAAAAGAACAACGCGGTCTCACAATGGGTGTTGTTGGACTCGTGATGGGATCAGCACTGGCTGTCGGTCCTATTATTTCTGGTGTTGTTTTACAATGGGTGTCTTGGCGAGCTTTATTCGCCTTGTTTTTCTTTGCCTTATTGATTGTAGTCATTGCCTTTCAGCACGTAATCAAAAATACGCATCCCATGCAACAGTCCAATTTTGATTGGTTGTCTGCCACAACACTCATTGGTTTTGGTGGCATTTTGTACGCTATTGCAAGTCTCCCCAGCACCGGTTTTAATTTAAACTGGTGGCTTATTTTGATAGTAAGTATCCTCCTACTGATTGTTTTTGTTGTACGTCAGCAAAAACAATCACACCCTTTTTTAAATTTAACCGTCTTTAACTATCAAGGCTTTTTACCCGGTTTACTCCTAACGGGTATATCGTATTCTGGTTTGATTATTGCAACTGTATTGATGCCACTTTTTTATCAACGTGTCTTTTATTTGTCACCATTGTGGTCAGGGCTATTAATGGTGCCGGCGGCAATTTTTCTCAGCCAACTCAACCCACGTGCAGGCCGTTTATTAAATCAAATTGGTTTGAAGAAGTTAGTTTATATTGGTATGTCTATGATGATCATCGGTTACGCCTTACTTGCCGTTGCCGGAACGACTTCTTGGTTCTATGGGCTAGTCGCTGCTATGCTGTTAGAAGGCGGTAACGCGTTTGTTATGATGCCATCTGTCACGGCTGCTAACAACGCCTTACCAAAAAATCTAGTCAGTCATGGTACGGCACTGATTACGACCATGCGCCAAGTTATTGGGGCTAGTAGTGTTGTCGTAGCAACTATTTTAATAACTTATTTCAATGAACACGTTTCAATTGGCCACTCGTTAGTACAAACTAGTGGTTGGTTTATCATCGTCCCAGTTGTTGGTTTGTTATTAGCCACTAGGCTTAAAAACCATTCTCAAGACTAATTATAACTGTCAATTGGGGGTTCATTTTTTAACGAAAAAGTTGTTACGCATGAAATAATGCGTAACAACTTTTTATGTTGGTATTTGTTTAATATAGACATATTTTATAAATTAGGTAACCAAAGATATCGAGCCAAATCATCAATAACAACATACTCATCTCGTCGTTAATAAATTTCTTGCATTGATTCAGCTGAGTTGTCAAACGATACCCTTGTTGCTTAGCTTTTTTAATACGAGTTGCATCTGACTTCCCAGATAATGTTGTTTCCTGATGAAACGACTGCCCTTCAGCTATATACGATCGCATTTTTAGCACAGCATTTTTTTGCGCCAGACGCTTGGTCATATGAATCATCTGAATTTCCACCCAAGCACACTAACTCTTCATCAGCATTCACACGATTTCCGCGAGTATTCTTAAACCAATCATTTTCTATACCATACAACGTTGATTTCCCGGCACCGTTAGTCCCCCGCAACTAAGATGTAGTTTTTCATAGAACAAACTTGCTTACAATAATCTTCTTCTGATCTTGCGCACGGTAATAATCTTTTAACTTCAATAGAAATTCTAATTTATCTTTAGGTAAATTAGATTCTAACAGTTCCCCAAAATCACCGTTATCATACATTTTACGCAATTCATCTTGCATATCTGAAATTTTTCTTCTTTAGTCATTTATATAGCACCTCCTGCAATTATTTTTATTCTATTGTCTCACACAAATACAAATAAACCTATTCACACACTTTTTCAACTAAATTCCATTCTCGAACATCTTCGTACCTATTATTTAAACCAACTGATTTTAAAGACACAAAAAAACACTAACTGCATAAGCAACTAGTGTTCTTAAAATTTGAAGCGTCTAACACTTCACGAATCCGCTAAAACATTGATAAAATAAGGCCTGAGCCAAATGTTTATTAACGCTTTGAGAATTGAGAAGCCTTACGAGCCTTCTTCAAACCTGGCTTCTTACGTTCCTTCATACGTGAGTCACGAGTCAACAAACCTGCTGCCTTCAATGCTGCACGAAAATCAGGATCTACTGTCAACAACGCACGAGCGATACCGTGACGTGTTGCACCAGCTTGACCAGAATAACCACCACCAATAACGTTAACTAATACATCGTAGTTACCTAATGTTTCAGTCGTGTTAAATGGTTGCAAAACAACTTCACGCAAGTTAGCGAAAGGAATATATTCTTCGATTGACTTGCCGTTCATTGTGATTTGGCCATTACCTGGAACCAAACGCACACGAGCAACTGAGTTCTTACGACGGCCTGTGCCGGCATATTGTACTGCTGTAGCCATAATTTAGATTCTCCTTTCTTAAATCAACGTGTTGATGTCAAGTGCTTGAGGTTGTTGTGCCGCATGACCATGTTCTGATCCTGCAAACACATGCAAGTTCAAGCCTTGCTTACGACCCAAAGTGTTCTTTGGTAACATACCGTGTATTGATAATTCAAGCAACTTTTCAGGGTTGAATTCACGATAGTTTCCAGCTGTGCGAGCCTTCAAACCACCTGGGTGGTTTGAGTGATGATAATAAATCTTATCAGTGGCCTTTTTACCAGTCAACTTAACTTCGCCTGCATTAATAATAATAACATGGTCTCCCATGTCAACGTTTGGTGTAAACGTTGGCTTGTTCTTTCCACGTAAAATTGAAGCTACTACTGTTGACAAACGTCCCAAAACGACGTCTTTGGCATCAATAATATACCACTTCTTTTCTATTTCACCTGGTTTTGCTAAAAATGTTGTACGCATGTTTGCGCTCCTTTGATTAGTTGTTTACAGGCGTGACCGTTCCTTGTCACGCAATGACAATAAGTTTCCGGGGCTTATCGTGAGGTAAACAATACCGTGTATAATCTTACCTAAAATAAGACGTTTTGTCAATGATTTTAACTAAAGTCACTGACTTATACAGTACATATTAACTATTTAATTTATTTTTTAATAAAAACGATGCTTTAACCTTATCATTTAGCTTATTCTTATGACTTAATCATAATAAATTTCATCTAAATACAGGCCACTTGCAGGTGCAGTGAATCGTGCTTGTTCTCGATCCTTAACGGCAATTAAGCGGATAATATCGTGCACGTCACGTCGGCCGTTACCAATTTCTAACAGGACGCCCACCATGATTCGAATCTGATTGTACAAGAAAGCATTCCCTTCAAAAGTAAAAATCAACTCTTGCTCGCCACTGTTTACCCTCACATCGGCACGTGTAATTGTACGTATCGTAGTGGTAGTTTGATTGCCCGATGCTGCAAAACTAGCAAAATCATGCTCGCCCAATAAATCAGGCAAAGCAATTTTAATACGATCAACGTCCAACTGCCACTGAAAGTGTCCGGTGTAATAGCGTTTAAATGGATCTGTAAAATCTTGTGTCGATACCCGGTACACATACCGTTTAGCGTGTGTATTAAACCGTGCATGAAAATCATTCGCCACTTTATCAACAGATTGAATGATAATATCTCTTGGTAACAGTGTATTTAGTCCCTTGCGTACACCAATGACATTAATATCAAATGGTAAGTCAAAATGTACAACTTGTCCAAAAGCATGAACGCCAGTATCTGTTCGTGACGCGCCAACGACTTTAATGTGATTTGTTGGATTTTTAGCCATTTGGTTTACTGCCTTGTTCAACTCACCTTGTACCGTTCGTTGTCGTTCAACCCCATGCTTAGTTTGGACTTGAAATCCAGAAAATCCTGATCCATCATAGGCTATTATCGCCTTGTATCTTGGCATATTATTTAACCGTGTGCCAAATTATTTTTAAGCACACCTTTCCTCCACTAATTTAACCCACAGATCACCTTAAAAATTATCCATGTAGCCACTCTTTAATTACAAAAAAAACAATAACAAATCCACCAAGTGCGATAAAGGCCATCTTATCTATTTTTTGATAACTCAAAATACGGTATTTGGTGCGCTGTACAGCATCCTTAAACCCACGAACTTCCATCGCATTAGCCAAATCTAAGGCGCGCTGAAGTGCGCCTACAAAGAGCGGTATCAGAAGTGGAATAATAGCTTTTGCCCGTTTGATCGGCCCACCTGTTGAAAAACTCATGCCACGTGATTTTTGCGCATTCATAATTTTTTGCGTTTCATCCATTAGTAGTGGGACAAAACGGAGCGCAATAGCCAGCATTAAAGCTAATTCTGCTACTGGTACCCCAATTTTTTTGAACGGACTGAGAAGAGATTCCAATGCATTGGCAATGCTAGTTGGCGGCGTTGTCAGTGTCAAAATTGTAGACATCAAAATAATCAACACAAAACGTATCATCACATAAATAGCATTTAAAATACCTGGTACTGTGACGTGTAACGGCCCCGCACTAAATAATACGGGCGTTCCTGGTGTAAAGAGTAACTGCAGCACAACAGTAAATAAAATCAACCAAAAAATAGGTTTTAAACCATCCCAGTAAAGCTTGAATGGCTGATCTGTTAATTTAACCATTGCAACAACAAATGCTGCTGTCCAGGCATACGTCTGCCAATTATTCGCCCAAAGCATCACAATGATGTAGATAAAAGTTATTACCATTTTTGTGCGTGGATCTAAACGATGAACCAAGGAATTTCCCGGCACGAAGCGCCCAATCATAATATTATTCATGACTAACCTCCGTATTTATCAAACGCGCTAACTCATTTAAAATTAAGGGCCGTCTGGACAAATGAATGCCATTAGCTTTCATTTTTTCTGCTAACTGCCCAGCCTTTGGTAAATCTAACTTCATCTTCTTAAACCACGCGGCGTCGCGATTAAATAACTTTTCTGGTGTTTCTTGCGCCACCACACGTCCCTCATGCATAACGACGACTTGGTCTGCAACTGCAACAACATGATCCATTTGATGAGAAATAAGAATAACTGTTTTACCTAAACTTTTTAGTTCTAACACTAATTGTAATAACTCAGTCTGCCCTTTAGGATCTAATCCGGCAGCTGGTTCATCCATCACCATTACACTAGGATTACTGGCCAACGTTCCCGCCATAGCAACGCGTCGCATTTGCCCACCTGACAACTCAAAGGGCGATTTGTGCCACAAATCCACCGCAACTCCGACACGTCTTAAAGTGTCCTCTGCAGCCAATTTAGCCTCTGCCTTTGTTGCACCAAAATTTAAGGGCGCGTACATCACATCTTCTAAAACCGTATTAGCAAACAGCTGATTTTCAGGGAATTGAAACGAAATACCAACTTTTTGTCGTAATTTAACTAATTCTTTTTCTTTTGTATGTTTAGTTAATTCAAAATGATCAACAATAACACGACCACTGGTTGGTTTTAACAGGCCATTAATATGTTGAATCAGCGTTGACTTGCCAGAACCCGTTTGCCCAACAATTGCAGTTACAAGGCCTGTTGGCATCTCGAGTGTGACATCATGTAAAATACTTTGCGCCAAGACAGTCCCGGCACCATAACTAAAATTTACTTTTTCAAATGTGATAGCCATTGTATTAATTCTCTCTCATCTAAATAACCATCAGGTTTTGAATCTAATCGCACTGCTAATTCTCCAACAAAGGGTAATTCTAAACCATTACGATGCATCACATCATATTGACCGAACACATCTGAAGGCGAGCCATCTAAAACAAGTTGTCCGTCATTAATGACCACCACTCTATCTGCTAACACGGCTTCATCCATGTCATGTGTGATAGTAATTAATGTTAATTCTGCCCCAAACTGTTGCTTTAAATGCTGAAGTGTTGCCATAATTGTTGCACGACCGTCCGGATCAAGCATTGCTGTTGCTTCATCTAAAATAATGATTTTTGGCTGTAAAGCTAAGACACTGGCTAGCGCCACACGTTGCTTTTGCCCACCAGACAACATATGTGGTTCGCGATCTTTGAAATTTTGCATACCAACTATTGTCAAAGCCTTGTCAATAACGCTAGGCATTTCAATACTTGCCATTTCTTTATTTTCTAACCCAAACGCGACGTCATCAGCAACGGTTGCACCAACAAATTGATTATCAGGGTTTTGAAATACCATGCCAATTTGTTCTCGCACATGATGCACCGTGTCAATATTTAATGGTTCACCAAAAACCGTAATTGTGCCGTTTGTAGCTTCAATTAATCCTAAAATCAATTTTGCCAACGTCGATTTCCCTGAGCCATTATGACCTACTAATGCTACCCATTGACCAGATTCGATTTCCAGGTTAAAGTCATTAAACACCGAGTCGTTATCATCGTAATTGTATTTTAAATTGTCTATTTTAATCGCTTGAGTCATTAGTTATTATTTTATCATAAGTTACACCATTTAGACTATATTTAATTCACGCCCTATACAATGCGCATAATTGATATTTCACAAAGAACTTTTACCCTAAACCCTTTTAAAATAACGATAATTAGTCTATAATTAAATAGATATTTCACAATAATATTAGATAATATACAAAAGGAAGAAAATAGTCATGGCAGAAAAAAATATTGTCATCGTTGGCGCTGGCTTTGGTGGCGTATTTGCAGCAAAAACTTTGTCAAAGAAGTTAAAATCACACAAAGAATACAATATCATTTTAATTGATAAGCATTCTTACTTCACGTACATGACCGAATTACACGAAGTTGCATCTCAACGTGTTGCGCCAAAACACGTACAAGAGGACTTAGAGCATCTCTTTTATCAAGATAAAAACGTTAAGTTGTTAACTGCTGAAGTTAACGGTATCGACAAAGAAGATAAAATTGTCAAAACAACTCATGGCGATATCAACTACGAAAAATTAATTTTAGCAGTTGGTGGTCAATCCAACGACTTTGGTACACCTGGTGTTAAAGAACATGGTTTCGAAATGTGGTCAATGGAAGAATCACTACAAATTCGTAATCATATTGAAAACATTATCGGACAAGGTGCAGCTGAACTCGATCCAGCCAAACGCGCGCAATTATTGACAATTGCGGTCGTCGGCTCTGGATTCACCGGCGCTGAATTAATGGGCGAATTTATCGAACAGCGTAAGGTACTCGCACAAAATTATAAATTAGATGAAAAAGAAATTAAACTTGTCTTACTAGAAGCCGCACCCTCAATTTTGAATATGCTAAAAGATCGTAACTTAGCTGACAAAGCATTTAAATACATGGTTAACAATGGTGTTGAAATTCGTTTAAGTGCTATGGTAACAGGTGTTGACGAAAACGGTGTTCTCTTCAAAGATGGCTCAACTTTGCCAACAAAATCATTAATTTGGACGGCTGGCGTTAAAGCAAAATCCTTTATTTCTGACTGGGGCTTCAAATACGGTCGTGGCGGACGTATTGAAGCAGACGATTACATGCGTGCAACACTAGAAAATGAAGAACCAGCACAAGATATTTACGTGGCTGGAGACACATTATCATACGTTGACGAAAAGACAGGACCTGTCCCTCAAACCGTTGAAGGTGCAGAAAGTGCCGCTCGTGCAGCAGCACATAATATCTTAGCTGATCTTGGTTTTGGTAAAACAAAAACATTTTCTGAGGCTGTCAAGTATCATGGTTTCGCCGTTTCTATCGGTTCTCATTTTACAGTTGCTAGTTTAATGGGTTTGAACTTCTCTGGATTTTTTGCAAGTATTGCAAAACATGGTATCAATTTGTTTTTCTACTCACAAATACGTTCCATGTATTCAATTTTCCACTATATGCTGGATGAATTCTTCCGTACTGAAAATGGCCGTAATCCATTTAGAGGCACAATCTCTCGTCTTGGTAACGTTTTATGGTCCACGCCTTTACGTATCTTCCTTGGGCTCTTTTGGATACTTGCAGCCTTGGGAAGCCTTGGTAGTTTAAATGATTTATTTTGGCAACATGGCCTAGTTAGTTTTATTGAAATTATTACGGGTGCTGGTATTTTACTTGGTTTATTGACTTGGCCATTAGCAGTTGTTTCAATTATTTTAGCGATTACAGCTTGGGCCGTAAATGGATTTGACATGACGCACTGGTTCCTGATTTTTTCAAGTATTGCTGTCATGAATGGTTCTGGCCGTGGCTTTGGTTTAGACTTTTACGTTGTACCGCTACTACACAAACTCTTTGGTGGTCTCTGGTATGGTAAAGCAAAATCGTTGTACGATGAATTAGATAAATAAGTTATAATAATAGCATGCGGAAATTAATTTTTTCGCACGCTGTACATAAATATACGTATACCTGTGTATACATGAGAGAAGTAGAAAAATTGATATGGCAACGCCTACCCTACCTAAAATTTGGGAAACATTCCCTGAACTATCTGACCCACTTCACGCTGTTTTAACAGAAATCTCTGCTAGCTGGCATATTGGTTTTGAAGAAATTGATCGTGCTATTCGCTCACAATTAAATGCCGGTAAACTCGTTCGTCCGGCCCTAACACTTATTTTTTCGCAATTATCAGATCAGGCATATAATAAAAGCGCAATATCTCTTGGTGCTAGTGTAGAACTATTACATCTTGCAACATTAATACATGATGATGTCATTGATGAATCCAAACTTAGGCGTGGCCACGAAAGTATTCAAAGCCAATTTGGTAAGGACACAGCCGTCTACGCTGGTGATTATTTGTTAACTGGTATGTTCTCACTATTAGATAGTGCTAACAGACCCTTTGCAAACAAACTTGCATTATCAGCGTTACAAGATATTTTGTTTGGTGAATTAGTCCAAAAACAAAACCGGTATAATATTAACACAACTTTTCCAAATTATTTTTCTCAAATAAAAGGTAAAACAGCAGCACTTTTTAAATTGAGTGCCACTTTTGGACTAGTTAGTAATAATACCTATAATGAAAATTTACTCGAAACAGTTACTAAGTTAGGCGAAAACATTGGGATTACCTTTCAACTACTAGATGACTACTTAGATTTCGAATCAATGACAGATAATTTAGCATTAGGAAAACCAATTGGTCAAGATATAAGAAATGGCATTTACACCGCACCAATACTATTCGCTTTAGCAGATAGTGATGTCAATACGTCTGTTAAATCTTTGCTTCTTAAACGCGATGACATTTCTGATTCAGATATGATTCTACTACATGAGCTGATTAATAGCAGTAATGCCATGTCCAAATTAGAATCAATACTAACGGAATATAGCGATTCACTAATGACATTAATTACTGCACTTCCTGACACACGCATGCAGGATCAGTTAACTCAACTTAGTCAATTATTATTAAATCGTCATAATTAAAAAAAGTTCTTGAAAGTTATAACTTTCAAGAACTTTTTTTATTGATAACTTTGACTAGTAATTAATCAACGAGTTCCAAGATGACCAATTGAGCGGCGTCGCCACGACGTTGGACAGTCTTGAGAATTCGTGTATAACCACCATTACGTTCAGCAAAACGAGGTGTAACGTCATCAAACAGCTTTTGTAAAGCTGATTGTACTTTAACGTTGTCGCCTTCTTCAATAACATCCGCAACTTCGTTACGGACAAAGGCAGCGGCTTGACGACGAGCTGCCAAGTCACCACGCTTACCTAATGTAATCATCTTATCTGCGGTCTTACGAACTTCTTTAGCGCGAGCTTCAGTAGTTGTGATACGACCATTAATCAAAAGATCAGTAGTCAAATCACGTAACATAGCTTTACGTTGCGAAGACGTACGACCCAATTTACGATATGGCATTGGTGAATCCTCCTTTATTAGTAATTTAAAGACATGTTTTAATCTTCCTTACGGAATCCCAAACTCATTTCAGTAAGTTTTTCTTGGATTTCGTCAAGTGATTTCCGACCGAGATTACGCACCTTCATCATGTCAGCTTCAGTGCGATCCGTCAACTCAACAATAGTGTTGATACCGGCCCGTTTGAGACAATTATAAGAACGAACTGACAAATCCAAATCTTCAATTGGCGCAGAATCCGAAGCATTAACTGCAACAGGTTCTACTTCAACCATAACATTGGCTTCAGCTGCCACTGGAGAAATATCCATGAACAAGTTTAAATGTTCAGCCAAAATTTTTGAACCAAGACTTAATGCATCACTTGGCTTAATTGAACCATTGGTCCAAATATCAAAAGTAAGCTTATCATAATCGTCACGTGAACCTACACGTGTGTTTTCCACATGGTAGTTTACACGTTCAATCGGTGTATAAATAGAATCAACTGCTAAAACACCAATAGGCATTTCATCACGCAATTGTTTATTTTCGTCTGCTGATGAATATCCACGGCCTTTAACTGCTGTGACTACCATATGCAATGACTTACCTGCAGCAACAGTGGCGATATGTAATTCAGGGTTCAAAACTTCGACATCAGCACCTGCTTGCAAATCCGCAGCAGTAACATCAGCCGGTCCTTGAATATCAACTTCAAGGCTACGTTCTTCATCTGAATCAATCGCCAACACAACTTTTTTAAGATTCAAAATAATTTGTGTGACATCTTCGACAACGCCGTCCACTGTTGAAAACTCATGAACAACACCATCAATTTGAACTGTATTAACAGCTGCTCCTGGAAGCGAAGATAACAAAATACGACGTAATGAGTTACCTAACGTTGTACCGTATCCACGCTCAAGAGGCTCTATGACAAATTTGCCATAGCGGGCGCCCTCTTCGATGTTATGAATATTTGGCTTTTCAAATTCAATCATCTGTAATTCTTACCCCTTCTTTCAAAGCAAGAGCAATGAAAATCAATTAAACACGACGACGCTTTGGTGGGCGTGATCCGTTGTGGGGAACTGGAGTAACATCTTTAATTGATGTTACTTCCAAGCCAGCTGCGGCCAAAGCACGGATAGCTGATTCACGACCAGAACCTGGTCCCTTAACAGTAACCGCAACAGTGCTCATGTTCATTTCCATGGCACTTTTTGCTGCTGCCTCCGCTGCCATTTGAGCAGCGAATGGTGTTGACTTACGGCTTCCTTTGAAGCCAAGCGCACCAGCTGATGACCAGGCAACTGCGTTACCCTGGACATCAGTAATCATGACGATTGTGTTGTTGAATGTTGAGTGAATGTGAGCCACACCAGCTTCAATATTCTTTTTTACACGACGCTTACGCGTTGTACGACCTGCCATAATGTTTGCCTCCTTTTCAATACTTTTTGTATAATTTCTCGGGTTAATTTTTTAACCAACATTACGCAACTATGGTTGCGATAATCATGTGCCGTATCGATGAGGATACAACTGAAAGAAATAAATTAAATATTATTTCTTTCTACCAGCAATTGATTTAGCTGGGCCTTTACGTGTGCGGGCGTTGTTCTTTGTATTCTGTCCATGAACTGGCAACCCTTTACGATGACGAATGCCACGGTATGAAGCGATTTCTTGCAATCCTTTGATATCTAATGATATCTTACGACGCAAGTCACCTTCAAGTTGTAAGTTCAACTTGTCAACTGTTGCACGGATGGCATCTTCTTGATCTGCTGAAAGATCACGAACGCGGACGTCTTCTGAAACGCCTGCTTCAACCAACACTTTTTGTGCAGTATTATTACCGATTCCGTAGATGTAAGTTAAGCCAATGACAATACGCTTGTCACGTGGCAAATCAATACCTGCTATACGAGC
Organism: Leuconostoc aquikimchii; assembly: GCF_040838325.1. NCBI lineage: Bacteria > Bacillati > Bacillota > Bacilli > Lactobacillales > Lactobacillaceae > Leuconostoc > Leuconostoc aquikimchii. The sequence continues at coordinate 1,775,444 of NZ_JBFPER010000001.1, forward strand.
CATAACAATTTACCTCCTAATTAGTATTTTGAAAACGACAATTATGTCTATTTACAATAAATTTTAAACGATACTGAAAATTTACTTTCCAGCACGTTGCTTATGCTTGGGGTTAACTGCGCATATGATCATTGTGCGACCATTACGCTTTATAACACGACAAGCATCACACATCTTTTTAACTGATGGACGTACTTTCATAATCGATTCCTCCTATTCGGTTAACTGATTAATCCAAATCATTTCTTAACGGAAACGATAGGTAATACGACCTTTTGTTAAGTCGTAAGGTGACATTTCAACTGTGACACGATCACCTGGCAAGATTCGAATAAAATTCTTACGAATTTTACCTGAAACATGTGCTAAAATAACCGCCCCATTTTCTAATTCCACCTGGAACATCGCATTTGGTAAAGTTTCTTTAACTTTACCTTCAATTTCGATGACATCGTTGGCCATGCACTTAACCTCCTGTGCTAATAATGTTCAACATTGATGATAAGTGCTTAACCTATCAAATTATACCAGATAAGCTAGTACTTCTCAATGTAATTTTAGAAACTTTCATAAGCTATCTAAAATGTTTCTCACATCATGATACACCTCAGTCAGTTCACGATCGCCATCGATTGTGTACAAAACGCCTGCTTTTTTGTAATAATCTACTAAAGGCAAGTTAGCAGCTTTATTGACTTCTAAACGGTTGTCAATAACTTCAGGTGTATCATCTGCGCGCCCACGCCCTAAAAGACGATCACGCAACAATGAATCAGAGACTTTAAAGTAAAGCGTTGCCAAAATTGACTTACCATTCTCAGCCAAATAATTATCCAGAAACGCAGCTTGTGCCTCATTACGTGGATAACCATCTAACATAAAACCATCAGATTCAACATCTACTTGACTTAAACGATCAGCAACCATTGCGTTTGTAATCTCGTCAGGAACTAAGTTTCCAGCATCCATGTATTCACGTGCTTGCTTACCCAATTCAGTATCATTAGTTAAGTTAGCTCGGAAAATATCTCCTGTAGAGATATGTACTGTTGCGTAGTCCTTAACAATAAAATCTGCCTGTGTACCTTTACCAGCACCTGGCAAACCCAACAAAATTAAATTTTTAACCATTAGTTGTCTCCCGAATTGCTAACTGATTTTTTTGTAATAAACCCAATATAGTTTCTTTTTTGCATCAAACCATCAATTTGTCGAATCAGGTCCAAGGCAACACCAATTGCAATAAGCAAACTTGTACCACCAAGACCAATTTTCTCATTCAAACCCCAAATATTTGAGGCGACAAGTGGTACCAATGCAACAAATCCCAAAAAGAGTGACCCAACAAAGCTTAAGTTTAACAACAATTGTGAAACAAATGATTTTGTCTCATCACCAGGACGAACACCTACAATGTAGGCCCCCTGTTTTTGCAAATTTTCAGATAGTTTTTCAGGATTAACTTGTACAAATGCATAAAAATAAGTGAATACAATAATTAATACTGTATACAAAATCGCACCTGGTAACGTTGTCATACTAAAAATTTGTTGCAACACTTGATACCATTGTGCTGAAGCATATTTTTCCTGAAATGCCATCATAATTGTTTGCGGGGTACTAATAAATGACGAAGCAAAGATTACTGGAATAACTCCTGAAACGTTAACTTTCAAGGGTAAATAAGCCTCACTGCCATAAGACGTCGCTGACCGCGTGTATTGCATCTGCAGACGCCGAGTTGCTTCATAAAACCATGTTGTAATTGCAATAACCAAAATCATGGCTATAAGTAATACAACCATGAAAACAACTCCATTTGTTAAATCATCTGATCCAGCTTGTAAAATATTTTCTTTAAAAATTTCGTACAAGCCTTCAGGGGCTTGCGCAATAATTCCAGCGAAAATAATCATAGAAACACCATTTCCAAGGCCCTTTTCAGTGATCATTTCACCAAGCCACATTGCGAAAAATGTTCCAATTGTCATAACTGAACCAATGATAACAAACGACATTGCATTATTTGTTTGGCTAACTAATCCATATGCAGAAAGTGAGTTAAATCCTGCTGTAATACCAACAGATTGAACAAAAGCAAGCACAAGTGTTAACCAACGCGTGGCGTTGTTCAACTTTCGCCGACCAACTTCCCCCTGCTTACTCCATTCAACAAAGCGAGGCACGATATCTAATTGCAAAAGTTGCACAACAATTTGTGCCGTCACGTATGGTGAAACACCCATTGCAAACAATGAATAGTTCATCAAGCCACCACCAGAAAAGATATTTAAAATATTCATCAATCCCGAGTTAGCCATATTCGCCATAGCTGATGGATTTACACCTGGCACAGTAATATGCGTTCCAATTCTGTAAATAAACAAAATTAGTAGTGTCCAACCCATCTTTCTACGAATATCTTTTTCACGTACTGCATTAAATAACGTGCGTAGCATTACATCACCTCAGTCGATCCACCGGCTTGCTCAATAGCAGCCTTTGCAGCGCTTGAAAACTTATGCGCCTTAACAATTAACTTTTTGTTAAGTTGACCAACAGCCAAAATTTTAATTCCTGACTTTTGATTTTTAACAATACCGTTTTCAATCAAAAGTGTTGGTGTGATTTCTGTGCCATCTGTAAATGTATTTAACTTTTCCAAGTTAACAACAGCAAATTCTTTACGTGAAATGTTAGTAAATCCACGCTTTGGAATACGACGGTACAAAGGCATTTGTCCACCTTCGAATCCTAAACGTACTTTGCCACGGGCTTTTTGACCCTTTTGACCACGTCCAGATGTCTTACCATTTCCTGATGACGTACCGCGACCGACACGGTTACGCAACTTGCGTGAACCTTCAGCAGGTTGTAATTCGTTCAAGTTCATCTTTCGGTACCTCCTATTTTAATTGTTATTACTTTACTTCTTCAACACTTACCAAATGTGCAATATGAAAAATTGCGCCACGGGTAGCTTCGTTATTAGGCTTCACCACTGAGCTCGATACACGACCAAGTCCAAGAGACTTAACAATCGTACGTTGCTTAGGTAAACGATGAGCCACACTCTTAATCAAAGTGATTTTCAAATCAGCCATTTTATCGCTCCTTATTCAGCCAAGTGTTCCAAAGAAACACCACGCAAAGCTGCTACTTGTTCAGCATCCTTCAAGCTTGTTAAAGCGTCAAAAGTTGCACGAACAACGTTCACTGGTGTAGATGATCCAAGTGATTTTGCAGTCACATCTGTGATACCTGCTAATTCCATAACAGAACGTGCAGCACCACCAGCAGCAACACCAGAACCTTCTTCAGCTGGCTTGACCAAAATCTTACCACCGCCCCATACGCCAAGAACGTCGTGAGGAATAGTTGTTGAAACTGTAGGAACAGTGATCAACTTACGTTTAGCATCTTCAATAGCTTTACGGATAGCTTCAGGAACTTCTTGTGCTTTACCAGTACCAAAACCAACGTGTCCTTGCTTATCACCTACAACGACCAACGCTGCAAAACGCAAACGACGGCCACCTTTGACAACTTTTGTGACACGATTAATAGCAACAACGTTTTCTTCTAATTCACCAAGTGACTTAGGGTTAACGAATTCAACCATTTTATATTCCTCCTTTCCTTAGAACTTCAAGCCGTTTTCACGGGCTGATTCTGCCAATGCTTGAACACGACCATGGTACAAATAACCACCACGATCAAAGATAACATCTTCTAATCCTGCAGTTTTTCCACGTGTAGCGATCAATTCACCAACTTTAGTTGCTTGTTCTGTTTTTGAGCCTGATACTTCTGCATCATGGCTTGAGGCACTTGCTAGCGTTACACCCGCTACGTCATCAATTAATTGCGCGTAGATGTTTGCATTAGAACGGAATACGTTCAAACGTGGGCGAGCAGCAGTACCAGAAATCTTACCACGTACGCGCTTGTGGCGCTTTACGCGGAGCTTGTTTTTATCTGGTTTTGAAATCATAGCTGTGCTTTCCTTTTCTTATGGCATTTGCCATTGTAAATTTATTATTTAGTAGAAAATAATACTGAGATAGTAAAAGAATATAATAATCTTTTACTTACCAGTCTTACCTTCCTTACGACGAACGATTTCGCCTTCGTAACGAATACCTTTACCTTTATAAGGTTCAGGTGAACGTACGGCACGAATTTCAGCTGCTAAATCACCAACTCGTTGCTTTGAAATACCTGCAATTTTAATAGTTAATGCGTCTGGCACATCAACTGTTAAATCTTCACGTTCTTCAAAATTAACGGGATGTGAATAACCAACTGCCAAAGTCAATTTTGACCCTGACTTTGCTGCACGATAACCAACACCGACAAGCTTCAAGGTTTTAGTGAATCCAGTGGAAACACCTTCAACCATATTAGCAACGTTTGCACGAGTAGTGCCATGCAAAGCTTTAGTTTTGTTGTCATCGCTTTCGCGTGAAAATGCTACTGTGTTATCAGTAACAGACATTGCAATTTGTGAAGAAATTTCACGAGACAATGTCCCCTTAGGTCCTTTAACAGTTACAATAGTACCTTCTTGAGATACTTCAACACCTGTTGGCAATGTAATTGCTTTATTTCCGATACGACTCATGGTAAGTCTCCTTTCTTAGATATATTACCAAACGTAAGCGAGAACTTCGCCGCCAATTTGCTTTGATCTTGCTTCCTTGTCAGTAATAACACCAACAGAAGTAGACACAATAGCAATACCTAAACCATTCAAGACCTTTGGTAATGAATCAGATTTAGCATACTTACGCAAACCAGGCTTTGAGATACGCTTAATTCCTGTAATCACACGGTTACGGTCTTCACCGTACTTAAGAAATACACGAATAACACCTTGCTTGCTATCCTCAATGTACTCTACGTCGCGGATAAAACCTTCTGATTTCAAGATTTCAGCGATGCTTTTTTTAATTTTTGATGCTGGAATTTCAACAATATCGCGGTGCGCCAAGTTGGCGTTACGGATACGTGTTAATAAATCAGCAATCGGATCAGTCATAGACATCTATCGATATCCTCCTTTAATTTTTGAACGAGACATAATTAAATGACACGCTCTTAACTATTATAGACTATTTTAGTCAATTACAGTTAAAAACGTGTCACTCTATTTAATTTTAAGAGCGACAGTCGTTTTTAGAATACAATTACTTAGTAAATGGCATTCCTAGGAGTGTCAACAATTCACGACCTTCTTCATCGTTTTGTGCTGTTGTAACAACAACAATATCCAATCCGCGAACGCGGTTAACTTGGTCAAAATCGATTTCAGGAAAGATTAGTTGCTCACGAATACCTAAAGTGTAGTTACCACGACCATCGAAGGCCTTTGATGATACACCACGGAAATCGCGAACACGAGGCAATGAAATATTGATCAACTTGTCTAAGAAATCGTACATACGCTTACCACGTAATGTAACCTTAGTTCCGATTGACATACCTTCACGCAAACGGAAACCAGCGATTGACTTCTTTGCTTTTGTGATAACAGGCTGTTGCCCAGCAATCAACTTCAATTCTTCAACCGCTTCATCCAAGTTCTTAGAGTTTGAAACTGCATCACCAACACCCATATTAAGAACAATTTTATCGATCTTAGGTGCTTGCATTGATGATTTAAAGCCAAACTTTTCGATCAAAGCAGGTTGAACTTCATTAACATATTTTTCTTTTAATGCGTTAGCCATGAAAATGATTTCACCTTTCAAAATTAGCCTAGTATGTTACCAGACTTTTTAGATACGCGAACTTTCTTGCCATCTTCAATTTTGAACGCAACTTTAGTTGGTTCGTTAGTTGAAGGGTCAAGCAGTTGCACGTTTGATACATGGATAGGTGCTTCAATATCGATAACACCACCCTGTGGGTATTCGTTAGAAGGTTTTTGATGCTTCTTAACGATGTTCACGCCTTCGACAACTACGCGATCTTTTCCAGCAACAATTTTAGCAATTGTGCCTTCTTTTCCCTTATCTTTGCCGGCAATGACGCGAACTTTATCACCTGTTTTTACAAACATGTTTTGGCTCCTCCTTGTCAGTATTAGAGCACTTCTGGTGCCAATGAAACGATACGCATGAAATCACTGTCACGTAATTCACGTGCAACAGGACCAAAAATACGCGTACCAACTGGTGACTTATCTTCTTTCACGATAACAGCGGCATTTTCATCAAAATTGATGTATGAACCATCTGTACGACGAACGTCAGAAACAGTACGAACGATGACTGCCTTAACGACATCACCTTTCTTTACGTTACCACCAGGGATAGCTTGCTTAACTGTGGCAACAATCATGTCACCCACACCAGCAAACTTACGGCCTGAACCACCGAGCACTTTAATCGTTAAGATTTCACGTGCGCCAGAGTTGTCAGCCACTTTTAAACGACTCTCTTGTTGAATCATGGTTCTTCCTCCTTAGTTAGCAATTAATTACGACGATTTAGTATCGAACCTATTAGAGAACTACTGCCTCTTCAACGATCTTTACCAAACGGAAGTGCTTAGTTGCAGACAAAGGACGTGTTTCCATAATTTGAACAATATCATTCATCTTAGCGCTATTGTTTTCATCATGACTTTTAAATTTCTTCGTGTACTTAACACGCTTACCATAGACGGCATGTATTACATAAGTATCAACAGCGACAGTAATTGTCTTGTCCATCTTATCTGAAACAACACGGCCTTGGTAAACCTTGCGAGCATTACGTTCTTCACTCATTTTTCAGCTTCTTCCTTTCGTCTTATTTACTGGCGTTTGCCAATTCTTGTGCACGGATAACTGTCTTAACCCGTGCGATGTCCTTACGAACTTGTGCGATACGCGCCGTGTTTTCAAGTTGACCAGTGGCCAATTGAAAACGTAGGTTGAATAATTCTTCCTTGAATTCGGCTTCGCGCTTTTGCAAATCCGCAAGTGACAATTCTTTCAATTCACTTGCTTTAGCCATTATTCAGCCTCCCGAGCAATAATCTTTGTACGTACAGGCAACTTGTGTTGTGCCAATCGTAATGCCTCACGCGCAGTTGCTTCAGAAACTCCTGCGACTTCAAACATTACCTTGCCACGCTTAACTGGTTCAACCCAACCTTCGGGTGCACCTTTACCGTTACCCATTCGAACACCAACACCTTTAGATGTATACGACTTATGGGGGAAGATTTTAATCCAAACCTTACCTCCACGCTTCATATAACGTGTTATTGCAATACGGGCAGCTTCAATTTGACGACTTGTAATCCAGCTTGATGTTGTTGCTTGTAAGCCAAAATCACCGAACGTTACCGTCTTTCCACCCTTTGCTTCGCCACGCATGTGGCCACGGTGTACACGACGGAATTTAACACGCTTTGGTACTAACATGTTCGCTTCCCTCCTTACTTACTGTTCTTTTTTTGTGGTAAAATATCGCCACGGTAGATCCAAGTCTTGATACCCAAGTTACCATAAGCAGTCATTGCTTCGTCCCATGAGTAGTCGATATCAGCGCGCAAAGTATGCAAAGGAACAGTTCCTTCAGTGTACTGTTCGATACGAGCAATATCTGCTCCATTCAAACGACCTGAAACCATAACTTTGATACCCTTAGCACCTGAACGTGTCGCACGTTGGATTGCGCCACGCATAGCGCGACGGAAAGCCACACGGCGTTCCAAATCACCAGCGATTTGTTGTCCAACCAAGTGTGCTGACAAGTCAGGCTTCTTGATTTCAACAATGTTGATAAAGACACGTTTTGAGCGTCCCTTTTCATCAGCATTAGTTAACTTAGCCAATTGTGTACGAAGCTTTTCAACTTCAGAACCACCCTTACCAATAACCATTCCTGGCTTGGCGGTATGGACAGAAACGTCAACACGTGATTTTGTGCTGCGTTCGATTTCGATGCGATCAACTGCGGCGTCCGCTAAGTTCTTTTCGATGTACTTACGAATACGCAAGTCTTCGTGAAGTTGGTTAGCATAATCAGCCTTGTCAGCAAACCACTTTGCATCCCAGTCGCGAATAACTCCGACACGGAATCCAGTAGGGTTAATCTTTTGACCCATTACTTTGCCTCCTTCTCAGCAACCACAATAGTGATGTGACTTGTACGCTTGTTGATAGGTGAAGCAGAACCTTTGGCACGGGGACGGAAACGCTTTAGCGTTGGTCCTTCGTTAGCAAAGGCTTCCTTCACGATAAGATCTTCTCGGTCTAATGAGAAGTTATTTTCAGCATTAGCAACTGCTGAGTTCAAAACCTTATAAATATCTTCAGTAGAAGTGTTAGGTAGGAACTTCAAAATTGCATATGCTTCGTTAACGCTCTTACGACGAATTGTGTCAAGAACTAGGCGTGCCTTGCGTGGGGCAACGCGAACGATCTTAGCTGTCGCGCGAGCTGAAGTAATTTGTTCAGCCATTTTTCAATTTCCTCCTTTATTTTTTAACAGTTTTCTTATCATCAGCTGTGTGGCCTTTGAATGTACGAGTTGGAACGAATTCACCCAACTTGTGTCCAACCATATCTTCTTGCACAAAAACTGGAACGTGCTTGCGCCCATCATAAACGGCAATTGTAAAGCCAACAAAGCTTGGGAAGATTGTTGAACGACGTGACCAAGTCTTGATCACTGACTTTCTTTCAGAAGCTGCTTGCGCTTCAATCTTCTTAAGCAAGTGTGGGTCCGCAAATGGTCCCTTTTTTAAACTACGAGCCATTAGTTATCTCCTTTCCCTTACTTACTTTTACGACCACGAACGATAAGCTTCGTTGAAGCCTTCTTCTTATCGCGAGTCTTCTTACCAGCAGTCTTCTTACCCCATGGTGACATAGGACTTGGACGACCAACTGGTGCTTTACCTTCACCACCACCGTGCGGGTGATCGTTAGGGTTCATAACTGATCCACGAACGTGTGGACGCTTTCCACGCCAACGGTTACGGCCAGCCTTACCCCAGTTAATTAATGAGTGTTCTGCATTACCAACTTCACCGATTGTTGCACGGTTTGTTGCCAAAACTAAACGTACTTCGCCTGAAGTCAGACGAACGATGATATACTTACCATCTTTACCCAAAATTTGTGCTGAAGTCCCAGCTGAACGTGCCAATTGACCACCTTTACCAGGCTTCAATTCGATGTTGTGAATCAAAGTACCTTCAGGGATATTACTCAATGGCAAGGCATTGCCGGGCTTAATGTCGGCATCAGGACCAGATTGAACTTTATCGCCAACCTTTAATCCTTTTGGCGCCAAGATATATGACTTAATACCATCTTCATATACTAACAAAGCAATGTTTGCTGTACGATTTGGATCGTATTCGATAGCTTTAACAGTAGCTGTCTTCTCGTCTTTAATACGTTTGAAGTCTACCAAACGGTAAGCTTGCTTGTGTCCACCAGCATGGTGGCGAACTGTCATACGACCGGAGTTATTACGTGCTCCAGTTTTTGACTTTTTGGCCAACAAACTCTTTTCGGGCGTTGACTTCGTGATTTCAGCGAAATCTGAAGTCGTCATGTTACGACGTCCGTTAGAGGTTGGCTTATACTTCTTGATAGCCAATGTCTTATCCTCCTACTTTAGATTTAACCTTCGTTAAAGATTTGAATATCTTTTGAATCTTTTGACAACGTTACAGTCGCCTTCTTCAACTTACGTGTGTAACCAACGTAACGACCCTGGCGCTTTAACTTGCCTCGGACATTAGCTGTGTTCAAGCCTGAAACTTGAACGTCAAAAATTTCTTCAATAGCCTTTTTAATTTGAGGCTTTGTTGCTCGAATATCAACTTCGAAGACATAGCGCTTACGTTCTGTTTGCGCCATAGAAGCTTCAGTGATAATAGGGCGACGGATAATATCGCGTGCATCCATTAGGCAAGACCTCCTTGGATTTCTTCGATTGATGATTGAACAACCACCAGCTTATCTGCATTAACAACGTCGAGTACGTTGATACCCTTTGTTGTCATAACTTTAACATTAGCCAAGTTACGTGCTGACAAAATAGCATTTTCATTGTTTTCATCAACTACTACTAATGTCTTTGTGTCAGCTGACAAGTTAGCTAAGACCTTCTTGAAATCTTGTGTTTTTGGTGCTTCAAATGACAAAGCATCAACTACTACTAACTTACCATCAGCAACCTTTTGAGACAAAACTGACTTCAAGGCCAGTTGATATGCTTTACGGTTAATACGATATGCGTATGAACGCGGTGAAGGCCCGAAAACAATACCACCACCACGGAATTGTGGTTCACGAATTGAACCAGCACGTGCACGACCAGTACCCTTTTGCTTCCAAGGCTTACGTCCACCACCAGAAACCGCTGAACGGTTCTTGACAGCATGTGTTCCTTGACGCATTGATGCGCGTTGCATCAATACAGCATCTGTGATAACGGTGTTGTTAGGTTCGACAGCAAAGACTGCATCGTTTAATTCGATTTCAGCAGCTTGACTACCATCTTGCTTTAATACAGCAACTTTAGTCATGATTGATTGTTCTCCTTTCTAATAGTTTATATTAAGCTTCTTCAGTTACAGCAGATGTAGATACACCAGCCATTTTAACTTCAGGATGCTTTGCGTTAACTTTAACAGTTGATTTTACTGTTAATAGTGACTTATTTGCACCAGGAACATTGCCCTTCAATAGCAATAAGTTGTTTTCAACGTCAACATGGACGATGGCAACATTTTGCATTGTGCGCTTGTGATTACCCATGCGACCAGGTAAAAGCTTACCCTTGAAAACACGGTTGATAACAGCACCCATTGAACCTGGACGACGATGGAAACGCGATCCGTGAGACATAGGCCCACGAGATTGGCCATCCTTTTTAATATTACCTTGGAAGCCATGCCCCTTCGTAATACCGGTTACGTCAACGTATTCACCTGCTTCGAATGTATCAACTTTGATGACATCCCCTGCGTTAAATTCGCCTTCCGCATTGCGGATTTCACGAACGTAGCGCTTAGGGGTCGTATTTGCTTTAGAAGCGTGACCTTGTTCAGGTTTGTTTGACAAAACTGTGCGCTTGTCTTGGTAACCGAGTTGTAGTGCACTATATCCGTCTGTTTCTGCATTTTTAACTTGCAAAACAACGTTTGGTGTAGCTTCAACAACAGTTACGGCGATCAATTCACCAATTTCAGTGAAAACCTGAGTCATACCGACTTTACGGCCTAAGATACCTTTAGTCATGACTAATCTCCTTAATTATTTTGTTTGACAATATTTTCGTCTCATTATTAATGAGACGCGAAGTGTATTCCGTAGAATTACAACTTGATTTCGATTGCAACACCAGATGGCAATTCAAGTTTACGCAATGCGTCAACTGTCTTGTCAGTGGGGTTCACAATGTCAATCAAACGCTTGTGCGTACGCATTTCAAATTGTTCGCGACTATCCTTATGCTTATGTGGTGAACGTAAAATTGTATATAATGTACGTTCAGTTGGTAGCGGAATAGGACCAGCAATTTCTGCGCCCGTGCGCTTAGCCGTTTCAACAATTTTTTCTGCTGATTGGTCTAAGATGCGGTGCTCGTATGCCTTTAAACGGATACGGATTTTCTTTTGTGCCATTCTTTCGTGCCTCCTCGTTGATTTTGTAAATCAGCTAACTTCGATTAAAAACCGACAACACTGCTTGTGTTCTGCGCGCCCATGGCAACGCGGCCGCGCGTGTCGCAACCTTAATCATCATCGCTAAACATTGATACACCAGGCTTTCGGTAGGTTTATGTGACTACTGTTCCAAAAGCGTACTTATTTATAATACCAGAACCTTCACTATAATGCAACAGTTTTTATAAACTTATCTCTATGATTTCAAGACTTTCATTTTTATTATTCACACGATTAAACTATTGCGCACAACCATTTCATGCTTTTTCATCTTGGCGTCATTTTAAATTCTAAGAAAGCATCATTGTATCGTTCTGTCCATAGTTGCCCTAAATCATCATATACTTGTAACCGACTCACTGTTTGATTATCTGGATAAAACTGTTTATCATCACGGATCGCACGAGGTAACAACGCTAGTGCCGCTTTATTTGGCGTTGCATAGCCAATGTATTCCGCGTTTTGGGCGGCGTTTTTAGGTTCACTTATAAAGTTAAGAAAAGCATACGCAGCCGCTTTATGTTTCGCAGTTTTTGGCATAACAATATTGTCAAACCAAAGATTTGATCCTTCACTTGGCACGATATAGTGTAAATGTTTATTATTACTCAATGCCTCAGAAGCCTCTCCTGAATAAGTAACCGCAATTGACGCCTCATTTTGAGCCATATACATTTTAATTTCATCAGCCACGATAGCTTTGACATTCGGCATCAACTGACGCAATTTTGCTTGCGCTCTAGCAAGATCTGCACGAGATTTATCATTCACTGACCTATTTTGTGTAATTAACGCTATAGCAAGCGCATCACGTGCCGAATCAACAAGCATGATTTGATTCTTAAATCTTGGTGACCAGAGATCATCCCAATGTTGAACATCTTTGGCCTTAACATATTGATCATTATAAATGATACCTAATGTTCCCCAAAAATAAGGTAAAGAATAGTGATTATTTTTATCAAACGCTTGATTTAAGAAACGCTTATCATAGTTGTTCATACCCGTTAGTTTATTGTGATCTATGGGTAAAAGTAAGTTTTCACGCTTCATTTTTTGAATCATATAGTCCGAAGGCACCGCTAAATCATATGATGTGCCACCTTGTTTAATTTTAGTGTACATGGCTTCGTTTGAATCAAATGTTTCATAGCTGACCTTATATCCCGTTTCCTTCGTAAACTTCTTAAGTAACGCAGGGTCAATATAATCACCCCAATTATAAAGGTTTAAAACTTTAGACGATGAAACGCCTGTACCAGTTTTTAATGACAAATAACGTTGTGTCCCAAATAATATGAGGACAACTACGAGAATAGCCATAATACTCGTTAGTATTTTTCGCATATCACAATCCCTCAGATGCTGGCAGAACAAGTCTTGTGCCACGCTTTTTATTCTTTACAGCACGCGTTGAAATAACATAGTAAAACAATACCAGCACCAACGACACCATAAACATCATTGCTGATAACGCATTGATCTCGAGACTGACCCCTTGACGTGCACGAGAATATATTTCTACCGACAAGGTTGTGAAACCATTCCCTGTCACAAAAAAAGTGACTGCAAAATCATCAAGTGAATAAGTAAATGCCATAAAAAATCCCGCCAATATACCCGGTGAGATAACCGGTAAAATCACACGAGAAAGCATTTGCCAATTATTTGCCCCTAAATCCTTCGCCGCTGCGACCAATGATTGATTCATCTCCTGTAAACGTGGTAGCACCATTAGCACAACAATCGGAATACTAAAGGCAATGTGTGATAACAAAACCGATGTGAACCCCAGTGCAAACCCCATCACTGTAAACAAAATTAAAAATGATGCACCAATAATAACATCTGGAGAAACCAATAAAATATTATTTAAGGAAAGAAAAACGTTTTTCACTAATGTATATTTTAAATTATAGATATATAATGCACCCGCCGTACCAATAATACTAGCAATTAGTGATGATAAAAGTGCAATCAAAAATGTACTCACAACAATTTCTAATATACGTGTGTCTGCAAACAACTCACTATAATGTTTTAAGGAAAAGCCATCCCAGCCTTGCATCGCATCCCCAGCATTAAAAGAATAGACAATTAGGAAAAAAATAGGGAGATACAATAGTATAAAAACAACCCATAAATAAAGATTAGTCCATTTAAATTTTCGACGCATTTATTTAACCTCACTTCCTAGCTGACTTCGGTCCACGATCACGTGTCAAAATCATAGTAATCACCATAGCTACAATCAAAATAACACCAATTGTCGATCCTAGTTGCCAATTTTGTGTGACTAAAAAATGTTCTTCAATGGCTGTCCCCAAAGTAATCACACGATTTCCGCCTATCAGACGTGTAATCATAAATAAAGACAGGCTTGGAATAAACACTGCTTGGATACCAGCCTTAATACCAGGCATTGATAGTGGCATGATGACACGTCGCAATGTCTGCCACCTATTAGCACCTAAATCTCTGCTCGCTTGTTCCAACCTTGGATTAATGTCAGCTAAAGAATTGAAAATTGGTAATATCATGAACGGAATTTCAATATAGGCCGCAACTAATAGAAAACTCCAATTTGAAAAAAGTAATTGTTGCGGTACAATACCAAATAAACTAATAAAATTGTTAACCGTCCCTGTTTTTGACAGTAGCCCTATGAAAGCATAGGTTTTTAACAGTAAATTAATCCAGGTAGGTAAAATAACTAATAACAACCAAAACTGTTTTTGCTTTAATTGATTCAGTAGATAAGCTGTAGGATAGCTAATTATTAAAGTGATGACAGTAATTAAAAAGGCATACCAAACAGAATTGAAAGTCATCAATAAGTACGTGGCACTAGAAAAATAGACAGCATAATTATGTAACGTAAAATGCCCATTTTGTGTTGTTAATGACTGGAAAAGTAATAAAATCAACGGCGCCACCACAAACAATAAAAGCCATATACCGTAGGGAATCAAATAAAACAATTGCCGTTGTTTCTTACTTTTTGGCATCATCTCCATCACCCTCATAACTTTCCAAGCGCGCGTCAAAATCATTTTCAGATTCATTAAATCGCATAATATGGATATCTTCAGGATCAAACGTCAAGCCAACACGCTCATCTATTGTCACTTTATTTGTCGCTTGCACTTGCCACTCATTACCATCATCATCTATTGCCGTAATTTCATAATAATCTCCGCGAAATGATTGATCAGCAATAGTAACAATTAATTTGCCATTCTCAACTGCTGTTAAATCTAAATCCTCTGGACGCAACACCACTTCAACACGTTCATCTTGTCGCATACCAGCATCGACATTTTCAAAATCTTTTCCTGTAAAGTGTACAAGATAGTCTGACTTCATAATGCCCTCTAAAATATTTGATTCGCCAATAAAATCAGCAACAAAATGATTAATTGGTTCATCATATATGTCTTCTGGTGAACCATTTTGTTGAATGACTCCGTCATTCATCACAAAAATCCAATCAGACATTGCCAATGCTTCTTCCTGATCATGCGTTACAAAGACAAATGTTATGCCAAGACGCTGTTGAATTTCTCGTAGTTCATATTGCATTTCTTTACGTAATTTATAATCCAACGCAGATAATGGTTCGTCCAATAATAGAACTTCAGGGTCATTTGCCAAAGCACGCGCTATTGCAACACGCTGACGTTGCCCACCGGATAGTTCTGTAATTTCTCGATCAGCATATTGGCTTAATTTAACCAAAGCTAACATTTCTGTCACTTTAGCTTTGATAGCTTGTTTGCTCATCCCTTTAATGCTTGGACCAAACGCGACATTTTCAAAAACGGTCATATTTGGAAATAAACCATAATCTTGAAAAACCGTATTCATATGCCGCTTTTCAACAGGTACGTCATTAATAACATTCCCCTCAAATAAAATATCACCGTGTGTGACAGTCAGTTGACCCGAAATTAAATTTAAGATAGTTGTCTTACCTGATCCTGAAGGTCCCAACAACGTATAAAACTTCCCTGCCTCCAACTCGAGATCAATGTTCTTCAAAACCTCGTCATCGCCATAAGACAATCCGACATTTTTAAATTCAATAATTGGTGTTGATGTGTTAGTCAATTCTCAACCCTCACTTTTATTCAATAAATCTATTGTAACAAGAAAAGCATGCAACTTCACTGGTTACATGCTTTTCTCGTTACAATATTTTATCTTTTCTTTCAACTATAACCATCGCAATAATCATTAATATAAATAATATCAAAATGACCACAATTTGTGGTGTCCAACTATTAAACCAAGAAAAAGCATACCCAAATAATGCAGGACCGAGCGCCGCAATTAAGTAGCCCCCAGTCTGGACCATACCTGATATTTGTGCTGTTTGACTTGGACCGCTTGTCTTCAAACTAAACGTGGTTAGTAAATAAGGAAATAAGCCAGATGTACTAATACCAATTAATAAATTAACCACTAACCAGTAACTAAAAGTACCCGAAGGATACAATAATAACAAATAGCCAATCACACCAGTCAAAGAAATAATACTCATTAAAATTTGCCGTTGTTTACGCGTCAATCGTGCAATTATGGTTGGTATAACCAGTGCAAATGGTAAACCAATCAACGAATTCAAACCAGAAAATATCCCAGCAATAGTTGGTGATAGGCCTGACTGCACCGCCATAGTCGGCCCCCACGCCATCAACACATAAAACATTGCCGATTGCATGCCACAAAAGAATAATAACAACCAAGCATATTTATTTTTCCAAACGTTTATTTTTTCTGTCGTTCGAATGGCATGCTTTTCTAGTGTTTTCTTTTCTATGTGCTTTTTGGCAAATATTTCATTCGGTAACCAAATAATGAGCGCCAGACACAAAGCTATGGTCAACATAATGATAAATATATGCCAATTTGTTACAGCCGTAATCGGCGCTGCCATGCTGGCACCAAAAGCTGTTGCCAACATCATGCTAAATGTGAACAATGATGTCATCGGCCCAATTCTCATTGGAAAATATGTGCGAATAACACTTGGCAACAACACATTCAAATGCGCAATACCAATACCAATCAATAACGTACCTATGTATAAGAGTGGCGTATTGATCACTCTTATAATGGAACCAATAATCATCAAACCCAACATTAAGGCAAACGCGCGTTCTAAACCAAACTTTTGAGCGGTCTTCGGCGCAAGAGATGAAAATGCAGCAAATGCTATCAATGGAATTGTTGTTAACAGACCCAATTGTCCAACTGACACATGCTGTGATTTAGCAATGCTGCCAAGAATTGGTGGAATAGATGTAAATGGCAAACGCAGCACCATTCCCACCACTATAATCCCTGGAATTAAAAATTTACTATGTTTTTCGTTCATATTGTTCTCTATTTTCTTTCAAATAAAACGGCATCACTCCAAAGAGTGATGCCGTTTTTACTGAACCATCGGTCAGTTGACTTAAAAAAATGTTATTTATATATTACTTTAAGTATTAATCTTCTTTACCGCTGTTTTTAATAATTTCTTCTTGAATGTTCTTAGGAACAGCTTCATAGTGATCAAATACCATTTGGAAAGTTCCACGACCTTGTGTAGCTGAACGTAGCGTTGTCGCATATCCAAACATTTCTGACAAAGGCACCTTGGCCTTAACAGCCAAAACAGGTCCACGTGATTCTTGCCCTTCAATCATGCCACGACGTGCAGAAACGTGTCCCATAACATCGCCAAGATTGTCTTCAGGTGCAACAATATCAACAGCCATGATTGGTTCCAAAATAACGGCACCAGCTGTTTTAGCAGCTTCTCTCAAGGCCAATGAGGCAGCAATTTTGAACGCTGCTTCAGAAGAATCGACATCGTGGTATGATCCGTCATACAACTTTGCCTTCAAATCAACCAATGGGAATCCAGCTAAAGGACCAGCGTTTAATGAGTCCTTCAAACCAGCTTCAACTGAAGGAATATATTCACGAGGAACAACACCACCAACGATGGCATCATCGAACTCAAATCCGGCGCCTTCTTCGTTTGGTGAGAATTCAATATAAACATCACCATACTGACCCTTACCACCCGATTGACGCTTGAAGTAACCACGCGCTTGCACTGTTTTTGTGAATGCTTCACGGTAGGCAACTTGAGGTGCACCAACAGTAGCTTCAACGTTAAATTCACGACGCATACGGTCAACCATGATATCCAACTGTAACTCACCCATACCAGCAATTAAAGTATCACCAGTTTCAGGGTTTGTTGTTGCACGGAATGAAGGATCTTCTTCAGCTAACTTTTGAATAGCATTAGACAACTTGTCTTGATCCGCTTTTGTTTTTGGCTCAATAGCTAATTCAATAACTGGTTCTGGGAACTCCATTGATTCAAGAACCAATTGATGATCAACAGCTGTTAATGAATCACCAGTTGTGGTATTCTTCAAGCCAATAGCTGCAGCGATATCACCAGAGAACACTTCTTCAATTTCTGTACGTGATGTCGCATGCATTTGCAACAAACGACCAACACGTTCACGTGTATCCGAAGAAGTATTTTGTACGTATGAACCAGACTGTAAAGTACCAGTATAAACACGCATAAATGTCAAACGACCAACGAAAGGATCAGTCATGATCTTAAATGCTAAGGCAGCAAACGACTTGCTATCATCAGCAATCAAATCAATTTCTTCACCAGTCTTAGGATCGTTAGCAATATATGCCTTAACATCTAAAGGTCCTGGCAAATAATCAACAACAGCATCCAACATCATTTGGACACCCTTATCTTTATATGCTGAACCAGCAAGTACTGGATAGAACTGCAAAGCCAATGTTGCACGACGAACAGCAGCTTTCAATTCTGCAACTGAAATGTCTTCGCCTTCAAGATACTTTTCCATCAAGTCATCATCAACATCAGCAACAGCTTCAATCAATGTGTTACGCTTTTCCTCTGATAAATCTTTCAATTCTGCAGGGATATCGCGTGCTTCCCACTTTTCACCCAATTCATCAACTGGATAATAAGCTTCTTGTGTAATCAAGTCAATCACTGCTTCAAAGTCATCTTCAGCACCAATTGGCCATTGGATTGCTTCTGCATTAACTTGTAAACGTTCATGTATTGAGTCAACTGACATTTGGAAGTCAGCACCCATCTTGTCCATCTTGTTAACGAACACGATACGTGGCACATCATATGTTGTTGCCTGACGCCAAACAGTTTCAGTTTGTGGTTCAACACCTGCAGCGCCATCCAAAACAGCTACAGCACCATCCAAAACACGTAAGGCACGTTCAACTTCAATTGTGAAGTCCACGTGACCTGGTGTATCGATGATGTTAACACGGTAAGGCGTCTTTTCGAATTGGTCAAAGAAACCATGCCAAACAGCTGTTGTAGCAGCTGATTGGATCGTGATTCCACGTTCCTTTTCTTGTTCCATGAAATCCATTTGTGAAGCACCATCATGTGTTTCACCGATTTTGTGAATTTTACCTGTGTAGTACAAGATACGTTCCGTAGTTGTTGTCTTACCCGCATCAATGTGGGCCATGATACCAATGTTACGTGTACGTTCTAGTGGGTATTCACGTTTTGCCATTGTGAGTTATCTCCTGGTTTTGTTCTGTATGCAACAAAAAGCGACACAGAATTGTGTTCGCTTTTTGACGGTAAACACTGGCAGCGTATTACCGTCTACTCTCATTTTACGCTATTTATTGTGTTTGTGAATAATTAAATTCGTAACAATTATAAACAACGCTAATCACACACTACGTAATATGACATTACGTAGTAAGTTTTACCAACGATAGTGAGCAAATGCGCGGTTAGCTTCGGCCATCTTATGCGTATCTTCACGCTTCTTGACAGATGCACCAGTATCATTGGCTGCATCCATAATTTCTTTGGCCAAACGTTCGTCCATTGTATGTTCGTTACGCAAACGTGAATAGTTTACCAACCAACGTAGTCCTAATGTTGAACGACGGTCTGGACGGACTTCAATAGGCACTTGGTAGTTAGAACCACCAACACGGCGGGCCTTAACTTCCAAAACTGGCATAATGTTTTCCATGGCTTTTTCGAAAACTTCCAATGGTTCATTACCAGTAGATTCCTTAATACGATCAAAAGCATCGTACAAAATAGTTGAAGCTGTACCACGTTTACCATCAAGCATTAACTTGTTGATCAAACGTGAAACGAGTTTTGAATTGTAAATTGGGTCAGGTAAAACTTCCTGACGCTTAGTATAACCTTTACGTGGCATTAGTCAGTCTCCTTCTTACTTCTTTGGCGCCTTTGTGCCATATTTTGAACGTGATGTCATACGACCATCAACGCCCGCAGTATCCAATGCACCACGGATAACGTGGTAACGTACACCAGGCAAATCCTTAACACGTCCACCACGGATCAAAACAACCGAGTGTTCTTGCAAGTTATGTCCAATACCTGGAATATAGGCAGTCACTTCATACAAGTTTGAAAGACGCACACGAGCATACTTACGCAAAGCCGAGTTAGGCTTCTTAGGTGTCATTGTACCAACACGCGTGGCAACACCACGCTTTTGTGGTGCAACATTGTTTGTTGCTTTCTTTTTCATTGAATTATAGCCGAAGTTCAAAGCCGGTGACTTTGACTTAGTCACTAGTGACTTACGAGGCTTGCGAACTAATTGATTAATTGTAGGCATTCTACGATCTCCTTAAGATTTTTATTAATAACACAGTTCCAGGTGTATCATTATTGTACTTAAACAAAAATGACCACTGAAAATCTGCTGACAATTGCCTTTACAGCGCTATTCAGCACGTTGTGATGATATCACAGAACAGATTACTTAAAAGCACGTTCAATATAATACCAGATTGAGCATTATTGTCAATAGGTAACAACATACTTTATTTATTTTTGTTGCTTAGTTAATTATTTTTGTGCGTTTATCATTATTTTACGTATCATTCAGCATGGAAAACTTACTCATTATTATTTTAAATGCCGTTCTCGTATCAACCGTCATGTGCCTTGCTGACCGTGTAAACAATCATATTCATATTTTTGTTAAACGCTCATTTTGCATGCAATGTGGTCATTTTTTGCGCTGGTTTGATTTAATTCCTATATTATCGGCCGTATTAACTCGCGGTCGTTGCCGTTACTGCCACAATCATTATGGTGTGCATTACGCATATCTTGAATTCATTGGTACGATTATAGGTAGTTATTTATTTTCTGACCCTTTAACTTGGATAACAGCCTACTTATTGTTATTTCTTGCCTTAGAAGATTGGCACTCTGAAAGTATTCATGCAGATATTTTAATTCCCGGGATTATTTACTTATTTATTAGCAATTGGGGTGATCTAAAAATATTGACGACTTGTGCCATACTAATTATCAGTTTATTTCTAGTATACTATCGTCAAGTTATGGGTAGTGGTGATATTCCGGTACTGGTGTTGTTAGCGTTGACTACGACCTCACAGAGCTTTTCACTGACTTTACTTTTGGCTTCAATATCGGGGCTTCTATATCTTATGACACATCATGCTCGCCGTCTACCGTTTGTCCCATTTCTTTATTTTGGTTGGCTCGGTGCTATTTTATTTGAAAAAATCATTATATTTAATAGTTTATGAAAAAATTTAATATTATGCCTTCGTTGGTAATTTTTCAAGCGCCTTGATATTAATTTTAATGGCGCCATTTTTTGCACCAATTGTCACAGAACTTTCAGTCGTAATATTGCCGCGTAGCAATTCTTCGCTCAATACGTCTTCAATCTGAGTCTGCAAAGCCCGTCGTATTGGACGTGCGCCATATTCAGGATCAAATCCAGCGCTAGCAACAACATCAATTGCTGCGGGCGTTATTTTGACAGAAATTCCTTGCTCTGCCACACGTTGCAAAACTGATTGGCTCATCAATTTCACAATTTGATGTAATTCATCTTTTGTTAATGAATCAAAAACAACAGCCTCGTCCAAACGATTAATAAATTCTGGACGGAAGGTTTCCTTTAATGTTTCGCGGATTTTTTCAGCAACAGCCTCATTGTTATTCTTTAAATCAACGGCACCAAACCCCATTGACTTTTCATCACGTAAACGTGTAGCGCCCAGGTTAGACGTCATAATAATGATTGTATTTCTAAAATCAATTTTACGACCTTTCGAGTCCGTCAGGTAACCATCATCAAACACCTGCAACATGAGATTAAATATGTCTTGATGTGCTTTTTCTGCCTCATCTAATAAAACAACAGAATATGGATGATTTCGCACTTGTTCAGTTAATTGACCACCTTCATCATAACCAACATACCCTGGCGCTGAACCAACCAAACGTGAGGAAGACCATCTTTCCTGGTACTCAGACATATCAATTCGAATCATATTATCTTCACTACCAAACATAGCTTCAGCCAATGCTTTAGCTAACTCTGTCTTACCAACACCGGTTGGCCCTAAGAACATAAACGCACCAATTGGACGACTCGGATCCTTTAAGCCAGATCGCGCACGTCGAATTGCACGTGCGACAGCTGAGATGGCAGTTTTTTGTCCAATAACACGTTTACCCAAAACAGCTTCTAAGTTTACCAAGCGTTGTTGTTCACTTTTTTCAAGTTGTGTTAAAGGTACACCTGTTTGCTGTGAAATCACTTCACTAATATCTTCCGCTGAGACATGTAGATTATATTTGGGTTGATCATTATTTTCATCAACTGACAATTTTGCAGTCATTTTATCGATTTTTGTTTTTAACTTCATTTCTTCTGCACGCTGCTTGGCCGCTTCTTCAAAATTAAGCGCTGTAATTGCTTCATCCTTAGCAGCCGTCACTGCCACCAAACGTGCCTTACTTCGGCTCATTGGCGTTGGCTTATCAATTGCATCAATACGTACTTTTGCGCCTGCTTCATCCATCAAATCAATCGCTTTATCTGGCAAAAAACGATCGGTAATATAACGAGATGACAACTTAACTGCCGCTTCAATGGCTTCATCATCAATTTGAACCTGATGATGCGCTTCAAACTTGGGACGAATACCTGTTAATATTGCAATAGCATCCGCTTGTGTCGGTTCATTCACTGTGACCGGTGCAAAACGACGTTCCAATGCGGCATCAGATTCGACATACTTTTGATATTCATCAAAAGTTGTCGCACCTAATGTTTGCAATTCTCCTCGTGCTAAAGCTGGTTTCAAAATGTTGGAAGCATCAATTGCCCCCTCAGCACCACCCGCACCAATGAGTGTGTGTAATTCATCGATGAATAAAATAACATTACCATCTTGATAAATTTCATCAATGATTTTCTTTAATCGATCCTCAAATTCACCTCGGTATTTTGTTCCTGCGACCAATGATCCCATATCCAAAGCCATTAAACGCTTGTTTTTTAAAGTTGCCGGCACATCATCATTAACAATTTGTTGCGCTAAACCTTCAGCGATAGCTGTTTTCCCAACACCAGGTTCGCCAATTAGCACTGGGTTGTTTTTAGTACGACGAGATAATATTTGAACAACCCGTCGAACTTCTTTTGAACGACCAATAATTGGATCTAACTTCCCTTCTTTAGCCATTTGTGTCAAATCGCGGGCTAATCCATCCAAAGTTGGCGTCCCTTGTGTTTGTTGTTTATCACGTTGTTTCAATTGTTTGCGCACATCAGTGATGCCTAATTTGCGTAAAATAGCACGTTTCATGTCTTGTAAATTAGCATCTAAGGCAAGTAAAATACGTGATGACAAAATACTTTCATCCTGTAATAGTGCCAACAAAATATGCTCTGTGCCAACCTTTGGCTGTCCTAACGTACGTGCTTCCTCACCTGACTGACGTAAAATATCAGAGGCTTTTGGCGAATATGGCAAGTAACTATTTTTATCATAGCGTGTGGTCATACCGTATCCAGTAAAGTGTTCTATTTCTTCACGAATATCATCATCCGCCACATTAAATTGTCCAAGTATTTTACTGGCGATACCTTCCTTTTCAATAGCTAAGGCAAGTAATAAATGTTCTGTTCCCACGGCTTGATGTTTGAAATATTTAGATTGTTCTTGTGCTAAAACTAATACGTTTTGTGCACTTGGTGTATAGTTGGTATCCATATTTTGCCCTCCATTTATTAGGCAGTTAATGTCTAATGTTGACTTATATTATAGCGCATTACACGCACATTAGAAACTAATTTGTTTCATAATTCAAAAAGCCGAAACTAATTGTTTCGACCTTCACTCATTTTAATTTGGGTTTTTCAAACTTAATTGCCATTGTAGATAAGCATTTATAAAAGGATCTAAATCGCCATCTAATACTTGTTGTGGTTGATTAGTTTCATAGTCTGTTCGATGATCTTTGACCATTTGATATGGATGCAGCACGTACGAACGTATCTGAGATCCCCAGCCATTCTCTAATTTTTCACCTGTTAGTGCAGCACGCTCTGCCTCTTGCTTTTCCAGTTCGAGTTGGTATAGTTTACTTTTTAACAGACGCATGGCATATTCACGATTACCATACTGCGTACGATCTACTGTCGATGATACGACAATACCCGTTGGTTCATGAGTCAAACGCACACCAGTTGACACCTTGTTCACGTTTTGTCCACCGGCACCACCGGAACGGAAAACGTCCATTTTAACATCATCATCACGTACTTCTACTTCAATTGTGTCATCTAATTCTGGCATAACCTCGACACTCACGAAACTTGTGTGACGACGTCCCGCTGAATCAAAAGGTGAAATACGTACAAAGCGATGAACGCCTTTTTCACTACGCAAAAAGCCGAAAGCATTATGCCCAGTAATTTTAATCGTTGCACTATCAATACCAGCCTCATCACCAGAGTGATAATCTAAAACGTCAACTTGGAACCCATGTTGTTGTGCCCAACGTGTATACATACGATACAAGTTTGCACCCCAATCAGTTGACTCTGTGCCACCCGATCCTGGATGTACTTCTAAAATGGCATTATTGGCGTCATATGGTTCTGTTAACAACTGCTCTAAATTGTATGTTTCAATGTCCTTTTGTGCTTTAGCGACAGTTTCTTCAAGTTCTGCCACTACTTCAACATCAGTGTCATCTTCTGAGAGCATCTCAATTAACAACTCAATTTCTTCAGCTTGATTCGTTAAATTCAAAAATGAATCACGACGATTTTTTAATACGTTGTTTTCTTCAATTACTTTTTGTGCCTTGACGTTATCATCCCAAAAACCAGGCTCTGTCATACGATTTTCAAAGTCGGCAATTTCTTCTGTCAACGCTTCTAAATCTAATGTACCACGAAAGCGAGCGATATTTTCTTGAATATCTGCTGCAGCATGCTTTGCATCGATAATTTCCATTATTACTGTGTCCCTTCAAAACAAAAAAGTGTACTATGCTTGTTATCCTTAATGTTGCTTTCTTCAGCAGCAATCATTATGAGCGTCTACTAATAACAAACCATAACTATTGTTTACGCTTTCAAATTCTGACGGATTTCAGCCTTCATAAACGTTCGAGTTGCATCATATTCAACATCAACAATCATTTTATTAAAGTTTGTAAATGCTTCGTTTTGATACTCTATTAGTGGATTCAATTGGCCATAACCACGTAGTCCCACACCTTGTCTTAGACGGTCTAATGAATCAATATGATCCGTCCAGTGTTGATCAACAGCACGTAAAATAACAACTTTTTCAAATTCCAACATTTGATCTGGGTCGTATAGCTGTCCTTTTTTAACTTTATAATTTGTCTTGGATAAGTCCAACAATGTCGTCTGAATCTCGTCACGAGACAAGTCTTGTAACTGCTTCACCGTCACGTCACCATCACGGACTAGTGCATTATTTGCAAAAATAATGATTTGATCTAAATGCCACTCTGCTGTTTTTTTGCTTTTTGTCTGCGCGTCTACAACACGATTAATTGTCCGCTCAACCATGGGCATCAAGACCCACTCAAGGGACTTCTTTTCATCAATAACGATATCTCGTTGTTGATAAATAAGCTCTCGTTGTTCACGTACAACGTCATCATATTGCAAAACATTCTTACGTGTATCATAGTTATTACCTTCAACACGTTTTTGAGCTGATTCTACTGAACGTGTTATCAAACGATTCTTAATAACCGTCTCTTCTTCATCAAGATTCATCCGTTCCCAAAGTACTCGAATACGATCAGCGCCAAAACGGATCATTAAATCATCTTCGAGTGATAAAAAGAATTGTGAAAATCCTGCATCACCTTGACGCCCTGCACGACCAC
Source organism: Leuconostoc aquikimchii (assembly GCF_040838325.1). Classification (NCBI taxonomy): domain Bacteria; kingdom Bacillati; phylum Bacillota; class Bacilli; order Lactobacillales; family Lactobacillaceae; genus Leuconostoc; species Leuconostoc aquikimchii. The sequence continues at coordinate 1,801,434 of NZ_JBFPER010000001.1, forward strand.
GTAACTGATTATCAATTCGACGTGATTCATGTCGTTCAGTCGCAATAACTACCAAGCCACCCAAATCAGCAACACCTGGGCCAAGTTTAATATCTGTCCCACGACCTGCCATGTTTGTTGCAACAGTGACAGCCCCTCGTTGTCCTGCATTCGCAATGATTTCTGCTTCCTTAGCATTATTTTTAGCATTTAAAACATTGTGTGGTACATTTTGTGCCATCAAAATCTTAGATAACAGTTCAGAAGATTCTACCGATCCAGTACCAATCAAAATTGGTTGCCCCTTAGTGTGCAAATCCTGTATCATTTTAACAACAGCATTATACTTTGCACGAATTGAAGGATATAGCAAGTCAGCGTAATCCACGCGTTTAATCGGACGGTTTGTCGGAATAGTAACGACTTCCATATTATAAATTTCGCGTAATTCTTCCTCTTCGGTTTTAGCGGTTCCAGTCATACCTGACAACTTTTTATACATACGGAACAAATTCTGATATGTAATTTGTGCCATAGACTTATTTTCTTCTTGAATATCCACGCCTTCTTTGGCTTCAATCGCTTGATGGAGACCATCTGATAGCCGTGTGCCTTCTGAAATACGTCCAGTTGATTGGTCAATTAATTTAACTTCACCCGCTTGCACGACGTAATCTTTATCGTTAATATAATTCAAGTTAGCTCGTAATGCTTGATCAATATGATGCGTTAAAGCAGTATCACCAGCATCATATAAATTATCCAAATTGAAGAAAATTTCACCTTTATGAATGCCTTCATTTGTTAACATCGTTGTTTTGGCTTCTTCATCAATTTTATAATCTTCCTCGTTTTGTAATGTTTTTACAAAACGATCGGCACGGGCATATAGTTGAGAAACACCCGAACCTGGTCCTGAAATAATCAAGGGGGTACGTGCCGTGTCAATTAAAATAGAATCAGCCTCATCAATTAACGCAAAATTCAAGCCACGTTGCATCACACGTTCATCTGCACGACGTACCATATTATCACGCAAATAATCAAAACCAATATTAAAGTTAGTTGAATACGTAATGTCGGCGTCATACGCCGCACGTTTTTCATCTGCGGGTGAATCACCAACGTTAACACCTACCGATAAACCAAGCCAATTATATAATTGGCCCATCTGTTCTGCATCACGTGCTGACAGATAATCATTTACAGTAACAACATGAACGCCACGTCCAGATAACGCATTTAAATAAACTGTCATCGTGGCTGTTAAGGTTTTTCCCTCTCCAGTACGCATTTCAGCTAAATTGCCATCATGTAACGCCGCAGATCCCATTATTTGGACATGAAATGGGTACAATCCTAAAACTCTTTTTGCCCCTTCACGTGCCACAGCAAAAGCCTGAGGCAAAATCTCATCCAACGTTTTTGCCAACATTTTATTTTGTTTGTCTTGGCCCTTTACATCAGCCATTGCATCCGCAATAATTTGCTTAAACATTGGCGTCTTTGCTTGCAATTCTTCATCAGACATCGCAGCCATTTGGTCAGCATAACTTTCTACTTGATCAGCAATATGACTTAATTCTTTTAATTGTTTTTTAGAATTATCAACTAATTTACGTATTGGATTTGCCATTATTTTTAACACACAACATTATTTTATCGTGTGTTTCTCCTCTGAAGTCTTAATTTGTGTAATTTTGCGCACAATAGTCTACTGTCAATTATATCAAAAAAGCCTGATAAATACAGGTTTTTCATGATTAATGATGTGACGTAGCAACTAATTTATCTTGCTCACCCATGTATGGTCGTAAAGCTTGAGGAATTGTTACGGATCCATCTTCGTTTTGATAGTTTTCTAAAATTGCTGCAACAGTCCGGCCAACTGCTAAACCAGAGCCATTCAGTGTGTGCACAAGTTGTAACTTATTATCATCATCTCGATAAGTAATATGCATGCGACGTGCCTGAAAATCCTCAGTATTTGACACCGAAGAAATTTCACGGTACAAATTTTGTTGTGGCATCCAAACCTCTATATCATATGTTTTAGCAGCAGAAAAGCCCATATCTCCTGTTGAAAGCATAATAACGTGGTAAGGTAACTCTAATTTTTGCAAAATGTTTTCTGCATTCGCTGTCATACTTTCCAATTCAGTATAAGATTGTTCTGGCTTAGTGAACTTGACCATTTCAACTTTATTAAATTGATGTAAGCGAATCAATCCACGTGTATCTTTACCAGCAGCACCAGCTTCTTTTCGGAACGAAGGCGACAATGCTGTCAACTTAATAGGTAAATCAGCAGTAGGCAGTGTTTCACCTGAATAATAGTTTGTTAAAGGTACCTCAGCTGTTGGGATATACGTTTGTTCCAAACCAGCCACACGATAAGCATCATCTTGAAATTTTGGATATTGACCCGTACCAAACATAGCAGAATCATTCACCACAATAGGGGTAATCATTTCGGTATACCCCTCTTTACGATGTTCGTCCAGCATAAAATTATAAATTGCTCGTTCTAATCTTGCTCCATCGCCAACATAGTAAAGAAAGCGTGCCCCTGATACTTTTGCTCCACGTTCAAAGTCTAAAATACCTAACTGTTCACCAATATCATAATGTGCTTTTAACCATTCGGGTGTCTTTAATAGCACCTGTGGACGCTGTTGATAATCAGCTGGTTCCCAGACACGTTGCTCAATATTAGATGATTCATCTGGTCCTATGGGCACATCATTTGCCGCTAAATTAGGAAAATGCGCCGCTAAATTTTGTACTTGCTCATTTAATTCTAACTGGCGCGCGTCTAATGTTTTAATCTCCTGACTAACCTTTTGCATCATTGCAATGATTTGACTTGCATCTTCATGATTACGCTTAGCATATGCAATTTTTTCAGATGTAGTATTTCTATCAGCTTTTAAATTTTCAACTATTTGAATTGTTTCACGTCTCTCTTGGTCTAACGTCAACAATGTTCTCACATTTTCTGGTGCAACACCACGATTCTGAAGCTTTTGTGTGACCTCCGTGATATTTTTACGCAAATATTTCATATCTAACATAACTTTCTCCTCCATATAATATACTTAATATTAAAAAACGTATTTTCATCCCATCCAAAAAGGATAAGGGACGAAAATACGCTTCCGTGGTACCACCCAGATTCTATGTACGTTAATACATAACACTCGTTATCTGATAACGGTGAATGACCGAGCGGTATTACCCCACTACTGAGACTTACTGGAATTTCAGCTCGTTGCTTTTCATCATCCAACAACTTTCTTAAATAGCCTACTTATGGTAAGTTAATACGTTTATTGTATCGAAAACGAACAAAAAAAGCAAGCTTCAATCGAAACTTGCTCACCAATGGGCCATCCAGGACTCGAACCTGGGACCTCTGCGTTATCAACACAGCGCTCTAACCAACTGAGCTAATAGCCCATTCTCTCTTTATGCGCATCGGTGCATAAAAGCGAATGACGGGAATCGAACCCGCATAGCCAGCTTGGAAGGCTGGAATTCTACCATTGAACTACATTCGCATCACTTCTACCAATGTACCTTCGCACATCTATGGCGCTGGACGGAGTCGAACCGCCGACACTACGAGCTTCAATCGTATGCTCTACCAACTGAGCTACAGCGCCATCTTACTTAGCATGTGTTCGTCACACTAAACGGTCACAGCGGGGCTCGAACCCGCGATCTCCTGCGTGACAGGCAGGCGTCCTAACCAACTGGACCATGCGACCAATTGCGGGAGCAGGATTTGAACCTGCGACCTTCGGGTTATGGGCCCGACGAGCTACCAGACTGCTCCATCCCGCGATAATTTTATGTCGGTATCTCTACCTAAGGAGAATGTGGGATTCGAACCCACGCGCCGATTTCTCGACCTGACGGTTTTCAAGACCGTTCCCTTCAGCCAGACTTGGGTAATTCTCCATCTTCTGTTCCCATACAGCCTAGTCCTGCATGGACCTTGTTGGACTCGAACCAACGACCGGACGGTTATGAGCCGTCTGCTCTAACCAACTGAGCTAAAGGTCCTTTATCAAGCCTATCGCGGCAGGGGGGATCGAACCCTCGACCTCCCGGGTATGAACCGGACGCTCTAGCCAGCTGAGCTACACCGCGATCTTCTTTGACAACACTGTTTGTTGCCAATCGGGACGACAGGATTCGAACCTGCGACCCCCTGGTCCCAAACCAGGTGCTCTACCAAGCTGAGCTACGTCCCGATAAGTTCTATCAGAGCACTGCCCCTTTAAACTTAAAAAAAGAGTTTGAATCACTTCAACCTCTATGCACCTAGCAGGAGTCGAACCTGCAACCTCCTGATTCGTAGTCAGACGCTCTATCCAATTGCGCTATAGGTGCATATATGCCGACGACCGGGATCGAACCGGTACGATATCTCTATCGCAGGATTTTAAGTCCTGTGCGTCTGCCTATTCCGCCACATCGGCATATAAGCGGAAGACGGGATTCGAACCCGCGACCCCCACCATGGCAAGGTGATGTTCTACCACTGAACTACTTCCGCATAATAATCATGCCGACTAAAGGACTCGAACCTTCGACCCCCGCTTTACAAGAGCGATGCTCTACCAACTGAGCTAAGTCGGCAACGCTTTCGACGTGCCAGGGTGTTCTTTTTGGCTTTCGCCAATGGACGCTACAGGGATCGAACCTGTGACCCCCTGCTTGTAAGGCAGGTGCTCTCCCAGCTGAGCTAAGCGTCCATAATGGAGAGGAAGGGATTCGAACCCTCGAAACAATTCCTTGCTTACATAGTTTCCAACCATGCTCCTTCGGCCAGACTCGGACACCTCTCCCGATTCTTCCTTACCCTCGTGTTACTTTTCTTTCTCTTGAAACCAAAAATACCCTTCTCAGAGTACTCTCTATGTACGGCACCGCATCTTCCTATCCTCGCAGCCAGCGATCCGGCAACTACTTTCGGCGTGATAGAGCTTAACTTCTGTGTTCGGAATGGGAACAGGTGTGTCCTCTATGCTATCAACACGACACCTTTGAGTTTTACACTCAAAACTAAATAGTATCAAATTCTTCTTCTAAATTTTGCCACTCATATCTTCTCTTGAACTTCCGTTCTTGACTTTGGTTAAGTCCTCGACCTATTAGTACTAGTCCGCTACATTGATCGCTCAACTTCCACTTCTAGCCTATCTACCTCATAATCTCTAAGGGGTCTTACTTCTTACGAATGGGAAATCTCATCTCGAGGCGAGTTTCACACTTAGATGCTTTCAGCGTTTATCTCTTCCAAACATAGCTACCCAGCGATGCTCCTGGCGGAACAACTGGTACACCAGCGGTTTGTTCACCCCGGTCCTCTCGTACTAAGGGCAACTCCTCTCAAATTTCCTGCGCCCGCGACGGATAGGGACCGAACTGTCTCACGACGTTCTGAACCCAGCTCGCGTACCGCTTTAATGGGCGAACAGCCCAACCCTTGGGACCGACTACAGCCCCAGGATGCGATGAGCCGACATCGAGGTGCCAAACCTCCCCGTCGATGTGGACTCTTGGGGGAGATGAGCCTGTTATCCCCAGGGTAGCTTTTATCCGTTGAGCGATGGCCCTTCCATGCGGAACCACCGGATCACTAAGTCCTACTTTCGTACCTGCTCGAGTTGTTGCTCTCGCAGTCAAGCTTGCTTATGCCTTTACACGCTACGAATGATTTCCAACCATTCTGAGCAAACCTTTGAGCGCCTCCGTTACCTTTTAGGAGGCGACCGCCCCAGTCAAACTGCCCGCCAGACACTGTCCACGATCACGTTGAGTGACCAGTGTTAGAATGTTCATACAACGAGGGTAGTATCCCACTTTGTGACTCCGACTAGACTGGCGTCCAATCCTCTTCGTCTCCTACCTATTCTGTACAAGCAGCACAAACATTCAATATCAAGCTACAGTAAAGCTCCATGGGGTCTTTCCGTCCTGTCGCGGGTAACCCGCATCTTCACGGGTATTTAAATTTCACCGAGTCCCTCGTTGAGACAGTGCCCAGATCGTTACGCCTTTCGTGCGGGTCGGAACTTACCCGACAAGGAATTTCGCTACCTTAGGACCGTTATAGTTACGGCCGCCGTTTACTGGGGCTTCAATTCGTACCTTCGCCGAAGCTAAGCACTCCTTTTAACCTTCCAGCACCGGGCAGGCGTCAGCCCCTATACTTCATCTTACGATTTTGCAGAAACCTGTGTTTTTGATAAACAGTCGCCTGGGCCTATTCACTGCGGCTCATCTTTTACAATGAGCACCCCTTCTCCCGAAGTTACGGGGTCATTTTGCCGAGTTCCTTAACGAGGGTTCTCTCGCTCACCTTAGTGTTCTCCACTCGACTACCTGTGTCGGTTTGCGGTACGGGCAGTGTAATACTTCCTAGAAGCTTTTCTCGGCAGTGTGACATCTCAGACTTCTCTACTTTATTTCGATCCGCATCACAGCTTGTTCTTATCAGTAAAAAGCATTTCACTCTTCGCCAAACTTACTGCTTGCACGCACTCATCCATCGGTGCGCTTCTGTTAGCCTCCTGCGTCCCTCCATCGGTCAAACGCATTACTACTGGTACAGGAATCTCAACCTGTTATCCATCGACTACGCTTCTCAGCCTCGCCTTAGGTCCCGACTAACCCTGGGAGGACGAGCCTTCCCCAGGAAACCTTAGTCATTCGGTGGACAGGATTCTCACCTGTCTTTCGCTACTCATACCGGCATTCTCACTTGTAAGCGCTCCAGTAGTCCTTACAGTCTACCTTCATTGCCCTTACAACGCTCTCCTATCGCGTACTTTTAAGTACACCCGCAGTTTCGGTAATATGTTTAGCCCCGGTACATTTTCCGCGCAATGGCACTCGACTAGTGAGCTATTACGCACTCTTTAAATGGTGGCTGCTTCTGAGCCAACATCCTAGTTGTCTATGCACTATCACATCGTTTTCCACTTAACATATATTTAGGGACCTTAACTGGCGATCTGGGCTGTTCCCCTTTCGACGGTGGATCTTATCACTCATCGTCTGACTCCCATTCATACATAGCTGGCATTCGGAGTTTATCAAACTTTGGTAACCCGAGATGGGCCCCTAGGCTTAACAGTGCTCTACCTCCAGTATGCTTATAATGAGGCTAGCCCTAAAGCTATTTCGGAGAGAACCAGCTATCTCCAGGTTCGTTTGGAATTTCACCGCTACCCACAGTTCATCCGAGCATTTTTTAACATGCACCGGTTCGGACCTCCAGTAAGTTTTACCTCACCTTCATCCTGACCATGGGTAGGTCACCTGGTTTCGGGTCTACAGCATCGTACTATTCGCGCTATTCACACTCGCTTTCGCTGCGGCTCCGGTCTTTCCACCTTAACCTCGCACGATACCGTAACTCGCCGGTTCATTCTACAAAAGGCACGCCATCACCCATTAACGGGCTCTGACTTCTTGTAGGCGTCGTGGTTTCAGGAACTATTTCACTCCCCTTCCGGGGTGCTTTTCACCTTTCCCTCACGGTACTGGTTCACTATCGGTCACTAGGGAGTATTTAGCCTTACGGGATGGTCCCCGCAGATTCCGACCGGATTTCACGTGTCCGGCCGTACTCAGGATCCTGAAAGAAGTGTGCTTTATTTCGCGTACGGGGCTATCACCCTCTTTAGCCAAGTTTCCCAACTTGTTCTGCTATAAAACACTTTTGTAACTCCTATTTATCAGTCCTACAACCCCAGAATGCAAGCACTCTGGTTTGGGCTCTTCCCGTTTCGCTCGCCGCTACTTGGGGAATCGATTTTTCTTTCTGCTCCTGCTGCTAATGAGATGTTTCAGTTCACAGCGTGTTCCGTCAATAATCTATGTATTCAATTATTGACAACTCTTTTCGAGTTGGGTTTCCCCATTCGGAAATCTCTGGGTCATAGCGTACTTACCGCTCACCAAAGCTTATCGTAGTTAGTCACGTCCTTCATCGGCTCCTAGTGCCAAGGCATCCACCACGCGCCCTTATTAACTTAACCGTCACAACCGTAGTTGTGCTTTAAGTTTATGAGTTGGTCTTCTTTCAGACCTGCGTTTTTTATCCATTCCTGTTACAGAATTTCTTTTTTGCTTTGTTTCTCGGCTTAATTTATTAATAATTTTACTTATCTTTAAAAGAATTTGTTACTATTCAGTTTTCAATGTGCAACTCCGGCAGCTTTGACACTGCCTATGGAGAATAGCGGGTTCGAACCGCTGACCCCCTGCTTGCAAAGCAGGTGCTCTCCCAGCTGAGCTAATTCCCCATAGGTGTCATCTTTGACCATGATCCCTATGTCGGTATCACACTCAAAACTAAACAAAACTTTGAACTTCTCGAATTTGACAATCTAATGCCCCTGCTACTTTCCGTTTATCCTTAGAAAGGAGGTGATCCAGCCGCAGGTTCTCCTACGGCTACCTTGTTACGACTTCACCCCAGTCATCTGTCCTGCCTTAGACGGTTCCCTCCTTACGGTTAGGCCACCGGCTTTGGGCATTACAAACTCCCATGGTGTGACGGGCGGTGTGTACAAGACCCGGGAACGTATTCACCGCGGCGTGCTGATCCGCGATTACTAGCGATTCCGACTTCGTGCAGTCGAGTTGCAGACTGCAGTCCGAACTGAGACGTACTTTAAGAGATTAGCTCACCTTCGCAGGTTGGCAACTCGTTGTATACGCCATTGTAGCACGTGTGTAGCCCAGGTCATAAGGGGCATGATGATCTGACGTCGTCCCCGCCTTCCTCCGGTTTGTCACCGGCAGTCTCGCTAGAGTGCCCATCTGAATGCTGGCAACTAACAATAAGGGTTGCGCTCGTTGCGGGACTTAACCCAACATCTCACGACACGAGCTGACGACGACCATGCACCACCTGTCACTTTGTCTCCGAAGAGAACACTTCTATCTCTAAAAGCTTCAAAGGATGTCAAGACCTGGTAAGGTTCTTCGCGTTGCTTCGAATTAAACCACATGCTCCACCGCTTGTGCGGGTCCCCGTCAATTCCTTTGAGTTTCAACCTTGCGGTCGTACTCCCCAGGCGGAACACTTAATGCGTTAGCTTCGGCACTAAGAGGCGGAAACCTCCTAACACCTAGTGTTCATCGTTTACGGTGTGGACTACCAGGGTATCTAATCCTGTTTGCTACCCACACTTTCGAGCCTCAACGTCAGTTACAGTCCAGTAAGCCGCCTTCGCCGCTGGTGTTCTTCCATATATCTACGCATTCCACCGCTACACATGGAGTTCCACTTACCTCTACTGCACTCAAGTTGACCAGTTTCCAATGCCTTTCCGGAGTTGAGCTCCGGGCTTTCACATCAGACTTAATCAACCGTCTGCGCTCGCTTTACGCCCAATAAATCCGGATAACGCTTGGGACATACGTATTACCGCGGCTGCTGGCACGTATTTAGCCGTCCCTTTCTGGTATGGTACCGTCAAACTACAGTCATTCCCTACTCTAGCTGTTCTTCCCATACAACAGTGCTTTACGACCCGAAAGCCTTCATCACACACGCGGCGTTGCTCCATCAGGCTTTCGCCCATTGTGGAAGATTCCCTACTGCAGCCTCCCGTAGGAGTTTGGGCCGTGTCTCAGTCCCAATGTGGCCGATCAGTCTCTCAACTCGGCTATGCATCATTGTCTTGGTAAGCCTTTACCCCACCAACTAACTAATGCACCGCGGATCCATCTCTAGGCGACGCCGTAGCGCCTTTTAACCAGTCATCATGCGATCACTCGTCTCATTCGGTATTAGCATCTGTTTCCAAATGTTATCCCCAACCTTGAGGTAGGTTATCCACGTGTTACTCACCCGTTCGCCACTCGCTTGAAAGGTGCAAGCACCTTTCGCTGCGCGTTCGACTTGCATGTATTAGGCACGCCGCCAGCGTTCATCCTGAGCCAGGATCAAACTCTCAATTTAAATGAATTTAAATTCATCGCTTGAAGATGTACTCTTCGATTAAACTGACTTTTGCTATATCTCTATAACGTTTATCCGTTTTTTTGTTTGTTACGAATTGACTTCGCAAATTTGTTACTTCTTAATGCTCTCGCATTACAGCAACAGATTCGTTTGTTCAAAGTTTTGTTCAGTTTTCAATGTGCTACGCGCTATCTCTCTCTGAGACAACTATACTATCTTACCACGCTCATTTCGCTCTGTCAACTACTTTCTGAAGCAATTTTTCTTCGCTTCTTACTTCATAGTCGCTCGCTCTTGCTTCGCGTTGTCCTGCGTTAGAACATATACTAATATACCAACTCTTTCCTCCCTCGTCAATACCTTTTTAACGCTTTTTTCTTACCTTTTCTTTACTTTCGCTTTTTGCCCTCTTATCTGCTTTTTTCCTCACTTCCCGTTCGTTTTTATTTCCTTTCTCCCCCTGACATTCTTACTCTCGTTCTTCTTTTTTATTCCCACTTTACGCTTTCTTATCCTTTTCTATAGTTCTTAAAAATAAAAAAACCGCTGAAGCGGTTTTTTTATGCTTGATGCCAACGTTGTCCTTGCGCAGTGTCTTCTACGATTATACCTACCTCACTTAATTGCTGACGTATTTGATCCGACAAATCAAAATCATGTGATGCGCGCGCTGATTCACGCGCATCTAATAGCTGTTTTTGCATGTCTGTTATTTGTGGCTCGCCACTTAACCCAGTTATTCCGAATATTCCCATAAACAGGCGTATCGTATCAAGCAAGTGCTTTACTGTATTAGAGTGAACTGCTTTATCTTCAGCATATCTATTTGCCAATGTCACGAGTTCAAACACTGACGCTAGTGCGTTCGGTGTATTCAAATCATCATCCATTGCTGATTCAAAAAAAGTTATTTGTTTTTCGATAGCTATTTCAACAACGTCATCTTGACCAACTGCTGCTTCATTCAAACGGAACAATAGATTACGATAGCCCGTGCGAATGCGATCTAACGCGACACGCGCTTGTGCTAAAGTGTCAGGCGAATAATTGATCGGGCGCCTATATTGCGTAGTCGCTAATAAAAAACGGATTGTCATTGGATCATCGTAATGTTTTAACATATCATGAACAGTGGTGAAATTGCCTAATGATTTAGACATTTTTTGATCATTAACATTGACAAAGCCATTATGCATCCAATAGTTGACAAATTTTTGTCCCGTATGAGCTTCTGATTGCGCCATTTCATTTGTATGGTGCGGAAAGGCTAAATCAATTCCGCCACCATGTATATCAATCGTATTTGCTAAATATTTTTGCGCCATGACGGAGCACTCAATATGCCAACCCGGTCGCCCGTCGCCCCATGGAGATTGCCATGAAATTTCATCTTTTTCATGTGTCGCTTTCCAAACAGCAAAGTCAATCGGATCTTCTTTTCGTATCAATTCATCGTCATCTAATCGACCCGCAGCATTTTCTGTCATTTCATTGAGATCTTGATGCGCTAATATGCCATACCCTTTAAATTTTTTTGCTCGAAAATACACATCCCCCTCTGATTCATACGCATAACCTTTTTCAATTAAATCTTGTACAAATACAATAATATCAGGAATGACTTCTGTTGCACGAGAGCGTACTGTTGCCGGCTTAATGTTTAAAGGTAATGTATCTTCCTCGAAAGCATCAGCATATTTGTTAGCAATCGTCATCTCATCCACGCCTTCTTCACGGGCACGTTTAATGATTTTATCATCAACGTCCGTAAAATTTGAGACGTAATTCACCTCATAACCACGGTATTCAAAATAACGTCGCACAACATCAAATGCAATTGACGAACGTGCATTGCCAATATGAATGTAGTTATAGACTGTTGGTCCACACACATACATGTTAATTTTACCCGGCGTAATTGATTTGAATATTTCTTTTTCGCGGGTTAAAGTATTATAAACTTGAATCATGGCGCACCCCTTTTTTGTTACTTAATACCTATTATACAGGACATCACAACAGTTTTACCAGCCACATGTCTGACCATTAATCCTCCCTATAAACCTAGTCACACATGAATTTAAAATGAACAGATAACAAAAAGTACCCCAAACCTAACTGGTTTGGGGTACTTTAATATCATACATTTTTTACTTTTCAGATATAGCAGCGATACCAGGTAATTCCTTACCTTCAAGGTATTCCAATGATGCGCCACCACCAGTTGAAATATGCGATAGCTTATCAGCAACACCCAATTGTTGTACGGCTGCAGTTGAATCACCACCACCAACAATAGTTGTGCCACCATTTTCAGTTACTTTAACAAGTTCTTCACCAATAGCCAAAGTACCCTTGGCAAATTTTGGCATTTCAAAAACGCCCATAGGACCATTCCAAACAACCGTCTTAGCATCAGCTAAAGTTTCTTGCAACAACTTGATTGACTTAGGCCCAATATCTAGACCCATGTAACCATCTGGAATACCAGCTTCAGCGTCAACAATTTCAGTCTTTGCATCGTTTGAGAAAGCATCGGCTGCAATTGAATCAACAGGCAAAACTAACTTGTCACCAGCTTCAGCCATCAATTGCTTCGCCAATTCAACTTTATCAGCTTCAAACAATGAATTTCCGATCTTGTTGCCTTTAGCAGCATCAAACGTATAAGCCATGCCGCCACCAACAATCACCTTGTCAGCTTTGTTTAACAATGACTTAACAATTTCAATCTTATCAGAAACTTTTGCACCACCAATGATGGCCACGAAAGGACGAACTGGGTTAGCGACCGCATCACCCAAAAACTTGATTTCTTTCGCCATCAAAAGACCAGCTGCTGCTTGAGAAACATTTGCTGAAATCCCGACGTTTGAAGCATGGGCACGATGCGCTGTACCAAAAGCATCATTGATAAACAAATCATCCCCTAGTGAGGCCCAATACTTACCCAATTCAGGGTTGTTCTTTGATTCGTTTTTAACTTCTTGGCCGGCCACAACGTCTTCAAAACGCGTGTTTTCAACCATCAAAACTTCACCATCTTGCAAAGCGTTAATAGCAGCTTCTAATTCTGTACCACGTGTTTGTGGCACAAATTTAACAGCCTTACCCAATAGTTCGCTCAAACGCGCAGCAACTGGTGCCAATGATAATTCTTTCTTGTCATCTTCAGACTTAATACGACCCAAGTGTGAAAACAAGATTGCGCGGCCATTGTTTTCAAGCACATATTTAATTGTTGGCAAAGCTGCCACAATACGGTTATCGTTCCCAATAACACCTGCCTTGATAGGCACGTTGAAATCAACGCGCATTAATACTTTCTTACCTGAAAGTTCCAAATCCGAAACAGTCAATTTAGCCATGATAGCCTCCAAAATTTTATAGTTACAACTCTATTATAAAACAAAAAACGTCAGTTGTGTTGCGATATGTGAAATGCTACTCAAATTATGCCAACATGTAATTTGTGCGTCGAGAAACCAAGTGCTTTTAAACTATCAAAATCACTTTGTGTGACAGTCACTTGTCGTATTTTATGCGTCACGTCTCGCAGTATGAGAGCTAAATTCGGCCAAACTTTGCCTTTTTCATCCAAAACACCACCAACTATTGTTAACCTTGTATTTTGCGGTGCAAAGTTAATTTCACGGCCTAATTGCGTCACGTTAAAAGTATCTAGAGAAAACTTGTTGCCAACTTGCGCGATATAATCCTCGGCTAATGCATATTTTTGATCATTCGCATAGACAAAGTTACGATGATTTTCAAAATAAAAATCTCTGACTTGAACCGATTCATGACCAAAATAGAAATCTGATGTCAGCAAATTTCCTGCGCTAAAATATTGCTTAGCAAATAGTTTGCCATCGCGTCGGTAAATATCTTTATAATCAATTTTACCGTCTAAATCGTACCAAACAACGGCTTGCACGATACGTTTTGAATCATTAAACCATCGGACACGCGCGAGTTCATGGCCACGACTGATAATACTTTTAGTCCGATCCTTATTAATGACAAACTGCGCATTATTAGGCACTGGTAAATCCGTCCACCAAATACCGTTTTTACTGTCAATATTTTCCAGATAGCACTGCGCATACATGTCATAAACAAGCGCAGGGTCAAGACCTATTTTTGTCAACAAATAAGCAGCATCTTCATGCGGCGTCGCCAGCCACAGTGCGTCACTTTTGCCTGCCTTCACTTGTTCAATTTGCCAGGCAATGCCCGGAAAATTAGTATAGGATAATGAGTTAATAATTTCAATTGTCATAGTAATTTTACGATCACCTTTTGCCATTGATCAGCAATAATTTCATTGCTAAATTGCTTCGCCACTTCGGCTGCTCCCACTGACAGTTCATCGTAATGATCACACACACGACGCATTGCATCCATCAGTTGCTTGACATTGGCTACTTCATCCGTATTTTTTGGCCCAAATGTTGCCAAATGACCATTGACGCCGTCACGAACTAGCGTTTGTGCCCCGTATAAATTTGCATACGTTGCAATGGGCATCGCATTGCTAATCGCTTCAATGTACGTTAACCCAAAACCTTCAGAATAGGAAGCAGACACAAATACATCATATGCTTGCATATCTTGTATCATATTTTGACTCAAGCCTTTCAACTGTATAAATTGCGACAAATTAAGCGACGCAATATATGATATTAACTGCTTCTCCTCACTGCCAGCCCCATAAATTGCTAGTGTTGCAGACATCCCTTGCAAACGCAGTTGGCTGATTGCTTGAATAATGTGTATGATGTGTTTTTCTGGATGTAATCGCGAAGCTGTCACAAATTGGATCGTTTCACCATCCCACTTTTTAGGTGTTATCAAGGCAGGTGAAGACACCCCACCAACAGCAATCGCTATAATTTTTTTTGACACATCTATCATACCAATGGCAGTTAATTGGGAGATCATCGCCTCCCTCTGTAACTGTGTGGCAACAACAATCAGATTAATATCATTGAAGTGATCAAACATGTACTGATAATAATTATTCCACAGTGGATGCGCTGCATCCCATGCAACAAAATGTGCAGCATGAACAACATCGACTATTTTTAAAGGTATGCCTTGCTGTTTCATACGAATCAGCGTCTCTTCATTTTCCGAACCGCGGTCGATAATATAGACATTATCTTCAAATCGACGCTGTAACTCTAAAAAAAAGAAATCAAGTAACTCTTCAAAAGTTGTGAATAAGTAATGCTTACCACGAAAGTTATCCACTCTAATATTTGTCGCGCGCTTACCACGCGATCCCTCATTACGATAATGCCAAGAGATTTTATGACGGCCATTGTCAAGTATGACACGATCATCTTCTATACGATAAACATTTTTTTCCTTTAAATATTGTTTGCGGCGTTGCACCGTCTCTGTATAATGTCCGGTTGCCTGTCGTCTAATGAGACGCTGTGTGTCAGTTGTATCCCACAGTACTTCTTCGTAGAAATCATGTGTGTGCTGCTCGCCTACCTGTAAATAATTGTCTGGATCATCACTCAAAAAATAATCATATATGCCGATGACTTCTGACTCAGCAATGTGCCACTCTTTCATATGCTGATGTAATTGTGGTAAACGATCGGTAAAAATTAATTTAAAGGGTATATTTTTCTCACGAAAGCGTTCCGCACGATAAAATTGCGCGTGCTCAACGCCACTATTACCATGCCCCATACTTTTATTCACAAAAAAATTCATCGGATTTTTGCTCCCTGACGTTGATTATTTTTTCTAAGATCATATCTACTTATCATTCATTTGCCATTATCATAGCACAAAAGCGACAATCTCTGAAATAGAGATTGTCGCTTTTTGAGTGTTTATTACCATGATTAATCAATTTTTAAAACACTTTTAATTTGATTAACTTCTAGTGTCGCAGCCTTATCTGGATTAACTTTTGCTAAGTCTGAAAGCTGTTTTTGTTGTTGCTCTGCAATTGTTCTCTCAGCCGCGCTTTTTGGCGCTAATTTACTGGCTAACGACTGCGCTTGCGTTGTTGTCAACGCTACCCATGTTGCTGGTAATTGATAGGTAATTTGACGATGTTTGACTTGTTTATCATTATCTGCAATACCAAACAAGAGGTTAAATACCTTAGATTTGTACACATATCGTGTTGTGCTAGCAACGCGATAAGCTTGATTACCTGAAACATTGACGCGTTTAGATCTCGTATCCAAATCAGGTTTAGATACTGTCGTTTTTTTGTCATTTGCCGATGCGCGATAAATATAAACGTTTTCTTGTCCATTGGTTCCAACATTTTGATACAATAACATACCAAAGTTTTGTGTACTTGGTCCAGCTGAATAAATTTCTCTTTTGGTGGTGGTTGTGACTGATGTCATGCCATAATGATCATGCATGTTTGCAATCATCGCAATCACACTTAAAATCAAGCCGGCGAACATAAGCAGTGTCACAGTGTAACGTATACCAGCTTTTTTGATGGTCATGTTAGCAAAAAACGCAAATAGTGCAAATAGTGCCATAATTAGGATAATCATTTTAAGCTTCCTCCTTGATTGGTATATTCACCTTGCCACTATGCAATAAGAATGTTACAAGCAAGGCAACGACGGCAAACACAGCAGCCAGAAGGAATGACGCATGAAAACCACTGAGCGTTGCATCTAAAGCGCGGCGACCAAATTCTATTGGATTTTGGCCCTTCAAAGCGTCTTTGGGCATATTATTTTTTGTAACAGACTGCATAACTGAGGCCAATACTGCCGTCCCCAATGACGAAGCAATTTGACGCATTGTATTGTTGGCAGCCGTTCCTTGGGCAGCTGTTTTTGGCGACAATGCACCCATAGCTGATGCAGTTAATGGCATCATCGTCATAGCAATACCAAACATACGCAATGTATATAGCGCTGTAATATATATGGTTGGTGTCGTAGCTGTCATATAAAATAGTGGCACAGTACCAATAATCAAAACTGTAAACCCTGTCATGGCTAATCGCTTAGCTCCATGCTTATCATAAAATGAACCAGCAATCGGTGAGATAATTCCCATCATCAAGGCTCCAGGTAACAATGTTAATCCTGAATTAAGTGGCGTTAAGCCACGAATGTTTTGCATATAAATAGGCAAAACCATTTCAACGCCAATCATTGCCATCATTGCCAAAGATACCAAAATGGTGGTAATGGTAAACTGTTTTGATTTAAAGACTGACATATCCAAAAATGGCTTGTCCATTCTTGATTGATGCCACATAAATTCAACCACAATGATAAGCCCAACAATTAATGGCAAAATAACATTGACACTGCCCCAACCGTCTGTTGCAACCATGGCAAAACCATACAATACTAAACCAAATCCTAATGTTGATTCAATCAATGACCGTACATTTAATGTCACTTTTTGTGTTGGTAAGACATCGTGGAAGAAGAAAAATGACGCAATCATCACAATAATGACAACTGGTAAGACAACGCCAAAAATTGACCGCCATGAATTTTGTAACGTCAATCCTAAAAATGTATGATCTTTTTCTAAAATCCATCCCGATAGCGTTGGACCAATGGCTGGCGCCATACCAACTACTAAACCACCAAGGCCCATGGCTTTTCCACGTGATTGGGCATCAAACAACGACAACGATACAACTTGCATCAATGGCATCAAAATTCCTACGGCCATTGCCTGCAAGACACGTGCAACCATTAACAACCAAAACGCATTAGTTGGCGTCACAAAAGCCACTAATGTGCCAATTGTGAACAGACTTAACGCTGATAAATATAATCTTTTCGTTGGAATACGTGTTGTCAGAAAAGCTGAAACTGGCACCATAATGCCGTTAGCCATCAAGAAAATCGTTGTTAACCACTGTACTGTTGAGGCGTTCACATCGAACGCTCGCATTAACGCTGGTAAAGCTGTGCCAAGCGCAGTCTGCATTAACATTACTGAAAAGACGCCGACTAGTAAAACCAGCATCATCGCTACACGATTGACTGGATTACCATGTCTATCAAGTATTTCTTCACTCATATTTGTTTTCCTTTTTTAATTACTCATTGACCAAGTAGTTCTTAAAAATATTTGGTCTAATTACTTAAATTATCTTACGCCTAACTAAATAGATTGTCAACAAAGTTGACAATCTATTGTAATTATTTTATTGTGATACGTTGAATATCATGGTTTTCATCAAGCATAACTAAGGCATCTGCACATTGCTTAGTCGGTAAAATATAACGATCCAGATTTACCTGATTCGTCTCGTCCCAAATTGTCATCACCAAATTTGAGAATTCACCAATCGGCATCTGCGCATACTGATAACGCCACGATGTTGGATCATTTTTTGACAATGCCGTCATTTCTAGTGTTCGCGTTAAATACCACGACTTAATATCTGACAAATCAGCATCTAAATAAATCTTAAAATCTGTTTGCTGTAATTGTAACGCAACAACACCTTCAATGATAAGAATTTCAGGTCTTTGAATTATTTGTGTTTTTTCCGGATGAATGTCAGCCGCTTCTTGTGTATAGTAAGGTATCTCAACTGATAATTCTCCAGATTGAAAAAGTGTCATAACCCGTTCTAATTTTGCCATATCGTACGTTTGCGGAAAACCTTTTTGATTAAAAAGGTTTTCCGCATGTAGCACGCTATTTGGCATTAAAAAATCATCTGTACTAATGACTGTCGCTTGTTGCGTCAAAGATTGCGCTAATTTGTTAGCAAATGTACTTTTCCCAACAGATACCGATCCCGCAATAGCAATAGTCATAAACTTATGTTGAAATTTTTGATTAATTTTTTGAATTAGTTCGTCCATCATTTGGCCTCATATAAATACTTTGGTACCTCATTTAATAAAATGGACGCACTGTTTTCGGCCAACAGTGTCAATGTATGCATAGCACGACTTGCCACAGTGTACAACAATCGGCGTTCAGAATCATCCCCATAACGCGAGTTATCAGCGTGCCAAATAATCACGGCATCAAACTCCAACCCTTTGGCTAGATATGAAGGAACAATAATCGTCCCTTTTGCTAATCGCTGATTTTCTGATTGAATCAATGTCACTTTTTTATCGTCAAGTTGCGCGGCTAAAGCCTGAGCATCTGCACGTGTTTTGGTAATGATTGCCGTTGTATCTTGATTTAACACGTGTTGTTCTACTTGTGCACGTAGTCTTAATAGCATGTCGGCTTCACTTGGTAACGTGTAAAGCACTGGCTTTTTACCATCACGATTAAAGGCATCAATGTCTTGGCCATCGCGTAAAATGTATTTCGTAAAATCAGTGATTTGCTGCGTTGAACGATAAGTTTGTGTCAGCTTAACATTTGCAACACGTTCACTATCAAATAACGACGCAAAATCAACTTGTAGATTTGTCGCATTATCTTTGGTGAAAATTGCTTGGTTCAAATCACCCAAAACAGTAAATTTAGCTCTAGGGAAACTAAACTTTAAAAATGCCAGTTGGAACGGCGTGTAATCTTGAATTTCATCAATAAATAGGAAACGAATGTCACGCTCACCACTTTTACCCGTGATCAAATCATATAAATAAAGGTATAACGTGGTGTCAGTCAATGATAATTGTTTGGCACGTAATGACGCAATAACTGTTTCCACATGGGCTAACCAGTCAGAATCAGTAATATTAAAAGTTTTCAAATCCAAATAATGATGCGCTTGTCTTAGAAAATCAACAAATTGGGCGTTAATATTTAAAAAGTTTGCGCGACGTATTTGACGCGCTAACGGCCTTAATGATTGGTTAACAATTTGCCTAGACAAAAATTGACGCTCTGCTTTTTCACTTGCAAACTCACGTTCTTTGGGGCCATCCCCAAGTTGCGCTTGTCGTGTCATTGCTGCAGCATCCTGCTCTTGATCGTCACCTATGCGTACTTTACCTGCACCAACAAGTTCGTCATATTCTTGCTTAGATAGATTTTCAATGGCTAATTCAACCCAATCTTTACGCACTTCTAGGCCAACTTGCGAACTTAATATACGCATCAAAGTATCTCGTGTCGCTTCTATTCGTTGGCCTAACTTATAGTTTTCATTGTATTGATAATATATTTCAGTAATACGTTCTTTTGAGATTAACGGCTCGCCACGAAACATAACACTGCGAACTCGCACATCTGAACGATTTAGATGCTCTGCGTATGCCGTGACAGCCTCAAACATAGCCAAACTGCCCTTGGCAAAGTTAATCGTTGTATCCTTTGCATCGTGCTCAAAACGCGTCTGCAAAGTCTCAACGTCAATTTTAGGTAATCGGCGTGATGCATATTGATAAAATGTCATCTGCACCATATTTTGCTCACCAAGTTCCGGCAAAACATTATCAATGTAATCATTAAACAACTGGTTGGGACTAAATAATACAACTTGTCCTGATGTTAATTTCCCACGATAACGATAAAGTAAATAAGCAACACGCTGTAATACAGCTGCTGTTTTACCAGATCCGGCAGCACCTTGAACAAATAATAAATCGGCACTTGTATTACGAATAATTTTATTTTGCTCTTTTTGAATCGTTGTGACGATGGATTTCATTTTAGTTGATGATTCACCGGACAGCGCATTCATCAACATCGCATCCCCAATTGCTTCTTCCGTGTCAAACAGCGTTACAATCACGCCATCTTCAATTTGGAATTGACGTTTGAGTGTCACGTTGGCTTGTTGCGTGCCATCAGGTGTTAAGTAGTCAACATCACCAATACCGCCGTCATAGTAAATTGAGGCAACCGGTGCGCGCCAATCGTAAACTAAAAAGTGATTCTTTTCATCGCTAAATGAGCCCAGTCCAATGTATATTGTTTCTTGTTCAGGATTTTGACTAGAAGATTCACTAAAATCAATACGAGCAAAGTACGGCTTATCAATTTGCTTCGTCAACGTGGCAAAGCGACGTTCCGCACGCGTTTTGGAGTTCTCACGTTCAGATAGCATTTGCTGTTGCTGACGAATTGAAGCAGCCGTTTCCACGATGCCGGAGTAGGTATCTGTTTTTAGGCGAACATCACCCCAGTTGCGAGCAACTGAGTCGATATTTTTATTCGTAGCTTTAATTTCAGATGCTGTCATTTGCAACGATTTTTCCATCGCATGTTGTGTTTTATTGAGATATTGCGTTTCATCAATTTTAATTTTATTGTCCAAAATGAGTCTCACTCTCTTCAAATTCAGTGCTTTAATTATACGCTTTTTAGTGATAAAACACAAAAAATGGTTGCATTAAAACGCACATAAAAAGCCGCAACCGAAGTTGCGACTTGATATAGCTCGTGAGAGAATCGAACTCTCGATTCCGCCGTGAAAGGGCAGCGTCTTAGCCGCTTGACCAACGAGCCATGGTCAGTGATGTCTGATATCTACCAGACAACTATACTAGTATAGCAAGAATTAAATTAATCGTCAATACTTTTTTAAAAAATATTTTTGTTTTTTCTAAAAACAGCAAATATACCGCATTATTGCCGCTTTTTCAACGTCATTAACTGTGTCGGATCAATCGGTTTAGGCGTTTGAATCACAGCATGTTTATAATACTGCCATGGTTTCATCGGATCAAATTCAAAATCTGTCGTAATTGGTAGACCATTTCTAAAGCGCGTTAACAACCATTTTTCTAATATTTTGGGTATGCCAAGTAACTCAAAATCTGATGGTGATAAGGCATAACGAATTGCCGCTTCATCGTTATTTTTAACTTTTTGTACCCAATTCGGTTCAATAATCAATTCACGTCCTAAAGCCGCAAAAGTACCTGCGCCACCTGTGTCTAACAACGACTCTACCTGCTCTGGTTTTTTGAGTAATCCGGCCACGAAAAGCGGATAATTTTGTGGCAAAATCGCTCTGTAATAATCAATGATTGCTTGCGTATCTGCTTGATCTCGAAAAGGAGATTGAAAAGCATCCTTTAACGATAAATGAAGGTAATCAACAGACAACGTCGTTATTTGCTTAGCGAATTCAAGCGATTCTTCTAGTGTTATGCCAGGTGTCATCGGTTCCTCCGGTGATTGACGATACCCTAATAGAAATGGTTTATCAGCATATTTTTCAATTGTCTGTGCCACTTTAGCCGTAACTGCTAAACCGAAGCGCCGGCGTTTTTCAACGGTACCACCCCAAAGATCATCACGTCTATTACTATCTGGTGAAAAAAACTGCTGCATGAGATAAAGATTTGCACCATGTAATTCTACGCCATCAAATCCTGCCAAAATTGCCCGTTTGGTAGCTTGGGCAAAGTCTGCAATCGTTTGAGAAATTTCGTCGTGGGTCAGAGCACGTGGCACTTCATGCTCACCATGTGGATAAGCTTGCTGTGAAGCAGATACCGGTTGCTGCCCGCGTAAAATGTCAGTTGTTGTTTGTCGACCGGCAGCAAAAATTTGTAAAATAGCTTTAGCACCACCTGACTGGATTGTGCTGGCCAAGCGACGCAAGCCAGGAATTTTATCATCATCAGAAACGGAAATACCGCCTTCCCAGCCACGACCAAGATCGTTAACATAGGCCGTCTCAGTGATAATCATCGCCGGACCCTGAGCACGCATACGATAGTAATTTAATTCATTATCACTGACACTACCATCTGCCAATGACGCTCGTAACGTTGTCGGTGCCATAACAATATGGTTGCGTAAAGTAACAGCCTTATTGTTAAAAGTATAATTGTCTAAAAAATCATAATTAATTTGCATAGTTTCATTATACAAAAAAAATTGTTTTTAGGCGAATTTACGGGTAATAAAATCAATATTTAAAATTTTATTCAAATTAAAAAACGACCAATTGTTTTGGTCGTCACTTTATCTATTTTTTATAGTGCCTAGAATATCATATTTTTTATATATACCCAACACTATACCACCAAAAATGCTGCCCATAGCAACAAGAAAAATACATGAATTAATTCTAGTGGGCAATATGAATCGGTTTTCCCAACTACTGATCAATGAAAACGCCACCAGCAATAATAGCGTACACATATATATCACATTTAATTTTTGCGTATCAAGATGTGATAAAAGATTGAATCGTTTCACAACATACATGCCCATTAATGTTGTAATCGCAACCATTGAGATCAATGTGGCTAATAACGCGCCAATTGTCCCAGTCAGATAAATCATTATTGGTTGGCACAATAATTTAACAACCATGCCAATACCGATAGCTCTCAAAGCGACGAGCGTCTTGCTAAGCCCCTGTAGTATCATGGCCAGAACTGTAGTCAATCCCATAAGTAAGGCAATAAAAGCCGAAATTTGAACCATCGGCATATATTGCTGTGGCTGAGCATAATTACCATAGAACACGATATAAATCGGTCTAGCTAACGTGTAAAGTGTTGCACAAGCAGGCAAAGTGATTAAACAAAATAATAAATATGATTGACTAATATATTGTTTCAAAATCTGTGAATCAAAGCGATGTTTAGTCACAAGTGGTAAAACAGTAGCAGCAATAGATACAGAAAGCGAGACAATAATCATAATTAATTTATTGCTATTAAAATTAAATATACCAAATATTGTTTCAATTTCTTCGCTAGATACATTGGCATAAAATTTTGCCATCAAAGGATGAAAACTAAATTGATCAATCCATTGATATGTCGACAAAAAGCCACCGATAAGCACAAATGGTACTGCTTGAATAAGTATATGCCGTAATTTGATTTCTTGATTGGCAGGTACCTGTTTTATTGATTGTTTCAACGGTATACTTTTATTTGAACCATAAATACGAAAAACCAAGAAAATAGTTGCTAACCAAGCACCCAGAGAAGCAGCAAAAGTCGAATGGACTACAACCGTTATCCAGCTACCATGTTGAATGTTCAAAATAAAATATGCTGATGATAACATATAAACTACTCGGAAAAACTGTTCAATAATATCAGACTTAGCAATGTCTACCATTTTAAGTTCACCCTGCAATTGCCCCCGTAAAACCGATAGAAAGGGAAAAATAAGCACCGCAAATGATAGCGAACGTAAAACAGGCGTCACGTTTTGATCCCCCATTGACAAAAGTGGTGCTAATATCCAAAGTAATAGGCTACATAGCAGGCCTGCACACAAACTAATTAAAGTTGCCTTATAAATAAATTTATGTTTTTCATATCCCTGCAGCTGCGCCGTTAGTTTGGCAACAGCTGAGGGTAATCCAGCTGTCGAGAGCATTAAGAAAAACTGATATAAATTATATCCTTTTCCCATCAGTGTGTTTGCCTGCAAGGACAATGTCCCTAACATGAGTGTCCATGGAATAACATAAAGTGCACCTAATACTCTGGAAGTAATGTTACCAAATGCAAGCCAAGCTGTTCCATTAGTTAACTGATTTTTTGGTTGATTAGTTTGTTTCATGAAAATTTGTTCACCTTAGCCATCATAACGATCATTCTTCCAACTCTTTTCAAGATATTAATGCTCTATGTCATGTCGCATTAGTCATATTTTAACACGAAAAAGTTTGAATACTTCAAAAGTCTGTTAAATTCAGTCATATTTTATCGAAAAAAAAAACGCCAAAGCGTTTTTAAATTTTGTATCTATACAATTATGAATAAAATTCTAATTAATACCAACCATTAGCTTGTGAATGTGCCCAAGCATTTTCAGCACTACCGTAACGGGCGTTGATGTATGACTTCATGGCGTTCAATTGATCATTGTAATCAGCAGAGTTACCACCGTACATTGCACGTGCTTGTGGTGACAACTGACCAATACCATAGTATTGACCGTTTGTGGCGTTAACATTGCCACTTGATTCACGTGAAATTAATGAATCCAAAGCAGAAGACGATGCCACTTGTGCTTGTGGCGCCGGAGCTGCTACTGGTTGTTGAACCTGTACTGTAACGTTGTTGACAACAGGTGCTGTTGGTTGTTGTACAGCAGGTGCTGGTTGTTGTGCTTGTGGGGCAACAGCAGCGACTGCTGCTTTTTGAGCGAATGCCAAATGTTGACCAACCAGAATAACATCAACATTACTAATGTTATTGTTAGTGGCAATTTGTGCCACAGATAGGTTGAATTCTTGAGAAATTTTATTCAGCGTGTCACCCGACTTAACAACATAATCTGTTGGTACGTTTTGTGAGCTATTTGTTGTATCAGCGTTAACGTTTGAAGCACCGAATGCGAATGCGCCGGCAACACCAGCAGCGATTGTTAATGACTTTGTAAAACTAAACATGTATTATCTACCTCATAGATTTATTTGATTTCTTTTGTCTTGTTGTATGTAGATAAGTTTATGCTTTGAATATAATAGCGAAACATCGAGATGATGTCAATTCTATTACGTTCTGTTATTTAATAAACATTTCGCGCATTTTTGTTTAAAATTTAACGTTAAAATGTAATTTTGGTGTTTGAGGTAGTTGTTTATTTGTCTTAAAAAACGTCGTAAGCATATCTTGTATTGCCTGATCACCAGCTAAAATTGTTTTAGATTGCCTATATTTGGGATAATTTCCACCCCCAACAGCACGATAGTTGTTCATTGACACTGTGAGCACATCATTATCTGTCACTTCAGCACCTTGATAGATTAATTTTGTCACACGTTCCCCCACGGAACGAGAGATATCAAATTCGTAATCAATGCCATAAGCTAAATCATAATTATAATGTTCTACTTTGGGTACTAACCATTCCGGATTAACCGCCAATTGCTTGTTTAACATGCTAAAGTAACTTGCCGTGTGTTCCAAGCTGAGGCGTAAATCATGTCCTGTCACTTGTTTTGTGACCAGTGTGTTATCAAACGGATAGTTTTGCAAGATACTGCGAACAGTAACATGTTGTGGGAGATTCGACGAATTATTATTTAAACTGACTAAAGTAATGTCTGCTGCTGATGCTAGGAGTTGCACATTAGCAACCCACTGTAAAATTTTATTGCCATGTTGTGCTAAGTACAAAGGTGGTTTCACTTCAATACTGTCATCTAATTGTGCTATCGGTTGATCCAACCAATGTTCGACTTGAGTTTGCAAGGGTTGTAGTGCCGCGGTTATATCAGGTTGACTAACGATACCAACTGATTTTGTTTCAGCCCTGATTTGCCACTTATCATTTATTTTGCTCCCCTTAATCTCGGCATACATTTGTGCTTGATTGGGCATTTGTAAGGTCAATACGCCATTGACGACTTGTGGTGGCACGTTGCCATGCTGATGACCCGTTAATAATACATCCAGATCAAGTTCATTTGTCAATTGCCATGCAATATTTTCTGTGGTCTCACTGACAACATTACCCGTTACCATGTCACGTTCATATCCGCCATGATAGACACCAATCACAACGTCTACTTCTTGACGTAATTTTGAAATAGTGTCCGCTGCCTTAATCAAAGGTGATTCAATATTAATTCCTTGCAAATGTTCTGGCTTTTCCCAAACATTGATATAATCTGTTACCAACCCAATTAAGCCAACCTTCGTGCCATTCTCAAGAACTTTCACCTGTGCTGGATAAATTGTTTTTCCTGCCTCATCGACGACATTTTCAGCAATAACTGTTGCATCTAGATGAGATAAATGCTTTTTTAACACATCATAACCAAAATTAAAATCATGATTGCCCAACGTGACATAATCATATCCCGCCAAGTTCATCGCTATTGTAACCGCATCTATACCATTATTTTTTTGCAGGTACTGTAACATTGGTGATCCTTGATACATATCACCCCCATCAACAATAATTGTATTGCCATCCTTTTCGTAATTAACTGCGACATTGCTCAACCCAAGCGGCTGACTACCATTTTTTATATAGTCTGTTGGCAACAAATAACCATGTACGTCAGATGTATAATAAATTTTAAACTGTGTCATATTTTTCTCCAAAAAAAGAACGACATCAGCCGTCCCCTTATATACTTAACCATGTAGAATCTTTTGGCGCAGTTTGTCTGATAAAATCTCAACAACAAAAACCAAAAGGAACAAACCAATCAATATTGCCCCCACTTGATGCCAATGGTAAGCACTTAGAGCAAAAATCATAGGTGCCCCAATACCACCAGCGCCAACAAGACCCAAAATAGTCGCTTCACGTAAATTCATATCAAATCGATACACTAGGATTGAAATAAAATCTGATCCAAGCTGTGGCAAAATGCCATATCTAATTTTTTGAAACAATGTTGATCCAAAGGCATCTAATGATTCCAGAATGCCAGCATCTAAATCTTCAATTGTTTCAATAAAGAGTTTTGAAATCATACCAATGGATACAATTGCCAATGTCATGACGCCAGCAAAAGGCCCGGGACCAGTTACGCGAATAAACATTAAACCATATACCAATGAGGGTACCGTACGGATTGCCATAATGATAAACCGCGTGACTAACACAACTGGTCGTGGCACAATGTTTGTCGCTGATATAAATGACAATGGCACAGCAATCACTGCACCAACTAGTGTGCCTAAAAAAGCAATTGCAATAGTTTGTAATATCAAATAGGCAACACCACTGTCCCCTAAACCGAACAGCAAACTTGTATCAGGCGTAAAAATACCAGTTAAGATGCTCCAGCCAATTTCAAACCCTTTAGATGTCATCTGTGCACCGCCCAATGCAGGAGCAGATGATACTAATAATATCAAAAGAATAGCAATTGTAACACTATACTGCACTCGGCGACTTGGTTCCTTACTGAGAACAGCCTCTAATTTCTTGTTCATGTTGTTCTCTCCCTAACTCAAATGCTTCCGTAGTTGTTGGCTAACTGTTTCAATAATGACCACAGCAACGAATATGGACAACAGAATCATACCGACACTTTGGAATTCACGCCAGCCAATTTTTTCATTTAAAATCATACCAATACCACCAGCACCGACATAACCCAGAATGGCTGCATAGCGTACATTACCTTCAAAAGCAAATAATGCCGTTGAAAGATAGGTAGGTAAAATTTGCGGGAAAATGGTTGTCACAAATGCACGTGGTGTATTTGCACCCGTAGCAGTCAACGCTTCATAGGCGCCCATGTCAACTGTTTCCATATATTCAAACAGTTGCTTACCAACAAATGAAAAACTAAATAGAAAGATGGCAACAGTACCAGCAAATGTGCCTAAGCCAAAGATATAGGTGGCAATTAAGGCGGAAACTAGTGTTGGTATGGTACGTACGACGGTTAAAACAAAGCGCACAATAATATTAATTATACGATTATTGGTGATGTTACTGGCCGCCAAAATAGCAAATGGTAAAGCCATTAAAGAGCCAAAAAACGAACCAAAAAACGACATTTGAATAGTCATCAATAACGGCCGCCATACTTGTAAAAAATATGACAATTTTGGCGGAAACATACTACCAAAAAGATGCCAAAAACCAGCAATATTTGCAAATAACGTCACCAAACTAAAACCGGTCACCCACACAGATACAGCAATACCAATCACCATTAAGAGTATGATTAATGGTATGCGCGTAAATTTTCGAGATACAGTTTTACCATTGGCCAGCGTAAAACTTTCAGCTTCAAATAATTTATCATACCAACCCATTATTCAGCCTCATCTTTACTATAAATTAAATCTAAAATATCTTTTGTCACACCAGAAACTGGGCCATCATATACAATCTTACCCGAACGAATACCCACAATGCGCTTAGAATATTCCAGAGCTAAATCGACATGGTGAATATTAATCAAAACTGTTTGTCCTAGTTCTTCATTAATTCGTTTAAAATCATTCATTACTTCATGTGCCGTAACAGGATCCAGGGCTGCTACTGGTTCATCAGCCAATAACACACGTGGATTTTGTGCCAACGTTCTGGCTAAAGATACACGTTGTTGCTGACCACCAGATAATTGGTCAGTACGCACAAAAGCTTTTTCTAACATTGAAACACGGTCTAATGCCTCCAAAGCACGGATTTTATCTTCCTTTGAAAACAGACCAAACATAACACGCATCAATGACATATCAGGTACTAACGAACTCAAAACATTTTTGATGACCGAGATACGTGGTACAAGATTGTATGATTGGAAAATCATGCCTACTTTGCGACGATATTGACGTAACGCTTTGCCCTTTAATCCAGAAATCTCTACGCCATCAACTGTTAATTGTCCCTCAGTTATGTTATTTAAACGATTGATTGTTCTAATGAACGTTGATTTACCCGCACCGGACATACCGATGATACCAATAAATTCACCATCTTGAATTTCTAAATTAATATCTTGTAGTCCCTTTACGCCATTGGGATATGTTTTTGAAACATGTTCAAATTTAATCATGATTGCCATCCTAAAATTTTATGTAGTTACGCCTTAATGGCTCTAACGCAAGAAAAGCGGCGCTGTTTGCGCTGCTTTTCTGACGTCTTAATTACTTTTGAGAATCTCGTAATAATTTTTGTGCTGCACGTTCACCATCATAATTAGATGACTTCGCTGGGACATACCCTTCATGTGAATAAATGGCAATCACTTTCTTGCCTTCTTTAGTTTTTGCTAAGTTAATAAATGCCTTTGACAGCGCCTTTTCAAGTTCAGTTGTCATTGTCTTAGACTTCTTTGATACTGAAATTGTATCATTATAAATTTCTTGTGACACACCGATAACATTTGTTTCTGCCCAAATTGATTTTGGTTGCTTATAGTCTGTTGTCCATGCAGTCGCAAAGTCACGACGTGCATCACCATAAGTAGGCATAATATCAATTTGACCTGAAGCCAAACGCGCCATACCTGAACCATATGAGTCAACTGTTACGGTACTTTTTAAATCTGCAACAGTTTTCTTATAATTTTTATTCAACCACAATGATGGGTAAATATAACCAGCTGATGAGGTTGTTGATGACAATCCCCACTTGGCTGAATTAACATCTTCCCATGTTAACTTTTCACCAGAATTGATTTTTTTAGCCAATTCTTGTCCCTTTTTTGAAGGGCCTGCGATGAACAACGAACGGTAGGTTGACGCTTGTTTAGTGACTAGTTCAGTGGGTTTCCCATCATTCCATTTCGCCGCATTTGAGAAATCTTTGTTTAAGCCAGCACGCGTGGCTGTCAATAATGGTTTGACACTATCTTGATACATCACATAAGTGCCACCAGGAATGAAACCTATATCGGCCGTGCCAGAAGAAAGCGCCTCACCAGCAGCCTCATAACTTGTCCCAACTTTGATATCAACATTTTTAACATCATAGCCTTCTTTTTTCAATTCTTTCGTCAACAACCCCTTCATAGGTTTTGTCATCGTCACAATTTGATCAGGCTGTTTTGAAGGCACAAAATAAATTTTTAAATCTTTTATAGATTTGTCAGATGACGCCTGTGATCCAGTATGCGTGAATCCGAAGTATGCTGCAATTGCAATGACAACAACGATGACGATCCCTACGAGTGTTTTCGTGTTCTTACTCATAATGCTTTCTCTCCTGTATGCCTGTTGGCAGTTCATCTGTCAAAAATAGTACAATTTAACTATATTAAAATCGAGTCAACATAACGTTTCTTTTTTGTAAAGATATTGTATATTCCCTCGATTACTAATATAACAGAAAAATAGCCCGTGAAACCTTTTTCACAGTTAGAATCATCTCATTTAAATATGGAACGTCCGGCACATGACGAACATTAAACGAAAATATAGCCACATTTCCGAACGTTTGGTTTTTACACCGTTTTCCTGCACATGATTATGCCAGATTATTACTGTCAAATACAAAAAAGCCGAATGTTTTCATTCGGCTTTCAATATCAACTTCAATACTGATTTTGCATCTCTGTTAATTATTTACCTTGTCTAATTGCAGCAACATGAATACGGTTTACGGCACGCATCAAAGCAACACGCGCACGCATCAATTCTGCATCATTGTTGTCATTTTGTGCATGTGCAATACGTGTTTCAGCACGTTCTTTTGCATTTTCAGCACGTGTCATATCAATATTGCCAGATGTTTCAGCACTATCTGCGACAACAGTCAACAGATCGTTAGAAAACTCAGCAATCCCGCCATTAACAGCTAACGTCTCCGTTTGACCATTACTTTTAACCAGCAGTTCATTGATTGTCAAGGCAGCCAACAACGGTACATGCTTACGCATAATACCAATTTGCCCACCTTGCGTATTTACAATAGCCAATTCAATATTGCTCTCATTATAAATTTCACCAATAGGTGTTACAATTTGCACTGTGATACCCGTTGTTGCTACAGTAGCTGTTTCATCTGCCATTTTTCAATACCCCCTTATTGGGCCATTGTTTTGGCTTTTTCAACAACTTGTTCAATGGCACCGACATTACGGAAGGCGTCTTCAGGCAAATCGTCATATTTACCATCTAAGATATCCTTGAACGAGCGCACAGTTTCAGCAACTGGTACATATTCACCATTGATACCTGTAAATGTTTCAGCAACAGAGAATGGTTGTGATAAGAAGAACTGAATACGACGTGCACGATTAACAGTCGTTTTCTCCTCGTCTGACAATTCATCCATGCCCAAGATTGAGATAATATCTTGCAATTCACGGTAACGTTGTAGCGTCCGTTGTACTTCTGTTGCAATTTCGTAATGTTCTTGACCAACAATTTGAGGATCAAGCGCAGAAGAAGTTGAAGCCAACGGATCAACAGCTGGATAAATACCCTGTTGCGTCAATGAGCGTTCCAAGTTCGTTGTCGCATCCAAATGCGCAAATGTCGTTGCAGGCGCTGGATCAGTATAATCATCGGCAGGCACATATACGGCTTGGATTGACGTCACTGAACCCTTCTTTGTCGACGTAATACGCTCTTGCAATTGTCCCATCTCTGTTGCCAAAGTTGGTTGATACCCAACGGCAGAAGGAATACGACCAAGCAAGGCTGAAACTTCAGACCCAGCTTGTGTGAAACGGAAAATGTTATCAATAAACAATAACACATCCTTACCTTCATCATCACGGAAGTTTTCAGCCATTGTTAAACCAGTCAAGGCAACACGCATACGTGCGCCTGGTGGTTCATTCATTTGACCATAAACCATGGCAGTTTGTTTCAAAACACCTGACTCTGCCATTTCATGATACATATCATTTCCTTCACGTGTACGTTCGCCGACACCCGTAAAGACAGAAATACCATTGTGACCTTGTGCAATGTTGTGAATCAATTCTTGAATCAGAACTGTTTTACCAACACCAGCACCACCAAACAAACCAATTTTTCCACCACGAACATAAGGTGCGAGTAAATCAATCACTTTGATACCCGTTTCCAAAATTTCCGTAGAGTTGGCTAATTCATCATATTTAGGTGCTTCACGGTGAATAGAATGTCGTGGAGTTTCGGCAGAAAGATCACCGTTATTATCCACTGGTTCTCCCAACACGTTGAAAACGCGACCTAAAGTAGCCTCTCCAACTGGCACTGTAATTGCATCGCCAGTATCAGTTACTGACATACCACGTTGGAGTCCATCCGTTGAATCCATAGCAATTGTACGGACGATCCCGTCACCCAATGCCAATGAAACTTCAACTGTCAATGTTTGGCCTTCGCCCTTATCGATCTTAAGCGCATTATTGATATCAGGCACTTGTTGCCCTGCTTCAAACGCAACATCGACGACCGGACCAATCACTTGTACGACTTTTCCAGTACTCATTGTCGTTTTCCTTTCAGTTTAGAGCGAGATAATGTATGCTTTACTGTTGCACATTATCTCTCACATTACTGCCCGAAAGCAGTTAATTTAATAGTAGTCATATGTCTTTTTCATAAACACGTTCGCGCTGACAAGTGCCAGTGTGAACAGGCTGTTTACTCCAATGCAGCCATACCACCTGTAATTTCTGTAATTTCTGTCGTAATCGCTGCTTGACGTGCACGGTTGAACTGCAATTCCAAGCGACCGATTAGGTCTTTGGCATTATCTGTAGCCCCCTTCATCGCTGTAGATGAGGCTGCATGTTCAGCTGTTTTTGCGTCAAGAACTGCTTCATACACTAGACTTTGTGCAAATTGCGGCAATACAACATTTAAAACAGCTGTTGTATCAGGCTCAATTTCATACGCACTTTGAATATTCAATTCTGCTTTTTCAGCTTCTGTACCACCCATGGCATTCAATGTATCACCAGTCAATGGTAGTAATTGCACATCACGATACTCACTCGTCATACGGTTTACGAAGTGATTATATACGACATGAAGTGCATCAAACACTTCAGTCTCATACAAACTCGTCACCGTTTTAACAACTGAGCGAATTTCATTAAATGATGGTACATCTGAAACACCGCGGTGTTCTAAAATGACTTCAAAGCCACGTTTCTTATAGAAATCAGCCCCGTTACCACCAACGGCAAGAATTGTCGTGTTGGTGGTATTCAAATTCAATCGTGCCATCAAAGCATTTGTTTGCTTGATGACATTGGCATTATATGAGCCAACTAATCCACGATCTGATGTCACAACTAAGATGCCAGTTTTTTCGATGGTCCGTTGCGCAATCAAGGGAATATGATTAGCATCTGCATTATCAAAGAGATGAGCAGATACAAGATGCTCCACAATCGCTTCCAAACGAGCAGCATAAGATTGGTAACCTTTACTGTAACGTTGAATTTGTCCTAATTTAGCCGTTGAGACCATTTGCATGGCACTCGTAATTTGACGCGTCTTTTTAGTGGATGAAATACGACGCTGAATATCTTGCAAAGAAGCCATTGCAGCGTCCTCCTATTATTCCGCTGTTGAACCAGCAAATCCAGCCTTAAAGGCTTCGATTGCTGAATTCATTGCAGTTTCTTCAGGCAAATTCTTTGTCTCAAGAATTGTCTTGAACAAGTCATTGGCATTGGCATCAACATAAGCAATCAATTCGTCTTGGAAACGTTGAATGTCCGCAACAGCAACATCATCGATATAACCACGTGTCAAAGCATACAGTACGACAACTTGTTGCTGTACTGGCATTGGCTTGTGCAATGGTTGCTTCAAAATTTCGACTGTACGACGACCACGCGCTAGCTTAGCTTGCGTTGCCGCGTCCAAATCAGAACCAAATTGCGCGAAACTTTCGAGTTCACGGAATGAGGCTAAGTCCAAACGCAACGTGCCAGCAACCTTTTTCATTGCCTTAATTTGCGCATCACCACCAACACGTGAAACAGAAGTTCCAGCATCAATGGCAGGACGAACACCTGCATAGAATTGATCAGCATCCAAGAACACTTGACCATCAGTGATGGAAATAACGTTCGTTGGAATATATGCTGAAACATCCCCGGCCTGTGTTTCAATAAATGGTAATGCAGTCATCGAGCCACCACCAAGTTCGTCAGATAACTTAGCCGCACGTTCTAACAAACGTGAATGCAAGTAGAAGACATCACCTGGGTAGGCTTCACGTCCGGGCGGACGACGAAGAATTAATGACAACTCACGATAAGCTGTGGCTTGTTTTGACAAATCATCGTACACAATCAAAACATGTTTGCCGTTATACATAAATTCTTCACCCATGGCTGCGCCAACATAAGGTGCCAAATACAACATTGGTGCTGGTTCTGAAGGACCAGCATTGACAACAATTGTATAATCCATTGCGCCAAGTTGACGTAATGTCTCAACTTGTGTACGTACAGTTGAGTCTTTTTGACCAATAGCAACATAGATAACAATCATGTTTTGATCTTTTTGGTTCAAAATTGTATCGATGGCCAAAGAAGTTTTACCTGTCTTACGGTCTCCGATAATCAATTCACGTTGCCCACGTCCAATTGGAACGAGTGCATCGATTGCTTTAATACCTGTTTGCAACGGTTCAAAGACTGACTTACGTTGCATCACACCAGGTGCTTTAACTTCGACAGGACGTGTCTTGTCTGTTTTGATTTCACCCAATCCATCGATTGGTTGACCCAAAGAGTTGACAACGCGTCCAATTAATTGTTCGCCGACCGGCACTTCCATGATGCGGCCAGTACGCTTAACTGTATCACCTTCGCGAATGTCATCATAACCACCAAGAATGATGATTCCAACTTCACTTGAGTCGAGGTTTTGGGCCATACCGAATGTGCCATTAGCAAATTCGAGCAATTCACCAGCCATAGCATTTGCTAGACCAGTTGCACGAGCCACACCATCACCAATATAGGTAACAGTTCCCACTTCTTCTACAGTTAGCGTTGTGTCGAACTTTTCGAGCTGTTGCTTAATTAAAGCAGAAATTTCTTCAGCTTGAATAGCCATTATTCTTCCTCACTAACCTAATAATTGTGCCTTCATTTTGGCAATTTTTGTTTGTAAGCTACCATCAATTAATGTTGACTGTGACTTTAAAATCACGCCACCAAGTATGCTTTCATCCACAACATTTTTTAAATTCACGTGTTTTGCACCTGTTTTTGATGCAAACACAGCTGCTAATTTATCTAAACGCGTTTCGTCTAGCGCAACGGCTGTGGTTGCCGTAACATCCACAATACCATTAGCGTCATTATAACGATCATCAAACGCATCAACAACCTGCAATAAAAGGTTCAAACGCTTATTGTAAGCCAGCAACTTAACCAAGTTTTGAATTGGTTCTGATGCTCCGCTTGTCAATGTTTGTAACAAATTATCACGTGAGGCCATATCAACATCATTGGACGTTATCACCATAACGAAGTCAGGATTATCGTTTAGAACGCTTTTTATAACGTTCAAACTCGCCCTAGTTTCTTCTATGCTGTTTTGTTCACTAGACAATTCAAAAATTGCTTTGGCGTACTGGTCAGCTATATCTTTAAGATTTTTTGCCATCCCAATACTCCTTATTTAGTTTCTAAATCTGAAATGTAAGCATCAATCAATGCTTGTTGATCATTTAACGATAGTTCTTTTTGCATAAGTTTTGAAGCAATCGCTACTGATAGCGATGCCACATCATTCTTTGCGTTAGAAATCGCGTCTTCCTTGAGCTTTTCAGCATCAGTTTGCGCTTGCTTATTAATTAAAGTAGCACGGTCAGAAGCAGTAGAAATTAATGAATCACTCTGCTTTTGCGCGCTGGCCTTTGCATCAGCAACGACTTTTGTCGCTTGTTGACGTGTATCTGCCAGTTCACTTTGCCGTTGTACCGCTAACTTTTCAGCATCTTGACGTGCCACTTCGGCACCATCAATATCAGCAGAAATTTTATCAGCACGTTCGTCAAGAACCTTTGTCAATGGCCCGTAAGCCACCTTCTTCAAAATGAGCATCAACAAGAGGAATGAAATGATAATAAACAACATATTACCCAATGGCAATTTATTTGCTGCTAAGGTTGTTAAACCAAACATAATTTTCCTCCACTATATACTTGTGATTACTTGCCCATCAACATGAAGGCGAAGACAATTGACAAAATCGGCATAACTTCGACCAATGCGACACCCAAGAACATACGTGACAACAATCGGCTTTCAAGTTCAGGTTGACGACTCATACCTGCCAAGAATTGTGAAATCAAAACACCGTTTCCAACACCACCACCAATAGCGGCTCCAGCGGCCGCAAGGCCCGCTGCGATTACACCAAGATTGTGCAAATCCATGAGATTACTCCTTATTGTACAGCGTTTGGCAGTTATTGACTCAACATTTGAACGCAAACTATAGTTATCAACCTGAGTTGAATCAGTGAAAAAAACTATCATTCGTGTCCGCATAATTAAGTACCACCAAACGCGACTCCATTTTAATTGGATGAAACGCTCCCGCGTAATTCACAAACCAACTCGTGTCATAACTTGATTATCACTAGTCAAATTGTGGCACAAATCTCATTTGCTTGAACACTCTTTATTCATCACCTGACAATTGTGAAATAAATACACCTGTCAAGATAACAAACACGTAGGCTTGTATCCCACCAATAAAGAGTGAAAATCCTTGCCAGACCATTTCAATCGGCAACGCTAACACAGTCACGAACCCATTTAAGTGTCCAGGCCATGCTAAGCTATTGGCCACGAGTGTTAATAACATCTCGCCAGCGAAAATGTTACCAAACAAACGCAGTGATAACGTCAAGAAGTTAGCCAATTGTTCAATGATATTGAGCGGTAACATCCAAGAATATGGTGTAAGTAACATATTTTTAAGGTATCCCTTAAAGCCAAGTTTCTGTACACCCATTCCATGTGCGACCATCAAAGACATAATTGCTAACGTCATCGTTACGATCGGGCTCGCTGTTGGTGATTTAATATAAGTCACACCATCAGTTCCCTGCAATTGAAGTAACAAGCCCATTTCGTTTGATACTACGATGAAGAAAAACAACGTAAAGGCATACAAACCAAATTGACGCGCCTGCTTCTTTTGCAATTGTCCATTAACAATACCATTAGTAAAATCAAGTAAGTATTCAATCACATTTTGTCGCTTACCTGGTCTTATTGTTGGTCTTCGTGTGAGTACAACCGATACAATCACAACGATTGCCATAGCCAGCAACGTTGAAAGTATCGTGCCCCAATCAAATGTGAGGCCAAGAAACTCAAACGGTGCCGTAGGGTCATCCATGCGCCTTCTCCTTTCTCAATAAATTTGGCGAAATGGTCGTAAACGGCTATTCGTCTTAACATATAAACCTATAATACGCCTTTCAAAATGAAATACAACCATTTTATGGCACTTTTTCACAAAGAAATAAGACAGTATCGCTCAGAGTATTGCTGGGCTGGTTGATAGCGGTTGATTATTAAAAATCGTTTTGCTTTTAATTAGCTCTATCCCGCTAAATTTTTAATGAATTCAGGTCAAACCTTACTTTTTTCGAGTTTGATTAACGACACTCACGCTTAGTATACTGATTGATAAACACCCTTTTTTAGGCCTATCAGCAGCGTATTCTTATCAAATCTCTGCGTAATCTGGCATGATTTTGTGATGAAACAAACAAAAATCCGATACTAGTATCGGATTTTTAGTTTGTTTTATTCATTTTTCACTTGCTGCTATTTTGGGTAAAATAAGATTCAAAATAATGCCTAATAACGTTGCAATAGCAACCCCCGAAAAATTAACTTGCGTACCAAGTTGTAGGTGGAAATCACCAATACCAACAACCAAAATAGGTGCTGCAATCATCAAATTGCGCTTCTGGCTGTAATCAACTTTATTATCCACAATGACTTGTAAGCCTGCTGCTGCAATGACACCATAAAGCATAAAGCCAACACCACCAGTGACAGCACCAGGGATAGTTGAAATCAGTGCTGATAATTTACCTATAAAGCTAAAGACTACTGCAAAGAACGCCGCACCACCAATAACCCAAACTGAATAAACACGACTGAGCTGCATCACACCAATATTTTCACCATATGATGTGACTGCTGGTCCACCAACTAGGCCAGCAACAACAGAAGCTGCGCCATCTCCGGTTAGCGTCCGCTTTAACCCAGGATTAGCAAAAAAATCATGGCCAGTAATTTTTGATAACACCATCAAGTGACCTAAGTGCTCAGATAAAGTAACCAACGCTAATGGTGCCATACTCAAAACCGCTGCCGGATAAAATTTAAAACCATCTTTACCAATAAATGTTTCGTAGTCCGGCAATTGGAACCAGTGGGCTGTGGCGATTGGCGATAAATCAACCAAACCAAACAGCAAAGCGACAATATAACCAAAAATAATCCCTAATAAAATGGGTAACAGACCAAGGAACCCCCTCAAAAACATGTTAAAGGCAATTGTAGCCAATAAGGTAATGAGCGCCACCACGAAAATCTTCCAATCGTATTTACCATTCATTGTTGTTGCTGAACTGGCAGCTGAACCAGCCAAACTCAGACCAATGACCATAACGATTGGTCCAACGACTTCTGCTGGAAAAATAGCATCAATCCATGAAGTTCCAGTGAAAGTGATGATGAAAGCCACGATCAAGTAAACTAAGCCAACCGAAATAATTCCCTGCGCCACTGCTGGATAGCCGATTGTTTTCATGAGTGATGCCATTGGAATGATAAAAGCAAAACTCGAGCCCATGTACGCTGGCACTTTACCCCGTGTAATTAACAAATGAAGTAATGTTCCCACACCCGAAGTAAACAGCGCCACACCAGGGTTTAAACCAACTAATAGCGGCACCAAAACTGTCGCCCCAAACATCGAAAAAAGATGTTGTAATGATAGACCTAACCATGTGAAAAATGGTGGTTTATCATGTAGGTCATAAATTGCATTATTTTGTTTCGTTGCCATGTTTTTATTGTGTACGGCTCCATTACCGTACACTTCCTCCTAAAATATTTCAAACAATATACTGATCGACAAAGTGTCAAACAGATTAATTATAAACTAAAAACCCGACATAGTGTTTTACTATGTCAGGTCCTCAGTTTATTTAATTATTAGCTGCGCTGCAAACGCATCGTTGTTGCTGAAATATCCACAACTGGTTATTATCTTGCTTCTTACCAATTCATCACGGCTGCACAGTCGCTATTTGGTGTCCAGACATTTTTGGGTCTGCGTTTAATTTTACTATTTGCAGCTGGTGAATTTTTATAACTCTAGTTAATCACTCAACTCATTTGTTAATGTTATTCCTAAAGGAATTTACTATATTATTAACTGTCGTCTACAAGATAATAGCCCATGAAGTTTCAATTTCTGTCAAATTGTTTTGCGTCATTCATGGCCTCCTCTTCATTTGTTAACTTTATTATAGCACATTTTGTAAGCGCTTACAACATTTTTTGACTAAAATAGCATCTCAGCTATTTTAGTCAAAAAGAACCCATGAGACCGCGTTTGTCACTTACATTTTTTCTTCTAAAACAACAGCTGGGTACTTATCATGGAACCAATTCATAGCAAATCTGTTTTCAAACAAGAAAACTGGTTGGTCATAGCGATCTTTTACTAATAGATTACGACTCGAAGCCATCTTTTCATCTAGTTGCTCTGGTGCAACCCATCGTGCTACTTTTGAGCCGATTTGCTCAAATTGTATCTCAACATTATATTCATTTTCCATACGAAATTGAAACACTTCAAACTGCAATTGACCCACAGCACCAATAATATATTCACTACCTTGCCATGACTTATAGAGCTGAATCGTACCTTCTTGGACCAACTGTTCAATGCCCTTATGATATGATTTTTGTTTCATCACATCTTTAGCAATCACGCGATTAAATAATTCAGGTGTAAATGTTGGTAAATCAGGGAATTGTACCGCTTTTTTCCCAGCATAAATCGTGTCC
Organism: Leuconostoc aquikimchii; assembly: GCF_040838325.1. Lineage (NCBI taxonomy): Bacteria > Bacillati > Bacillota > Bacilli > Lactobacillales > Lactobacillaceae > Leuconostoc > Leuconostoc aquikimchii. Next base: position 1,841,731 of record NZ_JBFPER010000001.1, read on the forward strand.
CCAATTTGGAAATTACCGGTATCATAAACACCAATAATATCACCTGGTACAGCTGTTTGAACATTTTCACGTTCTTCCGCCATAAATTGTGTGACGTTGGATAGTTTTAATTTTTTATTGCTTCTTTGCAGTATGACATCCATCCCGCGATTAAACTCACCAGATACAATACGCACAAATGCAATGCGATCGCGATGACGTGGATCCATATTAGCTTGAATTTTAAAAACAAAACCTGTAAACTGTGTATGATCTGGTGCGATTATATCACCATTAATGGTTTTAATAGCAGCGGGTGCGGGTGCATATGTGAGATACTCACGTAAAAATTCTGTCACCCCAAAATTGACCAAAGCAGAACCAAAAAATACAGGCGTTAATTTGCCATGCGCAATTGCTTCTTGATCAAAAGTATTGCCAGCATCACGTATTAATTCAACTTCATCCATCGTCTCTTCAACAACCTCTGGATGTGCAGTCGCTTTTTTAAATGGTACCATTGTGTTCTTTTGTAAATCATAAATCCCTTGTAATATTTGTCCTGAACCAACCGGCCAGTTCATTGGATAAGCTTGAATGCCCAAAATCGTTTCTAATTCATCAAGCAAATCTAAAGCTGGTCTGGCATCACGATCAATTTTGTTAAAAAACGTGAAAACAGGGATACCACGCTGTGCAACAATTTCAAATAATTTTTTAGTTTGTGGTTCAATACCTTTAGCAGCATCAACAACCATCACAACCGAATCAACAGCCATTAACGTTCGATATGTATCTTCTGAAAAATCTTCGTGACCAGGTGTGTCCAAAATATTAATACGTTTGCCATCATAATCAAATTGTAACACGGAAGACGTAACCGAAATACCACGTTGCTGTTCTATTGCCATCCAATCAGATGACGCTAATTTATGTGACCCACGGCCCTTAACAGTTCCTGCTTCACGAATAACACCACCATGTAGTAATAGCTGTTCTGTTAACGTTGTTTTACCGGCATCCGGATGAGATATAATAGCAAAAGTGCGACGATTTTTTAATTGTTCTTGAAAGTTTTCCATAATGTTTAGTTTACCTGATATAACAGTGTTTCACAACAAAAAAATGAATCATTTTGTGACACGAACCGACAAGACGTTACGCCCAGCAATATCTTGCACGTCACGATAATTGGCAGGATAATGCTCATGTATCACTGCTAAATCAGCAACGCCTACTGGAATTGCTTCCGTCAGTATTACCCAAGTGACATCTTGACCGAGCGGGGGTGTTGTCAACGAGCCAACATAACTATAATATGAATGGCTTTTGGGTAACCAATTAGCCAATATTTTTGCATCTATTGTGTCTGAAAATACATCTTGAATATGCGTATCAATTGGTTCATTTGACACATCACCTAATACTGCCAAAACTAAAATGCGATCCTCAAGCCGGTAAACAAAATGAATTTCGACATCATGACGCATGCCATCTATAACATGTTCAGCGCCATCATGGAAATGAAAGCGTTCTAATGACCAGACGTTTCCTCCAATCATCAATTCTCCAGAAACTAAAAATTGTTCCCCAACGATACGATCATCGTATTGTGTCTGACCAGTAAAAGTAAGCGATAAATCAGACGCCATAGCAGTTTGTGTTTGTTGACTATGAATAGCAATAGGTGATTGTAACGGTGTATCACCTGCTTCACGCCAAGCCTCTTGTTGGCTGTAATCTAAGTGTTTCATAATTACCCTCGCAAAACATTTATTTTATATTGTATCAAATTTAGACACGAACATTACAAAATCTCATAAAACACGTCCACTTGTCCGCCATTATCCTGTATAATAAAAATAAGATTGAGAAAGAAAAGTGACTATAATGCAACTTGTAACTGCTTCTGAAATGCAAACAATTGATAATTATACTATTGAAACGATTGGTATGCCCCAAGATGTGCTCATCGAACGTGCGGCCCTGTCAGTAATTGATGTTATTGGTGCGGGCCATTTTAACTTAGATCATATTTTGGTGCTAGCTGGACTCGGCAACAATGGTGCGGATGGTGTCGCCATCACAAGACTTTTATACGCACAAGGTTTTAACGTTTCCTTGCAATTTGTTGGTAATGTCTCGCGTGCTAAAGACAGCGTGCAGCGACAACTAGCAATCATTGAAAAATATGGTCTTGTTCGCGCTGAAAAGAGTGACTTCAATGAAGCAACCTTAATTATTGACGCCATATTTGGTACCGGTTTAAATAACATTTTGCCGGAAGGTCTGCAAAAAATGATTAAGGCTGCTAACCACATCGAAAAAGCAGTGATTGCTGTGGATACACCCACTGGCATCGACGCAACAACTGGCGAAGTCCGCGGTGCGGCTTTAAAAGCACATACAACTGTTACATTTGGCTATAATAAGATTGGTTTAACACAACGCGTTGGTGGTTATTTATCAGGTAATGTGATTGTGAAAGACATTGGCTTATTGACACCAGCTGATTTTTTGTTTTCAAATACTGACAATAAAAATGCACCTACAAATGTCTAACAGTAAGCGTATAAAAAATACGATACCATCATATCGCGAGACGATGGTATCGTATTTTTATGTTTTCATATATGAAAAACGTTTATGCGCTTACTATATATATTATTTAATAAATCCAGCAAAACCAAGTAGCAAGAAGATAGCACCAATTGCAATACGATACCAACCAAAAATCTTAAAGTCGTTGTTTTGAATGTATCGCATCATAACTTTAATTGCAAAGAACGCCACAATCCATGACACGACGAACCCAACGAACATCACAATACTTTGCATACCTGTAAATCGGCCACCATGCAGCAAGAATGTGCCAACCTTTAAAATTGTGACACCAAACATAATTGGAATAGACAAGAAGAATGAAAATTCTGCCGCAACAAATCGTGAGGCACCCAAGATAACAGCACCCAGAATTGTGGCCCCTGAACGTGATGTACCAGGAACCAAGGACAAAACTTGGAACAGCCCAATGAACAATGCCAGCTTAAATGTTATTTTATTAACATTTGTAATTTTTGGCGCAATATTTTTTTGACGATTTTCGATCAAAATAAAGGCAACACCGTAAATAATTAAAGTTGCGGAAACAACCCAGAAATTAAGCAAGTGTGCATCCATAAAATCATTGAGCAATAAACCAAATACCATTGCTGGTATAACACCCACAACCACTTTTATCCACAAACGCCACGTTTGAAAACGTTCTCTTGACGTTTTTTGTGGTGAAAATGGGTTTAATCGGTTAAAGTAAAGCTGAATGACAGCGAAGATTGCGCCAAGCTGAATCGCGTAATCAAAGACTGGCTTAAAGCTATTTGTCCAAACGTTACCACCAGGTATACCCATTAAAGCTTCTGCCAGAATAATGTGCCCCGTAGATGATACGGGTAGGAATTCGGTGATGCCTTCAACAATACCAATGATAATTGATTTTAATATATCTAACATATGCTATAGTGCGTGTGAGCTGGCCATAGGGGTACTTCCACCTAGACGAGCGTCACGTTTCCTTCCAATTTAACTCTCTTTATTCTATACTATATTGCAACGTTGTGCCACAATTCGCCTGTTTCCAAAAAAGTGTTGTAATTTAAAAATTCACATGGTATTATATTATATGTTGTTTAAAAGATAATTATTATATGGACAGCTAGCTCAGTTGGTAGAGCAACGGACTCTTAATCCGTGGGTCCAGGGTTCGAGCCCCTGGCTGTCCACTAAGTTAAACCAGTAAATTTACTGGTTTTTTTAATTAATTTATGACACTAAAAAATCCGAATCAGTTGATTCGGATTTTTTGTTTACAAACTGATATAAATACTAGCAAACATTAAACCAGCGCCACCTAAAACAAACACATGCCAGTAAACATGTCCCATTGGGATTTTGGGTACAAGATAGAAAATAGTGCCGGCAGAATATGTCAAGCCTCCAGCGACTAACAGCCAAAAAGCAGTATGCGACAATATCCCCCATAGTACCGGCATGGCCAAAACAATCAACCATCCCATAGTAAGATAAATCGTTACCGAGACCCACGGCCATCTGCCAACAAAGAATAGATCATAGGCAAATCCAGCTATGGTCATCGCTAGGATTGCACCCCAAATTGTCCATCCTGCCCACCCCTTCATTAACAACCAAGTATATGGTGTGTAACTTCCTAAAATAACCAAATAAATCCCAGCATGATCAAAAAACTGGAAAACTTTCGCTGCCCTTGTAAATACAAGCGAATGGAACAACGTTGATGCCAGTAAAAAGAAACCGACCGTTGTAACATATATAGCAATAGCAGTCATTTCAAAGGCCGTTACAGGCCGTCTTAAAACATGAAAAATCAGGGCAATGCCTGCTAACACAGCTAGTAAAAATCCTAGCCCATGTGTTACAGCATTTAAAACTTCATATGTAATTTGGTAACGTTTAGATCGTTGCATTTAGTTGTCCCCATAAATCAATTTATTGTTAATATTATAACATGATTCCCAATTTTTATTAATCATAAAAACCCCACAACTTTCTCAGTTATCGGGTTAACATCTAACTTGCAGAATGATTGACTACGAATTTTAAATAAGTGTTTCCCAATCACGTGCCCATATAACGCCCATGGCACCATCCCCAGTATGTACACCAATATAAGCACCAATCACACCGCGTTCGAACTTAACTGTCGGATAATCATGCTGCAAGTCCTTCAACCACTTATCGCCAAGTTTAGCATCATTCCCATCTACGACAACTGCGCGAACTGGAAAATCAACTTGCGTCAAATAGTGATTAAGCGCTGTCTTAATGTCTTTTAGGGCACCACTCATTTTACGTGCTTTACCAACCGCACCGATTTTACCTTCATCTTGAATATCCATAGACAAAATAGGTTTAATGTTAAGCAAGCCACCAACTAAGGCTGCCCCACGAGACAAACGACCCGTGCGTTGTAAATGCGAGATATCATTAACGACAAAGCGTACATCAAATGTCTTTTGCAAAGCTTGTAAGGCCGTTATAATATCATCTAATGTCTTGCCGTTTTCTGCCATGACTGCTGCCATGACCGCCTGCATACCAGATCCCATTACCGCAAATTTTGAGTCCCATACCCGAACATCTGATAGTCCGTCATATGACTCTGCCACAAGGTGCGCTGTTTGATAAGCACCTGATAAACCTGAAGAAATTGGTATAATTAACGCTTTATCATAGCCAGACGCCTTGGCAACGCTTAAAACCTCTTCCCAGTCGCCTGGCGCTGGTTGAGACGTTGAAGCCACCATCTTTTTATCTTTCATCATCTTAACTAACTCGCCAAGATCGTGAATATCCACTGATTCTTTATACACTTCTTCCCCAAAAATAATTGGGTCATTCACTTGGAAAATATGATAACGATTACGAATCGTTGCTGGTATTGCTGAAGCTGAATCACTAATTATTGCTATTTTAGACATTTTTTTCTCCAAAAATCACACACCGATCGGTGGCGTGCGTCATTATCTCTGTCATTGTTTTTTAAAATATATTGATTAATGCGACACCCACCATAAAACATAGTATACCGCCAATCAATTGTACCATGAGATAAATTAATTGCTTGTAAAACGGCAGTTGCGCGCTTTGAACCATCATTGTACTAAATGTCGTCAAGCCACCTAGTAGACCAACAGACCAAAAATTGTGCATATCAGATATTTGATTACTTGCAAATATGATGCCCATAAATAATGCCCCAACTAGGTTAATCGCAAAAACAGCTGTAAAAATGGGTGTATGAAATGGCCAAAACATGATAACCAAGTATCGCAACATTGCCCCTAGTGCAGCACCAATAAATACCGATAATAAAGTCATCGCGCACCCCCACCTATTCTTCGACCAATATGTTGCCCGATAGTGACCATGACAACACCACCAAATACAGTCAATAAAATATATAACCACGCGACTTGCACATCATTGCGAAGTAATTGATTAAATTGTAAAATCATTGTGCTAAATGTGGTAAACCCACCAATAATCCCTGTGCCAATGAACGGTTGCCATTGTGCTAAGTGGTTACTATTTCTGGCTAAATACGCACCAAGAGTGGCCAGTAATAGGGCCCCTAACCAATTAATTCCCATTGTTATAATTGGTAGATGCCCAATAATCGGGATCACACTGAGTGCGTAACGCAAGCTACCACCAATGCCACCACCGAGTCCAACAAGCAGCAATTCACTTAAAATTTGACGTTGTTTTTGCATAACTATCATTTTAACAATTTTAAGTGTGATGAGCAAAAAAAATGCTTGTCACATTGCTTTTTTATCGGGTTCATGACACAATATAATGGTTGATTTTTTCTTAAATGACAACCAATTGAGTGAGGGGTTCCTATGTTTTCCTATTATATTTTACCAACCATCTATATGTTATTGCTCTTTATTTTTTCACTACTCAAACCTGAACGTTTTGCAATCACAGCGTCTGAATTTCAACGCGTCACAATGAAGGCAGTGTTGTTCGCCATGTTGGCACTCACACTGACAACAAGTACGCTCACGCAATTCTACGGCTTTTGGTTCAATATCACATTACTCTTGTCATTAATCCGTGTGGTAATGCGTATCCGACAACAGAAAAAATAATAATACTTGCTAAAAAACATTGATTGAAAATTTTCAATCAATGTTTTTTAGCTTATCTTGTCTTGTCGTTATGAATATTTTTTATAGAGCGTTATTGTGGACTATTATTCGACTCGTTCAGTAATCGCTTCTAAATATTTCTGTTGTTGATCCCGTATTCTTAAATAAAATACTATCAATTCTTTGTAAGTAATTATTCAAATTATCACTCCTAACCTACAGATTTCTTTGTAAAAATACCACTTTTTATATACAAAATCAAAGAGAATAGAACCATTATTGCCGCAAATAGTGCTATACCAAAGAATCCATAAAACACGTGAAACAAAACACCACCAAGAATACCAGCAACTGTTTCACCAAAGTACATAGCTGCATTAGAAAGTGACGAAATAGTACTTCGCGCATTTTCGGTAGTACTTTGTAATGTAGCCATAAATAGAGGAAAAATTAATCCATTGAATAAGAACACAACTGTAAGTAATATTTCGGCTTGCCAAAAGGTTCTTGTAAATGGCATTGTTAAGTATAAAATAATCAAAATTATTAATTCAAAGAAGAATGCTTTTTCAAGACCTATACGGTTGACCAAGTGACTCCCCAATAATGATCCAATGAGGTTACCAGCGCCAATGGCAATCATAGCTGTACCAACCTCCGATAATGTCAATCCAAAACTACTTGTGAACCATGTCGAAATAAACGTCATAGAAGTAAAAGATCCCGTTTGAAATACAAAATACGCTATTAAGTAACTAACTGATTTATGGTTCATCAAAACATTTTTATATGTTTTGATAAATGAAAAATGTTCTCTCTTTTCAATTTCCAAGGTAGGTAGAACAAAGAAAATTAGCAACAATAAAACTAATGAGGCAAACGAAATTATTAAAAACGGTGCATGCCAGCTAAAAACAGCTAAGTAACTACCAATAGGAATTCCTACAAGTTGAGAAACTGATAAGCCAGCTGTTGCATACCCCATCACCTTTACAATGTCTTTTTTTTGAATCACTACTGGTATTGAGGACCATATTTGGGGTGTGACAAATGATGCACTGACCCCCGCTAAAAATCTGAATAAGAGCATTAATTGAAAATTTACCGCATATGCACAAAGAAAGGTGGCAACAGTAAATGCAACTAATCCCCAAATCATGACTTTTTTCCGATCGTGTCCATCAATACATTATAATTAGCTTTACAGGAATTTGAAACGGCTAATTGGCTGAAAAGAGGTCACTTTAATACTGACCTCTTTTCAGCCAATTTTATCTTACCCATTTATTGTTAATAATAAATAAATGCCACTTTGTAACATATCTTGAAAATAGTTTATTACGATCGTGTTTTAAACTGTTTTTGTGGTCAGATTTAATAATTAGAGCCCATAGTAAAACCCTTGAAGCTAGACTTGTTCTAACTTCAAGGGTCGAATGCACAATTATGTGATTATTAGTAAACTTAAACAAGATAATAAGGCATGCGCAAATACTTAAACAAAAGATATTTTGTATAAACTTATATCAATTGGACACAGTTGACTTGGAATTAATTTTATGTTTGATGAGATAAAAATCAAACCATAAATTTTTTAACAATTAAAAATTTTCATCGCCATAAATATTTCTGATGAAATATTCGTGTCAGGCTTTTTACTGCATCCCCGCCTGTAACTTGACTTAATTGTTCTTGGCTCAACACTTTAACATCTTTTATTTCTGACATAACATTCTCTTTTCTAACTTAATTTTATATTACTATTATCAATAATATGATTCATAAATCAAAGGTATGCAACATGACTGGTTAGTATTTGACACTAAATGGTAGAATATAACATTTTCCTTAAAATATAGTAAGCGTTTATCTTTTACTGTACAATATTAAACAGAAGGAAACGGGGAAGTATTGTGCACTTACTGTCAATTTTTAATATTATACTAGCTATTTTTTTCGTATCAGTAGTTGAATACACTGTATTTATTTCTCTTTTAAAATTAAAATTTTCATTCACTCATTATTTAATTTTTTTGCTTTTGGGAACATTAACAACAATAACCATTGGCGCATCTGGCCGTATTTTTCATGTGATACTTTTGGTTCTGATAGCTAGGTTTATTTTAAAATCCTCTCAAAATATCAATTTACTTTTCTTTTATGCACTGTACACTATTATATCCATAACCGTTTTCGGTGCAATAACACAGTCGCTAGAAAAGCTACTCTTTCCTAATGTGTTTGTACAGGATACGCCCTCTATTTTTGACGCAACTGTGACCCCTATTTTTCTAATTATTATCCAATATTTTATCATAAAATATATCACACCTAGTCTGCTTATTTTAAAAAAAACCGACGATTACAACAAAATTTTGTATTTAAATTAATGAATCTACTTTTATTTTTAAGTTTAATATTTTATACGGCTACGTATATTTTTAATATGGACAGTTACAAGCACACTGTTAATCTCTTTTTTGCCTATGGTTTAGCCATTGTTCTGGTCTATTTGCACTACATCACACGCAGCCACCTTAATCAGCAAATCATTGATCAAAAGCAACACCAACTAGACAATTTAACTCATTATACACAGCAAATTGAAAATCTTTATCACAGTCTCAATGCTTTTCGACATGATTACGCCAACCTCATGATTAGTTTAGATGAAAGCATTCAAACAAATAATATGGCGCATGTTCGTCACATTTACAATGATGTTCTAAAAAATGCCAAAATTAAATTACAACATAATGACTATTCTTTAAGTACACTCAGAAAGGTTGAGATCCCCGCTATTAAGAGCGTTTTATCTCATAAAATCATCTATGCTTTGGAAAAAGGCATTCGTACCGAAATTGAACTTGAACAACAGTGGACAAGCTGTCACATGGATACGCTTGATTACATTCGAATTCTTGGCATTTTACTTGATAATGCTATCGAAGCAAGCGAAAAAAATGCCAACGCGTTTATTCGTATTGCCGTCATTACTGATCCTATACATCAAGAAAATCGCTTCATCATTGAAAATGCCACCACCGAGGAAAAGAGCCCAATTCATCAGCTTTTTAAACATGGTGTCACAACAAAAGGAAACAATCATGGCACAGGGTTACACAACGTGCAACAAATTTTAATCGATTATGAACAAGCACACTTAGAAACAGCGCATGCCAATCATAAATTCAGCCAAACGTTGGTTACACAAGGATAATGCTTATGAATATCAATATTTTAGAAGATGACATTATACAACAACAAAAATTAAGACGTTATTTAGATGACATTATGCAGGAAAATAATTGGTCTTATCAGCAAATCAATACGTATTCCAGGCCAGAACAATTACTCGCTAATTTGACTAGTCGTGGCACGCATCACGTCTATTTTCTTGATGTTGAAATCAAAGGTTCCGATAAAAAAGGGTTCGAGGTTGCCAAACAAATCAGAAAGCATGATCCGTATGCCACCATTATTTTTGTGACGACACACTCCGAATTTTTATTACTCACTTTTAAATATCAAGTATCTGCACTAGATTTCATTGCAAAAGATCAAGATGCCAATGATTTTAAACAACAACTTAAAAATAATTTGCAGCATATCGTTGAACAATTCAACATAAACACGCCCATTGACTTATTCCAATTCAACACACCAAAAGCCAACTTTCAAATACCCTTTAATGATATTCTGTATTTTGAAACACAACCCGGCACACGACAAATCATACTCGTTGGCGTTAATAAGCGTATTGAATTTACTGGCCAATTACAAGACATTGAGGCAACGGATAGCCGTTTATTCCGCAGCCATCGTGCTTATCTTGTTAATGTTAATCATATTGAACAGGTCGATAAGGTTAACAATGTCATTATTTTTAAAAACCAATCAAACTGCTTGATCTCGCGCCGAAAAATGAAATCATTGATAAATATTTTATAACTAAAAACCGTTGAAAACGCTACTAATAGCGCTGTCAACGGTTTTATGCTGTGTATATCAACTCAAACGATAATTGTTAATGATGCTTAACCGAACTGCCCCCAGACAAAACAACGGTCCAAACTATTGAATGAGAAACATACCGTTATTTGAAAAAAGTTTAGTGACTAACTTACTTAAGAAGCGATTCACCACAACCAACTAATGTTACTATATACAGCAATAAATAATTATCAATTTTTTGTAAAAATCCAATATACATGAGTAGCGTGATAATAGTCATTGATATTACTATCAATGTACCGCTAACTCTCATGACTTTTTCCCCTGTTATAATCATAGACACCTCCTTATTAAAAGTTACTATCCTTCTTACGAATAAATTAGCGTCTTAATCCTTTTTCTACAGTATACCCCAACGCAAAGGTGCCACCGACATAGCCAGATTCTTTAAGAATGAGCGCATCACCATTGGTGTTAATTGTGTAAAAAAATGAGGTTTTTCCTATTATTAGTACAAAAATGATCATATCATGTGCTAAAGTTTCATTATTCTCACTGCTTCATTTTTAAATAGAATATGTAACTGGCTATAATCAAGGTGAAATATATTGACAAGCCACCAACAATTATATTTATGATAAAACTGTCAATAATTTTGATAATTAAACTATTTAAAAAATCTCCAATGCTGATTCCAATTAAAATAACTATTACAACATAAATCGGATGTACATTGGCAAAGAAACGGGTGACTTTCTTCTCCATATGGATTTCCTCTACTTTTTTAATTCCCTTAACAATTTGATCTGTATGTGTCCATCCATCTTTCAAAAGATACAGGCCTACAGCTCTGGTAATAACGATTGGTACCAAATCACAAGGAACTTCACTATTAGATAATTTTTTATAGTCTTGATAATTCAAAGTTTTTCCTATTTTACTTAAACGGTAGATTGTAAAATTAAACCGAACATTTGAATAAAAAATTCGTAACCTAGTTTTTTTTACTTGGTATCTGAGCGATTATGTTAATTTGACTTCCTGTTATTAATCCACAGACTAACTGCCGCAAGGGTCGTAAGCAATACGTTAACGTAAGATAGCTGATTCAACGTTAATCCTAATCCTAAAAAAACTAGAAGATAAGATATATCTGATGATTTAAACTTTGTTTGATTCGACTTTAATCCATGTAGGACAACATCTATAAACGATGCCATAGTCAGAACACCTATGCATGCCTGAATTACTAATATCATCATATTAAATTATACAGTCTCCCCGAAATGAACATCAATAACAGCTCTAACTAGACCTACTGATCCTATAACATTACCTTGCCATGTGTTTTTCACACCTGTCACTTCATCCAATTCGATTTCTGTTAAATATTTGAACCCGTCGTTCATGATATTACTCTGCATAATACTTTACCTCTTTTTATTTTATACTCTCCATTAAATTACAATAAAACTATTTCTTTTTCTCTAAATATACTGCTAACATTGTTGCAGATCCTATTGCTAAAATAGCATAAAAAAAGTAAGCAGTTAGACTCATTTCCGAAAATATATTATTGATTATCGTTCCTAAAATTACTATGTAAAGAACTAATACTAAAGTTATGTTTTTTTTCATAGTCATTCTAACCTCCTAAATATGAAATCATGAAAGCGATATATTAAGCAATATGTGATCCCATACTAAAATTCAGAACGCCTTTATTTCTCAAGCACAATCTGAGGTAATCTGAACAACACTAACTATGTATGTCGGTCTCTTTTTACGATTAACATTGTTATCCCAACCAAAACCGCATTTACAAGCATCAGCAATGTATTCATACTACAATTGATTTTGTTATATTTAACACCAATTACTGGGATAAAAACTAACCATTTTTGTTTATAAACACTAAAATTTATGATTGGATACTAATGAATAAGCAGTACAAAATTAATGCAGTAATATAGTTTTGGTCAACTAGCTTAACATTTGGCATAAGACCAGTATCGCCCAATATTAGAACATTTATCATTGTATTTGTTACTATTTTTTTAATTGGTGATATGAATGCTACAAAGTGATACTTAATAATATAAAATCTCCGCCTTATGCTTTATTTAACACCTACCGTAAAGTTAAAAACGAAGTAGAAAAACATAACAGTATCGCTATTGTCAATGTGTCATCGTTTGTGACCCACCCCATTAACGATGCTATGAGATAACAGGCGTAAAAAACGATACTCAATTTTAAACTGAATTTCATAACCATATCTGATGTAATAATCATCTTGATTGGTCGTTTTTAATTTTGATGTTTAATTTTCATATGATAGTTTCTCTTATCTTTCATTGATATCAGTAGTGCAAGGACTTGAGTTACTTTTTTCTTTTAAATAACAAAACACCAATGATACCTGTAAATAAAAATACATCCCGCAAAGATTTTCCCCTAAAATACTGTGACAGAGTATTTTGCATTTTATCAGACAAATATGCAGATATCAGTAACAACCAAAATTCTAACGCCAGCAAAACATTGCGCATCGCAAGCATCAATTGATGCGACAGCATATCGAACTTCTGCTGATCGCTCAGCCCGATTAATACCATTAATAAAAATGAACCCATAATTATCATTAATTGTAAAAAAAGTAGTATCTTTTTCATTAACTTTGACTCCTTTAACTCGGTAATTGTTATGACAAATTACTCACTATTCAATATACACAAATCTATTCTGAATGCCCATAAAAACAACATGAATGGTCACTTTTTGACGCTAAATGGTTACAATACATTCAGGCAGACATCACTATAACGCACTGAATGATCAAATAATTAACTTAAAAAGCCTTATTTTAATCAATTCTTAAATGTCTTCTCTAAATTACGTCATTTGGCAATATTAATTTTATTCTTATCACGGAAAGTGGTATCATTTTAAGAATAATGTCACGGAGGACACATGGACACACATCATAGAAAAAAGATCGGATTATTCCAATTAATCATGCTGGGATTAGGATCACTTATCGGATCAGGTTGGCTATTTGGCGCTTGGGAAGCTTCAAAAATTGCCGGCCCAGCATCAATTATTTCTTGGGTAATTGGTGGAATCATTATCGGTACGATCGCTTACAACTACGTCGAATTAGGTGCCATGTTCCCACAATCGGGTGGCATGAGCAAGTATGCACAATATACCCACGGGGCATTGCTTGGCTTTATTGCTGCTTGGGCCAACTGGATATCATTAATTACCTTAATCCCTATCGAATCGGTTGCAGCTGTACAATACATGAGCTCATGGCCTTGGTCATGGGCCAATTGGACACAGAATTTTATCTCAAACGGTTCGATTACAACAACTGGTTTACTCGTTGTGTTTGCTTTTATTGTCATTTTCACATTACTCAATTATTGGTCTGTCGCACTATTAACTAACTTCACAAGTGTGATTTCCATTTTCAAAATTGGTGTGCCTATTCTGACAATCATCATGCTCACGTTATCGGGATTTCACCCAGAAAATTATGGCACTAGCCTGCACGAATTTATGCCTTATGGCACGGCACCTATATTTGCTGCAACGACAGTATCAGGTATTATCTTCTCATTTAACGCTTTTCAAACAGTGATTAATATGGGTAGTGAAATTGAAAATCCCAAACGTAATATTGGGCGTGGCATTGCCTATTCCCTTATTATTAGTGGTATTTTATACATTTTACTGCAAAGTACCTTCATTACATCACTTAACCCAGCTATGATTGCTAAAAACGGTTGGCATGGCATTAACTTTGCATCGCCTTTCGCTGATTTGGCGATTTTGTTAGGCATCCATTGGCTTTCAGTGCTACTATACATGGACGCCTTTGTGTCACCTTTTGGGACCGGTGTATCGTTCGTGGCATCTTCAAGTCGAACTTTGGCAGCAATGGTGTCAAACAATCATATCCCCAAATTCGTAGGTAAAATAAACCAACACTATGGTACCCCACGTATTGCTATGATTGTCAACGCAATTCTGAGTATGCTGATGGTATCAATTTTCAGATCATGGGGAACCCTTGCCAGTGTGATTTCAACATCAACCCTAATTGCTTACCTCACTGGGCCGGTAACGGCAGTCTCATTACGTGAAATGGCACCTGAATTCACACGACCCTTCCGTGGTAAAATGTTAAAATATATGGCACCTTTATCTTTCGTTCTCGCATCTCTGGCTACTTATTGGGCCATGTGGCCGACAACCGTTGAAGTCATTTTAGTGATTCTATTAGGTCTCCCATTTTATTTTTATTATGAATGGCGTAGTGGCTTTAACAAAACTGGCCGTGCATTTAAAGGCAGTTTCTGGATGATCGGTTACTTAATTTTCATTTCTATCATGTCTTACATCGGATCAAAAGAATTTAATGGTCAAAATTGGATTCATTATCCGCTTGACTTTGTCTTCATAATTGTTGGTTCCTTACTATGTTTCTATTGGGGAACCGTTAGTTCGGTGATGACAAAATACTTTAAACAGGCACAGCGGGTTAATGCAAAAGTGAAGAAGTAACTAGTCAACATAAACCTGTAGACTAAAATACCGGACAAGAGAAATCTGTCCGGTATTTTAGTCTATTTTTTTATGATGGTAACTATCAACTATGCACTAAAGATTGCATGTCATAACCTTATACGTGCGATATATGCGTCACTGATTGTGCCGATCCTTGTCCATAATAAGCATTAGCCCCATGTTTACGATAATAATGTTTATCTAATAGGTACTGTGGTACGTGGATATCTGATCGTGTTGATTGCAGTGCATGATAACTAATTTCAGCTGATACCTCTAATACTTTAGCGTTATAAACTGATTTTTCAGGTGTTGGTCCCCAGGAAAATGGGCCATGTTGGCTAACCAATGCCGCTGGTGTTGCATCAGGGTCTATCCCTCGGCGTTCAAATTCTGATACAATGACTGCCCCTGTGTTCAACTCGTAGGCTGATCGAATTTGCGCTTCATTGAGTGCCGGTACACATGGAATATCACCATAAAAAGTATCTGCATGTGTTGTACTCACCGCTGGAATGTCCATTTTTGCTGCTGCAAAGGATACGCCCCAAGGCGAATGTGTGTGCGTAATGCCACCAATATTTTTAAAATGGCGATACAGATAAGCATGCGTTGGTGTATCGCTTGATGGGTTTAAGTCACCTTCAACAACGTCGCCATCTAAATTAACCACAACCATATCATCAGGTTTTAGTTGCTCATATGCAACACCAGATGGTTTAATAACAAATAACCCTTTTTCACGATCAATACCTGATACGTTTCCCCATGTAAACGTGACGAGCCCTAACTTAGGCAATGACATATTGGCATTGTACACTTCTTGTTTTAGCTTTTCTAACATATCATTATCCTTCCACTAATAAACCAGCTTGCGTTAATAAATCAACAATGAAATCATGGGCAAAAATAACCTTGCTAGCAACATCCTCATCGTTTTCTGACCACATCTCAATGGTGAACGTGCCTTGGTACCCAACCCGCTTTAATGCCTTAAACAAGCCTAGAAAGTTAACATCCCCTTCACCAAATGGGACATCTTTAAATTTTCCAGATGTTTGTTCAGTCACAGATAACACATCTTTTACATGAATGGCAATAATGCTATCTAAACCTTGCGTCAAATCTTCTATTGGTTTATTATCTGGCCAAGCTGAAATATTTCCTAGATCAGGGTAAGCTTGTAACCAAGGTGATACAATAGATTTTTTGACATTCTTTATTTTAGCAATTGAATTGATGAAGCAATCATCCATTGTTTCAATAGAAATCATGACTTGATGTTCGGCTGCAAAATTCACGACACGTTGCAAATTTTCAATAAAGTTTTCATGCGTCAATGGTGTTTTTGAACCGTAATACTCATCATAACCAGCAATTTGAATATTGCGTATACCGAGATCTTTGGCTAAGATAATGGCTTTTTGACACATATCAAACGATTGGGCATAGATATTCTTGTTTTCTGAACCAAGTGGCAATTTTCTGAGTGCCGACAACATCATCGTATCAATGGGGACACCAGATTGATAAATATCTTTAACTAAATCAAATCGCTGCTCTTTGTCCCAATTCAGGCGCGCAATACGTGCATCAGTTTCATCAATAGACATCTCTACAAATGAAAAGCCTTGATTTTTAGCAAAATTTAATTTGTCCAACCATGACATCGCGGCCGGCAATGATTTTTCATTGATTCCAAGTTTCACCATTATTATGACCAGTACTTTTTAATTTCATCTTGGAAGTCTTTGGCAGCTGCAGCAGGATCAGTCTGACCAGTAATCGCACGGCCAGCAATAAATGTATAAACCGGCACGTCTTTAAATAGTTTGATTGTGTCTAAGTTTAACCCGCCTGTCACAGAAACCTTAAATCCCATGTCAATAAATTTTTTGACAATATCTAAATCTTTTTTACCCCATACTTCTCCAGCAAGTAGTGCATCTCGACTTTGATGATAAATAACTTGTTCAATACCAATTGCCTGCCACTTTTCTGCTAAATCCCAATTCCATGCCGAATATAACTCAACTTGAATACCATCTAACACTGATTTTGCCGACTTCATCGTCGCAATCGTTGCAGAGTCAATCACAGTCATCAAATCAGCACCGGCATCTTTAGAATTTTGTGCGACTGTTCCGCCAGCATCGGCACATTTTGTGTCAGAAGCAATGATTTTATCCGGAAACATTGCTCGAAGCACACGAATTGCATCTTGCCCTGCTTGTAATTCTAAAATCGTTCCCACTTCAACAATGTCAACAATAGCGCCAGCTAAATGGGCTATTTTAACTGCTTCCGCTAACGTATTTTGATCTAAGGCTATTTGTAAATTAGGTTTTGTCATTTTTCTATCCTCACTTTTTATATTTTTCTTCAAAATCGGTTTCGTCAATAATGCGCTGTGTAATTTCTTTATCACTCATAACGTTTTTCACACCGACAACTGTGACACCTTTTTTAGCAACATCTGCAAACATGTCGACAAAGTTTAAAGGGGTAAAAACTGCATCATATTGGGCAGCTGTGGACTTACCTTCAGCAATGCTCGTGTGGTTAATCTTCGTTACTGGAATGCCTAGTTTCTTCATTGATTTTTCGACACTCTTCATCATCATTAAACTGGTACCAGAACCGTTAGCACAAGATACTAAAATATTCATTATATTTCTCCATTTCTATTTGTGTAAAAAGTATGCTTAATCAATACCTTTATTCTTTTTATAAGCTTCATAATCTTCAACCATCAAAAAGTAATTTTTAGGATCTTTACGATACTCAAGTTGGGGAATAATCAGTAACAATGCGGCTATAACAACAACCCCAAAGTAACCTAAATACTTCAAAATAACTGCAAATCCTGGCCAAACAGTATCCCAATCGAACATGCCTAAGTAACCACCAAATTTTGACATGCCAATCCATGTGGAGATTAAAGCAGCGCCGAACACTTGAATGAGGCCAGAGAAGAATGGCAAGATCATAGCAGCTTTGGCCCCTGCACGATTATTGGCGATAACACCGAAGACAGCGTTATCAAAGAATAAGGGAATAAAGCCAGCAATAATAATCGTCGGTGAATGGAAGACCATCAACGCACCAATCGCCAAGAATTGTCCTAATGCACCAAATAAAAAGCCAATCGTTACAGCATTTTGCTCACCAAAAGCAAATGTTGCTGCAACATCAATACCAGGAACTGAATTGGGTAAGATTGTATCACTGATACCAGTGAAACTTTCTGTCAACTCACCAACGAATGTTCGTACACCTAATTGCAGAATAGCTAAATTAACCGCAAATCCCAATGATGTCGTCAAAATATAGAAGAAGAAACTTGCGCCACTAGCTAATCCAGAGGCACCATTACTGGTAATAAACACTTGATGGAAATAACTTGGTCCTAAAACAACCATGATAATTCCGAAAAACAAAAACATTAAAATAGCGGTTGCGACCATATTTTCATTAAATATTCTCAAAAATCCTGGTAAGGTGACATCTTCCAAACGTTTTGATGGCTTATGATCCTTTTTATCTGATGCTTTTTTCATTTTGTCAGAAATCCAAGCCACAAGCGCTATGCCAAACATTTGTTGATGGGCAATCGCAAAACCACCACCATCAGTTAATTGCTGTATTGGTTTAATTGTCATATTTGACCCAACAGCCCAGTACAAACCAAGGATAACACCCATAACTAGCAACACTTCAACGCGTCCTAAACTCGGAATGGCAAACAATAAAATCCAAAATGCGGTTGCTGCTTGTTGTACTTGTACATTTCCAGTTGTGAAGACAGCACGTAACTTCGTATATTTTGAAAAACGTACCAACAAAATGTTGAAGACAAAGGCAATCAACAATAGGATCATGACATCCCCAAATGAGCGACCAAATGTTTTTTCTAGACCATCTGTCACAGCATTTTGACCAAAGTACGGATCAATCACTGTTGCCGTTAGATGAAAACGATCTTTCAAACCAGTTAAAATGGGTCGGAAACTCGTGACCAATCCGCCTGAACCAACCATCAAAATCATATAACCAATTGTTGCTTTCAAAAAACCAGCTAGACTTTCATACCACGGTTTCTTTTCTAACATATAGCCAATCAGTACAATGAATCCAATCATATAGGCTGGCTGAGTCAAAATATTATTGGCAAAAAATTCCCAAATGTTCAATATTCCTGCAAATATACTACTCATAATTTTCTCCTCATTGCTCCGCAGGGGTATTTTCAAATTGTGCCATCACTTGAACAAAATCTGATAGTGTGGCAATATTTGATAAGGCTTCAATCATGCCATCCGTCATTAATAATGCCATCAAATTTTGAATGTTTTCCAAATGCTGTGTCTCGTCTTTAGCTGCTAAAGTAAAGAACAATTTGCCTTGTTTATCCGGATTACCCGCTTCGAATGACACTGGCTCACTAAATTTAGCAAAACCTATTCCTGTTCCTAATACGCCTGGACCCGTCGCCAATGCGTGTGGCATGACAACTCCTGGCGTTATGACAATGTAGGCGCCATTTGTGTCGACATTTTTGATGATTTCATTGACATAATCATCGGTTATAATGCCTTTTTCTTTCAAATTTTCACTGGCTACACGTAATGCTACTTGCCATTGTTTAGGCGTTTCATCGTAAATGCGTATCAAATCATTGTCATAAAAATAATTAAGCATTGTCATTTTCTTCTCCTTATAGAAATGATGGAAATGGCACGTCATTGTCTGTTGAAAAGACATCTGAGAAGCCTCGGTCATAGTGATATTGGACTTTGTCTTTATCTTGTGGAAACGTATAACTGCCACCAACTTTCCAAACAAACGGATGAAATTTATAGTCCAGTGTATCCTTTTTCATTTCCCAAATTTTTACAATTTCTTGGGGATCAGCATCAAAGTTAGACCAAATATCGTAATGCACTGGAATAACAACCTTTGTCTTCAAATCTTCTGCCGAGCGTAAGACATCTAATGATGTGACTTTATCAGTAATACCACGAGGATTTTCCCCATAATTGATTATTTCAACATCAACGTCATTTTCATTACCATGCTTAGCAAACATATTCGACATATGCGAGTCAGCTGCATGATACAAATTGCCGCCTGACGTTTTGAATAAATAATTGACTGCAATTTCATTCATATCTTGAGGTAATGAATCTTTTATTTTAACATCTGAGTCTACTGTCAAAAGTGCTGTGCGATCAAACGCTTCCAATGCTTTAATTGTTACTGACTTCACTGTGACTTCGTCACCGGGATGCACAACAACTGTGCGCTCTGCTGGCACACCCCAACTTTCCCAAATATCAACCACAGCTTGTGGTCCAATAAATTTTGTTTCCGGACCACTATTTTGTAATACGGCAGCTGCTGTATTAATATCTAAGTGGTCAGAATGAATATGCGTCACAAGTAAGGCATCAACATTTTTAACAGCATAAGGATCAATAACAAATGGTTGTAACCTTAAATTAGGTTGCATCTTTTGGACACCACTCATTCGCATCATCTGATGCCCTTTTTTCATTAGCCCTGTACCATGCGTTTGTTTTCCTGTACCGTTCCATAAATCAACTAAAATATTTGTATCTTCGTGCGTTTTCAACCAAATGCCGTTATTTGCTAACCACCACATTTTAAAATTCTTTTCAGGTACATTGGCCTGCTCAATTTCTTCGTTCAACCAAGTTCCCCACTCCGGAAATGTGTTCTCAATCCAATTTTCACGTGTTGCTTCTTCGATGTTTGTTGCTTTTGCCATGATGCAATCCCTTTCTAATTTCTAAAGTATTATCTTAAAATGTATGCGCTTACATTTATTTGGTACAATTACATTATCTGTTATCATGATATAAAAAAACAGTCTCATTGTCCCACAATAAAATTGCCTTAATGAGACTGTATCGCTTATCAAACAAGTCGTATAATAAACGTGAACCAAATTAGGTTCATTTAGAGAAAGGATTGTCGCCATGCAAGTGTCTGGTATGAACTATACAAAATTCATCAATTATATCTCTACACAACAGTTACTACCAAGTGTTCAAACAATTGCAAATCATCTCAACCTATCAAGCCGTAAAATTTATTATCTGCTACAGGCTGCTAACTCTGAATTACGCTCAGCACATCAACCTTTTTTAGTGCCACATTCAAAAATTACTGATCAGCAAGTGTTGGCATTAACAACTAAATTATCAATTGCTGCTACTAACGAATATATAAATTCTTACGATCGCCAACTTATTATGTCTATTTGTATCGCATTACCTTTAAAAAAATGGACGTTATCTGAATTCCAGTCACTGTTTGATGTCTCACGTAACACTGTTTTACGAGATATAACCGAGCTAAAACAAAGAAAAAAATTCAAACCCGAATTTTCTAAAAAAAATGGGTTTGAATTTAAAGAATCTTTATTTGATTTGTTGGTTAACGTGTACAATAATTTAATCTTATTACAATATCACGCTAGCGCTTTAGATCATTTCATTCACACCTTAGACAACCAACTTTCTTATTCCAAGTTTCTATTAGTCAGCGATAAGTTAAAAAATATGTACAAAAGTTCTTTAAAAAAACAAATATCAGCTTCCGATGCTATGACACTCACTATTTTTTGTGTCTTAGCTTCTCTATATAATAAGCATCATCCAATGACAGCCGTCACGCCACTTTTTAATAATACTGATATTGCATCCTTTAAAAAACGTCAAGAAAATCATATTATCAATGATTTTGCGCTGATTGTAACAACAAATTTCACTATCACTATGCCAACTTCAGTAAAGTTGTTTCTAACGTTGCAACTACTTAGTGTCACCAAAGAACAGGATGAACATTTTAGTTCACATTCTTTCCAAGACCTACTCATACTTAGTGAGCATATCGTTAACTCGTTTATGGCTACTGCTCATATGACTAGTACCCCTTCTGAAAAAAAGGCGCTCACAAGGGACGTTCAAACCCAGCTAAAGCCTTTTTGGTATTCAGTTCGATATCAAAGTATCACGGTATATGATTATTTGTTCCACGAACCATTTTTTGAAAACTATGTCAAAAAATCACTAAGTCATTTACCTGACCATGCTCTATATAATCGTCTTTTTCCATTTGGTTTATTACCAGACCAAATTTCAATTCTTGCCATGATATTTTATAATTTCAACCTACAGCATCAAGAAGTGCTACGACTGAAAATACTCATGCTTACCTCGTTACCAATATATAGCCAGAATCTATTTCAAACGGTCATTGAAAAAAACAATGCGACACCTTGTGATTTAACAATAAGACATTTAACCAACACTAAAACATCTATCATTGATGACAATAATTTTGATTTAATCATCACTGAATCAACTGATATTGATACTAAAATACCCACTTTCCTAATTGATCGAGAATTAACAACGACTGAATTTGATCGATTAGGAACAGTTTTATCCCAACTTTAAATAATGGAGAACACACATGGAAAATATTAAAATGATTGCTTTAGATATGGATAACACGTTACTTTTACCCAATAAAACACTATCTGAACGAAACACTCACGTGCTCAAAAAATTACATCAAGCTGGTAAAAAAATCGTTTTAACTACTGGCCGGCCATTACCTAATGTTAAGCCTTTTATTGCGCAGTTAGGGCTCAATCACCCAGATGATCACGTCATTTTATTTAATGGTGGGTTAATTAAGAACAGCTTCACTGATCAAAATATTTTAGACAAACATTTTACCCTTGAGGATGTTAACCTGATATTTAACGTGATAGCTAATTTGAATTTACCGATCGATATTGTAGCGCAAGATAGCGTTTTTTCAATTAAAGATTTTGGCAAATCACATTATGTTGATTTGGTGGGCCAATTAATCTCCTATTTTGAATCGACATTGAGGCAATTACCACAAACCATAACATTCAATAAATTCGTTGTTTGTGCGGATGAATCCAAGTTAGATTATTTAGAAACTGTTCTGCAACACACGCCACATCTAACGCAAAACCTATCTTTTGTTCGTTCAAGGCGCATATTATTAGAATTCGTTCCTCACGGCGTTAATAAAGGCACTGCTTTATCAAAATTACTGGCTCATTTTTCGTTAACATCAGACAATCTGATGGCGTTTGGTGATGAGGAAAACGACTTCTCCATGCTTAAACTAGCAAAAGTTAGTGTCGCTATGGCTAATGCCATTCCAAGTATTAAACAAGTTGCACATCATACAACTAAAAGTAACCAGCAAGATGGTGTCGCTGTGTTTTTGGAAAAATATTTTGAATAATCGCTAAATGGTGGCATATTCTGTCTACCAAAATACCCTAGCTGGTCATTATTTGACTTTGAATGGTCAAATAAATCAATACTGTGTAAAAGTAAGTTGATTTTATCCAGTAATCCACAATTTAGAAATGATTTAAATTATTAATCTATTTCCAATAGCTAATCTTTGTGAATATTTTACTTTTTGAATAGTTTCTTGTATAATAATAAATTGTGATTAAAAAAACAATATTACTAGGGGAAAATCATGACAAAAACAAGACAGCAGCAACAGATTATTGTTGCACTTAGCATAAGTATAGCAACATTTAGCTTCTCACCTTGTGTTAATGCAACAACAATTCCTGCAAGTTTGCAACGGGCTTCACTAGAATCAGCCGACGCTTCACAAGGATTTGCTGCCGGTACAACAGGTGGTAGTAAATCCGATAGTGCACATACTTATCAGGTTAGTAACCGCACGCAATTACTCAGCGCTTTAGGAAACGAAACAAACCAAACGAACAAAATTATTTATGTTACTGGTACGATAGACATGAATACTGATGGTACTGGCAAAACCTTAACTGCCAATAATTATGCTAATGGGACTGGTTATAATCTTACTACTTATTTAAAAGCTTATGATCCCAGTACCTATGGCAAAAAATTACCTACCGGCTCACAAGAGGCGGCACGTAACACAGCTCAAAAGAATCAGGCTAAACAAGTTCAATACAAGGTACCGTCCAACACAACGATCATTGGCACTAGCAATGCTAAAATTACCGGTGGCAATATGATTATTAACGGCCAAAATGTCATTGTCCGTAACATCATATTTGAGAACGCTTATGATTTTTTCCCACAGTGGGATCCGACAGATGGGGCTAGCGGTAACTGGAATTCACAGTATGATAATTTGACTGTCGCTGGTGGATCAAAGGTATGGTTAGATCATAATCGTTTTTCTGATGGTTCACAGACCGATAACCAAAATGGTTCATACTATGGCCGAGAGTACCAACATCATGATGGTTTAGTGGACATTGTTAATGGTGCTAATAACGTTACACTTTCATATAATACCCTGCAAAATCATGACAAATCCATGAACATTGGTAATAGTGATAGTAAAACAAGCGATGCTGGCAAATTGCACGTGACAATGCATCATAATCGCTTTGATAACCTTATTCAACGCCAACCCCGTGTCAGATTTGGTCAAGTTCATATGTACAATAATTACTATTCAGCAACTAATCCATCTATTTACAAATTCATGTATGCTTTTGGCGTTGGTAAACAATCTCAAATTTACGCGCAAAATAACATTTTTGATATACCCAATCTTGCTACTAAAGACATTGCCAAAACATTTGGTGGTTCCAATCTTACTGATAGTGGCACACTATTAAATGGTCAAAAAGTAACTGGTATAGCAGCAGGCAATAAACTCAGTCCTGCATCTTGGACCCCCCAGTATAAAAACACCTTGCAGGATCCAGTCGTTGCCAAAACTGCTGTATCTAACGGCGCGGGTCCCACATTAAAATAATAGCCCATATAAAAATTCGTAACCACCATCATTAAGGGTGTTACGAATTTTTATATACAACTAACAGTCTTTTGCATTTTTCTCTACTTAGTTGTTATGCCCTTTTCAAATGATACTGGTATGACGGTTGTCTCTCCCAAAAAAGTAGGTTTATTTTTAGAGTCAATTTGTAATAATAATTTTTCAACCGCATATTTTGCAATATGAGCAGTTGACTGTTTGATTGATGATAAGGTAATTCTTTGTCTCGCATACACGCGCGAACCATCAAATCCAATAATCTGTACTTGGTTGGGCACCTCAATGCCTGCCTGCACGAGTATATTGTAGAAATCACTTGCATACTCATCAGAATCAGAAAATATCCCGTCATAAGGAAACTGATGATCAACTGCATTGTCCTTAACAAATCGTTTAAAATCACTAATAAAATTTGTTTTCTTTCTGGCTAAAAAAACGTCAGCAACAATATCATTTTCTTGACAATAATCCAAAAAACCTTTTTCTCGCACTGCTGAAATATTTCGCACTGGCTTTTTAGAAACAAATAGCAATCTCTTTGCCCCTAATTTCGTCAATTTTTCTCCAGCAAGTCTGCCACCTATATAATTATCTGATATAATTAACGGCACATTTTGAGATACACGCTTTTCTATAGAAACCAACGGAATATTAGTATCGACTAAGTTAGCAACATTTGCATAAGACATCGTGATTAACCCCGCTACTTTTTGTGCATTGGCCATCTGGATATACGCAATTTCTTCTTCTGAACGATTATTAGAATTACATAAAATCATTTTATAGTCATGATATTGTAATTCCTGTTGCATATGATAACTCAATTCCGAGAAAAATGGTGAATTAACTGTCGGAATAATAAATACAACAAAATTCGATTTGCTCGTTTTTAACGATCTTGCCATGGCGTTAGGCACATAATCCAAGGCAGCAATAGCTGATTTTATTTTAGCCTCTGTACTTGCCTTAGTCTTTTGACCGTTAATGTAATTAGATACTGATCCTCTTGAAACACCAGCCAAGCTAGCGACATCATTCATATTTACCAATTTCAATGACCTTCTCTAAATTAATGATTTAATAAAAAAATGCCTGACGGCATTTTTTACAATGATTATGGTGTAAATCTTCCTGATAACATTTTATCAAATAAATCTAACATTTGCTGTTGTTTCATCTTACCAATTTGATCAACTTCCAAACGATTAAAATCTTCGATCAAGAAGTAGGCCTCTAGATAAAGCGTTAATTGTTTTTTAATAAATGCTTGATTGGTCATACTATCAGATTGCTTGACATCTTTGATCAATCCCATTGCAAATTCATTAGGATCAATGGTTATTTTTTTATCACTCATCTCTTACCCCTTTACATCATTTATAACTGCTGCATTATCTTCTGAATCT
Organism: Leuconostoc aquikimchii; assembly: GCF_040838325.1. Taxonomy (NCBI): domain Bacteria; kingdom Bacillati; phylum Bacillota; class Bacilli; order Lactobacillales; family Lactobacillaceae; genus Leuconostoc; species Leuconostoc aquikimchii. Next base: position 1,868,216 of record NZ_JBFPER010000001.1, read on the forward strand.
TCCCTGGCGTGCTTTGCATTAATATAACGTGTCATTTCTACTTCCTTTTCAGGCGTTAAGCGATAAAATAATATTAAGATAAATGAAATAACTAAGGCAATCAATGGCACCCAGACATAATTTGCTTCGATACTAAATAACGCTGATGCCGTTTGGGTTTTATTCGGTGCATAATGGCCAATTGATAGCAGCATACCAGTTATGGCACCACCAATACCCATACCAAACTTAGCGGTGAAACTAGAGGCAGAAGTCACAATACCTTCCGCACGAACACCATTTTTCCATTCACCGTAATCCACGGAATCTGCTAGCAAAACAGCAATTAATGCGCCAACAAATCCGTTACCAAAGTTACCAACAATTGTGCCAATAATAACTAAAGGAATGTTCAACATTTGTGCACCAACACCTAAAATTAATTGACCAAAAATACTCATTGCTAAGCCTGATAATATTGTCCGCTTTTTACCAATTTTCATCACAAGCTTTGGTGTCAAAAAGACAGATATCAGACCCACAGCATTAAAGAATAGCGCAAGTGATGCAAGACCAGGCTTGTCCAAATTATATTTGAAGAAGTAAATTGTTACCTGACCTTTTGTTTGCATCCCCAACCAGTAAATAAAATTCAAGCCGACCACAACAACCCAAGGCCAATTGTTTTTGAGTGCTTTTAGAGATGTTTTAATAGGTAACGCTTTTTGGGACTGTCGCGTTTGCACATGTTCACGTAAATTAGCAAAAACAACCAGATAAATAACGAAAAATACTAGCGCGGCCATAACAGCTAACCAGAAGAAACCGCGCCGCGGATTATCATTCCCACCAAATAGTGCCACCAATGGTAATGCTATAACTGAAATTAATGTGCCACCAAAATTAGAAAATAATGAACGAATTGTTGAGAGTAAGACACGCTCATCAGGATCAGTTGTCATACTTGGCAAAATTGATGTCAAAGGAATATTGACTGCCGAATACAAAATACCTATGCCAATATACGTGACATATGCCCAAACAATTTTCCAATTCATAGGTAAGTCTGGCGTCGTAAAACACAACACTGTAAATATTGTAAATGGCGCATTGAACCACAATAAGTAGGGCCGACTACGCCCCCACTTTGTATGTGTATGATCGATCATAATGCCCCAAAATGGGCCATCGAACGCATCAATCACACGAGCAACCAACATTAATGTACCAACTGCTGCTGCTGTGATACCAAAAACATCGGTGTAAAAATACATCAGATAAGTACCGATCAAACTAAACGTGAAACTACATGCAAAATCACTGGCACCATAGCTTAACCGTTCATTCCAAGGTGTTTTACCTTGGCCTTCTCTTATCGTTATTTTTGCATTGTCAACCATCTTACTAACTCCCTTCCTTATATGGATTCAGCGTTTTAATTAGGAAATAGGTATACTCTAACTTCATACGGTCTCAGTGTTGTGCTTGTCACATCTGGATAATTTTGAATCAAAAGTTCACTATCTTGCGGTATATTATAGTCTCGACTAACAGACTGGGCCGTGAAATTTGCTATCACCAACAGGCCTTCGGTGTCATTTTTTCTGGTATATGCAAATACGGCTTCGTCTTTGTCATTTTCTGGGACTAAATCAAAAATACCATCAGTAATAACAGGTAATTCGTGACGTAAGGTAATTAATTTTTGATAGAAATAAAATAATGACGCTTTATCTTTTAACGCTGCTTCAACGTTAATGGATTCATGATTAGCATTGACTTCTAGCCAAGGCGTGACATCACTAAATCCTGCATAAGCTTTGTTGTTCCATTGCATAGGCGTACGTGAATTATCTCTTGAGCGCTCCCGTAAATAATTCATCATCACGTCAGCAGGAATTAAATGCTCTTGTTCAACGAGTTCATGATAAGCATTGATTGACTCAAGGTCTTTATACTGCATCATTGTCTGGAAATTTGCATTTGTCATGCCAATCTCCTCACCTTGATAAATATATGGTGTGCCTTGCATAAAATGCAATAATGCCGCAAGCATCTTACCTGAAACTACCCGATACTCAGGCGAATCATTTCCAAATCGCGATATGGCACGCGGTTGGTCATGATTGTTCCAATATAAGCTATTCCATGCTTTACCAGCTAATGCCTTTTGCCATTTGACCAAATTACTGCGCAGTGCCGTTAATGAAACATGTTCATCAGACCATTTACCAAGCGTCGGATTATGATTACCATCTAAACTAACGTGTTCAAATTGGAAAACCATATTGAGTTCTGTGCCGTCGAGATTAGCATATTTTTCGGCCTCACTGGTTGTGACGCCCGCTGTTTCTCCCACAGTAATCCAATCATGTTTTTGTAAGACCTGTTTGTTCATTTCGGTTAGATAGTCATGAACATGTGGTCCATTAGCAGCTTCATCCCCAGAATTGCCATACAACGCCCCTTCTGCAACGGGTGCGTTTGGCAAACCTTTAGGCTTTGAAATTAAAGAAATAACATCCATTCTAAAGCCATCAATGCCTTTAGAAGCCCACCAATTCATCATGTCAAAAATAGAATTTCTCACTGCTTGATTATCCCAATTTAAATCTGGCTGTTCCTTAGCAAATAAATGCAAATAGTATTGACCGGATTTTTCGTCATGTGTCCATGCGGGACCTGAGAAAAAAGAGCCCCAATTGTTTGGCTCATGCCCATCAACAGGATCACGCCAAATATAATAATCACGGTATTTGTTATCTTTACTGTCATCTTGCACACTTTTTTGGAACCATTCATGCTCAAAAGAACTATGATTAACCACAAGATCCATCATAATTTTCAGGCCTTTTTGATGCGCTTTATCAAGAAGTTCTTCAAAATCAGCCATATTACCAAAGGTAGGATTAATTTTTTGATAATCTGAAATGTCATATCCACCATCAATGTTTGACGTTTTATAAATTGGATTTAACCAAATGACATCAACACCTAATTGCTTAATATAATCTAACCGATTGATAATTCCTCGCAAATCACCCATGCCATCATGGTCACTATCTTGAAAGCTTTTGGGATATACTTGATAAACAACCGCTTTTTGCCACCACATTTCTTCTGTCATCATTTCTCCTTTTTTACATTTGGAACGTTCCATTTCTACACTGCAAGTATAAAACAATAAAAAAGATATTGCAAGCGCTTACATTATATTTTTTTATTAACTTTAATTATTCAGATAAAAATTAAAAAACTACCGCAAAGGTAGTTTTATGTTGTCCCAATATTTTTTAAACTTGATGAAATTCATCACCGTTCTACTACAATTCACCATGTTTCTTTCCGATAATGACATGTGCCACATGTTGTTTTGTAGAGTTGATGACATTCAGAATATGTGGATCGTTTAATTGATATAAACTTTTTTTACCGACTTTTTCTGCACTCACTAACTGATGTTCTTTTAAAATCGCTAATTGGTGAGACACTTGTGGTTGTGTAATTTGAAGTTGTTGAACAATATCATTGACACTAAGTTGTTCATTTTCTAGTAACACTAAAATATTTAATCGGGTTGGGTTACTCAATAATTTGAAAATGCGTTCCATTTCACTTTGATACTGTTCATCGTTATTTTTTTCCATTATATGTTGACTCCTTCATATGTTAATGTTAACATATGTTTATACTGATATATCTTAAGTATATCATGAACAGGAGAAACATTATGCCAGATTTACCACTAGTAACAATGCTATTCATTGGCGTCAATTTAGATTTCTTTGTTATTTTATTATTTTTATTACAAAAATACCGTTTTAGAGATAACCTCATTGGGTATGAATTAGGCATGCTACTTGTTTTTGCTATCAGTGCGGTGGCTGGCCAATTAATTCAGACTGTTATCCCCACATGGACAATTGGGTTCCTGGGTTTACTGCCAATTTATATGGGTATCAAAGGTGAAGATGATGATGATCCTTCAAAGTCAACGTCAAAAAAAGGTATGATCGCCGTTTTACTCATGTACCTGATCAGTTGTGGCGCTGATAACATTGCTGTCTATGTCCCTGTTTTAGCCACAATGACGACAACTGCTATTCTACTAACAACGGGTTACTTTATTATTCTGACTGCCATATCATTAATATTAGCCTATCTCTTTGGCCAAATACCAATCATCAAGCATGTTTTTGAACGATGGGGATCACCAATAAGTCGCATCATTTATATTCTAATCGGACTTTTTGTGATGTTTGATACGGGACTTATTCAGTTTATTTTCAATTTACTTTAAGGATCGTTGTTAGATTTGTATATCAACCCTCGCCACTCAAATTCAAGCGACTATTTATTCCGATTATCCATACAAATCTGATGACTGTTGTAAACAAAATAAAACTCGGCAGCATAAGTACGATAAATTACCGAACTTATACTGCCGATTCGACTACACAATATATTAAATTTTTAGTTGCCACTTCAAAAAACAAGCTTACACTCTGCAACAAACTCTTCGCAATATTGTTTTGAAATTTGTGGTAACTATTCAGACACATTTGACTTACTTCAAATTAGAATTTAGTCATACCACCATCAACACCTATTGTTTGTCCAGTGACAAATCCAGCGTCATCCGAAGCCAGGAACAACACAACTGGCGCGATATCTTTTTCAGAATCTCCAAACCTGCCTATAGGGACAGCTTTTAATAAATCAGCATAAATATCAGGTGTATTCTTCTTAAGCGTTTTTGCACTCTCAGTTAATCCTAATGGTAAGATTACATTTGCAGTAATACCATATATACCATTTTCATTTGCTACAGTTCTAGTAAATCCACGGATAGCTTCTTTGTTAGAACCATAAGCGCTGAACTTGGCCAACCCAGCAACACCAGCATTGCTACCAATATTGATAAATCTTCCAAACTTCTGCTCCCTCATATATGGCAAACTGGCCTTTGTAAACAAATATGTCCCAAATAGCCCTGTCTCCCATATTTTTTTCATTTCAGCAGGTGTGGTATCTTCAACATTACGCGTGATACCCATGCCACCCTGCGCATTATTGATAACAACGTCGATTCGTCCATACTTGTCAATTGTTTTGGTAACAACATGATTGACATCTTCTTCATTGGAAACATCACATTTGATAAATAGCGCTTCGCCGCCTGCTTCTTTGATTGCTGCCTCGGCAGCAACGCCTGTCTCTTCACTGTACTCGGCAATGACAATTTTCGCACCTTCACTTGCAAAAGACTTTGCATAGATAAGTCCTATACCCTGTCCAGCCCCAGTAATAATTACAACTTTATTTTCAAATCTCATATTTTTTCCTCTTAGTCCATTTTTTTCTTATTTAAAATATTGGTAGTCTCTACCCCTAATTATAGAAGAAGTGGCTCCTGTGTCAATTAATCGGTCTACACAGTATTGAAACTTTTCAGCGTAGTGGTCATTACGATGCCGCACAGCTGTTAATTAAAATTAACACTGGCAATATCTTAACAAGCAATTTTATACCCTATCGCATGCTAATTTATTAACTTTTATTCATTCTATGATTGTGGTGAAAGACGTGGCAAGTTCACGTAAATGCTTATGGCCCAAAGTAGTTGCTTTCCCTACTGGTAACAACAAAATTGGTCGCCATTCTCTAGGTAACGCAAGGATCTTCATAACACCTGAAAAATCCACACCTCGCATTGGAACGGAATCATAGCCAAAAGCGCGTAACACATGCATTAAGTTCATACTAAATAGCCCAACATCAAATCTCAGGCCAGCCTCTTCCTTATCTTCTGGGTGCAGTGTAAAATATGTTTTAATTCTTTGTGTCTTTTCCGCAATTTGTGACTCTCATATTAGCCCATATTTTACGCCTCGGCTTATTAGGGTATCAATCTGATATACTTGTGGATCTCCTAGAATTAGAAATACTGCTGAAGCCTGTCCCACCTGTTCTTGATTAAAAGAAAGTTCTTGTAATCTTTTTATTAAATTTTTTTCTTTAATCACGACAATTTTCCACGGCTGTGCATTGTTACTCGACGGTGCATGCGCAGCATGATTTAATATTTCCAAAATTTCAGCATCGCTGATCTTCTGATTGACATCAAAATGGCGAATTGATTTTCTTGCATCTAAGTTTTCTAAAAAATTCATTTCCACTCTCTCTTCTATTAAGTAAGTAAAATAAGTATAATCAATATTATATAGATTAACTAGTAGGCACAATTTTGATACTTAGGAGATATTTGATAATGCAATCAACAGATAGCTGGTCATGTGGCATTTCAAAAATTATGGATACCTTATCTGGTAAATGGCGACTCAACATTATTTGGGTCATATCTAAACACGACAACATTGGTTTTAATCAATTAAAAAATAATTTGCCTGGCATTACAAATATGATGCTTATGCGATCACTTGAAGCGTTGACGTCAGAAGGATATGTGTCAAAAAATTTATTTGGCGATAAACCACCACTTCATTCAGAATATCATTTAACTATAAAATCCCACAAACTATTGCCATTACTGTTAAAGTTGAATGACTTAGAAAGCAGTTAAGACGAAACAAAACAAATACATCATAAGTAAACAAACTGCCCCCACATTATTTTTGCAAACATGTTATTAACTCAGATTTCATGATGATTCATCTATTAATCGTTTTAATTTCAAAAAACCTATTGACAACTCATCAAATTCTTAGTATTCTTAACCTATAAATAACTCGGAGATAACACATGCAAAAAGTAGTAGCACAATTTAACAACGCCTGGTGGCGTCGGTAAAGTCGGCTTTTCGGTAACGGATAAAGCTGATGTTTAAAACATTTGTTTTATCCATACCGACGCATTTTGTGTAGCAATCGGGTCTGTATGGGAATATGCCATGCAGACTTTTCTTTTGACCTTGGAAAGCCTTGTGTGGCCGTCCAAGGTCAATTTTATTTTAGAGGAATTTCGGAGAAAAAATTATGAATAAACGTCTCATATCTACCATTGCAATTATCGTTGCTTTTCTAGCAGTTGCTTTTGTCGTCACTGGCAAACCTGCCCAGCAAACCAAAAACAAGGATTACGTGCCAACAGTTGGCATACTACAGCTCGTCACACACCCTGCACTTGACGAAATTCATCGCGGCATTGTGGCTGGTTTGAAAACACAAGGTTATACGGGTAAAAAAATTAAAATTGATTATCAAAATGCGCAAGCTAATCAGGCCAACCTCAAAACGATGTCTCAAAAATTCACTAATGAGAATGCTGATTTGACACTTGGTATCGCAACACCGGCAGCCTTATCTTTGGCTAAAACAGCTGATGGTAACAGCCCAGTCATTTTAGCCGGCATTACCGATCCAACTGGTTCTGGGTTGGTCAAAACCGCGCAACGGCCGGGTGCAAATGTTACTGGTACATCAGGCGATTCTCCCTTAGAACAGCATCTTAGTGTCATCAAACAAGTGGTACCCAATGCTAAAAAATTAGGCATCATCTACACCACATCTGATCATGGTGGTGAATATAATGCTAAAAAAATGGCACAATTGGCGAAAACAGCTGGCTATGACGTGCATATGTATACGATTTCCACAACGAACGATATGCAACAAGTGGCCGAAACAATGGCCAGTCAGGTGGATGTCGTGTACGCGCCACAAGATAATGGTGTGGCCAGTGCCATGAAGACACTCATTAATATCACTAATAAAGACAATATCCCAGTCATTCCAGCTGTTGATACAATGGTAAAAGATGGCGGTGTGGCAACAATTTCAGTTAGCCAATATGATATTGGTTATCAAGCAGGTATTATGGCGGGGCAAGTGTTAAAAGGTAAAAACACTGCAACTTATCCTGTCAAAACAATTACCAAGGGCGACATGGTGATTAACTTAAAACAAGCTAAATTACTTGGTTTGCGGTTACCAGCAGACATGATAAAGACAGCAGAAACTAAAGGTGAGGTATTCAAATGAGTATAATTGTATCTAGTATTGGACAAGGACTTCTCTGGGCTGTACTTGGGGTAGCCTTGTTCCTCACATTTAGAATTTTAAATTTCCCTGATATGACTGTCGAAGGCTCTTTCCCCTTAGGTGCAGCCACGGCAGTTGCCATGATTTCTCATGGCATTAATCCCTATTTAGCGACACTAGCAGCCTTTGTTATCGGTACCATTGCCGGACTGGCTACTGGTTTGCTCTACACTAAAGGCAAAATTCCAATCCTATTAGCTGGTATTCTTGTCATGACAGCTGCACTCTCGATTAACCTGCGTATTATGGGTTCAGCCAACATTTCACTCTTAAATCAAAAGTCGATCTTCTCATCCCCACTGTTACAACACTTACCAAAAAACTTTGATTCTGTTCTGGTAGGCTTTATCATTATTACGGTCATCACATTGGCACTCATATTTTTCTTACAAACAGAAATTGGTCAATCTTTTATTGCTACTGGTGATAATGCGAACATGGCACAATCCATTGGCATTAAAACAGATCGTATGACAATCATGGGCTTAATGTTATCGAACGGCTTAATTGCTTTCGGTGGTGCGGTGATTGCCCAAAACAACGGCTACGCCGACATCAACATGGGTATTGGCATTATTGTCATTGCTTTAGCATCTATTATTATTGGCGAAGTCGCTTTTGGCGACTTGTCACTTAATGGCCGTCTTGTTGCGGTTATTGTTGGCTCAATTCTATACCGTCTTGTGCTGTTAGCCGTACTCAGTCTTGGCTTTTCGACAAACGATTTGAATTTGATTTCAGCAATTGTGCTGGCTGTCGCTATGATGCTCCCACAATTACGTAAAGCACTGAAGCTCGATACAGTAATCAAGAAAGGTGTGGCTACACATGACTGACCCTGTTTTCTCACTTAAAGATATTATTGTCACTGTTGGTGACAACGTACAAATCTTAAAATCACTTAATCTCGATATTTATGAGGGCGATTTTATCACTGTTCTTGGTACAAATGGTGCTGGTAAATCAACTTTGTTTAATACGATTGCTGGTAATTTAGCCATTGATTCTGGGCAATTGCTACATCACGGTCACAATATTGCGCATGAATCTGCTGTGACGCGTACAAATTATATCGCGCGTGTGTTCCAAGATCCAAAAATGGGTACCGCACCACGTATGACCGTTGCTGAAAACCTGTTGCTTGCTGAAAAACGTGGTCAAAAACGCACATTACGCAGCCGTGGTTTGACTAAAGAAAAACTCAGCGAATATGCTAAAATCACGCAAGTGATGGGCAATAATTTAGATACACGTCTGAATACAGCCACTGGTAATTTGTCCGGTGGTCAACGTCAAGCACTTAGTTTTCTCATGGCAACCCGCGTAAAACCTGAACTGCTACTGTTAGATGAACATACAGCAGCGTTAGACCCAAAAACTTCTGAACAACTGATGTTAGCCACTAATCAGCAAGTCACTGAGAACCAATTAACTGCACTGATGATTACACATAATTTAGCAGACGCATTAAAATACGGTAATCGCCTCATTATTCTCAATGCCGGTGACATTGTGCTTGATGTGCGTGGTGACGACAAAGCAGCCTTAGATGAAACACAAATTCTAAAGTATTTTATCGCCTAATCGATCAATAAAGCAGGGGTTATGTTTCACGTGAAACATAACCCCTGCTTTATTTTAAATAGGCATCGTACTTGATTGAATTATATGATTGTATTAATATAGCATATAGTTTTGATTTCATAGCGAAAACAACAGACGTGATAGTGTAAAGGCTTACTATTCTAAATAATAATTTGGTAAATTATCAAAGAAACTCGGTATAAGATTTGTAATAACTGGTGTGATTTTGTACAACACATATTTCCCTACACGTCTATGTGAAACTAAATCCGTTGCCTTCAATAGTGATAAATGATGTGCGACATTAGATTCACTCAAGCTCAATAATTGCGCCAAGCCTTGTGTTGTATTTTCAGTTTGTTTCAAAAAATTAAGAATTTGGATTCGTGTTGTATCACCAACAGCACTTAAAATCAGCTGCATTTTTTCAGGTGTGAAATTATTTGTAATTGGTAAATTGACAGCATATGTAATCCCTGTTCCGCCTTCAACAGCTGACACAAATAAATGTGGCCAAACAAAATAGCTCGGTAAAAAATATATTTTGTCTTTGACACTCAACTGTATATTTTTTCTTAAGGGTTCATATAACATTAATTTTTTTCCAGCCCAATAAATCTTGTCGTTCTTTAATGCAATAATAGTTGCACTAACGCCTTGTGTTAAAATATTTTGTGATTGCTTCACGATTTCTTCAGTTAAAATATTCTTTATATGTGATTCTTCCCAAATATCGTTAAAAATTAATTCATTGTACTTTCGTAGAAACGAAATAAATCGATCGCTAAATTCTTTGGGACTTTTCAAAAAAATATCTTGAATTTTTTCAAATTCACGTGAATTATAGTTAATTAATTCTAACTTTTTTTCCTGAACTTTTAAAAATTCTGAACGTTTAATTTTTTCTACCACTAAAAAATAATCAATTATCTCTTCTTTTTTAATATTATATAATCGATTTTGTAATAATTTAAATTCAGTATTCATACTTATTGTTTTATTCGTTAATATTGGCAGCATAAAACTAGGTATTGTGTAATCGAAAATAGGCCCAAAAAAGTCAAAATCATTTTGTAAAATATTTTTTATTATTACTTGCGCTCTTAATTCCCAAGAAATCATCGTTTCATGATTTCTTGGTGTTCTCAATACATGGAGACTACTAAACAATTCATTCATCGGTGAAAAAGTAAACTGAATTGTTTGCTTCAATTGCCGACTATTTTTTATAATCGTCGCGGGAAACTCAATTTCAATTGTCAAAACCAATCCCCCCTCTATACTTCAAAACTTCGTTAACAAATACCATTATAGCAATTTTTTATTTTTGTATCGTTGTATTGACATTTATTGGCTTAAGTAATGTACGTCGAAGCATAACATTATTTAAAATAATTGATCCAATTGTTAAGAGTGCCCCAATCAGTTCAATCAGCGATAAGTTATATCCTTGTAGTATCTCAATCATAAACGTTACTATTGGTACTAAGTTCATAAAAAGTGATCCGTTTTGTGGTGTTAAAATCTTATTCCCAACATTCCACATTAATACACCCAAGACCCCAGCAATCAGACTCATATACAAAATCTGCCATTTAATGTCTACCAATATTGTCATTGTTGGCATTTTAATAAAATGAGTTTGTGTCATAATAACAACTAATATAATTGACGCAACATCTCCAAATAAACAACTTAATGTTGTATATTTAATTGATGACCACGCTTTAAATCTTGAACCACCAATTGTGTACAGAACCCATGCAATCACACTAATAACCATTAACGAAATAGGAAATACAAGTCTCGCATCCTTAACAATAACATCTAAACTCCCTTTTGTAATAACTAGCACAACACCAAGAAGTGATGTTCCTACAAAAACAAGCGTCATCTTGCTTGGCCTCTTTTTATCTATCAACCATACCATTAAAACAGATACCATTGGAATGAGTGCCATCAGTAAAGACGCCAATATTGTACCACTAGTTCCAGCCATTTTTTGCCCTGCAAAAACTAAAAAATTATAAACACAAAAGGCCAATGTTCCCATAACACTTACTGATAAAATTTGCTTTTTTTCAATTTTAAATCCATTTTTTCCTTCAGTTAAAAATAAAATAATTGATAAAACAATTGCAACAATTGAATATCTAATCAATGTAAAGTAATATGGATCTATTTCTTTCAACGCACTGCCTGCTACTGGCCATTGTGTCCCAAAAGCAACTCCGGCAATTGTACATGCTATAACACCTTTAATCATTTTATTCATAATATTAATCCTCAATTTTCAATAATTTTGCCAACTCTTTAAAAGCAACATCTACGCAATATTGCCTAAAATCATTTCTACCTAAACTTGCATCATTGACTAAATATGTCTTCATCTTACCTTTGATGTTTATGCCAATCCATGCTGTTCCTACTGAGTTCCCATTAACGGCTCTTGGACCAGCAGCACCTGTAAACCCAATGCCAATATCACTCTGCATAACACGCATACAACCGGTTGCCATTTCGGCAGCAACCTCACTACTAACAACACCGTATTTATTTATTAAATCAGATGAAACACCTACCAACTTGATCTTTGACCACTTTGAATAAAGTACTAATCCACCTTCAAAAACTTTTGAGGCACCTGGATACTGAACAATTGTTGATTGAAATAATCCACCTGTTAAGCTTTCAGCAGCGCTAATCGTTAATTCATTAACACGCAAATATTCAATTACTGCTCTTTTACGATCTGTCATATTTAATCTTCCAATCTATCAATTAGTTTTTTATTTCATTTTAGCGCACGCTAAAGATTTTAATATAGGTTAACAGTTCGCTTTAATTACGCTCGTCTGACATGGATCAACTTATACAATATGCTAGCCATTACTTCAATTTTCATTTTTTGTTTGCCCTCCCCTGTTGCAATCTAGAATATACCTTCTAATTATCAAGTGCAATCAATTCCATATATATAGAATCGATTGACCAATAATGACTTATATGCATGATTAAAATTTAGTCGTATCAATACTAGAATTCAATCCAAATTAAAAAGCCAAAAACCGATACAATAACGGTTTTTGGCTTTAAAATACACACTTGGGAACAGAACCTACAATTTGCTAATACATATGATTCAATTACTATCAAACGCAACAATATCCCTCATAGATAGCTTTGTGAGCGATAAAAATTTAGGACTGAACGTTTCAATTTTTTCGGGAATTGGCTGAACTAGCCATGCAGAAATAACTGCAATTGTCATTTTAACAACTAGATCCTTCGCAAATGATTGTGACACAGGTAAAATAACATTAGCGTAGTTATTCATATAATCTTCTGCCCAATCATGATACTCTTTTTCTAAAAATGAAAGCCACCGACCATTAGCATAATTACCACTATAAAGAATTTTCAATTCATCACTACGTTCATAAAGCACTGGCAACACTGCATACGCTAAAATTTTAAAAGGATCAATGTGATCACTATGTGCAATAGCAAGTTTAACTTCTTCATCAATGCCTATCATAATGTAATCTAAAATTTCATATTTAGAATTATAACATTGTGACTGATCATTAAGTGCCATTCCAGCGCTTTGCCAAATGAGTTGTAATGTCAGCTCATCCAAATTATGAGTCGTTAGCAATGACAGAAATGTTCGCGCAATAACATCCTTTTGTGCTGTTTTAATAAAAGCAACATGTTCAATTTCGGCCACTATATCTGCTAAAGCAACGTTGAATTCATCTGAAAGCGACATCAATGTTTCCAACGACGGTATCGCAGTCCCTTTTTCCCATTTTGAAACAGTTTGATGAGAAATATATAACCGTTCTGCAAATGCTCTCTGTGACAATTGACGTACTTTTCGAAAATTAAAAATATAGTTCCCGAATCCAGAAAACCCCATTTTCCAGCCCCCTTAAAATTAAATTTGGCACTTATTATGTGCCAATTAGTTTATGTATTAATGATATAGTTAAGCTTATCAAATGAAAGAGGGAAACACAAATGAAAAAAGGAATCATTCTAACAACAATGTTGTTAGGCGGATTAGCTGTCGCTTCATCAGTAAGTGCTGCAACCGTCACCAATCCAAACAACGGTCATTCTGGATCATGGAATTACGGACACGATTGGCGGATCGTTTATACTTATTCAGAGACAGGATCAACATACTACTATCATTCAGCTTCTGTAGATAGCACTCAGTCTGGTTCACAAAGACCTGGTGTCAGAGCACACGCTGAAAAAATAGGCGGTTCAGGTTACTACTGGTGGATTTCATAAAGGAATTTCACTATGAAAATAGCTAAATATTTTGGCATTATTGTCGCAAGTTTGACACTCGTCATTGCGGCTATTTTGTTTATACAATTTAATGATTCTGAAAAATGGTCCAGCAATGCACATCAACCGACCGTTGCTAACCAAATCATCAATATCAATTCAAGTGATACACCACAAGAGCAACAAAATATTTTAACAGCTTTTCAAACTATCGCTGATAAGTATCAACTAGGTGTTATCCGTATTGACGATCAAGTAAGCCAATCCGCTAGTTACGCAATAGGCGTTTATGACCCCAAAAATAAAATCAAATTTACTAACCTATCCGGTCATTTAGAAAATTCTGGTATCAATACGATGACCAGTTCAAAAATCTGGTCGACACAACAATTAGACCGTAAACACCAACGGCTATTTAATTTATTAAATGGTAGTACAGTTCAAATTACAGCTTTACAAGCTATGCGTAATCATACCCAAACGATTAACGGTCAATACCAACTGTTTGGCAGTAATACGGTTAATTATACGCAAGTATTGACTAATTTTTCTCAAGCATCAGATATCTCATTAAAAAACTTAACCACACAACATGCCTTTAAGCGGCACAGTATCTCAATGTATTTTAATTTAATTCTGTTGCTATCTGTTTTAATGGGTCTTCTCATTATTGTCAGTGGTCTATTCACTGTATATCATAATGGTAAACTTATTGGTGTCCAAAAATTGCTCGGTTACTCGAATTTAGCTATTATCAAATCAGATGCGCAAAATGCTTTATTGGTTATTATCTTGTCACTCTTTGCAGAAATTAGCTTGATTAATTTCTTTTTCAAAAATATTAATACATCAGTCTATCCCATACTGATTGGCTCACAAATACCGCTTATTCTAACAGTTGTTATGAGTTTTCTGATACAATATACGTTAATTAATAAACAAAAATTATCTGATTTTATTAAAGGTAATCTTAAAGCAAAATTCATGTTAGTTGTCGTCGGCTTTATATTTGTTATTGCGACGGCCTGCTCAGCTTATACCTTAAAAGTCATTGATTATCAAGCAACACAGCTCTATTTGAACGCTAGAAAAATGACTAACTGGTCACAACGACAAAATTTTCAGGTCCTATCAGAACTCAGTACCGGTAATGATGCTGCCAGCTTTACTTATCAATCTTCAAAATTAGGTCATGATTTTAAAAGTTTTTATAGCAAACTAGCTGATACACCAGGTGTTTATTGGGCAAATTCGATGTGGTTTGAAAACAATCACCAACAACAAGCCGCTCTGTACCAGTACTGGCACCTGCCAAATATCAATACATTTTCCTTACTACAGTTTTCCCCATCAGCGCTTGAAAAGTATCATCTCACTGATGGTAACAATAAACCAATAACTATTGAAAATTCCGATCATAATCGCTATTATTTACTTCCCGAAAAATTCAAAAGTCAGCCCACCTATACAACATTTTTTAATAAATACCCTGTGTTAGCCAGCTCGATTGAACCTACTGATTCAAAAGCAGTGACTCAGTTTTTAGCAGCACATCCGGTTAAAATTCTATACTATCACGAACCGAAATCTTTTAATTCATGGAGTACGGCTGACAATAGGCAACTTACCTCTCCTGTTATTGAAGTCATCACAAGTGAAAACATGACTTCAATTGATGCCAGTAATTTGAATGTTATTGGCGTGGATAATCCGCTGCGATTGACTAATAAAGTTACCAAATCAACACCATTCAAAGAAGCACTGAAATCTTCCGATTTAGAAGATAATCATCTCGTGTTTAGCAGTATTAAAGATACGCTATCAGCGAATCAGTCGCTTTTTTATAAAGCCTTATTCGCGGGTGCTTTGTTTCTTGTTATTCTGCTCGTAGTTATTTGGTACACAATTATAGTCCTGAATGAAATTTGGCAAGCTGTTCATCATAAGACACTTATGGTCAAGCGATTCCTAGGCTATAAAAAATGGCATAAATATCGTGGCTTTTATTTACTAATTGGCAGTGTTAACTTACCAATTATCATTTTGGGTAGCGTTCTGAAATCTAATTTTATGATTTTAGGTTTCATAATCATTTCACTGCTCGAACTAATCATTATGAATCATAGTATTAATCAAGTTGAACAACGCAAAATTAACGACACAATGAAAGAATAACGATGGCCATACAACTCTCAAACATTAAAAAAACTTACAATAGTCGTCTCATTATCGACGACTTTAATTTAACAGTGAATGATGGCGATTTCGTTGGTATCATTGGTAAATCCGGATCTGGTAAATCAACGATTTTAAACATACTTGGTTTATTTGAAACATTTAATTCGGGTCAGTATTTAATCGATGGTCAACCAGCGCCAAAAATTAACTCGAACAGTAGTAATCGATTAATCAGACACCACATCAATTATCTATTCCAAAACTTTGCCCTCGTTGATGAACTTTCTGTCTACAAAAACCTCGAGATGGCATTAAAATATACAAAATTATCAAAGTTGGATAAACAACAACAAATCACAGACGCCATGAATCAAGTCGACTTGATTGACCGTGAAAAAGACATTGTCGCAACCTTATCAGGTGGTGAGCAGCAACGCGTTGCCATTGCACGCGCTATTATCAAACCGGGGAATCTCATTTTAGCCGATGAACCAACTGCCTCTTTGGACGAAACTAATCGCGACTTAGTTTTCCAATTGCTAAAGCAATTGAACTCAGCAGGTAAAACCATTATTATGGTAACACATGATTTAACATTAGCTGATCGTATACCAGTAGTTGTGCAGCTATAAAAAACAGTATAGCGTGCACGCCAAAAATGCTATGTATCCTGAAAGTAACTTTCGGGATACATAGCATTTTTTATTTTCTAAATTTAATCATGCTTATCACTTACTATCCCAACTAACCACGGTTACCTTGCCAATCATATGCCCTGATTCTACATCAGCGTGTGCTTGTTTCATATTTTCAGCATTAATTGGCTGGTAAGTTTTTGTTACAATGGGTTGTAGTTTTTCTTCCTCATACAACTTTGCCAAGTGGCCTAAAATGTCATGCTGACTAATCATATCTTCAGTCTGATAGTATGATTTGCTGTACATCCATTCCCAACTAAAAGTCACCCGCTTTTTGGTCAATTTTTGAAGATCAATTAATCTGTGGTTTTCTGTCGTAGCAACAACCTGCCCATCTGGCTTGATTAATTCAGCAATTTCAAACCAGTGTGCATCTAAATTGTTCAGATTTAAAATGTAGTCAACATATTGATGACCAGTTTTGTGAACTTGTGTGATTAAGTCTTCATGATGATCGACAACATCACTTGCACCTAACTTTTTAACCCATGCCACTGATTCTGGTTTTGAAGCAGTGGCTATGACAGTTAACCCAGCTAATTTTGCAAGTTGAATAGCTATAGAACCCACACCACCAGAACCATTAATAATTAAAATGGTCTTTTTAGTATTATTCCCAGACCAATTAATATTGAGCTTTTCAAATAGTGATTCATAAGCAGTTAACCCTACTAACGGTATCGCTGCTGCCTGTGAATCTTCTAAATTATGAGGTGCTAAACTAACAATTCTTTCATCCACCAATTGCTGTTGTGCGTTACTACCTGACCGTGTAAAATCCCCTGCGTACCATACGCGATCACCGATATTAAAAAGTGATACGTTATCACCTTTTGCAATAACTGTCCCGACAGCATCCCAACCAATAATTTTTGGTTTGACTAATTTATTTTTTCGGCCACCTTTACGAACAAATGTATCAACAGGATTAACTGAAACACCATCAACTTTAACGAGAATATCATGCCCGCTGGTATCTGGTGTATCAATTGACACATCCTCAAAGCTATCGCTATCCATAATAGGTAAGTGGCGATAAAATCCAACTGCCTTTACTTGTTTTGTCATTTTCTTGCCTCCCGACAAAACTAATGATAACCCTTTTAAAAAAATTGTTAAGACGTGAATTTAATGACACTAAGTGCCTGAATATAGACTAGGTGCCTTTTAATTCACCTGATTTTTCTACCTGATACATGCTATGATAAAGTCAGTAAAAATTAAAGGTGATCTGAAAATGAAAGAAATTTATGATTGTGACTTAGGCTGCCCCGTTCAGAACACACTGCAATTCATATCTGGAAAATGGAAAAGTGTCATACTTTATCATATTTTTAAAAATGATGTTTTGAGATTCTCAGAATTACAAGCAAAGCTACCTTACGTTTCGAAAAGAATGCTTGCAAAGCAGTTATCAGAATTGGAAGCAGATGGTATTTTAGATAAACAAATTTATCCCGTCATTCCGGTTAAAACCGAGTATCGGGTTACTAAATTAGGCAGTAGCCTCTATCCTGTTATTGAAGCGATGGAAATATGGGGAACCAACTACACCCAAATAGTTAAGTAAGCATTTTTGATCAACACAGTTAATGTCATTTTTTAAGCGTTCAAATCAATTTATTGATATTTATTCTAGGTCTGGTATAATTAAGGCATAAGAAAAAGCACCTACTTGTAATAGGTGCCCACAACGTTACTATATCAAATTGTTGTTAAAAAATAACCTCAACCGGTCAAAGTTAAGTGGTTATTTTTTTGTGCTGTTAATTATCAATATTATAAGGCTTAGCAAAGCAATGATAAACATACCAAAACTGAACATAAGTCCTATAGCTGACTCAATAGACACAAGGGCTTTTCCTTTCCTAGAATCTGATACAACGGTTTTAACACCATACGCACCACCGCCATTTCCGGATAGCCACCACTTAACTTATAACGCTGTGTTACTAGTATATCATATATACTTTTTGGCTTTAAAATTATAAATTATTGCACGTACTAATACGTATTAATTGATCTGAGTTAAATAGAATTTTTCGTGACTATGTCTAACAAAAACAAGATAATATTTAGTTGCCTTGTTCAAAATCGGTGTTGTCATTTCGATTTTGTTACGACCTAAAGTCAATTTTTTACTGTCTTCCTTACCATTAATTTTAAATTTCAGAAAGCTATTTGGCGCATATGGTTGCCCGCTTTTTTCAGAATATAATCGAAAAGACTCAACCGGGAACGTCATATTGGGATTTGTGACATTGACTGTTAAATTTGCCATATATAAATCAGCATTTTCATCAACACCATGCTTGATTATTTTCTGTTGATTCTGTAATAAAATAATGTTTTTATTTAACACAAAATCAGATTTTTCTAGATTAACACTGGTTTGATTAACGCCAAATCCAATATATTTCTTTTGCATTTGCGACCTAACTATAAGCAATGGCACTAATAAACAAATGATAACTATTAATACATACTTCTTCATAGTATTTGTTCACCGACAATAGTGCCTTCATTAAACTTAAAAATATGATCAGAAACTCGATTCAAAAAAGTTTTATCATGGCTAGATATCAAAATCGTCTTACCCTTTAACTTTAAATCGTTAATCAGCGCAACAAGAAATTCTTGTCCCGCATCATCTAACGCGTTGGTTGGTTCATCAAATATTAAAATATCATTATCATTTAAAAGCGCAACCGCTATTAATAATCTTTGCTTCATACCAAGTGAATAGTTCTTAATTTTATCTTTATTGTTATGGTCCAAACCAACATATGACAATAATTGTTGCATACTCATATCAGCTGTCTCTGCATTATTATTCAACATATTGAGCAAAACTAGATTTTCTGTCGCTGTTTTATCTCCTAATACACCATAATCTTGCATTGAAAAACCAATATTTTCAGCAAACATCGTATCTTTTCTTATTCGTTTGCCTGCCACGATCACTTCACCATTGGATGGTTTGATAAACCCTAATATTGTTTTAAATGTCAGCGTTTTTCCTGCACCATTGGGACCACTAAACCCATAGACCTTATTCTCATAAACCTTTAAATTTATGTTATGAAGCACATTTTTCCCTCTAAATTTTTTATTAACACTGCGTAGTTCAACAACAATTTGTGCCATTTTTATTTCCTTATCTGTGTAAATTCTATCAATCGAATGCAACTAAACAATATGATCACGATTAAAATTAAAATAATTGTGTTAAGCAAGTTAACCATTAAATTTGAATCAAACCGGCTAAGCATAAATTGAGATAGTATTGGCAAATTATTATTCGCAATTGTCATCATTGTTAACAGTATAGCTATAAAATATACAATAGCTGGTGGTAAAAACAAGCTGATTAATGAGAAAATAAATATGCCCAAACTGACATTTAAAAACAAGATCAAACTAAACCAATAATAATGATTACTCCCAGGTATTAGAATCCATAATAGCCAAAACATAAACAACATTTCAGATATGATTTGAAATATACTGAAAACATACATGCCCAATCCCACACGATTCAACAAGGGATATTCTATCTTCACTAATTGATTGAAACTGTCGCCAACAACAATAATCGGCAATAATATCATGAAAAACCATTGAATTGGCATGACGAAATCATTTGGTGCTTGTACGACACCATAAAAAATGCCATAAAATTGTTGCTGATACCTTCCTTGTAACAAAAGCATCACATAAACAAGCGTGACAATTATAAACTTGAGGCGTATTTGCTCCCAATACAAAATACGGTTTCTTTTTAATAATAAATGATAATGCGGTCGTTTCATAAATTTATACCAACTTTTGCAACCAATTTATTTGAATGATAGATACAGTATAAATATACTGAAAAAATAAGAAAATTGAAGATTAGTAAGCTATTATAACTTTGGGGATCTATCCACAAACCACGAGAAAAAAATAACGTGACATGCAGATTTGTGAATAGAAAATTTTCAAAGAAAAGTAATATGAATCCGAACGTTAGCCCAATTAATTTACTGAATAGAACAGTTATAACATTTAACAATAATACTAAAGTGAATATACTCAGAAAATATAATACTAAAAGTATCAAACTGAAAATAATTGTGCTCTGCTTGATAACATAGTCATGATCTTGAATAAGCACATAAAAAATAAGCAAGGCTGTCATTGATCCCAATAAAAAAAATAAAGCAATTTTAAAAGAATAGTGCCATATAAATTTTCCCAAAGCCTTATTATTAACTAAAATATAAATCTCATGTGCAGTAGGTTTAATGAACATGATTAAAGCCATCACAATTATTATAGGAATACCATAATGCACTTGATTTCTAGGATTCTGAATCGCAGTAAAAAAAAGTTCGAATAAATTATGTTCAGATTTCAAATGATTAGCTGCACTCAAGATACCAAAAAGACATAAAACAGTCCATGTCATAAAAATTAACAGCTCTTTTATTCGTTGTGTGCTCGTTTTTTTTCTAGCAAGAAATTTATTGATTAACATGACGTCTGACTCCAAATATAATTGCTATACAGATAAATAACATTGTAATCACATAGCTAGAAATAACTCGCAGAAAGTTTGGTAAGTAAACAGGACTGGAGGCTATGGAAATTAGGTTTGGCGCATAAAATATATCGGGTAAAATTCCTGATATGACAGATAATACTGATATCAATAGAAAACTAGCTGTGACACTTAAGAACTTTTTTCCTGTAAAACATGCAATCATAGTCGAAAATAAAGCATACATACCGCCAAAAAATGACGGCAGTAAAATATAAAAAATTATAAATAGCAATGGCTTGGTGTAATATGTATTAGCAAAAAAAGTTGTTGCATTTAATACGGTTAAATTTTCGTTAACAACTAAATTCGGCAATAAATATGGTAGAAAAAACCATAAAATAACAAAATCTATTAACAGTGGGATAAAGACAGTTATAAAGCCACTCAAAAATGAAATGATTTCAATGCTTAATATGTATTTTTTTAACGGTTTTTTTTGAACAACATGCCAAACAAAACCAGATTCAATATCATCACTATATATTTGACTACCTGATAAACAACACAAAAGTGGTAAACTCAAAAATAAAAGTAATGTTATTGGTCCAGAATCAATTGAAATCCATTTTGTAAATGGTGTCAATAAAAAAGGTGATTGATCTAAAAATGACCAAATGTTTAAAATTGTTGAACCAGCGTGAAAAATACTTATAACTATAGCTATAAATATGCCTATAAAATATTGTTTTAATTTGAATCGATGCACCCAAAAATTCATTTTACTTCCCCATGTATATCATTATTAATCATAAAAAAAATCCATGAATAAAATTCACAGATGTTTTTGCATCAATCCGCGTACCAACTGCCATTGTTTTGGGAATATGCGTTAATAAATGCATTATTCCCAGTGCCATACCACGCAACTAACTTATTATAAAGATATATATTGCTATATGACCTAACAACATAACTTCGTCCTTCAGAAACATCGACGTTTCCAGGCTGTGGCTTCCAACATGGTTGAGCAAATTTTTTCAATAAAAATATAATATTACAGGTTAATATAAAACTTGTCAATAAAAATTAAATTCAAGCCAGATCATAAAATATACTACGTAATTTGAAATCACATAATTAGTAAAATATTTAATTGCTAGACACACAAAAATAACTACAATTACGACTTTTACAAATATATCCTTCGCAAACAAATATGATACACTATCATATAAGAGATTTATTCAAAATCGGTGAAAACATTCTGATAACAATCGGATAGTCTAATAAACTTATACATTATTAACTGGTACACACCATGGTCTAGGAGAAGCGAGCATGCAAACTTATATTTTTGATTTTGACGGTACCTTAGCAAATTCTGGTAAAACGGGTATTTTAGCCACTCAAGCTGCTTTTAAGGCATTTTCATTTCCTATACCTGAAGAAAGGGTTATTAACTATTACATGGGTATTCCGATCGAAATATCTTTTAAAAAAATGTTACCAAATTATCAATTTTCTACGCAAGAATTTGAAGATTTGTTAACTTGCTTTAGAAACTTCTATCGCAAATATGAATCAGATAATCTAACATTATTTAATGATATTATGCCTGTTTTACAAAGTCTTAACCAACAGGGTAAATTACTCTACATTGTTTCTAGTAAACATTCAACAGCCTTACTTAGAAATTTAGAGAGTTTAAACATTGACCAATTCTTTGATCTTGTGGTTGGATCAGACCATGTCCAAAAATTCAAACCTGCTCCTGACGGAATTTTAGCAATTATCAATCAACATCATCTTGATCCTTCACAATGCGTCATGATTGGTGATGCGATTTTTGACCTTCAAATGGGTCAAGCAGCTGGTGTTCATACTTGCGGTGTATTATGGGGTGCCCATGATAAGAAAGCTTTATCAAATGAACATCCAGATTTCTTATTGACCACTCCTCAAGAATTACTCTCAATATAAAAAATAAGGCACGATAGTTTTTGTAAAAAAATCAAAAACTATCGTGCCTTATTGACGTTATTCTAACTCACACACTAACAGCTAAGCTGCCTTAATATAATTTACACCATCAGCCTTAGGGGCACGTGTCTTACCAAAGAAGAACACGAGCACAATAATTGTTAGGATATAAGGTGCAATTTGTAGCCATATGGATGGCACATTGTTCAATCCTGGTAATTGTGCGCCAACCACCGCTAATGATTGTGACAAGCCAAAGAATAGTGAAGCAAATAGCGCCCCGATAGGATTCCAACGACCAAATATCATGGCAGCCATCGCCATAAATCCTTGTCCAACAATAGTGCTGGCAGAATAGTTCAAGGAAATTGATTGTGCGACAACAGCACCACCAACACCACCCAGTAACCCAGAAATCATAACACCTGAATAACGTAACCGTGCCACGCTTAATCCAAGTGTATCAGCTGCTTGTGGATTTTCACCAACTGATCTTAGACGTAAACCAAATTTTGTTTTAAAAATAATATACCATGAAATGACTGCAACAAGTATTGCCAACCATGCGGGTCCAGACGTCTTTTCAAAAAACAATTGTCCCAATAAAGGAATTTTTGACAAACCTGGTACAGACGCATAACCAAAATCTTGTGCAATGGGTGCAGTTTGACCTTTTCCATAGAGCACTTTGATCAAGAACACACCCAATGCTGGTGCCATCAAATTAATTACCGTTCCTGAAATAATGTGATCGGCGCGTAATGTGACTGTCGCAACTGCATGTAATAGGGAAAATAGTAGCCCCACAATAGCACCGGCTAGTAATCCTAACCAAGGTGTGGCAGCGCCTAAAGTATCTGCAAATGTCAGGTTAAAGACCACGGCGGCAAATGCGCCCATCCCCATGATACCTTCTAAACCAACGTTAACAACGCCGGCACGTTCGGAAAAAGTGCCACCAATTGAAGTGAAAATTAACGGTGCAGAGTAGACTAATGTACTAGAAATAATAAGTGCTAACATCGCCATTAATGTCATATTTATTCACCGCCCTTCTGATTGTTGTCATTGTCCGACCCAACATTTGCCAGTTTTTTGGCTTCGGCTGTTTGAGCGGCCTTCTCATCCATTGCTTTGATACGTGCCTGCATGAGTTTAATCAAGTAACTGGCACCCACGAAGAAAATAATCGAAGCAGTCACAATATCAACTAATTCAAATGGGACACCAGAAGACATTGGCATACCCAAACCACCAATTTTTAATACGGATAAAATAGCCGCAGCGCCAAGAACACCAAGATATGAGCCACCACCCAATAAGGCAACGGCCATGCCATCAAATCCAATTGCTGGTGACCCGTTTTGTGTAAAGAAGTTCAGATAGTTACCTAAACCTTCGATTGTGCCGGCCAAGCCAGCCAAACCACCAGAGATAGCCATAGCCACAACCGCATTACGTTTAGCTGACATACCTGCGTATTTAGCTGCATCAGGGTTTAAACCAACCGCACGAATTTCAAAACCAAGCGTTGTTTTTGTCATAATAAACCAAATGACAACAATCATAATTAATGAAATGAAGATACCCGCTGAAATACTAGAACCTTGGGTTAAATCAGTTAACCATTTCATTTGCAAAGAGGCATTTGCCCCAACTTGTTTCGTTGTTTCTGCAGATTCTTTAATGCCTTTAGACATCGTATTTTGTAAAATATTATTACCTAAAAATAATAAAATATAATTCATCATAATGGTGACAATCACTTCACTGGCACCAAATTGCGCCCGTAACCAACCTGGAATTGCACCTGCTAAAGCACCCAATCCTGCACCTATAATCAACGCACTGGGAATCATCAGATAGATTGGCATATTTGGAAAACTGAGACTATACCAAACGGCCCCGACCCAACCAGCTAGTGCTTGACCAGATAAACCAATGTTAAAAAAGCCGGCTGTTTGGGCAACTGTGAACCCTAACGCCGTTAATATTAACGGTGTCATTTGAGTTAAAACACCACCAATATCTTGCATCGATCCAAAAGCTGAACCAAGCAATGCCATATAACCGGCGATTGGATTATAGCCAAACACTAGCATAATGATAGCACCGATAATGAGGCCAAAAAGAACAGAAAATAGTGCAACTGAAAGCGAATTTTTTTGTGCTGTCATTAGGCATCTACCCCTTCTTTAAGTGCTGCGCGTGCCTCTATTAAACTCATCCCTGTCATTAACAAACCTAATTCTTGCTTATTTGTATCTTTTGCATTGACAATGCCTACAATTTGCCCGGCATTGATCACAGCAATACGATCTGATAAGTTCAATATTTCATCTAACTCAAAGCTCACTACCAATACTGCCTTGCCTGCGTTTCGTTGCGCAATCAAGCGTTGATGAATATATTCAACAGCACCAACATCTAATCCACGTGTTGGTTGCGCGGCAATAACAAGTTCATTATCTCGATTTAATTCACGCGCAATAACCGCTTTTTGTTGGTTACCACCAGACATTGAACCCGCAGTCACTTGAATGCCAGCTGCACGCACATCGAATTCTTTGACTAACTTATGAGCTAATTTATCCATTTCAACTGGCTGTAGTACGCCAGCTTTTGAAAGAGGTGATTTATAGTACGTTTGTAGTGCCAAATTTTCTGACAAAGTCATGTCGACTTCCATGCCAAAACGCAACCGATCTTCTGGAATATGTCCGATGCCAGTCTCAGTAATTTGACGTGGTGTTTTGTTCGTCATATCTTTACCTTGTAACAGCACAGCACCGGATTGCACCTTGGCTAACCCAGTAATGCCTTGGATTAATTCTGTTTGACCATTGCCGTCAATTCCTGCAATCCCAACAATTTCGCCCGCTTTAACTTCTAGTGAGAAATCTTTGACGGCAGCAACACCACGCGCATTTTGGACTTCAATTTTGTCAATTTTAAGGATTGTTTTCCCAACTTCAACAGTATCCTTGAACGTTTTGAAATGCACTTCGCGACCGACCATGAGGTCAGCTAACTCTTGGGAAGATACACCGGCAACTGGAAATGTCTCAATAGATTTTCCAGCACGAATCACCGTCACAGTGTCCGCAGCAGCACGAATTTCATCGAGTTTATGTGTGATTAGAATGATTGATTTGCCTTCTTTGGCCAAATTGTGGAAAATTGTGATTAATTCACCAATTTCTTGTGGCGTTAGCACCGCAGTCGGCTCATCAAAAATCAAGATATCAGCGCCACGATATAGTGTTTTTAAGATTTCAACACGCTGTTGTTGGCCCACTGAAATATCTGAAATTTTTGCATAGGGGTCAACTTGCAAACCATACTGTTCAGATAATTGTTTGATTTTTTTGGCTGCTGTTTTGGTATCCAGCGTCAAACCCTTGGTAATTTCTGACCCTAACATAATATTTTCTGTTACTGTAAAGGCATCAATCAGCATAAAATGTTGATGTACCATACCAATGCCAAGTGCATCAGACTTGGATGGCGAATCGACCGTCACTTGTTTGCCATTAATCAAGATTTCTCCTGATGTTGGTTGCAACAAACCAGTTAAAATGTTCATTAATGTTGATTTTCCGGCACCGTTCTCACCAAGTAACGCGTGAATTTCACCTTGTTGGACTTGTAGGTTAATGTCATCATTGGCTGCAAAACTACCAAATTTTTTGATAATATGTCGCATCTCAATGACTGGTGTTAATTCGGTCATTATATTTTACCAGAGCGTCAGTCGTGATACGACTCACGCAATTCCACTTTCTAAAATATTTTTAAAAAAGCCACGAACACACATTGTTCGTGGCTTTTTCGTTAAAGAATATTATATCATGTTTGTTGCGGTCCAATTGTTTCAATTAATTTACCGGACAGTTGATGGGAGTTTTATCGCACATTATTAAAGAAATTTTTTCAAAAAATGAGTATAAATGGGTTTTTATTTTCCTCTTGCTGAGTCCATTGCATTCAAAAGCATACTTGATAATTCTGACACACTAATATTTTCTCTATCAACTGCCAGCCATTGACTCAATACATTCCAAAAACCACCGTTACCATATCTCGTGGCATACACAATATCACGCTGATTTTTTGATGCAATCTGCCATGGTGCCGCAACACTCGGATATAAAATGGGTATCATTTTATTACTGGTTTCTAAAATCAGTGAAAATAAGCCTGCCTTTTGGAGAATTGATAATTCGTCCGCATACTGCGTCCAAAAGTTGAAGAAAAAAACAACTAAATCTTCAAATTTTTCCAGACGACTTTGTTTTAATTCTACAATGTATTCATTAATCAAACTGGCTATATAGTTTGTTAAGATTTCTTCTTTAGACGCATAATAGCGATAAAAAGTCCTACGAGAAATGCCCGCTTCGTCACTCAATGCTGCTATTGTTATCATCCCCAGGTTCTGTTCTTCTTTTAATAATGTCAGCAAAGCATCCCTAATTCTGCCTTTAGTTTGTACCGCTATTCTGTTTTTCATGTCCTTTTCCTTATGGGTAATAATTTCATCATGCACATATTTTAAAAAATGCGCCACTAGTTAAAATAGTATTCACATCACGTTTCTTTCACCATCTTTAGCGTACACTATACATTGATGTCACACAAGTGACAAAAATTACGACTGCATTTTAAGTAGCCTAAAAAGGAGGAAATTAACAATGTTATTCAAAAAGGCGGGTCTTTTTAATGAGTAGAACAGGAAAGTTGTTTGGTTTTGCAGGCCTTATCATTGCGATGTTTATGGGGACACTAGATAGTACGATTGTTAACATTGCGTTACCTAAACTGATGACAGAATTTAATACCAATTTATCTGGTGCAAGTTGGGTGGCAACGATTTATGCCTTGGCGCTGGCTGTATTTATGATTTCGGCAACTAAACTCGCTGACAAATTTGGTCGCAAAAAGGTCATGCTATTGGGATTGGCTTTTTTTACCCTATTTTCTGCAGCTTGTATGTACGCTAATTCGTTATCCATGCTACTCGTATTTAGATTTTTACAAGGTATTGGTGGTGCAATTATCACCCCACTGGTCTTACCAATCGGTATTGATCTTTTGGGAAAACAGAACATATCTAAGATCGCTGGCATTGTCGGTGCATTTACGGCCCTGGCTGCGGCTAGTGGTCCTGCTGCCGGTGGTATTATTTTAGAATATACCTCGTGGCATTGGATTTTTGGCTTAAATGTCCCAATTGGTGTGATTGCCTTCCTACTTGTACTCATCTTTACAAGAGAATCTTATGACGACACCTTGGTCGGAAAATTCGACATACTGGGTATGCTCATGTTAACGCTGACCTTAGGTGGTTTGACATTTGGTCTACTAGAGGGCAGAGAATATGGTTGGACCTCAACCTTAATCTTGTCAAGTTTTGGTGCTGGGATCATCGGATTATTGCTATTTATCTTTGTGGAGCTCAAGGTGTCATCTCCCATTGTTGAATTCAATCTTTTCCGTGAAAAAACATTCACAGCCTCAAGCATTGTTTATTTAATCACTGGTTTTGCTTTAGTTGTCCCAAGTGTTATTTTCAATTATTATTTGCAAAACGTTTTAAATTATACGGCCTTACATTCCGCATTAACAATTATTCCAGTTTCTCTAGCAATCGTTGTCGCGATGCCATTAGGTACAAAATTAGCCGACAAAATTGGTGCCAATCCGGTTAATTTTATTGGTATATTACTCATATCAGCGAGTTTTCTGACGCTATCATTGATAACCACAGATACTTCTCGCACAGTGATGATCGTATTTTTAATTATTAGCGGTGCTGGCTTTGGGTTTTCTACTGTGTCTTATGTATCCTCAGTTAAACACCTGCCGCAAGCTAAAACCGGTACTGGATCTGGCATTGCCAATTCTGCACGCCAAATCGGCATGTGCTTAGGGATTGCCGTATTGGTAACAATCCTCAATGCCAATGTTGCGACTGCTAAAAATGATATTCGCGACACCGCTATTGCAACTGTTAACAGCAAAAACATTTCTGCCCACACGCGTCATGTTGCGACCACCGAAATTAAGACACTCTTTTCAAAAGATGACAGTAAAAATACGGACTATGCCGCGAAACAAAAACAACTCACGCATAAACTTAAAGCGGCTGCTTCAGATCAAAGTCATCTACCTATTCCCGCAGCAAATACAGATTATAGAACACTCTATGACGCCTCGCAGAAACTGAGCGTGGGCACGAATCAATTAACCGAAGCCCTTCAAAAAACGAGTCATTTGACAGCTTCAAATGCACAAGTAACGACAGTGATTAACTCGCTAATAAGCGGTAGCACCGTGCTTGAACAGGGTCAGAACAAAACATCAACCGCAGTTCAACTTTTAGCACAGAAAGATGAATTGCAAGACGCATTACATCAAATTAAAGCACACAAAAATACACAAATGAGTCAGGCGTTTAGTAAGACCTATCTCATTTGTGCCATGATATTAGTTATTTGTTCGCCTATTGCTTTATTTTCAGATAGGCGTGTGCCATTGACATGACATAAAACCCGATAACTTAGACGTCTACGGCGTCTAAGTTATCGGGTTTTATTGTTTTAAGTATGTGCCTTGATATTGTTGATGATGGCATGAGCCCATAAGATCACTCTTTTGCCAGTGTAAAAAGAAAACATGATCAGTAGACTATCTACGATTGCAATGACCCACCATATGTCTGATGTTAGCATGGGTAATAATGCAAGCGCAAAAATAATGGCTGTCATTAAAAAGCCCAAAGAAGCGAGCCACACAATCACAGATAACCAAAATTTAAAACCAAAAGGTTTTTTATCGTCCACATCAAACAGCTCATCAGCAAATATGACAATCATTCCCAATAAATCAATCACGTTAACTCAATCCACCTATTCCCTTTAATTTTATCGTGGTTGTCTATTAATCTAGCTAAATATACATCAAGATTGGCAACTTTAACTAACGCACCTGTAGAACTTTTTATAAAATATGAATATTGTCTTGAATGTATTTTAGCAGCCACTCGACTTTGTAATGTAGCAAGTACCCAATTAAAAGCATCCTGTTTGTCATCATCTGTCGCTAAGTTCATTTGCTCTACAGCATTTTCAACTAACAAAATATTTTATACTCTATTTTTAAACTCCCAGAGAAATATCTGTTATTATACAAATGTTTCCAGCTACTCTTGAACAGTTTTACACATCCTTAACGATTTCATTAGTCAAAAGTAATTCAACAAAGGACGTATAATCTGACATTAACTTTTCGGGTTCCACATCAGGAAATACTTTAGATAGTCGACCAACAATTTTTTCAGATTCCATTTTACCATTCAATAATGAAAAAATACGTGCGCCAACTTCGTTAATTTTAAATAAACGTGTTCCGTCACTCAAATAATACTCATCTTTTAAATTTGCAACCATAAAATCTCGACTCTTTTTCAGCATATTTATTTACCCCAATTCTTAATAATTATTAAATGATCCTGTTTTCTGTTGTTTTCGCTCGGCAATTCGTATCAACAAAAATGTTCCCAAAACTGTTCCGATTAAACTAATAAGAAAGAAAAGTACATGCATTCCACTAATATCTCCAGTTAGTAAAAACTGCCTAATCAGTATGAGAACATGTGTTGCGGGGAAAATAGCCCCTACTACTTGAAATACTATAGGAAATCTTTGAATGGGAATTTGTGATCCCGATAAAAACCGCATAGGCTCATCGAACAGTGTAAAGTAGAATGTTGCATCCCGAGATATAAGAAATAACGAGTTGATAAATGCGCCCCAAATCGTTGACGAAAAAATAAGTATTATAAAACAAATAATCAAATGACCAAATTCGGGTCCATTAAATCTACTCGATACAGTAATCATAAATAAGGAGAAGATTGTAAACATCCAAACCTCTGGGATTAATGTTCCTAACGCGCGCCCCAACATTAATGCGTACCTGTTAGCGGGACTCAAAAACTGAATTTCCAGTGTTCCAGACGCACGCTCACTAACCATTAGGAATGCCGTTTGTACCGACAACCAGAAAAAGTTATATGTCAATGCCCCAGTGACGAGAAACAGTAATAAGTCCGCTTGTGATTGAATTCCAATGTTTGATAAAACATTTACGTTAAATGACTTATAGGTACCGTACATAATACTTAATATCAATATAGGCCACAACAAGGTAGATATTAATTCTATCTTATTTCGTTGATGATTACGTAATTGCTTTTTAAGTTCACCTAAGAAGGGAGTAATAATCATTATTTTGCTGTCTCC
The DNA here is from genome assembly GCF_040838325.1 of Leuconostoc aquikimchii. Classification (NCBI taxonomy): domain Bacteria; kingdom Bacillati; phylum Bacillota; class Bacilli; order Lactobacillales; family Lactobacillaceae; genus Leuconostoc; species Leuconostoc aquikimchii. The sequence continues at coordinate 1,899,828 of NZ_JBFPER010000001.1, forward strand.
TTAAACAATGTCACTAAGGAGTCTTCTAACGTATGTCTAGTAATTTTAATATCTAAAACTGAAATATTTTCAGATGATAAATGAGCTAGCGTTGCTTGTAATGATTCGACAGAAATAGTTAGTTCATTTTCTGATACAACATATTGTTTAAAGAATCCCACTATTTTTGTTGTGTCATCAACTGTTAATGACACAACATCGCTATCAATTGTTAGTTGTTGATTCAATTGGGTTGGGGTTCCCTCAAAAATAATGTTTCCGGCATCTAAAACATAGATATAATCACACAGCTCCTCTACTTCTCGAATGTAGTGAGATGTTAATAGAATACCTTTTTGTTTGTCAACAGCAAGGTGTTTAAGATGCTGACGAACTTCTTTTGCAATTAAAATATCGAGTCCTAGTGTCGGTTCATCTAAAAATATGTATGTTGGGTCATTAATTAATCCCCTCGCAATCTGAAGCCGTTGTTTCATACCTTTGGAATAGTTTTCAACTAATATATCTGCTGCATTAATTAATTGAACTGTACTTAATATTTCGTTGATCTGATCATCACATTTTTTCCCTCGAAGGCCATATAAACTACCAAAATACTCTAAATTTTCACGACCTGTCAAGCGCCAATAGAGATTTCGTTCGCCGCCAGGAATAATGTTCAACTTATTTTTTAAATATTTGGTTTGAGAGGTTAATTCTATATCATCGATGAAAATATGACCAGTATCAGGATTAAGCAGGCCGGATAACATTTTAATTGTCGTCGTTTTACCAGCACCGTTCACCCCTAGAAGACCAATAATTTTACCTTCTTTCATAGAGAGTGAAATATCTGAAACAGCATTGTTTGTTTTAGCGAAAGTTTTAGAAATATTTTTAGCAATTAACATGGGAATTCTCCTTAAAGAGTTTCATTAACTAGTTTTTGTTCTAATTTTTTATACCAACATAGCCCAATAATTAACACAACAACTGATATAGACACTGAATAGAAAATACTATAACTCTCTGAAACTAGGGAATGTTTCAGAATAACAACATTTCTGAAAGCATTCAGTAATTGCGTAGTCGGTAGCAGGTTTGCAATTATCCGTAATAGACTTGGTAGAAAAACTGTAGGAAAAGCTGCACCTGAAAAAATTGTTAACACTATTAATAATGTATTTTGAGTAATAAAAGTATCACGAGAAAATAACATTATATTAGAAATTAAAATAGCAAGACAAAACGCAGTAAATGAGAAGAGGATAATAAATATTATTAATGGCAGTATAGACGTTAACCCAATTCTAGCGCCAAAGAGTATACCAAAGATTAATACAGTACCCAGCTCTATTATTGATCGAATTAGTTGTTCTAGATACACACCCACGAAATATCCCGCTCTTGACATTGGTGAGAGTAATAAATGATGTAGTGTTCCCTCTCTCATTTCCATTATCAGGCTCCTGGAAACACTCATAATAGTTGAAATGGTAAATATCAGTGCACTACTTCCTAAAGTAATATAACTAATATACGTGATTCCGGGATACGCTTGTACAAAACTTCCAGACATTTGCTTATCAAACACCAAATAATACAAAGTTATAGGAAATAGTAACCCACCGACAGCATTAATGATACGGCCAAGCATAAACGAAAAAGGATATGCCCGTTTTGAAGTTCGTTGGTTCTTTTTAAGAGTCGCCCAACTACTTAGTAAAAAATTTTCCATTATCGTCATCATTCCCATCTGTTTAAAACGTTACAACGTTGTTTTTAGCTAACCGGATTAAAATTGGTAACCACTGAGATACGTTAAAAATAAAATGAAGGATCACTATCAACACAAACGAATGATATTCAAAGTACAGAGCCGACAGAATTACTCCCAAGATGAACTGTAATAAGTATACTCGTGCTGTAAATTTAGTAGACCAACGATTTAAATAGTGAGCAACTAGAAATAGTACGTTAACAGTTAAAATAGTCCACAAATAATTTTCAAAATGAAACATATTTCCTAAAAAAAATCTGAATAAAAATTCTTCTGAAATAACAGTTAATACAGCAATCACTATATCCTGAGCTGCTTTTGTTTTTGAAATTGAAAACGCAAGATTTAATGACGAAAACGCAATAGCAAGTTCTTTACGACCAGCAAATAACAAAATTGCGACACCCATTATACTAAATATCCAAATTTTCATCGCTGGTATTTCTAGCATTGGTGCTTGATGTCTACCAAAAATAACCCATCCTAAGTACATAGGCATAATAAAAATAAGGCGATGAAAAAAAATTGGATATTCCCATTTCATTCTAACTATTGGAATCAATGTCATACCCACAACCAATAAAAAATATGAAAACATGCCCATTAGTACTAATTGACTTCCGTTCACACTAATTAAAATGATCATAAGTACGATAAAAACACCTAAGGTAACCCATTGTTTTGGAAGGGTGCGTGATAAAAGATCCATGAAATAGTCCTATCCCATCTTCGTCATATTTTTAATGAAAACACAATTGATTTCATTTCAAAGTTCGGTTTTTGCCAAAAATCTGACTGAAAAAAAACATTATAAGTCATTATAGACTATTATTCACTAACATTCTATACTCTTTTTAATTCAATGTTCATGATTAGACGTTGAAAATATCTAAAAAGGAGAACAATTCTCATGGAAAAAATGTATGTTGCCCCTGAATTGGTTGAAGTCCACGACTCAGCCTTACTTGCCGGACTTTTGGCTGCATTGCTTGCGTAATAATTCAAAATAAACGCTATTTTTAAAAGAATTAGTGTTTATTTTGTTGCGCAGTTCGAAAAGAACTAGTTAGTTTCTCTAGCGTAAAATTGGCCGTTTTACGCGTACATAATTTATTTTGATCATAAAAGGAGTAATGATATGATAAATTCAGATATTATAGCCCAGTACCTAGAATCAAAAAATACAACCCTTAACGAAGTACTATCTACCATCCGTCAAGGAATTCCAGACGATGTACCTTTCACAACAGTGTTCTATTCTTCAGCAATGGAAGGATTAGGAACATTTAGTTCGGACATAGACGTTTATGTCTTGATCCCCAAAGATCAAGGGCTACAATATCAACGTACTTATAATTCGGGAATCGGTGTCAGAGTCGAAAAAATAAAAAAATCGGAATTTGATATTGAATATTGGCCGATTGCAAGATTGAATGATTTTTTACGTATGTTAAAAAAATCAGATGGTGTAACTGGTGATTTCAATACACTAAAAGTATTCATGAGATTAAACACAGGCTACGTTATTCGTAATGAGAATTCTGATTGGGATATTCATTTTTGGAATGAATTACAAACAGTAAAGCTAAATAATTTGATTGCTAAACGTTTTTTATTAGATGGCCGCTCAATGTATGATGATGCTATTAAACTACATCGTGGTGGGGAAGCACTATTAGCTTACGAACAGCTTCAACGCGCTTCATGGATGGTCATGAGTGCTGCTAATGCAATACAAAATAAGGCTAATTTGAAAGAGAAGTGGATTGCAAAAATTTTCTTTAGTACTGAAATGGGGAACGATTATAAATCATCTTATGAAGAAAGTTTTCTAAGCGCGTTTTCTGTCCCTATTTTAGAAACGAGATTTGATTTCGTCCAAAATTTAATGTCAGAGTTGAGTTTCAGAGGTTCATAATTCAAACAATTCAAACAATTAATTATTTTTCTAATTTTGACCAATTTAAAGTTGCTGTCGATACATCTCATATGGCGCATATCGATGCTTTACGAATTAATCTATCAAAATATGATTCACAAGAATTATTAAGTGTTGTTGACATAATCTCAGATTACACGAAATTATATCCAGAACATTACCCCATATATTTTGATTTACCGTTTCCGAAAAATAAAACTCGAATTTCAGATTTTAATGTTGACAATAATTGTGTTTTAAAAAGTAAGATATATACTATCGTAAAAAATCAAACAAATCTACTTTCCAATCAACTTTCGTTAAATGCTAATAAATTTCAACACGTTCAAAACACCCTTTTCTATGGTGATGGTGAAGGAAGTTTTACGGTAATAAAAAAATCTGAAAACGAGATAGAGGTAGTTGCCAATAACACATTTAAAATTAAAAAAGGAAAGTCTATTCTAATCGGATTTGTACAAACTAGTGAATGGGATTCGATTATCAGGAAGTTGGGTGATACATTTTATGACGTAACATACCTCCTATCATTTGTAGAAAAAGCTTCCGATATTCTTAATTTTAAAGCTAGTCTAAACAACAACAGTTGTCGCGTAATACCCAAATTTGAAACCCCTGATTCTGTTGATAATTCTCAAGAAATTTTAGAGGTGTCAGAAGGTGCTTTCATAGCACGAGGAGATTTAGCATTTACTATTCCAACTGATCGATTATTAAACGCCGTGGAAAGAATTACTCAGCAAGTCAAATCGGGCAAAGAACTAATTTTTGCAACCGACATTTTAACTAGCCTAGATCATCAAATGTTTCCTAATCGAGCTGATTTATTTGATTTTTTGTACATTCAAAATTTAAATGCAACAGGAATAGTATTTGGTGGAATTAAAAATTTTTTTTATGACAAAATTGACTCGGAAATTGTGAACACGCTAAACCGCAAAACACAATTTGTAAAGGAGCGGTAATAATGATTGAAAACGAATATAAATTTATTCTCTTACAAGATGAATATAATAATTTACTGAATGAATTCGATTGGCAAAATAAATGGTCACAAAAAAACACTTATTTCGAGACGCCAGAATTGTCGTTGTGTTTGCAAGATATTACTCTTAGGGTTCGTGAGACGCCAATCCAAATTTCTGTAGACACGAAAATAAAAAAGAATAACCCAGATAAAATCTCTAATCTAGTTAGCAAACTGCAATTAAAGGAAATTTTTAAAAATTACAAGGATGCGGTTAAATATATTCAAACTGGCATGCCAACATTGTACGAACACACGAATATCTCTGGAAATCAATTGGCATTACAAGGATTTATGTATACTGAACGTTTTGAAATTCAAAACGAAGCATACAAAATCCATTTAGATCATAACGTCTATCTGAAGCAGTATGATTTTGAACTTGAAATTGAATTAACTAACGAAATTGAATTTCCAAAAGAATTGCATCAATTGACAAATAACTTATCACTGCGGAATGTCGAAGTAATCGGTAAGCGAACACGATTTTTCAACACTTTAACAGGGAGAAAATTATGATTAATGAAGTCACTAAAGGCTCTCTATTTCCAGTTGAAGAAGGTGCTGAACTATATAATTTTAAATTTAATAAAGGAACTGAATATGTTCAAGCTTATGTTTTAAATGCCAATTCATTTTTAGATAATACTACCGTTCCGTATCGTTTAAATTCAGCTTGTATCACTAGTGAATTATTTGGAGATTTACGTTGTGATTGTAAATGGCAATTAGATGAAGCGATTAAGTTAGTAAAAAAACAAGGCTTTGGAATAATTACATACCACGCTAATCATGAAGGCAAAGGACATGGATTGAGTGCCAAATTATCAACATTTAAATCAAATGGGGAAGTTAACGCAAAATATAAAAACGTTGGAAAAAATGAAGAAGATGTTCGCGATTTTTCCACTGCCGTTGAAATTCTTAAATATTTTGGAGTTACAAACGTTGAATTAATTGGAAATAATTATAGTAAAAAAAACTATTTAACAGCACATGGAATTATTATTAAACACCAAACGCCACTCATCTACAATTTGGAATCATAAGGTGTCATTGATTATTTAAAAGTTAAAAGCAATGATATAAATCATGCCCTATTAAAGGAACGATACTAAATTATGAAAATAAATATTGAATCTAGATGTGTTTTGGTAACAGGAAGTAGCGGTGATATTGCCCTTCCATTTATTTCATCTTTGCTAAAAGAGAATATTAAGGTTATTGGCCTAGATAAGGTCCCTTCTAAAATAGATAATCCTCTTTATGTACATAAAACTGTTGATTTATCTAAATTAGAACAATTAGAGCATATGTTAAACGATATTCCCGACTTGGGTAGCATAGATTCGGTTATTCATTTATCGGGTATTTACTTAAATAAAAGCTTAGAATGGTATCGTCCGGCTACTATTGAGGCAGTATTTGCTATTAACGTTATTTCTATTATGGAAATCCTTCAACGTATTTTAAGTGACACTAGCAGTGCATTGAATAATGTTATTTTAGTCTCGTCTACTGGAGCTACTACAGGAAGCCGAGATCCCGCATACGCGGCCTCAAAGTCTGCCATTAATGGGTTAGGGAAATCTCTGAGTCGAAGTTTATCATCACGTGGAATTCGTGTTAATATCGTTTCTCCTGGTATCATTGATACTCAAATGTCTAGACATGCGCAATCAGATTTTCAAATTCAAGAACATGTTAAAGAAACTTTAAGTAAACGTATTGGATATGCTACGGACATTTCTAATTTTCTGCTATTTCTATTAACCAAAGAATCAGAATATTTAAGTGCACAAAACATTCACATTAACGGGGGGCTCACGATATGAAAAATTTACTAATTGCCTTTTGCGGTTTGGATGGTTCGGGTAAAACGACACAATTACGGTTACTAGCACACTGGCTGTCATCTAACCAGCAAGTGGTATTAACTACACGCCAACCCAGTGACGACTATAGAAATAACGATCGCGTACGTAATTATTTAGATAACGGTATCGTTTCAAACATGAAGGCTATAGCATTATTGGCTGCCGCTGATCGTCAAAATCACATTTTCGAAGTTGTTTTACCAGGTTTAGAAAAAGGACATGTTTTAACAGATCGCTATTTATACAGTAGCTTTGCATTTTTTAAAGCACGTGGCGTAGATATTGATTTTATACGGTCGATTAACCCAGATGTACCGGAACCAGATCTAACTGTATTTTTAGATTTAGCCCCTAGAGTAACGTTAGAACGCGTTGCTAATCGAGATGGATCATTAAAATTTGAAGAGCGTAATTCAAAAATATTTAAAAATGTTCGAGAAACTTTTCTAGAAGTTCTCCCAGAAAATTCGTTAATTTTAGACGCGCAATTATCAGAAAACGATATTCATAAAATTATTATAAATAAAGTAAAGGAATTGCTAAACAATGGATTATAATTTTGCACAGTTGTATGAACAATTATCCATCGAAAAGAGTTCAAAGGTTTCGGTGGGTTTGGATCCTAATTTAGAGCGAATTCCACGATTTATTTCAGAACAATACGAAACAGCAGGAATTGATTTATCAGCTGATATAGTTTTAAACTTTAATAAATTTATTATCGATTTAGTTGCAGACTTGGTTCCTGTCGTTAAACCACAACTTGCATATTATGAAAAATTGGGATGGCGTGGTTATCGCGTATACGAGGAAACCGTTGAATATGCTAAGAGCAAAGGCTTGTTGGTTATTGCTGATGCTAAACGCGGAGATATTGATTCTACAGCCACAGCATATGCTGAAGCATTTTTAAGTGATCGATATGGCAGTGTATCAGCGGTAACTGTGAATCCTTATTTGGGAAAAGATTCAGTTATCCCCTTCTTTAAACAGAGTCGTCAAACTGGAAAGGGCATATTTCTTCTGGTAAAGACCAGTAATCCCGGATCACAGGATATCCAAGACGTTGTTAGTTTGCGCGGAACTTTAGTGCGTGATGTAGTGCGTGATTGGATAGTCGAGGAAACTGAAAATGTAAACGGACAATATTCAAACATTGGCGCTGTTGTGGGAGCTACTCATCCGGAAGAAATGTCACAATTGCGAATATCTTTGAAAAAGTCATTATTCTTAGTTCCAGGAATTGGTGCTCAAGGCGGTGATATTAAAGAAATTCATCGTGTATTTGATAAAAAAGGTCATGGTGCCGTGATTAACTCATCTCGTGGCATTTTATATCCTGAATCTGTCACGATTAATTCAACTAAAGAGGAATATGCTGAAGCAGTGATTTATGAAACTATCAAATTAAATACTCAAATAAATGAAGTATTGATTAACAATGGAAAACACTAAAAAAACTGTCACTTTTGAATTGTAGACAGTGTTTTGTTTTGCAATCAAAATCCTTTATAAAATGGTACCACTATTGAAATTTATAATACGCTTTGAAACATATATAAAAGGGATATAACGATATCGCCCAATATATGGCGCAGTATGTGTTAATCTCACTAAATTGGTTAACCACTTCAAAAATAATTACTATGATTAAAAATTCAAAAGAAGACCACTGAAAATAAAATACCTGAGTATTCAGCCCTTTATCCCTTAAAAACAGCGCAAATTATTTTTTTTATCTCGTACAATGATATAATTTGATTATAGAATATATAGGTCTAGGAGTTCGTCGCCTGCCAGCGATGAACTTTTTTTGTGAAATGAAAAGCCCCGTCCTGCCAGACGAGGCACATGTATTTAACGATCTTAATCGTTAAACAACTTCTGCAACAGCTCCCTTTTAAGCACGCTTCACTTGAAACCTTTTGGAAAAGTAGATGGCAAACAATCCAAAAATAAGTATTGACAAGACCACTGCTAGCCAAGCAAAATGTTGTAGTCCATTGACAGCACCATACTTTGCTTGGAACAGTGCACCGACAGTGGTTCCAAGTGCACCCATAAACATTTGTAAGGTTTGTACAATAGCCATTGCATCAGCCTTCTCAAGTGAGTCTTCATCTACAATGACAGCAGTTTGTGCGCTTGTATATGCCATGTTGCGGCCAATAATAAAAAGAATATAAAGGGTAATAATTAAAGGTAGTGATAATTTTGGAACCCATAAAGTCATGATAACGATGACTACTGTAAAAATAGTATTTCCTAAGTATAATGGTATTTTAGCGCCCTTTAAATCATATAGCCGGCCAAATATTGGTGCTAAGAGTGCACCAATAAGTGCACCTGGAAGCAAAGAAAATCCTGCCCAAAAACTTGAAGCGTGTAAAAAGTACTGCAAATAGGTTGGAATAATGAGATTTAAACCAAGTAAAATGAACATATACAGCGCGATAGGTATCAATAATGCTATAAATTTTGGTTTTACAAATAGCTTTAAGTTTAGAAAATTAGCCTTGGAAGTCATTCCGCGAATAATAAATGTAATTAGTGTGATGATTGCTACAATAAGCCATGTCCAATCAACCTTCCCGCTCTCTAATTTATTGACTAATAGTAAGGCACTTGTTAAAAATATTGCTAATGATACAAAAGCTAGGCCATCAAATGAGCCTTTTATTTCATGCCGCTTTACTGCACGAACTGTTTTCCAACCTAAAATCAGAGAAATTGTTGGCGCAATTAACAAAATAAAAAAGATTGATCGCCAACCAAACGTATCAGCCAAGGCACCACCATACGTTGGTCCAAAAGAGGGCGCCAAGCTAATTATCATAGAGGCTATTCCCATCCAAACCCCAATTTTAGCGGCTGGCACAGTTGCCACAACAATATTAAAGACTAATGGCATTGCAATGCCAGCAGAAATGCCTTCCAATACGCGCCCTAAAATCAATAGTGTCATATTTGGTGAAAATCCACAAATTAATGTCCCAATTACGAAAAAAACGATACTGACAAGCCAAAGATTACGGCTACTATAACGTTTAATAAGATAAGAACTGGTTGTTATCATTATCGTAACCGCGAGTAAGTAAGCAGTGGTCACCCACTGAATGGCATTCAAGTTAGTATGGAATTCTTTTGACAGGGCTGGAAAAGTGACATTCATTGCTGTTTCTGCCATGATTCCTGAGAACGCCACGAGAGATACTGATACAATATTTAAAATTGTTTTTAACGACGTATTTTCTTTCATAAAATGAGCTCCTCTATTTCAAAAAACAAAAACTGATCTCCCCTATTTGGTAGTTCAGCTTTGGTACACGCTATAATTATTATTTGATCCAAAGTCAACTATAGATGAATTGGGATGAAAGTCAATATGAAAACAAGTCATTCGCCATTTTACATGTCGCCCATTTAATCATTTCTACAACTTGTTGTTTTATAAACAACAAGTTGTGCTATAATAATTGTATATCAAACAATAACATCAACAGAAAAGGAAAAAACACCATGAAATATGCAATCACCGCTGCAACAGGTCACTTTGGCCAATTAGCTTACCACTATCTACAAGAATTAGTTGACGTCAAGGACATTGTTGTTATTGCTAGAAACCTAGAAAAGGCGCGCGCACTATTTGCTGGTGCCGATATCCGCGAGGCAGATTATGACGATACAGATTCAATGACACGTGCCCTAGCTGGTGTCGATCGTGTTTTGTTTATTTCATCTCAACCAGGTGGTCCAGTTCCACGTGAAACACAGCATCAAAATGTTATCGACGCTTTAGTGGCTAACAACGTCTCATTTGTGGCTTATACAAGTTTTGCTAAGGCAGATCAATCAATTAGCGCGTTAGCTAGTGATCATCTCGCAACTGAGCACGCATTAGCTGCGTCCGGTCTTTCAAACTCATTATTGAGAAATAATTGGTACCTTGAAAATGAGATGGGCTTTATCACTGCTGGCGCCAGTCAACATGCTACATCTTATTGGGCAACCGGTCGTGCTGGATGGGCTTTGGAACGTGAATATGCCGAAGCTGCTGTCAAAGTACTTGTCAGTGATGCACCAAAAGCCATTTATGAATTTTCTGGCTCTGTCAATGATTATGAAGCACTTGGTTTGGCCTTAGCCCAAGCAACAGAAGAAAAAATTACAGTAACAAAAGAAACACTGACAGAACATATTGCAACATTGGAAAAAGGTGGTTTACCACATGATTTGGCAGCAATGTTTGCCTCATTCCAATCGCCGACTGATGAAGGTTCATTGTATGTGATTTCAACAGACTTACCTGATATTTTGGGACGCGACTTAACACCATTACCAGCGGCACTTCAAGAGATTCTGGCTCGCAGCTAAAATTATCAGAAGGTATCACTAATTGGATGCTTTCTTTGTGTCGCAAAACTGTGCTATAATGCTTGAATGACTAACTGATAGGATGGAAATATGCGCCTTTCATATAAATTAAGCGATGCCATACACATTTTAGCTTACATTGAGATATTGAAGCAACATGATTTATCCAGTAAATCTATTGCAGCAAGCATTGGTTCAAATGCCAGCGTTGTGCGCAATTTAATGCTTGATCTCCGGTCGGCCAATCTACTCACAACCCATCAAGGCATCGCAGCACCAGAACTAGCAAAATCACCAGATGATATTAGTATTTATGATGTTTATTGCGCTATTAATATGACACATAACCTACTGAATATTGACCCCAAAACAAACCCGAACTGCTTAGTTGGTGGGCATATTCAAGACACCTTAAATCAATTTTACGGTGACATTGAGACAGCTGCTTATGAACAAATGAAAAAAATTTCACTGGCTAACGTGATTCAAGATATTTTAAAATAAAAGCTGCAGATTCTTTAATGGTTATTTTCGAAAATAACCATTAAGGATCTGCAGCTTTTTTAAATGTTTAGTTGTCTATTAGAATCTATCCTAAACCTATTTTTTTATATTTCGAATAGCTCAAAATATTGAAACCACTGAAAGTTTGACTATTTCAAAAAACAACTAAAACTAAAGCTTACTGCATCATGTTACTTATTAACAGGTGTTAATACAATTGAAACATTTTCATCAGATACATTCATCATTACCACACTAACTAGGCGATTTTTTTGAACAGCAAGCATACCTGATTTGTGTCCAGAATCTTTCCCCTGTGCCTCGTACATAGTGACATTAAAATTATCTTTTTCAGTGCTTTTCGGTATAACCGTTCCCTGGTAGGTCGTGGTAGAAATCGATAACATGGATCCAGCCTTCGCCGTTGCACTCACTTCTTGACTCACTAAGTTACCTTGATAGGTTACTTCATACTCTCCAACGGGCAGCTGAATTTCTGGGAGATAGTTACCAGGATTAGTAATAACATAGCTTTCCCCTTGCTTTTTCAAAGGTGAGAATTTTGCTGGTGTAAATACGGCTTGACGATTTTGCTCTAAATAAACTGGGTCTGTAGCACTCACAATATGCCCATACTCATCCCTTTTTGTCGTCAGACCAGTTGTAGATAGATACTGCGTTTGACCTCCAGTAAGATGAACATCATAAAATCCAGGCTTAAATCCCAATTCACTCACACTTTTACCTTCGGTAATCGGACCTTTTAACGTAAACGTCTGTGCCGGGTTATTTGATTGTGTACTCGAATCTCCTGTTTTTTGGCTATGTTTCTTTATAATCGGAACATAATTTTTAGCAGCATTTTTGCTCATTTGTGTATGTAAATAATTGAATAAAATTGCCACAAATAAAACACCAATTATGATAATAAAAACTATCATTGTAGATTTTTTACTGCTTCTCATTGATCAATCTCCCATCGGACATACTAATAATTTCATCAGCAAGTATGCTTAAATCTTCTGGATTATGGCTAGCTAAAATGATACTTGCCCCGCGTTGCTTTTCTGCCTCAAACAACACACGCATTTCTTGTACACCATCATAATCAACCGCATTGGTCGGCTCATCTAATAGAATTAATGCAGGCTTTTCAAAAATAGCCTGAGCAATTGCTGCACGTTGTTTCATACCTAATGAATATTGTCGAACTTTTCGCTTATCATTTGGATCAAGACCTACTCTTTTAATTGCATCATCAATCATATCGTCATTAGCTACTTTTTTTATTTTTGCTAATATTTGTAAGTTCTTTTTCAGTGTAAAATTTGGCAGCACATTATTATTTTCAATTAATAAGCCGAGCTCTTTTGGAAAATCAATATCTTTATGGATTTCTTGACCATCAATCACTATTTCACCTGAATCAAGCCTGATCAAACCTGCAATAGCTCGTAACAACATGGTTTTACCTGCGCCATTACGTCCACGCAGTCCGAATATTTTTCCATCTTCTAAACTTAGATTGACATGATCTAATACTGTTTTTTTGCCAATGTTTTTCGTCGCGTCTTTTATTTTTATCATTATCAATCACCCTTCGCCATAAAAATCTTTTTTTTGAATTGTCTTATACAAAATTATTAACACAACGCCAGTTCCAAATATTGTTACGATTGGTTGCCAAAATGCATCACATGTTTGGAAAACAATTGTACCTAGTAAGCCAAAATTACCACTACCAATAACTAATATCAATAGCACACCGCTTATCATTAAGATGGCTGTCCCACTATTAAACAGTGCCTCTAATAGCATATACACCGCCACATATAATGAATACGAAACAAACAGATTTACAGTGGGCAACAGCTGTTCTGTATTAAGTAACAATTGATTGCCCACACTAATCAGAGCAACAGCAGCAATCACTAACATTAAATTTTTAAAATAAGACACGATGACTAGCTTTAAAATATTATCCACTCTAATCAATCTGTTCAAATAAGCACCTGTTTGCCAAATTGCTATGTTTCCAATAATTATTAAGATAGGTGACATCAACAAGCCAAAGTAAGTCATTTTAGCCAGTAAAGGTTGCGCACCATAGTCAATAAAATAAATAGGTGTTTCTCCATGATATAAAAGGCTGGTTAACATAATCATGACAAGAAAAATAGTAAGCCATAATTTCATGTTTACTTTAACCATTCCCACCTCCTCATACTTCTTAAAAACAATTTTTGTAAGAAATATAAAATGACACTCATAAGTGTGCCAGTGATAATAGCTCGCGTCATACCCGAACTATATTGACGGTTATTAATCATTGCGGTGACTTGCGTATCAGCAAACAGAGACTGACTAAAAGGCCAAACATGCAATAAAATTACAGTAATAATCAAAACAATTAATCCGATAGTTAATATAATCTGTTGGTAATAGCTGAAAATAACCAAGGTTAACTTGATTATTAACAGTAACCACAACATAGAAATTACCACCTGTAAAAACCATACTATCGAAAAATCACTAAGTTGATTGTTCGTTGGATGGAAAAAAAATATTCTAAAATATGGTATTATCCAATAGATTAACCCATATAGACTAGCAAGCAAATTTGTGCGTTTAATCAGCTCATGTCCCAATTGGCCATTTATGCCAAATCGAATAATGTGTTGAACAGGCATATTGTAGTTGATTGACCAATATAGTAAAAAAGTAATACTTAACACAATCTGCCAAGTCCAGTTTTGATAATAATTACCACCACCTAGAACTTCAAAACTTAGCCAATCACTATAATTAATGGCTTCCCAACTCATATTTATAATATAAAACAATGCGAGAAACATTATCATAGAAATTGTTGAAACCCACCATTTACGTTCATAAATCATGTTAATTCCCCTGATTTTTTCCAAAAATAGATCACACCATTAATCATGATGAGTATGACAATGAAAATTAACCAACTTGTAAGCCATTCTGAAAATGATGCTAAATGAGCAAAAGACTGAACTAGCCCGCCAATATCAAATAATTGGCTACCCAACAAAACCGTTGCCAAAACAACCAACGTCAAAACTTGATAAAAATTATCAAATAATAAACTAATTGAAATCATTAACATAGAAGTAAAAAATACAGCAATCAAGAAAACACCCAAATACAATAAAAAAGTTAACATCGGATGCTCTAATTGCCACCATACAAAATGGTATTTATCTAGATCTGGTAATCTCGAACGATCTTGTAGTAATCGCATTTGCCCATCATATTTTTTAAAATCAAACCATTGTATTATTGCAACAACAATAAGATTAATAAACAGTGGCACTGAGAAAAGTAAAACACCTGATAAACCGGCGGCAAGATACTGCCCCTTTAGATACTTTGCTATACCAGATCGACTAGCAACATTGTAAGATTGGCCAACAGAAAAATCATTTAGCAATGCAAACCCAGATCCCAACAGTAGCCAAATAGGAAATAAACCAAGTAAAAAAGATGTTAACATATGGCCATATGTACCGCCAACACTACTAGCCATAAATGTATTTAACCAAATTGACTTTGATAAAGAAATGCCGTTCAACATGACAACATGTTGAACGGCATCAATAGTAGTGATAACAGTCATAATCAGCATAACAGTTAAAAATTGCTTCGTTCGTAATATGCGAATAAGACTATATTTTATCATTTGTTAATTACCACGTTTCTTCGTCCCAAGCACCAGTTATATATTGTGAATATCCCCGCAACAACTACTGAACCCAATATTTTTTTAATACTAATAATCCTTACTCCTCTTATTCTAAAAAATTATGACAACACAATATTATTATTGATTAAATTATATTAACATTAAAATATAATTTAATCAATAGTTATAGCAGCTTTAAGCTAACACTATTCTACAGTTTTTTACAAATATTGCCAACTACTACTTAATCCTGACTTCCATCACCATTCGAAAATATAAACTGCACAGACTATGTTACTTAACATCAATCAATAACCTTATACCGTGTATAATGAAATAAAGCATGTTAAAATAGTTAAATCCTCACTTTGAATATAAAGGAAGTTAAATTAAGCAAAATATGTCACGGAAAATAGAACTCCCCACTGAAGCAGAGATGAAAAAATTTCATAATCAATCCCAGCGCCGTACTTTTTTCT
Source organism: Leuconostoc aquikimchii (assembly GCF_040838325.1). Taxonomy (NCBI): domain Bacteria; kingdom Bacillati; phylum Bacillota; class Bacilli; order Lactobacillales; family Lactobacillaceae; genus Leuconostoc; species Leuconostoc aquikimchii. The sequence goes on from NZ_JBFPER010000001.1 coordinate 1,915,496, forward strand.
CGCGGCTATCTATGCCACAGCGCTTGACTTTAGGGTTTTTATCAGTCATTACGGTCGGCGCATTATTACTCATGCTGCCTTTTAGCTACAATGGTGACATGGGACACTCGTTTATGGATGCCTTATTTACTGCAACTTCAGCAGCTTCTGTCACCGGCTTAACTGTCGTTAACACAGCAACCCATTGGACGACTTTTGGGCAAATTGTGATTATGTTTTTAATTGAAATTGGCGCCCTCGGATTCATGTCGTTTTCCGTACTCCTGTTCACAGCAACACGCCGGAAAATGAATTTACGTGATAAAATGATGGTACAAGAAGTTTATAGTTTAGAGAGCCTTTATGACACACGTGTTGTGTTCGGTTATGTCATTAAGCTATCTGTCATCATTCAAATTGTTGGCGCTTTGTTATTGTCCCCATTCTTTATCCTCGATTTTGGTGTCAAACGTGGTTTGTTTTATGCAGTGTTTCATGCCGTTTCAGCATTTGGAAATGCTGGTTTCACCATTTTACCTACTGGTGACATGGCGTATGCCAATCAACCTTGGATTTTACTCATTATTGCAGCACTGATTATCGCTGGTTCCTTAGGCTTTCTGGTTTGGCGTGACCTATTACTCTATCATCGTACGCATAAGTTAACACTGCATTCAAAACTAGCCCTTGTTATGACTGGCGCATTAATTATTGGCGGTTGGCTGCTATTTGAATTAACAGAGCGAAACTTGGCTATTGCACCACATGTCACGCCAACTAATCGCGTGGCTAACACACTATTTATGTCAATTTCTTATCGTACAGCTGGCTTTTCACAATTTAGTTTTACTCAAATGGCCCCTGCTACAATTCTGTTAACCATTATGATGATGTATATCGGTGGCACCCCTGGTTCTACAGCTGGTGGCATCAAAACAACAACATTAGGTGTCCTTTTACTCAAAACACATGCGGCGTTGCGTGGTAAAAAAGATGTGACATTCGCACATCGTCGTTTAACAAACGAAAACATTTCACGCTCGCTTTTACTTGTTTTTGTATCCTTACTTTTCCTAGGTGTGCTGTCTTTCTTACTTATGCTAACGCAAGGTAGCGACTCAAAATACGGATTAGAATATATCATTTTTGAAGTTGTCAGTGCCTTTGCAACAGCTGGTTTAACGCTTGGTCTCACACCACATTTAAACATTTTTGGCCAATGTGTCATTATGTTAACCATGTTTATTGGCCGTGTCGGTGTCTACACTGTCATGTTCTCAATTCTCAACGTACACTCAGATCATGCCCCTTACCAATACCCAGAAGAATCAGTCATTATCGGTTAGCTTAATCGCTATGTTATAAAAATTTAGGAGATACTCATTATGCGCCAAACTTATGCTATCATTGGACTCGGCCGCTTTGGTGGTGCGCTACTAGAAACCCTTATCGCCAATGGACAAGACGTGCTCGGCATTGATATCAGTGAAGAACATGTTAACGAATATCGTGATATTGCAACGCAAGTTGTCATTGCTGATGCGCAAGAAGATGATGTTTTACGAAAGCTAGATATTGCCAGTTTTGATCACGTTGTCATTGCTATCGGTCATAACATGCAGGCAAGCATTTTAGCTACCATCAACGCGAAAGATCTCGGTGCTAAAAATGTTATCGCTAAAGCCGAAAATCGTACCCATTTACGTGTCTTGACAAAAATTGGTGCTGACTTGGTTGTGCAACCCGAACGAGAAATGGGTGAACGTATTGGTCGTAAACTCCTAGCACCAAATATGTTAAATTTTATCGAATTATCTGATGACTATTCAATGGCAGAGGTGCAGATTGTCAACCCTACCTTTACTGGAAAAACCATTTCCGAACTGAATATTCACAAAAAATTTGGTTTAAATGTCATTGCCGTACGTCATGAAGGTGAAGTGATTGTTGCGCCCGAATCAAAATATAAAATACACCATAAAGATATTTTATCTGTTGTGGGGCCAAAAGATATGGTTGATGATTTTGATCAAATGACAAATAATTAAAAAATACGCGACATGTTTTAAAACATGTGTCGCGTATTTTTTATGATTTTTAATTAATAATTACCCCAATACTTTTCCATAGTTGTTAAACCAACACCTGGATTAAAGCTATTGGTAGGGTCGTTGCGCTTATAATGATTCACTAACGTTGATGCAGCATGATAGAGGTGTCCAACGTTGTGCTCGGCAGGGTAAATAGCCCCACGTTTATCGAGCAATTTTAACATTTCTAATTTCAATTCATGTGGATCAACACCTGGCTTCAAAATATAGTCCTGATGCATGACATGATCAAGGAAATGACCATAATACAACTTATGCTCAATTTTATCTTCAATTTCCTTTGGTAAATGTTCGAACCAATCTAACTCATTACGCGGCAAGGCAATATCTAACGGTAAAATATCCAACTTTTTATTTTGGAAAACTTCTTGATATCTAATCGCTACACCAGCTGTTACATAACGGTGCGTAGCAGCTCTGTCTGCCTCTGAAGGCGTGCATTCCAAATAGTCGCCTGACTCAGTTTTGAAAAATTCTTTCAAGTATTGACGTGCCTCATCAATCCCTTCACCAACCATCTTTAATTGCAGATAGTGTTCATATTTGTCGCTATAGGCTTCAATTCTTTTTGGCAATTGATTAGGAAATACTTGGCCGACATGTTGTAACATTCGGTCAGGAAAATAAGGTTTAAAGGTTGGAATATGTCCTAATATACGTTCAGCAGTTGACTTCAAACTAAACAAATATGGCAACATGTTCGTCCCGATTGTATCAATGACAAGTAGTGAATCTTTGCCATATTTTTTAGCTAAATCATATGCTTCTTTATGCATATATTCCCCAGATACGGGTAAATTCTTAAATTCAGATAAAATATGGCGACGCAACTTTTCCAACACAGCTGGCTCATTCGTGCCAATGTAAAATACTTGTGACGCACCTTCTTTTGGAAATGTATCCAAGCGGACGGCGAACGCAGCTAATTTACCAGAGGCACCGGAAACTTCATATAATTCGTTGGGATCAGCATTATACCGCGTTGGTGTATGTGACCCAATATTACGAACACGCGATTCATAGTCACGATTGTGTCCGACACGTTTCTCATCTTTTGGCACCTTATCAATATCAAAATTACGATTTTCAAGATTATTAATCATTTCCTCAGGTGTGTCACCTAAGTCAATACCTAAATGATTAACGAGATGCAATTCATCATTTGCATCAATTTGAGCGTACAACGATAGTTCAGTATATGCTGGTCCACGTTGAATCAGCGCACCACCAGAATTATTGTTGATGCCGCCAATGACTGACGCGCCCAAATTTGATGAGCCAATAACTGAATGCGGCTCACGATTAATCGCTTTTAACGTGTTTTCAAGTTTAAATAGCGTAGTACCTGGAAAAGCAAGCGCTTCTTCACCGTGATTAATGAGTTGTACACCTTTGATTCGTGTGCCATTAACCACAACACATTCACGATCGTAACCTGGTGCTGGAATTGAACCTTCAGTTAAGCTGGTATTAGAAGCTTGCATAATAATAATTGTGTTATGGGCGTGTAAGACTTTCAATACTTGCCATAATTCCATCATATTACCAGGCAACACAACCGCCAAAGCATCCCCCTGTCCACTTCTGTAACCTTTGCGATAACGCAATGATTTCGAAGCTGAGGTGATGATGTGATTGTTACCAACAATGTCTGTCAATTCTTGAACAGTTGTCATAATAAGCCCCCATAAAATTTATGTTTTGAAAATTTTTCAAAGCATAGTATATTTACACTATACCACTTTGATTTTAAAAAAGTCGACTTTAAAAGACTTAGGGCACTTTTATGACACGAATTGCAGTTTAAAGTATGAATTTTATCATTTTGTGAATGACAGCACAATTTTATTAATATATTAAGCGCGTTGATAGTATTTTCGGACCCGTGTTTTAATTAACTTTATGTCGTTCCAAATAAATGATAGTTATGATTAAGTTGACACCTATTTAACACCATGGAGACTGATTGAAAGATAACTTTATGTCGTTAATTCATTAGTTACTATAGCCATTTCAAGTCCCTTAAGACTACCTTGTTTCTAATTTTGATATAGTGCTTTTAATCGATTAATATCAACTGCCTGAATGCCGTATTCAGATCCTTGCGTTTGCATAACAGACTCACGATCAGCTGTGTGATCTAATCCAAGTGCGTGTCCTAGCTCATGTTCCGCTGTGTTGGCCTTTCGCGTAGCAGAATAATAATTCAGATAATGCACATTTAATTTTGCTTCAACGTGTGTCATCACTCTTTTACCCGTTAGTGGATTAACTAAGAATTGCGTTTGCGCGACTCCTGCCTGTTGTGTATCACTACGATCTTCGGTCGTTAAAACAATATCCGCTTTGGATTTATCAGCGACCGCCACCAATGTTAACACATCAACCGCATTCCAACTATCAAATGCGCGACGCCATGCTGCAGAATATTCTGGCATACTATCCGCTGGTACATCGAAATAGACCTTCAGCGTTTTTTTGGCCCAAACTGCCCCATCTAAATGCGTTGCATCATGTGTGTTAGGTTCCTGTACAGCAGTATCATTATTAGCGGTCGACGTTTTTTCTGGTGATCTATATTGATCACCTTTTTCGTCCAAAAGAACTGCCCATTGTTGTACTTTTTCACTGGCCCATTCTCGCCCTTGGGTAACCTTGTCCGGATTTTGAAATAAATAAGTCGCAGCAGCGACTATGATTATCAGTTTAATAATTCTAGAAATTCTCACGTGATATCCTCCACCACTTTGGATTTAGATTGGAAACTAAATTATACACGTATGACATTAAATTGATGTTAACTAATTATAAGTAAGTAAAAAGCGACTACTTTTTAGTACTCGCTTTGATCAGTTTACTGCTTAAAATTAAATTCATCAACCAACATGATGTGAACGTTCGAGCTACCTGATAATAGTTTAGATACAGGACATCGTTGCGCAACAATTTCTAAAATGTTTACTGCCTCTTGATGTTTGACATGCGGTATTTTTACTTGTGCGACAACAAAAAACTGAAATCCCTTCGTATCACGCGCCATATCAACACCGACACGAACAACACTTTTATGTTCTAATTGTCGTCGTTTTTCTTCAGCTTCGATTGTTGCATTCAAGCAAGTGGCTAGCGCCGCCCCTAATAACTGCTCAGGATTAGTACCTGGTTTGTCACTGAGCGGGCCACTCGTCTGAACGCTTAAATCACTGGTTGTAACCGTTTTGACATGGCCTACTAGACCAGCTGTATTTTCAATTTCAGTATGATACAAACTTTCATTTGTCATAACATCTCCTGACGGACAATATACTTTTACAAGATTATTGTAGCAGGTTCATGTCCTATTTGCTGACTATTGATTTGATTTTGCTGCTTTTTTCAAAACTGCTAGTGTCGCTGTGTAATAGGCAATGCCATAGTCAAACGTTATCTTACGTTGCTCTGTCATACCATTTTCTAGCCACGTTGCTAATTGCGATTGTAACGCCGCTATTTTAGCTTCCTTACGTGCAATTTCTTCTTGAAAAAATAAAGCCACCTGTTCTGTTGACAAATCCTGGCTAAAATAAAGATGCATCAAAAAATCAGATTTGAGAATTTCATCCGAAGTCGGTTCGTTAATGGCTTTTGAAAATACTGCTTGCCCTGCTGCCGTAATTGTATAAATATTCTTATTTGGTCGATCAGTTTGCGATATCTGTTGCTTAGTCACTAATTTTTCGGCTTCTAACTTTTTTAAAGTCGGATAAATCATGCCAAAAGTCGCATCAAAAAAATGACTTAACCGTGTCTGTAAAATGTCATTAATTTCATAACCAGTATGTGGGCTCTCCTGCAAAATACCTAAAATGACCTCTCTACCCTTCATTGTCATAATTTTACCCGCCTTCTATTCGTTATTAAATATTATACACGACATTTACCGCGGTTGTTTTTCTTTCAAGAATAAACTTAGCACTGCACACATTAATAAAAATGGCACAGAAACCGCATAAAGTTTTTCAAACGATGACCGCAACGACACAACAGTATGTGCTTCAATGTCTTGAATACTGTCCGATAATACTCGTGGTAACGCAGTCGTATCTGTTTGAACTAAATGATCACCATGCAATTTGTGTGTTATTTTGCCGATCATAGCTGTTTTTTGTTCACTTGGTATGGCTAATTTGTTCACGCTACTTTCTGCATAAGATTGTGACTGTTTTTGTGATATAGCTAAATTACCATACAAACTTGTTATAAATATAGCAACTGCCAGCATAGCACCAACTTGACGTAAAACACTTGTGACACTTTGTGAAGCGGTTAATAATTTACCATGCAAACTGCCAGCTGCTATCACTAATATTGGCCCAGCTATTAAACCATAGCCCATACCCACCATTAATTCAGATAAAATAGTTTGTGTTTGATTGACTAACGCACCATTTGCCAACCATAGATAACCACAAGTCATGATCAAAAATCCCATAGTGAGCAGCCATTTTGGTTGAATAATTGCCCGGGCAAATCCTGAAATTGGTGAAAATATAAAAATAGCCAATGATATCGGTGCGACTAACAAAGATGCATGTAGCGCATCAAACCCAGCAATGCTTGTAAAATACGTTGGCAAAATCACCGTCGTAGCCACTAAAAATAAGTTACTTAAAACAATAATCACAGCAGAAATTGAAAATGCGCGGTTCTTGAATAATTGCAATGGTACCATCGGATTCACACTACGCTGCTCTACAATTAAAAATAATATCAAGCTCATACTACTCAAACCAAAACATGTGATGGTTAACCAATTATGCCATCCCCACACACGTCCTTGGATGAGACCAATCGATAAGCTAGACAGAAAAATAATACTGAGTAATGCACCCCAAAAGTCTAATCGTTGTTTGTGTTGTACTTCATTTTTTAGTGTGAGATAAGTCATCCCCAAAATAAGCATCACAATAACTAATGGCACATTAATTAAAAAAATCCAGCGCCAACCAAAAAATTGTGTCACAATACCACCAATAGTCGGTCCAAGTGCGGCAGCAATACCTTGTGTAATCCCTAAGATACCTATCATGCCTGTTCGGTGATCATCGTTCACTAAACCAATGGCCAATGTCATGGCTAATGGAAATACGATAGCCGCACCAATGCTTTGAATCGCTCTGCCCACTAATAAAATGTTAAGCGCTGGCGCCGCGGCTGACACTACTGATCCAATCCCAAATAAAATGACCCCCAGTAAAAAGCCTTTCTGAATACCAAATACTTCTGCTAAACGTGTCAATGGTATCGTCAGCGCTGCAAATAAAATAAGATAGACATTTAATGCCCACGACATGTTATCCAAACCAACATGAAAAGCATGACTAATAGCAGGTAAACTGACATTCATAATCGTCGTATCCAACATGCATATGAATAGACCGAGTACAAATAGTAATGTTAAAAACTTTGTTTTCATCTTTCAACTCCTTGTTTATATTAATATAGTTAATATAAACAATATTAATAAAGATGTCAAGTTTTTTTCTGAAAAACATATCATTGATAAAAAAAACAGCTTGCGCTGTTCAAAGATAATATGACTAATATATTTTTATAATTGTCCCCATGTTGCCATACCAATCGATGGGAATAAATGAATTAATCGACCAATTTCATCCGGTCCAAATTTAAATTCAATGGCTGGCAATAACGTATTAACGACATTTTCAGCTTGTTCACTGACTTCGGTAACGCCAACCAAATGATGTTGTTGATCAAAAATCAAGGTGTTATCAGCGATCGTTTCGTTGTCAACTTGGCGATACCAATCTTTTGTGAGATCGGTTTGTTGCACCTCATAATCGCCTTTTTCAGCATCTTGTACCAAAACACCAGCTTGCGCAATTCTTGGTGATGTAAAAACGACTGATGGCACAACAGGATACTGAATTGGTGCGTTTGTTTGACCAGCAAACTGTTTGAAAAGATACGTTGATTCAAATATGGCTGTTGGTGTCAATTTTGGTTGCGTTTTATCAATCACATCCCCTGATGCATAAATATTATCAATATTTGTCTGGAGATAGCCATTGACAGGAATACCTGATTGATTGTAAGTTAACCCGATTTTTTCTAAACCAATATTGTCTACATTTGGTATCCGCCCTGAAGCATCCAAGACCCAATCAACTGACAAAGACTGATTATCGCTATATGTCACTTGAATTTGATCACCCTTTTCTTCAAACGCAGTCACCTCAGCATTTTGAATAAACGTGACACCGCGTTGCTCTAAGTCGGACACAACTTTGTCAACATAAGGGGCGTGGAACTGTCGTAACGCACGGTCGCCATGCATTAACACGGTAATTTCAGCGCCAGCTGCATTCGCAATTGTCACAAATTCCATGCTAATATAACCCGAACCAATAATGGCTATTTTCTGTGGCAAAGACTTCAACGCCATAAAATCACGACTATCATGCGCCAGTTCAGAACCAGAAATATCAAGACGATGAGGCCTTAGCCCAGTCGAAACGACAATTTTGTCAGCAGTTACTGCCTTACCATCAACAATGATTGTATGATTATCTTCAAACACACCACGTCCGTGAATCACGTCGATACCAGACTGATCTAATAACCCACCAATCATATCCGGCAAATCATTAATAACCACTTCCTTATGAGCCTCATTCTGCGTCCAATCAATTGTCAGATTCCCCTGAACAATACCAGATAGGCGCTCGGCTGCTCGCGTTAACACCACCGGTGCATCGAGCGTGATTTTAGCGTTACAACCGTAATTAGGGCACGTACCGCCAATCATATCAGCCTCAATGATACCGACCTTAACACCTGATTGTGCCAACGGAATCGCCCCGTCAAACGTACCATGCCCACTACCAAGATATAAAACATCATAATCATATTGCATTGTCATTCACTAGCCTCCTAATGGCATACTAAGAATCCGCGCTAAACAAATTATTATTTAGTGTCTGCATTACCTATAGTATAAACCGCTTTGGGTGAAGTTACATGAATTAGCTTTGGGGTTGTATGATATGTGATCTGGTACAGGAAATTCTTAAACTATGTCTTAATCAGAACGTAATCTGTGCTGTCATTGTAGGAAAAGTGAACCAAACCAGCCTTATCTGTCGTTATTATGCCACCTGTGCGTGTGTCCAAAACATGTTCAGTAAAAGAATCTCCTTATGCCCCTTTTATTTAATTACTTCCCGTTTTTGATCTGCTACATTAACAATCAAAACGATGACAAACAATATGAGCGTGACACTGAATACTGTATGCATGCCTGTTAAAATGATTTGATTGATTGTGTGCTCATCTACAACCAATGGCGATTGATACACACCTTTTATAGACTGATTAATCATATTCTGATCAATAATGGGATGTTTCTTTAATCCCGAATTTAAACTCATGTTGAATGCTAAACCAAAAATTCCTGCCGCTAATGTCTGCCCTAGTGTTCTGCCTAAAGTGATCATTGCTGAGGCAGTACCTAAACTTTCTTCAGGAACAATTCTCTGAGCAACAAGTGTGTTCATTGTTATCGTTATGCCTAACGTCACGCCGGTTATGCCAGAAACAAAAAAGAAAATTGTCTGATTAAAACGACTATCAATAAAAATAAGCGGTAAATAGGCTAACATCATCAATGCAACGTAAAGGGCTCTAAAAAAGTTAGTTTTTGTCTAACTATTTTAGAGCCTTTCATAATTATATCCTTTTAATAATTCTTTTTTTCGTCAGTAGTAATAATCCAGTGATAATAACCAAGGCTATAAATCCAGATGAAATAAACACTTGGTAACTTTCAAAACGATCAAACAAGAGGCCGTAACATAATCCTCCCAGAGGAACAAACAGTTGAGAAACTGCATTGATGATTGAATAAACACCACCCTGCTTATTTTCTGGCACTTCCATTTGTAAATAAGTTGTCATTGCTGTATTAGCAAATACGACTATTAATCCGAAAGCAACTACTAATATCCCTAAAAATCCAATAATTATTAAATCATTACGCGTTATTAATTCTGGAAACCCGAATAAAACAATGATTATAGTAAAGCACAACATTGATTGATACATGATTTTTAAGTTATCTTTAATAGTATGAATAGTCAATATGATGCCACCTACTACCATTGCAACACTAGTTAAACTTTCCAAAAAACTGTAAACTAATTTTGACAGAGACAGTTGATTAATAACAAGTACCGGTAAACCAATCGTTATGGCTGAGGCGAATAAGTTTATAAACATCGCAATAATAACAAGAGATAAAATTTCTGGCCGGCCTTTAATAAATTTTATAACCATCACAAAAGAATTTTTGCCAGTGGCTGCTATCCTATGTGACGGATCTAGTTTTAGCGTACTGGTGGATAAGATTGACACGCCAACTAGAATAATTATTAGAAAAACAAAGAATGGTAGTGTGAGTAAACTAAATGCTAATCCTCCTACAATAGGACCAAGAATATTTGCAACCGAAGTAGCGGACTGAACTGATGCATTCAGTCTTTGATATTTGTGCTTTTCAACCAACTGTGTAGTAGACGCTTTTAACGTGACGATAAATAATTCCTCACTAACCCGAATAATAATCATCAAAATATAGACATATGCGAGTGTACCAGCATCTAAATGATCACTAACTACGACCCAATAAGCTAAAAGAAATACTAACGAAACTATTTGAGCTATTAATAGTATTTTTTTGTGTGCAATTGTATCTACAATTCTGGTCATAATCGGTGTCAGTAATAGGCTGACCAATGGCCCAATAATTGTTAGTGTTCCAAAAATGAAAGCTGACCGAGTTATTTGCAAAAAGTACAATCCGAAAAAAAAATTTAAAGAGGTTATCGATAAATTAAAAATGAGGCTAATTAATGATGTCTTTATAATTGTATTGAACATTATCGTACGCCCTTTCCTTATTTCTAATTTATCATCAAATATATCTAGACATTTTATTAATATGTGTAGTATAGTTTACGTTATTAGATATAAGCGGAGGCAGTTAGGAATTATGAAAACACTTGGAGACACGATTAAAACAATTCGTAAACAAAAAAAACTCACTCAAAAAGAAGTTTATATGGGGATTGTGTCTAGAAACTTCGCATCACGATTTGAAAATGGACATAACAGTGTTGAATCCGAAAAACTATTTGCCATTCTCAAACGATTAGAGGTCTCTCCAAATGAGTTTCAATTTATTCACTATAATAACTCCGAATATCGGTTTAATAACATTTTAAACCAGATTGACAATGATGCTAATATGAAGAAAACAGCCACGTTAATGCAGAAACATATTGCATTAAAAAAGGATCCATCTCTAGAAAGTCAAATTCTCGCTGCTATTGCATACATCAAGGTATATATTATTGGCAATAACCCTTTAAGAATGGATGTCGATCCTGCATACCCATTAAAAAGACACTTAACCGAAACTAAATATTGGTCGGTGTTCGAATTAAGAGCATTTGTTGATGGTATTTTTATTTTTAGAAAAGATCCAGTAGAATTACTTGAATGTATGACTAAGGTTCATGAATTATATAAAAAATATAAAGGATTTACAGAATATTCGTATATAATTGAACAAAGTGTCGCTAGTATTGTTCTTAATTATGTTCAGATTGAACTCACAAATTTTAACTATAATTCAAGCAGTTTTCAAAAAATCACTGATAATTCTTGCTACAGTACAATAACCGATTTTACGGCTAAGATCACTATGGATTTTGCTAGATTGATCATTTTTCTCTATTTAGGATCAGATCAAAAAAATGATGAAGCTAATTGTTATGAATTTATAAGAATGCTAAAAGTGCTGCAACATGATGATTATATAGTATTTAATGAAATCTATCACTATCATTTACCTCTAAGCCAACGATATCGAAAGTCACAATTTTCCTAACTACGAACGCTTAACAATCAAAAAGCGCAAAACATGAAATTGTGTTTTGCGCTTTTAATTATTTTATTCGAGTACACTATAAGCCACTGTCGTTTCCACAGTTTCAGGAAAAAACATTTCAATACTGCTCGCGTCAGTATTTGAATTATAAAGACAAATCAAGTGTCTCTTTTAAAAATCTAGTACCGTTAGGCGTTAAAGACAGTGCACGTTTAATATTTTTATGCGGTAAAACAAAGTATTGATCTTGAAAAAATTGATATAGTGCATTTCCTAAAGCCCCACCCAAATGATATTGACGTTCACTCCAATCAAGACAGGAAGTAATAAACTGTCTTTTTTTCTGTCGTAATTGAATCATATCAATGTTTAACTGATTTTCGAAAAATAGTTCACCTGATGCTGTAATTTGTAGCTCGTGATTATTTTCAGACAAAAAATTGTGAGTTATGAGTGCTTCTGTAATTTCTCGGCCAACATATCCAGCCATATGATCATAACAACTACGAAAATGACGTATATGATCAGTTTCAATAGCCTGTTTCATAGATACAGTTTGTGATTCAAGTGAAACTGGACTAAATAGTTCGATTAATTGTGCCACTTGTTCATTTTCTAAGAAAAAATAATGGAAACGACCAGATTTTTCTATTCTGACCCAGTTCGCCTCGATAAACTTTTTTAGATGATAGCTTGCAGTTTGAGGGGCAACATTAGAGGATTTTGCTAATTCTAGTAATGTATGTCCTCGTCCATCCATCAAACTATCTAAAATTGTTAGTTTTGTTGAATTAGCTAATGCACTAGCAATCGTGGCAATATCTGGTAAATTTTTAGACATTTACTATACTCTTTTCAATTTTCTTTAATTATTCCACATTTCGATGAAAATAGAAACATTTAAATTGTATACTCTATTTACCGATGACCATGCCGGCACATCAATTCGACAAAATAACAATACTATACAGAATTAAAAAAGTACAATCGATGCAAAATATGTGGAGAACTGAATGACTAATCATATTCTAGAAGTAAAACAGTTGATAAAAAAATATAACAAGTTTTCTGCGGTAAAAGGCATATCTTTTAATCTTGCGAAGGGCGAAACGTTAGCTATATTAGGACCAAATGGCGCTGGGAAATCTACGACACTCAAAATGATTTATGCTACGACACCTATAACTAGCGGGCAAGTTTTGATTAACGGTATTGATGTTGCTCAAAATGCTCGTCGCTCTAAATGGGAAATAGGTGTGGTCATGCAAGAGGATCTATTAGATACAACGCTATCAGTCCTAGACAATATGGTTGCACATGCAATCCTCTTTGACATACCATTCAAATTAGCACGTAAACGGGGAATCGAGTTACTGAATTTTGTTGGTCTGTCCAATTACTGGAACAAGCAAGTTTATAGTTTATCTGGGGGAATGCGAAGACGGTTAGTATTGGCTCGAGCACTAGTGAATAATCCTAAGTTAATTATTTTAGATGAACCAACGACAGGACTTGATATCCAATCACGACATGTCTTTTGGGCAAAACTCAATGAATTAAAATTACAAGGTGTTTCCATTCTACTAACCTCACACTATGTTGATGAAATTGAGACTTTGGCTGATAGCGTATTGATGATCGATCACGGCACAATTATAGCAAGTGGCAAAGTTAACACATTAGCCTCCGAACTAGGCTACTCAAATTTAGAAACAGCTTACTTGTCCCTAACAAAGTTTGACGAGGAGGCAAAGAACATTGAACAAACTAGGTCTTAAAGCTATTTGGCATGTCATTCAACGCAACTACATGAGTTTCACACACATGCTGAAAATTTCTATTTTCCCCAATCTCTTTGATCCATTATTATATCTAGTCGCTATGGGTGTTGGTCTTGGTCATTTTGTTGGTACGGTAAATGGCATGCCGTATCTAACCTTTGTGACACTTGGACTAGTTGCAGCCACTGCTATGAATGCTGCCAATGCTGAAAGTACAGTCAATGCGTACATCATGATGCGGATGGATAAAACGTACTATGAAATGAGTACTGGGCCCATTAGTTTGCCTGATATTATTGTTGGTCAGGCTTTATGGTCTGGTATTAGAGCTTGCTTTTTTGGAACGTTGTTCCTTGTTATTGCAGTTATTTTGGGGACGGTTCATAGTTGGTTAGCAATCCTAATCCCATTCGTTTTATTGCTTCTTGGCGTATTGTTTGGATTTTTAGGACTAACATTCGCTTTGCTAGCACCTACAAGAGATTATCTGAATTATTATGGTATGCTTTTAATTCAACCAATGTATATGTTTTCTAATACCTTTTTCCCAACAAACAGTTTGGCACCATGGCTACAAAAAATCACCTGGTTTTCACCCTTAACTCACGCTGTAGCCCTGATTCGTTCATTAGCAACTAACGGCATATTTTTAACTGGTGATTTTGCTTGGTTAATTGTTGTAATGGGTATTTTCGCAGTACCACCAATTTTAATTGTTGAAAAAAAATTAAATTATTAATTAGTATGATTGAATGCAGATTCTAAAGTCCGCCTTATACAAAAAGAGCTATGATTCTAACTACAAACGAGTTACTTAACAATCAAAAAGCGCAAAACACTAATTCGTGTTTTGCACTTCTACTTACTTTATTCGAGTACACTATAAGCTACTCTCGTATCCCCGTTTACCTTAACTGTGACATGATTGTTTGATGTTTCAGAAAACTTAGCTAAAGAATAGGTTTCCCCAGTTTCAGGAAAAAAATTTCAATACTGCCAGCATCAACAAATAATTGCACATTCAATTGATTGACCGCATTTATCTTAGCCACGTGCGCTTTGGCATAATGATCATAAGCACCTTCTTCATTTTTGATGTTTGTGCTATCTCTAGATACCATATAGTAACCATTAGTTGTATCCAAATCAAACTTGAAAAAACTATCCTGATTGTCAATTTCAATATGTATATGTGACGGGAACGCCTGATTATCTTTGATGGTGTTTAGATTTAATGCAAAACTCTTCAATGGTATATTTTTATCAACAACAGTTTTATACCCTAAAGCATCAGCTGTGGTCGCTTTTGTATTGATCGTTTGCTCATCAACTTTGTTTTTAAATAAAGTTGAAGTTAAAAAACTGTTTGTTGTGAAGGGCTCCAAGAAAGTTAGACACAAATCTAACTGACCTGGAGCCCTTTTATTATGACAAAATATAGTTTTGAACAGAAAGTAACGGTTGTAGCAGCCTATTTTTCTGGCACACTGACGCAAAAAGAACTGGCACAACACTATCATATGACACCGAGACTAGTCAGTAAATGGGTTAATCAAGTGCGAACTACTGGCTATGATGCCCTTAAAATCAAAAATAAGCAACGTTATTTTGATGCCCAAGCAAAATTTGCTATACTTAATTATAAGACCACTCATCATATGAGCTAAAAAGCACCAGGAAATAACAATGCTGAAATCAAGATAGATACATATGTTTCATTTTTCATTGTCCAGTCACTTTTCTAGTAAATATTATTCATTAAAATCAGTCTAATTTATTGATGTTCAAGCAACCTGATGTGGCCAAAACAAATAAATAGAATACCCGATTAAAATAATTCCAATAACAAAGCATAACACTTTGATGGTTACATTGTTGGTTTTAAAGGCAGAAAATATTGATATAATACCAATAATAAAACTTAGTAACATAATATAAAAAAACATATCAGTCTCCTAACTGTATAATTTTGTTGTGTTGTAGGGCAATATCTTTGTCATGTGTGACTGTTATAATTGTTGTTCCCATTTTATTGAGTTGTTTTAAATAGTCTAACATTATCAAAGCATTATTGGAATCCAGAGATCCCGTAGGTTCATCAGCTAAAATAATACTTGGACTCATGATCATTGCACGAGCAAACGCAACCCGTTGTTTTTGCCCGCCGGATAATTCGGAAATACTATTATCTAAAAGCGACCTTAGTTGAAAAATTTCTATCAATTTTTCAAAATCGCCATCAGATTTCATTTTTCCGATTCTTCTAGGCAGTAAGATGTTTTGTTTGGGAGTGAGGTCATCGATCAACTTAAAGTCTTGAAAAACAAATCCAATACTTTTATTTCTGAGCGTAGAAACCTCTTTTTCGGTCAATAATTTTGTGTCTTGTTTGTTTAAAAAATAGCTTCCAGATTCTTTTCTGTCTAATAAGCCAATTATATTTAATAGTGTTGTTTTCCCAATACCTGATTTGCCAATAACAGCAACCATTTCGCCAGAATTAATAATTATTTTATTGGGGAATACGATTGTGTTTTTATTTTCAAATTTCTTCGTAACATTAATAAGCTCAATCATGTATGTTCATCCTTT
Organism: Leuconostoc aquikimchii; assembly: GCF_040838325.1. Classification (NCBI taxonomy): domain Bacteria; kingdom Bacillati; phylum Bacillota; class Bacilli; order Lactobacillales; family Lactobacillaceae; genus Leuconostoc; species Leuconostoc aquikimchii. The sequence goes on from NZ_JBFPER010000001.1 coordinate 1,931,908, forward strand.
ACTTTAGATTGCTATTTATTTTTTTAAAATTCTTCATTACTATCATATAGATGAGTAAGTACATGATTGCCATCATAACAATTAGAACCATAATACATTGAATATAAACGTTTGTTACTACATCTGACCATGATTCTATTGGCGTCCCGACTACTGGGGAGTATTGTAACTTGTACAGCTCAAATAAGATAATTGGTGTATTTGCTATAACTAATATGGTTCCAAAACAATTTTTAATTGAACGTTGAATGTCGGATACTGATTGTCCCAAAATAAAAATTGTTGTTATATTTTTTTGTTCCTCTTTCAATAATGAATGTATCATTCTACGAATGATCAACATGCACACTATAAAACATATTAGTAACGCTGTAAGTTCAATAATCAGTTTCTGCTTGAAATAATGAAGATATTCTTCTACATTTTTCTGTTCAATATTAAATTTAACTTTGTATAAGTGCTTATTTATAAGACTTTGTTCTAAATGGTTAATTTTTTGTGTTTTATTAGTAAATATAATTAAATTCTGTAAATACAAATCAAAGTTATCGTACGCTATATTTTGTTTAAAATAATTAATTTGTAGAGGAACTAGATAACTGTCATTTAAAGAAGTATAGTCATTAACATTGTAAAATGATGGTATTCTAGCATTGTCCTGCAATATTCCAACAACATGATAATGTCTTTGTTTACCACTAATTTGATCCATATCGGTGAATGTTTTATCAATTCTATATTTTTTAGCAAAATGCGATCCCACAAGAACTGGGACTGAATTTTTATTAGAATAATGTTTATTAGTAAAGTATTTCCCCTCCTTTACGGCTATGTTGAATAACGAAAGAGCATTTGGAGATATTGTAATTTGTGTGCTCCCATTAAATTTGGGCGAGTCAAACTGAATTTGAGATACTGATTTAAAGTTTTTATTTACTTGATCTATGATCGAAACCATAGAATCTTTTGTTTTACTAGTTTTGTCATTGCCAATCTTTTCTCTGAGAGAGTCACTAGATTCATTATTTCCAATGTATGCTGTTGATTTTGTCAGTTTAGATAGATTTTGGTACCCACTACCAACCTGAATAACATCAAATGAAGTAACAAAAAGAACAATGTTCATAAAAAAAACAGTCACAATTAATATTATTAACTGCGACAAATGTTTTTTTAGGAAAACACTGATAATATCGTTCATATTAAATTAATTCCTATCTGTATGATTAAGTATATTCCAATGGTTCCTAAGCAATCTGCGGTTACCAAGAATAGTATAAGTTTATGTTTGGGGTAACCCATAAATTGGAACACAGTTATTATTGATTTTGAATATCGGTGTATAAATAAATACTCTGAAATAATTATTAATATACATATCAGTATTAAAACTATTTCACCCCATTTTGATTGAAACAAACTAATAAATATTTTTAACGAATTGAGGTGACTTATTAAAATGTATGATATGGATTGGTATAAACAAATTACTAATATTTTTTTCCCGAATAAGGTATATACAATATTAATCAAAAATACCACCAGGCATAATGATATTGAGTTCTTGGTCCGTTCCAACTAAGATTGTCCCAAGCACTAACTTTTTGTGTGACATAAAAGTCAGAATACTTGTTAGTAGCTTTCGTCGTATATCCTGAAGCAACTACTTTACCACTACGGGTATACTTTTGATATCCTTGACTTACATGTTTTCCCGCCTGTAAACCATAACCTGCATTCGCTGAATTTATATATATTGGGAGGAACCGTTGTGTCCCTGTATAATGAATTTGAGCGGTTTCTGTTGATTGAGCGTAGTTATAACTTTGGGCGCTAACGGATTGAATTTGAATAGCAGATATGCCAATAATACTTAATGAAACAACCGTGGCAAAAATTCTAGATAATATTTTCATATTTTCTCCCTTTGTGTAAATGATCAATAATAAAATAAAAACACAACTACAATTCTTAATAAATTATTATGATCGTTATTTTTGTTCTCACTTTAAAAATGATTTCCTTTTTTGAAGTTACTGTGATACATCACACATTAAAATTATATTTCGCGAAAAATATTAATATCAATGTGTGATAGATCAAACAATCACAATGACAACATTGATTATTTTAACATACAAATTTTAAAATGTAAAACATGAAAATTTATGAAAAAAATGTAAAAAAAAACAAATAATACTTGAAAAGCACTTATATTAATGCATTTATTCAACTAATTGGATTGAAAATATTAACTTATTTAAGAATGAAAATGATATACTTTAAAAATAGATAGATAAATAAACAACGTATTATCATATAAAATTGATCAGTAAATAACAAATAAGAAACTTGAAAATTTATTACTGCCATTTTTTAAGTTACTTAACAATCAAAAAGCGCAAAACACTAATTCGTGTTTTGCACTTCTACTTATTTTATTCGAGTACACTGTAAGCTACTGTCGTATCACCGTTTACTTTGACTGTGACATGATTATTTGATGCTTCAGAAAACTTAGCTAATGAGTAAGTTTCCCCGGTTTCAGGGAAAAACATTTCAATACTGCCCGCATCAACAAATAATTGCACATTCAATTGATTGACCGCATTTATCTTAGCCACGTGCGCTTTGGCATAATAATCATAAGCACCTTCTTCATTTTTGATATTTGTGCTGTCTCTAGATACCATGTAGTAACCATTAGTTGTATCCAAATCAAACTTGAAAAAACTATCCTGATTGTCAATTTCAATATGTTGATGTTAGTCTAAAAACATGGACACGGTTTCTACTGCGATATAATAGACGTAGGAGAATAACCCATGACGCAAAAACTTACCCCAGAATTTCAATTTCAACAAGCAATCATTGATCTTTATCATTCTGGCACGCCAGCTAGCCAATTGGCTAAAGATTACGGTGTGTCTGTTCCAACAATTTATAAATGGACACATAAAATTCGAATTGCCCTCTCAAAATCATATACAGTCATAAAAGTACAACCTTATGATAATGTCTTTTCATGTCACGCTACAGAAATTAGTCCAGATTTTTCATATAAGAACAATAAGTCTCAATCAAATTCAAATAAACAACCAACCATAAAATTTAATTTTACGGTTGGTTGTTTATTTTTCACAGCGATTAATGATATAAAATAGTCATCACACAACCTAAATAATTAATCAAATCTAACTAATTAGCTATTCCACACCTTTAAGTGCTTGGACCATATTTAAACGTTTAATTCTACTACTAATAAACAAGGTTGTACTCATCGCACATACAACGACTATAATTGTAGATAATAAAATATTATGCCAGGTCACATATGGCGTATAAGCTAATTTTATCGTACTAAATGTTTGAACATACGCGTTTAAGAACCAATATCCAAGAGGCACCCCGAATACCCAGCCAATAACTGTCGTACCAAGATTTTCAAGCATCGTAATATTCCGTAACTCGTTTTTCTTAAATCCAAGCACACTCAGTGTTGCATAGTCTCTAGTTCTCTCAACAAAATTTAACGACCCCAGATTATAAAGTACAACAACTACTAAGAGAATGGCAAAGCCCACGATCATCAAAAATATACTCATCAAACTTGTCACAAAGTCCTTTGCATTTTTTTCTTGATCTCGCATCTTAATAACAGACACAATATTCTTATCATCCTTTATTTTCTTATCATAATCATTATTTCTAATGAGTAATGTACTAGGAGAAAAATGCCCTTGATGCTTTTCAAATAATTCTTGTGTGATATAAGCGCCCTGATTTGTCTCACTCGTGATAATGCCTTTAATCTCAAAACGATAATCTTTATCATCTAAATAAGGCGTGACCTCAAGTTCTTGACCAACAGTTAAGTTAGCGCGCTTTGCAAAGTCTTTAGTCACATAGATACCGTCAGATTTAACTGGATCTCCGGATACAGTTTTCATATTAACGTAGTCACCATCACTCATCACAATCAATAAACGATTATAACCATCATCTGGTGTAAACTTAGCTTGCTTAATATCTACCCATTGACCCTTTGGATAGTTGTTTTTTACGGTTTCATAATTAGGAATATGCAATCTAGTATCATAGTTAAAATCTTCATGATAGGCTTTATCTACCAAGTGATTAATTGATTGTGGCATGCCAATACCAGCAATAAGTAACATCATGCCAAATGCTACACCAATAATCCCCATTAATAGTCTAACTTTATTAGATAGTGCATCTCTAATCGCCCATCTTTGCTCAAAGCGTAATACCTGCCAAAGTGGTTTAAAATGTTCTAAGAATACCTTACGCCCAACTTTTTGCTTATTGCCTCTTAAAAACTCTGCCGGTAGACCTTGTATGGCCTCACGACTTGCAAGAAAAGATGCCAAGATACAAACGGATAGAACGAGGATAATCACATAAAGTGAGCTTGCCGAGTAAGCTATCGTCCACGAAGGTATCGAGAACATTTCTTTTTGCGTTCCCAAAACAAACCAAGACATAAGTGGTGATACAACTGCGCCTAGGGTAGCGCCGGCACTACCAACTAACAAACCAAAACTAGTATAGTGCCAGCCAACTTTCCAGTTTGAAAATCCTAATGCTTTCAAAATGGCAATTTCTTTTTCTTGTGTTTCAATCATTCTGCGGATCGTTGTGTACATTGCTAAAATAGCTAGCAAAATAAAAATGAAAGAAAATAAATAAGATAGATTTCTGATTTGCCCCACGCGATCCAGTGCATCAGAAACATCTACTAAGGTATGACGATCATTATAAGCCATCAATCGCTGACCAAGTATCTTAGCTAATTGTTCACGTATTTTTTTAGGCTGTCCTTTCATCTCTAACAAATTTGGACGGCCTTGATAGCCTAATTCCTGCTTTAATGTTTCATTTGAAATATAACCATAACCGTAATCTGCATAACTAGGCGAAATAAGTTCTTCCGTCCCTGTAAAGTATATCCGATCAGCCGATTGTACCAATCCTAACACTTTTAGGGAAGTTGGTTTTCCTTGAGACATAATCGGCACCACATCGCCAACTTTTATTTTGTTTGCTTTTGCATATTCAAGGTTTAACCAAAGGCCGTTTTTATCATCTTTTAATTTTTCACCCTTTACCACATGCGGTTTAGTTAATTTAGATTTAAAAGTGTCCAAAAAAAGTTGCTTTTCGGTGTCACTCTGACTAACATCTTGAACTTGAATCCGAGTTGTTTCACTCGTCTCCTTAACACCTTTTATCGCATTTATTTCATCTACGTCATGTGCTGTAAAACCAGTACTCATCACCCATGAATCTGCAAGATGTGAATTATTAATATATCGATTGACACTCACTTCTAATCCATGCCATGCACCTTGTAAACCGACAAAAATAAGAATGCTTAAAAATGCCATCAAAAATACTGAAAAAAATTGAGTCCAATTTTTACGAAAATCCCTTCTTAATTTTAAATTTAAGAATTTCACTATACAATTACCTCCGATAAATTAGCTAGTGTCTTATTTGTCTCAATAGATGCGACTTCTCCATCATGAAGACGAATAACTTTATGTGCCAATTTAGCAAACTCTGCATTATGTGTGACCATCACGACAGCAGTTTCACTACTTTCAGAGGCCTTACGAAGAATATCAATAATTTTTAAGCCAGTTACGGAATCTAGTGCGCCAGTTGGCTCATCACATAGCAACAACTTCGGTTTTTTGGCCAACGCCCTTGCAATTGATACACGTTGCATTTCACCACCAGATAACTGGGCAGGAAAATTATGTTTTCTATGTGACAGGCCAACCTTTTCTATATAGGCATTAGCAAGCGATTGATTACCTGTCAGCTGAGCCGCAATGCCAACATTTTCTACAGCAGTCAAGCTTGGGATCAAATTATAAAATTGAAAGACAAATCCCACAATATCACGTCTATAATCAGATAACTTTGCCTCAGTTAGTGAATTAATTTCTAATTCATCAAATAAAAATTGCCCACTCGTTGCTTTGTCTATGCCACCTAAAATATTTAACGCAGTACTTTTCCCTGACCCTGACGGGCCTAAAATAACAGTAAATTCACCCTTTTCAATCTCAAAATTAACATTTTTTAACGCTTTAACTTCTTGATCACCAATCTTGTATATTTTATTAATATTTTTAAACTGAATCATCATTGCCTCCTAATATTTTGATATAATTTTTATTTTTTCTTTTAGCGTTGGTTCCGTATATTGTTCAATTCTCTTTTGAGAAACTGCCTCTCTACTTTTCAATAATACAATTGATATCAAAAAAAGGCATCCGTATTAAACGAATACCTTTTTGCGGAAGTCCGCATATGACATGCTCATACAAGTCTTAATTTTAATCCTTCTCGAACTGCTCCAATACGAGAGTTAACTCCTAATTTCCGGCAAATATTTGAGACATGTGTTTCCACCGTTCTACGACTAATGAACAATGCTTTTGCAATTTTTTCATTAGTATACTCATCTATCAGTAATGACAAAACTTCCCGTTCAATATTAGATAGCAAGATTTGTTGCGTATTTTCTATCAAAAAGTCAGGAATAATGTGATTACCATTGGCTACACTGATGATACAACTAATTAATTCATCATAACTGACCTCTTTTCTTAAGAACGCTTTAACTCCTAATTCTAATGCGCGTTTATGCAGTAACTCTTCATAAAAACCTGAAATAAGAATAATTTTCAAATCAGAATATCCCATATTTTGTATTTTTTTAATTAATTCAAAACCATGCATTTCTTTAAGCATTAAATCCATAATCACAACATCAATTTTCTTATGTTTTAAGCAGAGTATGAAACTTTCAACGTTATTATAACTTCCAATAACATTAAAATCATCTACTGTCTGTAGCTTTTGTTCCAAACCATGTAAAACTAATTGATGGTCATCAATCAAAGCTAAATTCATCGTCATTTGTTCATCTCCTTCATCTTTGGGACCGTAAAACTGATACATGTTCCTTTATCTGTGTCAATTTGTAGGTCGCCATTTAGTAACCTTAACTTTTCTTTGATAATATCTAGGCCAAAATGATTATCAGGTGTTGCTACATTTTCTTTGATGACAAAATCTCCATCATCTTCAATAGAAATGTGATAATCACTGCCATCTTCTTTTATCGATAAAATAATCTGCTTGGCTTTCCCATGAAAGATACTATTATTCATTAACTCTTTGACTGATCGCAGTACAAAATTACTCATTTTTTCTGATAACTGTATCACTACTATCTCTATTTTTATCGTAATCAATACTGGATATTCTTTTTGGAGCTGGTTGGCCATATTATCTAGTGCGTTTTTTAGCCCTAACTCTTGAATCATCAAAGGATAGACATCTGTACATAACTCTCGTAACAAATATATTGTCTCCTCTAATATCTCGATTGCTTCAGAATCTGTTGTAGCAACGTGTTTGTTTTCTTTTAATTTTCTGATAAAGTACACAATATCTTGAATCAACGTGTCATGAATATGAAGAGATATTTTTTCTCGCTCTTCCTCTGCAACTAAAAACAAAGCTAAATCATCATTTGATTTCTTATCTCTTCGAATCAGAGACACCATTTCTACCATAATAGATACTAAAGCATAAGTGAGTAAACTGCCATATATAGCTAAGATAACTAGAGGCACATAGTGACTTAATAGAATAAGTAATATCATCACCAATGTAAACATCGCTGTAATAATAAGGTATAAAACCTGTTCAGGAATTCTATATCTAAAGAGCAAACTTTTTGAGATTGTCAGTCGGTGAAAGAATGCGATGATTGGTAAACAGAAAAAAGGAATAACAACTGAAAAAGGCGCTTGCCACCCTAATTGTAAAAAATAACAAAAAAGAAAGGGTAGCATACTTAGCAAGATCAGTAATACGAGATTGGCATCACTACTCTTATTCTCTTTTTTAAACACACGATCAATACTAATCACAAGTAATGATGCAAATAACGTATAAAACAGTCCCTTATCTAGGTAAGTGATCACCCACATCGGCATATCTAATATCAAATTACCTAATAACAGTGTCGTATTCACAACTAAGACACCTAAGCAAAGCAATGCTATGAAATTATGCCTCAATTGTTCTTTTATAACAAAATTTTTATAAGAAAAAACACTAATGAACAGGGGGAAAAATGAAATCATGATAATGATCGTAGCACGTCCGATTGTATTACCAACACTAGAGGGAACAATAGCTAGTAAAGTGAGGATCACACTAACTAGAAAATAATAAAAGTAACGACTTCTTCTGCTGATAATTTGTCTTTGGCTGTACCAGCCTAAAAAAATTAGCAAAACAACCACGATGATCAAAAATTCACCGAATCTCTGAAAATTTACTTTATTTTTGATAAAAGTATAAGAACTCGACTGCCCACCTCTATCAATGTTGATCCGGTGAGCTTGTTCTACGACTAACCATTTTTTAACAGCTATCTTATCAGTTATCGGTTTACCGTCTACAGATATAATAGTATCTCCTACTAACAGTCCAGTTTGTTCAGCTGAGCCACCTTTCTGTAGTTTGTTAATAGACCATTTTTGATCATTTTTTGTAACACCTATACCAATATAAGTGGTAGATGACAACATTAGATAATAAAAAATAGTTAGACAAATAACAAAAATACCTAGTAGTGCACTTTGATAAACATAGTCGTTTTTTAGTTTATGGCTTTTCACTTAGTTTATTTCCTATCTATTTTTACTTTTATTACTTAATCAATTGATCCTATATTGAACTTCCGGACTACTTTCTGTCTAAAGTCTTTCGTTGACACTGCTTTCCATTCCATACCATTTCTACTAATGTTAAAATATTTATTATTAAAATAATCTAATTTGCATTCATGCGTCTTTTCATCGCAAACAATACTTTGAGTATCATTCATAAAACCTGATTTGGTATGCCAATGATATTTTTGACTATATTCACCAATCACATCTCCTAAAAAATAAGTAACCCTACTAATATAGCATGATTTCTCTTTTTTAAAGAATAATTATTGAACTGACGATGCTCAAAAAAAGCTTAGGTTAGCAGTTATCAAACGGTCAGACAAGCAAAAATGCGACTATGCCAATACATTGAAGATTGGTACAATCGCAAACGTATTCACTAAGCTATTAGGTATTTAACCCCAGTGGCCTTTGAGTAACAATAGCAATTCAAAGTAGAATACGTGTCCGATTTATTGACGTAGATCCACTTTGAGATATTCTGTTAATATTTTTTCTGATCGGTTAAAACTATATTTATTTTTATTAACGGTTACTTCGGAACCATCTTGATCAAAAAAAACGCCATTTTTTTCTTTCAAGGATTCATCTAATATGATATTTCTTCCCATCAACACTCTCGTATTACTTAAATTTTGTGTATAGGGCATTAAATCACTCTTGACGTCACCAGGGAAAAAACTATTTACTCTTATATGGTATTCTTTTAAAATTTGAGAAAGGTATACCATAAGTAACGTTTTATGTGTAACAACCCATGACATTCTTTCAATATAATTACCTTGTTGTTCACATATTGGGATAATATCAATTGCATGAGGATTACCAGTTATTAATAAGACATTGCCGCCATTTAATAGAGGCAGTAAGTTATTAACCGTATTATAGTGACTCATCAAATTGTTGGAAATATTGTCATTTTTGTTTTCCGGCATAATACCTGAACTTAGTAATAGTGTGTCAATATTTTTAAATCTAGCATTTATTTTATAAACTAAATTACTAATATCTGATGCTAAGTCGGCTTGTATAAATGTTACATTTTTACCCAATTTTTCTGCTTGTAATTCCCCTTTTGTTTTGTTTCTTCCAATAATAATTATATTATGATCAATAGACAAATCCTTAGCTATTGAAAAACCGACACCAGAAGTACCACCAGTTATTACTATATTTTGTTTCATAAAGAATACACTCCCATTAATATTATTAGTTTACGAGTCCCAGCCCACCATTTAATATGTATCATACAATCATTTGAATTCACTTTCTATTTCTTCTTTGTTGCTAATGTCAAACTGTACAGTGTCAATCAAATTTTGATGCTGTTGCTGAAGTAATAGAGTGTCTGCCGTGAAGAATGACATGGAAATCATGTTTGTCAAATTCTTTCGCAATTGCTAATCCTATTCCTCGACTTGACCCTGTAATCAAAACAGTCTTCTTTAAACTACTTTCTACCATTACTTCTTCTCTTTAATTATATTCTTTACAGATTACTGTGTATTTCTCGTTAAAATATCAAAAAAAACGACATGTTTATTATGATAATGCTCAGATTTCAAATGATCTCCTAGTTTTTCGTAGCATTGAGAAATGCTCAGAGCATATTCTGCCAGCATAAAATAAGATTGCTTCATAATTACAGCATCAAATCCATTCAAAAAAACTTTTAAGGCTTGTGTATAGTTTTTGGTAGCGTACAGATAATCGCCATAGTGATATAAAATGACATTTAGATTTTCACTCATCACTGTGCCTTTCATAAATTGCTTATATACTGATTCAAACAATATAGAAGATTTTTCAAAGTTACCTATTTCTAAGTAAAATGAAGCTAGCGTGTTGATCAATAACATTTCAATTTCAGATTTGGGATTGTAAGGTTGTGCCATTGTAAAATGTGCTGCCAACTTCAAATATCTAATTGCATCTGTTGTGTCAATTTTTAAGTGATATAAAGCACATGAATAGTAATAATAATATATCTGTATATCTTGATCTGAAACTAATTTTTCTAAGATATCGCTTTTGTTCATCAATGTGAGCATATCTTTATATTGATGTTTTTTACACAATTCAAATAGCGTATCACTGAATTCTAAAAATGAGTTTATATCCAGTGACTGCGTGAGAAACTGGTCTGTGGTTCTTATGTTCAACCTTTGGCAAATTTGTGTAAATAAAACCACGTTTGGCACATCAATTCCTCTTTCGATGCTACTAATCATAGATTGTGAACATATATTCTCTGCCAGTTGATACTGTGTCATACCAATTTTTAATCTATTTAACTTGATGAAGCTACCAAGTTTTTCTGCTACATTGAAATTATGTTCACCCATGAAAACCACTATTATCTTTCTTAAAAATATAAGTTGTTATTTTCTACAATCATTTTTAAATTATTTAAGCTCATTTTAAAAGACTTATCCATTGTATGTTTCATAAATCGTGCGATTGTAGTGAAAGGGAAATTGTCTTAAATAACCACACTTTGAATGACAATAGAATCTCTTATCTCCCAAATTATAGCATAACAACAGCCCCATATTGTCTTCGTGTGTCTACTTAATTAGTAGCTTTGATTTTCAAAATAGCCACCAAGCATTAAATATATGACTAAATGCTTCAACTTTAGTTAAAAAATACCTTTTTATGTTAGTAACTATAAAAGTAACAAGTCGGTTCGATAAACTAAGCTTAATATAAACCAGTATTTTAGAAAATTAGTATTCTGATATGTAAAATCAAAATACTGGTATTATATATGTCAGCTCTTACATCAACAGTCCAGAAATTTAGTATGAGATCAAAATGCCCCCTTGCATTAATGATTTATTAAAAATATTTTTTGTGACAATATACACGAAAAAGTGTATAATTTCGGTATGATAAAAGTGTGGCACGATAAAGACCCTTCCCGAATAAAATACATAAACGGAGGTAAATTTTATGAATAGAGCGATACAAAGAAGCATGAAGCACCATGAAATTTGTCCTTTAGATACTACATTAGAAATACTATCCGGCAAATGGAAATCAGTTATCTTATGTCGATTAATGGCTAAAAATCTACACTTCAATGAATTGCACAGGTTTATGTCAATGTGTTCAAAAAGAATGCTAGCAATACAATTAAAACAACTTGTATCAGACGATATTGTTAAAAAAAACATATTAATTACAAATGAAAGCCAAATTACAATAATATATTCATTAACAAGTTTAGGAGAATCATTAGTACCTATTATCAGACAAATGGATACCTGGGGTGAAAAATATATAAAAATAGAAAATCAGAACTAAAAAATTCTGCCTTTCTATTTTTTAATTTACTAAGTTTATGATTCGTTTTTCGAAATTTTTTGATAAGCTCTTATCACTATTTTTAGACTAACAACCAACCATCAGAATTTATCCTTCAATATAATTTTTGTAGCGTTTAAAATTTTATATTAATTCTTTTTTAATAAGTTAGTAATAACCTGTGCAATTAATAATCCTAATATCGCCATTGAGCACACGCCGAAAAAACCGAAATTTTCATAAATTTGCCCACCAATTCCCGAACCAAAAGTTAATCCTAAATATAGAGATGAACTATTAAATGCCATCAAAGTTGACCGGTTTGAAGGCACTATGTTTACAATATAGGCATTTAAAGAAGTTACACCAAAACCTTGTGCAAATGCCAACAAAATTAATAATAATATCAAAATTAATATATTATTTTCTGAAATCATTAGTCCCAAAATAATTATGATTGATATGCTCGCATTTAAATTAATTGATCTTTTTTTGCCTAACAAAGTCATTACTTTACCCCCAAAGAAACTAGCAATAAAATTTGAAAGACCATAAGCTATAAATATATATCCAGTCATCCCAACATCAAATCCAAAAGTACTTTGAATATAAGTACCTAGAAAAGTATACACGCTGTAAAAACCTATCATCCAGGTTAATGTAATCATTAAGGCTATCACCGCATTTTTGGCTAAAAACACATTTTTAAAAGATTTAATATATGACATGCGTGCATTCGGATTAATAACGTTTTGATTAGGCATAAAAATAATAAATACGAGTACGATAAAAGTCAGAACTGCAGACCCCCAAAATGCCATATGCCAATCACTTATTTGTGCAAGCGTTGTACCTAGAGGAACACCCACAGCTATTGATAATGATAAAGCTGACATAACAATCCCCATAACATGATTTAATCTTTTGCCATTAAAATTAGAACCTATAAATGCCCAAACATTTGGGACAAACATCGAAGCCCCAACTCCTGCAACTGCACGATAAATATAAAAGCTAAGCAAGTTAGTGGAAAATCCACATAACATTGTTCCTAGAAAGAAAACTACAATACCTGTGATTAGCAATTTTTTCTTATTATATTTGTCACCCAAAGGCCCAAATATTGGCGACCCAAACGCAAAGCAAAGCGCATATATTGTGACTCCGTATGCCGTTAGTCCCACCGATGTTTTAAAACTCGTGGCTATTTCTGGCAATATTGGAGAAATGATAAAAGAATCTGCACCAGTTACAAAAATACCCAAGAATAACCCTAAAATAATCATACTGTTTCTATTTTTACTCATTAACTTCGTCCCTTTTCATTTGTGAATACTTTAAGTCACAAATGAAAAAGAAACAAGTGAATAAAAAGATACTAGGTAACATTTTTATGTACAGCTGTTTTTTGTATTGTTACTATAATAAAACAATTTTGACTTTTGGTTATCAAAAAATTGTAAAAAAGACTAACAATAACGCCTTACAACAAAAAAGTAGTATGCTTAAATTAATAATTATTAAGGACTGTGTTTTAAAAAAATGACTAAAAAAACTAAAAAAGCATCGTTATCATCATTTCTGTCAGAGACAAAAGACCTAAATACCAGTGAATTGAGCCTTATTTCTAACGTCATCGGAAGCATGAATGATCATAAACTACCTGAACAAAAAGCGATTAATTTACTTATATCTGGTCTTCGAAAATTATCTTTAGAACAAAGCCTCTCAAAACAAGGTTACGCCCTACTAGAAAAATTACAGCGCGGTGACTGGTCTAATAGCCTACAATGGCTAGCTTTTTCTGGGTTGGGTATGTAACTAAATACTTGAATTAAAAAGACCAAAAAAGCGATCACGTATAACTATATACGTGATCGCTTTTTACTTGATGCGTTAAATTTATAACTGGTACAGCGCGTTGAAATATCCCTACTTTGCATCCTTCTTGTATAAAACTATTAGTTCTTTGACCAAATCTTGATAGGTAATAGCAGTCATTAAATGATCTTGCGCATGAACCATATATAAATTCATCTCGGTATGATCACCTTGCGCTTCTTTTGTTAACATATCACTTTGAACATTATGAGCTTCTGTCAATGATTGGTTAGATTCTATCATCAGTTGATTCGCTTTTTCAAAGTCGTTCAGTTTTGCAGCCTCAAGGGCTTCGTGTGCTAATCCCTTGGCATTGCCAGCATTCATGATGATACCCATGACAACTTTCAAATACTGGTCATCCATATCATTCAACTCCCATTAATTCATATGCCTGTAACAAGACCTTTTCACCGTTCATCATGCCGTAATCCTGCATATTAATCACACTTAACGGAATATTTTTATCCTTGAGTTTTTCTTTAAAATCTTTTTCCATATAACTAACTTGAGGTCCTAACATGACACAATCAACCTGCCGACTAGCTAATTCTTGATCAAACCCAGAAACTGATGTGGCAAATATAACGACATCTTTTTCTAGTTCAGTAGCTGCTTTTTTCATTTTATTTACTAATAAACTAGTACTCATCCCTGCGACACAGCATAACATAATATTTTTTGTAGACATCAGAATATATCTCCTTTTTTGTTATTGGTTCTGTTTTAACAAAACCTGTTCGCTGATCTTCATAAATGGTATGTAGAACAGTACGCCAACAATGAAACTTAGTAATTGCACAACGACAGCCCGCCAATCACCACCAGTTGCTAGAAAGCCATTAATTAACGGTGGTGTAGTCCAAGGCACCAACACAACTGTTCTGTTCATTAACCCTAACACGGTAGCATAATAAGCAATTAGCAATGATATAACTGGCGTTAATACAAATGGTATAAGTAACGGAATATTGAATACAATAGGATAACCATAAATAACTGGTTCATTAATGTTGAAAATTCCAGGAACAATTGACAGCTTTGTAACCTCACGACTAGCCTTTATTCTAGAAAATAAAAACGTTGCGACTAGCAAACAAATGGTACTACCTGTTCCCCCCATCATACCAAAAGTGTCTCTAAACACACTAGTGATAATGTAAGGCACATGATCTCCGGCAGCGAAAGCCTGCATATTTTTATTTGTATTAATCAATAACACAGGATCTAGCAAAGTACCGTTAATTACCGCTTGGTGAATACCAAATCCAAACAGTAGATTTCCCACTGAATATATTAATAAAAATCCCGGTAAACTAGTATTTACACGACGTAGTGGTTCCTGGATCAACGTAGTAATCAATTTAATCAAATCAGTGTGGAATCCGACAAACAATATTGCAGAAATGATGGCCAAAATAGAGATGACAGCTATTGTAGGAATTAAGGTTAAAAATGATTCACTAACGGCTGGTGGCACATTCTCTCCCAAGTTAATTTTTATTTTTTCAATTTTAGATAATTTAATGAATAATTCGGCAGCAATTAATCCAACAATAATACCGGAAAACATCCCAGTAACACCAATATTACTATAAGATAGAAAACCAGAAATTTCTATGGCTTTCTTACCATTGATTGGTAATGCTTGTAGTGTTACAGGCATTACCACAATCAATCCTGCTAAGGAGACGATAGCTGCGCCAAGCGCATTTTTATAGTTTCGATTGCGTGCCAAGCAATAGCCGACTACTGGGGCAATGATCAAACCTGCAATATTCAAGGTCCCATTAACAATAAGATTACCAAATATTTGGAAATTTGCCAGTGACGCGCCTTTTAAAAAGAGTGGAAAAAAAACATTATTAATTAGTACGCCCAAACCCGCAAGGATAAAAAGTGGCATAATCATTGCAAAGGCATCCCTTAAAGAACGCAAATGTATTTGATTCCCTATTTTTATAGAAATACGTGTAAATCTATCTATGAATTGTTGCCAAAGACTTTTATTTGTCATTTTAGTGCGCCTTTCTCAATGTGTCGTTTTTTTCCTGTATAAATTTTTTAAACCAAAAATAGCTTTTTTTGGGAATTCTTTTAAGATCCTTAATATCATGATTACTACGATTGACATACACAAATCCATATCTTTTTTCAACATTTCCTTTGGAGCTGGGTATATCTATTAAGCCCCAACCTAAGTAACCCATAACATCTGCACCATCTATTTGAATAGCCTTCATCATTTCATTGATATGATCCTTATGATACGCAATGCGGTAATCGTCTTCTATCCTGTCGTTACCATGCCATGTTTCAGAAGCACCAATACCATTTTCGGCGGGAAATACTGGTAACATAAATCGATTATGAATTTTAGTAATTGTATTTCTAAAGCCAATGGCATCAATTTGCCAGCCAAAATTTGACGTTTTTAAATGTGTATTAGTAACTTTACCTTGTGCCATGAAGTAATTTGGCTCAGATTTGTCGCTAATCAACTGACTGTCAATAACTAAGCTGTAATAATAGCTAAAAGCTAGAAAATCACTGGTCATATTAGGATAATTCAGCAGGCATTTGCTAATATCATCATTAAGGTATGCTAAGTTATGCTGCTTCATGTAATTTACTACTTCCGGTGAACGTTTCCCAGTAGCAAAGAAACTTAAAAAGTCTTCATTAATAAATTCCATTGCTTTACGCGTGTACATGACATCTTCTGGAGATTGAGAAGCCGGGTACATTTCTTGGTAAGCAACCATACCACCGACCTTCATATTGGGGAAACTATGTACGAAATCAGCAATTTGGGCATAAGCAATTAATGAGTTAGCAGAAATTTTGTATAATTCTGAGATGCTTTTTGATCCAGATAGATAACCTGAATTTTGAAATCCTTCTTCAAATGTCATACAATTTTGTTCATTAAAAGGGATCCAATACTGAACTTTTTCAGAAAATCTCTCAATAACGATCCTTGCAAATCGAACAAATGCTTCTCTAACATGGTCGCTAATCAAACCATTAAATTTTTTTGCCAAAGCCAAAGGCATATCAAAATGATATAAACAAATAACAGGAACGATATCATGTTTTATTAGGCTATCAATAAAACGATCATAATATTGTAATCCTTCTTCATTGATATCACCATCGCCATCAGGAATCACACGCGACCATGAGATTTGAAAGCGATAACAATTCATCCCAATGTTCGCCATTAGTTCAAAATCTTCATCATATCTGTGATATTCATCAATCGCCACCTGCCAATCACTCGACTCTTCACCGGCTGTTTTAACATCGTAAACAGAGGGGCCTTTTCCGTCAACATTCCATGCACCTTCAGTTTGCATACTTGAAACAGAATTACCCCAAAAAAAAGTTTTTTCACTCATAAGCTACCTTACCTCTCTGTAATGGATTTATAATTGACTTTATACACGTATTATCTCTCAATTAAATAATTTGTCAATACATATTATTTAATTGTATTTACATATTTAAAATACGTGTATATAACATAAAAATATGTTAATATTATATTGATTAATTACTTTTAAAAGGACACTTTATCTATGAGCTTATATCAAAAAATAGCAAAACAATTACGACAAAAAATAGAAGATGGCAATTATCAACCTGGAGAAGCATTGCCCAGGCAAGCTGCTCTTGCTAGTGAGTACAATACGTCACGTGTGACTATCCAAAAGGCTTTAGACGTGCTTTTTAACGATAACTTAATTATTAGAAAACAAGGTAGTGGTACTTTTGTATCGCCTACTTATTCTTCTGCGTTAGACATCATTTCTTCACAATATGGTGGTACAACGCAACTTTTTTCTGGAAAAGCCGACGTGTCGACCAAAGTCTTACATTTTGAAATTCGGTTGCCAACAAACGAGGAAAGCAAAAAACTAAACATCTCTACAACAGTCCCTGTTTACGACATTTATCGTTTAAGAATGCTTGATCACGAGCCATATGAACTCACTCAGTCAATTATGCCCTTGTCCGTTATCTCGAACTTAACGAAAGAAATAGCTGAACATTCTATCTTTTCCTTCATTCAAAATGATCTAAAAATGACAATAGGCAGTGCAGTGCGGCATATCAGTGCAGATAAAGCAAGCGCTGACGACATAGCATACCTTGATTGCCTTAAAGAAGATCCCATTCTACAAATTACTCAAACTGTTAGTTTAAAGGATGGACGTATCTTTGAATACGCTCATACACGTCATAGATATGATAAAGGCAGTATTGTTGTTTTCAATAAGGTACCTTTATCATAAAAATGATTAATAATCGCTCTTCTTAGATACGATTATTAGCTCCTTATTAATTATTTTTAGAGATAATACTGTATCAGCGTTTTGATGGTGCGTTAAATTTCATTGCATAAACAACTGTTCGACTATTCAAAATTTTAAATCATTTTGTACAAAAAAACTGCATTAAAAAATGCAGTTTCCTAAACATAATCACAGTATTTCTTACCTTTATGCATTCAACGTTCGTCATCTATAACAAACTAGTCAACGCTCATCCTCATCGATCTGATTAATTTTATCAAAGACACGGAAAAGGTTTTCCATTTCAGTCAACTTATATTTTTTTAAGTTGCGATCATACACGATTTCTGACTGCACTGTTTCACCAACTTGTAAGTCATGTAAAAAGTCACGAATCTCAGAAATGTCACGTTGCACCGTTTTTCGGCCAATAAAAAACATATCTTCGATTTCCTCAATCGATAATGCTCGTCGACTAATCAATGCTGAATAGAGTCGCAGAATGCGTTGTTTATCATTAAATACCGTTTTACGTGCTGACATGATTTTCCCCAGATTTAAATGTTAAATTTATTGTACCAAATAAAACAAATGTTCGGTACAATAAAGTTATAAATATTTTATACGAAAGGTTTGAACTATGTCATTCTTTAACTTATTTAAAAAGAAAACGTCAAATACAAGCAACACTGAACCAGAATCTACGCCAAATGAACCGATTACTTGGGAAAATACAACTGTGACAGATGATTTTTTTACAGGCTACCTTAATGCCATTTCTCAATTAGAAAGTGCTGGGCAAACTGCCGCAGCCGAAACGCTGCGCGCTAATGAACCAACGCTACAAATAGCCTTTATTGATCGTTTTGCAAAACATGTGCAATCTGAAACAGCGACCATTAAAGACGCTGACGAACGCACCACAGCAATTATTACAGCCGTAAATACTATACGTGTGCATAATAAACAAATGAACATAGCAGTTCGGGCACATTTAGCGCAAACAAAGAAAAAGTTGATCGGAGAATAACATGAAAATTAATATCGCTTTAGAAAATGGTTTGATTCCAGATAAATATGCCAAACATGCACCAGTAGCTTACCGTACACACGATACGCCAACAGTGAACTTTCCCGTGATCATTACTGACATCCCCGCAGGCACACAATCTTTATCGGTTAGCCTCATTGATTATGATGCCGTGCCAGTTACTGGGTTTCCTTGGATTCACTGGTTAGCAGCTAATTTGCCTGTCGGTGACATCCCTGAGAATCTTCGTGCGACACAGCAAGGTGTTTCCGGTACTAATTCAACATGGCATCTCGTTAAAACAGCCAATGAACCTGCTGATCCAGCACTTAACCAAGCTTATATTGGCCCTATGCCACCAGATAAGACACATAATTACACCCTTAGCGTGTTTGCATTAGACACAACACTTGATATTGAAGATGGGTTCTTTCTCAATGAACTACGCACCAAAAGTAATGATCATGTCTTAGCCATGTCAATTGCAGAACTCCCTGCCCGTATTTAATTAATATGTATATAAATAAAGCCCCCCTAACCGTTTCACGATTGGGGGCTTTATTTTGCTTTAAAACTGCAAAAAAATTGTGTCCTATCACGTGATTATTGATTAATAAAATTAGGAACAGCAGCCGTTCATTTGCATTTTTATTCATTTTAATGATTATATTCATTCTTGTCCTGCATATTAATTGTATTTAAATACATATAGGTTTATATTTATAACATTAACTAATCAAGGGGGCACAACATGAATAAAAAAATAATCAATGTCGCAATTGTCGGCGTTACTGGTTACGGCGGTCTTGAATTACTGCGACTATTGTATAATCATCCTGCTGTTCATGTTGTGTCGATCCACAACACATCTGATAATACAGAAGATATCAGTACGAGCTACCCACATCTTAAATTTATGTATAAAATCAAACCAACACCGCTTGACCCAGTGCATATTATGCAATCCACTGACTTAGTATTCTTTGCTACTTCTAGCGGTGTATCCAAAGACTTGGTACAGCCGTTCATTGCGGCCAACTTTCCGGTAATTGACTTATCCGGTGACTTCCGACTTACTGCTGATGACTATCAAACTTGGTATAAAAAGACACCTGCCGCACAATATTTATTAGACCAAGCCAATTATAGCCTCGCTGATTTTTACCAAAATGATAGTCACTACATTGCCAATCCTGGTTGCTACGCAACAGCAACATTACTAGCCTTGGCACCACTTGCTCAGCAACAATTATTAGATCAGGATAATATTATTATTGACGCTAAAAGTGGCCTCTCGGGCGCTGGCAAGGCACAAAACTTATCAAGTCATTTTATTAATGTCAACGAAAATTTCAGCATGTACAAACCCAATCAACATCAACATATCCCAGAAATTACACAACAACTTAAAAAATGGCAAGCAACTATTCAACATATCCAATTCACAACATCATTATTACCCATCAACCGTGGTATTTTTGTTAGTGCTTATGTGAAGTTAAACAAACAAGTATCAGCTGATACTTTGCAAGAAATTTTCGAAGACACATACAAAAACAAACCATTTGTACGGGTCATGCCTAAAGAACAACTGCCGGATATTAAACAAGTTGTTGGCACAAATTTTGCAGATATTGGGTTAACTTATAATCCTAATACAAAATATCTCACAATTGTCAGTGTCATTGATAATATGGTCAAAGGCGCAGCTGGCCAAGCAATTCAAAACATGAACCATCTATTTAACTTAGATGAAACGACTGGTTTACAACTGATCGCCCAGTATGCTTAACATAAAACTTTCATGAACAAGGAAAACATTATGACAGAACTACTTCAAAAAATTCATCAACTTAATATTGCTGACATTTCGGCACCGCTGGGATTTCACGCTGATGGTCAACATGTTGGTTTGAAACACAAGTCAAAAGATCTTGGTTGGATTTACAGTGAGACACCTGCTACTGTGGCCGGCGTCTTTACAACAAATCAGGTACAAGCCGCCCCTGTTCAACTCAACAAAGCCACCATTAAAAATGGCGAATTACAAGCTATTATTGTTAATTCCGGTAACGCTAATGCCGTCACTGGCCACATTGGACTCGAACACGCAAAAATCATGCAAGACACGACTGCAAAGGTTTTAAATATTGACGCTAGCTTAGTTGGTGTTGCGTCCACAGGTATTATCGGCCAAATCTTGCCAATTGATACAGTCGTTGCCGGTATTCATCAACTCAACATCGATGGTGACACGAACGGCTTTGCCCACGCTATTATGACAACTGACACGCAGGAAAAATCTATCACTGTCCAAAGTACCATAGATGGGCACCTCGTCACAATGAGTGGTGTCGCCAAAGGTTCTGGCATGATTCATCCCAACATGGCAACTATGCTTGGTTTTGTTACAACAGATGCTAGTATCACATCCGACTTGTTACAGCAGGCTTTGTCTGACGACGTCGAAACCAGCTTCAACCAAATCACAATTGATGGCGACACAAGTACGAATGATATGGTGCTCGTTATGGCAAACGGTCTTGCGGGTAATAAAACGATCACGACTGCTTCTGAAGATTATGATCACTTTAAAGCCATGCTGCATGCTGTGACAACTGCACTCGCCATTGACATTGCTAGTGACGGCGAAGGTGCCACTAAGTTATTGTCCGTTACGGTTAACAATAGTGACTCTGAATTAGGTGCGCGTATGGTTGCCAAGAAGGTTGTTGGTTCATCCCTTGTTAAGACAGCGATGTTTGGTAAAGACCCAAACTGGGGTCGTATCATCGCAGCTATCGGTGCAAGTGATGTTGCCATTAACCCTGATATAATCGACATTGCGCTTAACAACATACCTGTCATGAGTGCCGGCGCGCCTGTTGATTTTAATCAGGACACCATGTCTGAATCCCTGGCACAAAAAAATATTGCTATTACTATTAATTTACACAATGGTGCAGCTCATGGTCAAGCATGGGGATCAGATTTAACTTATGACTACGTTAAAATCAATGCACTCTACACAACATGATCACCATGTAGGAGGACGACACATGACCCAAAAAATAGTCATTAAAATTGGCGGCACTGCTGCCACACAACTCACACCCGCTTTTTTTGAAACAATTAAAAACTGGCAAAAAAAGCATGCCCAAATCGTCATCGTTCATGGTGGTGGTGACCACATTTCCTCTTTGATGGCACAACTTAACGAACCAATTCAAAAAATTAATGGTATTCGTTTCACCACACAAAATGGTATTAATATTACTAAAATGGCTTTACTGGGACAAGTTCAGCCTGCGCTTATTGAAACCTTTCGTCAAAACGCGGTCCCAGCGATTGGCCTAAATGCTGGTAGCAACCAATTATTAACTGGTCATGTTTTAGATCAAGACGTTTATGGTTACGTTGGCGCCATTCATCAAGTCAATACACAGCTTATTCATAATATGTGGCAACAAAATCTTGTCCCTATTATCGCGCCGTTAGCCATCTCAAATGATGGTCAGTGGCTCAACGTTAACGCTGATCATGCAGCTACTGCAATTGCAAAATACCTAAAAGCTGACGAACTTTATTTATTAACTGACGTCTCTGGCGTTAAAGTCAGTGGCAATATTTTACAAGAACTGACACCACAAAAAGCACTTGAACTACAAACGTCAAATATTATCACTGGTGGCATGATTCCCAAAATAAACAGTGCACTTGATGCCGTTCAACGCGGTGTCCACAACGTTCATATCACAAACACAGTAACTCATCCTGGCACAATTGTCACACTATAACATCATTTTTAAGGAGAATAAACATGGCGCTATTTCCAAACTATCATCGTGCCCCCGTCACATTTGTATCAGCAAAAAATGCGACTTGGTTTGACGATGACAAGCAATCATATAGTGACTTATCAAGTGGTATTGGCGTTTATAACGTCGGCGCCAGTAATCCTAAAGTCGTCGCTGCACTAACAGAACAAGCTGAAAAAATGTGGCATGTACCTAATCTATATCTGAATCCTTTACAAGAGCAAGTCGCACAAAAACTTGGCGGTGACCACTATACCGCTTACTTTGCTAATTCTGGTGCTGAATCTAATGAAGCTGCCATTAAGTTAGCACGCTTAGCAACTGGCAAATCAACCATCATCTCATTTTCAAATTCGTTTCATGGCCGTACCTATGCTGCTATGGCCGCCACTGGACAAGATAGCATTCACGCCGGATTGCCAATGTTAACTGGCTTTGAATACGCAACATTTAACGATATTGACAGTGTCAATGCACTCATAACAGATGATATTGCTGCTATTATGCTTGAGTTGATTCAGGGTGAAGGTGGCGTCATTCCTGCCGAACCTGAATTTGTCAAAGCACTTGTCAAACTAGCACACGACAATAACATTCTCATTTTAGTTGACGAAGTTCAAACCGGTATGGGTCGTACAGGCACTAAGTTCGCCTTTGAACACTACAATTTTGAGCCAGATATTTTCACGAGTGCTAAAGGCTTAGCTAACGGTATCCCAGTGGGCGCAATGCTTGCCAAAAATGAATTAGCACCTGCACTGGCATATGGCACACATGGCTCAACATTTGGTGGCAATCCCCTTGTGATGGCGTCAGCTAGTGTGACTCTCGACGTCTTAGCCGACATATTACCCGAATTGCAGACCAAAATAACTGTATTTTGGCAAAAGCTAGCTGAATTCAATCAACTAAATGTCGTAACAGATATTCGCGGTCTGGGTATGATGGCTGGTATAGCGTTAAATATTCCCGTCAATGACGTCGTCGCCGATTTGTTACATGAAAAAATCATTGTGCTATCGGCTGGTGGCAACACCTTACGTTTGTTGCCACCACTGACTATCCCAACAGAACAGTTGTTAGAATCACTTGATAAAATTAAAGTATATCTTTCTGAAAAATAAATATTGACATTTGTTTTCAATCTTGATATACTTTAATAGTTGATTAAACAACTCATTGCTCCATAGTTCAGCGGTAGAATAGCACACTGTTAATGTGATGGTCCCTGGTTCGATCCCAGGTGGAGCAGTCTCAAAAAGGTAACCTCATCAATTGATGAGGTTACCTTTTTTATGTTGGTTTCCAGCAAAAAAGTCGATTAAGCATCCCTTAATCGACTTTTAGACAAATGATCTACTTGATCGCATAATGTACTGCTGCTGCACCTAAATTGAAACGTGAAATGGTTACTTTCTGAAACCTTGTTTTCAACAATACTTGCCCAAGAGTGAGGTAGTCCATAAAGTTTTCAGTCGTTTCATCCAAATATTTATACTCTGTATATTTACCCTTAGCAAATAATTTACCAAATATTGGCATCACTTTACCAAAATAAAGCTGCCAAAATGGCTTCACAAATGAATTGTCCGGTTGTGAGGTTTCCAAAATAACAAGTTGCCCACCCGATTTCAATACACGATACATTTCCTGCAGTCCGCGCACTGGATCAGGCAAATTACGTAATCCAAAACCAATTGTCACAATATCAAAAGTGTTGTCTTCAAATGGTAATGCCATCGCATCCCCTTGAACCAACGTAATTTTATCAGAAAAATCACTGACATCAACTTTTTTTTGCCCAACCGCAAGCATTTCCTCGCTAAAATCAAGCCCTGTAACATGTGTGGTAGCATCACTTTTTTCAGCCAAAGCTATTGCCCAATCAGCTGTACCTGTTGCCAAATCAATAATGCGAGCACCTACAGGAAAGGTCATTTTAGTCATCACTTTTTGACGCCATAATTTATGGGTCCCAAAAGAGATAATATTATTCATTTTGTCATACTCAGGGGCAATTTTATTAAAAAGTGCCTGAACATCCGTATTTTTAGGTGATTGTGTCATAATTTTAGTACGTGAACCCAGTAAAGGCACGCATTTCTCCTGTTATTCATATTATTTCAGTTCTTTTAATTCAGATAACGCAGTCTCAAAACGACGGCGCTGAACCTTGCCACTCGCAGTACGATACCATGTTTTAGCAACGTAAAAATGCTTCGGTACTTTATAATGCGCTAATTTTTCACGCCCATATTGGCGTAACTTGGCCACTGACAAATCTACACCTGATACCACAGCGACAGGGACCGAACCCCACAATTGATCTGGGACACCAACAACAACCATGTCATCTAATCCAGGCATTTTAGCATAGGTGGCTTCAATTTCATCTGGAAAAATATTTTCACCACCAGAGCTAATCATATCGCCTGCACGACCTTGAATATATAAAAAACCATCGTCATCAAAATAACCATAGTCTTCAGTGTTAAACCAACCAAATTGCATATTTTCAGTTAATTTAGCTGGTTGATTGAGATAACCAACCGTCAAGGTCGGTGACTTAATCCAGATACTACCTTGTTGCGCTGATTGACCAGATTGATCCCGTATTGCAACAGAAACTGGAAACAACGGTTTGCCAACTGAACCCAGTTTATCATGAATATCAGCTGCGTCAAGCGCAACTACTTGAGAAGCAGTCTCCGTCATACCGTAAGACTGAATGATTGGCAAACGATGTGCCTGCGCTTGCTGTAGGGTTAGTTTATCTGTTGGTCCACCACCAAGTAACATTGCACGAAATTTATCATTATAATTGACATTTTCTGGTAGCACGGCTAACAATTGTTTCAGCATAACTGGCACAACAGACATTGTCGTAATTGTATCGTGAATTAACAACGTGTTAATTTGGGCTGCATCAAATTTTTCCACAAGCACGACGCGCATACCATATATCAAACTACGCATTAGAATTGAAAAACCACTGATATGAAAAATAGGTACGACTGTCAACCATGAATCATCCGCAGTTAGACCAAGATTTAAAGCACTCCCTACTGCTGACATAAAATGATTTTGATAAGTTTGCATCACACCTTTGGGACGATTTGTCGTGCCTGAAGTATACATCACACTTGTTACAAAATCTTCTGGATACTCAGCGATCGGTAACACTGGTTGACCTTCTGGCAACTCAGAAAATTTGATTTGCTGTGCGACCGCAAGCCGACTATCATAATGATCATCCGTCAACACTAACGTTACTGATGCATCCGCCAATTGATAATTTATTTCAGCAACAGCTAGGCGACGATTAATCAATACAATTGTTTTACCGAGTTGCTGTAATGCCATAATGACAAGGTAACCCTGTATATTATTCGTCATAATCAGTGCGACACGATCATTTTTATCGTGCAACGCAACAATTTTTCCAGCAATATTTGTTGCTGCACTTGCCACTTGACTAAATGTCATGTTTTTTTTGCCGTCAGTGACAGCCACGCGCGTTGGCGTCAATCGCGCACGCTTTATCAACCAATTTTCCATGTCAAAACCTCTTAATAACTATATTACCATATCATTTACATCAAAATACTGCTTGCTTTTATAAGTCTACAAATGTAAACTAAAGGTATGATAAAAGATAAACAAAATATGACAACAAGTGAATGGGAAATCATGCGTGTTATTTGGACGCTAGGAGAAGCGACTAGTCGACAAATTATACGTATCATGGCACGCAAAAAAGACTGGTCGCCATCAACCATTAAAACATTACTTACGCGATTACAAAATAAAGGCTATTTGACTGATAACGGTGCTATTCGAGATCGGTTATATATCCCAACAATTGCTGAACACGATGCCATGACCAGCACCTTACATCAGACAGTTAATTCGATGTGCGCCATGTGTGTCGGCACAGCTATGGCTGACGTGCTTTCAACGATAACTTTATCACAACATGATATTTTACATTTACAGGACATTTTAACGCAAAAACTTGTGACTGCACCTGAAAATGTGGCATGTGATTGCATGCCTAATAACTGGGAGGATTAACAATGAAAATGAATGAACACAACCACCATGACATGCCCCTAAAGACAGAAACGACACCAACTCATCCGCACCACATGAATGATATGTCTATGTCTGAAACTATAAATGATATGTCACAGCATCATATGCATATGGCTGATGACCCCGGTATGGCTAACATGGATATGCTAGACATGAAACGTCGTTTTTGGTGGTCGTTTGGTTTAATGATTCCTATTATTGTCATCACACCTTTCATGGGTATGTCTTTGCCGTTTACACTGACTTTCCCCGGCAGCAATTGGGCAACAGCTATACTCTCATTTGCACTTTATATGATTGGATCAAAGCCATTTTTCGAGGGTGCTAAAAGTGAAATTAAAGCTCGAAAACCAGCCATGATGAGCCTCGTTAGTATGGGATTATTGGTTACATTTTGGTATTCCATCTACGCTTTATTAGTCAATCAATTTCTTCACAGCGCGCATATCATGGATTTTTTCTGGGAATTTGCCACATTAACAGTCATTATGCTACTCGGCCATCGTATTGAAATGACGGCAACAATGAAGGCCGGCGATGCCACTGATAAATTACGTGCATTACTGCCAAATATTGCCCATGTTAAGCACGATGACATGATCATGGATATGCCAATTGCTACGTTGAAGCCCGATATGATTATTCAAGTATTAGCAGGAGAATCTTTCCCGTCAGATGGTGTCGTGGTTACAGGTCACAGTCAAGTTGATGAATCACTCATGACCGGTGAAAGTCGGCTCATTGACAAATCTGAAAATAGTCCTGTCGTTGGCGGCACGATTAACGGCAATGGATCGTTAGATGTGCGCTTAACTCAAGTCGGCGTCAACTCTTTTGTCGGTCAACTTCAAACAGCTTTATCAACATCTCAAGATCAAAAATCACGTGCCGAAACACGCGCTGATCGCGTAGCGAGTTATCTCTTTTGGGTCGCGCTACTATTTTCCCTTGGTGCTTTCATTGTTTGGACCAATTTACGCGGATTTAGTGCAGCAACTAATATCGCAGTCACCGTTCTCGTCATTGCCTGCCCACATGCGCTCGGTTTAGCAATTCCTTTGGTTATTCAAAGAACAAAATCAGTGGCAGCATCGCAAGGTATTTTGATTAAAAACCGTAAAGCCTTGTCAGCAGCCAACCGGTTGCAATATGCTTTAATGGACAAAACTGGAACGTTAACAACTGGACAATTTAGCGTCAATCGCATTGTCACTCATGACTTAGACAAAACACAAGCTGTTGCTATTATGTCAGCCCTAGATTCACAATCAACTCATCCACTTGCTAAATCAATCACAGCTTACAGACGTCAAATTAAGGCGCCACAGTTACAAGCTGAAAATGTCACCAATATTGCCGGCTATGGCGTCTCTGGCATGGTCAACGATGATCACTATTTATTAGTATCTGAACGCTTTTTATCTGAGCACAATATATCTTTCACGCCATTAGATGATGAGGGTTCAATTTCATATTTATTAAAACATGATCAAGTTATTGCGGCCATCTCACAAGGTGACACGGTTAGAGACACAGCATCTGAATTTGTAAAAAATCTTGTACAGCAGGGTATAACACCTGTTCTCGTCACCGGTGATAATATAAAAACTGCACACGATGTTGCTGCACAATTAGGTATTACCGATATTCACGCACAAGTTTCGCCGCAAGAGAAAATTACCTTAGTCACCAAATATCAGCAGATGGGTAACGTTATGATGATTGGTGATGGTATCAATGATGCGCCAGCACTTGCACAAGCAAACTTGTCGATAGCTATTGGTGCAGGTACGCAAGTCGCACAAGCGGCAGCTGATGCTGTATTGATCGCTAATCAATTACCAAAAATTATTGATTTTCTACAACTTATTAAACACGCCAACAGAAAACAAATTCAAAATTTATGGTGGGGTGCAGGTTATAATATTATTGCTATTCCTTTAGCTGCTGGTGTGTTAGCGTCTGTTGGCTTAATGCTCAACCCAATGATTGGCGCCATTGTCATGTCGCTATCAACTGTCATTGTTGCGCTTAACGCGTTGACGATAAAGCGTTAATGTATAAAGGTTCTGGTGCAAAAATTTCAGACATGCCCCAAATTGAGTATAATAAATTAAAAACTCGTTGGACTCATCATGAAAAATCAGTTTAAAGACCGTCATTTTAAAAAAACATCATTATAGTTGCCGTTCGGTTCATCATTATAGCCCACTTAATTCATCAGGGGCAGTTGAAGCTAAAATCACATCAACAATCGAAATACTGTCACAATTTGATAGAACAAGACCATCGAACGTGCCCGCTCAGCAAGCTATCAGAGTATACGGACAGCGATTAACACTATCAGTGGACTTGAAGTTGTGCATGCTTTATACAAAAGAAACCGACAAGAGTTTAATCTCATCGGTTTCTTTTTCGTGAATGAAATCACGCCCCTGATGGGTAGCATAAGACGCAACAGAATGTCAAGACTTGGATTAGGCGTGTCATTAAATTTCTATTTTCACCACTACCCTTTTTTGGTTGGTGTTTATCTCGACACGATCTCGTCATAAAACGGCGCATGATTGGCCATCGTTGACGACCAGACACCAGCTGTTATGTGGACGTTGCCGTTGCCTGAAGGCTCAACGGTCGCATAAGTAGCAATGTCAGGCGTGCCATTAGTTCCCTTTTTAACATCCGTCTTTAGTAACCAAACATTATCATTTTTCATCTCGGATTTGAAGGGCGTCGTGTTGGCGCCCTTAGACCCTGTGACGTATTTATTCGCTAATGCGACCGCCTCGTCGTCAGTCAAATCACTTTTATTTTCGCTTTTATTATCATTCAATGATTTTGTAAAATCTTCTGTTAACTTTTTATCCGCGTCACGATATGGTGCGTATAGGTTTTCAGGAATCCTGAAACTGTAGCCCGAACCTGTTTTTGAACCGTCTTCAACTGAAATTAAACATAAATTATCAGTGTAGTGTGACATTGTCACAAGAAAGACGGCGTTATCTTTTTGACTGCGGATTTTCCAAGCGTCGCCCGATTCCTCAATTGAGATTAAATGATAGTTATTGAAATTTGGAATTGAGGCAACAATGTCTAAGGCTGTTTGCTTGTCTATTATTTTTGTTATCGGCGTCAATTTAGCAAGAACGCCACCCATACCGTTGGCGGTAGCGATTTGATAATTTGCCCCACTGGCTGTGACTGTGTCACTTTCTGAACTAGAACTAGAGCTCATAACACTCGAATTTGACGTTGACGTGTAAGACTTGGCTGTTGATGATGATTTTGCAACCACATTTGCGTTCTGGCTGCTGTGTCCACTGTAAATTAGTCCGCCACCCGCGACTACGATTACACTTGTAACCGTCAATATGATATATTTCAATTTCATTCTTTCTTCCTTTTTTCTGAAAAAAAAGAGCCAACGCTCCAACACGTTTGCCCTTTTTGCTGAGAGATGACTTTCAGCACTCTTATTCTGTACATATTATATCATTTTCTTGTTGACAAAGTAAAGCATGATATACTAGAAAGGCTGTTGCACTCCAACAATAAGTAACGGCAAGGAGGTGGCGAGTATGTCACTCTTATTCGATGAACTGACGACAATCAGCAACGCATTATTTGTTGCGGTCGCGATGTTCGCAATTAAGCGATATTTCGATGACCGAGACGGCCGTTGATCACGAAGGCACACTTCATTGTGTGCCTTTTTGACGGTTCTGGTGCAAAGATTTCAGACACGCCCAAAATTGGGTATAATAAATTAAAAACGAGTTGGACTCATCATGAAAAATTAGTTTAAAGGCCGTCAATTTCAAAAAGACATCATTCTACTTGCCATTGGCTACTATCTACGTTTCTAATGATGCATCTATCAGAGATGGCTTGTTAGATATTCCTTCAAATGACATCGCGCTTTTGACTGGTCACAAACCTAAAACAGCCAAAGATATTGTTCAAGAATCTAGTTATGTTTGGGAAAATCACATCACTAATTGGTCTGATTTACGTTAAAAGTATGTCAAATTATTAGATATAACTGAACACTTGTAAAAAAATCTACAGATATTTTAATGGTAATTGTCTAAAACAACCATAAAATATTATCTGCAGATTTTTTTATCATCTCTTTTAAACCCAATACTATTAGACCAGATTAATACTAGATCAACAGACAAATGTATTACAAACGGCAGAACAAACGTATACTTCTTAAACCACCAAACTCAAAAGTAACACGATAACTAAGCCAACTACAGAAATAATCGTCTCCAAAACTGTCCAAATCAGCAACGTTTGCTTGACATTTAAATCAAAATATTCTTTAAACATCCAAAATCCTGCATCATTGACATGCGACGCAGCCAATGAACCGGCACCTATAACTAGTACCATTAGTGCTGGATTAACATTAGAAGCAACCATCAACGGCTGAACTAAACCAGCTGCAGTCAATGCGGCAACAGTCGCTGATCCTAATGCAATACGTAGTACCACCGTAATAATCCAGGCCAGTAATAAGGGTGAAATGGCTGAATGAATAAACAAATTAGAAATCTGATTAGATATACCACCATCAATTAAAATTTGCTTGAAAGCTGCACCACCACCAATAATAAGCAACAGCATTGCAATGGATTTAACTGCTTCCTCGACCGTTACCATCATGTCAGTTGTTTGACGTCCTTGATGCCAACCCATCGCCCACAAAGCAAAAACCAATGAAATAATCATGGCAGCAACAGGATTTCCTATCATAGTAATAAAGGCAGCAAAACCAGTTGGTTTTGTGAAAGGCTGCCCATCATTTAATACAATTGTATAAATTGTTGTCACACCCATCATCAAAACTGGAAATAACGACGTCAAGACTGATAAACCAAAACTAGGCGTCTCTTCTAAAACAAACTTCTTTTGTTCACCAAATGCCGTTAATTCATGTTTGATCACAAAAGCATCTGGGGCAAATTTTTGTGCAAGTTTAGTAAAAAGCGGACCGGCAATAATAGCTGCAGGAATTGCTACAATCAGACCGTAAACTAAAACTGTCCCTGGATTAGCGCCTAATGCGCCTGAAATTGCCGTTGGTGCTGGATGTGGTGGCAAAAATCCATGTGTCACTGACAGCGCAGCGGCCATTGGAATGCCTAAATAAAGTAGTGGTACAGAAGCTTCCAAGGCAATGGCAAACACAATCGGAATTAACAAGACCATCCCCACTTCAAAGAATAGCGCAATACCAATAATAAATGCGGCCACCATAATGGCCAACTGTACACGTTTCTTACCAAATCGTTCAATTAACGTATGCGCAATGCGATATGCACCGCCGGCGTCAGCAACTAAACGCCCTAACACCGCACCAAATCCGAAAACAATCGCTAATTCGCCCAAAGACGAACCAATCCCATTTTGAATAGATATCGGGATTTGCTCAAGTTTCATACCTAAACCAATCCCAACGAGTGACGCTGTTAAAATCAATGCAATGAATGTATTGATTTTAAATTTAATAATCAGTAACAATAGAAAAATAATTCCTACCGTGAGTACTACAAAAGACATCATATGACTAACTCCCATCAGATACATATTTCGCAAAAATAATGTAACCGCTTTCTTTTTAATATTTTATCATCTTCAATCATAAAAGACCACAAAATTTCCTCAAGCTTAGTAATTCATACACTTATCGCCTGACTATAACTTAATTTTCTGCTATGATTTAACAGTTACTTAATCTAAAAGTGTATAATAATATGTATTGGTAATTTTACATAAACTAAGGAGAACATACACATGCGTAAGTATATCGCAGAATTCCTCGGCACTTTCATCTTAGTGTTCGTCGGAACTGGTAGCGTTGTTTATTCAGCTGCTACAACCCCATCACCATTGACAATCGCTTTGGCCTTTGGTTTGGCCCTTGCCGTTTCAATCTATGCTTTTGGTCATATTTCAGGGGGACACTTTAACCCAGCTGTCTCATTGTCAATGGCACTTCAAAAGCGATTAACATGGATTGAATTCATTGGTTATGTCATTGCTCAGTTAATTGGCGCTATTGTAGCTTCAGCTGCCGTTTACGGTGGTGTTGCTGCTTACCTAAAATCACCAACAGTGGCACAAGCATTGTCAGGTCAAAAAATGTCAGTTTCACAATTTGTGAACCTTGCAGGCTTAGGTCAAACAAACTTTGCTGACGGTCAAACATTAGCAGCATTCTTGTTTGAATTAGTTTTGACATTCCTATTCATCTTAGTTATTTCAATTGTTACTAAGTTAGCTAACGTACCAGCACCCATCATTATTGGACTATGGTTGTCAGCTTTGATCATTGTTGCATTGCCAATCACCGGTGGTGCATTTAACCCTGCCCGTGCATTAGCACCAGCTATCTTTGTTCAAGGTAAGGCACTAGGTCACGTTTGGGTATATATTCTCGCCAACTTACTTGGTGGTGTATTAGCAGCATACGCAGCAAACTTCTTCAATAAAAACGATAAAGAAGCAGCTTAATTTAATACAATAAAAAATCATCTCATAAATTATGAGATGATTTTTTTATTGCATTGAAAGTTGTCTTGGAAAATCTGCTGGCATTGCTGTACTAATTATTTTTGTATCACCACCAAATGGTATTGTTAATTCAATCGATGTCGCATGTAACATCATGCGTACGGTTCCTACTGTATTGCCATACAACGAATCACCAATGATTGGATGGCCAATAGCTGCAAGGTGCACACGAATTTGATGCATGCGGCCTGTTTCTAGTTGTAAACGTAGTAGTGTCTTTTGAAATACGCTATGAATCCGCGTCCAGTGCGTTATTGCAGTTTGGGCATCAATGCCATTAACTGCACGTTTCCGACTATCATCTGAATCCACACCAATGGGCCTATTAATGGTACCAAAACTACCTGTTATTTTGCCATCAACCCACGCCAAATAAGTACGCTTAATTTGTTTATCAGCTAACATGCGGTTTAATATTGGCACAACAACTGGATTCTTAGCGATGATGACAGCACCTGAGGTCTCCCGATCAATGCGATGAACCATATATGGCCTTGCCATAACTCCAGCACTAACGAGCTGTCGCCGACTAAAATCAGCAGCCAGATAATTTAGCAATGTATCATCTTCCGTTAACGTATGTGGGTGCATTTTCATACCCGCTGGTTTATTTGCTATGACAAAATCATCTGTTTCAAATACAATGGCCACACTTTGCGCATTATTTGGCTTGTAATGTGATTCACTGGTTCGAAAATCGTCCGCATCAAACCGTAAATTTAATACATCGTTGACTTGCAATTCATAGCTCGTAGGCACTTTATGACCATTGACCAGATAGTTCTTCTTAATGCGTAACGCCCCACGGATACGTTGTGGCAGCAACCATAGTTCAAATGTTTGTTTAATTGTTTGCCCCGCATTTTTGTTCGTTATTTTAAATTGATATGTCCAATTCGTTGCCATACTTCTGTGCGCCTTAACTGACATGATTGCCATCAGCCGCGCTCACAAGTTTATATTTTATTTTACCCTCTTCAATAGAAACATAAAGTAATTGTGTTTCCTCTTCATCAAAAAAGCCAAGATTAATAACAAATTTATCTTCATATTTTTCGACACCTTGAAATGCCTTTTTCATGAAATGTTGCATAACTGCCACAGTTTCAAGTTGCTCATCAGCCGCCATGACAGCACCATGTAATGACGCGCCATTATCAAGATGTTGTTTGATCATGGATACTTTGATATAAGCTCGGAAACCATACAAGCGAGTTTCTTGACCATCATCTCGTGCATTAGCTGAGACATAACCTTGCTTTTCCCAATAACGTAATTGCCGCGCGGAAACAGATGTCATACGTGCTAACTCACCAATTCGAAATTGTAAGTTTTCAAGCGATGCTTTTTTAAAGTTTTTTAAATGTGGGGGAATTGATTCTGAACTCATACGTATACGCCTCTAAGAGTTATTATATTCTCGCTAGTTTAGTTGTCAAATTTTTTGGTTAAATATTGTTTCCCATTGTGCTAATATAGGTGTGATTTTAAAATCTTCCACACGCAACAGACTCTTTTCCGAATACGCACGACGCGCTTTTTCGTCGAGAAGAATGGGTTCAATCGCTGCATATAATGCATCAACATCAGCCGTCGGCGTCAAAATACCATACTCGCCTTCATGCAATACCTCAGCTGATCCTGTATTTCTCATGGCAGCAATTGGTAAACCAAAGCTCATTGCTTCAGCTAAAACCAATGGTAAGCCTTCCCAGCGTGATGTTTGCACAAATAAACTCGCATTTTGATAGTGGGCGCGTAAATCGTCATCTTTTAAAGCACCACGGTAAATAATTTTATCTGTCGCTTGATAGGTTAACACGAGTTGCTTAAATACAGCCATGTCCTCATCCGATCCACTGCCAGCAATAGCCAGTTGCCAATCGTCTGGTAACTTTGAGGCCAATTGCACGGCAAAATCTATTCCTTTGTGTTGAATAGCAATTCGAGCTGTAAAAGCAATTGTATGCGTTGCTAAATTAGCAGGCCCGTTCGGTGTGATAGTCAATGGATTCCATATTTTAACCGTTGTATTATAAGCTGAAAAGCCGATCAAATCAGACTCCGTTAAAGCAATGATCACATCTAAAGCGCGCAAACCAGCATCAAACTCTTCACGCATTGCTGCATAATATTGTGTTTGATACGTGTCCACATTATTATGCATCCATCCAATTAATTGGGTATTTGGCAAATTCAAACATGCCGCAAAACTTGATAGCAATCCACCAGCTAAAATCACAACGTCAAAATCCCTTGCAACAACCTCAAATGCCTTAATTTGTGTCGCAAAACGTTGAAAAGGCTGCGCATCGTTGTCTAATTCCCGCGGCGTCTTCCCAACAACTAATGGCGCCTTGAGGTCATAAAAAGGTTCAGTATCTGAAAAACTGTAATAAGTCACATGATGCGCATTGCTTAACGCATTGCCAACTACTGTTGTGGCTCGTTTCATGCCACCTAAACCAATATTTTCTAACGCAATCAAAATTTTCATGTTACACATCTCCAATTGACATTTCATCTCATCTATTGTATCAAAAAAAACAACCTATGGGCAGTTTGTTGATAGCCATAAGTTGGTAATTATAATTATTCTACTTGACTCCAGTCATCCGCATTACGCGGTAACAGACGTGTTGAATCGGTTTTTTCGTCATTTGCTTCCGGTGCATCTGTGACATATTTGCTTAATGTTGATTGATTCCCATTCTTTGCAAACAAGCTCGTTGACGATTTACCTAAGACAACATTTTGTCTTTTCAATCGTTTGATAGTCGCACGTTTACTATAATCAAACTTGCTAACATCAACTTCTTTAAACTCTTTTGGCTCATAAAAACGTAATAGATTTTTCTGATTAAGATTATCTGACATTGCCAGCTTTTCATTGACACCTGCTTGAATGGCATCAAATTTTTTCTGCAATTTTGAACTAGGTTGTGTAATGACTTCATTTGTTTTGACATCCCAATAACGATCTGACAAACTCGCATAGTCACTAGTCACCCAGTCTTTGTTACGAAACGCGACAACATCTGAATGTTGTTTACTCAACAAATCTTGTCCAAACTGGATATAACGCCGTGTACTGACACCTAATAAATGTTCAACTGTTGGTGCAACATCAATTTCACCGCCATATTGATGATCAATATACCCATTTTTCATACCCGGTACATGCACCATAAATGGTACGCGCTGTAAGTTAGCGTTATCTAAATCGCTCCAATTGTCCTCATCTTTCCCTAAAATAGGGGCCAAATACTTAGCATCTGTATTGGAAATACCATAATGATCACCATATAAAACAACCGTTGTATTATCATACAAACCAGATGCCTTGAGATAAGTAAAGAATTCTTTCACTGCTTGATCTAAATAATGATTAGTCACAAAATAATTATCAACTATTTTTGAACCACTATTCGTGGTGACAAAGTTAGGATCTCGATCTTCTTTGTCCAACGTATATGGTGTGTGATTTGTCACAGTCAGATATTTAGCATAAAACGGTTGCTGTAAATTCTCTAAATAAGGGACTGATTCCTTGAATAATAACTTGTCTTTCAATCCCCATGTTGTTGCTTTTTGACCAGTCACATCAAAGTAATCCCCTGATACCCAATTTTGATAGCCCATATGCTTGTAAACATTATTACGATTCCAAAAAGTCCCCAGATTTCCATGAAATACTGCACTAGAGTAACCTTCTCTTTGATTTAATATCGCTGGCATGGCTTGAAAAGTTTGATCATTCCCTAATTTTGAGAATAGTGAGCCCTGAGGCAAACCAAAAGTAGATGTCTCTAACATGTTCTCAGCATCAGATGTTTTTCCTTGGCCGACCTCATGAAAAAAATTATCAAACGCAATGGTACTCTTACTATGATAAATACTATTTAAAAACGGCGTGACTTCCTGACCATTAATTTTACGATCAATTGACATTTGCTGGAAACTTTCCAGATGAATGACAATCACATTTTTACCCTTTGCTTTACCATAAAACTCCGGATTAATATCGGCATAATGTTTGTTAATGTAATTTTTAACCTGCGTAAATTCTTCTGGTGTGGCGCTTTTACGTACTTGCCCCGTCTGATAGGTATTAATTGCATCATAAATCATAAACGGTCCAAGCCCAAGATATTTAACCATGTATTCACGATCAAATTGTCTCGTTAGCAGTTGTGGCCGATCAATATCTGCTACCAACAAATTAGTCATTAAGATAAAGAATCCAATGGTCAATATTTTAAAAGGTTTAAAGCGCGGTAGCGATTTGTTATCAAATCGAATTTTGCGTGCCAATATTAATACAATCAGTAGGATAATATCAAGCCAAAATAAGAAATCATGCACACCAAAAGCGATCGCTCCCGCTGCTTTTCCGCCCTGATTAACTGTATTATAACCAAGCATCGTATTAACTGACATAAAATCTGAAAATTCTCTAAAATAAATAACATTCAGATACAACAACAGTGTCATTAAGGCATCAAGCACAATAAGTGCACCATAATACAATTGTTTGGATTTAATAAAAAGCGTCAGACTAAACAAAACAATTGTAAACCCAATCGGATTTAACAACATCAATATGACCTGAATTGGATCCTGCACATGTAGCCACTCAAAATCAGCGCCATAAGCTAAAATTGTCTTTAACGTTACGAAGACAATGACCCATGAAAAAAATCCTAGCCGTGTATTTAATTGACGCAGCCAATTTTTAGGTGCCAGAATATCACTGTAGAAATGTTTCAAAAATTTTTTCACTCGGTTTTCCATAACTTCCATTATACCAATATCCTATACGCCTTGCGCTAATTCTTGCTATAATACCTAATATGACATTAGAAATTAAACATCAATTGGGCCTTGGATCAATTCATGATGACGCACTTCACATCAGAACCACTGTTTTCGTTGCTGAACAAGGTGTTTCTCTCAGTGATGAGATGAATGATCAACTAACTGAAGAAACTGCCTTGCATATCGTTGCCTACATTAATGGTAATCCTGCTGCCACTGCCCGTGTTTTAGAAGAAAATACGGGTGTTTGGCATGTACAACGCGTAGCAACATTACAGGCCCTGCGTGGTCAAGGTCTTGGGTCGCAACTGTTTGACTACATTGAACAACTTGCGCCTTTCTTTCATATTCACACACTTGACCTTGGTGCTCAAGTACAAGCAAAAAAATTTTACGAACGACTAAATTTCAAAACATACGGTTCTGAATTTCAAGAAGCGGGCATTGTTCATATTGGTATGAAAAAAGAATTGAAGTAATTTCAATTCTTTTTTTCATAAGCTACTTCTACTTGAATTTTATACGATCTTTCAGTGACATTTAGTTCTGTACGTGTGGCAGTATGGCCTACACCACCAGTCACCAACACGGCCGATAGCGCTAAACGATAGTTGTTCAGTGCCTGTTTTGTTGGTGTCATGCCAACCATTACCAATGTCCCAAGTTCACGTGCTTGTAGTTGGTTGACACCACCCAAAATTTTGGTTGTATCATTCATAATCACCATATCAAAATATGGTAGCAATGTGCCCGGATGATTAGCAAACACCACATCTCGTTGCGCAATAATTTGTCTTTGTGCTTGTTGACCAAGATGTCCATAATCATGACTCATTAGACCCAGTTGATCCAACTCTGTTGCCAAAAGTGTCACATTGTCTTGTTGCTTGGCGTCACTTTCCACAACACCAGTCACAATATTTTGACGCTGATATATGCCATTAGCTGGTACTATAGTTGCTTGCTTCGTTGTTTCTTCATCGACATGTGGTCCACCAAGTGCTTTCTCAATATGCGGTGACACATCCCATTTAGTTGTTGATTTTGTAAAATAATATAATACATTGAGTACTACGAAATACAATAAGAAAACAAATAATGCGGCTATTACTGTCCCACGTAACCAACGACCGTTAACAAAAAATCGATAGGCTAAGTAAACTAAATACCAGACACCAATGGCGCTAACTGCTGTGTAAATACGTCCTTTTATCTTTGAACTAGTTGTAAAATAGCCTAAATAATGATTCACTAAATCAAGAATTGTAAACATTATTGACCTACCCCCGAAACCTTATTTGCAGGCGTATCTGCTTCTGATGTGGATACAGCTGGTTCACTACTGGATACCGAGGGTGCACTAGAAGTAGCAGGGGCTTTCTCACTACTAGTGACACTAGATATCGCACTATTATTATTCTCAGATGTCGTTTTCGATGTCGTATCATCTGTAACCTCAGAAGATGATACTGGCTCACTAGAAGAATCCGTCATACTACTAGATGAAGTTGTTATACTATTCGTCGAGACAGACGACGATGAACTCATACTACTTTGACGTGGTGCCACTTGACCACCTTCATTAGTGCCCGTAGCCACATTAACTGCTATGTTTCCCGCACTGATTGCTACAATAAGTGATACAATCGCCGATGGTGTTAAAAAAGGTGGTGTTCGATATTTTTTAGACATGGTTTTCCCCAAATTATTTTAGATCGTAAATTCAACTCTGTTTACACCACTCTATTCTACCTTTTCCCGTCATAAGTTGCATTAAATTACCCCCATATGCAACGAAAACCCGCAACTGCTTGCGGGCGGACATGTTTTATAAAATATTTTAGGGAGATTTTATGTTTAGGGAGATTGAGATTGGAGAGAAGTCCGTTGATTCGTTGTTTGATATCAACATTAGTTGATGTGTATAATATAGTTGACTCAAATTAAATGGAGATTAAAGCATGACACACTACAAAACTTATTTCATCGACCTCGATGGCACAATATATCAAGGCAAAACTAAATACCCCTCGGGTAAGCGTTTTATTGAGCGTCTACAGAAAGCTGACATTCCTTATCTATTTGTTACAAATAATTCAACCAAGAATCCAGTTGATGTAGCAAACAATTTAACCAATAACCATGATATTCCGACAACACCCGAACAAGTCTATACCAGTGCGATGGCAACTGCAGATTATTTGTCATTACATATGCCACTAAGTACTAAAATTTATGTCATCGGTGAGATAGGCTTAACCGAATCTTTGACTAATGCAGGATTCACACTCGTTAATGACGCACATGCAGATGCAGTGGTCGTCGGTTTAGATCGTCACGTCACTTATCAAAAACTAACAATTGCCACTTCGGCAATTAAATCCGGTGCCAAATTTATTGCGACGAATAACGATACCAATTTGCCCACAGAAAACGGTTTAGCACCAGGTGCTGGTACAATAATTGCCGCTGTTCAAACAGCAACACAGACAACGCCATTAATTATTGCTAAGCCTGAATCACCAATTATGACCGGTGCGCTGCAGCGCATGGCAGTCAAAGAAGCTGATGTCTTGATGGTGGGTGACAACTATAACACCGATATTTTAGCAGGTATTAATAATAATATCGATACACTGCTTGTTTATTCTGGCGTGTCGACACCCGAACAAGTCAAACAAGTGATTCAAAAACCAACATATGCAGTCCAGTCTCTCGATGATTGGAAAATATAAAAAAACGGCTTGTTTCACGTGAAACAAGCCGTTTTTTATTAAGCTAATTGATTAGCAGGTATGTCTTTTGTTTTATTCTTATTTGGTCTATAAAATACCAAATACAGAATAGCAGATACTACCGGAATAACAGCTGCTATGAAGTACAAATCACGGAATGGTAATTGCCCATGAAGTGCGCCAAAGACGTAAGGACCAACACCTAAGCCCAAATCCAATCCAATAAAGTAGGTTGACAACGCAATACCAATACGATGACTGGTTACTAATTTCAAAGTAACTGCCTGTCCGTTTGACATAAATGTTCCATACCCCAAACCAATAAATGCACCTGATAATAATAACATCCAAGCGCTATTTGTCATACCAAGAATTACCAAACCAATTGTTAAGCATGCATAACTTGGATACATCACATAGTTCTCGCCCAAACGATCAAATATACGACCAGACATTGGTCGTGTTAATGTTACTATTCCTGCGTACACAACGAAGAAAAATGAACTAATTGATACAAGATTCAAAGTTTCTGCATATGAGGCCAAAAATGACAAAACACTTGAATAAGACAAGCCCATCAAAAATCCAATGAACGAAATCAACAAAACTTTATATTCAATAAAACTTGATAATTTCCATGATTTTAATTCGCTTTTGTGTTCATCTGTTAATTTAACATTATTAATTTGAATTGCAAACAACGCAACCATAGATATTGCAATCAAAACAACCGACATAATAACAATGAAATGGAACCCTGTCGCGTGAAACAGTAGCAAACCGATAAAAGGACCAATGGCGGCTGCTAAACTCGTGCTCAAACCATAATAATTAATTCCTTCACCTTTACGTCGATCTGGAATAAACTCTGTTACAATGGCATTCAGCGCTGTTGACGTCATACCATAGGCAAACCCGTTTAATAAACGCACAATATACAATGCACCAATTGATGGTACAGCTAGATACGCAATGGTTGTAATAAGATAAAATACCACACCCCAACGTGCTACGCGCTTACGACCGACCAATTCAAGTTCTTTACCCATAATTAGCCTTGCAATCAGCGTGCCAATAATATAAATACCTGATGCTAATCCTGCTTGACCAAACGAGGCATGAAGCTGGTTATGCGCCATAACAGCTATGATCACCATCATCAAATAATAGACCAGATACACAATAAAATTAATAATTGTGATTGTAATAAAACCTTTGTTAAATAATTTTTCTTCCATGAGTCATCCTTCAATATTCACCAACACAACAGTAGTAGCACTAAAGCTACGTTGGTGAGGGTGATAAGCGAAGAACAGTTTTCGTGCTATCCATTTTCAGAAACCTTCGTTCAATTTTACACCGTACGCTTGCATGAAAACATTGTAAACGGCAATCAGTTATTTTTAGAATACCACTTTTTCACAAGCTTCGCAAAATTTATTTAATTATCTTAGAAAGTTGTTAATTAAGTTGACAATACAAGGTTTTGTTTTACAAAATAGATACTATTCCTAGTGAAATATGATTATTTCATGAAATAATTAAAATCGCTTTCATTACTTTTTCATGGTCATTTACCATCGAAAACGAACAAAAAAAGCAAGCTTCAATCGAAACTTGCTCACCAATGGGCCATCCAGGACTCGAACCTGGGACCTCTGCGTTATCAACACAGCGCTCTAACCAACTGAGCTAATAGCCCATTCTCTCTTTATGCGCATCGGTGCATAAAAGCGAATGACGG
This sequence comes from Leuconostoc aquikimchii, assembly GCF_040838325.1. Classification (NCBI taxonomy): domain Bacteria; kingdom Bacillati; phylum Bacillota; class Bacilli; order Lactobacillales; family Lactobacillaceae; genus Leuconostoc; species Leuconostoc aquikimchii. The sequence continues at coordinate 1,975,007 of NZ_JBFPER010000001.1, forward strand.
GAATCGAACCCGCATAGCCAGCTTGGAAGGCTGGAATTCTACCATTGAACTACATTCGCATCACTTCTACCAATGTACCTTCGCACATCTATGGCGCTGGACGGAGTCGAACCGCCGACACTACGAGCTTCAATCGTATGCTCTACCAACTGAGCTACAGCGCCATCTTACTTAGCATGTGTTCGTCACACTAAACGGTCACAGCGGGGCTCGAACCCGCGATCTCCTGCGTGACAGGCAGGCGTCCTAACCAACTGGACCATGCGACCAATTGCGGGAGCAGGATTTGAACCTGCGACCTTCGGGTTATGGGCCCGACGAGCTACCAGACTGCTCCATCCCGCGATAATTTTATGTCGGTATCTCTACCTAAGGAGAATGTGGGATTCGAACCCACGCGCCGATTTCTCGACCTGACGGTTTTCAAGACCGTTCCCTTCAGCCAGACTTGGGTAATTCTCCATCTTCTGTTCCCATACAGCCTAGTCCTGCATGGACCTTGTTGGACTCGAACCAACGACCGGACGGTTATGAGCCGTCTGCTCTAACCAACTGAGCTAAAGGTCCTTTATCAAGCCTATCGCGGCAGGGGGGATCGAACCCTCGACCTCCCGGGTATGAACCGGACGCTCTAGCCAGCTGAGCTACACCGCGATCTTCTTTGACAACACTGTTTGTTGCCAATCGGGACGACAGGATTCGAACCTGCGACCCCCTGGTCCCAAACCAGGTGCTCTACCAAGCTGAGCTACGTCCCGATAAGTTCTATCAGAGCACTGCCCCTTTAAACTTAAAAAAAGAGTTTGAATCACTTCAACCTCTATGCACCTAGCAGGAGTCGAACCTGCAACCTCCTGATTCGTAGTCAGACGCTCTATCCAATTGCGCTATAGGTGCATATATGCCGACGACCGGGATCGAACCGGTACGATATCTCTATCGCAGGATTTTAAGTCCTGTGCGTCTGCCTATTCCGCCACATCGGCATATAAGCGGAAGACGGGATTCGAACCCGCGACCCCCACCATGGCAAGGTGATGTTCTACCACTGAACTACTTCCGCATAATAATCATGCCGACTAAAGGACTCGAACCTTCGACCCCCGCTTTACAAGAGCGATGCTCTACCAACTGAGCTAAGTCGGCAACGCTTTCGACGTGCCAGGGTGTTCTTTTTGGCTTTCGCCAATGGACGCTACAGGGATCGAACCTGTGACCCCCTGCTTGTAAGGCAGGTGCTCTCCCAGCTGAGCTAAGCGTCCATAATGGAGAGGAAGGGATTCGAACCCTCGAAACAATTCCTTGCTTACATAGTTTCCAACCATGCTCCTTCGGCCAGACTCGGACACCTCTCCCGATTCTTCCTTACCCTCGTGTTACTTTTCTTTCTCTTGAAACCAAAAATACCCTTCTCAGAGTACTCTCTATGTACGGCACCGCATCTTCCTATCCTCGCAGCCAGCGATCCGGCAACTACTTTCGGCGTGATAGAGCTTAACTTCTGTGTTCGGAATGGGAACAGGTGTGTCCTCTATGCTATCAACACGACACCTTTGAGTTTTACACTCAAAACTAAATAGTATCAAATTCTTCTTCTAAATTTTGCCACTCATATCTTCTCTTGAACTTCCGTTCTTGACTTTGGTTAAGTCCTCGACCTATTAGTACTAGTCCGCTACATTGATCGCTCAACTTCCACTTCTAGCCTATCTACCTCATAATCTCTAAGGGGTCTTACTTCTTACGAATGGGAAATCTCATCTCGAGGCGAGTTTCACACTTAGATGCTTTCAGCGTTTATCTCTTCCAAACATAGCTACCCAGCGATGCTCCTGGCGGAACAACTGGTACACCAGCGGTTTGTTCACCCCGGTCCTCTCGTACTAAGGGCAACTCCTCTCAAATTTCCTGCGCCCGCGACGGATAGGGACCGAACTGTCTCACGACGTTCTGAACCCAGCTCGCGTACCGCTTTAATGGGCGAACAGCCCAACCCTTGGGACCGACTACAGCCCCAGGATGCGATGAGCCGACATCGAGGTGCCAAACCTCCCCGTCGATGTGGACTCTTGGGGGAGATGAGCCTGTTATCCCCAGGGTAGCTTTTATCCGTTGAGCGATGGCCCTTCCATGCGGAACCACCGGATCACTAAGTCCTACTTTCGTACCTGCTCGAGTTGTTGCTCTCGCAGTCAAGCTTGCTTATGCCTTTACACGCTACGAATGATTTCCAACCATTCTGAGCAAACCTTTGAGCGCCTCCGTTACCTTTTAGGAGGCGACCGCCCCAGTCAAACTGCCCGCCAGACACTGTCCACGATCACGTTGAGTGACCAGTGTTAGAATGTTCATACAACGAGGGTAGTATCCCACTTTGTGACTCCGACTAGACTGGCGTCCAATCCTCTTCGTCTCCTACCTATTCTGTACAAGCAGCACAAACATTCAATATCAAGCTACAGTAAAGCTCCATGGGGTCTTTCCGTCCTGTCGCGGGTAACCCGCATCTTCACGGGTATTTAAATTTCACCGAGTCCCTCGTTGAGACAGTGCCCAGATCGTTACGCCTTTCGTGCGGGTCGGAACTTACCCGACAAGGAATTTCGCTACCTTAGGACCGTTATAGTTACGGCCGCCGTTTACTGGGGCTTCAATTCGTACCTTCGCCGAAGCTAAGCACTCCTTTTAACCTTCCAGCACCGGGCAGGCGTCAGCCCCTATACTTCATCTTACGATTTTGCAGAAACCTGTGTTTTTGATAAACAGTCGCCTGGGCCTATTCACTGCGGCTCATCTTTTACAATGAGCACCCCTTCTCCCGAAGTTACGGGGTCATTTTGCCGAGTTCCTTAACGAGGGTTCTCTCGCTCACCTTAGTGTTCTCCACTCGACTACCTGTGTCGGTTTGCGGTACGGGCAGTGTAATACTTCCTAGAAGCTTTTCTCGGCAGTGTGACATCTCAGACTTCTCTACTTTATTTCGATCCGCATCACAGCTTGTTCTTATCAGTAAAAAGCATTTCACTCTTCGCCAAACTTACTGCTTGCACGCACTCATCCATCGGTGCGCTTCTGTTAGCCTCCTGCGTCCCTCCATCGGTCAAACGCATTACTACTGGTACAGGAATCTCAACCTGTTATCCATCGACTACGCTTCTCAGCCTCGCCTTAGGTCCCGACTAACCCTGGGAGGACGAGCCTTCCCCAGGAAACCTTAGTCATTCGGTGGACAGGATTCTCACCTGTCTTTCGCTACTCATACCGGCATTCTCACTTGTAAGCGCTCCAGTAGTCCTTACAGTCTACCTTCATTGCCCTTACAACGCTCTCCTATCGCGTACTTTTAAGTACACCCGCAGTTTCGGTAATATGTTTAGCCCCGGTACATTTTCCGCGCAATGGCACTCGACTAGTGAGCTATTACGCACTCTTTAAATGGTGGCTGCTTCTGAGCCAACATCCTAGTTGTCTATGCACTATCACATCGTTTTCCACTTAACATATATTTAGGGACCTTAACTGGCGATCTGGGCTGTTCCCCTTTCGACGGTGGATCTTATCACTCATCGTCTGACTCCCATTCATACATAGCTGGCATTCGGAGTTTATCAAACTTTGGTAACCCGAGATGGGCCCCTAGGCTTAACAGTGCTCTACCTCCAGTATGCTTATAATGAGGCTAGCCCTAAAGCTATTTCGGAGAGAACCAGCTATCTCCAGGTTCGTTTGGAATTTCACCGCTACCCACAGTTCATCCGAGCATTTTTTAACATGCACCGGTTCGGACCTCCAGTAAGTTTTACCTCACCTTCATCCTGACCATGGGTAGGTCACCTGGTTTCGGGTCTACAGCATCGTACTATTCGCGCTATTCACACTCGCTTTCGCTGCGGCTCCGGTCTTTCCACCTTAACCTCGCACGATACCGTAACTCGCCGGTTCATTCTACAAAAGGCACGCCATCACCCATTAACGGGCTCTGACTTCTTGTAGGCGTCGTGGTTTCAGGAACTATTTCACTCCCCTTCCGGGGTGCTTTTCACCTTTCCCTCACGGTACTGGTTCACTATCGGTCACTAGGGAGTATTTAGCCTTACGGGATGGTCCCCGCAGATTCCGACCGGATTTCACGTGTCCGGCCGTACTCAGGATCCTGAAAGAAGTGTGCTTTATTTCGCGTACGGGGCTATCACCCTCTTTAGCCAAGTTTCCCAACTTGTTCTGCTATAAAACACTTTTGTAACTCCTATTTATCAGTCCTACAACCCCAGAATGCAAGCACTCTGGTTTGGGCTCTTCCCGTTTCGCTCGCCGCTACTTGGGGAATCGATTTTTCTTTCTGCTCCTGCTGCTAATGAGATGTTTCAGTTCACAGCGTGTTCCGTCAATAATCTATGTATTCAATTATTGACAACTCTTTTCGAGTTGGGTTTCCCCATTCGGAAATCTCTGGGTCATAGCGTACTTACCGCTCACCAAAGCTTATCGTAGTTAGTCACGTCCTTCATCGGCTCCTAGTGCCAAGGCATCCACCACGCGCCCTTATTAACTTAACCGTCACAACCGTAGTTGTGCTTTAAGTTTATGAGTTGGTCTTCTTTCAGACCTGCGTTTTTTATCCATTCCTGTTACAGAATTTCTTTTTTGCTTTGTTTCTCGGCTTAATTTATTAATAATTTTACTTATCTTTAAAAGAATTTGTTACTATTCAGTTTTCAATGTGCAACTCCGGCAGCTTTGACACTGCCTATGGAGAATAGCGGGTTCGAACCGCTGACCCCCTGCTTGCAAAGCAGGTGCTCTCCCAGCTGAGCTAATTCCCCATAGGTGTCATCTTTGACCATGATCCCTATGTCGGTATCACACTCAAAACTAAACAAAACTTTGAACTTCTCGAATTTGACAATCTAATGCCCCTGCTACTTTCCGTTTATCCTTAGAAAGGAGGTGATCCAGCCGCAGGTTCTCCTACGGCTACCTTGTTACGACTTCACCCCAGTCATCTGTCCTGCCTTAGACGGTTCCCTCCTTACGGTTAGGCCACCGGCTTTGGGCATTACAAACTCCCATGGTGTGACGGGCGGTGTGTACAAGACCCGGGAACGTATTCACCGCGGCGTGCTGATCCGCGATTACTAGCGATTCCGACTTCGTGCAGTCGAGTTGCAGACTGCAGTCCGAACTGAGACGTACTTTAAGAGATTAGCTCACCTTCGCAGGTTGGCAACTCGTTGTATACGCCATTGTAGCACGTGTGTAGCCCAGGTCATAAGGGGCATGATGATCTGACGTCGTCCCCGCCTTCCTCCGGTTTGTCACCGGCAGTCTCGCTAGAGTGCCCATCTGAATGCTGGCAACTAACAATAAGGGTTGCGCTCGTTGCGGGACTTAACCCAACATCTCACGACACGAGCTGACGACGACCATGCACCACCTGTCACTTTGTCTCCGAAGAGAACACTTCTATCTCTAAAAGCTTCAAAGGATGTCAAGACCTGGTAAGGTTCTTCGCGTTGCTTCGAATTAAACCACATGCTCCACCGCTTGTGCGGGTCCCCGTCAATTCCTTTGAGTTTCAACCTTGCGGTCGTACTCCCCAGGCGGAACACTTAATGCGTTAGCTTCGGCACTAAGAGGCGGAAACCTCCTAACACCTAGTGTTCATCGTTTACGGTGTGGACTACCAGGGTATCTAATCCTGTTTGCTACCCACACTTTCGAGCCTCAACGTCAGTTACAGTCCAGTAAGCCGCCTTCGCCGCTGGTGTTCTTCCATATATCTACGCATTCCACCGCTACACATGGAGTTCCACTTACCTCTACTGCACTCAAGTTGACCAGTTTCCAATGCCTTTCCGGAGTTGAGCTCCGGGCTTTCACATCAGACTTAATCAACCGTCTGCGCTCGCTTTACGCCCAATAAATCCGGATAACGCTTGGGACATACGTATTACCGCGGCTGCTGGCACGTATTTAGCCGTCCCTTTCTGGTATGGTACCGTCAAACTACAGTCATTCCCTACTCTAGCTGTTCTTCCCATACAACAGTGCTTTACGACCCGAAAGCCTTCATCACACACGCGGCGTTGCTCCATCAGGCTTTCGCCCATTGTGGAAGATTCCCTACTGCAGCCTCCCGTAGGAGTTTGGGCCGTGTCTCAGTCCCAATGTGGCCGATCAGTCTCTCAACTCGGCTATGCATCATTGTCTTGGTAAGCCTTTACCCCACCAACTAACTAATGCACCGCGGATCCATCTCTAGGCGACGCCGTAGCGCCTTTTAACCAGTCATCATGCGATCACTCGTCTCATTCGGTATTAGCATCTGTTTCCAAATGTTATCCCCAACCTTGAGGTAGGTTATCCACGTGTTACTCACCCGTTCGCCACTCGCTTGAAAGGTGCAAGCACCTTTCGCTGCGCGTTCGACTTGCATGTATTAGGCACGCCGCCAGCGTTCATCCTGAGCCAGGATCAAACTCTCAATTTAAATGAATTTAAATTCATCGCTTGAAGATGTACTCTTCGATTAAACTGACTTTTGCTATATCTCTATAACGTTTATCCGTTTTTTTGTTTGTTACGAATTGACTTCGCAAATTTGTTACTTCTTAATGCTCTCGCATTACAGCAACAGATTCGTTTGTTCAAAGTTTTGTTCAGTTTTCAATGTGCTACGCGCTATCTCTCTCTGAGACAACTATACTATCTTACCACGCTCATTTCGCTCTGTCAACTACTTTTTGCAATGACTTTTTTAAGTCTCACAATTTTCGCTTCCTTGCTCTTCGTCTCGCGTATCAGACAACTATTAATACTATACACCCTTTTTTTTACTTGTCAATACTTTCTTCCCCCCTTTCTTTTTCCTCATTCTTCAAATCGTACAAACGCTCGCGTTTGTACCTTTAAATTCCCTGTTTTTGATCTTTAAATACTGCTAACTGCCCAATTCTTTTTGCAGCTTCTACTAAACGTTTTTCTGTGATTGTTAACCCAACACGAATGTAACCTTCACCTTCATCCCCAAACCCTGACGCATCTGCTACGGCTACGTTTGCTTCTGTTAATAGTGAGTCAGCAAATGATGCAGAAGTATAGCCTTTCGGTACCGGCATGAGGACATAAAAAGCGCCTTTAGGCATATAAGGTTCCCAATTGAATGTACGCACAGCTGAAATAAAAGCATTTCGCCGACTTTCGTATGTCTGTCGCAGTGACTTAACAGCATTTTGACGTGCCGTTGTATTGCTTAACGCCTCAACTGCTGCATCTTGTATTGCTGGAAAAATTGAGACAAATAGGTGATCTTGAATTAAGTTGATAGCTTCAATCATATCAGCATTTCCTACTGCAAAACCAACACGCCAGCCCGCCATGTTAAATGTTTTTGAAAGCGTGTAGGTTTCAATGCCGACAGCTTTTGCGCCTGGTGTTTGCAAAAAGGAGAGTGGCTTATGGCCATCAAAGCCAATTGCCCCATATGCAAAATCTGAAACAATACCAACAGTATGTTGTGTCGCAAAGGCAACCGTTTGTTCATAAAATTCTGCTGTCGCAATAGCACCTGTTGGATTATTAGGATAATTCATGTAAAGAAACTTAGCTTTTTTTGCTATTGTCGTTGGGATTGCTGAATAGTCTATTAAAAAATCATTGTCCCGTTTAAGTGGTACTGTTTCGTAGTTCACACGACCCAAAGAAGCACCAGACAAATAATCTGGATAACCTGGATTGGGTAACAAAAGCGTGTCCCCAGGATTCATCAGTGCCCAAGGCAGTTCAACTAAGCCAATTTTACTGCCAGCCAAAATAGCCACTTCTGTTTTGGGATCAATGGTCACACCATATTCAGTTAAGTAAAACTGAGCAATTGCTTCTTTAAATCGTAATTCACCACGAAATAATGAATATTTATGATCAACAGCTTTAGCTGTCGCGTTTTGCATGGCTTTGACAATATAATCAGGTGTTGGTAAGTCTGGATTACCTTGTCCTAAATTAATAACATCCGCACCTGCCGCAATTTTAGCATTTACTTTGGCAACAAGTGACGCAAAAAACTGCTTAGGTAATGTTTTTAGTAAATTGGATTCTTCAAATTGCATAATTTCTCCTAATAATATAACTCAGGTCGTCGATCATCAAAAACTGGTATTTCCCCGCGAACTGCTTGCTCATCGTCAGTATTTATGTCACCGATTAACAACATTTCTTGTGTATCCCCTGCCTGCTGTAAAATGCGACCCAAAGGATCAATAATCAACGAGCGCCCACCAAACACATTATTATTATCCCGACCAACGCGATTAGCCGCAACGACAAATGCCTGATTTTCAATTGCACGTGCCTGTAACATGATTTGCCATTGTTCGATGCGCTGAATGGGCCACTCAGCTACCACGTATAAAATTTCTTGGGGTCCAACCGACATCATGGTGCGCAACCACTCTGGAAAACGAATATCATAACAAATTGCAGCCGCCGACTTCACATCTGCTAAATCAAAAGTATTAACTGCGTGCCCAGCAGACACATATTTTTCCTCATTCATCAAACCAAAAAGATGCAATTTATTGTATTCAGAAACTTTTTGGCCTAATGCATCAAAAACAAACATCGTGTTATAAAATTTATTCGCTTGTTTTGTTGCCACCGAACCGCCCACAATATTAAGATGATACTGCTTTGCTAATTTGCTGAGTAACGCCTGACTGTCTTTGCCATTGTTATCTGCCAAATCGCCTAATTCAGTCAACGCATAGCCCGTATTCCACATTTCTGGATAGACTAACACGTCGGCATTAGCCTCAGCTGCTTTTTGCGCATAGTAGGCCACTGTTTGCTGATTATGTTTAGGTTCACCTAGGGCAATATCAATTTGTGCTATCGCAATTTTAAGTTTCATAACCAATCCTCTTATTTGCTATTGTGCATTGTATTATAGTTTTTGTCAAATTAATATCATTTTAAACTCATTATTTAATAATAAAAAACACCTAACTGGTGTTTTAAGGGAACTTTGGAAATTGATCAAAGTTAGGATCACGTTTTTCTTTAAATGCATCGCGACCTTCTTTAGCCTCATCTGATGTGTAATACAACATGGTTGCATCCCCAGCAAACTGTTGCAAACCGGCCAAACCGTCTGTGTCCGCATTCATAGCTGCTTTGATGAATCTCAGCGCGGTAGGTGATTTCGTTAACAACTCATCTGACCATGTCATTGTGGCAGCTTCGACATCTGCTAATGGCACAACTTTGTTAATCCAATTCATTTGGTAAGCTTCGTCAGCAGTATAGAAATGGTTTAAAAACCACACTTCCTTAGCCCGCTTATGTCCAATGACACGGGCAAGGTATCCTGAACCATAGCCTGCGTCAAATGACCCAACCATGGGTCCAGTTTGACCAAACTTGGCATTGTCAGCAGCTATAGTCAAATCGGCGACCAGCTGCAAGACATTCCCGCCACCAACAGACCAGCCTTTTACCATCGCAATAATTGGTTTAGGTATAATGCGCATTAAACGTTGTAAATCCAACACATTTAAACGTGGTATACCATCAACACCAACATAGCCACCATTACCACGAACTTTCTGATTCCCACCGGATGAAAAAGCTTGATCGCCTGCACCAGTCATAATAATAACACCAATTTCGGCATCATCACGCGCAATGGTGAACGCATCAATCATTTCAGCCACCATACCTGGTGTAAAGGCATTGTGCGTTGCAATATCATTCATCGTAATCTTAGCGATTTTACCAGGATTTTTACCATCAGCATTCGTTTCAAATAAAATTTCTTTGTAGACTTTTACAATGTTCCAAGTTGTCATATGTTATACTCCATTCAGAAAGGGGATTTTGTTCTTATGAATATTATAGAACTTTTAGGGTTAAAAACCACCTTATTATCGGCAGAAAAAACAATTGTTGAAGTGCCTATCAGTGAAAAGCTCATGCAACCGTATGGTGTCGTTCACGGTGGCATTAACGCACTACTAGCTGAAACAGCCGCTTCACTTGGTGCCAAAGAATGTCTCCCTAGTCACCTGGTGCCAGTTGGTGTTGATATACACACACATCATTTAAAAGCAGCCACTCATGGTACTTTAGTCGCAACGGCCACACCTGTCACTATTGGCCATTCATTACAAGTTTGGTCAGTATCAATCCATGAAAAAAGTACAGATACACTCACAAGTATGAGTATGGTGACAATTAAAAATCAAGTTTTAAAACAATAACACGTTAACGCGTGTTTTTATTTTTCGTAAAAAACTGTGATATCGTGCTTTTTTTAGGATGTGCGGCATCATACGCCTGCTGTCGCCGCAACTCTTTTGGCGTTGGTGTGTCATAATTCAACATACCCAAACGTTCATATTTCGGATGTGGGACGATTATATCGACCTGATAGTTTGCCACAATAGGATTGCCCAGATATTGTACATTATCAACTGTCCTTACAATCTTCAAATCTGGTCTTGGCGAGAGCTCAACATCTTCACTAATAATTGCCGCACTACCTTTGATCTGTTGCTGATAATACAATGCTGCATAACTTGATATTGGACCATACCCGACAAATTCAACCTTGTTTGCATGCACCTGTTTACGTGCATTTTTAACAGCCGCTATCAACGCTGGCTCGTGACTACGATAAAAACCAGCATCAACATCACTACTTGCAATATATTGTACAGCTTGTTGCGTTTCGTTTATCCAGTCCGTCATGTAATCAGTTATCATTTTTTCAGGCTCAGAAAAAATAACACGCAAGGTCTTCGTCGTTATTTTTTCTGGCACTTGAAGATAGGCATACAAATTAGGCGCTATAGTCAAGTCATTATCTCGTAGTACACCGGCTGTTTGTTGGCGAATAACAAAGTTATGAAAGACAAAATGACCATTACCAGCAGACACCAAATCAATGGTATAAAAAGCATAATGTTCTGGCACTGTGATCGTTATTTTATCGGCATTTTGACTAGTCGTTGCTAATTTTTGATATTGGTCATCATAGAAGGTGACAACCAAATAAGCAAACATACGCTCACTGTTATCAATGCTTCGTTCAATCGTATAGGTGACACCACGTAACAGTTGCGGTAAATCTGAGACCTTTTTTTCATGTTGAAAATGATGATTAGAGTGCCAAGTAGCGATTACACGCCCACTTGGCAAAAAGTAATGCTCATAATAAACAGCATCTAATGCCCGAAAATCGACTGTCGCCCCTTGTAATTCAAATAATTGTGTTTGTGGTGTCCAATATATCTGATATTGCATAACGCTTACCGACCCTCCCGCATACTATCTCTTAGATTTGCCAACTGTGTTTTTATAAACACTATCATTTCTGGTATTTTGGCCGTGTGTGTGCCCACTTCTTGTGTATGTATTACTGGTGTCTTGTTCTCTTCAAAAAATTTTAGTAACTGTGGCAGACTTTGACCATCATACTCATCTTGCTTGAGTGTAAATAATGCTACCGCTATTTTGGACCAATCAACATTTTCAATATGCTGCCACAAAATGCTATCTAACATGTCGGTATCATCTGGATGCATACGTCCCGCCAAAAAACGTCGCACATCTAACGTCCAATCTTGGTTCACTTCTCTGGGGAACTCAGCATTTCCCGTCAATGTGCCTAAACTAATCAGTGGTTTAGCCACAACAATGGCATGTGGCTTAATGTCAGCAGCGTAATACATTGCTGGCAAACTTCCCATGGAATAACCAGTTAAAATCACATCTTCTGGTTGTAAATTCAGCGTTTTCATAGCTTTTTTAATTGTTTCAATGATCTTTTGTTCATACGCTTCTGATCCAATATGAAAAGCACCACCTTGCATTCTAACATCTGAGAAAAGTAGGTATGGTGTCCCTAGTTCATTTAATGGCCCCCGCATTTCAAAGCCATCCACATGTAACCGAATGCCCGAAAAATTAACAATTAACGGTGCCTGACGATCCCCAGGATTAAAATAACTTAACACTTCTTCATTGTCATCGGTCATCTGCCAATCATCCCCGGGCAACAAGGTCCCCAACCCGTGTCGCGAGCGGCGTTGATGTAACACATGTAGATCTAATTCACCGGCGCCTTTAGCAAAAATTAAAATTTGATAGTCTTGATAATCATCTATCCCACCAATTGTATGTTGTTGTCGTAACGCATCACCAGTCACTGTTTGAACCGCTTGTATGTGATTATCTTTGTAAAAAACAAATTGTAACTGCACAGCCACTGTTTGTGTCTGATCATAATCTAACCAAACCATATTTTCAACATGTGGCACCAAATCGCCAACAAATGTCTTCAATGTCCCAATTTGTTGCCACACTTGACCAAAATCACCACTAAATTGTGCCGAAAAGCGACCTGCACGTTTAAAGTGTATCCCAGTGGGCGGCATTGGCATAAATTGTTGTTCACTAAAACGTGTTGGAAAGCCTATTTGATCAAATTCAAAGTCAGTCTGAAGGCGGTTTTGAATTGCTTTCGGCGTTGTATCTTGCACACAAAAAGCACGCCGTTCAGCCAATATTTCTTGAAAGTCCGGTGTGATCGTTTTGGCAAAATAAATTACCCGTAGCGCAGGCCACTCACTAATTTGACTTGACAATAACGTACTTGACAGCTCATTATCAGTCAATACAACATATGTTTGTTCTAGCACATAGGGATCTTTTTGACGCGTTAACCGTGTGGGTAAATCAAGAATTGTCGTATGCTGCCAATCAATATGTGTTGTATCAATTTGAGCTGTCCAATCATTGTCTCCAATTTGAAGCACTGAAATATCTGCCATTTATATACGCCTTTGCTTAATCTTATTAAAAATTTGTTGCCACTTAATCCAAATCATATCTTCACTATATTCTGCAACCATTTGATGCGTTGTTTCTTGTGTTTCTTCCAAATAATGCTCATCGTCTAGGTAAAAGTTCAACGTCCCCACTAATTCTGACTTATCGCGCAATAATTTGCCATTTTTATTGGGTATCAAATAATCAGTCTTTATGACATTAATTTGCGGTACCCCATAAGTGATTGCTTTCGTTTGTAAAAATTGGTCTGGTCTATCACTGAGGTCTAACAAAACACGTGTGTTAGCCATATAACGCGTACGCTGCACTTCACTTTGTGGTGTCACAAATTGAAAACGCGTTTTATAGGCCATCTGACTATCACTATCCACAATGCCATGTGCGTTAGCTACAGTTTGGCTAGCTATTTCAATCAGTGTATCAAATGACGCATGTGATTGCGACGTTTCAATCAAGACAAAAACATTTGGGTGATTTGCTAGAACGCTGCTTACTGCTTCAAAATCAGCTCGTGTTATTGTGGCTGCGCGCCAATAAACAGTCGAAAAAGGCCGCCCCGTAGAACGTTTAACTTGCTGTGTTGCAACGTATGGCGGGATAATAGCAAGCGTTTCCTCCTGATCTATCTGTGCCATAATTCTGCCATATTGTTCTGTTGTATCCGTTACAGAAAAATCCGTCATACTAGAAGCTTGTAACAAATTATTTTTGGCAAGTTGTTCATTTGTACGCTCAGCTTGATAACTTAAAATGGTTGGCTGCTTTGGTGCCAATTCATTGACAAGAAAAGTAGCCATTTGACTCTGTGCCATAATAAGATACTCGTTTTCAGGTACCGACTGCAGATGATAAGCTAACGCTGCGGTAATTAACTCAGCCATATTGACAAATGTTGTCTGGGTCGTCCATAGTTGTTGTGTTGTCACAATACCAGTTGTACAGTCTTCTTGAACAGCAATGTCTCCGCTAGGTGTTAAGTAGTCTCGACGTAAAATGGCCTCGTCATCATCAAATGTTGTCACCCGAGAAATAAAGCCGCGATCATCAATCAACAACTCTTGGCTTCGTGCGTTATCCGTCCATAAATCAATTTTTTCAAATCGTGTTAATGCAGGCTGTTCAAGTCCTATCGTTGCAAAATGATTTCCCGCGACTTGAACGTTAATACAATCTGCCATGTACACAAATTGCGCATTTTCGGGCCATGAAAAATCGGATAAAGCTAATGGTTTGGCAGCTTTTATTGTGATTCGTTGCAATAAATCATATACTGACCACGTTTCAGCCGCTTCAATTGCTTTGTCTGATAAAATTTGACGTAATTTAGGTAAGTAGTCCACTAAAATCAGCTCAACTGCTTGCCCCTGTGACAAAAAAAGCTGTGTTTGCTGAACTGAATCGTTAAAATCTGGCAAAGTCATCGTGTATGCATGCCAATCTGGCATAATGTGCAAATTCATATTTCACCTCGTATGTACTGACACGCTAATAGCTTGTGTCATTTGCTTAATATCAAAGTATCGCTTGTTTTATGATAATCATTGCTACCATTATACCAATTTTGAGTGTCAGTTTTGTAGGGATTAAACTAGAAAACTGATATATCACTATTTTAATCTGTTGCCCTTTAAATCCAAGTAGGCATTCATCCGTTATTTTAAAATTATTTTTTGATAAAAAGTAACATGATACTGGGTACTAGTAACAAACGGTAGACGCTTCGCACCTTTTAAATTAACATATGGCATAACAAAATCTATTAAGGTTCGTGATCAATTCTGGGGTAAGTGTGTCTGAAATTTAAAATAGGCGTCATTCTAGCAACAAGCCCTATGCTAGAATGACGCCTATTTTTTCACGATGTTTCACGTGAAACATCTATTTTGATTATAAAAAAAATACGTTACCATCATCAAATGATTTAATGCGCGCTAAACTTTCAACTTTTATGCCACGTTCATCTAAAATTTTCCGGCCCTTTTGAAATGTTTTTTCAATCACAATACCCACGCCAACAACCTTTGCTTCCGCTTGTTGCGCAATTGACAATAAGCCTTCAATTGCCTGGCCATTAGCCAAAAAGTCATCAATCAATAAGACGTTTTCATCGGCTTTCAAGAAACGACGATCAATCATAATATGATTTGTTGCTTGTTTTGTAAAAGAATAAACATTGGCTGACCACACGTCATCTGGCAAAGTCAGTGATTTGTTTTTTCGGGCAAATACCACTGGTACGTGCAATACCCAGCCAGTAAACACCGCAGGCGCAATACCTGAAGATTCGACGGTCAAAATTTTATCAATTTTTTTATCCGCAAACAACCTACCAAACTCTGCACCAATTTCTGCCATCAGTTCAGGGTCAATTTGGTGATTCAAAAAGGTGTCAACTTTTAATACTTCTGTCCCCAAGACGCGTCCATCTTGACGAATACGATCCTCTAATAGTTTCATATAATCCCTCTTTGGTTACTTTCTGAAAAAGCCGCTCAACGCCAGTACTAAGCTAACAGCTGCCATTAAAATCAGTGTAATCACAATCGTTATCCACCAACCATCTTGTGCCGCCGCAAATGGTAACCACTTGACATTTTCGCCATAAAAACCACTAACAATTGTAGGCACTGTCAACACAATTGAATACACTGTTAGCACTTTCATTGTCCAATTCAAATCACGATTACTTAAGTTACCGTATGCGTCTGAAACTGAATTGATGACAGCCATCGCTATATCTGCCATATGTTCGGCTTGCCCGACTTCAACACGTACATCATCAATATGCTCTTCTTCAAAGTGAGCAATTTTAGTTTTAAAATCTTGTTTAAACGCATTAAGCATCACATGATTGTTAGCTAGTGAATTTTGAATATAAATCATTTGCGTTTGTAATCGCAATAAATCATTCATTTGCTTTGTCGTCCGTTTATGATGACCCAATTGTGCTTGAATCACACGACGCTTACGATTAATTTCTGTTACCTGTGACACATAACGTGTCATCAATGAATACAACCCTGTCATCACAAAATCAATTGCACTAATTTCATTATCATTCCCACGCTTTTGCCGATTTTTAGGATCTAATAAAACAGCTTGAATATAATCAGTCACTGAGTGTGAAAATGTATATAAATCGCCATGCGCAAACAAAATGCCAATGGGCCGTGTTTCAACTACATTTTCGTGATATGAAATAACGTCAATGACCATCAAGGCCTCATCAGTGGCCACATCGTATTCCATACGTACTGACTCGTTATGGTCAACAGCATAGCCAATAATTTCATTAGTTAGTTGATGTTCACTGACTAATATTTGATTATCCTCTGTGGTTAAATTAGACACATGGTACCACGTAAAGTTATTAAATTTTTTAACTGTCTCGATCATCTCTGTACGTCACATTCGTTGGATTTGATAAAATTGTATGCGCAACCATTTTAAAACCTTCACGTTCGTAGAAGTGTTGTGCGCTGATATTAGCTGTGACCACTTTCAATTCAAGTGGCGCTTTGGTCATTTGGCGTGCCCAGTTTAATAAAAGCGTCCCAATACCTTGTCGTTGAAAACCTACTTTGATAAATAATAAATGTAAAAAGCTATCCCATTCTGATAGTGAGGCAAACCCAACAATTTCATCATCAAATATAGCAACCTGTACAACTTCACCGAAACTAGCCAACTCAAAGTCAGCTAGTTTCGGTGATTTGACCCAAGGAAAATTGAGGATACGGGCATCTAAATAAATGTGTGCAAGTGCATCAGTGTCTCCTGGTTGCATCGCACGCAGTATTAAATTGTTGTTTTGCGAAGCAATTTTCCGCCTAGCCATTAATGTTTTCTTGTACCTCACTCTCGCAATGGCATCACTTCAATATATCAGAGTATATTATACCAGTTTTACCCTGCCGCTGGACTTAAAACCAGTATTAAATAGCCGTTTTTTGTAACATCACAATATACCAAATTGCATCAGCATAGACTGCATGTCGTGATAATTTCTGCAACAATGCACGTGTTTCTTTTGGGTAATCCGTAATATATCCTTGAACACCTAATGCATAATTACTATTAATATCTGCTTCTGTGTTCAATGTCCATACATATAATTTTTTATGATCTTTAGTCACTTGACGTGCAATATTAGTATTGACATTGGAATATTCCATCGCATAAAACGTATTAAACTTTGCACGATTAACACTGTTAACAACCGGCGATAGTAAACCTATTGGCCTATCGGAATATTTTGCCAATCGCTTAATCGCATTTTGATTCATTGACTGCAATTGTGCACGATTTTCTGTTAGGTACTGTCCGTACTTTTTTTGAAAATTAACGAGTTGTGCTGTCGTAATTGTTGTATTGATTTTTAATTCAACAAGCAATTTTTGATTTAATTGATTTGCACGTTTAATGTACGTCAAAAACGGCGTCGCAGTAATGATTTTCCCATTTTCTTCATAACGCACATTTTTTAAGACATGCCAAGGTGTCTCATTAATTTGATACGTTTTACCATTTTTTGCTTTAATTTTGGCATTATGACTTAAAACATAAACACCATCACTTGTTGCTTGAATATCTATTTCTACATAGTCCGGTTTTGTTTTAGAAACCTTATTTAGGCTGATAATCGTATTCGAGGCATCACTTTCTGACGATACACCTTTGTGTGCAATCACAACATAGTTTTTAATAGGTTGACTAACAAATTTCCCTGAAAGTGAGCTACTAACTGCGCCAACGAGAACAATGATAACGACTTGCGTTATTATCAAATATAATTTTCTATCGCGCAATCGTATACGAGCGGTTTGCTGATCTTTAATGACGAAAAGTAAAAAAACTTGACTTGTGACAACGTAAAAATAGCCAATCGCGATAGCAATCAAGATATTTGCCATGCTACGATTCAAACCATCGTGTCGTCCCTGATCAAACAATCGTTGTAACCAAAAGAGTCCACCAACAACAATAATTGTTATTAACGCATACTTTCCAATTGTTAAAAGAAACTGTCCAGTCTGAAACTTTGTTTGTCGCCAACTATGTATCATATTTGCCTTCAAACTGCCACGTGTTGTTATCGCAAAATATGGCATCAGCCTTAAGCGATACGCTACCAATAATAAGCAAATATTAACAAAACCGACTACAATCCAAACAATGGGCGTTTTTATTGGATCAATAAATGTTTTTGGAATTGTAAGATAATAAGCAATTGGAAATTTAAAGCCAACTTGATTTAAAGGTATCAATAACAGCATCATAACAAAAACAGCAAGATGAATTTGTAACGATTTTAATCCAGTCAGAAAGTTTTCTTTACGCGATATGCCCCATGTTAACAACATGGTCGTAACAACGACCATTATTAGCATCATCCAAACAAAAAAATAACCAATTAACGTTATGCCATAAGTCAGCCAATTATGACTAATATAGGTTAATAATTTTCCTACACTCCCAGTTGCAATGCTATACGCACTGGGTTGATAAGATTGAATGGCGTCAATAATCTGTGATGACAAATAATTAAATAAAAATAATACCACAACTAAAAGAACTGAGAACTGATAGTTACTTACTCTCTGCTTCCTCATCTCAAAATCTCCATTATCTTTATATTTCTTATTTCTTATTTCTTATTTCTTATTTCTTATTTTTTCTTATTTCTTATTTCTTATTTCTTATTTCAGAATAACATTATACCGCCATTTTTCAATCTTTTTTGTTTGGTACTTTTAAACAATAAAAAAGCTGTGTTGCCTGACCGGCAACACAGCACGAATATATTAACGCTTGGTACTACGCTTTGCTTTTTTGATTTTACGTTTCAAATCACGCTCTTTTTGCGCTTCTAATTCACGTTGACGTCTTATTTTAAAAGGATTTTGTAAGAAAAATGTTTGAATAGTTTGAAACAAGTTTCCGACTACCCAATACAATGATAACGCACTTGGCACAGCAATTGCAGAGAAAAAAATCACGACTGGGAAAATATAAGGCATCGCCTTTGTCAGCCCATTTTGCTCTGGTGTGGCTTGTGTTGATAACCACGATGAGGCAAATGTGAAGAGTGCTGCCAATATTGGCAAAATATAGTAAGGATCATTATTTCCTAATTGTAACCATAAAAACTTGCCTGATCTCAAGACTTGTGAATTATAAATTGATTGATACAAGGCAATCAACACTGGCATTTGCACGATAAGAGGCAACATTGATGCAAATGGGTTTACTCCGGCATCCTTATACAAGGCTTGCTGCTCAGCCATCATCAATTGACGACTTTCAGTATCTTTCCCTGGATACTTAGATTGCAATGCCTTGAGCGCTGGTTGTACAATTTGCATCTTCATCATTGATTGAATTTGATAAACCATTAAAGGTAAAATCAAAAAACGAATTAAAATTGTAAAAACAATAATTCCCATACCATAGTTATTACCAAACCATGCCGAAGCCCCTAATATAGCAGAGGTGAACGCCGCAACAACAGCACTCCACAAACTATGCGAGGCAACATGCCCACTAAAGCTCATACCAGCAATAATGATAATAATTAACGCGACGACAGCTAGAATCAGCGGTAACGGACCGATTTTTTTTAAAATATTAGTAAAACGTTTCATTATTTTGCCACTTTCAGGATATTAGCCAATTTCAGCACATGTACGATTTGTTCTTTGATAAATTTTTGACTTTGCTTTGCCACTGCTGGCCGTGCAATTACCAATATATCAAGTTCATTAGGCAATTGTGGTTTTAATTCCAAAATACTTTGACGAATACGACGCTTGACCCAAACACGATCATGCGCTTTACCAATTTTTTTGCTAACGGAAATACCTAGTCGAAAATGCTTCTGATCGCTTTTACCTAACTGATAAACAATAAAATATTTATTTGCAACAGACCGATGCTTATTAAAAACAAGCTGAAAGTCAGTTGGTTTTTTAATTCGAAAAGTTTTTCTCATTTGATTAAGTCTCTCTTGAGGATTTGATATAGTGGTGTTAATCACCTGTTACTCAGTCACATAATACCTTAATATTTTATAGTAACCATGTCTATTTATATGGTCTTTTATTAAATAAAAAAGCCACTGCATAGCAGCGACCTTGTTAGGCTGATAGAACCTTGCGGCCCTTTGCACGACGGCGAGCCAAAACTTTACGACCGTTGCTTGTGCTCATGCGTTTACGGAATCCGTGTACGCGTTCACGATGACGCTTCTTTGGTTGGTATGTACGCTTCATATGTGTTCACCTCTATTCACTATTTTTTACCTGCAAAAACTTTGCAATTCGATTTTAATCATAACATGGATTAACTGCATAAGCAAGCAATTAACATCAATTAATCGTAACTAAAAATACACTAAAAAACCTAATGTTACTATTATACGACTTGTTTCCTTGGATAACAATAACAAGTAGTTACTTTCTCAATTAAATCACCTGTTTATTTTCACGACAGTACCACATTGTGATGCACTGTTTGAACATCCTCATCTGATTCAAGGACATCAATTAATTTTTCAAATGCTGCTAAGTCATCCCCTTCAAGCGTCATTTCTGCTTGTGGTAGCATTGATATTTCTGTCGTTGAAAATTCTGACACACCACTTTGACGCAACACTTCAATAGCTTTATGCAACTCATTTGGTTCTGTATAGACAACGATTTGATCATCTTGTTGTTCCGCATCACGCACATCTACTTCAGCATCTAATAGTGTTTCTAACATGCCATCTGCATCATTTCCTTCAAAAACAATGACGCCGGTCTCATCAAATAAATAACTCACTGATCCAGCTGCGCCATAATTACCACCATTTTTATTAAACTCAGTCCGTACGTTTGTCGCTGTACGGTTAACGTTTGATGTTAATGTGTCGACAATAATTAGTGAGCCATTAGGACCAAATCCTTCATAACGACCTTCAATAAATGTCTCATCACCGGAACCACTTACCTTCTCAAGCGCACGTTCAATGACATGTTTTGGTACCTGGGCTTGCTTGGCACGTTCAATGACAAATTTTAAAGTCGAATTGGCTTCTGGGTCAATACTGCCACCTTGCTTGGCGGCAACATAGATTTCAATCCCATATTTACTATTAACTTTGGCTGCAGCACCGTCTGTCTGCGCCTTTTTCATTTTAATGTTTTCCCACTTACGTCCCATGCTTTCACCTCATTTAATATTTAATTTCTTTTATCATTATAACGGTTTCCCATCACATGTCATCAAAAAAATAAGTTTATTTTATCACACGATACGCACCAGGTTTTAAGTCAGCAATATGATAGGTATCAATATGTGTGCGAATTAAACGTAAAGTTGGTATGCCAACTGCTGCTGTCATACGGCGAACTTGACGATTTCGTCCCTCTTTAATCTTAATTTGAAGGAAACTAGTGGGTTGATTTTGGCGCACACGAATGGGCTTTTCCCTTTCCCACAACCACTTCGGGTATGGTATACGTTTAACTTTTGCTGGCAGCGTTATGCCATCTTTTAATTCAACACCTTGCTCAAGCATCTTCAACTGGGCTTTAGTTGGTACACCTTCAACTTGCACAACATAGGTTTTATACGCTTTATTTTCAGGATCAGTTAACTCGTGATTGAGTTTACCACTATCTGTTAAAAGTAATAACCCCTCACTATCCAGATCTAAACGACCTGCGGCGTAGACACGTGGGATAGCAATATAATCAGCCAAAGTTGGCCTACCTTCAGTATCCGTGAATTTAGTTAAAACATTATAAGGTTTGTTAAATAATATAATCATAAGTTTAATTATAGCAAACATAAGTTGTCAAAGGCTGATAATTTTTTAAGCCCTTAACCTTTTCTTTACTATTCACAATCTTATCCAAAACAAGACACAAGCCTGTGCAGTAACTACGTTTCCGAAAACATTACGCACAGAGCTGTTCACAAGTTATCCACATATCCACAGCTTGTTATTGTTAAATTGTGGATAATGTTTATAACGAACCTCAAATATTGTCCTTACCCACTTTTAAGTGTGCATAAAGTTGTTTGTTTGTGGATAACTCGCACATTTGTTCGCTCTTATATCCACATACTGTTAATTATTTTGTCCACAACTGTTGATATTATCTAAAATTATCATTCTCCTGTGGAAAACTCCATTTCTTACTGTTATAATAATCTTTGCTACTTCTTCTTTATATATAATAGAAAAGTTGATCGGTTCATGACGCCATTTTTTTAATTTGTCGTTATTTTTAGAATACACCGAATTTATTAGGAGAGATTTTTGTGACAAAACCCATAACAAAAGAAGAATTATGGAATCAGGTAAAAGCTAAATTCTATCAAGAAATTGGTCCTGTTTCCTTTGATACCTATATAGAGCCACTTGTCCCAGTTACCTTAACTGAATCAAGCATTATTTTAGAGGTGCCTGTTGATGAAAGCATTGATATCATTGACAATTGGAATAAATCCTATGCCATGAGCTTTGTGCAATATGCCATGGAAATTGCTGAAGGATTCATTAAGCCAGAACTCCGAATTGCGGAAGCCATACAAAAGTCCACACTCATTCAAACAGAAAATTTAACATTCACGCGAGAATCCGATTTAAATGAAAATTTTACGTTTGATAAATTTGTTGTAGGCACTGGTAACGAAAATGCTTACGCAATTGCACGTGCAGTTGCTGAGGATCCTGGGCGTGTCTATAATCCATACCTGATTTACGGTGGGGTTGGGCTTGGTAAAACACATTTAATGCAGGCCATTGGCAACGCTTACTCAAAAACAACACCATCGGCCCGCATTAAATATGCGACAGCAGAAGATTTTTTAAATGATTTTACCGAATCTTTGCGAGCTGGAGAGGGTGCAACTGCTGTCTTTAAAAAAGAATATCGCACGGTAGACTTGTTACTTATTGATGATATCCAGTTCTGGTCTGGCAAAGAAAAAGTGCAAGAAGAGTTCTTTAACACCTTTAATGTGCTAACAAAAACAGGTAAACAAATCATTATGACATCAGATAAATTACCAACAGAAATTGTTGATTTGCAATCTCGTCTGACGTCTCGTTTTGAAGCCGGTATTTCAATGGATATTCAAAAGCCTGATTTACCAACACGTGTGGCCATCCTTAAAAATTTAGCAGAGACTGATAATTTAGATATTCCTAATGATGTCTTAGAATTAATTGCCGATAAAATTGATTCCAATATCCGTACATTGGAAGGGACATTTCATCGTTTTGAAGCCATGCTACGTTATCGTAACAAACCAGCTACTAAAGAAACAGCCCAAAAAATATTGGGTGATTTAAATATTAATCAAGGCTTTAAAATAACTGTTGGCCGCATTCAACAAGTTGTCGCTGATTATTACATGCAAACAATCGATGATCTCAAAAGTACCAGCCGCAAAAAAGATCTCGTGACCGCACGTCATGTTGCCATGTACTTAACCAGAACGCTAACAAATGAAAGCCTGCCAGACATTGGCCGCTCATTTGGTGGGCGTGATCATTCATCCGTTCTGCATGCAACTAATAAAATTACTGAAAAAGCAGAGTCTGATGCGCGCACAAAAGAAATGCTTGAAGCACTAACAGATGAGATAAAAAATGGTAAATAGGACCTGTTGATAAGATATGACAAACTACTGACTTTTCCCACAACATTGTGAACAAGTTTAATCGCACCATAAGTTGTGAACACCCAGTTATCCACAACTTAAACACCCCTTATTACTACTACTAGATCTTTTAATTAAACTATTTAAAAACAATGCTACGCATATTGCTAAACTCAAAGGAGCATAATTATGCAATTCTCAATTAATCGT